>CAWEDI010000010.1:0-28700 GCA_963807735.1 uncultured Pseudomonadota bacterium | reverse complement strand
CGCCGTGGCACTACATTCGTGGCGGGAGGGGCGGTTCAGGCGTCGGCGATTTGGCGCACGGTGGGCGGAAGGGCGACGCCGGCGGCGCGCAGCGCGAGGCTGGCGGCGGGTCGGGGCGCCGAGCGCAACAGGAAGCGCTTGCCGTCCTGTTCGATTTCGGTCTCGGTCAAGGAGTCGAGGTCGGCCAGAATGTCGGGCCAGGAGACGCGCGGCGGCGCTCCCTTCGCAGCCGGCTCGGCGAGGGCGGCGATGCGGTCTTCCAGTTCCTTCTTCAGGACGAGCGCGAGGAAGCTGCACGAGACGTGGCCGCGGATGGTCTCGTCGAGTTTGTGATAGATCGGGCGGGTTTCGAACAGGCTCTTGGAGGTTCGAAAGGTCCGCTCCACCGTCCACAAACGCTTGTAGACGAGCATGGCTTCGAGCGGCGACAGGCGGGCGTTGGTTCGCAGGACGAAGACGCCGTCGAACTTGGCGTCCTCCTCGACCTTGGCGCGGTCGATGACGAAATGGCCTTCCTCGGGGTTTTTGAGAAAGCGGCGATAGCCCTTGTTGCCGACGAGCGCCTTGTCGCCCTTCTTCAATTCCCGTTCGAGCCCGGCCAGGATCCTGGCCCTGTCGGCGGCGTCCTTGCGCGCCTCGTCGTGATTGCGGCAGACGATGTAGCGCCGTCCGGCGAGCGTGACCGCCTTGGCTTCGTAGTCGACCTCGTGTCCGCGCCTGGTCAGGAAGAACGGGACGAAGGGCGCGGGATCGTCGAGCACGAGTTCGCGCACGAGTTTGTCGGTGCGCTCGCGAACGCCGAGGATGTAGAGCATATCGCGGGCTTCGAGTTCGGCGAGGGTCTCGGCGCTGATCATGCCGCGGTCGGCGACGACGCAGACGCGGTTGACCGCAAAGCGCTTGCGCAACCGGTCGATCACCGGGATCAGGCTGCCGACGTCGGCGGTGTTGCCCGGCCACATCTCCGTGCACACCGGCCGGCCGTCGCCATCCAGCAGCACGGCCAGGATCATCTGGTTGAGATCGGGCCGATGGTCCTTGGAGAAGCCGCGCCGCCCGAGCGTCTGACCGCCCGCGCCCTCGAAATAGAGGCTCGTCGTGTCCATGAACACCAGATCGAGCGCGCTGAACAAATCCCTGCGCCGCGCGAAAAGGTCCTCCTCCAGGACGTCCTTCAGGCAGCGCGGCGCGTACGGCGTGGCGCCGTCCTGCTGGGTCTTGGCCAACTCCTCGCCGAGCCAGGCCATCGCCCGATACAGGTGATGCAGGTCCAGCCTGTCCGCGCCCTCGATCCGATAATCCTCCCGCCAGCGATCCGCCGCGCGGTCCGAGCCGCCGGAAAACAGGCGATGCAACACGGTGAGGAAGACCGCTCGCTCCAACGGGAAGTCATGGTTGCGCGCGCCGGCGAGGTTCTCGACGACCGCGCGACAACCGGTCTCCTCCCACAGCCGTTCGAACGCCAGCGCCGGCCCGATCCTTCGCGCCGCGCTCGTCGTCACGTCGCCCGACGCGACGGCCTCGACGAGGATGGCCTTGTCGGCGAACCGGGCGCCCGAGCGCAGCAACCGCTCCAACTGTCCGCTCTGCTGCAAATCGTCGAGGCGGCCGAGCGTGGCGATCACCTGCTGGCGCACCGACCCGCCTTCGCGCCGGCTTTCGACGATCTGGAGATAGGCGCGGCCGCCGGAGGTCTTCTTGCGGAAATACATGGCGCGGAACCGTGGGCGCGACTCGTTCGTGGTCCGCACAAAATTCGACACCACGCAATGAAAGTCAACGACATACTAGGACAGCGTGGCACTACGTTTTCGCAAATTTGCAGCCACCGGTTCAACAATATCAACGATTTGGACATCGCACCCAGGCGCCAACTGTCGAAGATCAGTTTGACGACGACACGATCCGTGGCTGGTACGAACTGTTCGAACTGAGTGGTCTGGAAGGCCTGACGCGCATCGAGATGGGCGGCAGCGCCGGCAAGATGAAGTTCGAGCAAAGCGAGGCTTTGAAGGCTTGGGTCAACGCCACTCTGCCGCGTTCGGCGCGCCAGTTCGAGGCCTGGATCGAGAAGGAGTTCGGCCTCGTCTACGAAAGCCGCTCCGGTCTGATCGCTCTGCTGCATCGCCTTGGGCTCGAATATCGCAAGCCCGAAGTCATCTCCCGCAATCTCGACGAAGAGACGCAGAAGGCGTTCATCGACTTTATGAAAGCACCTTGAATTCCATGGGCGACGACGAGATCGTGGTGTTCGTGGACGCGGTCCATCCCACCCACGCGGCGCGGCCCGTGGGCTGCTGGGCGCCCAAGGAACAGCATCTGGCCATCGAACAGACGAGCGGGCGCGAACGGATCAACATCCACGGCGCGATCGATCTGGAGAGCGGGCAGACCCGCATGATCGAAGTCGAAACGGTCGATGCGATGTCGACGATCCGGCTGTTGGAATCGCTGGAATCGCTGTATCCGCTGATGGCCTGCATCCACGTTTTCCTCGACAACGCGCGCTATCATCACGCCAAGCTCGTGAAGCAATGGCTGTCGCGGCCCGGATGCCGGATCAAGCTGCATTTCCTGCCCGGCCTATTGCCCGCATCTGAATCCGATCGAGCGGTTATGGGGCGTGATGCACAAGAATATCACGCACAACAAAACCTACGACACCTGCAAAGAATTCGCCGAGGCTACTCTTGATTTCCTTCGCGATAAGTTCCCCAGGAGTTGGACCAAATTCCGCGAGTGCGGTCACGGATAATTTCCGCATAATCTCACCCAAGGATTTTCGGGTCCTCGGCTGAACAGGGTATAGTCTGAAATTTCAGAGTTTCCTGCAAACCGATTACAAAGACTCAGTTTCACCTGCGGCAGACAATTAATATATTATATCCTGTTATTGTTTACTATTCGTCGGTACAAATCTTCCAATTGATCCAATTCTTGAAATTCGATCCTAACTTCATACTTAGTTCCGAGTTTTAACAAACGAACTGACGCTCCTAATACCTGAGACAGTTTTCGCTCCCACGCAGCTAAATCCGGATACGTATTGTTGTCCGCGTTTAATTGACCCTCATTCCTCACACGCCTTCTAGTTGTAAGTTTTTCGACGTCTCGGACAGTCAACCCCTTTGAGACAATAGCATCGGCAAGTTTGTCAGGATTTCGCATGTGTGATTAGTGCTCTTGCGTGCCCAGGTGTGAGAGCCCCGCTTTCGAGGAGTGATTTAGTGTAATCTGTTAGAGCTAACAATCTGAGCGTGTTGGCCACCTGACTGCGACTTTTTCCTACAATTTGAGCAACTTCTTCCTGCGTATACCCGTGCTGGTCTATTAGCGTGTGGAAGCCATTTGCCTCCTCCAACGGACTAAGATTCGTGCGCTGGATATTTTCCACAAGTGCAATTTCGAGCGCTTCACTTTCATCGACGTTCACAATAATTGCAGGAACCTCGTGTAGATTTGCTATTTGCGCAGCTCGCCACCTTCTCTCCCCAGCGACAATTTCATATTGGTTCGAGCTTCCAGATATTCTCCGAACCAATATTGGTTGCAGCAAGCCACGAAGTTTAATTGAATTTGAGAGTGCTTCGATTTCACTAACGTCGAACAGTTTCCGTGGGTTGCGTGTATTTGAAGAAATGTATTCTATAGGCAAATTGATACTTCCATTTATTTCGTCGCTAGAGATTTTGTCAGAAGCCGTTTCGCGCAATAGGGCGGCAAGACCTCGGCCTAAACGTGATTTGGTTTGCATAGTGATAGTCCAAAGTTTGGTATCGAGACAGCGGTAGACTACGATGTTTTCACTATCTCTTCGGTTGTCTTTCCCTAGATATCACTTCTGAGGCTAGACGCAAGTAAGCTTGACTACCAGAACACTTGAGGTCATACAGAAGCACCGGCTTGCCGTGCGAGGGAGCTTCAGATACACGAACGTTGCGTGGTATAATCGTCTCAAAAACGTTAGAACCCATAATGGTTCTCACGTCTTGCACGACTTGGTGAGCAAAGGCATTTCGCGCGTCAAACATTGTTAAGACAATGCCGAGAATCACTAATTTAGAGTTAATTCGAGTTTTAATATCGTCTACCGTTTGTAGCAGTTGAGAGAGGCCCTCGAGGGCAAAAAATTCACATTGTAAAGGTACCAGAACAGAGTTTGCCGCCGCAAGCGCATTGACAGTTAGTAAATTTAGAGACGGAGGACAATCTATTAGTATATAGTCAAACACTTCATTTATGTTGGCTGTTTTAATTAAGTCTGTTATGGCGAATCCTAAGCGTTGAATTCGACTTGTTTGCGACGACATAGCAGTTTCAAGGCCAAGCAAATCGGAATTTGCCGGAACTAAGAAGAGGCGGGGAATTGGAGTAGGAATGATCATTTCGGATAAGGGAGTGCGTTTTAGAAGCGCATCATTTATTGAAGGTATTCGCATCTCTCTCGAAATTCCTAGGCCGGTTGATGCGTTACCTTGTGGGTCGAGATCGATGACGAGTACTTTTTCGCCTATGGCGGCTAAAGCGGTCCCAAGATTGATCGTTGTTGTTGTTTTCCCGACGCCGCCTTTCTGGTTTGCAAACGCGATTACGGTTGGGCGCATGCCTGATAGTTCTTGAAGTTGAACGCTGAAAGAGGGATCGGACTCATGCGATGTGCACACAATTTTAGCATCCCATTCCGTTAAGTTATCTCGATTGCGACGATAATGCTGCTTGAACTTGTAATGCTGGGCACGCATTCGCAAGTGTAAATATTCGGAATTTGGTTACACGGCGATTCGGTCAAGTGAGCGCCAAGTTGAAATATTCCCTTAGCCCCTGTCGTCAGATGCGGCTCAGTGAGTTTTATTATATTATTTAGATCAGTTACGGCGCGAGCAGTAACGACATCAAATGACCGATATTCCTCCGAGCGCAGTAGTTGAGAGTGGCGGGGGAAAATCCTAAGTGGTAGCTTGGCTTCTCTTGCCACAGTCGATAAAAACGCACATTTGCGCCGATCGCTTTCCACACAGGTAACTTCGGCTCCCGGATTTTCTGCTAGAAAACTCGCGATAATTACAGCGGGGAAACCGGCTCCCGATCCGATGTCGAGCCAACGGTTTGCGTTTGGTACAAGTCGTAGGATTTGCAGTGAGTTGAGAACGTGGCGGCTCCAAACGTGAAGCATATCGCTCGTCGATATCAGGTTCTGGTATCGCGCCCATTCACGAAGAAGAGATGTAAAGACAGCAAGTCGCTTCGCAGTTTTTGTTGATATTTTTGGCAAATCTGGCCTTATGAAGTTTGCGATGGGTAGCAATTCTGTGTCGCCGTGGCCCGTGCGTTTCACGTGAAACAATTTTTCTATTGGCCGCCCTTTCTATGACAGCTACCCACCTGCGTCAACCGGATTGACCTCTCGACCCAGGGCATGATCCTAAATCGTTAACACATCACCGGCCTGTTTAGTTGCAAAGAGGCTGGATCTGAATTTCGGGCTGGCACAGGCTCGCAGGCGCTTTCGGCGGATGGAGCCTTTGGAGGCATCGGCTCTGAGGATGTTGAGAGCGGCATGTCGGACAATGGCCAGGTTATGCGCGCTGTTGTCCTTTCGGGTTCGGCAACGGTCTTCGTCGAATGTGACGTCGAGCGTCCAATGCAACTTGTTTTCAATGCCCCAATGTGACCGCGTGGCGGCCAGGATTGCGTCGGGGTCAGGTTCGAGCGCGGAAATGTAGAATTTGGCTTCGCGCGTTTCCGCTCCTGTTTTCTTGTCGATGCGCGAGGCCTCGATGACGGCCAGCGATTTCAGGCCCTTCCATTCGGGATGACGCTCGGCGAGCCATTGCGCGTCGACGGCTCGACAGACGCGCTCTTCGACGCGGCCGTGTCCCGCGTCGACGTTCGTGGCGCGGACCGCGGCAGCTGCGCAACCGGGATCGTCGAAGTAGAGCTTGGCGTCCTCGAGCAATCCGGGTTGATTGCCTTTCAGCGACAACACGTATTTGCCGCCTTTGTCGACGATGCGCGCGGCGATGTCCTTCTGCGTTCCCATCGCGTCGATGGTCACGATCGCTCCCTCTAACGCGAGCATGTTCAGCAGTTCCGGAATCGCCTTGATTTCGTTGGACTTGCCCTCGACCGCGCGTTGGCCGAGCACGAGTCCCGCCTGCGTGGCGTAGGCCGAGACCAAGTGCAGCGCGCCTTCCCCACCTCGCGCCTTCTTCGAACCGCGCAGGGTCTTGCCGTCGATCGCCACGATCTCTGGTTCGATGCGTCGAACGGAAGCCGCCCACGCCGCGAACGCTTCCGACATTGCACGCCTGTCGATCAGGCGAAACACCTTGCGAAACGTTTGCGCCGTCGGAATTCCCTCTTTGTAGGGCAAGAACCCACGAAGCCAGTCGAGCGACGCCTCTGCGATTTCCACCACGCTGTCCCAATCGTCCGCGCCACAAACCACGCCGACCAGCGTCGCCAACAGAACCTCGTCGAACGGATAGGTGACGAGAGTTTCGAGTCTGGGGATTTGGGGTCCTGGTATGCCGAGCCGATCGCCGAGGTAGTGGAAGAACGAGATTTTGAGTTTGGCGCAGGTCTTGGCGAGACCGAGCATGGCGTCTCGGGCTTGACGTCCTTTTTGGCTGACCGTGCCGCCGGAGATTTTGCGTTTTGTAACGACGGCGCGCAGGTCGTTTTCGGCTGCCGTTAGTATGTAAGGGGACTTCGGGCCGGTCGATCACGCGCAGCAGTTCTTGTTTGTTGGCCAGCAGGCGTTTGAGCAGGCTTGTCGAGCGTCGCATAGCCGGTTCGGCGTCTGAAGATACGTTCGAAGCGGGCGGAAAGCTCGGCCGCGCGCTCAGGGCTAGGGGCGAGCTTGTAGTCCTTGAGTTGGGCGTAGAACCACCAGATCATCCGCTTGGCGTTTTCGACGGCGTTGCGCTGGCGATCGTTGGCGGGAATGAGCTTGTGGACGAGGCGTTCGGCGTGAACCCAACATAGGGCGTGGTCGCCGACCCGGAACTGGCCGGCGTCGTCGGACAAGATGACGGTCTCGACGAGCCGTCCCTCGGCTTGGATCGCGCCCCACAACGCCGCTTCGCTGGCCACCCGCACCGGGTCGGGGGCTACCTTCAGCCGGTCACGCCGAGGGCGGTCAGATGCGCCCGCCAATCGGCTTCTCCGGCGAATTCGCGCTCCGCCGCGCCGCTGAGCTTGTCGATCACGCCCTGAGCCAGAGCGCCGGCGTGCACATAGGCGAACGCAGCCGCATTGATGACGTAGCGCGCCGTTCCACCGAGCAGATTGCGCAAGAACGCCAGACGCGACTTGCTCGGCCCCGTGCGGAAAGTCGTGAACCGATCCGAACCGAACTGCGTCGTATAGCCAGCCTTGCCGGCGTGGCGCGCCCCGGTATCGTCGACGCTGATATAGGGCGAGACGCAAAGCCCGGCATGAAAGACCGCCTCGTCTTCGGCGCGGAACGCCTCCAGCTTGGCCGTCAGCAACCGCACGACCTGCCGCTTCGAGATCGCCACGCCCGCGCGCCGTCAACAACGTCACGATCCGCTCGCAGGTCATCTGACCCTGAAAATGCAGCATCAGAACCAACCGATGCAGATGCGCGCCACAGCCGCCGATGACGCCGGACGGAAGCTCGGCCAGAACCGTGCCTGCGGATTCCGACGAAGCCGGCCATGCATTCCGAACGGAAGCCGGCCACCTGTTCCGATTTGAAGCCGGCCGGGATTCCGATTTGATGTCGGCCACCCAGCGTTTGCTTCCGCGGATCGAGGGGATGATGTTTTGGCTCGGCGGCTTGGTCAAGCGGGGGGTGGATTTTGGGCCTGCGGTGGCCGAGGAGGAGGGTCGTGTCGGGACGCGCCGATGGGGTGGCGGTGGGCAAAGCGGGCGTAGCGCGCTCTCCATTGCGCCGTAGCGAAGCCCGCTTTGTCCACGGCCTTGGTGACGCGAGGGTCGGACCAGCCGGCCCCCGCGCGCATGTCGGCGTCAGGACGATGAGGCGCGCTTGCGCAGGCTCTCGCCGGAGAGTTCGATGCGATAGGCGTTATGAACGACGCGGTCGAGGATGGCGTCGGCAAGTGTTGGCACGCCGATCAATTCATGCCAGCGGTTGATTGGAACTTGGCTGGTGATGATTAGCGATCCCTTTTCATAACGATCTTCGACGATTTCGAGTAGATCGCGCGCTTGGTTTGACGTGAGCGCCTCTGGTCCCCAATCATCCAGGATCAGCAGTTTCGCGCGAGCGATGGACTTCAGCAGCCTGGCATAGCGCGCATCGCCGTGCGCGACGCCCAATTCGGTAAACAGCCGTGGCATTCGCGTGTAGAGGACGGAGATATTTTCTCTGCAAGCTTTGTGGCCGAGCGCGCAGGCAAGCCAACTCTTGCCGAGACCACTCGCGCCGGTGATGATGAGATTGCGGTGCTCGGCGATCCAATCGCAAGCCGAGAGTTTGAGGAACAACGCGCGGTCTAGTCCGCGCGGCGTCTGATAGTCGACGTCCTCGATGTTGGCGGAGTGACGCAGCTTGGCGACCCGCGCCCGTGTTTCGAACTGCTTCTGCCGGCGCAGCGTCAGTTCGTATTCCAGCAGCAAGCCGAGCCACTCGGCATGATCGAGACTGCGAGCTTCCGGCTTGTGTTCCAGTTCCTTGAATCCCTTGGCGAGCCCATGAAGGCCGAGGGTGTGCAAATGATCGAGCGTAGGGTGAGCGAACATGAAGATTTCCTCTCAATGGTAGTAGCCGGGACCACGCAGATTGGCGTGGTCGAACAGGGTGGCAGGAGGCTCGTTCTTGGCGGTCGCGTCTTCAGGTTTGCGGGCGAGCAAGGACGCGACGCCCTTGCAGTTGAGGACGCCGAGTTCGAGCGCGCGGGCAGAGACGGCCTCCACGTGGCGCGCGTCGAGCCCGCGATACGAGCGCAGAAGCCCTAGACAGGTTCGGAACCCCTGTTCGGGATGCTTTCGGCTGGCGAGCACGGCGCTGATCAGGGCTTCGGTATTGGGTCCGATCTTGCCAGCCCAGCGGCGAAAGCGATCCGGCGTCCATTCGGCGTAATGCCGGTGGGAACTGGGCATGTGATCCGGGTCCGTGCCGTGCTTGCGGCCCATGTAGCGGCGCTGATGGGCCGCGACGCGCTGGCCGCGATGGAACACCTCGACGATACGCTCGGTGACCCGGACCTCGACTTCGGCGCGAATGAGCGCGTGCGGAACCGAGTACAGGAAGTCATGGACGTCGATGTGATAGTCGAGATTGACCCGGGCGCGTCGCCATTCCGCGAACTCCCAATCGTCGAGCGGTAACGGGTTCAGCGCCTCCCGCTCGATCTTCTCGAACAACTCGCGCCGGCTCAATCCCAGATGGCGCATCGTGCGCTCGTTCATGCGCTGCATGACGAGCCTGATGGCCTCGTTGCATTCGGCCAGCGAGAAGTAGGTCTGCGCGCGCAATCGTCCGAGGATGTAGGTCTGCGCGAACCTGACGCCGGCCTCGACCTTCGCCTTGTCTCTCGGCTTGTGGGGCCGGGCCGGAAGGATTCCGACCGAATAATGCGCAGCCATCGCGCCGTAGGTTCGGTTGATCTCCGGGTCGTAGAACGAAGCCTTGTTGACGCCGCTCTTCAGATTGTCGGGAACCAGCAGCTTCGGAACCCCGCCGAAGAAGCGGAACATGCGCACGTGCGCGCCGGTCCAGTCCGGCAATTGCTGCGTCCAGGTCGCCTCGGCGTAAGTGAGGTTAGAAGCGCCGAGCACGCCAACAAATATCTCAGCCTCATGGATCTCGCCCGTCTCGGGATCAACTATCGCGATCCGCTTGCCCGAGTAGTCAACGAACGCCTTTTCCCCGGCGATGTGATGCTGGCGCATCACCGGGTTCAGCCGTCGCTCGAACCCACGCAGCAAGTCACAGAACCGGCTGTATCCGTAACCATCTTGGTTGATCTCCCGATATTCCTCCCACAGGATCATCATCGTCACGCCGGGCCGCTTCAACTCGCGCGCCAGCGCCGCCCAATCCGGCTCGGTTCGTCGCCGCTGACCGGTCGCAAATCCAACACGACCGACCAGTCGCTGCTCCAAAACCTCGTCGGTAACGTCGTCGGCAAGCGGCCACGCCAATCCGGCCGCCGCCGCCCGTTTCAGATTGTCCTGGATCGTCGAGCGCGCCACGCCCAGACGTCGCCCGATCTCGCGCGCGCTCACCCCACCGTGGTGAAGCCGCAAAAGTGTTCGCAATTGTCGCATGCTTAGTTCCCGCTTCGCCGGCATCCCCGTCTCCTCGTCGACCATCGACGGGCGAGGACTGCCTCGGTTGCTGATTCGCGGGGACCAAACGGGGTGAGCCTTCAACAGCTCAGGTGGCCGCCTTCATTTCGGAATGGTGGCCGGGATCAAATCGGTACGGTGGCCGACGTCAAATCGGAATAGGTGGCCGGATCGCGTCGGAATTCGCAACCGTGACACGCAAAGATGGCCGCCACCCGATCATTGCGATGCAATGCGGCCCTATTCGATACCGCTCGGATCCGCGCTCGGAAGCGTCAAAGAGATCCTTCAAGCACACCGTCATCACTAGAGAGACAAGCTTTGCGCTGGCGGCAGCTGCCTCGGAGGCAACACCTCCTATTCAGGATATATTCCGAGCGATCGCGGACGACGCCGCTCGGAATGACTTAATATTCGATGACATCCTTCGTGCGCTCGACGCAAAGCGTTCGCCGGTGATCATAACAGAGCGAACGGATCATCTCGAAATCCTTGCGGCGCGGCTGAAAGGATTCGCGAAGAATGTGATCGTCCTTCGAGGTGGACAAACTGATCGTCAACGACGCGATATTTCGAGCAAGCTGTCAAATATAGCTGATGACGAAGAGCGGGTAATTGTAGCGACGGGGCGCTATCTAGGCGAGGGGTTTGACGATCCCCGACTTGATACGCTCTTCCTAACGATGCCGATCGCGTGGAAGGGGACGGTGGCCCAATACGCCGGCCGGCTTCATCGTCGGCATGACACAAAGCGGGAGGTACTGATCTACGACTACGTAGATCAAAACGTCCCGGTCCTTGCAAGGATGGCCGCGAAGCGAAGAAAAGCGTACCAATCGATAGGCTATAAAATCTGCGCAGGCGACGATCTTCTGACGCCTCATCAACTAAGCATCGGAGTGCGCGGGCAGTCAGCCCGAGAGTAAATTACTTGAGGGCAGGCGCTAGAATTGACTGGCAATCCTTATGAAAGGAAGCAAAACTGTCATACCTGCTCGTGCATGGAAACTTTCGCGTAGATCATCAGCCCCTTTGATCGCATTGATCTGGGGCTCGCTCCGGTGAGAAGCCCAAAATGCTCGAGCTCGGTGGCCAATGGATCAGACGATGTTCGTCCACTTTTTCGGAAAACTGCTCATCCTCCTCAGTTTCTGCCTGCGACGGCTCGATTCCCATCTGTGCGTTTTGATTGAAAGGTTTGTAGGCGCGGGCGGCGCGATTAGGAAGACAACCGTAATGAAAAGGTCCGAAGAAGGTGAAGCCAACTCATTGAGCACCTTCGGGCTTAGTCACAGAGCACACGTATTGGACCAATCGATTCAAAATGCCCGGGCAGAATCGAAAGCTCGCAACGCGAACGGAAAAGACGACTTCGACGACAGCCAAGCCGAGTCCAGGAGCCGGAAGATCGCCAGCGCGAAACCTGCCCAGGCCTTCAATGCCAACAATCGGAGAACAGACACTGCTGCGCCGAAACTCCGCGAGGGCTTAAGTCTGGGCGGAGTAGATGGAAAGCACGGAGCGGGAGGCGGCGCTACGTACAAAGGTTCTCTGATCGTGATGCGCCGAGAGTCCGTTAGCACACGTGTATCGGGTATGAATCCTGCGCGATTAGCAAATACTCGCGCCAGGCAAGACGCGGAGCAACTACTGTGTGATGCTGATGAGTTCAGCACGGTGCCCAGGCCGCTCGAGTTCGCGTAACCCAAGATCGTGGCAAGCGATGCGAACTTAGGCGAACAAGTCCTCGACGAAAGGTCAGCTCGTAGAGAGGGAAAGTTCACCTTTTTCGCGATGGACAACATATAAGCCTCGGCGGACCGCCCGTTGCGGATGGCTTTGACTGTTTCCTTCCGATAGATCCGCTAAACTCAGCGCCGACATCAAACGCGATGGTACGGTCACCAGCGATGTATTGGCCGAATTAATTTCAACCCGGAAGCGAGATACGCGAACGTTTGGACCAAGCGCCTGCCCAACCGATTTTGGCCATGAGCGTTATTTGCGCTTTCGAGGGCATCGAAGAGAAGCTTTCAATGGACTTGCGGGACAGAGAATCACGATCCTTCGAACTCCATTGCGCTGCTCTCATCGATCACGATCGAATATCGATCCTCGATTCGGGGAAACGAAAATTCCCGGGCAGAGACTTCGGTCGCAGAGAGCCCAGAATAGCCGGATTTTCAGAGAAAAATGAGTTGGCAGACCAAATCCATTACGCAGAAGCCGCGGAAATCGTTGAATATTTCAACATTGCGGAAACGTCGGGCAATCCACAGGACTGGCCCGTGGAGCTGAGGGGAATCGAACCCCTGACCTCTGCAGTGCGATTGCAGCGCTCTCCCATCTGAGCTACAGCCCCGACGCGTGGGCTGTTTACGCACCGGCCTTGCGCCTGTCAACGACGGAAATGATCCGCACCAGGCGCGGAGCGTTCCGGAATCACTGGAAGGAGCGTTCATGCGCGCCGTATTCGAGATCGTGCTTTACGCGCTCGAGCTGTACAAGTTCGTCATCATCGCCTCCGCCATCATGTCCTGGTTGGTGGCCTTCCACGTGGTCAATCTGCGCAATGAAGTGGTGCGCCCGATCTGGAACACGCTGGGTTCGCTGACCGAGCCGGCGCAGAAGCCGATCCGGCGCTATCTGCCCAACACCGGCGGCATCGACATTTCGCCCGTAGTCGTGTTCCTGTTGATCCTGCTCGTGCAGCGCATCATCGAACTCTACATCCTGCCCTACGTGTTCTGACCATGTGCTGCTCCAAGACCGCAAGCTGGCCGTTTCTTCGAGGATTTCCGGATCGGCGAGACGCTCGCGCACGCGACCCCGCGCACGCTGAATTCCGGCGACGCCACGCTCTATTCGGCGCTCTACGGGACGCGTTTCGCCGTACAGAGCGCGGAAACCTTCGCGCAGAGCCTCGGCTACCCGCGCGCGCCGATCGACGACCTGCTCGCCTTCCACGTCGTGTTCGGCAAGACGGTGCCCGACGTGTCGCTCAACGCCATCGCCAACCTCGGCTATGCCGACGGGCGGTTCCTGGAGGCCGTCTATCCCGGCGACACGCTGTCGGCGACCTCCGAAGTCATCGGGCTGAAGGAGAACTCCAACCGGCAGAGCGGCGTCGTCTACGTGCGCACGCGGGGCGCGAATCAGCGCGGGCGAACGGTGATCGAATACGTGCGCTGGGTGATGGTGAGGAAGCGCGACGCGGCCGCCGCGGTCGCCGAAGCCCACGTCCCAGACCTCCCCGCCGTCGTCGCGCCGGCCGCGCTCGGCGCCGCCTGCCCTGCCGCTCGATGCTTCCGCCTACGACCTCGCGCTCGCCGGCTCGCCCTATCGCTGGGGCGACTATGCCAAGGGCGAGCGCATCGACCATGTCGACGGCGTGACCGTCGAGGAGGCCGAGCACATGATCGCGACCCGGCTCTACCAGAACACGGCCAAGGTGCATTTCAACCAGCACAGCGAGGGCGCAGGGCCGGTTCGGGCGGCGGCTCATCTACGGCGGCCACGTCATCTCGCTGGCCCGCGCGCTCAGCTTCAACGGGCTCGCCAACGCGTTCCACGTATGCGGCCATCAACGCCGGGCGGCATGTCGCGCCGTTGTTCGCCGGCGATACGGTGTACGCCTGGAGCGAGGTGCTCGACGCGGCCGAACTGCCGGGGCGGACGGACGTCGGGGCGCTGCGCCTGCGGTTGGTGGCGACCAAGAACCACCCCTGCGCGGCGCATCCCTACAAGTCGGGCGAGGGCTACGACCCCAGCGTCGTGCTCGATTTCGACTATTGGGCGCTGCTGCCGCGCTAGAGCCATGCGCCTTCCCTCCGACGCCGCCCTCATCGTCATCGACGCCGAGCGCGTGATCTCCGATCCGCGCAACGGCGCGATCGTGGGCGCCGCCATCGGCCTGCTGGTGCAGGCCTGGCGCAAGGAGAGCCTGCCGGTCGCCCACGTCAGGCGCACCCTGACCCCGGTCGACAGCAGAGCCTATCTGCCGGAAGCCCAGCCTCTGCCCGGCGAGGCCATGCTGGCCATGACAGGCGCCGACGCTTTTGCCGGCGGCGCGCTCGAGGCCTGGCTCGACGAGGCCGGCGCGACCACGCTGGTACTCTCAGGCTTCGGCGACCCCGGCCCGGTCGAGACGAGCCTCGAGGCCGGCGCGGCGCTCGGCTACCGGCTATTCGCCGTGGCGGAAGCCTGCGCGGCGCCGTTGCACGAAATGCCGCCGGAGATTGTCCGCGTCGTCACCCTGCAAACCGCCTTGCAGGCCGCCGCGCTCGCCCAGTTCCGGCGCAAATGGCGCGCCCGCGGCGGCTGAGGCGCAAGCCATTTTCTTGATCGTGGCCCAGATTTCCGCTTTTGGCGCCGACTCGCGCGTCCCAGACCGCCCGCCGCCAAGAGAATCGCCAAGAGAAGTTCAGGCCATTTTGAGCTTTTTCAACGCGCTGTGAGGCGAAACGGGCGGTTTTTTCTTTTTCCCCGCTCCAATCCCGCTCCTGCCGGCCGCTGACCGGGATTTTTCCGTATTTTAGCCGTGTGGCGCATGATGGCTCCGAAAACCAGACATCTCACACTAGCATATATTTCTGTTTTTCACAATACATGACGTTGAATTTTTCTGCCGAACTGGCGGCGTAGTCCCTGTAGCCGAGGTCGTTGACCACGGTCGGCGGGTGAACGACTGATTCTGCAGGGTTTCTCCAGGCGGAACCACCCAATCCCAGCCGCGTCCTCGCAGCCGCCAAAAGAAAAAGGCGGACCGGAGCCCGCCTTCATCTGGTGGTATGGAACCTTGTTAACGAAGGGACCACGCCGCGTTCCCTGCTAGAACGACTCGTCTATAATCAGCGCCCGATTCCCAAGCAAGCGAATTCACGCCATTGTGCGTTCAAATAGGGTGAGCCGATGGGCATTCGATATTCTTTCGATCTCGGCACGAACTCCATTGGCTCCGCCGTCTGGCGCACCGGCCCGTCGGGTCATCCGGACTTTGGCCCGAACGCGCCGGTCGAACTGCTGTGGAGCGGCGTTCGGCTGTTCAAGGACGGCCGCAACCCGAAGGACCAGCAATCGCTCGCGACGATGCGGCGCATTCCCAAGCAGGCGCGCAAGCGGCGCGACCGCTTCGTGCTGCGCCGCGCCGATCTGATGAAGGCGCTGGTCGAGGCCGGATTGATGCCGGTGGAGGCCGGGGACCGCAAGGCGCTCGAAGCGCGCGACCCCTATGAATTGCGCGCCCGCGCGCTCGACCACGCCCTGGCGCCGTTCGAACTGGGCCGCGCGATCTTCCATCTCAACCAGCGGCGCGGCTTCAAATCGAACCGAAAGACCGACAAGGGCGACAAAGACAAGGGCAAGATCGCCGTCGCCTCCGCAAAACTCGCCGACGCCTTGCGCGCGCAAAACTGCCGAACGCTCGGCGAGTTCCTGTGGATGCGCCACCGGGGCGAGGGGCACGATCCCAAGCGCGTTCGCGACGCGGGCCGCCAGCCGACGCGCATCCGGCTCGAAGGCGCCGGCGCCAAGGCGCTCTATGAATTCTATCCCACGCGCGACATGCTGCGGAGCGAATTCGATGCGATCTGGCGCGCGCAGGAACCGCATCATCCCGCGCTGCTCACGCCCGAGCGGCGTGAAATCATCGAAACGACGCTGTTCCGGCAGCGCGACCTCAAACCGCCCAGGATTGGCAAATGCACCCTCGTTCCCGGCGAGGAGCGCTTGCCCAGGGCGCTGCCCTCCGTCGAAGCGCGCGGGGTCTATGAACGGCTCGCCCATATCCGCATCCTGCAGGGCGACCGACCAGACCGACCGCTCACGCCTGTGGAACGCGACGCGCTCGCCAGCGTGCTGCTCTACGAAATCAAGATGACCTACGCGAAGCTGCGCAAGGCGCTGAAGCTGGGCACTGCCGCGAGGATCAATTTCGAGGAATCCGGCGAGACCGAGATCAAGGGCTCGCTCACCGGCGCGCTGTTGGCGAAGGTCGAAGGATTCGCGCCGCGCTGGCGCGCGATGAACTGGGCGGAAAAGGACGCCTTCGTCGCGAAATTGCTCGATGAACCCGACGAGGCGAAGTTGATCGCGCGGCTGGTTGCCGAAGATGGGCTCGACAAAGCGACGGCGGCCGCAATGCGTCGAGATGAGCGGGCCGCTCGCCGACGGATATGCGCGCTTCGGCCGCACCGCCAACGCAGCCATTCTCGAAGCGCTGATCGAGGGGCGCGACGAGCATGGCGGTCTGTTGACCTACGACAAGGCCGTT
This sequence comes from uncultured Pseudomonadota bacterium, assembly GCA_963807735.1. Taxonomy (GTDB): domain Bacteria; phylum Pseudomonadota; class Alphaproteobacteria; order Rhizobiales; family Beijerinckiaceae; genus Roseiarcus. The sequence goes on along the minus strand of CAWEDI010000010.1, from coordinate 12,148 downwards.
CTCGTCGCGGGCCAGGACCGAACCCCGCCCTGGCACCATTCGGACGAGCGCGACGGCGAAGTGTTCGCCCGCCTCCCCTATTACGGCGAAGTCGCTGCAACGCCATGTGCTGCCGGGATCGTTCGACGAGAAGGACCGGGACGACGAAGCCGCCTTTTGGGGCCGCCTGTCGAACCCGACCGTCCATATCGGGCTCAACCAACTGCGCCGCGTCGTCAATGCGCTGATCCCGCGCTTCGGCGCGCCCGACCAGATCGTGGTCGAACTCGCGCGCGACCTGAAGCTGACCGCGAAACAGAAGGAGGAGGAGAAAGCCAGAAACCGCGACAACCGCGCGGCGAACGACAAAGCGTGCGTGGCGAAGCTCGCCGAATTGAAGGAGCAGGACACCGGCGAAAACCGCGCGCGATTGAAACTCTATGAAGAGCAATTGCGCGCCGGCGACGGCGTGGCGCTTTGCCCGTTTTCTGGACGAGCGATCGGCGTCGCCCAGCTTTTCACGCGACGACATCGAGGTCGAGCATCTCCTGCCGCGTTCGCGCACGCTCGACGACAGCGCCGCGAACAAGGTGCTGTGCTTTCGCGCCATGAACCGCATCAAGCGCGGCAAGTCGCCGTTCGAGGCTTTTGGCGACAAGCCGGAATGGGACGACATCGTCGCCCGCGCGGAAAAACTGCCGCCCAACAAACGCTGGCGTTTCAAGCCCGACGCGATGCAGCGTTTCGAGGAGGACGGCGGCTTCCTCGCCCGCCAGCTCAACGAGACCAAATATCTCTCGCGCCTCGCCAAGGCCTATCTCGGCAAGGTCTGCGATCCCGACGAGATCTACGTCACGCCCGGCACGCTGACCGGCCTGCTGCGCGGCAAATGGGGGCTCAACGGCCTGCTCGGCGACGACAACCGCAAGAACCGCACCGACCATCGCCACCACGCCATCGACGCCATCGTGATCGGCGCGATGACGCGCTCGCTGTTGCAAAGCCTGGCGCGCGAAGCCGGAAGAGCGGAGGCGACCGAATTCGACGCGACGCTCGGCAAGATTCCCTGGCCGTTCGAGCATTTTCGCGAGGCGGTGCGCGCTTCGGTCGAAAAGCTGGTGGTGTCGAACAAGCCGGAGCACGGCAAGGCGGGGGCTTTGCACGAGGACACCGCCTATGGCTTCATCGTCCGATAAGCCGGAGGCCGGCGAGATCGGCAATCTCGTCCGCCGCAAGCCGCTCGTCGACCTGACCGGCGGGCGAAGTCGATTCGGTGCGCGATCCGCGCTCTGCGCGCGCAAGCTGCAAGCCGTCGTCGCGCCGTTCCGCGACGCCAAGGGCAAGGTGAAGGACGACAAGGGTTTCAAGGCCGCGCTCGCCGCCTTCGCTGCGACGCCGCTCGCCGACGGCAAGACGATCCGCCGAGTACGCGTCGGCAAGGCCGACGACAGCGCCGAGCCGATTCGCGACCGGCGCACCGGCGCCACATACAAGGCGGTGACGCCGGGCGAGAATCACCACATCGACATCGTGCAGATGCGCGACGGGAGCTGGAAGGGGTTCGCGGCGACGGTGTTCGAGGTCAACCAGAAGGGCTGGCGCCCGCTATGGGAGCGCGAAAAGCTGGGCGGCAAGCTGGTGATGCGGCTTCACAAGGGCGATGCGGTGGAGGTGGACGACGCGGATGGGGTCAGGCGCGTGAAGACGGTGGTGCGTCTGTCTCCGAGCAACGGCATTCTCTACCTTGTTCCGCACAACGAGGGCGGCGATTATGCAAAACGCCATGTCGATCCCGATGATCCGTTTCGATGGGACTTCGCGGCGATAGCGGGGCTAAAGGCGCGCAATGCGGTTCGCGTTCAGGGTGACGCCGTCTGGAGAGAAGGAACTCGTTGCGCAGCAACCTTCGATTCTGAGACGCGGAACGCCCGCGGCCGGACGACCTTGCTTTTCCAGCGAAGGTTTGGCGCCTGATTTGCCTCTCGCCCAGTCCGCGCCGGAATCCCGCTGTTTCGCCACGTTCCGGCACGCAAGCCCGCGAGGCTGCGCCATGTTGGGTCAAATCGTCGAAATTTCCGGCGAGGGCCGCCGCCTTTCGCTGTCGCGCGGGTTTCTCGAAGTGCCGGGCCCGAGGGCCGGCTCGGACAGGCGCCGCTCGACGACATCGAGGCGGTGATCTTCTCCCATCCCGCCGCCAGCGTGACGACCCAGGCCATCGCCGCGCTCGCCGCGCGCGGCGCGCCGCTCGTCATCTGCGGGCCGGACTTTCGCCCCGTCGGCTATCTCTTGCCCGTCGACGGGCACCACGCCCAGGGCGACCGCATCGAGGCGCAGGCCGGCGGCGCTTTTGCCCCTGCGCAAGCGCCTCTGGGCGGAGCTGGCGCGCGCGAAAATCCTGGCGCAGGCGGCGGCCCTGGATCGCGTCGGCGCCGACGGCGCGGCGCCATGCGCGGCCATCGCCGCGCGCGTGCGGTCGGGCGACCCCGACAACAAGGAGGCGCAGGCGGCGCAGCGCTATTTTCCCGGCCCTGTTCGGGGCCGGATTTCGCCGCGACCGCGAGGCCGGCGGGCGCAAACGCGTTCCTCAATTACGGCTATACGGTGCTGCGCGCCGCGACGGCGCGCGCGATCGTCGGCGCTGGGCTGCATCCCTCGTTCTCGCTGCATCACCGCTCCAAGGGCGACGCCCTCCGCTCTGGCCGACGACCTGATGGAGCCGTTCCGCCCGACCGTCGATCTCGCGCGCGAAGGCGCTGGTCGCGTCGAAGGCGCGCAAGCGCTGGACATCGCCGCAAAACGGCGGCTCGCGCTCGTGCTGCATGCCGACTTCGTCACCGATGAAGGCGTGACGCCGCTTTCGACCGTTCTGTCGCGCCTCGCCGGATCTCTGGCGCAGGTGTTCCTGGGCGAGCGCAAAACGCTTGACCCTGCCAAATTCGCCGATCCCGATCCTCGCCGATCGCCGGAAACCACGCGACGCGGACGACGGCGCGTGAATCCGCCAACACAACGTTCTTTCAGGATTTCGCATCTTGTGGGTCATGGCCCTGTTCGACCTTCCGGTCCTGACCAAGCCCGAGCGCAAACGGGCGACGAAATTTCGCGAGTTCCTGCTCGACGAAGGCTTCACGATGATGCAGTTTTCCTGCTACCTGCGCTTTACGGCGGGCAAGGAACAAGCAGAAACGCTGACGCGCAAGATCGGCGCGGCTGTGCCGAACCCTGGAAAGGTGGAGGTGCTTTGGTTCACCGACAAGCAATATCAGAACATCAAAAGCTTTCGCGGCCGCGACTCGAAACCTCGTCCCGAGCGGCCGGAACAGCTTGCTCTCTTCTGAATAAACGGACGGAAAATTACGCTCTCGGTTCCATGCGCTGGCAGGGATTTTCGGGCCGCATGAAACGAAAAACCCTCTGAAAACAATGCGTTTTCAGAGGGCGGTTCTAGCAGGGAACGCGGCGCGGCCCAATCGCAACGTTAGGTCGTCATGTAGACGCGTGCCGCCGGGTTCTAGCAGGGAACGCGGCGCGGCCCAATCGCAACGCCGGGCTCGAACGGCACGCCGCATCCGTCGTTCTAGCAGGGAACGCGGCGCGGCCCAATCGCAACTATGATTGTCGAAGATAATCACTGCGATTCTGTTCTAGCAGGGAACGCGGCGCGGCCCAATCGCAACAACAGTCCACGTGCGACGAGATTATCGACACGTTCTAGCAGGGAACGCGGCGCGGCCCAATCGCAACATTTGCAGGCGCCTCGTTTCGTGGCGCGGGGTTCTAGCAGGGAACGCGGCGCGGCCCAATCGCAACTATGCGGCGGCCGCTGGCCTCCCTGTCGTTCGTTCTAGCAGGGAACGCGGCGCGGCCCAATCGCAACGAGCAGCGGGTTTTCGGCCAGGCGGCTTTCGTTCTAGCAGGGAACGCGGCGCGGCCCAATCGCAACAAGTGCAGCGCGTGCGACATCAAGCGCATAGTTCTAGCAGGGAACGCGGCGCGGCCCAATCGCAACTGCGGAACTTGGCGGCACATTTGGAGCAATGTTCTAGCAGGGAACGCGGCGCGGCCCAATCGCAACTACACCCAGCGCGTGCTCGTATTTCCGGCGGTTCTAGCAGGGAACGCGGCGCGGCCCAATCGCAACAAGAACCTCAGCGCACCGTCATTGCGCCGGGTTCTAGCAGGGAACGCGGCGCGGCCCAATCGCAACGACGGCGAGGCGATCCTCTACGAGACGACCGTTCTAGCAGGGAACGCGGCGCGGTCCAATCGCAACAGCGAGCACCAGCGGGAGCCGTTGTTGAGGGTTCTAGCAGGGAACGCGGCGCGGCCCAATCGCAACTTTTCGGTCAAGCTCATGCCGGTTCCGTCCGTTCTAGCAGGGAACGCGGCGCGGTCCAATCGCAACACGATCGACGACAGGGCGATCCAGTTTCAAGTTCTAGCAGGGAACGCGGCGCGGCCCAATCGCAACTGCCCGGCTCCTACAGCGCTTCCTCCGTGTTCTAGCAGGGAACGCGGCGCGGTCCAATCGCAACCCCCCACGCCTTCTCGAACTTCGCCTCGAAGTTCTAGCAGGGAACGCGGCGCGGTCCAATCGCAACTTGTTCAATTCTGCCCACGCGAAACGAGCAGTTCTAGCAGGGAACGCGGCGCGGTCCAATCGCAACTGCTCGACGTAAGTGCGGATGTCGAGCCCGGTTCTAGCAGGGAACGCGGCGCGGTCCAATCGCAACGTGTCCGCTGGAAACCTTCGAACGCGACTAGTTCTAGCAGGGAACGCGGCGCGGTCCAATCGCAACGCGTGGAATGCGTTCGATCCAAAATATGCCGTTCTAGCAGGGAACGCGGCGCGGTCCAATCGCAACACGTCCGAGACAGGGCTCCGAAGTCAGGTTAACGGCTATTTACGAACGGAACAAAAGCTGAATCTCTATGGCGGCTGATTTGGAGGCGCCGCCATGAGCCTGTCGATGGAAGAGATTGTCATGCCGCACCGTCTGAAGCGGCTCTTGCACCATTTATCGCCTATCAAAGATGTTCGAGCGTCGTTTCGGGTGGCGTATAGGTTGTCGGAGATTTTTGTTCTGGTGGTCTGCGGGACGATCGCCGATTGCGACGACTATGAGGCCATCGCAGATTGGGGCGAGGAGAATCTCGATTTTCTGCGTGGAATTCTGCCCTATGACTGGGGCGTGCCGACCGGTCGCTGGTTGACGATCTTCATGAACCGGATCAATCCGGCGTTGTTTTCCGCTTGCTTCACCGCTTGGGTTCGCGAAACCTGGCCCCACAGGCCGGAACTGATCGCTATCGATGGCAAGACGTCGCGTCGCAGCCACGACCGCAGCGAAGACTTGCCGCCCCTGCACATGGTCTCCGCTTTCGCGACGAACCGTCGTCTCGTGCTCGGCCAGCAACCGGTGCGCGAAAAATCCAACGAACTGACGGCCATCCCCGTGCTTCTGGAGCGATTGGCGGTCGACGACGGCATCAAAGGCGCGCTCGTCACGATCGACGCCATGGGATGCAACCCGACGATCGCGAAGTCCGTTCGGGACGCGGGCGCCGATTATCTGCTCGCCGTCAAAGCCAACCAGCCCACGTTGTTGCGCGAAATCGAACTCTTTTTCCGCGACGCCGACCCGAAAATGCTCGACAAGGCGCCGCCGGACTTCGACAAGGGTCATGGCCGCATCGAGACACGAACCGTCACCGTCGCCCGTGAGGCGGATTGGTTGAACGGCGACAGGCGCTTTCCTGGCGAATTGCGCCTGCAAGACGCCGCCGCCATCATCAAAGTCGAAACCAGAACCGAATTGAAGGATCGCTGCCGCTTCGACACCCGCTACTACATCTCTTCCCGCCGCCTTTCCTGCACGAGCGCCGGCCGGGCCGTGCGCGGTCATTGGGGCATCGAAAACACGCTCCATTGGGAACTCGACGTCGACTTCAACGAAGACCAGTCACGGCTGCGCAAGGGGCACGGCGCGACAAACATGGCCATCGTCAGACACCTCGCCATCAACCTCATCCAATCCGCCGCCGAACCCCCAAGACGGCTGCGCCCCCTAAGTCGCCCGCGCGCCAAACCCAACCCAAACCCGCCGCGAACCAGCCTGCGCCGAAAACGAAAAGCCGCCGCACGAAACTCAAACTACCTACGGGAAATCCTGGGTGCCGAAATGCGTTAACCTGGATTCGGAGCCCTGAGTTGGCCGCTCGGCCATCTGAAGGTAATACAATGGCATATAGTGGTAAGATAAAGACACTCATCGGCCTCACCGCCTTCTTCTCTGGGGTCATGTTGGCGCAAGCCGAAACGACCTACACGATAACAGGCGGTTGGCCGATGGAGAATGCATGCGATCGCGCTAGCATCTCTCCACCAGCCAACTTCCACTGTCTCGCGTAATTACCCACCCCTTCTTTGTGTGTGAGTTTTAGCGAGAAGCCGGTTCTCGATTTCAGGCGAGCGTTGCGAGGATGACGTCGAAGGGGTTGGCGCCTTTGAGGCGCGCGGTGTCGACGGTGGTTCGCACATCCGCCTCGGCTTCGGCGGCCCACATGGCGCGGTAGCCGTTTGTGACCTTCCGCTGGATCACACAGGGGCGGAGTTTGCGCTCCGACCCATTGTTGGTCGGGTCGACCTCGCCGGGATAATGGCAGAACGTGAGGAGTTGTTCTCGCGCGCGTCCGATTTTGGCTTGCAGTTCCCGGGCGAGATCGCATTCGGTCGGCGCGGCGAGAAGCGCTTCGAGTTGCTTTTCCAGATCGCGCTTTTTTCTCGCCAGGGTCGAGGCGGCGAAGTCGGCTACGCTTTGGGCGAAATCGAACGCCTTTCCCAACCAGAGTTTGAACCGGAAGGGCAAATCGTCCGAGCCGTGCTCGAACGCGAACGCCGTGTCGCGGGCCAGATGGGCCAGACACGTCTGATGCCGTTCGCCGTGTTTTTGCTGGGCGGAATAGCGATCCGAAATCCAGACCGCTGGCACATGGCCGGCCATCGTTTCGTCCACGACGCGGGCCGCGCGCGAATAATCGGGCCGATGCACGACCGCGTCCTTGCAGTGAAAGACCCAATGGTAGGAGTTGGTCCCCTCGATGCGAACCCCGGTCTCGTCGCTGGCGACGACCTTGGCGGCGCGCAAAATGGCCGTGGCCTTCCCGGCCTCGGCCTGGAACCCGGCGCGTTGGCGGATGAACATGTTCATCAGCGCGCCCTCGCTCACGCTCAGGCCGAACGCATCTCGGAACAGACCGCGCAACCGCTCATAGGACAGCGCTTGAAAGCCTTTGAGATAGATCGCCAACGCATGAATGCGACGCCCGAAAGGCGTCGTCGTCGCCACCGCGGGCGCCGGAGCCTTTGCCACGACGCCACAGTTCACGCATCGGCAGGCGAAGCGCCGGTGACGGATCACGTAGGGCCTGACCGGCGGAATTTCGATCTCGTCGTACTCGCCGATCAATTCCCGCTCGGCCTCGAAACCGAACAATCCGCCGCACCGACCGCAAGCCTGCGGCGCGTGATCGCGAACTTCATCCGGATCGTCCGCAAGCGCGCGGTTGTGAGGTTCATGCCCCGCTTTCGCCCCGCCAGGCTTCGAGTTCTCCCGCTTCTCTTTCTTGTCCGTCGACGGCGGCTTCGACGACGTGCGAGAATCCTTGTCAGGCCGCTGGAGCCGAAGCACCAACTCGATCAATTGCTCTTTGCTGAGCCGCTGCAAATCACCCCGATCCATGACCCAATGGATTCAGAGTTCGAGCCCCGACACAAGGGGGTGGGTAATTACTAATTCCGCAAATATTCTTCGCGTCTCAGCTGCGTACTTATCCATATGCATTCCACTAATGTTCGATTTGATGAAATATATTTTCGACGCTAAGATTGAATTTATTGCAACTTCGGATCGAAAGAAACCGGAATCGTCAATGCGAATCAGTAAAACAGTCGCAATTTTCACTATTTGCTTCATTATAGTTGGCGCTATAAGTAACAATGCTTCGCTATTCGCAATCGGTTTTGCAGGGATCGTCGTGCCTTTTGGCTACAAACATCGATGGGTACCGTTGATTATTTCAACGATTTCATGTGCGTTGTTTGTTTTCATTGTCTCTATGTCCTTAGTAATCCCGTTTCGGCTTCGATTGGTGTTGGCCTTGGATTGTCCCTTGTCGCCTTCAACCATTAGACGGAGCTTCTTTCTTTCGTGAGCCGTAAAGCTTTGATCTCGCTGACTGCGAGCCGATTTTGGCGCATGGCTACTGGGTACAGGCGATGCGTAGGTCCAGGAGGTCGAAGGCCTTTTGTTGGATGGGGGTCGGGCGAGTGAGGATGGTGAAGGGATGATTGGGGGCGATGGCGGTGACAACTGTGTTTCGCGCCAGGGTCGCGAGGTCGGCGAGCAGGCTTTGGAAACTGTGGACGGGGAGTCCGTCAGCCGCGCGTCCGGTGGCGCTCTTGGCGAGGGCGGCTGGCGAGCGTTGCGCCTTGGCGACGGGGCTTTCGCGCAAAGCTTCGGCGGCGTCTCTGTCATCGTCGTCGTAGAGCATCGGGGCGAGACGGGCGCGCAGGTTCCATTCGACGTAGTAGGCGAGCATGCAGAGGAACACATGCGCGCGGACCCGCTCCTCCAGCCAATGATGGATCGGGCGGACATGCAGGTCCACGGTCTTGAGGCATCGAAAAGCCCGTTCCACCATCGAGAGAGATTTGTAGGCGCGCACCGCCGCCGCGTCGTGGATGGCCTCCTCGGGCAGGCTGGTCCGTACGGCGTAGAGCCCGTCGAGCGCGGCTTCCTCAGCGATTTGGTCGGTCTTGCGGCGATAGGTCAGACGCGTATCTGATATCGTCAGTTCGATGTGTTTGGCCATCTTGTGTTTGTCGATGACGGCGCCGACGGCCAGGCCGATTTCCGCCGCGCCGCGCAAGGGCCGGGTCTTGCGGGCGACGGCCGCGACAATCTTGGCCAGATCGCGCTCGGTAGCGGCGAGCAGGTCCTCGCGCTTGCGGGCGCGCTCGCGCGCCAGATCGGCATTACGGCAAACGATCAAGCGCTCGCCGGGGAACTCGGGCGACGTCACCGCCGCCAGGTCGCGATCGTCGAACAACGACATTTGCAGATATCCGCCGCCGACCAGTCCTTGCAGCGCAGGCGCGCGCAGCGCCGTGATCCAATCGAACCCCGCGGGGCGCAAATCCTCGTCGATGCGGGCCTGGGTGATCATGCCGCGATCGCCGACCAGCACGACATGGTTCAACGCGAACCGCTTCTTCAGCTTGGCGACCTGATCGGCGACCGTCTTGGGATCGCCGGTATTGCCGTCGAACACTTCGATCGCGACCGGGCAACCGTCGGCCGCGCACAGCAGGCCGTAGACGATCTGCGCCTTGCCCTTCTTGCCGTCGCGATTGTAGCCGCGCTTGGCCAGCGGACAGCAGCGGCCTTCGACATAGCTCGACGAGACGTCGTAGAGCACCAGCGTTCCGCCTTTCAGATGGCGCTTGGCGAGCGCAACCTCGATAGCGTCCTGACGCTCGTGCAGCCAGTCGAGCGCGGCGTAGAGTTCGCTCTCGTCGACTTCGCCAAGGCCCAGCTCCGCGCCTAAGCTCGAAGCCGCCGTGGCCGGATCGAGCGCCTTGGCGGTGGCGAGCTTGGAGGCCGGCGCGATGACGCGGCTGACGATCGTCGCCATCACCAGATCGCGGGGCCGGTTGGGCTCGCGGCGATCCTTGGGTCCGAGCAAAAGGTCGAGGCCGATGGCGCGGGCCGTGCCCAGCACAGCGGCGACGTGGCCATGCGGCAGCGAGCGCTCGACCGTGATGACCTCCTGACCAGCCGGGATCACGACCCCGCCCTTCAGGATGCCGCGCAGGCCCTCGACGTGTTCGGCCGGCCAATGGCTCAGATTGAGCAGCGTGCGCTTGCGGATGGCTTTCCCGTCCCGATAGCTCTCGCGCAGCAGGATGGCGGGCGGCGAACCGCGATTGGGGACGGTCTCGACGTACATGGTGGACTCATACCGAATCGCCAAATGAAAATCAATGAATAGTTACAAATTACATGGCAACATATCGAGGCCCTTCTCATGACATATGTCAGCAAAATCAGTTCTTTGACCCGCGCAGAAGAAAGAAGCTCGGACTAGGCCAAGAACGCCGCCCTGACGCAGCAAGTCAAAACATCGGCGAAAGAAGTGAGCCACCAAATCGGCGTTTCCATGAACGTCTGAACGCACAGTCGAGAGCCATTCTGGATACGCATTTCCAAATTCGCTGAAGATTTTACGCCCGCCGAGGAACGGTGGGTTTCCCGCGATCAAATCAAACCCGCCATTCCCTCGCAAAAACACCTCTGGAAATTCTGCCTCCCAATGAAACGGTCGGATAGAGTTTGCGCACTCGAGTAATCTCGCGGCAGCTGCCTCCAGTTTCCTCCAATCCGCGCTCAATGACCCCGTGAGCAGGCTCTCGACTTCCTCCCGCGCCTTCTCCCGCGCCTTCGGCTTGTCTGCCGCGAAGAACGCCGAGATCACTGCGTCACCCATTATGCGCACCGGCTCGAGCCGCGTCTCCAATGCTCGATGGCGCGCCTCCTGGATCGCTCGCGCGGTGTCGTCGGGCGCGGCCTGGATTTCCGCGCGGCCCTTCATCGCCTCGGCGACGCGGTCCTTTACCAGCCTTCGGAACAGCGGCAGGCCCGGCTTCGATGTGTCCCAATGCGCTGCTGTGATCTGCGCCTTCGTCAGACCCACGAGGCTGTCGCCGCATTTCAGCGCGTGATCGAGGAAGGTGAACTCGTGGTCGCGCGCCAGCGTTGCCAGCCACAGCGACAGCTTGGCCAGATCGATCGCGCGTGGGTTCTTGTCGACGCCATAGAGACAACGCTGGGCAACAAGGCGGCGGGCGTGCAGTTCCTCATCCTCGTCCGCCGGGATTTTCGGCCGCTTGTCCGGCCAGCGCCAGGGGAATCGCTTTTGGGAACGCTATTGAAAGGTCTTGCCGAATCAGCTTGAGCCAGAGTCTCATTGAGAGTCATGCCTTTTGGGAGTGGCTGGAATGGGACTCATGGGGCGATTTGCGGAACTTGAAGATACGCGGGCGGACAACGCCAGTTACGGCTTGATGGAGCTTCTGGTCATCGCGTTGTGCACGATGCTGTGCGGTGGCGAGACGTGTGTCGACATGGCGCTGTTCGCCAAGGAGAAGGAGAAGTTCCTGCGGGAGTTTTTGAACCTTCCGGCGCGGATGCCGAGCCACGACACGTTCAGCAAGCTGTTTCGCAGGCTTGATCCAGAGGCGTTTCATCGCTGCTTCACCGCCTTTATGGAGGATTTCGCCGAGGCGGCGCGCGATGTGATCGCCATCGATGGCAAAACGCTGCGGGGTTCGTTCAATTCGGCGAGCGAGCGCTCGCCTTTGCACATGGTCAGCGCTTGGTGCTCGGAGGCGCGGATGGTGCTGGCGCAGGTGGCGACGGACGAGAAATCGAACGAGATCACTGCCATTCCCAAGCTTCTGGCGATGCTGGCGCTGGAAGGCTGCACGGTGACGATCGACGCGATGGGCGCTCAACGCGGGATCGCCCAGCAGATTGTCGACCAAGGCGGCGACTACGCGCTGGCGCTGAAGGGAAATCAGGGAACGCTGCACGACGATGTTCGATTGCTGCTGAATGACTCCGATCGGGCGCCCACGCCCTTCCACCGCACGGTGGACGGCGATCATGGCCGGATCGAAACTCGGACGGCGACGGTCGAGACGAACATCGATTTTCTCAAGGAATCGCAACAATGGCCCGGCCTGGAAGCGGTCGGCATGATCGTCCGGGAGCGGGAAGTGACGCGCAAGGGCGAGACGAAGACGACGACCGAGACTTCGTACTATCTCCTCAGCGAAAAGCTGACGCCGGCGCGGTTTGCGGAAGTCGTCCGCAATCACTGGGGAATCGAGAACAAGCTCCATTGGAGCTTGGACGTGACGATGAACGAGGACAAGGCCAGGAATCGCCTCGACAACGGGCCTGAAAACCTCGCGGTTCTGCGCCACATGGCGTTGAACATCATCACCAAGGATACGTCCAAGGGCTCGAAGCGCGTCAAGCTCAAACGCTCCGGTTGGAACGACGATTTTCTCAGGAAACTCCTGGCTCAGACGTCATAAGCGATT
>CAWEDI010000009.1:0-16840 GCA_963807735.1 uncultured Pseudomonadota bacterium | reverse complement strand
GGGCTCGTGATTGATCGCGCCAAGGTGGAGATCATCCCGCACGGGATCAGCGATCTCAGCCTTGGCGCCGCAAAGCCCGCGCCCGACGGCCGCGTGCATCTGCTGTTCGTCGGCCGGTTGGAGGAGCGCAAGGGCGCCGACGCGCTGCTGGCGATCCTGCCGGCGCTGCTCGCCGAACATCCCGCGCTCGTCGCCCATATCGTCGGCGACGACGGGATTGTCGTAGGCGAAACGACGTTGCGGCGGAAGTTCGAGACCGATAACGCCGGGCGGCCGGAGGTTCTGGAGCGGACGCATTTCTATGGCGCGCTGAGCCGCGTCGGCGTGATTGAACGCTACGCGGCCTGCGACATTTTCGTCGCGCCGTCCAAATATGAAATCCTTCGGCCTCATCTTCATCGAGGCGATGTGCTTCGGCAAGCCGATCGTCGCCTTCGACGTCGGCGGCGCCGCGGAGCTCATCGAGAACGGCGTCGACGGGTTGCTCGCGCCCGCCGGCGAGCCGGAGAAGCTCGCCGAATGTGTCGCGCGGTTGGTCGAGAGCGCCGACTTGCGCGAGGCGCTGGGGCGCAACGCGCGTCGGACTTACGAGACCTCGTTCACGACGGAGCTGATGATGGATCGGCTGGAGGCGTATTACCGCCGCATCCTGGAGGCTGTGGGCGGCGACGCGACGGCGGCCGCGGAACGGCTCGAAGCCTGACAGAGTCGTCTTGCACGCGCAGCAAAGCAACCCAAGGGGCCGCCGATGCAGGGCCATCCGGCTACCGACGATCTCCGAGAGCTGGGTTGCTTCGCTACGCTCGCAACGACGAACCAACAGGCTCACCAAAAATCCGGCGCCGCCGGCGCCAGCCGGCCGCCGAGCCGCACCGGCGCAATCTTCTCGGCGAGGCCGTTCGCGCCTGTCTCGACCGCCACCGCACACAGCGTCGCCGGGCCGTTGGCCGGCTCCATGCGGCCACCGGGCAGCTTGGTGAGGAAACGGCGCAGCGGCTCCTCTTTCGCCATGCCAATCACGGACTCATAGTCGCCGGTCATGCCGACGTCGGTCATGAACGCCGTGCCGGCCGGCAGGATGCGCGCGTCGGCGGTCGGGACGTGCGTGTGCGTGCCGACGACGAGGCTGGCGCGGCCGTCGACATAATGGCCGAACGCCTGCTTCTCGCTTGATGCTTCGGCATGAAAATCGAGGATGGCGACGTCGCATCCCCGCCCCAACGGCGCCGCCGCCAGTTCGGCGTCGATGGCGCGGAAAGGATCGTCGAGCGCGTCCATGAACACGCGCCCCATCAGATTGACGACGAGCGCCCGGGCGCCGCTGCGGCATTCGACCACCGCCGCGCCCTGTCCCGGCGCACCGGGAGGGTAGTTGAGCGGACGCAGCAGGCGCGGCTGGCGTCCGATGAAGGTCAGCGCCTCCTTCTGGTCGAAGGCGTGATTGCCGAGCGTCACCGCGTCCGCGCCGGCCTCCAGAAACTCCAGGAAAATCGCCTCGGTGACGCCGAAGCCGCCGGCGGCGTTTTCGCCGTTGACGACAACCACATCCAGCCGCCAGCGTTGGCGCAGCGTGGGCAGATATTCAGACAGGGCCGCCCGGCCGGAGCGTCCGAGCACGTCGCCAACGAACAGGAGCCGCATCAGCCGGCCTTCACAGCTATGAGTTCGGAATCGGTCAGGATGTAATCGAGCCGTTGATCGTGCGGCTCGTCGGGCACCGCCTCGACCTCCGACACGCTGAAGGCGACGCCGACGGCGACGATCGGCTTCATCGCCCTGAGCCGGGCGAGCGTCAGATCATAATGCCCGGCGCCGAAGCCGATGCGATGGCCGCGCCGGTCGAAGGCGGCGAGCGGCACGAACAGCAGGTCGGGATCGAGCGCGGGCGCCTCCGGCGGCGGCTCGGGAATGCGCATGGGTCCGGCCACGGTCGGCTCGCCCGGCCGCCAGCGGCGGAACGTCAGCGGCTCGCCGCGATTGCCGGTGACCGGCAGCGCGGTCGCCACGCCTTGCGCCGCCAGCGCGTCGAGCACGGGGAGCGTATCCGGCTCTTCGCGCACAGGATGGAAAGCGGAGACGCTGCGGGCTTCGCGTCGCACCGCCAAGGCGACGCCTTCGATCAGCAATCGCTGGCGGAAATGCGCCCGCGCCGACGCCGGCAAGGCGGCGCGGCGCGTCAAAGCGGCGCGGCGCAATTCGGCCTTGAGGGAAGCGTCGGGGGCCATAACCCCCGAGACTTAAAGAGAAGCGCGAAGCCGAGCAAGCCGTCGGACGTAGATCCCGGGCGCCTACGTAAGTAGGTGGGCGCCGTGTACCCAAGCCCACGGGCAAGGACAGGGACAGCTCCCATAGGGATCGTACGGCCCCGAGGAATGTTGTCCTAACGAACCCCCCAGCTCCGCAGACTCCTATGTAAGCCGCGTCGGCGCGTTTGCAAAGCGGCGCGCTATTTTTGCTTGACCAAGAAACTTTCGCCCGCTTGACCCCGTAGGTACCAGCCGACACTTCGTCTGCGGAGACCCCAGATGTCCTTGAGCGCGAGCGTCCCAGCGCGATCCCTGGTTAGCAAGCGGCTGGTGTTCCGCCATCCGCTGGCGATCCGCGTCACGCATTGGATCAATGTCGTGGCGATGACGATCCTGCTGCTCAGCGGGCTGCAAATCTTCAACGCGCATCCGGCGCTCTATCTCGGCAAGGCTTCGACCTTCGACCACCCGCTGTTCGCCATCGGCGCGACCGAACAAAAGCCGGATCGCGGCTATGTCGAAGCCTTCGGCCGGCGCATCGACACCACCGGCGTGCTCGGCGTCTCCAGCGTGGACGGCGAGCCGGAGGAGCGCGGCTTCCCGGCCTGGATCACGCTTCCGGCGGATCAGGACCTCGCGACCGGGCGGCGCTGGCATCTCCTGTTCGCCTGGATTTTCGTCGTCAACGGCCTTGTCTACCTGCTGTTTGGGCTCCTGTCGGGGCAATTGCGGCGGCGGCTGATTCCGACCGGGCGCGAACTGCGGGAAATCGGCGCCTCGCTGCGCGAGCATCTCACGCTGCATTTCCCCAAAGATGAGGCGGCGACGCGCTACAATGTGATCCAGAAGCTGACCTACCTCGTCGTGGTGCTCGGCTTGCTGCCGCTGCAAATCCTCGCCGGCCTCGCGATGTCGCCGGGCTTCGACGCGTGGGCGCCCTGGCTGCCGGAGGCGTTCGGCGGCCGGCAGAGCGCGCGTACGGCGCATTTCATCATCGCGACGCTCCTTCTGCTGTTCGTCGTCGTCCATCTCGTGATGGTCGTCTTGTCGGGGCCGCTCAACAATCTGCGCGGCATGATATCTGGCTGGTTCGCCATTCAAACCGAGCGTCGGGAGGCGCCATGAAACGGAAAAACCTCGACCGCCGCCGCTTCCTCATCGGCGGCCTCGGCCTGACCGGCTTCGCCGCGCTGGCCGGTTGCGACAAGCTGCCCTCGACGCGCGCCGGGCAGACGGCGTTACAGGCCGGCGAGGACGCGTCGAAATTCGTGCAGCGGCTGCTGCTGACGCCGCAGTCGATGGCGCACGAATTCACCGAGGCCGACATCTCGCCGGCCTTCAAGGCGAACGGGACCACCGACCCCGAGGATGACGCGTACGAGGCCTTGGCCGCCGATCACTTCACCGCCTACAAGCTCAAGATCGGCGGCCTCGTCGAAAGGCCGTTCGAGATCGGTCTCGAAGAGCTGCGCGCCCTGCCCTCGCGGACGCAGATCACCCGCCACGATTGCGTCGAGGGTTGGAGCTGCATCGGCAAATGGACCGGCGCGCCGCTGGCGACGCTATTGCAGCGCGCCGGCCTTAAGCCGGAGGCGCGCTACGTCGTGTTCCGCTGCTTCGATTCGATGGACAGCGGTAGCCTCGATTCCGACAAGGACGCGTCGCGCTATTACGAGAGCCTCGATTTCGTCGACGCCTATCATCCGCAGACGATCCTCGCCTACGCGATGAACGGCGCGCCGCTGACGGTGGCGCATGGCGCGCCGCTGCGGCTGCGCGTCGAGCGCCAGCTCGGCTACAAGATGCCGAAATATCTGCGGGAGATCGAGGTCACCGACAGCTTCGCCGCGATCAACGGCGGGCGCGGCGGCTACTGGGAGGATCAGGGCTACGACTGGTACGCCGGCGTCTGAACCTCCTCGACCGGTTGCACGGACGGGTGCAACGCGCCGTGGTGCGGCTTGAAAAGATAGCGGCGCGCCACATCGAAATAGCTGCGATAAACCAGACCGCCGTTGCGGGCGATCACGGCGTCGCGGTTCAGCCGATACCAGCGCGGAATCTCGTACCACGGCAGGCTGGCGCGCAGATGATGCACGACATGCAGATTGTTGAACAGGAACAGCGGCCCGAGCAACCAGCTGTTCTCGACGATCGCCGTGCGCCGCTCGACCTCGGTCTCGGCGCGATGCTCGGCATAGGAGCGAATCAACGCCAGCGATGTCCCGACATAGACGAAAGCCCAGAAATACAGCCCGAACGGCATGTGGCAGACGCCGATCACCCAGCCGAGCACCAGCGCTGTCTGAACGCCATGCCGCAGCGCGATCCGCGCCTGGCGGCGATTGCCATGCGCGATCGCGGCGATTTCTTTCGCCCAGAACCGCGTCATCGACAACGCCGGCCCCAGCAGCAGACGTCCCAGCAGCGTCGATTGCGCGCGGAACAGGGCGCGTCCGAGCGCGCCTAGCGCCTCCCATTGCTCGACGGTGTGATAGTAGGATTCCGGGTCCTCCAGCGGATCGGTCAGCCGGTTGTCGTTGTGATGCTGCAAGTGGCTGATGCGATAGGAATCGAAGGGCAGCCAGAGCGACAACGGCCACACGCCGAGCGCGCGATTGAACCGCCGCCAGCGCGTCGGGTGATTGTGGATGATCTCGTGTTGCAGACTCATGTGCCAGGCGACCGAGACGCCGCCGAGCGCCGCCAGCACGGGAAACGGCAACGCGCGACAGTTGTACGTTGCCGCGAACCACAATCCATAGATGAGCGCCGCCAGCGCGATCGTCGGCCACTCCACCGATCGTCTGACAGCCTCAACCTCTTGGAATTTCATGATTCGCGTTCCCCAACTGGAGAATGGAATCACTTTCGTGTGAGCGCGGCAAGCGACCACAACGAGAACAGTCTAGCTATTTTATCTAAACGGTTGTGACGGTTTTGCTAAACAAGCCGTCTTGCGGCGGCGCGGGCGACGCGGCTTTATGCGGCGAACCTCGGAGGACGCGCTTGAAACCGCTCGAAGGCATCAAAGTCGTGGAGCTCGCCCGCATCCTCGCCGGGCCGTGGGCGGGGCAGACGCTCGCCGATCTCGGCGCCGACGTCCTCAAGGTGGAGCGGCCGGGCGCCGGCGACGACACGCGCGCCTGGGGTCCGCCGTTTCTTGAGGGCGAACACGGCGAGCGGCTCGATTCGGCCTATTTTCATTCCTGCAATCGCGGCAAGCGCTCGCTGGCGGTCGATTTCGAGAAGCCGGAGGGACAGGAGATCGTCCGGCGGCTCGTCGCCGACGCCGACGTGCTGATCGAGAATTTCAAGACCGGCGGCCTCGCCAAATACGGGCTCGACTATCCGAGCCTGTCGGCGCTCAATCCCCGGCTGATCTATTGCTCGATCACCGGCTTTGGCCACGACGGCCCTTACGCGCAGCGCGCCGGCTATGATTTCATCATCCAGGGCATGGGCGGGACGATGGACCTGACCGGCGAGCCCGACGGCGAGCCGCAGAAGCCCGGCGTCGCGTTCGCCGACCTGTTCACCGGACTTTATGGCGTGATCGCCATTCAGGCGGCTCTACGCCGGCGCGAAACCACCGGGCGCGGCGCCGAAATCGACATGGCGTTGTTCGACACCCAGCTTGCGGTGCTCGCCAACCAGGCGATGAACTACTTTGTCTCCGGCCAGCCGCCGCGCCGGATGGGCAACGCGCACCCGAATCTGGCACCCTATCAGGTGTTCCAAGCGGCGGACGGGCCGCTGATCGTCGCCACCGGCAACGACCGGCAGGCGCGCGACTTCTGCCGCATCGTCGGCCGCGACGACCTCGCCGACAATCCGCTCTACGCCAGCAACGCCGGCCGCCTCCTCCGCCGCGCCGAATATATCGAAGCGCTCGCCGAGGCGACGCGCCGGCTGCGCCGCGTCGACCTGCTCGCGGCGCTGGAGGCGGCGCATGTGCCGGCGGGCCCGATCAACACCGTCGCCGAGGCGTTCGCCGACCCGCAGGCGCGCGCGCGGGGGATGCGGACGGAATTGCCGGCGACAGCCGCGCGCGGCGGGACCGCGCCGGCGCTGCGCGGGCCGATGTTGATCGACGGCGCGGGGGCGATGGCCGAGCGGGCGGCGCCAAGGCTCGGGGAGCATACGGAGGCGGTGCTGGCGGGGATTGGGTATGATGAGAAGGAGAGGGGGAGGCTGAAGGCGGCGGGGGTGGTAGGGTGACAGTTTCAACGCGCCGTCGGGCGAGGCGGATGATTTGCCGCCCGAATCTTAAATACTGGCGGGCGGCCGAGCTAAAATGGAAAATCAGGAATTCGAATGGGACGAAGTCAAAGCGGAGAGCAATTTCCTAAAGCACGGCGTTGATTTCGTGGATGCGATCGGCGTTTTTGACGACGCCTTCGCCGATTATCGTTCCGACGCGGATCGCGAATATGGTGAGGAGCGCGTCATTGTCGTCGGCGTCGCGAAAGGCGTGCTATTGACGGTGGTCTACACGGAACGGGGCGAACGCATTCGGCTAATATCGGCGCGGAAAGCAACCAAACATGAGCAACGCCAATACCATCGTAGTCAGACGAAATAGCCGAGGCGAAGTAACGAAGGTTGTTTCAGACGGCTCGACGCAACCGCTTCCCGGCAGAACCGATTGGGATCGGCTTGACGCCGTGAGCGACGAGGACGTGCAAGCCGCCGCGCTCGCCGATCCCGATGCACAGCCCTTGACGGCGGAGCGCTTGGCGAAAATGCGCCGGGTCCCGCGCGCGAAAGTCATCCGACGCGCGCTCGGGCTCTCACAAGAAGAATTCGCGCTGCGTTACCACATTCCCGTGAGCGTGTTGCGCGATTGGGAGCAGGGCTCGGCCGAACCCGACGCGGCGGGACGAGCTTTTTTGGCCGTCATAGCGCGCGAACCCGAGTTGGTGCGAAAGGCGTTGGAAGACGAGGCGTAGCCCCTCACGCCCCCCGCATGCGCCCCTTCGCCTGCTCCAGCGCCCCCGCCGCCAGTTCGCAGTGGAGCACCCGTCCGGGATCGACCGGGCCGGGGAACACGATCCGCCCCGGCGGGGTCGGCTTGAAGCCCATCCGGCCGTAATACGGCTCGTCGCCGACCAGGATCACCAGCCGGCCGCCCTTCGACCGCGTCGCCTCCAGCGAGGCGTTGACGAGCGCCTCGCCGATGCCGCGGCTGCGGAACACCGGCTCGACGATCAGCGGCCCAAGCAGATGCGCGGGCGAATCGCCGATGAAGATCGGCGTCATCGCGTTCGCCCCGACCAGCAGCGGCCCGACGCGGGCGACGAAGCTCAGCGACAGATCGGTCGGCGTCGATTCGCGGATGCGGTAGGCGGTGCGCGCGAAGCGGCCGGGGCCGAATACCCGGTCGTTGAGACGCAGGATCGCCTCCTCGTCATCGGGCGTTTCGGGCGTCAGCGTGAACGGCAGGTCGGACATCGGGGCGCCCGTCTAGCACGCGTCGGCGCGGCTCACCACGTCGGCGAGAGCGGTCGGCGGTCGAGAATTTCGGCGAGCCGCGCCCGCGTCGCCCGGGTGGCGTCTTCGGGCAGCGCGTCAGGCGCGAAAAACCGCGCGGCGACGATCTCGCCATCCGGCCGGCGCTCGCCGGTGACTTGGAACCGCCGCGCGACATAGACCGCGACATGGTCGCGCCGCGACACGTTGATGTTGTGGAACAACCCGTGCAGCTCCAGCGGCGCCTCCACGGCGAGGCACGCCTCCTCCGCCAGCTCGCGGGCGAGCGCGAACTCGCAGGTCTCGCCGGGCTCGACGCCGCCGCCCGGAAAATGCCAGCCCGGCGTATAGCTGTGCTTGACCAGCATCACGCGGCCCTCCGCATCGAAAGCGACGCCGCGCACGCCGAGCGTCATCGGCCGCAACAGCAGGAAGCCCGCATGCATGATCCGGTCGCGCCAACGTTTGCGCGGCCGGGGCGCGGCGGCGGCTAGCATGGCGTTCGCGCCACGGGGCCGGCTATACCGCGCCGATGAGTTTCACGATCGCGCATCTTTCCGATCCGCATTTGAGCCCGGCGCCGTTTCCCGGCGGCGCCGAGTTGCGGTTGAAGCGATTCCTCGGCTGGGTCAACTGGAAGCGCGGCCGCCAGCGGCTCAACGACATGGAGATGCTCGCCCGGCTCGTCGCCGACCTCCGCGCCCAACGCCCCGATCACGTCGCGATGACCGGCGACGCGGTCAATCTCGGCCTGCGCTCCGAATTCGCCGCCGCCGGGCGCTGGATGCACACACTCGGCCGACCCGAGGACGTCTCCTACACGCCCGGCAACCACGACGCCTATGTGCGCGACGCGTTGCCGGAATTGCGTCGCACGTTCGCGCCGTGGACCGAGGGCTACCGCTTCCCCTACCTGCGCCGGCGCGACGACGTCGCGCTGATCGGCCTCAACAGCGGCGTGCCGACGGCGCCGTTTCTAGCCACCGGCCGGCTGGGCGCGGCGCAACTGTCCGCCTTCGCCGATCTGCTGCGCGAGACCGCCGGGCTCGCCCGCGTGGTGATGATCCACCATCCGCCGATGCGCGGCGGCCGCGCGCCGCGCTGGCGCGGGCTCGACGACGCCCGCCAGTTCGAGGCGGTGATCGCCGAATGCGGCGCCGAGCTGGTGCTGCACGGCCACACGCACCGGGCGATGGCGCATCGCCTGCCCTCGGCGGCGAGCCGCAACGCCGCCGGCGTCACGCCGGTGCTCGGCGCGCCGTCGGTCTCGGCCGCGGCGCCCGACGCGACGCATCGCGCCTGTTACTATCTGATCCGGCTCACCCGCGAAGACGGTCTCTGGCGGACCGATTGGCGGGCGCGCGGGCTGGCGATGAACGGTCGCGACATCACCGTGCGCGAGGCGCCGCACATTGCGGCGCGTTACATCTCGGCGTAGCCGCCGCCGGTCAACCGCAGCCAGTCGGATTCGCGCCGCAGCCAGCCACGATCTTCGGAGTAGGCTAACGCGGCGTGAAAATCGTAATCGCGGCCGAGGTTGCGAAGCAGGAACTCGCGGCTGACGTCGCTGGCGCGCAGGCTCTGGCCGGGACGCAGGGCGTGTGCGCTGAAAATCGTCAGCAGGCCCTTCGCGTAGTCTTCGTCGGCTGGAAGAACCACCAATTCCGCCTCCCGTGCAGGCCCCTGTTCGTTCCCCCATCCCGGGTGAGGCTGCCGCAACCTTGTGGTGGAATTGAGGGTTGCGCCGAAGCGCCGTCGCGGGCCAAGGTTCATGCCGGAGGCGCAGGGCGCGGCCGCCATCGACTCGACTAGCCTCGCGGAAGATCGCAGCTTATATGCAACAGCTATACGACGCCGCGGGCGCGCGGCGCAAAAAGAAAGATCCGCAGAACCTCATGACCGCGCACGCCGCCCCGCTCGCCGAAGCGCTCGACAAAGGCCCCGACATCACCGAGCGCAAGCTCGACAACGGCATGACGGTGATCGTCATTCCCGACCACCGCGCGCCGGTCGTCACCCACATGCTGTGGTATCGCAACGGCTCCGCCGACGATCCGCCGGGCAAATCGGGGATCGCGCATTTCCTCGAACATCTCATGTTCAAGGGCACCGCCAAGCATCCCAAGGGCGCGTTCTCGGAAGCGGTGGCGGAGATCGGCGGCCAGGAGAACGCGTTCACCGGCAACGATTACACCGCCTATTTCCAGCGCGTCGCCAAGGAGCATCTCGGCCTGATGATGTCCTACGAGGCGGACCGGATGACCGGCCTGATCCTCACCGACGAGATCGTCGCGCCGGAACGCGACGTTGTGCTGGAGGAGCGCCGCATGCACTGCGACGCCGACCCGAGCGCGCAGCTCAACGAGGCGATGCAGGCGGCAGTCTTCACCCACCATCCCTACGGCGTGCCGGTGATCGGCTGGGGCCACGAGATCGAAGGCCTCGGGCGCGACGACGCGCTCGCCTATTACTCGCGGTTCTACACGCCGGAGAACGCCATTCTGATCCTTGCCGGCGATGTCGCGGCGGACGAGGCGCTGCGGCTCGCCGAGCAGCACTACGGCCCGATCCGGCCGCGCGGCGAGCCTCCGGTGCGGCGGCGCCCGAAGGAGCCGAAGCCGGTCGCCAAACGCACGGTGACGGTGACCGACGACAAGGTCGAGCAGCCCGCCTGGCAGCGCATCTATCTCTGCCCGAGCCACGCCACCGCCAAGCCCGGCGAATCCGAGGCGCTCGAAGTGCTGGCGCATCTCATCGGCGGCGGTCCGACCAGCTTCCTCTATCGCAAGCTGGTGGTGGAGAGCCACAAGGCGGTTGCGGCGGGTGCCTATTACGCCGGCTCGGCGCTCGATGACACGCGCTTCTTCCTCTACGGCATGCCGGCGCCGGGCGTCAGCCTGCCCGAGCTCGACGCCGCCTTTGACGCCGCGGTCGACGCGTTCATCGCCCAAGGCGTGGCGGCGGACGAACTGGAGCGCGGCAAGACGCGCCTGGTCGCCGAGGCCGTCTATGCGCAGGACAGCCAGGCGATGCTGGCGCGCTGGTACGGCGCGTCGCTCGCCACCGGCCAGACCATCGCCGACGTGCAAGCCTGGCCGGCGCGGATCGAGGCGGTGACGGCTGAGGATGTCGTCGCCGCGGCGCGGAAATGGCTCGACCGGCGAGGCGCCGTCACCGGCTTTCTCACCCATCCCGAACATGAAGCGGCCTGACGGCCGCGTTTTCGAACGGTTTTCGAGGAAACGCTCTCATGAACAAGAGATTCGCGCCCAGCCCTGTCTCCGGCGCGGTCAATGTGCGCGAAATCGTCTCGCCGAACGGCGTCGCCTTTTGGCTGGTGGAGGATTATGCGGTGCCGATCGTCAGCCTGGAGCTGGCGTTCCGGGGCGGCGCAACTTACGACCCGGTCGACCGGGCCGGCGCAGCGACGATCATGTCCGGTCTGTTTGACGAAGGCGCCGGCGACCTCGACAGCCAGGCGTTCCATCGCGCGCTCGACGAGAAGGCGATCGAGCTTGGCTTCCACGCCGACCCCGACAAGGTGGCGGGCCGGATGCGGACGCTGACGCGCCATCTCGACCGCGCCGGTGCGCTGCTGGCGCTGGCGCTCAACGCGCCGCGCTTCGATGCGGAGCCGTTCGATCGGGTGCGCGAACAGATCAAGGCGCACCTGCGCCACGAGATGAACGATCCGGGCAGCGTGGTGTGGCGGCATTTCCGCGCCCGCGTGTTCGCCGGCCACCCGTATGAGCGGCCGAGCGACGGTTCGATCGATAGCCTCGACGCGCTGCAACGCGACGACATGGGCCGGCTCGCGCGCAACCTGCTGACGCGCGACCGTCTGCATATTGGCGTCGTCGGCGCCATCGACGCCGATCGCGCCGGACGGCTGATCGATGAGGCGTTCTCCAACCTGCCGGCGAAATCGGACCTTGCGCCCGCGGGGCCGGCGCCGTTCCTCGGCGTCGGCTCGGAAGAGGTGATCGACCTCGACGTGCCGCAGACGACGATCCGCTTCGGCCGACCGGCGCCGGCGCGCAGCCACCCCGACTATATCCCGGCGTTCGTGCTGGCGCATATTCTCGGCGGCGGCACTGGGCTTTCGTCGCGGCTGTTCCGCGAAGTGCGCGAGAAGCGCGGCCTCGCCTACACCGCCTTCGCCGGGCTCGCGACGCAGGATTGCGCGAGCTATCTGCAAGGCGGCACGACGACCAAGAACGAGCGCGCGCGCGAATCGCTCGATGTGATCCGGGCCGAAATCCTCGACATGGCGCAGAACGCGGTCGGCGAGGAGGAGCTCGAAAAGGGCAAGCGCTATCTCATCGGCTCCTATCCCTTGCGCTTCGACACCTCGACCAAGATCGCCGGCCAGCTCGTGCAGATGCAACTCGACGGCTACGGCCGCGAGTGGCTGGTCGAGCGCAACGAGCGCATTCGCGCGGTGACGATGGCCGACGCCAAGCGCGCGGCGCAGACGCTGTTCGGCGATGGGGCGTTGAGCGTGGTGATGGTCGGCAAGCCGGGGGGCTGAAGTCGGCTTCATGAGGCGCGGGCGTCTCGGCGGAGCCTGGGAACCGCGTTCACCAGGCGCGGCCCCGATAGTCTGGAGCGGCCGCTTGCTGTCGAAGGCCGTCACCCTCCGGCTCAATCAACGGACCTAAGAGAACGCGGCCGTAGATCGGTTGGTAGCGAGTGCGCTCCGCCGCGGTCTCCTTGAACGGCAGCGCATAATAGCCGATCTGATGCAGATAGGTGATGCGCGCGCGCACCACGCTCTCGTCGTCGCTGTAGCCGATCGCCCGGAACGCGCGAGCGAGCAACGAAATGCGAAACTCGTCGGCTGCGGCGACTTCGTTCGCCACCGGACGCGCACCGCGCCCCCAATCGCGCACGGCGAGGTCCAGCAGCGGCCGGAACGGCGCTTCGTCGACCCAGGTCCGCACGACGCGGCTGAACAGGGTGAGGCCGTCCAGGTCAGGTTCGGCGGCCAGCTTTGCGAATGGCGCGCAGTTTCGGTCGCGCCACTGGTTCAACAGGGATTGATGCAGGTCGCCGAGCCCGGCAAAATGGAAGTAGAAACTGCCGCGGGTGACGCGCAGGCGCTTGGCGAGCGCGTCGATCTTCACCGCTGCGATGCCTTTTTTCTCGAACACTTCGAGCGCGGCCGCGATCCATTTTTCGCGCGTGAGCGGGCGGCGCTGACCGCCGGGCCGCTTCGCGGCGCGCGGCGGTCTATCGGTTCGCTCCGTCATGCCAGCGACCCGATCCGCTCCAACATGAGCGAGAAGAACGGGTCGGGGTCGATCCGTCGCAGAACCTTGCAGTTCTTGGCCTTGCCGGTGACGCCCCACCAATCGACGATCGTCATCCCCAGCGTCTCCGAGGACCCGATCTCGATCGTCACGTTGCAGAGCCGCTGCTCATAAAGCTCCGGGGCCAGCAGATAGCCGGTCACGCAGGCGTCGTGGATAGGTCGCGCGCTCGTCGCGAATTTGAAGCCGCCATATTGCCGGTAGAAGTCGGCCATGTTGGCGGCCTCGATGGCGGCGCGTTTTCCGGTCGCGCGCAACCTGGTCAACCATTCAACCGTCATCTGTGCGGAATAGGTGCAATCGATCGGGCACATCGTGACCGGCGCGCCGGATTCAAACACGACATGGGCGGCGTGCGGGTCGACGAAAATGTTGAACTCCGCCGCCGGCGTGACATTGCCGCCCTCGAAATAGCCGCCGCCCATCAGCACGACTTCGCGCAACCGCGGGACGATGCGCGGCTCCATCACCATCGCCATCGCGAGATTGGTCATCGGCCCGAGCGTGCAGACGGTCAGTTCGCCTTCCGGCGCCGACATGAGCGCGCGCACGAGAAAATCGACCGCGTGCTCGGGTTGGATCGGCGTTTCCGGTGCCGGCAGGTCCGCTCCGTCGAGACCGGTCGGCCCATGCACGTATTCGGCGGTTTTCAGTTTCTTGACCATCGGCCGAGCGCAGCCGGCGTAGACGGGAATGTCGGGGCGCTTCGCCAACTCGACGATCTTCAGCGCGTTCTCCGCGGTTCGCGCGAGCGGAACATTGCCGGCGACCGCGGTAATAGCCGCGACCTCGAGCTCCGCCGGCGAGCCGAGCGCGAACAGAATCGCGAAGGCGTCGTCCTGGCCGGGGTCGGTGTCGATGATGATCTTGCGGCGCGCCACGCAGATTCCTCCAGGCCGCGCGGTTCTTGCCGGGCGGAAGGAGATAGGATAGCGTACAGTGCTGTATGTTCAAGTCGGGAGATCGGCGTGGGCGGCGCGCTCGGAGACTTCTCTCAGATTCCCATTCTCGATGTCGCGGGCCTTTCCGTAGGCGATCCCGCCGCGACGCGACGCATCGCCGCCACGCTGCGCGATTATCTGGAGCGCGTCGGCTTTCTCTACATCGTCGGACATGACGTGCCCGCGCAAGAGGTCGCGGCCGTTCGCGACATGAGCAAAGCCTTCTTCGCGCTGCCGGAGGCGGAGAAGCTCAAGCTCAAGATCGACCGCAACTTTCGCGGTTATCTGCCGTTCGCGGGATCGACGATCGTCACGTCCTCGGTCGCCAAGGTCAGCAAGCCCAACCAAAGCGAGTCGATCTTCTTCATGCACGAGGTCGCGCCGGACGATCCCGCCGCGCTCGCCGGCGCGCCTTTGCAAGGCCCCAATCAATGGCCCGACGAGGCGTTGCTGCCGGGGTTTCGCGGCGCGATCGAGTGCTATGTCGCGGCGATGAGCGCGCTCGCCCGAAGCCTCGTGCGCGCCATCGCGCTCGCGATCGACGCTCCGGCCGAGAGCATGGACCGCTATTTCGAGAAGCCGACGACCTTCCTGCGGCTGCTGCACTATCCGCCGCAGCCCGAGGAGGCGGGACTGTTCGGCTCGGCGCCGCATACGGACTACGGCTACATCACCCTGCTCGCCCAGGACGACGTCGGCGGTCTCGAGGTCAGAAACAAATCAGGCGATTGGATCGCCGCGCCGCCGATTCCCGGCTCCTTCGTCATGAACGTCGGCGACATTCTCGCCCGCTGGTCCAACGATCGGTTCGTTTCGACGCCGCATCGGGTCATCAACCGCTCCGGCCGCGAGCGCTATTCGCAGCCGTTTTTCTTCGATCCGGCGATGGACGAAACAATCGCGACGCTGCCGACCTGCGTCGGCGCCGGCGCCGAGCCCAAATATCCGCCCGTCGTCTACGGCGATTATCTGATGGAGCGGATCGACAGGAACTACCACTACCGGAAGTCGGCTCAGAATGCGACGTGACATAGCCGGGAGGCGCGCGCGTTGGGGCCGGTCCTAGATCCCGTCCAAACCTCGGAGACCGCGCCGGGCGCCGCCGACGTCGTGATCGTCGGCGGCGGCATCATCGGCCTCAGCGCGGCGCTGTTCCTGGCGCGTCAGGGCGTCGCCGTCGTCGTCTGCGAGAAGGGTCGTTTTGGCGCCGAACAGTCAAGCCGGAACTGGGGCTGGGTGCGCCGCATGGGCCGCGATCCGCGCGAACTGCCGCTGATCGTCGAGGCGATGCGGATCTGGGACGGGATGGCCGAACTCGTCGGCAGCGACGTCGGCTTCCGCCGCACCGGAATTCTCTATCTCTGCGAAAACGAGAGCGACGTGGAGCGGCATCACGACTGGCTCGCGCGCGCCGGCGCCTATGCGCTCGACACGCGGATCGTCCGCGGCGAGGCGCTCGCGGCGCTGCTGCCCGGCGCGGCGCGCCCCTTCCCCGCTGCGCTCTACACGGCGAGCGATGGGCGCGCCGAACCGCAGAAGGCCGCGCCTGCGATCGCCGCCGCCGCAACCGCCGCCGGCGCGACGCTGCTCGCGGATTGCGCCGCCTACGAGATAGAAACCTCGGCGGGGCGGGTCAGCGGCGTCATCACCGAGCGCGGGCGGATCTCAGCATCCAGCGTCATCGTCGCCGGCGGCGTCTGGTCGGGCGCGCTGTGCCGCACGCTCGGCGTGCGGCTGCCGCAACTCGGCGTGCGCTCGTCGGTGCTTCGCACCGGCCCCGTTCAGGGCGGCCCGGAGGGCGCGGCCTGGGGGCCGAGCTTCGCCTATCGCAGGCGATTAGACGGCGGTTACACCGTCGCCGACGGCAGCCGCAGCCGGCACGACATTGTCGCCGACAGTTTTTCCTATCTCGCCGATTTCGTGCCCGTCATGCAGCGCGAATGGAGGCGCGTCGCCTTGCGGTTCGGGCGGCCGCTGTTGCGCTCGCTGAGCGCCGCGTCGCTGCGCTCGCGCCTGGAGGCGGCGCGCGTTCTCGACCCCGAACCCTGGACGACGCAGTTGGCGCAGGCCTACGCCGCCTTGCAGCGCGCCTTTCCGGTCTTTCGCGATGTCCCGGTTGTCCAGCAATGGGCCGGCGTCATCGACGCGACGCCCGACGCCGTTCCGGTGATCGCGCCGGTCGTCCGTCGCCCCGGCTTTTTCATCGCCACCGGCTTCTCCGGCCACGGATTCGGCATCGGGCCCGGCGCCGGGCGCCTGATCGCCGATCTCGTGACTGGGGCCACGCCCGTCGTCGACCCGGCGCCGTTTCGCTACGAGCGCTTCATCGACGGAACGCGGCCGCGACCCACGACAGGAGTTTGACCGGCCGACGCTCCGTCGGGCGCTTTAAAAGGAGGGTGGCATGAACAGGCTCTTTCGACGGATCGCCGCGCGCGGCCTTGCGCTTGTCGGGATCGCATCGGCCTTGGCGGCCGGCGCGGCCGAGATTCCCAAATCGCCGGAGGTCGCTCAGACCGGCGTTCTGACCATCGCCAATACGCTCGACTACGCGCCGTTCGAATATCTCGACGCCGACGGCAAACAGGCTGGCATCATCGTCGAGTTGGCCGGCGAGGTCGCCAAACGGCTCGGCGCCAAGCTCGACATCCAGCGCACCCCGTTCCCGTCGATGATTCCCGGTCTCGCAGCGGGGCGTTTCAAGATCGCCTGGGAGACGTTCTCCGCCAACCCGGATCGGCTGAAGCAGGTCGACTTCATCATGTTTCTGAAGGCGGGGCTCGCGGCCTCCGCCGCGCCGGATCAGGCGGCCTCGTTCAAAGGCGACAAACCGCTGTGCGGCAAGAAGATCGGCGTCTCCGCGGGCACC
>CAWEDI010000008.1:0-4844 GCA_963807735.1 uncultured Pseudomonadota bacterium | reverse complement strand
TGAGTTCCCACCGACCCTTGGAGCCCCGCCTGTTCGGCTGTCCATTTGCGCAAACCGTGATCCGCGCCGAGGCCGTGACCCAGCACGAACCGGCGATCTTCGTACAGGATGCGCGTGCCCGCGACCTTCGCGGAGGAGAAGTCGCTCTCCTCAATCGGCCGGTGTTGATAGAGAAATCCGTGATCGGCGGTGACGATGATGTTGCTGGCCGTTGGCGCCCGACAACTTCTTCACCAGCTTGATGATTTCGTTGATCGCCTGCTCGGCGGCGTCGAAGACGTCGTCCTCGGTCGCCGGCTTGTCGCCGATCGCGTCGATCTGGTTATGATAGATGTAAAGGACGTCATTGGCGCTCACCAGCGCGCGCGAATTGTCGCGGTTGAGCCCCATGAACGCGTCCGCCTTGATCGCGTAGGCGCGGTCGCCCGGACGGCCGTTGGCGAGCCGCTTCTGTCGATTTTCGAGCCCCGCCGTACTCTGCCCGTCGACCAAAACTAGCCCCGAATTGTCGTCGACGATTTCCAGGGTCTTGCCGGGCAGAAGAGAGGCCATGCCGAGTTGGGTGTAGCTCGGCAGCACGCCCAACATCGGAGTGATTTCGGCCTCGTAACGATCGACGTTCCGTATCCTCGCCGCGAACTCCTCCGCGATTTCGTATCGCAGGGCGTCGGAGACGATGACGCAGACGCGTTGATTGCGGCGGCGAAATTCGCCCACGCGCTCGCTGAAAAAGTCGCGCTGCGAAATCACTTCCTCGGCGCCCCAGGCCGGCGCCGCGTCGACGTGCTTCTGCCATGCGTCGTTCAAGCGAAGCAGGTACGTGTTCACGTAATGATTTTCGACCTGCTCGAACAGCGGCTGCATCAGCGTCGCCTGGCCGGATTTCCGCATGAAATAGATGAACCTGCGATAGAGCTGGTCGATCGTGAACCATTGCGAGGCGTAAAGCCTGACGCCTTCGGCCAGGCTCGTCATGCCGAGCTGGGTCCTGGCGAGCGCCTCCTGGAAGGCAGCCGCGCAGGCGATCGCCTCGTAGAGATCGCGGTAATTCGAGAACCAGTGCGTCGTCCGGCGTCGGCGCACCCAGGCCTGCGCCTCGGCGGGCGAAATCGTGCGCGCCGCGACCTCTTGCGCCAGCGCCCGGATCAAGTGCCGGTCGATCGCCTCGAATTGGTCGGCTTCCAACAGGGCGCGAAAATCGCGTCCGGCGAGATCGGCGTCGATCCCAAGTTGGCCGGAAATCTGGGCCGAGAGTTTCTTGAAAGCCTCGGTGGCGTTGCGGTTGCTCTGCCAACGCCGGAAGAACACCTGCGCGTCGGCGGCAAGCCCGGACTCGAGCCCGAGCGTCGCGTGATAGCTCGCCTTGAACAGCGCCAGCGCGAAATCCTTCATGCTCGGCGCCTTCGAGGGGTAGCCGTAGTGCAGGGCCGCCTGCTTCCATAGGAGATCCGTCAGACCGACGCGTTCAATCAGTTTCAGCTCGTAGTCCGCGCCCTCGGCAAGCTCGCCCAGCAGCGCTTCGAGCACGGTGTCCAGGCCGCCGTCCGACCCCGCGCAGATGGCGAGCATACGCAGGCGCACCATCGTCTCGGTGTCGTCGTTGCGCAGTCGCGCTTTCAGCTTTTCCAGCCGCTTGGCGGCCTTGAAGAACTCGCGATGTACATTCAGCAGCGAATTGAAACTCTCGGGCAGCGCGAGATCGGCCCGCCAGAGAGCGATCTGGTCGGCTCGGAAGGCGCCGTGGGCCAGTTCGATGTCGAGCAGCCAATTGTCGATGTCGTCGGGTCGAGGGCTGTCGCGGTAGAGGAGGAACGATGTTTTCGGCTCGGCGCGCAAAATCCGATATTTCAGGGCGAATTCGTTGTTGGCGACCCGCGCCTTGACGACTTTGGGTAACTCGACCGCCTCGAACTCCTCGCGCATTTCCCCGCTCGGGTCGTTCCAGACGACGATGCGATGCCCGCGAACTGATGGTCGAGGCCCTTGGCGATGCGCTCGCGCATATCAGTTTCCGCCTCTTCGAGGCCCTTGATCGGTTTCAGCGCGCCGATGAATTTCGGATAATTCGCCTTCACGCCGTCGTCGAGGTCGATCTCGATGCGGCGAGCGGCGAGCGGATAGATCACGTCGCGCTCCCAGGCGTCGATCTCGACAATGGCCTTTTCGAGGCTCTGGATCTCCTTGTCCGCCTTGGCGCGCTGTGCCGGTGTCGCGGCGAGATCGATAGCGAGGCGCTGCTGGTCGATCCGCCGCGCCTCCAGCCGGGAGCGGAACGGGCGCAGATATTCGTTGAGCAGCACGCCGACCGTATCCGGCGTGTAGCGGTGCATGTAGATCAGCGCGGCGAATGTGCCCTGCGGGCTGGAGAACAGCCAGTAGATCGGCCGCTTCTTGTAGCGCTGCACGTGGACGTTGAAGAAGTCCCTGACGAAATAGCGGCGGATGTCCTTGCCTAGCGCATCCTCGATGAAGGCGAGGTTTTCGGCGAAATGCGGCTCGCCGAAAGTCAGGCGCAGAAACTGGCGGAAGCGCTCGGTGACGTCGTCGGCGAACCAGTCGCCGTCGAGCATAGGAATCACGTTGTCGGCGGTCGGCGTGAAGCTCGGGTTCGGGATTTTCGCCAGATAGGTTTCTAGCGAGTCGCCCTGATTGGCGAGGATCAGGCCCGGCGCATCGAGGCTGTAGCGGCCGAACATGCAGCCGACGGCATAGGAGAGGAGCTCAGCCATCGTGTCGGCGCGCAGCCTGGTTTCCAAAGCCTCCTCAGTCGCCGCTCCGCCATAGCGATAGGCCGGGTTGCAGGTGAGGGTGATTTCGGCGCGCGGAACCTCGGACGTGAGTTCGTCTTGCAGGCCATAGGCGTCGATGAAGATGCGGTTGTTGTCTTCTTCAAGTTGCTGAATCTCCTCGGTCATCCCGCGCCAATGCAGGCGCAAGCGGCCATAAGACTGCTCCAGCGTCTTGGCCCGGTGGTCGGGCGAGAGAAGCGGAAGCGTGGTGAAATCCCACGAGGTTTCGTAGGCATCCCAGTCGGACTTGGCCAAGGCAGCTCCGCGCTTTGCGGCATGAGCGACCGAGGGGTCGTTCGCATTTCTTGCCAACGGAAGCTCAGCGAAGTCGCCTGACTTAAAGTGCATAGTCGGGTTCAACATCATAGATAAGTACGACCCCACCTTCGAGTTGCATATTGCAGCGGCAATGAAGCGGTAATCTTGTTCTGTACGGTCGAAAGCACTTAAGCCAGTGGCATCGAATATGAAACCTTCAGGGAAGATGCGAGCGGTCAGAGTTTGACTTCGAAACTGGCTATCGCCGTGCCAGCCTTCGGATTAACAGCATGACGGAGGCAGCTTGGACGAAGGCGGTCGCGGAGGCGATGGTTCCCTCGAAATCCTTGGCGAGGCGTCGGTTTCGGTTGATCCAGGCAAAGAAGCGCTCCACGACCCAGCGACGCGGGAGGACGGTGAAGCCGACCTGACCAGGCAACTTTCGGACGATTTCGACGACTACTCGCGTGGCGTTTGCGACGCGTTCGGCGGCATAGGCGGCGTCGGCGAAGACGCGTTCGATGAACGGGAACGAACCACGCGAGGCTCGAAGCAGCGGCACGGCGCCGTCGCGATCCTGAACCGAGGCCGGGTGGAGTTGCAGCTTGAGCGCCCTGCCGTCGGTATCAACCAACGCGTGACGCTTGCGGCCTTTGATCTTCTTGCCGGCGTCGAAGCCGCGCGGACCGCCGCTTTCCGTGGTTTTCACCGATTGGCTGTCGATCACCGCGGCCGACGGGCTGGCCTCCCGACCGGCGCGCTCGCGATCCAGCATCACCAAGTGATGGTTCAAGCTCTCCCACAAGCCGTCGTCGCGAAAGCGAACGAACCAGCGATAGGTCGTCTGATGCGGCGGGAAGTGTTCGGGCAGCAACCGCCAGGGACAACCGCTCCGCAGCACGTAGAAGATGGCATTCAACATTTCGCGCATCGGCCAGACCCAACGACGCCCGGTGTTGGCTGGCGCCGGCAGCAAAGGTGCGAGGACCTGCCACTCCTCGTCGCTCAAATCGCTGCCATAGCGCAAATGATCGCGTTTGTGCCGCGCGCGGGTTTCGGGCGTCCACATCGAAGGCTTCCTGGGGAAGGGAATTTCTCCCTAGATTCCATCGATTTGCCGAAATTCAAGATCCAATCTGGAGTTTCGAGACAGCCTCTCAGACCCCGAGTTGTAATGTCAGACCGGCTGACGCTTGGACGAAAAATATAATCCAAATTGAAATTGTGTGCCCAAATTCTGCCTCCGGACGGGTGAAGCAAATTTTGGAGTTCATGGCCATCATTTTCCCAATTAACAACATATAGATCGTTACCAAACCACTTATGATAATCTCCGCCCTTATTAAAAGGGAACCATTTGCAATTAGTTTCCCTTGCCTTGGCTCGGCACTTACATGCCCTACCAACCCGCTGGACAGATACTTCCCAATTGTGACGAACATGGTTCGCATTGTTGCCTGTTGTAAGCCCCTCCCTCGGTTCAAGAACGCTGCCAAGGCTATCACTTCCCATGAACACGTCGAGCAGACGTTTAGGAGCCCAATACGCTAATGGTGAGCCAGGTATTATTTCGAAAATTTTAGACAGTACGTGATAGAAATCCAGTCGCGCTATCTTATTCAGAAAGACAGCCTCTTTATTTGCAGACTGCGCAGCGTCATTCAAATTTATGAATGTCCCGACATCTGATTTCGAGCTGCGTTTAATCACAAAAGCTGACGCTTGGACCACCTTTGAGTTCAGCTCGGGAAAGCTGTTATAACCGATTTGCACTAGCGTTGAGATGTTGTTTTCAGG
>CAWEDI010000007.1:0-37175 GCA_963807735.1 uncultured Pseudomonadota bacterium | reverse complement strand
TGACACCCTCGATGAGGACACTGCGGGGAATTTTGAGCGGCGATCGAGCGACCGGATTCGCCACTTTGCTGACTGCCAGCGGCGACATACCTAGAAGGATTGCGGCATCAGCCGACATTCTCCGAGGCTGCGGCCCTGCAATTACCCGCTGGGACTCGCCGGCCCGCTAACGAGTTCGTCTGAGCGAGCGCCGCTTCGGCTCTGCGGGCGAAGATGACGGCACCCTGGCGTTCAGCGATGTTTCGCGCCATCACGAACGCCACCCGCGCCTCCGCCATGTTGGCGCGGTCGAGGGCGGACAGGCATTCGCCGCGCAGTCGATATATCTCCGGCAGACACAGGCCGACGCCGGGCTCGTCCGTCAGGGCGATCGCGCGATCGAGTAGCGCCAAGGCGTCGGCCGGGCGTGCCGCCGCGAGCAGCACCTCCGCCGCAACGCTCAGGAAATGCCGCGTTAGCGGTGAGCCAAGGGCTATTACCTTGTCGATTTCGGCATCGATCACTCGCGCCGCGTCAGAAGTCCCTGGTCCCGCCGCAGTCGCCCAGGCCGTGTATAGTGGGACTGCGACGCCATAAAAGTACAGCCCCAGTTTTTCCGCCGGCCCCGCCAAGCGACGTACGGTCGCCAGGGTCGCCTCGCGGTCGCCGCGGCTCTGGCAGATAACGCAGTGCGTTACGAGGGCGTGTACGAGACTGACGGGGCTGTCGAGCGCTTCAGCAAGCGCGATCCCGCGTTCGCCGCTGGCGTCGGCCTGCCCCCGGTCGCCGGACAGTTGGAGCCCGACGCCCAATACGACATGCGCGCAAACGCCGGGATCGTGCCCCGCGAACGCCGGACCCAGATGGCCGTGACGGCACATGTCATAGCTTTCGGCTCCGATACGGCCGTCCTCGACCATTCCGGTCACATCCCCACAAATAAACGCCGACGAAAAGCGGCAGTGTCGGGCTTCGAGCAGAAACCCCTCGTTGCCAGAGCGCTCCGCAAGTCCGATCAGTTCGTTTGCCCGTTGGCGCGAAAGCGCCAGTTCACCATTTGAACTGGCGTGGTACCAAAGCCCCCATTTGGCCGTGTAGGTGGCGGCTGCATCGCCCATGCCTTCCGCAATCTCGGCCGCGCGGCCTAGAGAGTTCCGCGACCTCGGCACTGTGCGGGCCTCGCGCCAGCGTCTGCGCAGCGCTAAGTTTCATGAGAAAATCCAGTTGTCGGCGAACCCGTTCTGACCCTGGCAATGCGTTAGCCGACCTGAGCCCCGTCGAAAAATGAGCTATTGCGTCCTCATGAGCCGACCGGCTTACCGCCCGGTCGCCGGCGCGCATACGGTAATCGCAAGTCGGGGACGCCAATCCGGCCTGGCCGAAATGGAACGCCAGCAATTCCGGCTCGCTGGCCACGATCTCGGGAAAGCGTTCCTCCAGCGCGCGGGCAATGCGCTCGTGCCAGTCGCGTCGCCGAGTCAAGCGCAGGCTTTCATAGGCTGCGTCACGCACCAGTGCATGCTTGAAGCTGAAACTCCGTTCGCCGCGCCCTTCAGGAAAGACGATTCCCGCCCCGATTAGTTTCGTCAGCGCGGGGTCGAGCGCGGCGTCGCCCCTGGCGACGACAGCGTCAAGCAATGCGAAAGTGAATTGCCGCCCGATCGCGGCGGCGATCTGGGCGATTTCGCGCGCCCCGCCAAGTCGGTCGAGCCGCGCCATCAGCAAGTCCTTGAGCGTCGCCGGAACCGCCGCACCGTCGTCGCCGATCTGCTCCATAACGTTCCTTGTGACTTCCTCGATAAAGAGCGGCACGCCGTCGGTCTTGGCGACGATCGCAGCGACGCTCGCTTTCGACAACCCATGCGCGGCGGCGACCCCAGCGACCAGTTCGGCACTATCGGCCTGGCCCAATCGCGCCAACGTCAGCAGCGTCGCGTGCGGCCGCGCCTGCCAAGGGGGCGCGAACTCCGGCCTCCCCGTCGCCAACACGAGCAGGCGCGCCGCGCCGATGCTGTCGGCGATGTGGGTCGTGAGTTCAAGCGTGGTGGCGTCGCTCCAATGCGCATCCTCCAGCACCAGCAACACGGGCTCGGTTTCGCCGAGGCGCACGATCTCGTCGCTGAGCAGCGCGATGGTGGCCAATCTTTGTTGCGCCGGCGTCAGCGACAAGGGCGTCGCGCCGTCAGGGAGCGGCAGCGAGACCAGTTCGCCCAATAGCGCAAATGCGGCGGGGTCAGACGCTGCGCGGGTCGCAAAAAGGACACGGAACTTCTCGACTTTTGCTTCTGGCGAGTCCTCGGCAGCGAAGCGTGCGGCTCGGTTCAGATATTGGATCACCGGATAGAGCGCACTGTCGCTGTGATAGGGCGAACATTGCAGATGAATACGGGCATGCGGAGCGCCCGCAAGCGCTTCGTGCAGCTCCTCAACCAACCGCGATTTACCGATCCCAGCCT
The DNA here is from genome assembly GCA_963807735.1 of uncultured Pseudomonadota bacterium. Classification (GTDB taxonomy): domain Bacteria; phylum Pseudomonadota; class Alphaproteobacteria; order Rhizobiales; family Beijerinckiaceae; genus Roseiarcus. The sequence goes on along the minus strand of CAWEDI010000007.1, from coordinate 34,740 downwards.
CGCCGCTCACGGTCACGATCTGTCCCTCGCACCGTTCCGCCAAACGCCAGCGGTCGAGCAGCAGCCCCATTTCGTGAGTGCGGCCGACAATCGGCATGCTGATTTGGGGTCGGGTCGCGGCAAATCGGCTGTCAATCGCGGCTTCACCGCGCACCCGCCAAACCGAAACTGGTGTGCAAATCCCTTCAACTCATGTTTGCCGGCGGCTTCAAGCTCGAAAATCCCGCCCAGTAGGCGCTCGGTCGCCCCGCTAATCATTATGGCGTCGGGAGCCGCCAGCGCCTGAAGCCGCGCCGCAAGGTTGGGCGTCTGGCCGACAATGGCGCTCTCCCGAGCCGTGCCGACGCCCACAATCTCGCCGACCACGACGAGGCCGGTGGCGACGCCAATCCGCGTCTGGAGGGCAGCGCCGTCGGGACAGGCGATGCTCCTTACCTCGGTGACCATGGCCAAAGCGGAGCGCACCGCACGTTCGGCGGCGTCCTCATAGGCGCGCGGGAAGCCGAAATAGGCCAGCACACCGTCGCCCATGAATTTGGCGACAAAACCACCGTACCGGCCAATCGCGCCCGCCACTGCGTCCTGGTAGCGTCGGATCAGGGTCGCTAGGATTTCCGGATCAAGCACGACCGACATTTGCGTCGAACCGACCAGATCGCAGAACAGGACGGTGACCTGTCGGCGTTCAGCTTCACTAGACATCTCCACCGCAGGCGACTGTTCCGCCCCGGCCGTCTCGCCGCTCCGCATAGCGATGGTCGCCATCAGTCGGCGTCGGTTGCCACGCGATACGCCAAGTTCGAGGAAATCCTGCTCCGTCAATTTCTCAAGAATATCGAGATCGATGTCGTCCTTTTCGAACGCATCGGCGTATTGTTCGAGGTTGATATTGCGAAGCCACTCCCGAAGACTGCCCATGCTAGACCCCGGCCACGTACTCCATACGCAATGCGATTGATACCGCACTTCTCTCGTTCTGTCGCGACTAACTCCCGACGTCTGAAAATGAGCCGCTCCCGGCGTAAATGGCGCGCCGCTAAAGAAGTACGCAAAGGACGGAAAGCACGCTCCTTGTTAGCACGCTCCCCGCCCTACGCGGCTGGACGCTGCCGCCCAAGGGTTCGGTAAACGGTGGGGCGTGATACCGAGAACACTTCGGCGAGGTCGCTGATGGAATAGTCGCCGGTCTCGTGCATGCGACGAAGTTCCTTTTGCTGCTTGTCCGACAGTTTTGGAGACTTGCCGCGTAGCTTTCCCTTGGCGCGTGCAATGGCCATGCCCTCGCGGGTTCTCAGGCGGATCAGGTCGGCTTCGAACTCGGCGAAGGTGGCAAGGATATTGAAGAACATTTTGCCCATGGGATCGGCGGGATCGTAGACGCTCGCGCCGAGCGCCAACTTGACGCCGCGCGCTATCAGCGCGTCCGCAATGGCGCGTGCGTCGGGAACAGAGCGCGCCAACCGATCGAGCTTCGGAACGACCAGTGTATCGCCAGTGCGGGCGGCGGCGAGCGCTTGGTCGAGGCCAGGTCTGTCGCGGTTGGTTCCCGTGAGTCCGTGGTCGGTATAGATGCGCTCAGGCCGGACGCCGAGCTTTTCGAGCGCGGCCTTTTGCGCGGCGAGGTCTTGCTTGTCGGTGGAGCAGCGGGCGTAGCCGATTGTGATCGTCGTCATGGCGGCAAGTGTACGATAAAGGTTCCCTTATTGAAATAATTATCGTACCATCTCATTGAGACGATTATAGCGGCGGTTTGATTGACGCGCGCCGGTCGGATCGACTGTCCGCTGGACGATCCCCTTACGGACAGCGTTTGGGTGACGGGCGGCGTTCGGGAGGACATGGCCATGGGGGAAACGGCGCAACCCGTGCCGCTTGCCAATCTGTCGGATCGGCAGCGCGAACAGGCCATGGCCCGGTTCGCCGTTCTTCAACCCCACCTTGAAAGGAATGTCCCTCTAGCCCGCGTCGCCCGTGATGGCGGGGTCGCCCTCCGCACGGCGCGCCGTTGGCTGAGATGCTACCGCACCAAAGGTCTGGTCGGTCTTGTCCGTTCGGCGCGCAGCGACGCGGGGCAAAGGAAGCTGTCGGCGAATTTGGCGTCGCTCATTGAGGGGCTGGCGCTGCGCAAGCCGCGTCTCTCGATTGCGGGAATACACCGTGAGGTCACGAAGATCGCCACGGAACGAGAGGTCGCCGCGCCGTCTTATGCGAGCGTTCATGCCATCGTGCGCGGACTCGCCCCCGCCCTGACGACCTTGGCGCATGAAGAGGCGGCGGCCTTTCGCAACCGCTACGAGTCTGATTCACCGGCATCGCGCCGAAGCGCCGAATGCGCTCTGGCAGGCCGATCACACGCCGCTCGATATTTTGATCGTGGACGCGAACGGCCAGCCCACGCGGCCATGGCTCACAATCATCATCGATGATTATTCCCGCGCCATCGCCGGATTCATGGCGTTCCTCGGCGCGCCCTCATCGCTGCATACAGCTTTGGCCCTTCGGCAAGCGATCTGGCGCAAGGCGAATCCCTCGTGGCCGATCCAAGGGATTCCTGACGTTCTCTACGTTGACCACGGGAGCGACTTCACCAGCAACCACCTCGAACAAGTCGCGGCGGCGCTGCGGATCGAACTGATCCATTCGACCGTCGCCAGACCGCAGGGGCGCGGCAAGGTCGAGCGCTTCTTCCGAACCGTCAATTCCGAACTTCTGCCCGGCTTGTCGGGTCATCTGGTCAAAGGCAAGACCGCAAGCGCGCCCGCGCTGTCGCTCGCGCAACTGGACGCCGCGCTCATGGCGTTCATCGTCGGCACCTACAATCAGCGCCCTCACAGCCAAATCGACGAAGCGCCGCATGGAGCGTGGCTAGGCAAAGGATGGTTGCCGCGCATGCCGGACAGCCTCGACGATCTCGACCTGTTGCTGATGACCTTCGCCAAGCCCCGCACCGTGCAGCGTGACGGCATTCTCGACGAGTGGCCTCGCGAGGATAAATCCGATTCCGAGGCCGCTTGCTCGTTGGCGCGAGCGCGCTCGATTTTCTACACGCCCAGCGTCTCGGAAACGTTGGGCGATCTGAAGAAATCGCTTAGCAATTACATCATGTACGCCGAGAATCGCATCAACCGGCACTTGAATTTTGACGATGACTTTGAAGTCATCAACAATCAAAACTCGAATATCGAACTGCTGATTTTCGACGAGGCCGAGCGCCTCTCGATGAACGCGGTAGAGTTCATTCGCAGCGTCTTTGACCGGAAAAATATCGGTGTCCTGCTCATCGGAATGCCCGGCATGGAGAAGCGCCTTTCCCGCTTTCCGCAGTTCTACAGCCGAGTCGGCTTCGCCCACCATTACCGGCCTCTGACCGGCGACGAGCTGACGTTCGTTCTTACGCGCCACTGGCGCTCGCTCGGCATCACTCTCGACAACGCCGATTTCACCGACACGCAGGCAGTCGCCTCAATAGCGCGCATCACTGGCGGCAACTTCCGCCTTCTGCACCGGCTTTTCACGCAGATCGAGAGAATCATTGAAATCAACGAACTGACTGTCATCACCGACGAGGTCGTCGAAGCCGCCCGCAGCACGCTCGTCATAGGTGCCGCTTAGCGACCAAAAACAACGCCATTTACCAATCAAGGCTACATTTTCAAGGCTGAGAAAACTGCCCGAAAGCCATGACTGCTGCACCAGCGATTTTGGGCTAAAAGTCGATAGGTTTTGAGAGGTCGGCGAAGAGCCGGAACCGACCCTTTGCGGACACCAAGGGTCGGTGCATAAACATGCAGACCGCGCGAAAGCCATAGGGCAAACCCAAGAACTTTGCGCCGTTGGATTGAATGACAAACCGACAGAGCGGGCCAAAATGCTCAATCATCTTGTTTTAGGGCGCGGTAGGCGGCTTCATCACCAATTTCGGCCCCCCGCCGAAGGACGCCAAGGCGGAAGCCTTCGACTTACCGGCTTGGCTCCCTAATCGGAAAACATGACGAAGCGCATTTCGCCCGAATTTCGGGGGCTTTTGAGTGAGAGAGGGCGGCGCGTGCAAAAAGACAACTTGCGCCGCCTCGGCGCGGCGTTGAGGTCTGACGTTCGAACAGAAGGAGCAGGTGTCATGCCAGATACTCTTTTGGCCGATCTAAAGCTGCAAATTGACGGGCTCGTGCCACCAGACAAACTGTTTCACCGACGAGTGCTATTCGAGGGTCTGTACGCGTCATTCCCTAAGAGCCTGACTCGAAATTCAAGCGGGGGCGATTTTGGCCCTCGCCAATCTTCGCATGATGAGGAAGGCGAGCGCCAGTTGCAACCATGCGAGCGCCGATTCAATTGTCGCTTCGAAGTCCTTTGACAGGCGTCTGGCCCGGTTGATCCAGCCGAGCGTTCGCTCCACCACCCAGCGCTTGGGCAATACGACAAATCCCTTGACCTCTTTGTCGGTCCGCTTGACGACTGTGACGGCGATGCGGCTTGCTTCGAACGCTGCGCGTTGCGTTTCGTCGCCTTGATAACCGCCGTCAACAAAAGACATTTTCACCCAAGGGCTCTTGCGCCGAACGGCCTTTAGCAACGGCGCGAGAGCGTCGCGGTCCTGTGTGCTGGCCGCCGTGATCTGGCATTCTATGGGCAGTCCGAGCGTATCGACGGCGAGATGGCGCTTGCGGCCCTTGACCTTCTTGCCCGCGTCGAAGCCGCGGGGGCCGCCAGCTTCGGTCGTCTTGACCGATTGGCTGTCGACGACCACGGCGGTCGGCGCGGCTGCGCGGCCCTCCGCCTCGCGCGCGTCCATCACGAAAACCGCGACGATTTGCGTCCACAATCCACTGTCGCGCCAGGCGTAGAACCTGTTCTGAACCGTCGTGAAGGGCGGAAAATCCTTCGGCAAAAGCCGCCAGGGGCAACCGCAACGGATCATATAAAACATCGCGTTTAGAATGGCTTGTGGATCAGTCGGCTTACGCCCGCGCCGTTTCGGCGGCGGCAGGAGCGGACCGATCAAAGCAAATTCCGCCGCCGACATATCGCTTGAATAGCGCGCCCGAATGACATCATACTTCGCCCGATCGGCCTCGTTCCAAGGCATCGCGAATCTCCCCAAGTTGTTGCAAACCCAGGGAATCAAGGGCCGCGAGGCCGGTCAACGAATTTTAGGTCAGGCTCTAAGGACCCACAAGCAAAGGTGCAAATCTACACGGCGGAGATCGTACCCAAGGGCTGGACCAACTATCACTGCCACAATGGCGCAACGTTCTTCATCGCATTGCAGGGCGTTTTTGAAGCTCATTTTGAAGATGGCATTCTTGTCCGTGCCAAAGCGGGTGACGTTTATTCGGAGCCAATTGGCAAGATGCATCGCGGCCACAATCCGCACGATACAATTCCTTACCTGTGCGCGGCGTTTTGCATTACCGCGCCGGACCGCGATCACGTAACCAACGTCATTCAGGCCTTTTGAACCATTTCTCAGCGTGGCGCAGTGGACGCCGGGCGAGGGGCCGTTTTGAGAGGTCTAAGGTAGAATCTCTACAAGCTGCGCTCCTGCGGCAAGTAGTTTATGCACGCAGCGACGATGGCCGTAAGCCTCGGCAAAGTGTAGGGGGGTGTACCCCATGTCGTTTTTAGCGTCTACTCTCGATCCGGCTGTCAATAATAAATCTACAGCCTGCAAATCGCCCCAGATACACGCAATATGGAGGGGCGTGTCGTTCTCGTACGTTTGGCTGTTAACATTCAAATTGCCATTATCAGGAAATCCAAAAATATTATCTGAAATATAAGCGAACAACATCTCGACCGTATGATGATGGCTGGAATATTCAAAGCTGTTCCAAACGCGTTTATTGAAGAACTCTAACTGTGATTGAGCACAGACCATTTCATCATAAAATGCTAGGGGCACATCAAAAAAATCTAAAGCCGCTCCGCCGTCATACGCCGCCGTAAGTATTTTAGTATCTCGATGATAAAGGAATGAATGCTTAATCATGCGTTCGCCAACTGCACCCGATGCCTTGTTTGGCTTTCTACCATCGCGCAAAAAGATGGGTCTCGCATCTGGTATCCAACAAGGCTCCCTCAAAGCCGCTTTCGAGAGAGCCGCGAAAAAGCGGCCTCTCTGAAAAACGGCTACTTTCTTTCGAGAGGCGAAGGAAGAGCGGGCGACGGCGTGGACGGCGGTGAAAGGCCCTACCGTCGCCCCGTCTCGTGGCTCGCAGCGGCAGGGCTTCCTACGCAGCACACAAGGACGCGTACGCTTGCTGAGTCTGGAGCGCCGACAGGCTACAGGGGCGAGGTTAAGACTTCGAGACGAAAGGGCAGGCCCGAAACTGATAGAATCTTCTCGCGCGGATTCGAGCCAAAATCGGGGCGTTTTGAGAGATCGTTCCGAGGACGGGGAGGAAGATGTTGTCTCTCGTTGTCAAGCGGACACAGGCCCCGCTGTTCAGTCCCTTTTGAAAGCTATATAGGCCGATGAAGCCACTCCCCCTTGAGCCGACGGCGTTCACGGATGCAAGAGGCGCGCTCAAGGGTGCTAGCTTACTGCTTAGCCGGCGCGGCCCCGGTTCCGAACCCCAGGCCAAAAAAGCCTGAGTCCTTCGCATTAGCGATCTGATCAAGTAAGTTGTTGTAGAAATCTGCGACCGCTTTGGCGGCCTCGTAGGGAGCAGTCTTGTCGACGTCCCGACCTCCGCCCAATTTCGTCCAAACTTGCTTGACTGTCTCCATGCGCGATTTCTGGGAGCGCAAATAGTTGTCCCACTTTGCCGCGAACTGATCGCTCGACGACTTAGCGTCGAAAGCGGTATCCTTGTAGACCCGCGCAATTTCCACATCCAACAGTTTCATCATGAGCAAGTTTTCGTTCCAAAGCAAAAGCTTGTCGAGGGACTGACCGAGAGCACCAGCGGAAGGTTGCGCGATAACGTCGATATTAGACTTGAATGTGTTTGATCGAGCCTTTGCCAGCAAGGGCTGGAGAAACGCGTCCGCTCCGCCCGAAAGAAAAACCTTACTCAGTAGATCAGCCATCTGGGCCAATTTTTGTTTGAATTTCTGCAAGTCAAGTTGAGTCTGGGCGGCGAGAGCCGTGGCCGTGGACGTCCGGTGCCCTTTGAGATATTGGCTTTCAGCCGCAAGAAATTGCAAGTAGATCTGTTTCTGAAGTTCGCTGACAGTGGAATTATCTTGTCGGAGACTGTTAATCGTTTTAATTGAGCCAACGATTAGCTGAAGTTTCCCTACGACTGAGTCCAGCCCGGAGATGATGTCGTCTGTCGTCCCCGGTACGATGCTGCCAAGCATGCGGCCCAGAGCCTGCGTTATCTGACCTATTGCTATGTTGGGGTCTGCGCTGCCAGAGGGCGGATTGGTCATTGCGTAACTTCCGTAACCATTGCGGATTCCGACGAAGCCGGCCATGCATTCCAATATGAAGCCGGCCACCCTGGGTTCGCTTCGGCGGATCGATACGATCATCCGTCGACGGGGTGGATAGGTCAAGCGGCGTAGGTTTTGTTTGCTTCTCGGGTTGGTGAGAGGCCCGTCGGGTGGCGGTGGTCAAAGCGGACGTAGCGCGCCCTCCATAGCGCTGTAGCGTAGCCCGCTTTGTCCACCGCCTTGCTTGCGCCGCCGGTTGGGCGACCCGGCGGTGGCGCTCGGCGTCGCGTCAGGTGAGAGCGGCGTTTGCGCAGGCTGTCGCCGGCAAGTTCGATGCGATAGGCGTTGTGGACGACGCGGTCGAGGATGGCGTCGGCGAGGGTGGGAACGCCAATCAGGTCGTGCCATCGTTCGACGGAAGCTTGGTTGGTGATGATCAGCGATCTCTTGTCGTGACGGTCTTCGACGATTTCGAGCAGATCCCTGGCTTAGATCGCAGTGAAAGACTCTGGCCCCCAATCGTCGGGGATGAGCAGCTTTACGCGAGCCAGAGACCGCAGAAGCCTGGCGTAGCGTAGGTCGCCATGCGCAACGGCGAGGTCGACGAACAGCCTGGGGACGCGGATGTAGAGAACCGACAGGTTCTCCCGGCAGGCCTTGTGGCCGAGCGCACAGGCGATCCAGCTTTTGCCCAGACCGGAGGCGCCGGTGATGATGAGATTGCGGCGCTCGGCGATCCAGTCACAAGCGGCGAGCTTGAGGAACAGCGCGCGGCAGAGCCCGCGCGGCGTCTGATAGTCGACGTCTTCGACACTGGCGGAACGGCGCAACTTGGCGACCCTATGAGAGCAATAAAATGATTCTGTAAACCTTACCTTCACGTTGTCAGAAAAGGCCTTACACAAGGGCTTGGCGCAGAAGTCATAGAATCTGCTCGCGCGGATTCGGGCCAAAAACCGGGGGCTTTTGAGAGGTTAAGGGCGGGATGAAAATCGGCGACCGAGTTCGCATCATCGGCGCTCCGGATCAGTTGCCGCCGGACGGGGATGCGGGCGGCTTAAACACGACCAGCCTTTTCTGGCGCTGCGTCGGGCGGGTATTCCCGATTGTGGCATTCAACGAGGCAGGCCACGCTGAACTGGAAGTCGGCGAGGTACTCGGCGAGCCGCCGTATATGTCGTCGATTTGGATTGAGCCGAAGCTTTTAGCGCCCGCGGATGAATGAGCGCAGCCGAACGCGATCAACAGGGGTGTCAAGAATACCCCGCCCCCTATGCCGGTTAAGAGCCTGTTTAGTTCCTGAATTTGCTGGGTTTTGGGGAGGAGGGCTTGAGCGCCGCCTCGCCCTCTGAATCACTGGGAGTTGCTGAGGCTTCCAGGAGATTGAAGATGTGGACGGACGACGCCCGCGAGAAGTATCGCATGATCGCGCGCGGCTATCCATCATCGATGAGCGATGCGGAATGGGCGTTGTTGGAGCCGCATTTCCCTGCGCCCATGGCGACCGCAGTCCACGGCCTCTTGAGGGGTAAGGATATGCGCCACCCCATGCGGCGGATCGTCGACGCGATCTTCTACGTCTTGCGCAACGGCGTGACATGGCGGGCGCTTCCCTTGGATTTTCCGCCTTGGCAGACGGTCTACTATTGGTTCCGGCGCTTCGCCCGCGCCGCGCTGTTCGAGCGCCTGAACGCGTTCCTCGTGGCGGTTGATCGGGTGCAGACGGGGCGCGAGGCGCAGCCGACCGCCGCCGTGATGGATTCGCAAACGGTGAAGGCGACCGAGGCGCCGGCGCCGCGCGACTACGACGGCGGGAAAAAGCTCACCGGCCTGAAAACGCCACGCGCTTGTGGATGTCGACGGGCGTTTCTTGATTCTCGGCTTCTCGACAGCGCGCCTTCACGATTCTCTCGGAGGCATCGCGTTGCTGAAGGCTGCGCGGCGTCAATGTCCGTTCCTCGAATTGACTTGGGCCGATTCCGCCTACCGCGGGCCCCGCGTCGAGAAGGTCGCCGTGCCGGGACGAGTGGAAATCGTGTCCGGTCTCGTCGGGCAGAAAGGCTTTGTCGTGCAGAAGCGCCGATGGGTGGTCGAGCGCAGCTTCGCCTGGCTCAACCGAGCGCGCCGACTGTGGCGCGTCTGCGAAGTCGTCTTGGAAACAATCTCTGCCATGACCTACGCCGCCAGCGTGTTCATGCTCATGCGTCGCATTGCGAGGCGGAACGCATAACTTTTCCCGGAGTCAAACAGGCTCTAACCCAGAGATGAATCCGGTCCCCGTTCCCATGAGCACGGCGGGCAGAGCATGGACTGGCTTAGCGCCGACGTTGTCGGCGACACGCTTGAAGGTCATGAGCCCAGCGGCAGCCAGTAGCAAAAGGCTGGTCAATCGGAAGTACCATCGGCTATCAATTCTAAGCAGGCCGCCGACAAGCGCCGCGAGAAGCGAAGGAAAAGTTATTTGCAGCAACATCTTCCGGTCTAGGCCGATTTTGTGGCGCATGTGCCACGTCGCGTAACCCGCTGCGACGATATTGAGCACTGAGCATCCCGGTTCACTACCCGGACCCAAATTCTCAGGCCGATCCCCAATCGTCCGAAGGGGCCAGAATTGCCCTCGCTTTGGACGCTATCACAAACCTCCCTTCAGACTTGCCGCTTTTCATTTACGGACGCGCCCACGGGAACATCCCCACGAGGGCGTCGGACAATGCCAAGTTCGGCAGCGGTTCGTTTTGCGTTGCCAAAGCGGACGGCAGTCGCGAGGGGCGCATCGCTCTGATGCCTATGGACCCAAAAAAGAGAAACAAGCGGATCCGCTTGTCTTTCAAATTATACAAAGGCCAAGGCGATCAGGGTTGGCTTACTTTGGGTTGGAACCCGACGACTATGATCGCCGGCGACAATGTCCACCCTGCGTCCGTGCCAAATGCTCAGACAGGGGAAATACTTCGTTGGCCGTCCTCGGCCAAGGATACCCTCACCCCGTTCTTCCGGCTCGGCTTCGTTGTAGCGCGACAATCTGGATGAGAGGTTTGCGGCGATCAGGATGGCCATATTGGCGGTCGCGGCGGAATGATGATTGTCGCGGCGCGACAGGATTGCAAGCGGTATTTTGACGTCGCTTGGATCTATTTGTCGCGGCGCGACAATCAGGACGACGCTTTGATTGTCGCGCGCGTTGGCGGTCGTCCGGCGCCTCGGGCTTTGTCGATGGCTTCCCTGCGACGATAGCTGTCGACGTTCATTTCGAGGATCGTGGCGTGGTGAACGAGGCGGTCTATGGCCGCGAGCGTCATGGCCTCGCCGGGAAAGATCTTTCCCCATTCGCCGAAGGGCTGGTTGGCGGTGATGAGCATCGATCGGCGTTCGTAGCGCGCGCTGATCAGTTCGAACAGAACGCTCGTTTCCGCTTGATCCTTGGTGACATAGGCGAGATCGTCGAGGATCAGCAGATGATATTTGTCGAGCTTGGCGATCGCGGCTTCGAGGGCGAGATCGCGGCGCGCGATCTGAAGTTTCTGGACGAGGTCGGTGGTTCGGGTGAACAAGACGCGCCAGCCCTTTTCGATCAAGGCCAGGCCGAGCGCCGCCGCGAGATGCGACTTTCCTCCGCCCGGCGGCCCAAAACACAATAAATTGGCGCCCTTTTCGAGCCAGACGTCGCCAGCGGCGAGCGCCTGGACCTGCGCCTTCGAGATCATCGGCACGGCGGTGAAGTCGAAGCCGTCGAGGGTTTTGCCCGGCGGCAATCGGGCTTCCTCCAGATGACGTTCGAAGCGGCGACGGCTTCGCTCCACCATCTCCTGTTCGGTGAGAGCCGCGAGGAAACGGGCGGCGGGCCAGCCTTCCTTGTCGGCTGTCGCCGCCAGCGCGGTCCAGATCAGCTTGATGCCCGGCAGCCGCAATTCGCTCAGCGCCAAGTCGATGCGGGCGGCGTCGATCCTGTCGGGGGCGTTCATGCCGCGACTCCCACGTTCGTGGCGAGTTGATCGTAGATGGCGAGGGCGGGCAGCGTGACCACGACGACAGGCCATACGACGTCCTTCGGGCGGAAGCGCTCGATCAGCGCGGCCAGATCGGGAAGAACGCCGTCGTCGAGAGCCGCTTGCAGCGCGAGGGCGAGTTCGGCCTCGCAGGCGCGTTCATGCGCGAGCGCGAGTATCCCGACCATCGCGCGACAGGCCGGTCTTTCGCCCGAGGCCGCGAGCAAGGCCTCGAACGCCAGGGCGAAGGCTCGGCGAGGAAAGAGCTGGTCGCGATAGACCAGATTGAGGAGCGCCATCGGCTTGCGGCGCAGCGAATGGATGACGTGACGATAGTCGACGACGTGGCCGTGTTTGCCGCTCGAATCGGATCGCCCGCGCCGCAAGGTGAAGAGGAGCGTCGATCCCTGGAAGCCTTCGAGCCGGTCGTCATAGAGACGCACGCGCAGCCGATGACCGATCAGCCGGGAGGGGACCGAATAGAACACCTTGCGCAGCGTGAAGGCGCTGGAGCTGGTGACGTCGACATGGACCTCCTCATAGTCGGCGGTCTTGCGGGGCGGCAGCTCATTGAGCGCCATCCGCTCCTGGTCGATGCGCTTGGCGTTGCGCGCATTACCGCGCCCGACGATCCCATCGACGAAGCCGCGCCATGCCACGAGATCGTCGAAGTCGCGTGAGACGCGCAGCAGCAGGGCGTCCTTGAGTTTGCTCTTGAGATGGCCGTGGGAACTCTCGATCGAACCGTTCTCGTGGCTGACGCCCAGATTGTTGCGGGTCGGCGTCATCCCGTAATGGGCGCAGAACGCCTCGTAACGTCTCGTCAGATCCTCCTTGGCGTCGGCGTCCAAATTGCGAAAAGCGGCCGAAAGGCTGTCGCTGCGATGCTGTTCGGGCGCGCCGCCCAACGCCCACAGGGCGTTTTGCAGCCCTTCGGCCAGAGCGACGAAGCTTTCGCCCCCGAGCACGACATGGGCGTGCTCGAAGCCCGAGAAGGGCAAGCGGAAGTGATATAGGCGGCCATCGAAGACTTGGCCGGCGATGGTCACGCCAAGATCAGCCACCTCGGTAAAGTCCGACAATCCCATCCGGCCCGGCGGATGCTCCTGGCGAAAGATCACCTCGCGATCGGGGCCGTTCAACGCCCGCCACGACCTGATGCGGCGCTCCAGTGTCCGTCGCGTGCCGACGCCCAGCTCCGGATGCCGCCGACACAGTTCCTCGAAGATGGCGACCGGTCTCACTCCCGGCGCCGCCTCCAGCATGACAACGACCTCGCGCTCCCAGACATCGGCGAGCGGATCGGCGCGTCGGCGCCCACGGGGCGCCTGTTTGCGCGAAGGTAGTCGGGGATCCTTATCGAGCCGATAGGCGGTGGCGGGACTGAAGCCGGCCTTGGCGCCGGCCACGCAAGCCGGGTGCGACTTTCGAAACTTCATGAAAAGCCTCATTTGACGATCGGTGACATGGGAGCCGGGCAAAAAGATCGTTCCTCCCCAAGGGAAAAACCGACCATTCACCCGCCCGCCACGACCGCCAAACCCCCGCCGATTTCTCGGCGCGCGCCGTTTTGGCCCTTATTACAGTCGGACTACGTCCTTCCTTCCATAACGGCCAAAACGGCGCAGTCTCATCCTGATCGCCGCTGGACTCTCATCCTGATCGTCGCGCCGCATTCGTGGCCCTGGACGGGTTCTACCAGCAAGCGATGGACACAAAGGAGCCCTTGTTCGACCAGTCTACGTGGGAGAGCATTCAGGACGGGGCGGCTCACATCGTCCGAACCCAGCTTTGCAGTTATCTCCCCGCCCCCGACGTTCCCGAGTTTCTCAAAGGCCTGGGCGTTCTCTATGGCCAGACCATCGCCGCCGGCAAAGGCCTCGTCAACCTAGCCAAGCTCCAGGGCCTGGTCTTCGAGAAGCCTTATGTGGAGGCCGGCACGGGCGAGGTGACCAGCATCATGGTGATCAAGCGGCAGGGCAAAAAGCCGTCGATCAGCACCCTCTTCTATAACAAGGACGCGGTGCTGCGTAAAATGCGGCAGCGCAAAGGTTTGCCGGAGCTGAAAGCGGCGACCGTCAATAAGAACGTCCGCCTCGACATGACCCTCCATTCGCTCGGTGTGAAGGCCGTCGTGCGGCAGGCGAAGGGGCGGCTGAAAGAGCTGATGAAGGAAGATCCAGCTGTCTTGAGGCGTTATCCGGAGTTGGCCGAGTTCTCGAGCCGGAAGGCGGGCTCGACGGTGTGGTTTCTCGAGCGCGCGATCCCCATCCTTTCGCTCCACTATCGCGACGGAAAATATTTCCGGCGCTCTTTCGCGGATTGGCTCGTGCCGTACATCTTACAGGACGTATTGCGCTTGGACGTCGTCACCGGCTTCACCGTCAGGGGCTACGAGGCGCTCTTGCAGTAAAGCGACAAGGTCGCGGTGGCATGGCGCAATGCCAAGCCATCGGACATCAAAGTCTCCGACGATCCGGAATCGGAAGAGAAGAACTGGGCGACGTTCTTGGCGGAAAAGGCCGGCGTCTCGTTGCAGACCGTGTACAACCGCCAAAAAGCTTGGCTCGCGCGCCACGGTATCGATATCGCGTTGCCCAACGCCTTTTACTACGGCGTGTTGTATTACGGGCCGAACAGCGTCGCGACCCCAAAGGACCAGCAGGCGACGCTCGCGGCGCACGCCGAGCGCGATGGGGAGAAGCTGCTGCGCCTTCGCGACAAGGCCGCAAAGGACTTCGACCGGTTGCGTATCGATGTGGCCGGCGCAACAATCCGCGCGCCGCTGCATAAGATGCCGGTCGAGTCCGCTAATATCAGTCCTCCGGTATTGGCGGTGGCCGCCCCCGCGTTGCCGATGACCGTCAGCGCGCCCGCCCTGGCTCAGTCTGCGGCTATTCGGCTCTCGGCGCCCCAGGCCGCGCCGCCAAAGCAGAAGGCTCCGGCTCCGTCGGGCATCGGATCGAGGAAGTCGCCCGGGCCCCTCAAGGTCGCGCCAGCTTCGCCGAAATCAGGCACGGTCACCTTGAGGCTGGGGATAACGCCAACGTCGGGGAAGAAGTCCAGGGCCGCGACCCGCGTGCCGCCCAAGGTTGGCAAAAGGCCGCTGCGTCGTGGCTTTAGCCTGCACTAAAGCCGGCGACGAATGTCGGGGGTGGCGCCCTCGGCACGCCTTCTAATCGAGCAATTCCAATTCTGGGCACATAAATAGCCCGCCTGGTTGAGCGCCAGGCGGGCTTTATTTTGTCTGCTCTATTAACTCGCGAGAGTCTCGAAGCTCGCTTACAACCTCAGGTTCCGGCGGCGTCAGGACCGCAAGCCCCGTAGCGACGTCATTGAGGAAGACGGCGCACTTGCTGACCGTCGGGGGAAGACCCTTGTTTTCGCGTTCTAAGAGCAACTCAGCGACGTCGTCTGGCTTGCAATGCAGCCCATTCTTCTCCAAGGCCTGCAATAGGCTCAGCATGGCGACCGCCACTTCCTCAGCCGGCGATTTGCCCGCAGCGGGAGGTGTCTCGATCTCTTTCTCGTCGCTCGGAGCGGCCTTCTTTTGCTGCGGCCGAGGCATTCGCGCGGCAGCCTTGCCGTCCGCAATCCGCCTCCGAACTTCCTCGCGGGCTACGTTTCCGCTCTGATCCGCCGCTTCAAAAAGCTCGTCGCGAATTTCCGCAGGGGTCGATTTCGCGATCAGGGCCATAGCGGTGCCGAGGTCCAAATCGGCAAACTTTGCTGTTTTCCCCTTAAAGTTGCGCGCCAGTTCCATGTAATTGCTGGCGGTCCGTTCGGACCCGCTAAATTCGCGCCTCTGCCAAGGTCGGAAAATTGCCGTGACCAACCAGCTCCTTCAGCCTCAACAGGTCACCGCCAATCTCCACGGCATTAAACAATTGCGTAGCCAAGTTTTTCTTTATTTTCAGAACAATACTCTGAACTTCTTTTCGGTTTTCCTCGGAGACTACTTGGTAGTCGAACTTCGTCTCTTTCCGATCCTTACGAGAGGTGATCGCGACCACGTTGTCGTTGCCGGGCGCCTTAACGCCAGCCTGTGTAACACTTTGATCTTGTAACATGCAGAGCACTCGCAGCTCATAAAAAAAGCGACGAGGGGGCCAAGAGCCAGCCGACGACCTCGCCCGCGCCTCGATCGGCGCTGGTTTGGACGGTGGCCGCCGGTTGATCCGGCAGTTCGGCTCCTGCGTGAGTTGATGCAGGCGTCCCTTACGCGAGTTTATCCCGCCACGGACCCGTGTGATTGGTCTAGGTAGTACTGTCTCAAAACATTTTCAAGAGGTCTGTTCGAGACAGTTATATCTAGATTGGTCGCGTCAAATATGACGACCTTAGCGTGACGTGAAATCGATCGTCACGCATGAGCGCAGAGCCCAGGACCGCCACGCGCCGGAGCTATTTCCGGGTAAATCTGGACCTTCCAACTAAGGGGTCTGGCCCCGCCTGCGACCCGGATGCGCGGCATCAACAATTGCATATACGCCGCGCCATCGCCGAAACACACTGACGCGCCCTGTTTGATTGTAAGCCTCTCCACAACGAGAGGCTCGTGATCGATCGACGTCACGATACACAGTCAAATGAATACCAGGGCCCGGCAGATTTCGCGATGCCCCGAGGTAGGCTGATTTAGGGACCCTGCCGGAGCTCGAGATCAGATATATACGTATCAGAAATGTTAATTAATTCAAATCACTTGACAATGCAGTAGTATTATGGTAATGTGGGCCGTGGGCAAATCCGTGGAATCGCCCGCGACCTCCCCCAACCCGCCATCGGCTGTCGACCGGGCGACGACGCGCGCCCACGCGCCCGACGGCCAAAACGGAGAACCCCATGACCTGACCGCATCGCCATCCTTACCGCGTTGCGCGCGTGTTCGCGTTCACCTTAGGCCCTCCGGGGCCTGCTTCGATTCTAAGGATCAACCAATGACGAGTCCAGCTCAACCAAAGTCAACTCCAATCCCCGCCATCATCGTTTACGGCGCCCCGACCAGCTCCGAGCTCACACAAGCGTCGTGGTTCCGCGCCGAGGACATGCAAGCCGCCAAGACCGCCGCAGAGGCGCTCAAGTTTTCCGTCCTCGAGCTAAAAAGCGATGCAGAGAGAGCCCTCACGGTCGGAGTCCACGAAGGTCTGCTCAAAGGCAGCGGTCGCATGATCGTCGGCTCGGTCGATCATGCGGTCTATCGGCGGATCGAAGAGTCCGCGCGCACAGGCGGTGCCGCATCGCCAAAGGCGTCCACCACCGAGAATACAGCAGGAAAACCGCGGGATTTATATACTTGACTCCCTCGGACTGGCGGAGTCACACTGTCGTTTAGGACGACCTCTTCGTGGAGGGGTGACTAGATGGCGCAACCTCCGATTATTTACGACGCCAGCACTCCAATTTTCCGGCCCCTTTGGGATCGCGGACTAAGGAGCGCACTTGTGTTTGGCATCGAATGGGCGTCGCTCAGTTTAATAGAGGATTCGCCATCTTGGCTGAAGCTAGCAACAATGATTTTGGCATCACTTGGACTCGCGATTATCGAATCCCGTTATTTTCTCATGTTGAAAAAACGGGGAGTCTTTGCTGGATTGTTGGCTGTTGTCATCTGCATATGGGTTGCACTGGTAAGCTATGCCGCATATCACTATAATGGAGAGGATAAGTTAGATCAATTATCCACAAAGATAGTTTCCGAACTACACCGCAATTATCCGGTTCCCTCGCCTTCACAGCTTGCTGTTCATAGTCCAGACAAAACAAAGGACAACGCTATCAGGCCATCCACTCAACAGTCTGATGAAGTAGCATCGCTTGTATCGCAACGCGACGAAGCAATAAGGGAGCGTGATGAGTTGAAGAATGAAGTCGCGTCCCGCGTCCCCGGTGAATTACCGTTAGAACTTGCGGAACAAGCTGCTATCAAAATAGCCTATCGCGGTAAATATCCGCGATTTTGGGACCAAATAGCTAATTCCAAAAACATTAAATCTGTACGCGTCGAGTATACTAATGCATATATTTCAAGAACTATAAACTGCAGCGACTATTGCGTGAAGTTGATAATAGTGTTAGACAATAATTATGGACCATTCAGTGCATCCATTGGTCAAATCGACGATGCGACGTTGGGTATTGAGCGGAAGGTTCCGCCTTTGGTTATAACCCAGAATGGCGAATCCCATGTTGAGCTAGTCTTGGGGACTGTTGAGACATTTGGTCTGTGCGCTGACGATGGGCTTCATGAGTTTCGAATTTCGTTGGAAAAATCTCCATGACGATTATCTTAGATTTAAGGACTGCGTTTTTTCTTTCACGATCTTTCTCGCGCGTTTCTTACGCTTCTTGCCCGTCCTCGATTTCGGCTTCGGTTTGTAAGCCAAGACGACATCAGCAATCGCATCGAGTTCCTTGGGTACGCCCTCCAGTTTCGGCTTCATTGGATCAATCCCTTGTATGTGAGACGCTTTCCAGCAGTCCCATCAACGAAACTGTCGAGCCGCGTCAATGTATGGTTCTTCACGTTACCTTCATTCAGGCGGAAAGAAAATTCGCCGACGTAGCGGTCAAGATGTTTTGCGCTGACGTGGTGGTAGACGCCGATCAGGCCGCGCTTCAGAACGGCGAACACACTTTCGATCCCATTCGTGGTCACGTCGTCGCGAACATACTCGCCAGTGCTATGATTGACGGTGTCGTGCGTGAACCCGTGAAGGTTTTTGTAGACGGGCGACTCATCGGTGTGGATCGTCGACCCGGCTTCGACATAGGTATTGATGGCGGGGCGAATAGTGAAGGCATCGACCTCGTCGATAGTTCCTGCGACAACTCTACCGCCGCGCTCGCGCATTCCGAGAACCGCCGTTTTGCCGACAGTCCCGCGTCCAGCGTTGAGCTTCTTAGACTTGTGCTTATTCGCCTCTTTGCCACCAACGAAGGTTTCATCGATTTCGATAATGCCACGAAGCATTTCGAACTTCGATCCACACGCTTCGCGCAACCGATGAAGAACGAACCACGCCGATTTTTGAGTGATGCCGATTTCCTTCGCAAGCTGCATCGACGAAATGCCCTTGCGAGCTGTCACGAGCAGATACATCGCATAAATCCACTTATGCAACGGAACATGCGAGCGCTCGAAAATCGTGTTGGTGCGGACGGTGAAGTCCTCCTTGCACGCATTACAGCGATAGAAACCTTCTTTGCGCGCCGTAATGCGCTCGCCAAGCCCGCAAACCGGGCAACGGGGACCATTCGGCCAAAGACGTCCTTCAAGGTACGTGCGCGCCGTCTCTTGGTCCGGGAACATCTCGAAAAGCTGGAAGGTCGAAATCGTGCTCTTGGACATCGCGCAACCCCTTGGCTACGCGATTTCTTATGCGCCGAAAAATCTAGGGAGTCAAGTATATAAATCCCAAAACCGCTATCAGAACAAAACGCGAACATTCCACCCAGCGGCGCGGCGCCTTCTGCCCCGGCGTCAAAAACCCCGGATCCAATCTCGACCGCCGCTAAGACGGTAGCCGCATCGCCGCCCGCCCGACCCGAAAAGCCTACGACAGCCACCAACCCCTGGGAAACGCTGCGGGTCGGCTCGCGGGTTCTGGCGGCATATTGGGGGGAGGAGCGAGAATTTGATGGTTTCTGGCTGGCCACGGTGAAGCGGATCGAGGCCGGAGAGTTCACGTTGGAATGGTTCGAGTCGCCCGAATATCCGCCGTTCAAGGCCACGCCCAAAACCATCGCCGTCCCACATCCTGAATTCAGCCACTTACGCAAGTAGCGGGCGTCTCGGCGACGCTGAAACTCAAATCCTTGCACACGATTGGGGCGGCCTTCGGTCGCCCCTTCTCTTTTCGCGTGCTCCCCGACGAGCCGTTGAGGCCAGACCCGCGCAATTGGAAGGATTGAAAATGACGATGACCACTGATTCCAAGACCGACCGCATCCGCACGTTGAATGACGCTTTTCGCCGCACGTTTGTCGGCGGGGCGGTGATGGTCACGCAAGGCGTCGAGGCGATGCCGCTCGATCAGCGCCGGTCGCTACTTCAGAAGGTTCGAAGTTTCGAAACCTTCAGCGAGGGTAACGACCCTCACGGCGAGCATGACTTCGGCGCGGTCGACGAAGCCGGCGAACGGTTCTTCTGGAAGATCGAATTGTATGAGACGGCCGAAGTCAAGCGTTATTTCATTGTCAATTCCTTTCTCGCCGAGAAGGTCGGGTATCGGTCTGTCGGGCGATGGCGGCGACGGTCAATATTCCGCCTTGCGCTCATGGCGGCAAAAATGGCGAGCGCGAGACGAGGGTCAAGGATGCGAAGCACCGGCGAAGCCGGCGCGCGCTCTGCGCGCGTCCTTGACGCTCGTCTCGTCGTCTCGCCGACAATCAGCGGCATGAGTGAACGGCGCATCGGGCAGCTTCCGTCAGCGGCGATCTTCGTCCTCCGCATTCTTGCTTCGCCGTCGCCAGATCGAAGGCGTCGTTTTCGCGGCATGCGTTCGTGGCCATGCGCTGCGGCGCATCGACTTGTATCCGGTGAGAGCGAAATCGCCCTCTTCCCACAATCGCTATTCACGTTCGCCGAATGCTCGAAACCGCAGATGGCGGACCAAACTACTACGGGGCCGAAGCCGGCCATCAATCTTCCCGGTCGCCAACCGCCTCGCCGCTGGCGCGGCAAGCTCTTCGAATGCGTTTCAAGATTTGAGCGAAGCTCCTTCGGGAACGACGCCCGCCTCGAACGAAACGCCACAACGCGATGGCCAGCTTTCGCGCCAGTGCAACGATCCCGACCTTGCGGGCGCGCGCGCCCTTCGCGCCGAACCGCTCGCGCCACCACTGCGAGAGTTTGCTGCCGGGCTGATAGCGCAGCCAGAACCAAGCCAGCTCCACCAGCGTCTGCCGCGCGAGCTTGTTGCCCGCCTTGCTGATCCCCTGATCGCGCTCGACGTCGCCGCTGCTGTAGGGGCTCGGCGAAAGCCCGAGGAACGACGCCAGGTGTCGCCTGGTTGCGAAGGTTCGATGATAGACCTCGGCGACCAGCACCGTCGCCGTCGTCTCGCCCACCGCGCCGAGCGTCGAGAGAGTACGAACTTTGTCGGCGTTGGGGAATTGACCCGCAGCGCCGTCGAGCGCCGCCTTTCGTTCGGCCTCGACTTCGGCGATTTGTTGGTTGACCATCTCGTAGCGCGTGAGCAGGCGTTCGATTTCGCCGCGCAGGAACGGCCCCAGCGGGCGGCCGTCGCCGGTCTTCAATGCGCCGAGTTGTACTCTCAGGCCCTGACCGATCCGCTTGCCTGTGAGCCAAATCCCATGAAGCGCCAGAAGGCCTTTGACGCGCCCGACGAGGCTCGTGCGTTCTTCGACCAAGGACTTTCGTTCCCGTTCGATGCGCTTGGCGTCCTCCTGCTCGACGCTTGGGATTTGAACTTCGCGCGCCGCTTCACGATGGCCGCCGAGCCACGCGCGCAACGTGCGCGTCATGCCCTCCGCATCGAGCCGATCCGTCTTGGCGCGGCGGCCGCGACGCGGCATCAGGAAGCTCGCCGGATCGAACACGACGACACGGACGCCGCGAGCGATCAGAAGTCGGGCGAGCCAGAAGCCGTCGTAACCGACCTCGTGGCAGAGCACGATTTCGACCGGCCAGCCCAGCTCACGCTCCGCCTTGGCCCTGCCGTTGTCGAGAACTCCGAGCAGACGCTCGGCATCCCCCGCCTTCATCTTGTAGATAGCGGCGCGGCCGTCGCTCGGAGCGGCAATCGCACACACCCAACCTGTCTTGCTCAATTCGAGCGCTGCGCAGCAAACGTCGCGCGTATCGGTAGCTTTCGTCATCGGCAGAACTCCCTGTTGGCTCTCGGCTTGGCCGTCCCCAGAGTGCGCCATGCCGCGCCGTTCCGCTGCATAGGATCTATTACGACCGCAAAACCGAATTTGGTTCGCCTGATCCCGCTGACCCCGCCGTCACCACCCGTGTGCTGACGATCATGCTCGCCGAAGAATATTGAGCGCTACGCGCTCGCCCGCTTTGAGCGGCTTCTCTCACTCGCTCTGAGAGCACGGCTTCCTCGCCGGCGACCAGCGGCGACCACCAAGAACCACCGCAACCAGAGCGCCGCCGCGCCATCGACGGCGCTCGCCCCGTCATGCCCCGCAACCAAAGGAGAATCGCCATGCCCGGCAAGCAAGCCAAAGTCGTCACCCCACCCATGCTCAAACGCATGCTGCGCCACGTCTCGCATTCCTCGTTCCCCGCCCGCGACCGCGCGATGATTTTGCTCTCGATCAAAGCAGGCCTGCGCGCTTGCGAAATCGCCGGCCTCGATTGGTCGATGGTGCTCGATCCGCAAGGCCGCGTTTCCGGCACGATCAACGTCCGCGACGTCATCGCGAAGAAACGCGGCGGACGGCGGATTCCGATGCATCCCGACCTCAGGCGCGCCTTGGAGTGCCTGGCTCAGCACCAGCGAGCCCGTCGGGCCAGTGATCCGCTCGTATCGCGGCGCGCACCTGAAGCCGAACAGCGTGGTCAACTGGTTCGTCGCGCTCTTTCAAGAACTGGGCTTTGAGGGCTGCTCGTCCCATTCCGGGCGACGCAGTTTCATCACGGTCGCCGCCCGCAACGTCCATCGTTCGGGATGCAGCCTTCGCGACGTGCAGCTGCTCGCGGGCCACCGCTCTATCGAAACGACCGAGCGCTATATCGACGGCGACACCTGCGCGCAGCGAAAACTCGTAGGGTTCGTCTAGCGGCACAGACGCGACGTTCTGGCCCTCGATAGCGCTACGGCGCTTCCGGCCCAGACTCTCCGCTTTAATCGAGCATAGCGGGACTTCGCTTCCTCAGCACGGCAGCCCGCCTCTTCCCCTTTTTACCCAGGAGCATCCCATATCGAATCCCACGGTTTTCACCGAAAGCGGAGCTATGGCGGCCGAAGGCCATAAGACCCGTCGAGCCGCCCTCCGCGCGCTGGTCGGCGCCAGCGCCCTCGCTATTCCTGCAATCACCGCATCCACAGTCGGCGATCCGATCTTTCCCGCGATTGCGCGCCACAAGGCCGCCTACGGCGCCTACCAGACGCTGAGCTTTGCCATGGACGACGTGATCGACGCACGTGAGGTGTCAGATACAGAATGGGACGCGCTTGACCGTGCGAGGAAGGATGAGGATGCGGCGTTTGGCCATTTGCTTACGGGTGCGCCGCAAACCGCCGCCGGGATGCGAGCGACTATTGCTCATCTCATCAGCCTCGATGACGGACGCCTGTCCGAGAAGATGAGGCAACTCCTCGGGTTGATGCTAAAATTTCCGCTGTTCGCCGACTCGAGATCAAATGCTTGAGGCGACGAATGAGTGCGCCGTGCGGCCTCGGCGGGCATCCGTCGCATCGAGACGACAGCGCGCCGCGTTGACGGGAGGCATCGACAGCGACGCTCGCAATTTCAGCATAAAGCGATAGTGCGTTTGTCTCCATCTACACTATGAAGCGCAGTCGGCTTTACCCTCAGCGTTCCTTTCATCAGAGCCTCACGCGGTCATGAACACATGTCTGCATGTGGTCATGCCTTCACGCGATACGATTTAACCGGTGCTTCTCGAATAGCAAATTGATAGCCTCTTCCCCCAATGTCTGGGTGGAACTCTCAACATTCACAGAAAGCATCCGCAGCTGCTTCCACGCCTCGGGCTTTAAATAAATGGACAAGATGCGCTTCCCTTCGCGGCTCGGCGGTCTCGCCTTCGAACGCGCTACGGGAACTTTCGCCTCGGTGTCGGTAAGAGGCGCGATAGACCCCGCCTCCGTTGGAGCTGATTGGATTTCCTTCGTTGCAAATAGTGAAGGCCCCTTGGTCATGTTGTCAGGTCGTTTGAACAGAGTGTCCGCGTGTGGGCATGCCCACAATACCACATACCCACGTATAGAGGCTAGCGACTTCCTCGGCGGCCTTTCCACCGGGCTCAAATTCTTGCGCCGTTCGCCCGTCGATAACGCCATGTGTGAACGCGGCGCGCTGCGAAAGCATAACGGGCGCAACTTTAGCACCTTGCGCTATCAGGCCCTCGGCGGCCTCACGGCCACTGCGAGGCGGGATCGCATTCAAAACCACGTAGGCGGGTTTCTGTGCAAGCTGGCTCAGGGTCAAGGTCGCCTTGATTGCCTCGAGATCGAACGTGGCAGCGCGGCACGGGATCAGTACCGCGTCGGCTGACTGTGCCGCCCGAAGTGCCGTCTGGTCTGCGTTCGGTGCTGTGTCCACAACGACAAAATCAGCTCCATTCGTCCGCGCCGTTTCGATCAAAACGGATAGGCGCGAGGCTTGGCCACTAACGACCTCGGGTGTGTCGGCCTGTCGTCGGTCCCCCCAACTCGCCGCCGTGCCCTGCGGGTCAAGGTCGATGATCGCCGCGTTGGAATCCGGTCCGGCCTTTGAGGATTTGACGATCATTTGCCAATCGGACACAGCGCGCGGAAACAATGGTTTCGAGCGCTTCGAGATCGGTGATGTGTTTGTTGACGATCGGCTCGTCGAGGATCTCCCAGAGATGCTCGGCGGGCTGAAGTTCGGGAGTATAGGCTGGCAGGAAGAGAAGGCGGATTCCGTCAGGAACCTTCAAATTGCGCAGCCCACGCCATCCGGCGTTGTCGAGCACGAGAACGATGATGCGGTCGCGACCGGCGCCGGCCTATTCGGCGAAAGTTGCGAGCAGTTCTTGGAAGAACGGTTTTGAGACGCCATTGGAAATGTACCAGAAGCATTCGCCGGTCGCGGGCGAGACGAAAGCCATGACGTAGAGCCATTCGAAGCGGTGATGTCCCGGCGCGACCGGCCGCGCGCCGATGGGCGCCCAGACCCAGCGCACAACTGGCTTCAGTCCGACCCGGTGTTCGTCGGTGGCGAAAGCTTCGACGGGGACGCCAGGATGGGTTTGCGCCTCTTCGGCGACGACCTCGGCGACTTCTTTTTGAATGCGTCCTACTCGACTTCCCCGCCGCTTTCGGATTGCGCGGGCGTGGCTTCTGGATCGACCAACCAATCGCTTTCAACGCCTCCCAACCGCGTTGCGGCGCGAGCTTCTCCAACCCCAATTCGTCAGCCATCCAGCGCGCGACCTTGCCGCTGGTCCAGCGCCGGCCGTCGGGCGGCGGCTCGTCGAGCCGCACTCGCAGCCGCTCCAACACCTCCGGCCTCAAAACCCTCGCCTTGCTGCCGTTGTCTCTTCGTCGATCGCCAAGCGCCGTCGGGCCGACGGCGTTGTAACGTTCAAGATGCTGCTCGATCCAACGCAGTCCAAACGAGGTGACTTCCGCCGCTTCGCTCGTCGAATGGCCCTTCGCCAACAGAAGTATCGCCTGACAAGAGCCGTAGGCGATTGGCCTGCTTCTGCTGCTTAAGCGTGAGGGGCCCCTGCGAAACTACCGCGAGTCGGGAATCCTCGCACCAAAAATCCCGTAAGTCTCGCACCAAAA
This sequence comes from uncultured Pseudomonadota bacterium, assembly GCA_963807735.1. Lineage (GTDB taxonomy): Bacteria > Pseudomonadota > Alphaproteobacteria > Rhizobiales > Beijerinckiaceae > Roseiarcus. The sequence goes on along the minus strand of CAWEDI010000007.1, from coordinate 9,896 downwards.
ACCAGCGCTCTGAAGGCCGGCCCCCTTTCGCGACTTTTCGGGCGGATTTAGCCTTCGGGGGGTACCTATATCAAGGCCGGCCCCCGTCCGTGGGCGCAAGGGGGGTCGGCGACCGAAGGTGAAGGCCGATGACATCCGGGCGGCGCTTGCGCTCCTTAAGAATCCGGGGATTTCGGTCCGCAGCGCCGCGACCTCAGCGTCTCGACCCTCTATCGTCACGCGACAGGATTGCGCGCGCGCGTCGGGGAGAAGGTCTGATGCCTATCCGTCGCCAGTATCGATGCAGGGCCGTTTAGTTCTCTGAACTTTTGAGCGCCGCCAGGGATATTCCGTGCGCATGGAGACGTCCGGAGACTACCAGGTCGTCTCCAAATCCTCGGCCAGCCCAACGAAGTCGGTGAGGGTTGCCGATGCGTTTGCGCCATGCGTCTCTGATTCCAGGCGAGACTGACAAGCTTCGACGCGGCACAGTGCAGTTTCCCAACTCTTCTCCAATTGCGCGGCGATCAACCGATTGCCTGGATCGCAGGCGACGTAGCGGCGCTCGGCCAGCGAGGCTTCGTACTGGGCTTTTTGCAAGTCCAAGTCCAACATGCGCCGACGGTGGGTCCTCTTTTCCATGCGCAATCGCTCCGCTTCCAGGGCAGCCTCGACCGCGATCGGTTCGACCGCGCGCAGGAGTTCCCGGACGACAGCCGCTTCGACGCGCGAACTTCCAAACGTGAGGCAGCGCGGAGCGCCCAGCATAATGTTTGGAGCATTGCAACGATAGCCGCCTCCCGAACGCCCATAATAGGCGACCCTGAGGCGGCGACCGCACCTTGCGCAGCTAATTAGGCCGGCCATTAGCGCTTGTCCGCCGCGACCCGACTTGACCTCACCGACGCGGCCGTAGGAGTTCGCCGCAAGTTGTCTCTGGTTCCGTTCGAACTCGGCCCAGTCGATATAGCCTTCGTGATGATCTTTGAGAACGACCTCCCAGTCCTCGAACGGCTTACCGTGGCCGTAGGTCTTTTGCGCACGTCCGTTGACGATCGCCGTGCGATGCTCGCTCTTTCCGTAGATATAGGCCCCAGCATAGAAGGAGTTTTTGAGGACCGAAATGACATTGCGATAGCGGATCGGCGTCCAGTCGAAGGCGATCATTCGCTTGCCGTCCGATGGTCGAGGAAAATGGAGTTGCTCCGCGCGGAGCGACAGTAGAACCTGGCGAGCGCTCCCCAAGTCACGGAACCTCTCGAAAATGAGACGGACCGCCTCCTGGAGCCGTAGATCCGGATCAAAGCCGAGACCCATCTCGCGATGCCAGACGTAACCGACGGGCACGCATATCCGCAACTCGCCGCGCCGCGCCTTCGAGCGTGCTGCAGCATCATACATCCGGGCGCGCAGCACGCCGAGTTCGAACTCGCTGATACTGCCTTTCATTCCCAATAGCAGCCGGTCGTTCGGGCGACAGGGATCGTAGACGCCGTCGAGGTCGATGACGCGGGCGCTTACAAGACCGCAAAGCTCCAACAGATGATGCCAGTCCCGCCCGTTGCGGGCGAGCCGGGAGGCGTCGAAACACAACACCGCGCCGACCTCGCCTGCGCAAAGCCACGCCACCAGCCGATCGAAGCCGGGTCGCGCCACCGTCCCGCTAGCTGAGCGTCCGAGATCATCATCAATAACCTCGACGTCACGAAAGCCGCGACGGCGAGCTTCGTCGACCAAATCGTACTGACGTCGCTGGCTTTCGAGATTAGTCTGGACTTGCGACTGCGTCGATTGGCGGATGTACACGACGGCTTTCCGCTTCAGCACTGTCGCGGGAAGGATATCAGCGCTCGTCATCGCTGCTCTCCTCTTCTGCGGCCTCGCCCGCCGCCTGCAACAGGACGTTTGCCAAGCAGACGACGATCTTTCGTCGTTCGGCCACCTCCATCATCCACAGCTGCGGCGCCTCGAACGCCATCGCGAATTGACGCGGCGCCGTCGGTCGTGGCGGCCTTGTTCTGGCGGGCTGGGGCAATGCCTTCATTTTGCTGCTCCTTGGCGAACCTCGCTTCGCCTGCGGAGCTTCGCCGAAAACCACGATCGACGAGGAGTTGGTTGAGGTCTGTGAGCGCCTCGACTTCCGCCCGAGGCTCCCCACGCGTCATGTCGTTGCAGGCGACCGGGTCCAGCATCCAGCTGGGCAACACGACAATCACGCCGGGCTTGGCTTCGACGTAACTCTACCGGGCGCCGGCCCGCACCTCATCGTAACAAAAAGGCAGCCGCCGACCATGCAATGCGTGCCAGCGATAGTGAACCTCAACCTCGCGCCCAACACGGGCAGAATGAACGGGCGATTGCTCTCGGCAGAAAATCCTGGCTGTTCGCCGGTTCTGAGCGCGAAGCAGAGCGGGCTGCGTTCATGTACACGCTCATTCAAACCGCCAAGTTGAACAACGTCGACACGCAGGCCTGGCTCGCCGACGCCCTCACGCGTATCGCCGACATGCCGCAACAACCTGAGCGGATTCCGCTTGCCGTGTTCTCGAAATGCCCGCCTTAAGCTTAGAACTGATCATCCTGGTCGCTATGAACGGCTGCGACGCTCGCCGTTCTGCGTAGCGCCGCTGAACTCGGTTCCGCCCTTCGCTCTTTGCGCGATAGAGGGCGGCGTCAGCCGCCGACAGCGTTGCACTCATGCTCGCAAGAGCGCTCGCGGGATCTCCGGGCCAAGCCGTCGCGACGCCGATGCTGACGGTGACGACCCCGTGGCCGGTATTCCCTTCATGAACAATTCCCAGGTTCCTTACGAGCTCGCCAACGCGGTTGGCCACCCGTAGCGCGCCTACGTGGTCCGTCCTCGGCAACAGCAGCACGAACTCCTCTCCGCCATGGCGCGCCGCAAGGTCCCCGGGGCGCCGCGCCGCCGCAGTGAGTTGCGAGGCGATCGCGCGCAGACAGTCGTCGCCGGCTGGGTGGCCGTAACGGTCGTTGAAGAGCTTGAAGCGATCGGCGTCTAGCAGCAGCACAGACAACGGATGCTCGTCACGCGTGCACAGCCGCCATTCCCGGGCGGCGACATCGCCGAACAGCCGGCGGTTGGCGAGGCCGGTCAACTCGTCCGTCGCCGCCTGTTGTTCCATGACTTTGAGCGCGACTTGCAGCTTGCGTTCGGCGGCCTTACTCGCCGTGGCGTCGCGCAACACCACCACACTATGCTTGGTGCCCTCGGCTTCTCCGCTTGCGCGCGCGCGGCCCTCGACCCAAAGCCAAGAGCCATCAGGGCGCCGATGACGATAGTACGTCGAGCTTTCCAAGGCGCCTGCCTGTATCGCGGCGATGGCGTCGCGCAAGAGCGGCCGGTCCATGGGGTGGACAAACTCCATGGCATTGCGGCCAATCATCTGGTCGGGCCGCCAGCCGAGCACGCGCTCGGCCGCCGGCGAAACATAAAGTCGGGTTCCGTCAACGTCGTTCAACATGATGACATCGCCAGAATGTTCAGCGAGCAGCCGAAACCGCGCCTCGCTCGCACGCTCCGCCGCTCGCGCGCGTTGCGAAGCCTCCGCCGCGACCACGTTCCCCAGTTCTCCGGCGAGCGACAAATCCGCGTCTGTCCAAGGCGCGGAACGGCCGCGCAGCGTGCCCTTCCAGGCCGCGAACGAAGCGCGCGGGGAAAGCCGACCGGTGATAGGGTCCGCAATGCCGTGCTCGCCCGGATTTCCAGCCCAAACCACGTCCCGCACGATTTCCGGTCGAAACCATACGATGGCGTCGTTAGGGTCCGTCGTCAGCGGCAGCAATAGGGCGCCACTACCCTCTCCGGCCCCGTCGGCGAGTTCGGGATGATGCAGAGAAAGATCATCGACGGCCAGCACGTGGCCGCCAGCCGAGGCTCGCAATTTCGCGAGCGTGCGCTCCGCGGTCGTCGTGGATGGCAAAAGCCCAATTCGGAACGAGACACCGGACGATCGCACCAGCGCGCCGGCAGCGTTCACCAGACCGAGCAGATCTCCTTCCGCCGCCCTTAGCGCGTCTGCCGGCGAAGCCGAAAGGGCCAGCCTGGCCACCAAGGCATCCAAGATCGATTTCCGCTCGCGCCGCTGCGCCAGCACCTCGGTACGCCCGATGCTAGCGAGCAGCAACGACACGACCTGGCCAATCATGCCCGCGACGGCACGGACTTCCGGTCCCGCAATACGCGGCGTCTGGTGATGACATACCAACATGCCCCAAAGGTCTTGCTCAAGCGCCAGCCCGATAGTCAAGCTCGCCGCAGTCTTCATGTTGCGCATGAATTGTCGATGGATCGGAGAGGCGCTTCGCAATGTGCTTTGGGTGAGATCGAGCGGTGCGCCATCGTCCAATAACGCGTCGACGAGGAGCTGGGCCGGCAGATAGCTCGAATCGGCGATCGCGCCGACGGGCTGGCGCAGGTACAGTCTGCGCGCCTGCGCCGGGATGTCCGACGCGGGATAGTGATGCCCGAGATACGGCTCCATCCCGGCTTCGCGATCCTCGGCGATCACTTCGCCATGGCCATCCTTATCGAAACGATAGGCCATGACGCGGTCGAAGCCGGTCACGGCCTTGAGGCCCCGAACGGCAAGATCGGCGAGCTCCTCCCGACTGCGAGCTCGGCTGAAACTCTGCAGCACCGCCGACGCAGATGCGAAAGACGAAGCCTCGCGCGCAGGGTCGACTTGGATCGGCTCGATATCGACGCAAAAATGCAGCGCCGAACGGTACAGGTGCAAACTGAGCGTGCCGCCCCCCGGCCTCTGCATGCGATGCGCCGAGCCGATCCCATAGACCTCGTTTGAACCCGAATCCTGGAGCGCGCGGCACGCGGCCGCGCCGACGGCTTGCGCCAGCGGCCCTCCCAGCGCCCGGGTCGCCGGGAGGCCAAGGATGGCCCCGAGGTTTTCGCTGGCGTGGCTCACGCGCAAACCGTCGATGGGGGCGGCTAGCAGCGCCCCGTGCGGTTGGATCGCTCCGGGTATGTGAATGGGTTCCCGTTCGCAAAGCGACGCATCGCCTACTAACGACGCGAATTCGACGATTGGTGTCCGTGACTGGCTCGTGGCTGTACCTGCTTTGCGCTCGCCAATGTCGGCAGTCATTGGATTGGGGGGTTAAGCGGCGACAAAATTGGGAACGGCTCCATGACGCGATCCTCCAAACAGCCGGGCGGCAACGCTTGGCGTGGGCGTTCCGGCGAAAATCGACGCTCTGCCGCGCGAAAGAACCACGGTCCGCAGCGAACAAGGACTAAAGAGCGAGAAAGGTCGAATCCTCGGACAAGTCCGAACCGTCGACTAGTTGTCCTGTTCCCGACTTCCAACCGAATTCCCCTGTTGACGGCGAAACGGGCTCCTAACCGAAGCTGGCCGCGGCCTTTAAGAAGGCGCGCAGTTTCGTTGAATCGCTGAGATCGCCGATGATTACGAGACGGCTCCTCGTCCCGACGGTGATCAGCGCCGGCGTCACAATGACGCTGTCCGCGGCAGCGCGCCCGGTCTCCACGAGAACGTCGACATGCTCGACGCCAAAGTGGCGGGGAATGCTGGTCTCCTGCAAGGCCGTCTCCAGGTTGGTCACGGCGCGTCGCGAATTGGGCGTCATGCCGGCGATGTAGAGTCTGAGCCGAACCGGTTCCTCCGTGTCGGATATAGTCACGACAGTATCTGTGCCCCCCGGCGCTTGCGGATTTTGCACAATCACAATTCGGCTCCCCTTGCCTCTGGCCCGAGCCGCCCTCGGATCTGCGTGTCGTCCGCTTTGCGCCGCAAAAGCAGACGGTGCGCGGCAGCAGCCTTACGCGACTCGATTCGGACCGTTTCCGCCGCCTCTTGCAGTTCGTGCTCGTTGAGTTTCGATTCCAATTCCTGGTTCAGGGTCTGGATTTGCATCTTGATCGCCCCGATGTTGGCATCCAACTCGAACTGCCGTTGCCTGTGCTCAATTCCCAAGAGTATCTCGTCTCGGGCTTCGCCTTCCATCTTCTCGGCTCTCGCGCTACCGACCAAAACGCCTCCTTCGCCAGCAAAAACATCGACGAGATCGAGACCCTCGCTGCCAAGAACGAGCTCGCGAACTTGATTGGAGTGACCCGTGCCTCTCGACTTGATGATGGTCAACACGCGATTGCGCTCGCCGTTACGAACAAGATAGGAGAGGTGAATCCACGTGTCCGCGATTGTCGATACGTGACTCGCCGAGGTTTCAACCGAGCCGTCGCTTTGGGTCAAAAGCGACGTGCTGAGGAAGGTAATTCCCCTCGATTTCGCCAGATCCATGACGCAATCGCCGAGCGCGGCCGCGAATGGGTATCGCGTTTCGGAAAACGTCGACATGGGATCAACCACCAGAACATCCGGTTCGTGGCGCGAGATCAAATCATAAATTCTGAGAAAACATTCTTCCGGGCTATGACCCTTCGACCGCAACGACGCCATGACGAGGCGCCCAGACACGACATGCTGCCGCAGATCAAGTCCAATGGACTTCATGTTCGCGATGATCTGGGCGTCGCTTTCGTCGAAACTGACGAATAACGCTTTGCGGCCCGCCGCGCAGGCGGCGGCTACAAAAGAACTTGAGAGGCTTGTTTTGGCGGTCCCGGGCGTGCCGGTGACGAGTACGCTGCTTCCGCGAATATACCCACCGTCCAATATGGCGTCGAGGCGCAAAATCCCCGACGTAAGACGCTCCGAGAATACCGGGTAGGATTCCCGCGAAATCTGGGAGGGAACGACCTCGATGCCAGAGGATCCGATGATCATCGGCACCGCGTTGGCGACGAAGCCCGACCCGCGGTATTTAAGGACACGCAGCGTGCGCGCGATAGCGGAATCATAGAGTTTGGCGTCAAGGAAGACAACGCAGTCCGTGACGTACTCAATCAAGTCGACGCGCCGCTGATCTCGGTCACTGCGCCCATAGCTTTTGACGGTGAGCATGCCGAAAGAGCCCTCCGCCCTGATCCACTCGTCTAGGCGAACGAGTTCCTGGCGCTCCAAATATTCGTCATTCAAATGGCTCATCAGCAAATCGATGCCATCGAAAACGACGTTGACCGCGCCCGTCTCGGCCTTGCGGGCCGTCAGGCCGGCCAGTAGGCCAGCAAAATCGAAAGCGCCCGCTTGAACGGTATCGCCTGGAATTCTTGCGTCCACTACGCCCACTTTGTGACGGTGGATGGGATCAAGGTTCCAATCGAGCCCGGAAATGTTGCTCAGAACGCGGTCAATCGATTCTTCGAATGTCACGAATATGCCAGGCTCGCCGATACTATTCGCTCGGTTCAGCAGATATTGCAGCGCGAACAGGCTCTTCCCAGCACCCGGCCCACCGATGACGGCTGTAAGCCGACCGTCCGGCAGCCCGCCGCTCGTGATTTCGTCGAGGCCGGCAATGCCGCTAAGCTTTTTTCGAACCGATCGAATTTCGGGGCCTCTTTCGCCCCCTGTTTCCGGCGCGTGTTGCGACTTTTCGATCAGAGATGACTTGTTCATTGCTGCCCCAGCGCGGTTACAAATCGTCGGTTTTGGCTCTCCGAGGGAATCACAGGGAGAGCCACCTCGTTAGCGATCATCCAACCGAAGTCTTCGGCGGCTAGGGGAAGGCTGAAGAAAAATCCCTGCCCGACCGGACATCCCTGATCACGGAGAAATTCGCGCTGCTCCATTGTCTCGATGCCTTCCGCGACCAACTCGAGCTTGAGGCTACGGGCGAGTGAGGCGATGGCGCCGATAATGAGAGCGTCATTGGAATCGGCGACTAGCTGGCGCACGAATATCTGGTCGATCTTCAGTGTGTTGACGGGAAAGTTACGCAAGTACTGAAAGTTCGAGTGACCGGCGCCGAAGTCGTCGATCGCGAGCTCGAAGCCGAGAAATCTGAGTTCGGAGAGCACCGCGATGGTCCGCGGCGAGCGCTCCATCAGGACGCCCTCGGTTAGTTCAAGCTCGAAACGCCTTGGGTCCGCTCCGGTTTCAGCCACGGTCTTGCGCACGCTGGCGACAAAATCGGGCATGCCGATCTGCACGCCCGAGACATTTATCGCGATCTTGGGCGCCCCGACGCCCGTCGAATCCCATTCGTTCACCTGCCGCATGGCTCTGCGCATAACCCATTCGCCCAAGGCCCCCATCTGTCCGGATTCCTCCGCGAGCGAAATGAACAGGTCCGGTCGAAGCATGCCAAGTTCTGGATGCCGCCAGCGTATCAACGCCTCGGCGCTCACGATGCGACCGGACCGCAAATCCACGATCGGCTGATAGTGCAGTTCGAATTGGTCGCTCTCGATGGCGTGGCGCATCGAATGGCGCAGCATCAGTCGATGCCGCGTGCGATGATCGAGATCCTCATCATAGAGACGGTGAGCGCCTCGACCTACTTTTGCCGCGGCGGACACTGCTATCGCCGCCCGCTTCAACATTTCAACCGCCGCCGCGTCGGCTGAAAGGTGGCCGAGATCGCCGCGACCGCACGCCGCCGTGCCGGCGCAAGGTTCGATGGTGACGGTGTCGTTGCCGATCAGGATTGGCTGAGTGACGCTTCGCATCACGCCAGCGACAAACGCGTCCGCATGGGCCGCGACTGCCCCGCCCTGGCGAAGAATCGCGAATTCGGCGTTTCCCACGCGAGCCACGACAGCGTCGTGGTCGAGCAAAGCGAGCTCACTTATCCGGGCGCCCGCGCTCCTCAAAATGGAATCGCCGTCGTCCATGCCCAGCGTTTCATTGACCTCCGAGAAGTCGACGATGTGGACCTTGGTGAGGGCGACCTCGCCGCCACCATCGCGCGTGGACAGGATGGCTGCCGCGAGACGCTCCATGAGTAGCGAGCGATTCACCAGGCCGGTCAGCGGATCATGGTGTGCGAGATAGGCAAGTCTGACTTCACTCGCCCTCTCGCTGGTAATGTCGACCGCCACGCAATCCCAGACGATGTCGCCATTGGCTTCTTTGCGCGGCGATGAATAGGCGCGAATCCATCGCTCACCCCGCCTTGCGGTGAGCAGCCGATATTCGATCACGAACTGCGAAAGCTCCGCCGCGGATCGTTCGGTGCTCGAGCGCACTCTCTCCAAATCGTCGGGATGAACGTGTTTCCAGACACCGGGCACGGTCAATTGGGCGGTCGCCGTTTGGCCGACTATTCGCCCAAATGATGGACTTAGATAGGGATACTCGATCGTTCCGTCCGGCTTGCGAACGCGCTGGAAGACGTAGCCCGGCATATTGTCGACGACGGTCGCAAGCCGACTCTCGGAAGCTTTTTCCCGCGTAATGTCGATCCCGACGCCATCCCAAACGACAACGCCGTTCTCCCCGTTGTGCGGCGTCGCGGACGTCCTGAACCATCGCTGTTCCCCGTCGACCCCGATGACCCGGAACTCGAACGTTGTTGGCGCGCGGTCCACGACGGACCGAAGTATCGCCTCCCGCACCATTTCCCTGTCGTCAGGATGTATGACTTGCGCCCGATACTTGCCGAGGTCCACGGGACGCTCTAGGTCCCAGTCTGCGACTGAGAATGTCGGGCCGACGTACCGCACGGTCCCGTCTCGCTCGTGCACACGACTGAACACGTAGCCTGGCATGTGCTCAATGATGCGCGAAATCCGCGATTCGGCTTCGTCTTTTGTCTTTCGTGATTGTATTTTATCGGTGATGTCGGTTTGGACGCCCACGAAACTGCTGATCTTGCCGCTCTGGTCCATGATCGGATTGATGGCAAGATCATTCCAAAAGGGTCTCCCGTCCTTTCGGTAGTTCAATATTTCCTTCCGGACAGAGCGACCTAGCGCGATCGCCGCGCCGATCTCGCCGCTGGTCTCTCGATCGGTGCCCGAACCCGACAAGAACCGGCAATTTCTGCCCACGGCCTCGGCTGGCGAGAAACCCGTC
>CAWEDI010000006.1:0-134340 GCA_963807735.1 uncultured Pseudomonadota bacterium | reverse complement strand
GTAAGCGTGTAGCGAAGGCCGTTCAGGTTGCTGGTTTTAAGTTCCAGGGCATGAGTGCCTCGATGTCGTTGTTCGGCCATCGGTTGGCGATGCGCTCCAGGGTCAGCTTCGCCCACGCGTAGGGGTCGATGCCGTTCATTTTGCAGGTCTGCAACATGGTGGCGATAGACGCCCATGTTCGACCTCCGCCGACAGAACCGGCGAAGAGCGAATTTTTTCTCGTAATGGCTTGGGGACGGATAGCGCGTTCGACGATGTTGGAGTTGATCTCGGCGCGCCCGTTTTCGAGGAACAGCAGCAGCGCGGCGCGATGGGAGCGGGCGTAGCGGATCGCCTCGGCGAGTTTCGATTTGGCGGAGATGCGCGGCAGTTCGCGCTCCCAGAGGTCGAACAGCGCCTGCACGATGCCGGCGGATGTCGCGCGTCGCGCCGCCTGTCGCGCCTCGGGCGGCTGGCCGCGCACCTCGTCCTCGGTGGCCCAAACAGCGTTTTCATTTGCTCGACCGTCGCTGTCGCGACGACCGACTCGCCGTTGGCGTGGAGATCGAAGAACCGGCGGCGCAGATGAGCCCAACATCCGGCCAGACGCAGGCCATTGGCGTGCGGAGCGCCCGCGAGCTTGCGATATCCGACATAGCCGTCGCATTGCAGGATGCCGCGATAGTCGCCGAGATGGCGCGCCGCGCAGTCGCCGGAGCGGCTGTCTTCGAACCGGTAGGCGACCATTGGCGGCCCCGCGCCGCCAAACGGCCTGTCATCGCGCGCATAGGCCCAAAACCATGCGGTCTTGGTCTTGCCGGCGCCGGGATCCAAGGTCGGCAATGTCGTCTCGTCGGCGAAGATGCGCTCGCCCTCGCGGATGCGCGCGAGAACAAAAGCCGCCAGCGGCTCGAAGTGGAACCCCACCGCGCCCATCCATTGCGCCATCAGCGAGCGGCCGAGTTCGACGCCATCGCGGGCGTAGATGGCTTCTTGGCGATAGAGCGGCAGGCCGTCGGCGTATTTGGAGATGGCGACCTGCGCGAGCAGCGCTTCGGTCGGCAGGCCGGCCTCTATGATGTGCTCCGGCGCCGGCGCTTGCAGGATCGTCGTTGGCTCCTTGAAGGCGTATTTCGGTCGAATGGTCACGATGAGCCGGAACCGGGCGCGCACGACGTCGAGCCGGACACTCTCGTCCTGACCGATCTTGACCCGCTCCTTGTCCTCGAAGCCCGGCGGAATGGCGGGCTCGAGAACCTCCTCGACCCGCTCCAGATGCGAGGGAAAGCGCGGCTTGCTCGCGGACGGAGCACGCGACTTGCCGCTGGTCTTCGCTGCGAGCCGGGCGCCGATCTCTTCCAGCCCAGTCTCGACTTCCTCGAACGCGAAGCTCTGCTGCTCGTCCTTGTCAGCGGCCAGCTTTTCCGACCTCTTGCCGAACTGTCCGCGTTGTAGCGTCCTCAGGATTGAGGTCAGCCGCGCGATCTCGGCCTTGGCTGTCGCATTGGCTTCTGCCAAGTCGTTGACTTCGGCTTTCAACTGCAAGACTTCGCCGCGAGCGGCCTTCACGTCCGCCTCAGCTCGAGCTGTGATCTCGAGCGTCATGGCCTTGAGTTTGTCGACGTCGTTGGGAAGCTCGTCGGAGCGCTCGCTCATGCGAGATAGCTAGCAGATTCGCTGACGAAAGTCTCGTATTTTCGGCGGTTTCCAAGCGTTTTGCCGCGTCAACCGGCGCTCTGTGGCGTCTGCGTTTCCACCGCGCGAACGCGCTTCCAATCGAGACCCTCAACCAGCGCCATGAGTTGGGCGTGGCTCAGTCGGATCTCAAAACTTCCCACCGACGGCCAAACGAAATGCGAATGCTCCAGACGCTTGGCGAATAGGCATAGCCCGGTCCCGTCGAACCAAACAATCTTCATTCTATCCGCTCGCTTTGAGCGAAAGACGTACAGCGCGCCATTGAACGGATCAGCGCCTGCGTCGCGCACCAGCGCGACAAGACCGTCCGGCCCCTTGCGAAAGTCCACCGCGCCTGCTCTCAAGAACACGCGTGCGCCGGGCGGGATCATGCCTGCCGGACCGCACGAAGCACTCGGCGTAAATCGGCTTCCGCGATATCTGGCGGAACACGAACCACCGCACCGCCAATCTCGATCTCGACCCGCTCAGGCCTTTCAATCGCTGCTTCGCCTTCCGAACTCGCGGTGTCCGTCAGGCGCTTTGTCGCCGCGCGCCGCCACGCGAAAAGCTGCGAAGGCGCGATCTCCAGCGACCGCGCCAAAGCAGAGATGTTCACGTCCGGCGCAAACGCCGCCGAGACAGCGCGATCCTTGAAATCCTCGGACCATCGCCGTCGTTCGCTCAACGGCGCGCCTTCCAGCCGCTCGGTAGTCACCTCGACGAATTGGTTCTTACTAGGTCTGCGCATAGGTCTAGACATAGATGCTGCCATCAATGCCCAACCGCTACCATGAGACCGTCCGAGCCCGCGAGAATGGCCTCCACTAAACGCTTACCGATGACCATCCAACGCCGCAAGATCATCGCCGGCGCAGCCGCCGCATGCGCGGCTGGCCCTTCTGCTGGGTGGACGCGGGCCGTGGCCATTTTCGACGACGCGTTGCTGCCCAGCAACTGATCATTCCCATGCTCAACTTCACTCATGATCCGGCGGCCCAAAGCTGGGTCGCCGCCGCACAGTCGCCCGGCTGTGACTTCACGCTGCAGAACCTGCCATTCGGCATCATCATCCGCGATGATTGCGATAAACAACCCCGCGGCGCAGTTGCCATCGGTGACCAAATACTGGACCTTGCACATTTGGCGGCAAGCGGTCCGCTGGTTGGACGTGCAAGGGCGGCGCGTTGCGTCGCGAGGTCAAGTCACCTGCATGGTCTCGTCGAGCCAGTCGAAAATCTTTTGGCCGCCGATGCCTTCCGCACCGGCCTGACAATGCGCGCCCGCCGCCTCGGCGACAGTGAACTTCATAAACGTCTTTGAACAAGTCAGGCGGTCGTAGAGTTTCTGAGGCTGGCCGGCGAAGAAGCCCTCATGCTCCGCATCCAGCACCAGCGTGGCGCATCGGATTTGGTCGGCGCTGCTCGCCTCGAACGGCTTGAGCTGTTCAAAATAATCATGAAGATTGGTGTAGCCGAAGACGTACTGGCCATGGTTGGAACTCCAGCGCAATACCGTATTCGTCTTCATCGCCTCGCGAAGTTGCGCTTGCAGAACCTCTTCGTCTGGTAGTTCCTCCGGATAGCGGGCGCGAACTATCTCATGAAAGCTGTAGAGCCCGCCGTTGCAAATCAGTGCGCGAAGCCGATGCTCGTGCGCAGCCGCTATTGGCGCTAGAACGCCGCCAAGGCTGATGCCCATCAGCGCAATCTTCGACGCGTCGACGTCGTCCCGGCTTATTGCGTAGTCGATGATCGGGGACACGACATTTTGCCAGTCCGGTCGGAATGTCAGCCGCTTCTCACGGACGACCTCCCCTTGACCCGGACCTTCGAAAACAATCACGACATAGCCGCGCTCCGCCGCCGCCATGCCCGGAAAGATCGCAATCTCTTCCTTTGTGCCATCGAAGCCAGAGTGGCACACCAGCGTTGGGCGGCGGCCTACAAGCCCCGGACGCCTGAGGACATAGGCCGGCAGCGTCGTCGCCTCAAAGGGGATCTCGACACGCACGATATCGTAATCGAGCCCTTCGGCGGCCGCCATGAAGCAGTAGCGGCTGGCGCGATTCGACGCGAGGATTCTGGGATCGTTTGCATTCCCGTGCAGATAGAAGTCAGCAATCAGATGGTAGCTTGCCGCGCGCAGAAACGCCTTGGAGGCGCTGCGACGATGGCCACGCGCCAGACTCGCGCTGGCCGTCGCTTGCACCCGTTCGGCCAACGCATGCCACTCTTGATACCAGCTCTCGTCATCGCCGGGGATCAACGCCGCAGCAACCTGCAAGCATTCCTGAACGTCAGCTCCGCCGTAATAGCTATGACCGATGATGCGGAGCAATTCAAAGTGATGGGAATCGTCGGAAGAAAGTCGCATGTTTTGGCTCTCCGTTATGTGGCGTCAACGTGTTGCAATCAGCATTGATAATGGTCGCGCCTTCGTCGTACTTGACGATCAGATCTCTGAACGTTCCCCCGTATCGCAGGCCAGGCTCATGTTTCACCGCGTCAGCGCCGGCGCAGGCGTACGCAGACTTGACGCCTCATCTCGACTACGCATTATTCTGTTGTATCAGAAATGGTAAGCCCCTTGCGCGTTGCGTTGGTGAGTCGCAGCAATTGCGCGCTGACATGAGTCCCGGGATATCGAATTGTATGAACACGGAACTCGAAAGATAGTCCCTAACAAGGGGGGCTCGCCTTCGCCTCCTGAGGCGAGCGCCACCAACTTTGCCGATCCAAACCCGCCACGGCGGCCCATCGCCGCATTCCATCGCCGGGGTTTTTCAACACAATAGGGGAATAGCGGACATCGACGAGTAATAATAACCTAGCCTAATGCTGGAATCGCGATGGGACGGCGTGACCATCCCTGACGCGCCGTAAAACGGCCGAGGCGAGCTCCCGAGATCGCACTGCCCCGATAAAGCAGCTTCAGGCGCTCACATTCCATAGAGAATCTTCAACTCGCCGGTAGCGTGCAGCGTGATCACAAGGCCGTCGGCCGGCAAGTAAAGGCGGTCGAATCTGGCTGCTGCGACATGGCCGATCATGCGAAAGCCGTCCTTCAACGGGCGGCTGAGCTTCTCGTTCACCGTCGCAAGCAGCTTCTGGTAGTCTGACTTGTAATCAAAGGTGATCTTGCCTTTCAACTGCGCGATCAGCGGCGCCAGCGCGGGCTCGGCGGCTGCGCCGGCCGTGGCGAGCTCTTGCAGGTTGGCAAGACGGGCGGAAAAAGCATTGTCGTCGGTCTCGACGGCGCCTGAAACATAATGCCATTGGCCATCGCCGCCGTCGGTGGAGATGCGAAGGCCGACAACCAGCTTACCCGACGAGGGATAGACCTGGACCTCGCGCACCGCGCTTTCAGCCTTGAGGACGTCTGAGATCCTGGCTTTTATCGTCTCGTAACCAATGTGGATCGGCAGGAGCATGTCGAAGCTTCCGGGCGCGCCTACGTCGGTTCCGAGCGGCGGCAGTTGCGTCGGTTTTGCTTCGGGCAGTTGGCCGCCGATGAACGTCTGCGCGACGCCAGCGTACTCAAGAACGCCCCAAACTATCTGGTTGTTGGCATGAACGCCGGCGAAGGCCGCGCTTTGCGGGACAAACTGAAGCCAGGCGTCTTCGGAAATCTGGATCGGCTCGCACGCCTCACGCCAGGCGTGCGCCGCCTTGGCGCGAAGATCGAGCCGTCGCGCCGCTTCAGCCACCCGCACACGCACGCCGGCCAGCTGCTCCCGGATCTTCGGCTCGGCGTAACGCGTTAACGAAATCTCCCGGCCCAGCACATGCAGAAAAGGTCGCTCGCGCCAATGAAAACCGTCGCTCACGTTGAGGGCCAGCGACCAGTCACGATTCAGCTTCGGCCTGACCGCGACATCAACTGTCAGTCGCGCTTCCGTGTCGCCGTGGATGCGCGAGGTGAAGCGGTTGGCGCCTTGCCCCTCAATGACGGCGTAAATTGGCACCGCGCCATATAGGCGATCGCCGCGCCCCGACAGAATCACCGCGCCGGCGCGGTCGACGTGTCCCCAAATATCGCAATTGGCGTTGACGCGGAAGAAAAGCACTCGGCGATGCACGCAATTCACCCGCTCGTCGATGGTGGCCAATCGCCTCGGGATTTCACGCTCAACCTCGGCGGCGAGCGCAGGCAGGCTGAACTCGATCGTGGCGGCGATGCGCGACGGGGCCGTCATCGGCGTCAAGGCGTCGGGCGCGAGCGGGGGTTTGTCCACAGCATAGGCGCTGGAGGCGACTGCGAGCATGGCGACGAGGCCGCCCACAACGCAACGGAGCGTAGCAGCCTTCCGGCGATGATGTTTCCTCAAGACGGCCCGCCGATCTCGTGCAAAGAGTTGATCACCGCCCGTCCCGCGCTGTCGCCAACGAGAAAGGGATGCGTGTGGGCGTGCCGAATCCTGGGTAATCGGTCGCCGCCACGACATAACCCCGAGCGAGCATGAGACGCAGCCCGGCGATCATTTGGAAGCGCTTGCGGGCAAACGAAGGCGCGCAACGCGCGACGGCGCCTGTTGTCGGATGCGCCTACGCTACGACGGGCGAGGCCCTGCCGGTGGCGACTCCGCTGGGACGATAACCATGCCGGACACTGTGATCGGCTCATCATGCAATCCGACGAATTGGTAGTGGATTTTAGGGGCCGTTGCGCCGTTTGACGCGCCATACAAAGGTTGCGCCGGAAGAAGTCGACCCGCGCCTCCTTCCTGCGCGCGTGCGGTCAGCGGGTTCGCACTGATCACGGTCAGCGTGACGAAAGCCGCCCCGGCAAGGGCTCGACGAACGACACGCGCGAGCGAGAATCCATAGATATTTGATCGACGCAAGAGTTTAATTTCAGGGCGCCTTCATTGGGTATTAAGAGCGACGTCGAGCACTCCTCACTGCGTTGTCGAAACGCGGGATTGTTCACGTGGTTAGGTAGGAACGGACGGGAGCGCGCTTGCCTGCGCCGGCGTCCTCCTGCGCCGGCGCGATTCTTCGAGGTGCTGCAACACTACATAAAACGACGGCACGAACAGCACCGCGAGACAGGTCGAGGCGATCATGCCGCTGAACACGGCGATGCCGATCGACTTGCGCGCGTTGGCCCCGGCCCCGCTGGCCAGCACCAGCGGCAGCACGCCGAGGACGAAAGCGAACGACGTCAACAGAATGGGCCGGAACCGCAGACGCGCCGCCTCGAGCGCCGCCGTGAGTATGTCGGCGCCCTGCGCCCGTTGCTCGCGCGCGAATTCGACGATGAGGATGGCGTTCTTGCTCGCCAGGGCGATCAGCAGGATCAGCCCGATCTGCGTGTAGAGATTGTTGGCGACGCCGAGCCCGTCAAGCGCGCCGACCGTGCCAAGAAGCGCCAGGGGCACCGCCAGCAGTACCGCCAGCGGCAGCAACCAGCTTTCGTACTGCCCCGCCAGCACGAAATAGACCAGGAGCAGCGCCAGCGCGAAAACAAAGTAGATCTGCGCGCCGACCAGCTTCTCCTGGTAGGAAAGCGCCGTCCATTCAAAGCCCGTTCCGGGCGCCAGCGTGCGGTCGGCGACTTGCTCCATGATGTCGAGCGCTTGGCCGGAGCTGAACCCGCTCGCGGCGCCGCCGTTGATGGCGGCGCTAGGATACAGATTGTAGAGGCTGATGAGCGCCGGACCGAGCGCCGGCGCCACCTCGACCATGGCGCCGAGCGGCGTCATCGTCCCGTCGCCCGCTTTCACCTTCAGGTTCTTGATGTCTTCGGCGCTGACCCGGAATTGCGGTTCGCCCTGCGCATAGACCTGGAAGACATGACCAAACCTGTTGATCTGCGTCACGTATTGCGAACCGACGTAGCCAGACAGGGTTTGAAAGATCTGGTCGACGGTGACGCCGAGCGTCTCGGCCTTGATGCGATTGACCTTGACGTCGAACTGCGGCGACCCGGCGCGGAACGTGCTGCCCAACCGCTGCAACGCCGATTGCGAATTGCCGTTACGTGCAATCTCGTCGGCGAGCGTCTGCAGCAGTGCGTAGTCGAAATTGCCGTTCTTCAATTCGACCTGCATGGTGAAGCCGTTGGCGTTGCCGACGCCCTGGATCGGCGGCGGTACGATCACCGTCGCGCGTGCATCCAGGATGTCGCGCAACGCGCTGTTGAGGTGCAGGTAGATCGACAGCAAATCCTCGCCGCTGACCTTGCCGCGCTTGCCCCAATCTTCAAGCACGACATAGGCGACGCCGGCGTTGGCGAGGCTCGCGCTATTGTCGAGCACGGAAATGCCGCTAACGGTCAGCACACGCTCGACGCCCGGCGTCACCTTGGCGATCTCTTCGACCTTCTGCATCACTTTGTCCGTGCGCTCCTTGGAGGCCCCGTCAGGCAGTTGCGCCGCGATCAACATATAGCCCTGATCCTCGATCGGCAGGAAGGCGGTCGGCAGACGAGTCAGTCCCCAGCCGGCGAGAGCGATGAGCGCAAGACCGATCACGGCGATCACGCCGCTGTGCCGGATCATGTCGCCAACGATCCGCACGTAGCCGCGTTCGGCGGCGTCGTAGACCCTATTGAAGCCGCGATAGAAGATATTGCGCTTCTCCGGCGGAACGGGCGTACGAAGCCAGAGCGCGCATTGCGTCGGCTTCAACGTCATGGCGTTGATGGCGCTGATGAAGGCGGTGGCCGCGATCACCAGGGCGAACTGCCGGTAGAGTTGGCCGGTGAGCCCCGGCAGAAAGGCCGCGGGGATGAACACCGCCATCAGCACCAGAGTGATGCCGATGACGGGGCCGAACAATTCGTCCATCGCCTTTTCCGCGGCCTGCCGGCCGGACAGGCCGGCCTCGATGTGACGGGTGACTCCCTCGACGATGACGATGGCGTCGTCGACGACGATGCCGATCGCCAGCACGATGGCGAACAGGGTCGACAGGTTGATGGTGAAGCCGAGCGCCGCCATGGCCGCAAAGGCGCCGATGATAGTCACCGGCACCGTCGTCGCCGGCACCAACGTCGCGCGCCAATCCTGCAAGAACACGAGAATGACGATCAGCACCAGCACGCCCGCCTCGATCAGCGTCAGATAGACTTCGTTGATCGAGGCTTTCACGAATTTGGTGGTGTCGAAGGGAACGGCGTATTCCAGGCCCCGCGGAAAACTCTTGGCGAGCGCGGCCATCCGCTCGTCGACCGCCTTCGCCACCGTAATCGCGTTGGCCTCGGGCAATTGGTAGATGGCGACGCCGGTCGCCGGACGTCCGTCCTGCAAGAAGGTCTGGCTGTAAGTCTGCGCGCCAAGTTCGACCCGGCCGACGTCGCGCAGCCGCGTGATCTGGCCGCCGTTCGCCGAATCCACTTTGACGATGATGTTTTCGTAGTCCGGCGCGTCGTTGAGGCGGCCGTTGATGTTGAGTGTGTACTGAAAATCTTGGCCCTTCGGCGCCGGCGGCGCGCCGATCGAACCGGCCGTGACTTCCTCGCTCTGCTTCTGCACGATGTTGATGATGTCGCTCGGCGTCAACCCGCGCGCTTGCAGCAGATCTGGGTTGAGCCAGATCCGCATGGCGTATTGGCCGGCGCCGAACACGTTGACGCTGCCGACGCCGGGCAGCCGCGCAAGCTCGTTCTGGACATTGATGACGGCGTAATTGGAGAGGAACAGGCTGTCATATCGCCCTTCCGGCGAGAACAAGCTGACGAACTTCAGCACCGCCGTCGACTTCTTTTGCGTGCTGACGCCTTGGATTTGCACGCTCTGCGGCAGCGACGACATGGCGATGGCGACGCGGTTCTGCACCAACACTTGCGCCTGGTCGGGGTCCGTGCCGATCGCGAAGGTCACCGTCAGGCTATAGGTGCCGTCGCTGGCGCTGGTCGACTGCATGTAGATCATGTTCTGCACGCCGTTGACCTGCTGCTCGATCGGCAGAGCCACGGTGTCGATCAGGGTGCGGGCGCTCGCGCCCGGGTAGCGTGTCGTGACCTGTACCGTTGGCGGCGTGACATTGGGATATTGGGCGACCGGAAGCCGCAGCAGCGCGACAGCGCCAATGAGAACCATCACCAGGGCCAGCACGTTGGCGAGCACCGGCCGTTCAATGAAGAAGCGCGAAATCATCAGCGGCGCTCCGTCAAGGCGTGGCCGACCCGGCGTTGTCGGCGACCGCCGTCTTGGTCGGTTCGACCTTGGCGCCGGGCGTGGCGAATTGAATGCCGGCCGTCACCACCCAGTCCTCGGCGGCGAGACCCGACTCGACGACTCGCAGGCGCCCGACCTGCTGCCCCGTCTTCACCGCTCTCTGTTGGACGACGTCGTCCTTGCCGAGCACAAGGAGATAGCTGCCCTCTTGGTTGACGCCGATCGCGACGTCGGGAACCAGCAGGCTTTCTTTCGGCTCCCCGACCGGGACGCGCACCCGCACGAAAAAACCCGGCAGCAAGACCCGCTCCGGGTTGTCGAACACGGCGCGCACCGCCAGCGTTCCTGTCGAGGAATCGATCAGCGGCGAGACATAATCGATATGGCCATGATGGGGATATCCGTCCTCGCCCTGCAAACCGATCTCGACCGGGACCTTGTGCAGATCTTCCGGAGTCAACGCCCGGTTGCGCGCGGCGAAGTTTTCCCGCACCCGAAGAACCTGGGCCTCGCTGACGTTGAAATTGGCGTAGATAGGATTGAGTTGCATGATCGTTGCGAGCTTCGTTGGTCCCGAGACGCCGACGAGCGCGCCGACGTCGGCGAGATGGTTGGTCACGACCCCGTCAAACGGGGCGGAGATCGTCGCATAGCCGAGATTGATCGTCGCGATCTCCAGGCTCGCCTGCGCCGATAGGGTGGTCGCGGCTTGCTGGTCGTAGGTTGTGCGGGCGGTGTCCAGATTCGCCTGCGTTTCTGCCTCCTTCTTCACCAGCGTCGCGGCGCGGTCGAAGTTCGTCTTCGCATTGGCCTGGGCCGCCTTGGCTGAGGCGAGATTGGCCTGCGCCTGATCAAGCTGCGCCTGGTAAGTGTCCTTCTCGACCGTGAAAAGCTGCGTTCCCTGTTTGACGCCGGTTCCGTCGGCATAGTCGATCGAGGTCAGGAACCCCTGTACCCGCGCCATGAGATCGACTGACTTCACCGGAGCCGTGTTGCCGGTCAGCTCGAAAAAGTTCGCTATCGGCTTGCGCAGCGGCTGCGCGACATCAACCCTCGGCGGCGGCGGCGGCGCGTAAGTGTTACGCGTGTCCTTGCAGGCGGCCAAGCTTAAGCCGGCGGCGGCGAGCGACGCAACCCGCACGACGCCAGCAAATCCCTCGCCGAAACGTCGGAAGAAGCCGAAGATCTTGGACACTCTAAAGATCCCGAGACGAACGGCCACCGCCTTTGCGGCTGCCTAGATAGTTGATAAAATTATACACGAAGCCCCCCTCGTGCGAACTCGTCCGCCTCAGCTGCAGCGATCCGAAAGGGCCTCAAGGCCATCTTCTCACCAGCCGCTGCGATAATTATAATTAGTTCGCTTCGTCGAGCAAGTCGATCGCATACAGAGGCAAAGCTGGGACAAGGCGGGCTCGCGGCGGCCGCGCGATGCCTGATGGATAGTCCCGCCTCGTGGACGGAGCCTGTAAGCGGCTTGCGAAGGGATGCGATGTCCTCGTCCGTGAGGGGCAAGACGTGGAGTCGCACCATCGCCGGCCCAAGCATCGCTGGCCTGAGCGGGATAGTCGACCCCGGTTTCGATTGGATACGGTTGTCTCAGCACACTTCTACGCGAATCTCGCTTGTCTCCCCGCATCGCGGCTGAACGGCGCCCGTCGACACCCGGTGACTTGCCTGTCGCCAGCATTCGGCGTGCATCCTCGATCTTGATTTTGTCACTCACCTTAGTGATAATTTTCATTCGCCGCTGGGCGACGTGTAAGGAGAAATCCATGTTGGTTGCAGATTTCCGCAATGTCTCGAACTTACGCCTGATGATCGGCTGCTGCGTCGTGTTGACCGAACTTCTAGCGGTCTCGGCGCCGGTAATGTCGCAAACCCGGCTTGAAGACCGTATTGCCGCTGCGGCGGGCGCGGCTGCGGCGCGCGCCGCAGATCGCGCTGTGCAGCACGCGGTCCTGCATGGCGCTGTGCGCTATAGGTGGCCGGCCTGCCGCGCGGGCGCACGAGAGTTCCACCTGCGCGGCTTCAAACATATAATTTTCATGCGCGAATGCATGAAGCTTCTTTGAGGCACACGCGCTGCGCGATACAGCGTTCAACTCAGGGATTCGGCCAGTTCGGGTATGGAGGTCACCACAATGGCGTCTATACGAGACAAGGTTGGCTAGCGCCGACACGACGTACGCGTTTAGTTTGCTGTATAGATACGGACCGTAACAGCTCGTCGTTCTTTCCGTCTCAGTACGACAATGCGCCGACTTTTGAGGCGGCGAATTGGCGATCTCACTCAAAATTCCCGCCTCCACCGAGAACTTACCCATGTTCGAACCTCACCCCCTTGGTCTGGCCGGGCGGCGACGGAGTGGTTGACATGGAGTTATTGAGCGTCATCCGGGCGCTGGCGTTGTCGAGACCATTTCTCGATCCGAGAGATATCTCGACGCGTTGGGCTGTCGAGGAACGGCGCGGGACGGTCGGTTTCGGCACGTCCGGCGAGCGCCACGGCCGTACATTGCGGCGGGAATTCATCAGGCCCCGT
This sequence comes from uncultured Pseudomonadota bacterium, assembly GCA_963807735.1. Taxonomy (GTDB): domain Bacteria; phylum Pseudomonadota; class Alphaproteobacteria; order Rhizobiales; family Beijerinckiaceae; genus Roseiarcus. The sequence continues at coordinate 122,014 of CAWEDI010000006.1, read as the reverse complement.
TACACGACCGTGTGGCAGGAACTGCTTTATCTCTGAGCAGCAACTCCCAAACGATGGCGGGATTGAACTCGACCCGCTGCGCCCTTTTGCGGGCAGCAAGCCGCCATTTGTAGACCAGGCTCGTGCAAACGTCCTCGCGCCGAGCTACCTTTGCAACCACAGCGCCCGGCGCTTCAATCGCCGACAATATCCGAGCCCGACCCAGCGAACTCCACGCCGGCGTAGCTTCGGACTTGAAATCAACGTAGCCTGAGCCATGCTCACGTTGAGGGGCGCGAACAGCTCGTCGTTTTGCAAGAAATTCAACGCAGCGCGTGCGGGGACGAGGAGACTGCGGCCGTCGCCCACGCGATACGTCGCGCAATAGGCGACAATCTCGGGCTGCTTGTGCATATTGTTGTGTTGCTGAAACCGGCCTCGATCCAAGATCAAGCGCTCGGGATCAAGGTCAAGTTGCCCCTCGAACCAAGCTTTGCGCCGCTCCGCGACGTCGGGACGATCCTGCTCCGAGGCGTGCGCCGTCTTTTTTTGCGCGTGATCGCGTGCCGGGCGAAGAAGCGCTGGATCGTGCCGAAGCCGAAGACCAGACCCTGCGCGCCCAGCTTTTGGCGCACTTCCTTGATGGTGGCGTCCTTGTCGCGGCCGAGCGCCGCCATGACGGCGTCGTGGCAAGCCTCGATGCGCTGCGAGCGGCGGTCGCCGCCCAGCGCTTTCGGCCGGGCTTCCTTGAAACAAATTCCCTGTTAGAAAACGCAGGGAACTTCGCGCTTAACCCACTGAAATAGCGTATCTATCCATGACGTTTCGTTGCTCAAAGCAGCTGTTTTGCCTCGAAAATCCCTGCATTTTCCCTGTTACCAGGGAATTTTGCTTGCGGAGACCGGTTTGCTAGGGGGTGTCCTCATTTAGGGGATTCGCAAATCAGGAAAAGCGTGATTCATGAGGAGCCTTCCTACTGGGGGCTTTTGGATGAAGCGCTACGGACTGCGCGACGATCAGTTTGCTCGCATCGAGCAATTGCTGCCGGGTCGCCCCGGCTACGTTGGTCGCGACAGTGAACGAGGCAACCGGCTTTTCGTTGACGCGGTTATTTGGAAGTTCCGTTCGGGAGCGCCGTGGCGCGATTTGCCGGAACGCTTCGGCCCTTGGAAGAATATTCACACCCGCTTCTCGCGTTGGGCCAAGAGGGGCGTATGGGAGAATCTTTTCAAGGTTTTGGCCGATGACCCCGACAACGAATACGCCATGATCGACGCGACCATCGTCAGAGCCCACCAGCACAGCGCCGGGGCTCGAAAAAAGGGGGTCTCGACCAAGCCATAGGTCGCTCGCGCGGCGGGTTGACCACCAAAATTCATGTCGTCGTTGACGCCTTGGGCAACCCGTTGGCGCTGAGCCTCACCGGTGGACAAGCTCACGACATCACTCAAGCCGAGACGCTTATCGCTAACGTGGCGCCAGACGCGGTCCTCGCTGACAAGGGCTACGACTCGGATGGCTTCATCGCGAGCCTTGAACGTCGAGAGATTGAAGCCGTCATTCCCTCCCAAGGCCAATCGTAAAATCAAACGCGATTGCGACTACGCCCTATACGCAGAACGCAACCTGATCGAACGTTTCTTCCAGTATATCAAACAGTTTCGAGGCGTCGCCACGCGCTATGAAAAAACCGCTCGCAACTTTCTCGCCGGCCTTCATTTGGTCTGCGCTCTGGCTTGGCTTAAATGAGGACACCCCCTAGAACTGCGCGCACCACCAATAATTTTTTGATTTTATTGCTATTGCGGCGCCAGTTGCTTTCGATGCTTGGCGGGGTCGTCGAGAGCGCCCTTGGCCGGGCTCGGCGCCAGTCCGGCGGGAATGTCCGTATTACCGCGGCCGTTTGACAGCCCGAAACAGAGACGTGGGTTCGCAACGACGGAGAGCGGTTCGGGGCGCCGCTAACTCAGCCCCCAACGGCGTCCATCCGCCGTGGCGATCCCCCATTTACGCGCGCACCGCTGTGGGTTAGCGTGCCGGCGCTTGCTCGGAGCGGCTGACCAAGAGGCGCGCGAGATGACAGCGTCGGCGAGGCCTGTCGCGGTGGGGGAATCGCAAGTTCGACCGGGCTTGACCGGGGCCGCGCTGGCTTGCATGGGCGTGGTGTTCGGCGACATCGGCACCAGCCCGCTTTATACGCTCAACGTCGCCGTGAAATCGGCCAGTCCCGACGGGCAGGTGACTCCGGAGGCGGTGCTCGGCATCGTCTCGCTGATCTTCTGGTCGCTCATCATCGTCATTTCGATCAAATACGCAATCCTGATCATGCGCGCGGACAACCACGGCGAGGGGGGAATCCTGGCGCTGCTCGCCCTGGTCAGCCCACGTCGCGCCAAACGCAACAAGTGGCGCGCCGCCTTGGTGATCGTCGGCCTCGTCGGCGCGACGCTGCTCTACGGCGACGGCACGATAACGCCGGCGATTTCCGTCCTGAGCGCGATCGAAGGGCTGAAGATCTATGCGCCGCGGCTTGAGCACTTTGTCGTGCCGGCGACCGTGGTCATCCTCGCCTTGCTATTCGTCATTCAGCGCAACGGGACGTCCTGGATCGGCGGCCTGTTTGGCCCCGTCATGCTGGTTTGGTTCTTCATCATCGGCGCGCTCGGCGTCGTCGGCATCGTGAGATCGCCCGCTGTGCTTGTGGCGTTGAGCCCCGTCTACGCGGTCACCTACCTGTGGCACGCCGGCGGGTTGGCCTTCGTCGTCATTGGCGGCGCGTTTCTAGCGGTCACCGGCGGCGAGGCGTTTTACGCCGATATGGGACATTTCGGGCCGCTGCCGATTCGCGCCGCTTGGTTTGGCGTGGCGTTGCCTGCCTTGACCTTGAACTATTTTGGCCAAGGCGGACTGCTGCTGGCGGAGCCGAACGTTCCTGAAGTGGTCGACAGCCCCTTCTACGCTTTGGCGCCGGCCTGGTCGCATTATCCGCTCATCCTGTTGGCGACGGTGGCGACCGTGATCGCCTCGCAGTCGATCATCTCCGGCGCCTTTTCGATGACGCAGCAGGCGATCAGCCTCGGCTTCCTGCCGCGCATGAAAGTGGTGCACACCGAGGACCGCGAGATCGGGCAGATCTACGTGCCGTTCGTCAACTGGGCGTTGGCGGCGGGGACGCTCGCCGCGGTGATCGGTTTCGGTTCCTCCGATGCGCTGGCCGGCGCCTTCGGGATCGCCGTCTCGCTGCTGATGGTCATCACGACGCTGATGGCGACGTTTGTCGCGCTGCACTGGAAATACAATCCGTACGTCGTCTATGGAGTGAACGGCAGTCTGCTCGTGCTCGACATGCTGTTCTTCGCCTCGACCTCGACCAAATTGTTTGATGGCGGCTGGTTCCCGCTGCTTATCGCGTTCGTGATTTCGTTCCTCATGCTGACGTGGCGAAAAGGCGAAGAGTTGATGGACGCCGCCCGCGTGGAAGTCCGCGAGCGCACCGACGCGTTCCTGGAACGGTTGCGCACGAACCCGCCGCATCGCATTCCGGGCGTGGCGATCGTGCTCGGTCGCATGGCGAAGGGCGTCCCGCTGGCGCTCTCGCATAACGTCAAGTGCAACCGCGTGCTGCAGGAGCACGTGCTGCTTGTCGCGGTGTCGACGACCGAGGTTCCGCGCACGCATGAGGACGGGCGAGTCTTGGTCCGACCGCTCGCGGAAGGCGTCGATCGCGTGGAATTGTGTTTCGGGTTCATGGAGGAGCCCAACGTTCCGCAAGAATTGAACGAGGCGATGACGCTCGGCAGGCTGCCTAAACTCGATCTCAGCAAGGCGATCTACTACACGGGGCACGAGACGATCGTCGCTTCGGGGAAGCGTGCGGGCCTGTCGCGCTGGCGCGAGGCGATTTTCGCCTTTCTGCACCACAACGCCCAGCGGCCCGGCGCCTATTTCAGGATTCCCGGCGCGCAAGTGATGGAAATCGGCGTCGAGTTCGAGATCTAGCGGCCACGAGAAAATCCTGTTCGGCTGTCGCCAACCCGTCGGTGTTTTGTGCACGTTTGAAGATAGGTCCGACCCTGTCGACGCCGGAAAGCCCAAGCAAAGGATGCGATGAACGTTCAGTTTTGGGGCACGCGCGGGTCGATTCCCAAACCGGGTCCCACCACCCTGCGATACGGCGGGAATACATCGTGTCTCGAGGTTCGCTCGGCGCGCGGGACCCTTGTCGTCATTGATTGCGGAACCGGGCTGCACGGTCTCGGCCAAAAGCTTCTATCCAGCGCCGGCAAAGGTCTGGTCGGGCACGTGCTGATTGGTCACACGCATTGGGATCACATCCAGGGGATTCCGTTTTTCGCGCCGTTTTTCAAGCCGGGAAACCAATGGAGCCTCTATGGGCCGAAGGGACTGGATCAGTCCTTGCGCGAGACTTCTCGCGGGACAAATGCAGCACACATATTTCCCGATCGCGCCCGATCAATTTGGCGCGACGATCCGCTACCACGACCTCTTGGAAGGCGTCTTCGAAATCGACGACATCAAGGTGACGACGCAATATCTGAATCATCCCGCTCTAGACTCTCGGCTATCGATTGGAGGCCGATGGCGTAACGGTCGCGTATTGCTCGGATCACGAGCCTTTTTCGCGCGCTGTCGCGGAAGGCGACGCGGAATTCACCGGACAGGATCAGCGACACGCCGAGTTCGTGGCGGGCGCCGACCTGCTCATACATGACGCGCAGTACACCGCCCAGGAATATCCAACCAAGCTGGGCTGGGGGCACAGCTCTCACGAGTTCGTCGTAAGGCTCGCGCAACACGCCGGCGTCAAGGCGGTCGCGCTGACGCACCACGACCCGCTCAGAGCCGACGACGAGCTGGACGCCATCGTCGAACGCCTCAAGGCGAATTCCGCCGCGGCGGGGTCTTCGCTGGAGATATTCGCCGCGGCGGAGAACCGACCGATCGCCTTGACCCGGAGGGGCCATCGCGCCTCAGAGACGATCGAAAGGCGGTCCAGCGCCATGGACTCCTTGGCGCCGGCCCTCGGCGATCGCTCCGCGATCCTGAGCATCGTCGATCCCGTCATCGGCAAAGCCCTCGCCGACGCGGCTCGCGCCGAAGGCGTCAGCGTCGACTTCTTTCCGGATGTCGAGACCGGGCGCGCGCTGCTCGCCGAACGCAAGCCGTCGGTGGTGATGATCGAACATTGCGCCGCCAGACGAGACGGGATCAGCCTGTGCCGCGCGATCCGCGAGACCGAGGGAAATCAGGCGCCGCTGGTGATCGTTTCCGAAAAGGAGGACGTCGCCAGCGCCCTTTCGGCCGGCGCGGCCGACTGGCTGGTGACGCCGTTTTCAAGCAGCTACGCCCGGACAAAGATACGCGCTTGGGTCTTGCGAGCGGCTTGCCGGTGGATAAGAGCGCCGATCCCCGAGGATGAACCCGCGCGCCTCGCCTCTCTTCGCGCCTTGAAACTTTTGGATACCGCGCCTGAAGAGAAATTCGATCGCATAACCCGTCTTGCCGCGGCCTGTTTCAGCGCGCCGATGGCGACGATCACGCTGGTCGACGAAAATCGACAATGGTTCCTCTCGTCCGCGGGCATGCGGACAAAAGAAGATTCGCGCGACGTTTCCTTGTGCGCCCATGCGGTCCATAGCCGAAGGCCGTTGATTGTAGAGGACACTCTGCTCGATCAGAGATTCGCCGACAATCCTCTCGTCATCAACGAGCCGCGAATCCGGTTCTACGCCGGTTATCCGCTGTTCCTTGACGACGGAAGCTGCGTAGGGACCTTGTGCGTGCTCGACACGCGCCCGCGGGTCCTCCAACAATCCGACGTCGACCGGCTTGGGGACTTGGCGAACGTTGCGACGCAGGAAATCTGCAATGTTCAACGCTCAGTTTCGCGAGCGTAGCGAACGGCCTCAAAGTTGACGCACCGCTTGCAAGCGGAGGGATCCTCCGGGCGGCGCGACGCCGTCAGATTGCCGACGCCGCCGATATTTGTTTTAAAGCGCGTCGGCGCCGTAAGATTTTTCGCGAAACGGGAGACACCGTCATGTCGAAGATGCAAGCCTTCGCCGTCCACAAGGCCGGCGGTCCTCTTGTCGCCGAAGAGCGGGAGATCCCCACGCCCGGCCGCGGGGAAGTTCTTATCCGCGTGCAGGCTTGCGGGGTTTGTCATAGCGATTCTGTCACGGTCGACGGTCTGTTTCCAGGCATCCGCTATCCTCGCGTGCCGGGCCACGAGGTTGTGGGCGTGATCGACGCGCTGGGTCCGGAAGTGCACGGTTGGTCGATCGGCGAGCGAGTCGGCGTGGGTTGGTTCGGAGGGTTGTGCGGGTACTGCCGTCACTGCCGTCGCGACAGCGCTTTCGCTTGCGAAAATGTTCACGAGACGACGGGCGTCAGCCGGGACGGCGGTTATGCGACGCACATGGTTGCGGATATTTCGGCGGTCGCGCATGTCCCTGACGACCTCGACGCTGTTGAGTCCGCGCCGCTGCTTTGCGCCGGGGTCACGACTTTCAACGCCTTGCGCCATACCGGCGCGGGACCGGGAGACGTCGTCGCCGTTCACGGCGTCGGCGGCCTCGGCCATCTTGGCGTCCAGTTCGCCGCGCGCCAGGGTTTTCGAACGGTGGCCGTCAACCGGGGGCGCGACAAGGAAGAGCTTGCGCGAAAACTCGGCGCGACCGACTATATCGACAGCGCAACGGAAGACCCGGCCAAGGCGCTGACGGCGATGGGCGGCGCCCGTGCGATTCTTGCAACCGTCACCAACGGCCCCGCAATGCAGGCGATCGCCGGCGGCCTCGGGCCGAACGGCGTCATGATGGTGATTGGCGCTGTCGGACCGTTGACGATCAACTCCTTGGATCTCTTGTTCAAGTCGGCGGCCGTCCGAGGCTGGTATTCCGGCGTCGCGCGCGATTCGGAAGACACCTTGCAGTTCAGCAAGCTCAACGGCGTTGCGTCGATGAACGAGGTCTATCCGCTTGAGAAAGCGCAGGATGCGTATGATCGCATGATGAGCGGCAAGGCGCGGTTTCGGGTCGTGCTTAAAATGAACGCTTGAGGAAAGGCCGCGAGCCTTGCCGCCAAGGGGGGAGGAGATGCCGCCTTTCATTTTCAATACCTGCGCCAGCCTGCATTTCGGCGCTGGCGCGCTGGGCCGGATCGGCGCTCTCGCCCGCGAGCGCCTCGGCGCGAGCGTGCTCGTCGTCACCGATCCCGGCATGATGGCGACCGGCATCGTCGCCCGAGCGCTCGAATATCTCGGCGCCGCTGGCGTCGAGGCGACCGTGTTCGCCGACGTCGTCGCCGATCCGCCGGCGGCGATGATCCTGCATGCCGTCGAGGCCGCCCGGAGCGCATCGGCGACGGGGGTGTTGGGGCTTGGCGGCGGGTCTTCGCTCGACACCGCCAAGCTCGTCGCGCTGCTCGCCCCGGGCCGCGAAACGCTGGCCGACGCGTTCGGCGTCGGCAAGGCGAAGGGGCCCCGGCTGCCGTTGATCCTGGCGCCGACGACGGCCGGCACCGGCTCCGAGGTGACGCCGATCTCGATCGTCACCACCGGCGAGAACGAGAAGATGGGCGTCGTCTCCCCGGTCATCCTGCCCGATGTCGCGCTGCTCGATCCGGAGCTGACGCTCGGGCTGCCGCCGCACGTTACCGCCGCGACCGGGATCGACGCGATGGTCCACGCCATCGAGGCCTACGCTTCGATGAACCCGAACAACAACCCGGTGTCGCGTCATCTGGCGACGCAGGCGCTGACCCTTCTCGGCGGGAGCCTTGAAACCGCCGTCCACAACGGCGCCGACATCGAGGCGCGGTCGGCGATGCTGCTCGGCTCGATGCTGGCGGGGCAGGCGTTCGCCAATTCGCCGGTCGCCGCCGTGCATGCGCTGGCCTATCCGCTCGGCGGCCATTTCCACATCCCGCACGGGCTATCGAACGCGCTGGTGCTGGCGCATGTGCTGCGGTTCAACGCCAAGACGGCGCCGCGGCCCTATGCCGAGATTGCGCCGTTCGCGTTCCCGCGCCTCGCGAACCTGGAGGGCCAAGCCCGTGCGGAAGCGTTCTGTGACGCGTTGCAGGAGCTGTCACGCCGCTGCGGCTTGCCGCAGCGCTTGCGCGAGCTCGATGTGCCCGAGACCGTGCTGCCGATGCTGGCGCGCGACGCGATGAACCAGACGCGCCTGTTGCCCAACAACCCGCGCCCGGTCAGCGAGGCCGACGCTTTGGAGATCTATCGCCGCGCCTGGTGAATCCTGCGCTCAGACCGCCCCGGGAGTGCGGCGACTTGGATTTGAGGGCCGCACGCCACTCGCCGCCGTCCTTTGTTTGCCCGATCCACGCATTGCCTCACGGGGGATCACACTGACGGAACGGCGCGTTCCCCTATTTCGGCTCGCTACTGCAACTTAGGTACCGCACATGCAGACTGCAGTCATAACTCACGTTTTCAACGAATCTGTCAATTTGCCTATATGGATTGCGCATTACGGGCGCAATTTTGGAACAGCTAATTTATATGTGTTCGATCACGGGTCAACTGACGGAAGCACGTCTGGATTGGGTCAGGTGAACGTAATTAGAGTTCCCCATACACCTTTTGATGATGTTAAGAAGTCAGACGTTGTCAGTCATCTACACACTGTCTTAATTCAGCATTTTGATTGCGTTATTGTTACGGATTGCGACGAAGTAATTGTACCCGATCCCGCCAAATATAAAAATTTAGCTACCTATATTGAAATAAAGAGACCGATTGTGGCGGCGTGTATTGGATTGCATGTGCATCATATCTTAACACAAGAGGCGCCGATCGATCTTGACAAGCCGATTTTATCCCAACGCCGCGTTGCTCGTTTCAGCGGGTCTGGAACTAAGCCATTGATTAGCTCGGTCCCGCTTAGGTGGCTTCCGGGCGCACATGGAAGTAGCGTCAAGCCTGCTTTTGATTCTGATTTGTTTGTATTTCATACTAAATATGTTGATTATAATATAGCGATGAAAAGACAAATCATAAATTCAACTAATTCATGGTCCGAGGCACAAGAGACATCTGGCCATGGAGGGCACCACAGATTTGGCCCTGACCGGTTTGTTCAGGAGGCGTTCCTTGAACCTCTGCATAATGTTAGAATTGGACAGGTCGGGCCGTTTGATTTTGAGAATGAAATTGCGACGATGGTAAGTGGTATGGCTGAGCGCGACGGAATGTTTATTTTCGGGCAACCGGCGCCGAAATTTGTAACTATTCCTGAACGATTCAGTACATGCTTTTAGTGACTGTATATCATAAGCGCTGAGCGAAATTTTGGCGAGGGTGTTCGATTGTGTCTCGAAACCCATGTCTTTCAGACCAAGAGACTGCCGACCCGCCGCTCCATCTGCACGTGCGGCAGCAGAGCGACAAGGTCGACGAAGCCGGGATCCGTGGGCTGGTTGCCCGAGACATAGACCGCGACCGAGACGCCGTCCCAGCCGTCCGCGTCCCGGCAGGCGCGGCGCAACACGAACGCGCCAAGTTCGCGGATCACCTGGCGCTGTTCGGCGACGGCGATGAAATCGCCGGGGCCGGTCAGTCCATGCGGGCTGTTCCAACGCGGCAGCGCTTCGACGCAGGTCATGCGCGAGCCGTCGGCCAACATCTACGGCTGATAGAGCGCTTGGAATTCCACGCGCTCCAGAATTGCCGGAATGTCGGCGATCAACAGCAGCTCCGTGTCTTGTCGGAGAAGCTCAGCCGAAGTCCATAAGGGCTTCGTCCCCACGGGCGCCGAGCGAGGTTTTTTCAGCCGCCGAGTTTGATCTCGTCGAGCGCGGCGCGGGTGGAATGGGAGGCGAGCGTCGTCGCCGAGCGGGCGGGGCGGGTCGCCGCGAGCGGATCACCGGAAGTTTTGTCGGTTCGCCGCGTCTTGCGCGGAGCGATCGGGGCTATCGGCGCAATCGGGGTGACCGGGGCATAGGGTCCAATCGGGAGCACCAACATACGCACGCAACCTCCGCGAACCTCCGTATTTGACGGCGCGAAGGTTAAGGTCGGCTTGAGCGTCAGGGTGAAGAAAACGCAACTTGCGACGCGTGCTCGGCGATGCGCCGCTCTTCGTCCGTGGCCACGACGAACACCCGCACCCGCGACTCGGAAGCGGAGATCAGCGTCGCATGGGCGCGGTTGGCGGCGTCATCGACGCTGACGCCGAGCCAGCCGAGGTTCGCCGTGACCTCGGCGCGCAGCCGCGCCGAATGTTCGCCGATGCCGGCCGTGAACACCAGCGCGTCGAGACCGCCCAGCGCGACGGCGAGGCCGCCGAGTTCGTAGCGAATGCGGTGGACGAAATAGGCGATGGCGTCTTCGGCCGCCGGCGTTCCCGCCGTCTCGATCTCGCGCCAGTCGTTCGAAACGCCGGAAAGGCCGGCGAGGCCGCTGCGACGATAGAGCATCTCGCTGAGGCCGGCGGCGTCGAGCTTCTTGGCGGTCATCAAGTACAGCAGCACGCCGGGATCGAGTTGTCCGGGCCGCGTGCCCATCATCAGACCGTCGAGGGTGGAGAAGCCCATCGTCGAGGCGACCGAGCGGCCGTCGCGGACCGCGCACATCGACGCGCCATTGCCGAGATGCGCGATCACGACCCGCCTGGCTTCGGGCGCGATCTCCCGGAGCCGGGCGCTGACGTATTCGTAGGAAATCCCGTGGAAGCCGTAGCGGCGCACGCCTTCGTCATAGAGCGCGCGCGGCAGTCCGTAGGCGTCGGCGACGAAGGGATGGCCGCGATGAAACGCGGTGTCGAAACAGCCGATCTGCGCGGCCGCGGGGAACAGCGCGCGCGCCGCGCGGACGCCGGCGAGATTGTGCGGCTGGTGCAGCGGCGCCAGCGGCTCCAGTTCGGCCAGCGCCGCGTAAACGGCGTCATCGATGCGCGCGGGCGCTGTGAAGCGCAAACCGCCGTGGACGATGCGATGGCCGACCGCGACGACGTTGAGGTCAGGGGTATCCTCGCGGATCGCCGCGAGCGCGAGGGTGAGCGCCGCCTGGTGGGGGTCGCCCTCGCCCGCTGCGAGGGCGCGTTCGAGGGCGGGACCGGCGGCAGGCTTGTACTTCAGCGCCGCGCGGCCGCCGAGCGGCTCGACCGCGCCGCGCCCGGCGCAGACGAGGCCGGCGTCGAACAGCGAGAACTTGAGCGACGACGAACCGGCGTTGAGGGTGAGGATGAATTTCATTTTCGTGCTTATCCTGACGGCGGCGGGACGCTTATAGCGGAGGGATCGGCATGCGGGTTCTGGTGACCGGCGCGGCGGGCTTCATCGGCTTCCATGTGAGTCGGCGGCTGTTGGCGCAAGGCGTCGACGTCGATGGCTACGACGGCATGACGCCCTACTACGACGTGCGTCTGAAGGAAGCGCGCTGGGCCGAGCTCGGCAAAGCGCCGAACTTTCGCGGCTGCGTCGCGATGCTCGAGGACAGCGCGGCGCTCGACGCCTTCGCCGAGGCCAAGCCCGACGTCATCGTTCATCTCGCCGCCCAGGCGGGCGTGCGCTACTCGATCGAGAACCCACGCGCCTATGTCGACGCCAATCTCGTCGGAACCTACAATGTCATGGAGGTCGCGCGAACGCACGCCGTCCGCCATTTCCTGATCGCCTCGACCAGCTCCGTCTACGGCGCCAACGCGGCGATGCCGTTCCGCGAGATCGACCGCACCGACCATCCGCTGACCCTCTACGCCGCGACCAAGAAGGCGACCGAGGACATGGCGCACGCCTACGCGCATTTGTGGAAAATCCCGACGACCGCGTTCCGCTTCTTCACCGTCTACGGACCTTGGGGACGGCCGGACATGGCTTTGTTCAAGTTCGTCGGCGCGACATTGCGCGGGCAGCCGATCGACGTCTACGGCCGCGGCGAGATGAAGCGCGACTTTACTTATGTCGACGACCTCGTCGAGGCGATCCTGCGGTTGATCGACATGGCGCCCCGCATAGGCGAGCCGGCCGGTCCGATGGATGCGCTGTCGCCGGCCGCGCCTTATCGCGTCGTAAACATCGGCGGCGGCCGGCCGGTCGGGCTGTTGCCGTTCATCGAGGCGATCGAGCGGGCGCTCGGCCGGCCGACCGAACGGCGCCTGCTCGACATGCAGAAGGGCGACGTGCCGGCGACCTGGGCGGCGCCGGATCTGCTGCAAGCGCTGACCGGCTACGTGCCGACGACCGGCGTCGACGACGGCGTGCGCGCGTTCGTCGACTGGTATCGCGGCTTCTACGCCGCCTGAGCGCGCCGGGTTTTCTCCATCGCCCATTCCAGGGTCTCGAACACGCGTGGTTCGCCGCCGACCGCGACGTTGAACCGCATGAACCCGCGCCAGCGCGGATCGGCCGAGAACGAACGGCCGGGCGCAAACACGACATTGCGCTCCTGCGCCGCCCGCGCGACCTCGGTGGCGTCGAGACCGTCGGGCAGCTCGCTCCAGGCGAACACCCCGGCGCGCGGCTCGACCCACGGCTTGAGCCCGAGCGCGTGAAACTGCGTGAGCAGTTGCGCGGTGGCGGCGGCGAGCCGCGGGCGCAGCGCGTCGAGATGGCGCCGATAGCCGCCTTCGGCGAGGAAGGCGTGCATCGTCGCCGCCGCGAACGAGGAATTGCCGAGCGTCGTCGCCAGCTTGAGATCGACCAGCGCTTCGATCCAGTCGGCGCGGCCGGCGAGATAGGCGACCTTCAACGCCGCCGTCACCGTCTTGGAATAGCCGCCGACCTGAAGCACTCGCGAATAGCCGTCAAGCGGGGCGAGACGCGGCGACGGAACGCTCTCGAAATCGCCGTAGACGTCGTCCTCGATGATGGCGACGTCGTAAGTTTCCGCCAGCCGCAGCACGCGATGCGCCACGGCCGCGGAAAGCGTGGCGCCGGTCGGATTGTGCGGGCCGGCGAGCATCAGATAGACGCGTGGCCGGCTTTGCGCGAAAATCGTCTCCAGCGCCGCCACGTCGGGACCCTCGCGGGTATAGGGCACGGTCGCGATGTCGGCGCGATGGGCGCTCGCCAGCGGCACCAGGTTGAAATAGCGGGGATCGTCGATCACCAACCGATCGCCCGGCGACAGGAAGAACCGCAAAGCCAGGTCGAGCGCCTGGGTCGCCGAGTCGGCGAGCACGAGCCGGGCAGGGTCGATCGGCGCGCCGCGCTCGGCGAGCCGCGCCGCAATGAGCCGGCGCAGCGGCTCGAACCCGTGCGGCGAGTTGTAGCGCAGTTTCGTCAGCGCCGGCCCGCGCGCGACGGCGCGCACGGCTTTCTCGAAGCCTGCGAGGGGGAGCCAGTCTTCCGGCAGCCAGCCCGAGGCCGGCTGCAACGCGTGCGGCTGCTCGTCGAGCAGGCGGCGCGTCAGGGTCAGCAGGTCGACCGCGGGATCGAGCGGCGGCGCCGCGGCGAGCCGCAGCGGCTCCGGCGCGGCGGCCACATAGAACCCAGAACCGCGCCGCGCCTCGACCGCGCTCTCCGCCGCCAGCCGGTCGTAAGCCTCAACGACGGTCGACTTCGACACGCCGAGCTCCTCGGCAAGCCGGCGCACCGAGGGCAGGCGCGCCCCACGCGGCAGCGCCCGGGTTTCGATGCGGGAGCGTAGGGTCGCGAGCACGAGGCCGAGGCGGCTGGACGGGACGGGCAGCGTGTCCACGACAAGTGTCTCCAAATTGTACTGGTACAGTTTATGAGATTGTCGTCAAACCGTGCCTGTCGTCAAGGGACGTTGCTCGGCATTCTCTCGCGGTAATAAGGAGAAAGCCCATGCTCGCCCGTCTCGCTTCGCTCGCGCTCAACGTCGTGCTTTGGCCCGTCCGGGTCGCCGAGCATCGCCGCGTGCTCGGCGCGCTGGCCGGGATGGACGATCGCGGCCTCTCTGACATCGGCCTTTCCCGTCAGGATTTGCGTGACGTAACGGCCTTGCCGCGCGGCGTCGATCCGACCTCGGCGCTGGCGGCGCGCGCGGCGGAGCGGGAAGCACTCGCGCGCCGGTCGCGGCGTCCGATCCCCCCGCCGCCGGCGGCGCGGATCGCCGCCGAGTGACGGCGCGGACATAAAAAAGGGCGCCTCGCGGCGCCCATTCAACTTTGGCGGAGGTCCGGTCCGCTCAGAGGCGATACTTGATCTGGTCGGTCCAGAAGCGCTCCAGCCGCGCCAGCGACTGGTTCATGCGATGGAAATCCTCGCTGATGACGCCGCCGATCTGCTCGACCGTCATCGCGTGCTTCTCGTAGAGGCTGACGACGATCTTGTGCACGTCGCGGCCCTTCTCGGTCAGGCTGATGCGCACCGAGCGACGGTCGACGCGCGAGCGGGCGTGATGAAGATAGCCCATCTCGACCAGCTTCTTGACGTTGTAGGAGACGTTGGAGCCGAGATAGTAGCCGCGGGTGCGCAACTCGCCGGCGGTCAACTCCTTGTCGCCGATGTTATAGAGCAGCAATGCCTGCACGGCGTTCACGTCGGAGCGGCCGCGGCGGTCGAACTCGTCCTTGATGACGTCGAGCAGCCGGCGATGCAGCCGCTCCACCATGTTGAGGGTCTCGATATAGACCGGGCGCACGGTGGCGATACGCTCCGCGCGGGCTTGGCCTTCTTCCTTCTTTGCAAGCATTTGCATGTCCGTCCCGCCTCTTGTTTCGCCGTCGAAGATATTATTGCCCGTCGTTCGATGCAATGGACAATAGGCGAGGCGACTGAATACGAGTTTAAAGGTCAGGATGAATCGAGAGTTTCCTATTCTGGGTAAATCACGTCTGAATTCAAACGGATGTTTACTATGGAGATCGATTAACCAAGCGAGCCCCGTTCCCAGTTTTTACTATTGGTCAACGTTGCCACGCGTTCACCTTCTTTCCTGGTCGGCGCGCCATTTGAGCCCGAAGTACAGCGCGATCAGCGACAGATTCAGGGCTACGCCGACGATTCCGAGCAGCGCCGCACGGCCGCCGAGCAGCGGCGAAACCGCTTCGATCCCGGCGCACAGCAGCCACAGCACGCCGCCCCAGGGCGCCGCGAGCCACATGCCGATCGCGGCGAGCAGGTCGGCCCCGGCGAAGAACACGATCGTGGTCTGCAACGCCCGCGGCAGCATGGCGAAATCGCCGAAGCGCGGGTTAAGCCCCATCAGCACAGCCCAGTTAAACAGCCCCTTGGCGACCCAGACGCAGGCCATCGTGCGCATGAACCAGACCAGCGTTTCGGCGGCGTCGGGCAGCGTATCGACAAACTTCAGACCCGGCGCGGACCGCGATTCGTCGATGATGCGGACGGCGCCGTCCCGGCTTTGGCGCATCTGGTATCTCAAACGGCGTCTCCCTCAAGCACAAGTTCGTCCGCGCCGAGCGGCGCGAAATAGGCGTCGATGTCCGCGGCGTCGGGGCGTTGCCCCGCGGCCGGGCGCCATTGCGGGCGATTGTCCTTGTCGACGATCGCCGCTCGCACCCCTTCGTAGAAATCATGGCCGCGGCAGATGCGCGAAACGATGCGGAATTCGACGCGCACCGCCTCCTCGAACGAAAGCTCCGCGCCCACCTGCATCTGTCGCAACGCGATCGCCACGCTGGTCGGCGATTTCGTCGCCAGCATGTCGAGAAGGCGGCGCGCGAAATCCGATCCGTCGGCGTTCAGCGCCGTCTCGATTTCGGCCGCGTCGAAATGGGCGAACAGGCGCTCGATGCGCGACGCCTCGGCGCTCAGCGGCGAGGGCGGCGGGACGGTCGAGAATTCGCGGATAACGGCGTCCGTGTCGCCCGGCCGCTCCAGCGCAGCGGCGAGCGCCGGCAGATCGCGGCTGGCGACATAGGCCGTCGCCAGACCGAAGGCCGCCATGTCGGCCCCGTTGGCGCGCAACCCGGTGGCGGCCATCGCGACGCCGATTCGATGCGGCGCGCGCGGCAACGCCCAGGTCGCGCCGACGTCGGGGAAAAAGCCGATTCCGACCTCAGGCATCGCGTAGACGGCCTTCTCGGTGGCGACGCGCTGCGAGCCGTGCAGCGAGACGCCGACGCCGCCGCCCATGGCGAGGCCGTCGATCAGCGCGACATAGGGCTTGCCGTAGCGCTTGATTCGCGTGTTGAGCGCGTATTCCTCGCGGAAGAACGCCGATTGCGCAGCGTATTCGCCAGCGCGGCCGCGCTCGTAGAGCCAGCGGATGTCGCCGCCGGCGCAGAACGCCCGCTCGCCGGCTCCAAGGACAAGCACTCGCTGCACATCGGGGTCAGACGCGAAGGAGTCGAGCGCTGCGGCAATCTCGCGCACCATTTGAAGGGTCAGCGCGTTCAATGCCTGTGGTCGATTGAGAATAATCACCCCGGCGCACCCGCGCCGCTCGACTACGACTTGCTTTTCGACCGTCACGAAGCAGCGGCCAAAACTGTGTCGATTGCCTTGGAGACTTCGTCGATGCCCGCCATACCGTCGACCTCCCGCAAAATCCCTTTGGCGCGGTAATAAGGCGTAACTGCGGCAGTGTCGCGGAAGTAGGCGTCGAGACGGGTTTTGAACACCTCGGGATCGTCGTCCTTGCGGACCGGCTGGCCGGCGGCCAAAGCGGCGGCGGCGCGGCCCTTGATGCGGTCGACGAGCTTTTGCGCGTCGACCATCAGCTCGACGGCGGCGTTGAGATTCATGCGTTTGCGACTGAGCAGCGCGTCGAGCGCCTCGGCCTGCGCCACAGTGCGCGGAAAGCCGTCGAGGATGAAACCGTTGTGCGCGTCCGGCTCCTCGATCCGGTCGGCGATGATGCCGACGACGATTTCGTCGGACACCAGCGCTCCTGATTCCATCACCGCCTTGGCCTTGAGCCCGATCGGCGTTCCGGCCTTGACCGCGGCGCGCAACATGTCGCCGGTGGAGAGTTGAGGAATGCCATACTTCTCGGTCAGCCGCGTCGCCTGCGTGCCTTTACCAGCGCCCGGCGGCCCGAGCAGTATCAACCTCATCTCTTCCTCCCCCTGAGTTTCGCTTTGCGAATTAGACCTTCATACTGATGCGCCTGCAAGTGGCCGTGGATCTGCGCCACCGTATCCATCGTCACATTGACGACAATCAACAGAGACGTGCCGCCGAACGCAAAGGCCCCGGCGGCGTTGTAGCGCAGCATCTCCGGCAGGATGCAGATGAGGGAGAGGTATCCGGCGCCCAGCACCGTAATGCGAGTCAGGATTTGGTCTATGTACTGCGCTGTACGCTCTCCCGGCCGCACGCCGGGGATGAAGCCGCCGTGTTTCTTCAGATTGTCGGCGGTGTCCTGCGGGTTGAACACCGTCGCCGTATAAAAGAAGGCGAAGAACACGATCAGCGCGACGTAGACGACGAGATAAACCGGGCCGCCCGGCGACAGGATCGCCAGGATCGTCGCCAGCACGCTGTTGCTCGCTGCGCCTTGCGCGAAATTGGCCGCCGTGGTCGGCAGCAGCAGCAGCGAGGAGGCGAAGATCGGCGGGATGACGCCCGCCGTATTGAGCTTCAGCGGCAGGAACGAGCTCTGCCCCTCATACATCTTGTTGCCGATTTGCTTGCGCGGATAGGTGATCGGCACGCGCCGCTGCGCCCGCTCCATGAACACGATGAAGCCGGTGATGACGATCGCCATCACGATCACGCCGAGCACCAGCCCGGTCGAGATCGACCCCTGGCGTCCGAGTTCGAACAATTGCACGAGGCTTTGCGGCAGGCGCGCGACGATGCCGGAGAAGATGATGAGCGAGGAGCCGTTGCCGACGCCGCGTGAGGTGATCTGCTCGCCGAGCCAGACCAGGAACATGGTCCCCCCGGTCAGCGTCAATATCGTCGAGATGCGGAACAGGAAGCCGGGATCGGCGACGATGCCCGGTCTACCCTCGAGGCCGATCGAGATGCCGTAGGCCTGGAAGATCGCCAGCACCACGGTGAGGTAGCGGGTATATTGGTTGAGCGTCTTGCGCCCCGCCTCGCCCTCTTTCTTGATCGCCTCCAAGGTCGGGATCACCGAGCTCAACAGCTGAATGATGATCGAGGCCGAGATGTAGGGCATGATGTTGAGCGCGAACACCGCCATGCGCTGCACTGCGCCGCCCGAAAACATGTTGAACATGTCGAGCACGCCTTGCCGATGGCCGGTGAACGAGGCCTCGAAGGCGGCGGGGTCGATGCCGGGCAGCGGAATGTAGGTGCCGAGCCGGTAGACGATCAGCGCGCCGAGCGTGAACCAGATGCGCTTTTTGAGTTCCTCGGCCTTGCCGAACGACGCCCAATTGATATTCGCCGCGAGCTGTTCGGCCGCAGACGCCATGAGAATGCTCCCTTGATGCCGCGCGCCTTAACGCGCGAGGGGCGACGCATCGTCAAGACGCGCCGCCCCGTGCATATGGTTTAGAAGAACCGCAATGTCGATACCGCCCGGGAGCGTCGGCCTCCCGGCCGACGTCGTGACGCCTGGGGTCGGCCGGGAGGCCGACGCTCCAAAGCTTAGGCCGCCGGCGCCGCTTCCGCCGCCAGGGCCTTGACGCTGCCGCCGAGCTTCTCGATCGCCTCGAGCGCGCTCTTCGAGGCGCCGAACACCTCGAAATGCACCGCCGCCTTCAGTTCGCCCTTGCCGAGCAGCTTGACGCCGTCGCGCGTGCGGGCGCACACGCCCGCCGCCACCAGCGCGTCCACCGTCACCGGCTGGCTTGCATCGAGCTTGCCGGCGTCGATTGCGCTCTGCACGCGGCCGAGATTGACCTCGTTGAGATCGCGAGGGTTGGGCGGGTTGAAGCCGCGCTTCGGCAACCGCCGATGCAGCGGCATTTGGCCGCCCTCGAAACCCTTGATGCGCACGCCGGAGCGCGCGGTCTGGCCCTTGCCGCCGCGCCCCGACTGCTTGCCCTTGCCCGAGCCGATGCCGCGGCCGACGCGGGTGCGCGCCTGCGTGGCGCCGTCGTTGTCCTTAATGGTGTTGAGCTTCATCGGAAGATCCTCATTGACCTTCGACGACGCGCACGAGATGCGCGACCTTCTTGATCATGCCGCGGTTGGCCGGCGTGTCGAGCACGCTCGATTGCCGGCCGATCTTGTCGAGCCCGAGGCCCTTGAGAGTGGCGCGCTGCTCGGCGGGACGGCCGATCGGGCTTCCCACCTGGACGATCTTGATCGTGGAGTCGGTCATGTTCGATCGCTCCTCACGAATCCGACGCGTCGGCTTCGACGCCGATGCGACGCGACTGCAAGGTCGAAACCTTCAGGTTGCGGCGCGCCGCCACCGAGCGCGGGCTGTCCTCATGCGCCAACGCGTCGAAGGTCGCGCGGATCATGTTGTAGGGATTGGACGAGCCCTGGCTTTTGGCGACGACGTCGTGGACGCCGAGCGACTCGAACACCGCGCGCATCGGACCGCCGGCGATGATGCCGGTGCCCGCCGGCGCAGCGCGCAAAATCACCCGGCCGGCGCCGTGACGCCCGTAGACGTCGTGGTGCAGCGTACGGCCTTCGCGCAAAGGCACGCGGACAATGCCGCGCTTGGCGGCCTCCGTCGCCTTGCGGATCGCCTCCGGCACCTCGCGCGCCTTGCCGTGACCAAAGCCCACGCGGCCCTTCTGATCGCCGACGACGACGAGCGCGGCGAAGCCGAAGCGACGTCCGCCCTTCACCACCTTCGCCACGCGATTGATATGGACGAGCTTATCGACAAACTCGCTGTCGCGCTCCTCCCGGTCGTCCCTGCGGCCGCGGCCGCCGTCTTCACGAGCCATAATATCTCACCGTCACTTGCGCAGGCTTGCCGCCCGCTCGCTGGGTATTTGGAGCGGCGGCCTCCCGGCCGCCGACCCGCTCACGTCGGCCTGGAGGCCGACGCTCCTAAAAGTCGAGACCGCCCTCGCGGGCGCCCTCGGCGAGCGCCTTGACGCGCCCATGATAGAGATAGCCGCCACGGTCGAACACGACCTTGTCGACGCCGGCTTTCTTGGCGCGCTCGGCGATCTCCTTGCCGATGCGCTTGGCCGCCTCGATGTTGGCGCCGGTCTTCAACTCCTCGCGCAACGTCTTCTCCAGCGAAGAAGCCGCCGCCAGGGTGACGCCCTTCGAGTCGTCGATGATCTGCGCGTAGATCTGCTCCGAGGAGCGGAACACGCTGAGCCGCGGACGGCCGCCGGCGTTCGCCGCGAGGCCGCGACGGATGCGCGCCTTGCGCCGCTCGGTGGGGGTAAGGTGCTTGGACATGTCCGCCTCTTACTTCTTCTTGCCTTCCTTGCGGAAGATGAATTCGCCGGCGTATTT
This sequence comes from uncultured Pseudomonadota bacterium, assembly GCA_963807735.1. Taxonomy (GTDB): domain Bacteria; phylum Pseudomonadota; class Alphaproteobacteria; order Rhizobiales; family Beijerinckiaceae; genus Roseiarcus. The sequence goes on along the minus strand of CAWEDI010000006.1, from coordinate 101,770 downwards.
GACGCCCTTGCCCTTGTAGGGCTCGGGGCCGCGGAAGTCGCGGATTTCCGCGGCGACCTGGCCGACCTGTTGCCTGTCGATGCCGGCGATCGTGATCTCCGTCGGCTTCGGCGCCGTGATCGTGACGCCGGCCGGGATCGGATAAATCACGTCGTGGCTGTAGCCGAGCGAAAGCTGCAGGTTCTTGCCCGCCACCGCCGCCTTGTAGCCGACGCCGTTGATCTCGAGCTTCTTCTCGAAGCCCTTGGTGACGCCGGTCACCAGGTTCTGGATTCGCGCCCGCGCCGTGCCCCACATGGCGCGCGAACGCTTGTCCTCGCCGAGCGGCGTCACGAGCAGCGAGCCGCCTTCGAGCTTCACCGACACCGCATCCGGCGCGGTGAACTTCAGTTCGCCCTTGGCGCCCTTCATCGCGACGTGCTGGCCCTCGACCTTGGCGGCGACGCCGGCCGGGACTTCGACGGGTTTCTTGCCGATACGAGACATGATCGAACTCCCGTCAGAACACAGTGCAGAGCACTTCGCCGCCGACATGAGCCTCACGCGCCTGATGGTCCGCCATCACGCCCTTCGGCGTGGACAGAATCGAGACGCCGAGGCCGTTGGCGACGCGCGGCATGCCGTCGACGGCGACATAGACGCGCCGGCCCGGCTTCGAGACCCGGTCGATCTTGCGAATGACCGGTTGGTTGTCGAAATATTTGAGCTCGATCTCGAACTCGGTGCGGCCGTTGGCGTAATCCGTGGTCGAGTAGCCGCGGATATAGCCTTCGGACTGCAACACGTCGAGGACGTGCTGGCGCAGCCGGGAGCCGGGAGTGGAGACCTTGTTGCGACGACGCATCTGCGCATTGCGGATGCGGGTCAGCATGTCGCCCAGGGGATCGTTGACCGCCATGATGCGTGCTCCCTTACCAGCTCGACTTCACGAGGCCCGGGATCAGGCCCTTGTTGCCCAATTCGCGCAGCGCGATGCGGCTCATTCTCAGCTTGCGATAGTAGGCGCGCGGACGCCCCGTCACTTCGCAGCGATTGCGCACGCGGATGGCCGCGCCGTTGCGCGGCATCTCGGCGAGCTTGAGCCGCGCCTCGAACCGCTCCTCCATCGAGTTGGATTCGGCGTTGGCGACGTCGAGCAGACGCTTGCGGCGCGCCGCGAATTTCTTCACCAGCTTCTGCTTGCGCAGATTGTTTTCGATTGCGCTCTTCTTTGCCATCAAAGGCCTCCGGTTTTCCGCGTTTGAGCTCTGGGGCTCACTGCCGGAACGGGAAGTTGAAGGCGCGCAACAGCGCGCGCGCCTCGTTGTCGGTCTTCGCGGTCGTGCAGACCACGATGTCCATGCCCAGCATCGACTCCGCCTTGTCGTAGTCGATCTCGGGGAAGATGATGTGTTCTTTTATGCCGAGCGCGAAATTTCCGCGCCCGTCAAACGACTTCGGATCGAGCCCGCGGAAATCTCGCACGCGCGGCAGCGCGATCGTGACCAGGCGGTCGAGGAACTCGTACATGCGCGTCTTGCGCAGCGTAACCTTGGCGCCGATCGGCATGTTCTCGCGCACCTTGAAGGTCGAGATCGCCTTGCGGGCGCGCGTGATGATCGGCTTCTGCCCGGCGATCAGCGCCAGATCGTTGGCCGCGGTCGTCACCTTCTTGGTGTCGTTGACCGCCTCGCCGACGCCCATGTTGAGCACGATCTTTTCGATCTTCGGCACTTCCAGCTTGTTCTTATAGCCGAACTCTTTCATCAGCGCAGGCGCGATCTCGCGATCGTACTGCTCCTTCAAGCGCACGAGATAATCCTTCGGCGCCGCCTTCACCTTGCCGGCGGCGGCGACTTCGGTCTGCGCGGGACGGCCCTTGCTCTTGGGCTCCGGCTTACCGCCGCCCTTCGGGGCGCCGTCCTTGGCGGGCTTCGCGCCCTTGTCCTTAGCCTCAGCCATCGATCAGATCTCCGGAACGCTTGGCGAAACGGACCTTGCGGCCGTCATCGAGAACCTTGAACCCAACCCGCGTCGGCTTGCCGTCCTTGGGATCGGCGACCGCGAGATTGGAGAGGTCGATCGACGCCTCTTTGGTGATGATGCCGCCCTGCGCGTTCTGCGCGCTCGGCTTGGTGTGGCGTTTGACGAGGTTGACGCCCTCGACGATTGCGCGGCCCGCGGTCGGCGACACCGAGCGGACCTCGCCGGTGCGGCCCTTGTCGCGACCGGCGAGCACGATGACCTTGTCGCCTTTCTTGATCTTTGCGGCCATCACAGCACCTCCGGCGCGAGCGAGATGATCTTGACGTGGTTCTTGGCGCGCAATTCGCGCGGCACCGGCCCGAAGATGCGGGTGCCGACCGGCTCGCTCTGGTTGTTGATCAGCACCGCCGCGTTGGAGTCGAAGCGGATCACCGAGCCGTCGGCGCGACGGATGTCCTTGGCGGTGCGCACCACCACGGCCTTCATCACGTCGCCCTTCTTGACGCGGCCGCGCGGGATCGCCTCCTTGATGGAGACGACGATGATGTCGCCGATCGAGGCGTAGCGGCGCTTAGAGCCGCCCAGCACCTTGATGCACATGACGCGCCGCGCGCCTGAATTGTCGGCGACGTCGAGATTGGTCTGCATCTGAATCATGACAGCCTCACTTTACGGATGGTCTCCGGAGCCAGCGCTCCAGACCGCGTCCGACGGAGGCGGATCGCCTCCGGCTTTGTTTGTCAGCTAAGCGTCTCGGCTTCGCTTGCGGGTTCGGCGCTCATCTCCGCCGGCGCCGACTTCGGCTCGGCCTTCGCCTCGGTGATGACGATCCAGCGCTTCAATTTCGAGATCGGCTTGGTCTCCTCGATCGAGACCGAATCGCCGACCTTCTGCGTCTTGTTCTCGACGTGCGCGTGATAGTTCTTCGACTTCCGCACCGTCTTCTTGAGCAGCGGATGCGTGAAACGGCGCTCGACCTTCACGACGAGGGTCTTTTCCTGCTTGTCGCTGACGACGACGCCCTGGAGGATACGCTTCGGCATCGGGCTCAGCCCTCCGTCTTGGTGACGCGCTTCTGCGCGGCGATGGTCTGCACGCGGGCGAGATCGCGGCGCACGATGCGGACGCGTGCGGTGTCCTGCAACTGGCCGCTCGCGCGCTGGAAGCGCAGGTTGAACTGCTCCTTCTTCAACTTGAGGGCTTCGTCCTCGAGCTGATCCTCGGTCATCACGCGGAGGTCCGCGATGCGGGCTTTCGTTTTCATCTCGACTAAATCCTACTCGGCGATGCGCTGAATGAAGCGCGTCTTGATCGGCAGCTTCGCGGCGGCGAGCGCGAACGCCTCACGCGCGATCTGCTCGCTGACGCCGTCGACCTCGAACATGATGCGGCCCGGCGCGACGCGGGTGACCCAGAATTCCGGCGCGCCCTTGCCCTTGCCCATGCGGACTTCGATCGGCTTCTTCGACACCGGCACGTCGCAGAACACGCGGATCCAGACGCGGCCGGCGCGCTTCATGTGGCGGGTCAGCGCGCGGCGGGCAGCCTCGATCTGGCGCGCGGTGACGCGCTCCGGCTCAAGCGCCTTGAGGCCGAACTCGCCGAAGTTCAGAAAGGCGCCGCCCTTCGTATTCCCGCTGATCCGGCCCTTGAAGGCCTTGCGGAACCTGGTTCGCTTGGGTTGCATCATGGTCGTGAACTCGTCTCTTTATCAGGCCGCGTCGCGACCGCGGCGCCCACCGCGTCCACCGTCGCGATCCCGGCCCTCGCCCTCTCGGTCGCGGCGCGGGCGATGGGTCGATTGGTTGTCGGCCTCATGCATTTTCTTGTCTTGCGCCATCGGGTCGTGTTCGAGGATCTCGCCCTTGAACACCCAAACCTTGATGCCGCATGTGCCATAGGCTGTATGCGCCGTGGCGACGCCGTAATCGACGTCGGCGCGCAATGTATGCAACGGCACGCGGCCCTCGCGATACCATTCGAGCCGCGCGATCTCGGCGCCGCCGAGCCGCCCCGAGCAATTGATGCGGATGCCCTCGGCGCCGAGACGCATCGCCGATTGCACAGCGCGCTTCATGGCGCGACGGAACGCGACGCGGCGCTCGAGCTGCTGGGCGATCGAATCGGCGACCAGCGTCGCGTCGACCTCGGGCTTGCGCACCTCGACGATGTTGATCGCCACTTCCGATTTCGTCAGCTTGGCGACCTGCTTGCGAAGCTTGTCGATGTCGGCGCCCTTCTTGCCGATCACCACGCCCGGCCGCGCCGAGTAGATGTTGACCCGGCACTTCCGGTGCGGTCGCTCGATGACGATCTTCGAGATCGCCGCCTGCTTGAGGCCGGCCATGAGGACTTCTCTGATCTTCATGTCCTCGTGCAGCAGCTTGCCGTACTCGGCTTTGCTGGCGAACCAGCGGCTGTCCCAGGTGCGGTTGACGCCGAGGCGCAGACCGATCGGATTGATCTTCTGACCCATCGTTCCCTCCTCAAGCCGCCGCGGTTTCGGCCGCGATTTCCCGCACCACGATCGTGATGTTGGAGAACGGCTTCTCGATGCGGCTGGCTCGGCCGCGCGCGCGCGGGCTGAAGCGCTTCATCACCATGTCCTTGCCGACGTAAGCCTCGGCGACGACGAGATCGTCGACGTCGAGCTCGTGGTTGTTCTCGGCGTTGGCGATCGCGCTTTCCAGCGCCTTCTTCACCTCGACCGAGATGCGCTTGTTGCTGAATTCGAGATCGGCGAGCGCCTTCTCGACCTTCTTGCCGCGAATGAGCTGGGCGAGCAGGTTCAGCTTCTGCGGGCTTACGCGCAGCATCCGGATCGTCGCTTTCGCCTCGTTGTCGGCGAGGCGGCGGGGGTTCTTTTCCTGGCCCATCTTAGCCTCGCTTCGCCTTCTTGTCGGCGGAATGGCCGTGGAACGTGCGGGTCGGCGCGAACTCGCCGAACTTGTGGCCAATCATCTCTTCCGAGACCATGACCGGAATGTGCTTGTGGCCGTTGTAGACGCCGAAGGTGACGCCGACGAACTGCGGCAGGATCGTCGAGCGTCGGCTCCAGATCTTGACCACATCGCTGCGGCCGCTCGCGCGCGCCGCGTCGGCTTTCTTCAACAGATAGCCGTCGACGAACGGCCCCTTCCAAATCGAGCGCGCCATTGGCTCAGCCCTTCTTCTTACGCACGTGCCGCGAGGCGACGATGAATTTGTCGGTGCTCTTGTTCGAGCGCGTCTTCTTGCCCTTGGTTGGCTTGCCCCAGGGACTGACCGGATGCCGGCCGCCCGAGGTGCGGCCTTCGCCGCCGCCGTGCGGATGATCGACCGGGTTCATGGTCACGCCGCGATTGTGCGGACGATGGCCGAGCCAGCGATTGCGTCCCGCCTTGCCGAGCGAGGAATTCATGTGATCCGGGTTCGACACCGCGCCGACGGTCGCGAAACACTGGCCGTGGACGATGCGCTGTTCGCCCGAGTTGAGCCGCAGCGAGACATAGCCCTGGTCGCGACCGACGATTTGCGCGTAGGTCCCCGCCGAGCGCGCGATCGCGCCGCCCTTGCCGATCTTCATCTCGACATTGTGGACGATCGTGCCGACCGGAATGCTGGCGAGCGGCATCGCATTGCCCGGCTTCACGTCGACGTTCTGGCCCGAGACCACTTCGTCGCCGACGCTCAAGCGTTGCGGCGCGAGGATGTAGGACTGCTCGCCGTCGGAATATTTGATAAGCGCGATGAACGCCGTGCGGTTGGGATCATACTCCAGCCGCTCGACCTTCGCCGTCTCGGTCTTGCGGCGCTTGAAATCGACCAAGCGATAGGACTGCTTGTGGCCGCCGCCGCGGAACCGCACGGTGATGCGGCCGGCGTTGTTGCGCCCGCCCTTCTCCGACTTGCCGACGGTCAGCGCCTTCAGCGGCTTGCCCTTGTAGAGGTCCGACCGATCGACGATGGCGAGCTGGCGCAGGCCCGGCGTGCTCGGCTTGTAAGTCTTCAAAGCCATTTGCTTGTCCTCACACGCCCGTCGTCACGTCGATGCGATGTCCGTCGGCGAGCGTCACCACCGCCTTCTTGACGTCCTGTTGACGGCCCGGCCGGCCGCGGAACATCTTCGCCTTGCCCTTGCGGATCAGCGTGTTCACCGCCGTGACCTTTACGTCGAACAGCTTCTCGATCGCCGCCTTGATCTGCGGCTTCGTCGCCTCGGGGCGGACGCGGAACACATATTGGTTGCTGTCCGACGCGATCGTCGCCTTCTCGGTGATGAGCGGCGCGACGATCAGGTCGTAATGGCGCGTATCCTTGCTCATTTGAAACGCGCCTCCAGCGCTTCGACGGCGGCCTTGGTCAGCACGAGCTTCTCGCGTCGCATGATGTCGTAGACGTTGGCGCCCTGAACCGGCAGCACGTCGACTTTCGGCAGGTTGCGCGCGGCGAGCGCGAAATTGACGTTCACCTCGGCGCCGTCGACGATCAGCACATTGTCGAGCGAGGACTTCTTGAACGACTCGCGCAACAGCTTGGTCTTGGCCTCGCCCAGATTGGCGCTGTCCCAGACAATCAACTCGCCCGCCTGCGCTTTCGCCGACAGCGCGTGGCGCATCGCCAGCGCCCGCACCTTCTGCGTCAGATCATGCTCGAACGAGCGGATCACCGGGCCCATGGCGCGACCGCCGCCGCGGAACTGCGGCACGCGCGCCGAGCCGTGACGGGCGCCGCCGGTGCCCTTCTGCTTGTACATTTTCTTGCCGGTGCGGGCGATGTCGGCGCGGCCGAGCGTCTTGGCCGAGCCGGCGCGCCGCTTGGCGAGCTGCCAGTTCACCATGCGCGCGATCAGATCGGCGCGGGGGGTGAGACCAAACACTTCGTCCGACAGCTCGATCGAGCCGGCGCTGGCGCCGTCGAGGGAGGTTACGTCGAGTTTCATAACGTCACTCTCCCTTGGCTTCGGTCGCTTCGGGCGCGACGGCGGGACCGGGCGTTCCTGACGCGTGGACGCGGAACTTGCCGGGCACCGGCGTGTCCTTGTGCGCGGGCTTCTTGACCGCGTCGCTGATGGCGATCCAGCCGCCGGCGAAACCCGGGACGGCGCCTTCCACCAGAATCAGCCCGCGTTCGACGTCGGTGCGGACGACCTTCAGGTTCTGCGTCGTCACCGTCTCGGCGCCCATGTGGCCGGCCATCTTCTTGTTCTTCCAGGTCTTGCCGGGGTCCTGACGGCCGCCGGTGGAGCCGTGCGAACGATGCGAGACCGAGACGCCGTGCGTCGCGCGCAAGCCGCCGAAGTTCCAGCGCTTCATCGGGCCGGCGAAACCTTTGCCGAGCGTCACGCCGGTGACATCGACATATTGTCCAACGGCGAAATGATCCGCAGTCAACTCGGCGCCGACGGGAATCAGCTTGTCCTCCGCGACGCGGAATTCGGCGATCTTCATCTTCGGCTCGACGGAGGCGACGGCGAAGCGGCCACGCTCGGCCTTGGAGACGTTCTTCACCTTGGCCTTGCCGCTGCCGACCTGGACCGCGGTGTACCCGTTCTTCTCCTTCGTGCGATGCGCGACGACCTGGCAACCCTCCACCGACAGAACGGTGCACAGGCACATGGTCGCCGGCGTCGGTGAAGACGCGGGTCATCCCCAGCTTCTTTGCGATTATCCCTGAACGCATGGCGTCAATCCTTGCGGAGCGCATTCGTGATGGGGCGAAGAGGCGCTCTTCATCTGTCCCTTAGATCTTGATCTCGACGTCCACGCCGGCGGCGAGGTCGAGCTTCATCAGCGCGTCGACCGTCTGCGGCGTCGGGTCGACGATGTCGAGAACCCGCTTGTGCGTGCGAATCTCGAACTGCTCGCGCGACTTCTTGTCGACGTGCGGCGAACGGTTGACGGTGAACTTCTCGATCCGCGTCGGCAGCGGGATCGGCCCGCGCACGCGCGCGCCGGTGCGCTTGGCGGTCGAGACGATCTCCTTGGTCGACGTGTCGAGCACGCGGTGGTCGAACGCCTTGAGCCGGATGCGGATATTTTGCGTGTTCATTTCGATCTCGATCCTTGGCCGAACCGAGCGGGGCAAGGACTGCCCCGCTCTCAACTCCCTGCGTTCGTCACTCGGTGATCTTGGCGACGACGCCGGAGCCGACCGTGCGGCCGCCTTCGCGGATGGCGAAGCGCAGCTTCTCCTCCATTGCGATCGGGACGATCAGTTCGACGGTGATCGTGACATTGTCGCCCGGCATGACCATCTCGGTGCCTTCGGGAAGGCTGACGATCCCGGTGACGTCGGTGGTGCGGAAGTAGAACTGCGGGCGATAGTTGGTGAAGAACGGCGTGTGGCGGCCGCCCTCTTCCTTGGTGAGGATGTAGGCCTCGGCGGTGAACTTGGTGTGCGGCTTGACCGTGCCGGGCTTGCACAGCACTTGGCCGCGCTCGACCTCCTCGCGCTTGGTGCCGCGCAGCAGGCAGCCGACGTTGTCGCCCGCCTCGCCCTGATCGAGCAGCTTGCGGAACATCTCGACGCCGGTGACGATGGTCTTGGCCGTCGCCTTGAGGCCGACGATCTCGACTTCCTCGCCGACCTTGATGATGCCGCGCTCGATGCGGCCGGTGACGACGGTGCCGCGACCCGAGATCGAGAACACGTCTTCGACCGGCATCAGGAACGGCTGGTCCTTCGGACGCTCCGGCTGCGGGATGTAGGCGTCGACCGCGTCCATCAGCTTCAGCACGGCGTCGTGGCCGATCTCCGGCTGCTTGTTCTCGAGCGCCATCAGCGCCGAGCCCTTGACGATCGGAATGTCGTCGCCGGGGAAGTCGTACTTGGAGAGCAGCTCGCGGACTTCGAGCTCGACGAGCTCAAGCAGCTCGGCGTCGTCGACCATGTCGACCTTGTTCATGAACACGACGAGCGCCGGCACGCCGACCTGACGGGCGAGCAGGATGTGCTCGCGGGTCTGCGGCATCGGGCCGTCGGCGGCGGAGACGACGAGGATCGCGCCGTCCATCTGCGCGGCGCCGGTGATCATGTTCTTCACATAGTCGGCGTGGCCGGGGCAGTCGACGTGCGCGTAGTGGCGCTTCTTGGTCTCGTACTCGACGTGCGCGGTCGAGATCGTGATGCCGCGGGCCTTTTCCTCCGGCGCCTTGTCGATCTGATCGTAGGCCGTGTAGGTCGCCCCGCCGGTCTCGGCGAGCACCTTGGTGATCGCCGCCGTCAGCGAGGTCTTGCCGTGGTCGACGTGACCGATGGTGCCGATGTTGCAATGCGGCTTCGAGCGATCGAATTTAGCTTTTGCCATTTCCAGGCTCCTTTGCCTATCTCTTGACCTGTGGAACTAGCGACGGACGCCCGTCACTTGTTCTTCTCCATGATTTCCTTGGCGACGTTCGCCGGGACCTGCTCGTAATGATCGAACTGCATCGTGAAGTTCGCGCGGCCCTGCGTGCCGGAGCGAAGCTGGTTGACGTAGCCGAACATATTGGCGAGCGGCACCATCGCGTTGATGACCACAGCGTTGGCGCGCATGTCCTGACCCTGCACCTGCCCGCGACGGGACAAGAGATCGCCCATCACGAAGCCGGTGTGCTCCTCGGGCGTCACGACCTCGACCTTCATGATCGGCTCGAGCAGCACGGCGCCGCCCTTTTGCAGGCCCTCGCGGAACGCCGCGCGGGACGCGATCTCGAAGGCGAGCGCCGAGGAGTCCACGTCGTGAAAGGCGCCGTCGATGAGGGTCGCCTTCACGTCGACGACGGGGAAGCCGGCGAGCACGCCGGAGCCCATCACCGAATTGATGCCTTTTTCGACGCCGGGGATATATTCCTTCGGCACCGAGCCGCCGACGACCTTGGATTCGAAGGACGAACCCGCGCCGGGCTCCGCCGGCTCGAACACGATCACTACCTTGGCGAACTGGCCGGTGCCGCCGGTCTGCTTCTTGTGGGTGTAGTTGATCTCGGTCTTCTTCGTCAGCTTCTCGCGATAGGCGACCTGCGGCGCGCCGATCGAGGCGTCCACCTTGTAGGTGCGCTTCAGGATGTCGACCTTGATGTCGAGATGCAGTTCGCCCATGCCCTTCAGGATGGTCTGGCCGGATTCCTGATCGGTCGAGACGCGGAACGAGGGGTCCTCGGCGGCGAGTTTCGCCAGCGCGACGCCGAGCTTCTCCTGGTCCGCCTTCGACTTCGGCTCGATCGCGATCTCGATGACCGGCTCGGGGAACTCCATCTTCTCGAGGATGACCGGCTTCTGCAGATCGCACAGCGTGTCGCCGGTGCGCGTGTCCTTGAGGCCCGCCAGCGCGACAATGTCGCCGGCGTAGGCCTCCTTGACGTCCTCGCGATTGTTGGCGTGCATCAGCAGCATGCGGCCGACGCGTTCTTTCTTGTCCTTGGTCGAATTGAGCACGGTGGTGCCCGATTCGATATGGCCGGAGTAGACGCGACAGAACGTGATCGTGCCGACGAACGGGTCGTCCATGATCTTGAAGCCGAGCATCGAGAACGGCTCGCTGTCGAGCGGCCGGCGCACGATCGCCTCGCCCGTATCCATGTCGACGCCCTGGATGCCCTCGCGATCGGCGGGGGAGGGCAGATAGGCGACGACGGCGTCGAGCAGCGGCTGCACGCCCTTGTTCTTGAAGGCCGAGCCGCACAGCACCGGCACGAAGCTGATCTGCCGGACCGCCTTGCGGATCAACCGCTGCAGGGTCTGGAAGTCGGGCTCCTTGCCGTCGAAGAACGCGGCCAACACCTCGTCGTCGAGTTCGACGGCCGCTTCGATCAGCTTCTCGCGATATTCCTTGGCTTGGTCGAGCAGCTCGGCCGGAATCTCTTCGTCGTGATATTTCGCGCCGAGACCCTCGTCCTCCCAGACGACCGCCTTCATCCGCAGCAGATCGATGACGCCCTTGAAGTTCGACTCGGAGCCGATCGGCAGCTGGATGCAAATCGGACGGCCGCCGACCTTGGTGTTGATCTCTTCGACGCAGCGAAAGAAGTCCGCGCCAATCTTGTCCATCTTGTTGACGAACACGACGCGCGGCACGTTGTATTTGTCGGCCTGACGCCAGACGGTCTCGGTCTGCGGCTCAACGCCCTGGTTGCCGTCGAGCACGCATACCGCGCCGTCGAGCACGCGCAGCGAACGCTCGACTTCGATGGTGAAATCGACGTGGCCGGGGGTGTCGATGATGTTGAGACGCTTGCCTTCCCAGAATGTCGTCGTCGCGGCCGACGTGATCGTGATGCCGCGCTCCTGCTCCTGCTCCATCCAGTCCATGGTCGCGGCGCCGTCGTGGACTTCGCCGATCTTATGGCTCTTCCCGGAATAGTACAGGATACGCTCGGTCGTCGTGGTCTTGCCGGCGTCGATATGCGCCATGATGCCGAAGTTGCGATAGTCCTCGATAGGATGACTGCGAGGCATGAGAATGGGTCCCGTTGGAGGGTGAGCGGCCGCTTACCAGCGGTAGTGGGCGAAGGCGCGATTCGCCTCGGCCATCCGGTGCGTGTCCTCCCGCTTCTTCACAGCGGCGCCGCGATTGTTGGAGGCGTCGAGCAGCTCCGCGGCGAGCCTGTCAACCATGGTCTTGTCGTTGCGACCGCGCGCGGCGGTGATGATCCAGCGAATGGCGAGCGCCTGCCGGCGCTCGGTGCGCACCTCGACCGGCACCTGATAGGTGGCGCCGCCGACGCGCCGCGAGCGGACCTCGACCGACGGCGCGACATTGTCGAGCGCCTGCTTGAACACCGCGAGCGGATCGGACTTCGCCTTCGTCTCGACGCCTTCGAGCGCGCCGTAGACGATCTTCTCGGCGACCGACTTCTTGCCCTCGTACATAATGGTGTTCATGAACTTGGCGACGATGATGTCCCCGAACTTGGCGTCCGGGATGATCTCGCGTTTCTCTGCGGAATGGCGGCGCGACATGGCCTAACTCTTTCTCTCCGTCATGGCCGGGCTTGACCCGGCCACCCATGGAAACCTTGAACCAGATCCCCGGGTCTTCGCCCGGCGATGACCTTCGCTTTCGCGAAGGTCACTTCGGACGCTTGGCGCCGTATTTCGAACGGCGCTGCTTGCGGTCCTTGACGCCCTGGGTGTCGAGAACGCCGCGCAAGATGTGGTAGCGCACGCCGGGCAGATCCTTGACGCGGCCGCCGCGGATCATGACGACCGAGTGCTCCTGCAGATTGTGACCCTCGCCGGGGATGTAGCCAATCACCTCGAAGCCATTGGTCAGCCGCACCTTGGCGACCTTGCGCAGCGCCGAGTTCGGCTTCTTCGGCGTCGTCGTATAGACGCGCGTGCAGACGCCGCGCTTCTGGGGCGAAGCCTCCAGATGGCGAGCCTTCTCGCGATAAACCTTTGGCGCCCGCGGCTTGCGGATCAACTGACTGATCGTCGGCATCTACAGCCCTTCGCTCCGTCCCGGGCCTTGCGGCCCGCGTGTTCCAAAATCCCGATCTCGCGCACATGCGAAACCAAAAACGCCGCAAAACCCTGTTTCAAGGGTTTCGGGCGCTCAAAACGCAGAGGAGCGCTGCCTCAGCAACACTCTTGCACTCAACCGCGTCGGAAAGTTCCGGCGCGTATGGCTCTCGTCGATGAGATCGTCAGCGTTTAGAGCCGATGGGTTCCGCGCGAGTCGCGCCGAACAACTGAACTCTACAGCCTGTCGAAAGCGCGCGGACCATATTCACCACGCGAAGGGCAGTCAACCCCCTTCGCAAGGAGAAACTTCACCTTTTTTCGCTAGTGCCGCGCCGCCGCGCCCTCGCGGGCGCGGCTGAGCAGCGCGACGGCGCGCAGCAGCTGATAGGAATCGTTGGGGTCGCTAGGCATCGGCGCGACATGCGCCCACATCTCGCCGCCCGGCCCGAGGAGGCGCACGTTGGCGGCGTATCCTTGCGTAAGCGCGGCTTCGATCGCCTCGGCGAGCGTGCGATCGGCGTTGCGGTCGCGGGCGCGCAGCCGGCCCCGCTCTATATAAAGCCAATCGCCCATCAGCTCCGCGGCCCCGGGGCTGACGTCGAGCGCCTCGCCGCGATCGTCGATGAGAATGGCGGCAAGCCCGAGCCACGCGAAACCGTCGGCCACCCCGCGCGCGCGGGCGCCCGCCATCAGGGGCCCGAGCGGCGGCGGCCGGCGCTCGGAATCTAGGGACCAGGGTCTGGACATGGGCGGCGGGCGGCTCGCGTCGAATTGATTAAGATGACACGGCCTTGTCGACGAAAAGACGTCGCCAATGCGGCGCCCTAACGTCACTTGCAAGGCGGTTCCGCCGCGGGGAAACCGCTCAGAGCGGCTTCGGGCCGTGCTCACCGCCTCCGCCCTCGTGCCGGCCGCCGCCTTCGCGCAGCATGTGCAGCAGCGGGCCGAAGTGGCGCTTCTGCCCGTCGTCAAGGCTGTCGTAAAGCGGCTTGGCGGCGTCGGCGACCTTCTTGAGATTTTCCGAAGCCTTGGCGAGATGATCCGACATATGGGTCATCATGGCGATCGGGGAGGGGCGCTCGTCGCCGTCACGCTCGTCGCGCCACTCGCGCATCGCTTCTCGGCGCGCTTTCACGCCGTCGCGAACTGCGGTCTCAAACGGCGTCCACAGCTTCTCCTGATCGGCGGACAGTTTCAGCGCGGCCTTCATGCCGGCGAGCTTCGCGTCGAGCAGGAAACCGGCGTCCCTCATTTGGTGCGTCGCCGCCCCGTCGGGCGCGTCGGTCGCCGCGATGGCGGTGAGGGAATAGGCGGAGGCCGCGAGGGCGGCGGCGGCGATGGCGGAGAGAACGAGTTTTTTCATGGGGCGAACGCTCCTGGGCGAATTGCGCGTCGTGAAGACTCCGCGCGGGGCGCATGAAAGGCAAGTTACAAGCGGTTCATGCGCGTATTGACGGGGGACGGCCGAGCCGCGAAGGTCCGCGCCAACGAAAAGGAGCGACCATGACCGAACCCGTGATCGGCAAGTTGGTGCGGGCTTTACGCGCCGGCGGCGTCTACAGCGCCTGGGTCGGCATCAACGACCCGCAGATCGCCGAGACGCTGGCGCGCGAGGATTTCGACACCGTGACGCTCGACATGCAGCATGGCGCGGTGGACCTCACCGGCGCGGCGCGGGCGATCCTTTCGGTGGCGCTCGCGGGTAAGCCGACGGTGGTGCGCGTCGGGGTCGGGGATTTCGCCGCGGCGAGCCGGCTCGCCGACGCGGGCGCGGCCGGGATCATCGCGCCGATGATCAACGGCGTCGACGACGCCCTTGAGTTCGCCGACTTCATGAAATTCCCGCCGCTCGGCCGGCGCTCGTGGGGGCCGCGGGCGTGCGGACCCTTGAGCGGTTTCGTCGGCCCCGCCTACCTGCACGAGGCCAATGCGATCACGCTCGCCATCGCCATGGTCGAGACCCGCGAGGGGCTCGACGCGCTCGACGACATTCTCGCCGTGCCGGGCATCGACGGGGTGTTCGTTGGTCCCTCCGATCTGTCGATCGCGCTGTCCACGGGCGGGGCGGTGGACCCGCGCGGGACCGCGGTCGAGACCGCGCTGACGCAGATCGCCGCCGCGGCGCGCAAGCACGGAAAATTCGCCGGGCTGTTCTGCTTCGACGGCGTGCAGGCGAAGGCCGCGCGCGCCCGCGGAATCGCTTTCACCTCGATCTCCACCGACGCGTTGTTGTTGCGCAGCGCGGCGCGAGCGGAGTTGGAGAAGGCGCGAGAGTGAGGCTTCCCGGAGCGTTGGCCTCCAGGCCGACGGGGGACGCTCGTCGGCCTGGAGGCCGACGCTCCGGCGGCGATCGCACGCTCTCAGGTGAAGTGGAACTGCGCCGCCGTGAGACTGGCTGCTGTTACGTTGGTCAGCTCGATGAAGTCGCGCGCGTCGAACCTGATGAACGCATTCGCGCCCGATTGCGTCATGTGGCTCTGCAGCGCGGCGAAGTTGGCGAAGTCGTTGTGACTGACGCCGATCACGTCCGAGGCGGCGAAGTCGCGCACGACCGTCTCGCCCAACAATTGCGACAGGTTGAGCACGTCGTTCGCGCCCTCCAGCGCCAATTCGTCGTTCGCGCCGGCGTTGACGGTATTGCCGTGGCCTTGGAGCTGAACGAGAGAGTTGGCGAGCGTCGTCGTCGTTTGGCCCGAACCGCGAACGATGTCGTCGCCGCCAACCGTCCTGTTGCCGCCAACCGTGAGCGAGCAAGTCCCCGTCTCGGTGATGGTGAACCCGTTGCCGGTGACGCTGGCCGCGGCGTTCGTCAGGTTGATCGATCCGCCCGAGCCGTTCACCGCGACAGCGTTCGGGGTGCTGCTCAGATTGAGAGTTCCCCCCGCGCCGGAGAACGCCACCGGCACGCCGAGCGAGACGCCGGCCGCCACGTTTACCGTGCCCCCGGCGATGTAGATCGCGCCATTGAGCTGACTGGCGAAGCGCACGCCGTCGAAAATCGACGCGGCGACGTTGACGGTCCCGCCGCTCGCGGCCTCGATGAGGCTCTGTTTCGGGGCCGGCAAGCCGACCGGCGCGAATTGCCCGGTCTGCACTGCGGAATCGATCGTCAATTGCGCGCCCGATTCAGCTTCAAAGAGGCCGCCCCTGTCGACGATCGTGTTGGCGCCGGTGTTGAGGGTCAGGGTGACGCCCGCATTTTCGGCGACGATCGCGCCGGTGTCGATCAGGGCGAGGTCGTTCGCGGTTTTGATTCCCGCGTCGCCGATTTGCGCCGAAGCCGTGGCGACGATCGTATTGGCGTTGGTGAAGGTGGTCGGGCCGATGTCGGCGCTCGTCAGCGCGCCGCCGGCGCCGTTGAAATGGATTGAACCACTCCCCGAGGCGGTCAAGTTGCTGGAGATCGCGAGATCGGCGCCTGCGGCGAGGTCGATGCGGCCGGAATTTGCGAACGTCGCCGCGCCGCTGTTCAACCCGAGTTCGAGGGTTGCGCCCGCATCGGCGAACAATTCGCCCTCGTTGGAGATCGTGCCCGACACAATTTGCACCGAATAACCCGCCACGGTTGCGCCGATGCCGGTCAACGAGCGGTTGTCGAGGCTGCCGACGGAGAAGCTTCCAACGCCGGTGATCGTATTGTCGTCGTTGACGAACGCGCCGGCGCCCAAGATCGCGCCCGCGCTTACCGTCGTGGCGATATGGCCGCCGCCGCCGCCCACGGCGATCCCGGGGTTCCCGAGGATGCTGACGGTGATCTGGCCGAGTTCGATCGCGCCGCCGCCGCTCAACGTCGTCGCCGACGGGAGGCCCCATATGCCGAGGCTGCTGATCGTCGAGTTCTGGGCGCCAATCATGATCGAGCCCGAGTTCCAGACGTGGCCCGCCATGCTCGCGAAAGCGCCGACGCCGATCGCAATCGAGCCGGAATTGTTGAGCGCGCCGGTAAAGACAGCCGACGAATCGACCCCCGCTATCGTCAACGCGCCGGCATTGTAGAAAAAGCCGCCGGCCGATAGCGTCGAGCCGCCTTCGACAACAATCGTCCCGTTGTTGCCAACCGAAGTCGCGAACTCGTCGTCGACGTTCAGCGTGGTCCCGTTGGTCGCGGTGAAACGGCTGGCGCCGTCGATGGTCAGGCTGCTGGCGGCGTTGGTCCCGATGCTGTTGACGATGAGGTCATCCAGGCTCGTCGCGTTCGCCGCCGACCCGTTGAGGCCGATGAACGCATCCTGCGGTTCGATCGGCTGCGCGCCGTCGACCACGTTGCTCGACCAATCGGTCGGCGTCTGCCAATTGCCGGAGCTGGCGGTGAAGAAATCCTCGGACATCTGGGACTTCCAGCCGAGCGCCGCCATCATGTTCAGTTCGGTCTGCGTCAGCGTGATCGTCTCGCCTTGGACGTCGAAGCCAAACACCGCTTGTTGCGTGAAGTCGGCGACGTCGCCGGTGTTCGTCTGCTGCTTGTTGCTGTTGTATTCGTTGTTGAAGGACAGGCTCTGGTCGATCGAATTGCCGCCGTTCGACGAGAAGAACGTGGTCTGCCCGTCGCGCCCGTCCGTCAGATCCGCCGCGCCCGTGGCCGTGTAGCGGAACAGGTCCATCGTGCTGTAATCGCCGTTCTGGTCGCCGAGGCCGCCGACGCGCCCCATCAAGCCTTCGCTCATCTCGTGGATCAGGACATTGGTGACGTCCTGACCAAACAGGCCATTGAACGCGGTGTTGTAGGTGACGGTGTCGTCGATCGCCGGCTTGCTCGAACTCAGGCCCAACATGCGCGCGTAGGCTTCCGGCAAGCCGGCCGTCTGGAACGGCGCCGTCGCGGGCAGGACATCGCTGCCGGGCAGCGAGTTTTTCAATGTGGCGTAGCTGACGTTTGTGTTGCTGCTCCAGCTATTTTCGGCGGCGTCGCCGTTATTGCCCTGGTTCTGCTCGGTGAATTTGACGTTGAAGACGATCGGATTGGTGAACAGCCCTTCCAGCGTCTTCTCGGCGGCGACGACGCAAGCCTCGAACTTGGCGGTGCAGGTCGAGTCGAAGCTGTCGTTGAACACCATGCCGCTGCCGCCGGGCGACGAGACCACAACGGTGCTTCCGCCGGTCGTTTGCGGCGCGGCGGTCAATCTCCAGGGCGCCAAGGGGGCGGCGAAGGCGGTCGTCGGCGAGGCGGGGTCGGCCGCGCTGTCGCTGGCCTGGTCGCTGACCGGAAACGGGTTGAAGGTCGCGGAATTTTCGATTCCGGGCCGCAAGCCCTGCCACGGCTTCCACATGGAACTCTCCTCGCGGTTCGCGGGCGCGACGGAGGCCGCCCGGTGTTCGCAAGGTTAAGGCGGGCTCGCGAGGACGGCTGTTCCCTGGGGAACAGCCCGCGAAGGATAGGCTCTCGACGCATTTACGCGCGGCGCCGCCTCGCATAAGAACCGCGCGAGCCAGGAAATGACCGGCCGGCCGGGGGAGCCCATGTTCGACAAGATCCTGATCGCCAACCGCGGCGAGATCGCCTGCCGGGTGATGAAGACCGCGCGACGGCTGGGGATCAAGACGGTGGCCGTCTATTCCGAGGCCGACGCCGACGCGCTGCATGTCGAGATGGCGGACGAGGCCGTGGCCATTGGCCCTGCGCCGGCGGCGGAATCCTATCTCGTCATCGACAAGATCGTCGAGGCCTGCCTCAAGACCGGCGCGCAGGCCGTGCATCCCGGCTACGGCTTCCTCTCCGAACGAGCGGCCTTCGCGCAGGCGCTGGAGGGCGCCGGCGTGGTGTTCATCGGGCCGAACCCGCACGCCATCGAGGCGATGGGCGACAAGATCGAATCGAAGAAATTCGCCAACGCCGCGCGGGTCTCGACCGTGCCCGGCTTCCTCGGCGTGATCGAGAGCCCGGAGCACGCCGCGGTTATCGCCGACGAGATCGGCTATCCCGTGATGATAAAGGCCAGCGCCGGCGGCGGCGGCAAGGGCATGCGCATCGCCCACTCGCGCAAGGAGGTGGCCGAAGGCTTCGCCCGCGCCAAATCAGAGGCGAAGGCGAGTTTTGGCGACGATCGGGTGTTCGTCGAGAAGTTCATCGTCAACCCGCGCCACGTCGAGATCCAGGTGCTCGGCGACAAGCACGGGAACGTCATCTATCTCGGCGAGCGCGAATGCTCGATCCAGCGCCGCAACCAGAAGGTGATCGAGGAGGCGCCGTCGCCGCTGCTCGACGAAGCGACGCGCCGCAAGATGGGCGAGCAGGCGGTCGCGCTGGCGAAAGCCGTTGGCTACGATTCCGCCGGCACCGTAGAGTTCGTCGCCGGCCAGGACCGCAGCTTCTTTTTTCTGGAGATGAACACCCGGCTTCAGGTCGAGCATCCGGTGACCGAACTCATCACTGGCGTCGATCTCGTCGAGGAGATGATCCGCGTCGCCGCGGGCGAAAAGCTTCGCCTGCGCCAAGCCGACGTGAAACTGACCGGCTGGGCGGTCGAGTCGCGCGTCTACGCCGAGGACCCTACGCGTGGGTTTCTCCCTTCGACCGGCCGTCTCATCCGCTATCGGCCGCCGGCGGAGGGCGTCGCGGACGGCGTGACGGTGCGCAACGACACCGGCGTCGAGGAAGGCGGCGAAATCTCGATCTACTACGATCCGATGATCGCCAAGCTCGTCACCCACGCCGGGACGCGCGAGCGCGCGATCGATGCGCAGGCCAACGCCCTGGATGCGTTCTACATCGAGGGCATCCGGCACAATATCCCGTTCCTGTCGGCGCTGATGCGCCATCCACGCTGGCGCGAGGGGCGGCTGTCGACCGGCTTCATCGCCGAAGAATTCGCGGGCGGTTTTGTGGCGGAGCCTCCTGCGGGCGACACGGAGCGGGTCATCGCCGCCATCGCCGCGCATATCGATCACGTAATGAACACGCGCAAACGCGAGATTTCCGGTCAACTGCGCGCCGCGTCGACGCTGACCTTCGACCTCGAGCGCGTCGTCGCCTGGGGCGAGACCCGGATCAAACTGAAAGTCGAGCCACGGCGCGACAGCATCGATGTGGCGTTCGAGGACGGCCGACGTCTGCGCGTCCACTCGCCGTGGTCGCCCGGACATCCGGTCTGGCGAGGCGATATTGACGAGCGGGCGGCGTCGGCCCAGGTGCGGCCGATCCTCAACGGATTCGAAATCGCGCACGCCGGCGCGCAGGTCGCCGCTCGGGTCTATACCGGGCGCGAGTCCGAATTCGCCGGCCTGATGCTGGAGCGCAAGGACGCCGACAATTCCCGCGCGCTGCTGTGCCCGATGCCGGGGCTGGTGAAGAGCATCGCCGTCAAGGAGGGGCAGGAGGTCAAGGCCGGCGAGCCGCTTTGCATGGTGGAGGCGATGAAGATGGAGAACGTGCTGCTCGCCGAGCGCGACGTCACGATCAAGAAGATCCTCGCCAAGCCCGGCGATTCCCTAGCGGTCGATGCGGTCATCATGGAGTTTGCGTAAGCCGCGGCGGATAGCGGGCGGCGGGCGCGTTTACCATGTGTGCACGAAGCCGCGCATTTGCGCAACCTATCTCTTGTTTAGGCTTGCTCTGTCAAACGTTTGGGCGTAGGTTAATTATGCTTTAAGCACGATATTTTCATGAGCGGCTCCCTCGGGCGAGTGTTTTAAAGCTTGGAGGGAGCCGATCCTTAACGCTCTATGTTCCACGCACTTTTCCGCGCATCGGCGACGTGAATTGTTTGCGCGAAAAGGGCGGATTTGTCCTACGCTTTTCGCAATACATCGATGTCAGCGCTGGTTCGCGATATTCTTGCGTTAACAGCGGCTTTACTATAATCCGTTCAGGCTTCTGTTTAGCCGATCGAAAGAAAACTCTGCTTCCCTGCCGTGCGCGCTAGAAGCGCGAGGGCAGGGGCCGAGCATGAGTTTGCAAGCGTCCACATGGCGACCGCGATCGGACCGGAGATTTCCCGCCTGGCTGCTCCATCCCCTTGACCTCGCGCTGCCGCGCAAGGGCGTCGAACTCATGGCGATGTTCGTCGCCGCCATGTTCTTCGCCTATGTCTTCATGGCGACGAAAGTCATCCTGGAAGGCAAACAAACCTACCATTTCGGCGATTTCTTCGCGCTGTGGACCTCCGCCGTCATTACCCACGGCGGCGACGCGGCGACCAATTTCGACGCCGACGCGCTGCATGCCCGCCAGATCACGCTCGGCATGAATCCCAACGGCTACAATCCGTTTCCCTATCCGCCGAGCTTTCTGCTGCTGTTGGGGCCGCTCGGCCGACTGCCGCTGCATCTGGCGTTCTACGTCTTCATGATTCCCGCCTTCGCCGCCTATTTCCTTGCGATGACCGCGGGACGGTGGCGGGAATGGTGGTGGGCGCTCGGCGCCATCGTCGCGCCAGCGACCGGAATCACGCTGATCTCGGGCCAGACCGGCTATCTCTCCGGCGCGCTAATGATCGGCGGCCTGCGGCTGCTGCCGACACGGCCCGCGTTGGCCGGGGTGTTGTTTGGATTGCTCGTCTACAAGCCGCAGCTTGGCGTTTTGGTCCCGGTGGCGCTGGTCGCGATGGGGGGCTGGCGCGCGATCACGACAGCCGCGGCGACTTTCCTCGCCGGGGTCGCCGTTTCGAGCTACGTCTACGGCTTCGCGCTGTGGGGCCTGTGGCTGCATTCGATCTTCGAATACGCCACCCGCTTTCATCCCGTCGTCGGCTACATGCCGACCATCTACGCCAACGCGATCATGCTCGGCGCGTGGCGCTCGGTCGCTTGGGGCTTGCAGCTCGTGGTTTCGATCCCGGTCGGCATCGTCGTCTGGCGCGCCTATCGCGACGGGCCGAGCGAGCGCGCAGCCGCGCTGCTCGTCGTCGGCACGTTTCTCGCGACGCCGCACGCGTTCAACTACGACATGCCGATGATGACGCTGGCGCTCGTCTGGTATTTCGTAGAGCGTTACCGCGTCGCCGGACAACTCGACGTCGGCGAGATCCTTGCGCTGCTGCTCGCCTTCACCATGCCGTTCCTCATGCTGGAGCTGAAGAAGATCGACATGCCGATGAGCTGGGCGCCGCTGGGGCTCATGTTCAGCCTGATCGCCTGGCCGCGCCTGCCGAAATTGGCCGCCGCGCCGGCCTGACGCAGCTGCGAGGCGGTCCTTCCTGGGAGTGCGCGCCGCGAGGTCGCGCGGCTCTGAGATGTGGCGAAGACCACGCAAATTAACCAAAAAAGGTTCTACCGTTTGGGAACTGGGGAGCGTCGGCTGCGTAAGTTTCTGTAATTCGACGGAGAGCGCCATGACGAGCCCAAAGTCCTGGTATCTTGGATTTGTAGTTGGCTTCGCGCTCGTGACCCCGAGCGCCTTCGCCAATGATCCGACGCCGGCCGACGCCCAGGCGGTCGTCGAGAGCCAGCTCGACGCATTCGAGCGCGACGACGCCGCGAGCGCTTGGCGGCTGGCCGCCCCCGAGGTGCAGGCGCAGTTCGAGAACGCGTCGAACTTCATCGGCGCGGTCAAGTCTAAATACGGCCCGATCTACCGCCACCGCAGCGTCGACTTCGGTCAGTCGGCGCGGCGCGGCGACGAGATCGGCATCGTCGTGACGATCGTCGGTCAGGATAATGAAGTGTGGTCGGCGGTGTTCGTGCTGGCCAAACAGAAGGACGGCGCGTGGCGCACGTCGGGCTGTCTGCTCGCCAAGGCGCCGGAGACCAGCGTCTGACCGCTTCGCGGACGCCGGCGGCGTCAGGTTAGGCCGCCGCTTGGGGGGGTCTAGCAACCCCATCCGTCATGACCGGGGTTGCCCCGGTCGCCGAGCAACGCCGCTGCTGCAAACGAAAGCGTAGGCGTTCTGGGACAAGTCGGGTACGGCGACGGTCGACGTTCTATAATGGGTTCTCGGCTCGCGCTCAGAGTCGTATTGTCAGCAAAAAATATCTGCAACGCGCGAAACTCCAACGGCCCTGGCGCCGTATAAGCTCCACGGATATCGCGGAGACGCCGATGCGCGGGCTGATTTTCGCCCTCTTTGTCCTCGCCCTTGGCGGTTTCGCCCGCGCTGAAGACGCGCCGGCGCCGGACGTCCAAGCCATCATCAACAGCCAGCTCGACGCCTTCGCGCATGACGACGCGCAAGGCGCCTACGCCTTCGCCGCGCCGGGCGTGCAGGACAAATTTCCGAGCGCCGATGCGTTCCTGGCGATGGTGAAACAGACCTATCCGCCGGTCTATCGCCACCGCAGCGTGCAATTCGGCAAGCAAACGCGCGACGGCGATCAGATTGAACAGGGCGTCGTATTCCTCGACGCTGATAATGTCGTCTGGGGCGGGGTTTACACGCTCGGTCACCAAGCGGACGGCGGCTGGAAGATCACCGGATGCGTGATCGTCCGCTCCGCTGACACGAGCCTATAGCGGCGGTCACCGGGACAAGGTGCGCGCGACGGCGCGGCGCCAGCCGCTCTGCTTTCGCTCGCGCGTTGAAGCGTCGAGGCGCGGCGTGAAGCGGCGGTCAAGCGCCCAATGTTTGGCGAAATCCGCCGGCGGCGCGAGTAAGCCGGCCGCGAGGCCGGCGAGATAGGCGGCGCCGAGCGCTGTCGTCTCCATCACCTTCGGCCGATCCACGGGCGCGTCGAGAATGTCGGCGAGGAACTGCATCGTCCAGTCCGAGGCCGCCATGCCGCCGTCGACGCGCAGCACGGTGTCGCCGGCGCCCGGCCAATCCGCCTTCATCGCGTCGATGAGATCGCGGGTCTGATAGCCGACGCTCTCCAGCGCGGCGCGCGCGAACTCCTTGCGCGTCGTGCCGCGGGTGAGGCCGAAGATCGCGCCGCGCGCTTCGGCGTCCCAATGCGGCGCGCCGAAGCCGACGAAGGCGGGCACAAAATAGACGTCCTGCGCCGGATCGGCGTCGGCGGCGAGCGCCCCGGTCTCTGGGGCCGAGGCGATGATCCCGAGGCCGTCGCGCAGCCATTGCACCGCCGCGCCGGCGACGAAGATGGCGCCCTCGAGCGCATAGCAGCGCCGGCCGCCGAGCTGATAGGCGATCGTCGTCAGCAGGCGATGCTGGGAGGCGACCGGCGTCTCGCCGATATTGAGTAGCGCGAAACAGCCGGTGCCGTAGGTCGATTTCATCATCCCCGGCGCAAAGCAGGCCTGGCCGACCGTCGCCGCCTGCTGGTCGCCGGCGACGCCGCGGATGGCGATCGGCGCGCCGAGCAGGTCGGAGGTCGTCTCGCCAAACTCGCTGGCGCTATCGCGCACTTTTGGCAGCATTGACATCGGCACGCGCATGAGCCGGCAGAGCTCTTCGTCCCAGACGCCGCGATGAATGTCGAACAGCAGCGTGCGCGACGCGTTGGTGGCGTCGGTCGCGTGAACGACGCCGTCGGTCATCCGCCAGATGAGGAAGCTGTCGATGGTGCCAAAGGCCAGACCTCCCGCCTCCGCCCGCGCGCGCGCGCCCGGCACGTTGTCGAGAATCCAGGCGATTTTGGTCGCTGAGAAATAGGGGTCGATGACGAGGCCGGTCTTGGCGGCGACGGCGCGCTCCGCGCCGTCGCCGCGCAGGCGCGCGCACGTTTCCGCGGTGCGCCGATCCTGCCAGACGATCGCCGGGGCGATCACGCGTCCGGTGGCGCGCTCCCAGACCACCGTGGTTTCCCGCTGATTGGCGATGCCGATTGCAGCGACCTCGGAAGCTTTGGCGCCTGAGCGCGTCAGCGCCTCGCGCAGCGTCTCCACCGAGCTTCGCCAGATCGCTTCGGGATCGTGCTCGACCCATCCGGGCGCGGGATAGCTTTGCCCGAACTCCTGCTGCGCGATTGCCGCGACCGACAAATCCTCGCGGAACACGATGGCGCGGGTGGAGGTCGTGCCCTGATCGAGGGCGAGTAGCACAGGCATGGCGGTTCGGACGGTTAAGACGCCAATACTGTAACCCGTCCGCGGGGAGCGGAATAGCCGCCCCATAAAAAACAATCGGTAGCGTTTGGCCCTTGAGAGGTCAGGGATGCCCCGATCGGAAGCCGTCAGGGGTTCATGTGATCAAGGTCACGAGCATATTGGGCCACGACGAGGCGGCGAAACTGGACCATTGCCGTCCGCCAAATTGACGCCACGGGTGCGCCAGATGGAGCGTATCTCTAGAAAATCCGATTCGAAAAATTGGCGTCCCGGAAGGGAATCGAACCCCTGACCCCAGGTTTAGGAAACCTGTGCTCTATCCTGCTGAGCTACCGGGACTCACACAACGGCCGCGCGACGCGCTATAACGTCGCGCTTCCGAGCCTCCACGCTATCATGATTTTCCGGCGCGCGCACCTCCTCTGCCTCCTCGCACTCGCTGTGACGCCGGCCCAATCGTGTGGCCCGGTCGTCGAATCGGCGCTCGTCCAATCGGTCGCGCCGGGTGGAGAAATCGTCTTCGAGGGCGGCGAGCGGGCGCGATTTGGCGGCCTCAAGCTCGCGCCAAGCGCGGAAGGCTGGCTCAGGGCGCTGACCGGCAAGCGCGTCGGCGTGGCCCCGCTGGCGGGCGCGCCGGATCGCTGGGGACGCCGCCTCGTCGATCTCGTCGATCCCGACGGCGAATCGGTGTCGAGCGCGCTGCTCGTCGGCGGTCTCGCCGAGGTCAGGGCCGAGCCGGAAACGCGCGCGTGCGAAGCGGAGCGGCTGGACAAGGAGGCCGCCGCGCGCGCGGCGGGGGAGGGGATTTGGGGCGAGGCCGGCGCCATTCTTGCGGCGGTCGACACGGCGGCGCTGCGCGCGGCCGATGGGCGCTTCGTCGTCGTTTCCGGAATTGTGCGAAGGGTTGGCGAGGGCCGCGCGAAAGTTTATCTTGATTTTGCGTCGCGCGGCGGGTTCTCCTTCTTGGTCGCGCGCAAATCGGCGCCGGCGTTTCGGCGCGCCGGCGTCGATTTGAAGACGCTGGTCGGCCGAAAAGTGATTGTGCGCGGCGTGCTGGACGTTCGTTTTGGCCCTCGGATCGAAATCGCCGATCCCTCGATGATCGAGCCTGAAGAGAGCGTGAAGGAGACGAGTCGGGGCGGATGAGAGGGCTGTCGCCAATACCTGTCGCGCCGCGGCGCGCGCGGCGCGCGCGCGTGTGGGCGTGCGCCGGTCTCGCGCTTGTGCTCGCGGGATGCGCGACCGTCGAGCCGGAGATCCTGCCGGCGCCGAAGCCCGTCCCTGTGGCGGCGGCGCCGAAGCCGCCCGTCGATCCCGAGAAGCGGCGATTGATGGTGGCGTTCGGCGGCGAATATTCCGCTCCCGCCGTCAAGGCCTATCTCGACAACCTGCTCGCCCGGCTTGCCCAGGCAAGCGAGACGCCGACCGAACCCTACCGCGTAACCTTGCTCGATTCGCCTGTGGTCAACGCATTCGCGCTGCCCTCCGGCGACATTTTCGTCACCCGCGGCCTGCTCGGGCTCGCCGGCGACGGAGCCGAGGTGGCGGCGGTGATGGCGCATGAGATCGCCCACATCACCGCCCGTCACGCTTCGCAGCGGGCCGAACTGGAGCGCCGCGGCAAGCTGTTCAGCCGCGTGTCGACGCAATTGCTGGCGCGCCCCGATCAGGGCGAGGAATATGTCGCCCGGACCAAGCTGACGGTCGCCCGGTTCTCGCGCGAGCAGGAGTTCGAGGCGGACAAGATCGGCATTCGTACCGTCGCCAAGGCCGGCTTCGACCCCTACGCCGCCTCGCGGTTCCTCGACAAGCTGGGCCGATGGAGCGCGCTGCACGCTGGCGGCTCGGGCGCCAGCGACAGGCCGGACATGATGGCGACGCATCCCTCGACGCCCGATCGCATCGCCGCGGCGGTCGCCCAAGCCAAGTTGATCGGGGCCAAAGGCATCGGCGACGCCGCGCGGGACTCCTACCTGTCGGCGATCGACGGGCTGGCGTTCGGCGACAACCCCGCGCAAGGGCTGGCGCTGCAGAACGTCTTTCTTCACCCAAAACTCGGTTTCGCGTTCCGCGCGCCGGACGGGTTTGCGCTGGAGAACCAGACGTCGGCGCTGATCGGCGTCGGCGAAGCGGGCACGCAGGCGCTCCGGCTCGACAGCATCGACGCGACAGGCGTCGAGTTGCTTGAACAGGCGCTCGCCTCCGGCTGGATCGAGGGCGTGCAGACCAATTCGATCGAGACCTTGAAGGACACCGATCTGCCGACCGCCGTCGCCATCGCCAACGGCGATCAATGGACGTTCCGGCTCGCCGCGATTCGCAACGGCTCACGCATCTACCGGCTGATCTTCGCCGCCCATACGCTCAGCGCGGCGGTCGACGGGCGGTTCATGGCGGCGATCCGCTCGTTCCACCGCATCACCGGCGAGGAGAGCGCGCTGGCGCGACAGTCGCGCATCCATATCGTGACCGCCGAGCCCGGCGACGACGCCGCCGCGCTGGCGCGGCGGGTCGCCGGCGTCGAGGACCCTTACGAGGTGTTCCTCGTGCTGAACGGGCTCGATCACGACAGCCCGACGCCGGTCGGCCAGCGCTACAAGGTTGTCAGCCCATGACGGCGCATCGCAAGCTTGCGGGGAGCGCCGTCGCGGCCACCCACAACAAGGGCAAGCTCGCCGAGTTGCGCGACCTGCTGGAGCCGAGAGGCGTCGCGCTGGTCAGCGCGGGCGAGCTCGGCCTGCCCGAGCCGGAGGAGACCGGCGACACGTTCGTCGCCAACGCGCTGATCAAGGCGCGCGCGGCGACCGAGCGCAGCGGGCTGCCGGCGATCTCGGACGATTCCGGAATTTGCGTCGAGGGCCTCGACGGCGCGCCGGGCATCTATTCCGCGCGCTGGGCCGGCGGCGGCGGCAAGGATTTCGGTCCGGCGATGGCGCGGATCGAGGCCGAACTCACGGCGCGGGGGACGGCCAAGCCGTGGCGCGCTTATTTCGTCAGCGCGCTGGCGATCGCCTGGCCGGACGGCCATGTCGAGACGTTCGAGGCCCGAGTCGACGGCGAGCTGGTGTTTCCGCCGCGGGGGACGCGCGGCTTCGGCTACGATCCTTGCTTCCGCCCGGACGGACATGCGCGCACCTTCGGCGAGATGACGGCGCAGGAGAAGCACGGACTGCCCGCCGACGGCTCGCTGGCGCTTTCGCACCGGGCGCGGGCGTTTCAGGCGCTGGCGCGCGCGTGTCTATGAGGGCAGCGCGATGACGGCCAAACCGCGGATGGACCCGAAGCTCAAGTTCGCGCTCGAGCTCGGGCCGCTGGCGCTGTTCTTCCTGGTGTTCTGGAAGTTCCAGATTTACGCGGCGACGGCGGCGATGATGGTCGCCGTGATCGTCGCGCTGGCCGTCTCCTATATCAAGCTCGGCCGGTTGCCGCTGATGCCGGTGGTGACGGCGGTCATTGTCGTGATCTTCGGCTCGCTCGGGCTGATCTTTCACAACGACACGCTGATCAAGATCAAGCCGACGGCGCTCTATTGCCTGTTCTCGGCGGCGCTGTTTTTCGGCCTGGCGTTCCGCCGGCCGATCCTGCAGATCATGTTCGACGGGGCGTTGCAGTTGGACCCGGCGGGCTGGCGCATTTTGACCTGGCGCTGGGCGTTCTTCTTCCTGTTCCTCGCCGTGGTCAACGAAGCGGTGTGGCGCACGCAGACGACCGCGGCCTGGGTGACGTTCAAGTCGTTCGGCTTCCTGCCGCTGACGGTGATTTTCGCGCTGGCGCAAACGCCGGTCATCCTCAAGCACGAGGCCAAGGAGCCGCCGGCGGAGGAGGCGATTTAGGGCGGGCGGGCTGGACGTTCCGGAGGCGCTCACCATTCCCGGCGGCAAATACGCGAGAGAGTTGCACAGTCAATCCAGGTCGCAAGCTTTTCAGGCGCTTAGGCGTCAGTTTCTGACTATTTTTTTGTTCACGATTCTCACTAACGGCCGGTGCCACAAGCGCGGTATTATGGCGCAGCCGCCACAAGCCGAGCGCCGCGTCCGACCCCAGATTTAGAGAGGGTTGAATGATCGGAGTCGGCGTCGGTGTCGGGCGCAGCGCGCGCTATTTGTCTTGCTTTGTCTCTCGATTCCGGGGTCCGTAGGGATTGAAGCGTCGCCCGTCGATGAGCCACGGCTCATACATGAGACAAAACTCTCTACTCCACCTATCTCCGAATATATCTGTATAATCAACACGTCCATAAAAATGAAGAGAAAGTTTTTTATCCATAGCATCTCTGATATTTGCTAGATATTCAGTTTTAACGAAACTTATGAGAGCATACTGGGTGGCGCCGGGGTCGACGACGTAAGCCGACTCTCCTTCGTCTCCGAGGTCCCCAAAAGCAAATTCGTTTTCTTTCAACCTGAAGCCGAAAATAGTCGGTTGCCAGTTTACGACAACTTTTGTTTTTATGGCCGGAGTCTGGCCAAAGTTCTTGAGATTGAAGAGAGCGTAGTCAGCGTACGCATATCCCGTTGGGAGTGGGTCAGGAATTACGTGCGATTTATTTCTAACGTTTGGGATAACGAGTTCGATTTTATCGATGCCGACGTACGCTCTAAGTTGTCTTTTACTTGCCTCTCGGCTTTCTCTCACCATAGATTGAGTGGCGACGCCAAGAACTATTGTATATAGGGCAATGAAGATGGTTCCGACAGCGATAACTTCGTCGTGTTCGTCACTGAGAAACTGGGCCTCACGGCCGAGCCCTCTTCGGAGGATATTCAGCGCGGATACGTCCTTCCTATCGGGATACTCGCCTTCGGCGTGTTTAGTTTCTGGTATGCTTGGTGGCCGAACCGGAAGTGATCCAATCAAGTAAGTAGCAGCGACAAATATAGATATAACGATGAGAAAGGGGATCACGACGTATCTCACGCTTCGTCCCTTTCGTTGAATTTTCTGCACCGTGACGCTAGTCTTCCCGATGATAGCCAAACTTGCAAGAAAAAATGCACACTCAACACGTCATGCGAAAGGTTGTTGGCAACGGTCATCTCCCACTCTCTGACCCAGGGAGATATGGTAAGTGACCGCGACGGCGCGTCGCGTGTTTTCCTATGCTTTTGAGCCGGAGTCCGGTTGCGCAAATTCGCATCCGGAGAAAGGTATTATTGCATGGACGACGGGAACTCTCTCCGAGAATGGGGAATTAAAATCGGCTTACCAGCCCTGTTTTATGGGCTGGGGCTGACGATGATGTTCGGCGGCCCAAGTGTTTTCTGGTATGGCGTGGCCGTCGCCGTTTTCGCCTCAATCTGGTTTGCGTGGGATTGGTATATAATATCAAAATCGTATGGTATGTTACGACGAGTTTCTGGCAATATGCTCACTTCAATCACAATACTTATAGTAGGTTGGCTTGTATTTAGGGCGGCTCCACTTCCTATCTATATAGAGGCAAATGTTAATCCCTATATTCAAGGTGAATTAAACCATGACATAATTTGGGATGATTGGTATTCTGAGGCTATCGTTCGGGTAAAAAATGATACGAACTACCCGTATTCAAACATTGATCTAACAATCTCGACGGATCTGGAGATAGCTAAAGCCGTTACAGAATATAAATATTCCTCATGTGTATCTAAGCCTGACAAGGATATAGAATTTCGTGTTGAAGGAGAGGTCAAAAAGAAAAAGGTTGTTCTACCGATGTCACCAATGACGGGGCAGCCCTCATTTGCGCCCGCATATCGGATCACATGCGAAAAATTAATTCCCAAGAGCGAAATCAGAATTGAAATTGCGATAGTTCATCTCAACCCGATCATAGACAGGCAATGGCCGAAGAGTTTAGTATCGAATAAAACGTTGCCGAAAATCGTAAATGTGGAAGGTAGTTACGAGGCCTATAATAGAAATAGGTGGATTAAGCAGGTACAGTGCTTTGATAAGGACGGCTGTATTCGGAAATAGCCGCTAAAACTCGCGAGGACAAAGTTGGCGCTCAACGTCGCCCTTGCCAACTTGTTCGCAATGCTGACCTTAGTTTCCTCAAATCCGTGCGCTTGTGGGCTTCCGCCAATTGCTCATAGGTGACTTCCGCCCGGTTCAGTTATGCCTTCAGGTGGTCGGCTGCTTACGCCTAATCCCGTTCAGTTGCATTCTCGCAAGTCCCTGGGGAGCGAACGCAGATGCTTCAGCCGATTCCGATCAAGCTCAACCGGCGTCATCGCGAGCGAAGCGAAGCGACCCAGCGGCGCCGCCGAGGCTGACCTATCCGGATTACCGTCGATCTCGGAACATCTGGATGGCTTCGCTGCGCTCGCCATGACGGGGCCTGGCACAAAGCGAGCGAACAGCGCTTTATTGAAGCACTCCCAACGCAGCCGCCCTCATGCCGCCGCCGTCACCGCCGCCTCCGCGGCCGAAGCCGGATCGGCCAGCGTCGCGGTTACCCGCTCGCGGTCGAGATCGCCCTCCCACGCAGCCACCACGACGGTGGCGACGCAGTTGCCGATCAGGTTGCCGAGCGCGCGCGCCATGCCGACGAACCAGTCGATCGACAGAATCAGCACCAACCCGACCGGCGGGATCGAGGGGACCGCCTTCAGCGTCGCCGCCAGGATGACGATCGCCGAGCCCGGCACGCCGTGCGCGCCCTTCGAGGTCAGTAGCGAGACGACCAGGATCAGCAGCATCTGGCCGAGCGACAGCGGCGTGTTGGTCGCCTGCGCGAGAAACACGACCGCGAGCGTCAGATAGATCGAGAACGCGTCGAGGTTGAACGAATAGCCGGTCGGCACCACGAGGCCGACGACCGACTTGTGAACGCCCATATATTCGAGCTTGCGCATGATCTGCGGCAGCACGGCGTCGGACGACGCCGTCGCCAGCACGATCGTCAATTCCTCGCGCAGATAGGCGAGAAAGCGGAAGATGTTGACGCCCGCCAGACGCATGACCACGCCGAGCGCGACGATGACGAACAAGGCGACGCGCGAAATAGAACAGCGCCACCAGCGTGACGAGCTGGCCGAGCGAGCCGACGCCGTAGCGCCCGACCGTGAAGGCGATCGCGCCGAGCACGCCGAGCGGCGCGGTGCGGACGATCAGCCCCATGGCTCGGAACAGCACGGTGGCGAGGGCGTCGATGAAGCCCGTCACCAGCCGGCCTTTCTCGCCGCCGACCAGCGCCAGGCTGACGCCGAACAGCACGGCGAAGAACAAAACCTGCAACACGTCGTTGCGCGCGAAGGCGTCGACGGCGGTCGCCGGAATGATGTTGACGAGGAACGACCCGACGCCAGCGCCTTGCAGGTTGCGCGCGTTGGCGGCGTAGGCGTTGAGGCTCGACGCGTCGAGCTTGGCGGTGTCGATGTTCATGCCCGCGCCGGGCGCGAACACGAGGCCGATCAGCAACCCGAGGCCGAGCGCCAGCGTCGTCATCGCCTCGAAATAGACGAGCGCCTTCACGCCGACCCGGCCGACCTTCTTGAGATCGCCGGCGCCGGCGATGCCATGCACGACCACGCAGAACACGATCGGCGCGACGATCATGGTGATCAGTTTCAGGAAGGCGTCGCTGAGGATTTTGAGCTGCACCGCGAAGTTCGGCGCGACGACGCCGAGCACGACGCCGAGGATCAGCGCGGCGACAACCTGGTTGAACAGCGAGCCGAGCGCGGAGCTCTTTTGCCGCGGGGCGGCGGAAAGTATCGCTTCGGACATCGGATTGCACTCCAGCCGCTGCTCCGTGACCGCGTAGCAATCTCTGCGCCACGCCGCGCAGGCGCGACGAAAGCCGCGGCTTGCTTTCCGGCGCCCGCCTTCGACGGAGGCGGCGTGAGACCCGGTGCTTCGCGGAGCGACAACGCCACGCACCTGATTCGTTGCCCTGGGTCTCGACAGCAAGTGCTTTGAAATCCACGACGTTCTTGCAAATTGATATTGACGTGCGAGACGCGGAATTTTACCTTGTTCTTGCAAATTGCCATGATTGCTGTCTGGGGGGCGAATAATGAAGTCAATATTTTGTCTTGTTTTGTCTCTGACGACAATTGCGTCGCCCAGTTTTGCGGCGTGCAAAATAGCGCCCTACCGGTTCTTCTTCGGGTCCGACACGTCAACCACCGGGACCGTCTCGTCAGGCGGCGCTTGCACGATAAAGCCCACCGCCAGCTCCGGCGCCGGATTTTCTTCGGTAGCGATCTCGGAACCGGCCAAACACGGCCGAGCGGCGACCAACGGTTCGACGGTTTATCCCGAGGTCACCTACAAGGCGCCCGCGGGATATAAAGGGCCGGACGAATTTGTATTCACGATCGCCGGCGGCGGCAAACGTCTGCAAGGAACATCAAACATCCGCGTCACGATGGATGTTCAGTAGTTAGCGCGGCTTCCGAACAGGCTGCAAACGTCATGGAAGAGCCGACCTCCAGGTCGACTCTCGTCGTAGAGATCGCTGATCTTGCCGTGCGCGATCAATTCCCCGCGCACGGCTTGCCGAGCCCGCGCGGATATGGGAATCCGACGCGCGCGGGGCGGTCCTCGCGCTCCCGCGGAGTCGTTCATGGCGCCCCCGACCGCCCTTCACCGGCGCGGCGTTCTCTTTGTCTTCATCGCCACCGTGATGTGGAGCCTCGCCGGGCTGTTCACCCGCGCGGTGCCGCATCTCGATTTCGGCTCGATCCTGTTCGCCCGCGCCGGGTTCGGCGGGGTGTGCGGTCTCCTCGTCGCGTTCTCGGATTGGCGGCGCGGCCGGCTCGAACTCGCCCGTCTCAAGTCGTCGAAGGCGCCGCTCATCGTCTGCCTCTCGGCGACGGCGATCTCCGGCTATGTCGCGGCGCTGTTGATGACGACCGTCGCCGACGTGCTGGTGATCTACGCGACGCTGCCGTTCATCGCCGCCGGGCTCGCCTTCGTGTTCACCGGCGAGCGGCCGTCGCGGCGAACGATGCTCGCCGCCGGCTTTGCGATGATCGGGGTCGTCATCATGGTCGCCGACGGCCTTGGCCACGGCCGCCTGATCGGCCAGTTGTTCTCGCTCTATATGACGGCGGCCTTCGCGGGCCTCGTCGTCGTGCAGCGCGCCAATCCGGACCTTCCGGTGGCGCCGATCAACGCGCTCGCCGCGCTGCTGTCCTCGGCCTTCGGTTTCTGTCTCGCGAAGACCCTGCATTTTTCGGCGTTCGATCTCGCCGATCTGTTCCTGTTCGGCGTGACGACGATCACGGTGGCGTTCGCCATGTTCATGGAGGGCGCGCAATTCGTGCCGGCGGCGGAGGCGTCGCTGATCGCGATGCTCGACGTGGTGATGGGGCCGCTGTGGGTGTGGCTCGCGTTCGCCGAGCAGCCGAGCCCGGCGACGTTCATCGGCGGCCTGTTCGTGCTGGCGGCGGCGGTCTGGCGGCTGGCGCCGGAGCTTAGGCGCCGCAGAGGCGATCTCGCGCCCGTCGCGCCGATCGGCTAAAGTCGGGGAAAGGGGAGGGAGTCGATGGATAAATTTGCGCTCGTCACTGGCGGCGGCCTCGGCATCGGCAAGGCGTCGGCGCTGAAGCTGGCGGAGGCGGGATGGCATGTCGCGGTGACCGGCCGTCGCCCGGAGCCGTTGCAGGCGACGGCGCGCGAGATCGAGGCGAAGGGCCGGCGGGCGCTGGCGCAACCGTGCGACATCGGCGATCCCGATCAGGTGAAGGCGTTGTTCGCGGCGGTCGAGGCGGCGTTCGGGCGGCTCGATCTGTTGTTCAACAACGCCGGCGTCGGCGCGCCCGCCGTGCCGATGGACGAATTGACCTACGAGCAATGGAAGGCGGTGGTCGACGCCAACCTGACCGGCGCGTTCCTCTGCGCGCAAGGGGCGATGCGCCTGATGAAGAAGCAGCGCCCGCGCGGCGGCCGCATCATCAACAACGGCTCGATCTCGGCGACGACGCCGCGTCCCAACAGCGCGCCATACACCGCGACCAAGCACGCGATCACCGGCCTCACCAAGTCGATCGCGCTCGACGGCCGGCCGTTCGACATCGCCTGCGGGCAGATCGACATCGGCAACGCACTGACCGAGATGGCCTACCGTATGACCCAGGGCGTTCCGCAGGCCGACGGCCGCATCGCGGTCGAGCCGACGATGGACGTCAATCAGGTCGGAGACGCGGTCGTCCACATGGCGAGCCTGCCGCTTTCGACCAACATCCTCAACATGACGATCATGGCGACCAAGATGCCGTTCGTCGGGCGGGGTTGAGAAGACGCCGCTTTCTCTCCCCCTTTTCGACAGAGGTCCAAGGCGTTACGCTACATCGCAGCACAGGGGGCAGAACGATGCGGCCTTACGTGGGGCGATGGCGAAGTTCCGTCGCGCGTCTTGTTCAAGGGTTCCGACGAGAAGCGGGCGGCCTTGTCTTGGCCGTGCTGGCGGGCGGCGCGCCGGCGGCGCAGGCGCAGAACGACGGCGCGGGCCGGCTGTTGCAGGCGCAGGTCTTGCCGGGCGCCCCCGACGGCGCGACGGCTTACAAGATCGACTACCAATCGACCGGCTTGCACGGCGAGCCGATCACGGTCTCCGGCATGGTGATCGCGCCGCCGGGGCCGGCGGCCGGGCCGCGTCCCGTGGTGGCCTGGGCGCATCCGACGACCGGGGTCGTGCCGCGCTGCGCGCCGTCGCTGGCGCGCAAACGGTTCCAGATGATCGCCGGACTGCACCTGATGCTGGCGCGCGGCTATGTCGTCGCGGCGACCGACTACCCCGGCCTCGGCACGCCGGAGACGCACCCTTATCTTGTCGGCGACAGCGAGGGGCGGGCTGTGCTCGACTCGGTGCGCGCCGCGCGGCAGATCGCCGGCGTCGGCGCGGGCGCGCGTTTCGTCGTCTGGGGCCATTCGCAGGGCGGTCAGGCCGCGCTGTTCACCGGACTGCTGGCCCATAAGTACGCGCCGGACCTGCAACTTCTCGGCGTCGCCGCGGCGGCGCCGGCGACCGAGCTCGCGACGCTGATGAAGGCCGATCTCGACACCAACGGCGGCCGCAATCTCACGGCGATGACGTTGTGGTCCTGGCAGCGCGTCTTTGACGCGCCAACCGACGCCGTGCTCGATCCGTCGGCCATCCCCGTGGTGGATCGGCTCGCCAGCGAGTGCATCGAATCGATCTTCGACATTTTCCTGCGCAGGCGAACCGAAAGGCCGCTGGCGCAGGCGTTTCTGAAGAGCGACAACTTCGCCTCGACCGAACCCTGGGCGTCGCTGCTCAAGCAAAACACGCCGGGCGAACTCCCTGCAGACATCCCGGTGTTTATCGCCCAAGGGACCACCGACACGCTGGTGCTGCCGCGCGTGACCGAGGCCTACGTCCGCCGGCTCTGCGCCAACGGCAGCGCCGTCGAGTTCGATCCGGTGCCGAAAACCGGCCACGGCTTCGTCGCCTTCAAAGCCTCTGACGCCGCGGTGGCGTGGATCGCGGACCGTTTCGCCGGGCGGCGCGCGCCGTCGAATTGCGGCGGGTGAAGCCTATCCGTTACGATAGGTGTAGGCGTAGCCGTTCAACGCCGGCGCGCCGCCGAGATGGGCGTAGAGCACGCGCGAGCCGGCGGGGAAGTAGCCCTTCCGCGTCAGATCGATCAGCGCCTGCGTCGACTTGCCCTCGTAGACCGGGTCGGTGATCATCGCCTCGGTGCGCGCGGCGAGGCGGATCGCTTCGCTGGTCTCGGCGCTCGGCACGCCATAGGCGGGATAGGCGTAGTCGTTGAGGATGACGATCTCGTCGTCGCGGACGCTGCGGCCAAGCTCCACCAACTCGGCGGTGTTGTCGACGATCTCGCGGACCTGCGCGCGCGTCGGCGCCGGCGTTCCCGAGGCGTCGACGCCGATGACGCGCGCGGCGCGGTCGTCGGCGGCGAAACCAACGATCATGCCGCCATGCGTCGAACCGGTGACGACGCAAACCACGATATAGTCGAACTTGAAGCCGAGGCGTTCTTCCTGCGCCCGCGTCTCCTCAGCGAAGCCGACATAGCCGAGGCCGCCGTACTTATGCACCGACGCGCCGGCGGGAATGCCGTAGGGCTTGCCGCCGGCGGCGCGCACGCTCTCGATCGCATCGCTCCAACTCTTGCGGATGCCGATGTCGAAGCCGTCGGAAACAATGCGGCTGTCGGCGCCCATCAAGCGCGTCAGCAGGATGTTGCCGACGCGATCATAGACCGCGTCCTCGTGAGGAACCCAGCTTTCCTGCACGACCACGCAGTTCATGCCGATCTTCGCCGCGACGGCGGCGACCTGGCGGGTGTGGTTGGATTGGACGCCGCCAATCGACACCAGCGTGTCGGCGCCGGAGGCGATCGCGTCAGGCAAGATATATTCGAGCTTGCGCAGCTTGTTGCCGCCGAGCGCGAGGCCGGAATTGCAATCGTCGCGCTTGGCCCAGATTTCGACCTTTCCGCCGAGCGCCTGGCTGAGACGAGGCAGCGGCTCGATGGGCGTCGGACCGAAGGTGAGCGGATAGCGGGGAAATTTGTTGAGCTTGAGCAAAGCACGCCTCCTGAAATCGACGAAAAC
This sequence comes from uncultured Pseudomonadota bacterium, assembly GCA_963807735.1. GTDB lineage: Bacteria > Pseudomonadota > Alphaproteobacteria > Rhizobiales > Beijerinckiaceae > Roseiarcus. The sequence continues at coordinate 64,968 of CAWEDI010000006.1, read as the reverse complement.
TCTATCACCACTGGTGAGAAATGTGCTTTCAATTCCCAGCCGTGTTATGACGCCTGCCGCCTAATCGGGCGGGGTTTATGATATGAAACGATCAATTTCGTCCCAGAAAATGAAAGAATCTTCCAGCCGCAAAGCGCTTGATCGCGCCGATCTGCGGATTCTGCAGGCGTTGCAGCGCGACGGCCGCGTCGCCAACGCCGAACTTGCGGCGAAGGTTCATCTGAGCGCGGCGACCTGCCACCGGCGCACGCAGCGGTTGTTCAAGGACGGCTATGTCAAAGGCGTGCGCGCCGAGATCGCGCCGCACAAGGTGGCGCGCGCGACGCTGGTCATGGTCGGCGTCGTGCTCGACCGCTCGACGCCGGACAGTTTCTCGCTGTTCGAGGCGGCGGTGAAAAAGCTAGCCCGACTTCGCGGATTCGCCTGTGGATAAGCCCATTTTGCGGGTTTTTGCGAGCTGTAAGTATTTGAGTTGGTTGATGCGGGTTTCGCAAACGGGGCGAAAAACGGCTGTAGTGAAGACCAACTAATCTCGCACAGGATTCCTAGAATCGCACGGTCGTGGCAGAATCGCTTCGCCATGTTCCTGCGAAAGACCGAGCGGCGGAAGAACGGGAAGACACACCTCTATTGGAGCGTCGTCGAGAACCGGCGTGTCGATGGTGGTCGCGTGGCGCAGCGTCACGTGCTCTATCTTGGCGAGATCAATTCCTCTCAGGCCGAGGCGTGGCGCAGGGCCGTCGAGGTGTTCGACGAGGAGGCCGGCCGCGCGCGAACGCTCGCCCTGTTTCCCGAAGATCGTTGCGAAGCTCCAGCCGGCGACGATGTCATCCGGCTGCGTCTGAGCGAAATGCGGCTCTGCCGCCCGCGCCAGTGGGGCGCCTGTTGGCTGGCGGGCCTGCTGTGGCGGGAGTTGCGGCTCGATCGGTTCTGGGCCGAGCGATTGCCGAAAAGCCGCAAGGGCACGCGCTGGGATCATGTGCTGCAAGTGCTGGCGACCTACCGGCTCATCTCGCCCGGTAGCGAGTGGCGGCTGCATCGCCAGTGGTTCCTCGACAGCGCGATGGCCGATCTGCTGGGGTCCGACTTCGGCCTGGCGGAGGCTCATAAACTCTACGCCTGCCACGACCTGCTGCTCGCCCACAAACAGGCGCTGTTCTCGCATCTGACGCAGCGCTGGCGCGATCTGTTCAACGCCTCGTTCGACGTGTTGCTGTATGATCTGACAAGCACGTATTTCGAGGTCAACGCCGCCGATCTGCCCGAAGGCTCCAAGCGTCGCCACGGCTACAGCCGCGACAAGCGGCCGGATTGCCCGCAAGTCGTCATCGCGCTCGTCGTCACGCCCGAGGGGTTGCCGCTGGCCTACGAGGTTCTGCCCGGCAACACCGCCGACAGCAAAACCCTGCGCGCGTTCCTGGCCAAGATCGAAAGCCAATACGGCAAGGCGCGGCGGGTTTGGGTGATGGATCGCGGCGTGCCCACCGAAGCGGTTCTGGCCGAAATGCGCGCCAGCGATCCGCCGGTCAGCTATCTCGTGGGAACGCCAAAAGGTCGCCTCAACCGGCTCGAAAAGCATCTCATCGATAAGCCGTGGCGCAAGGCGCGGGAGGGCGTCGACGTCAAGCTGTTGTCGCAAGACGACGAACTCTACGTCTTCGCGCAAAGCGCCGACCGCGTAGCCAAGGAGCGAGCGATGCGACGCCGGCAGCTGAAATGGCTGTGGGCGAGATTGAAGAAGCTCTCTCTCATGGAGGTGACGCTGCAAGAGCGGCTGATGAAGCTTGGCGCGGCGCGCTCGAAGGCGCCTTCCGCCTGGCGCCTGGTCAGAACGGAAGTCGACAAGAAGACCGGTGCGCTGAGCTTCGCGCTCGATCGCCACAAGCTGCGAGCCGTCAGACGCCGCGAGGGCCGCTATCTGTTGCGCACCAATCTGACCGAGAGCGATCCCGCGCTTCTCTGGCAATACTACGTTCAGCTCGTCGCGGTGGAGGAGGCGTTCAAGACGCTGAAGGGCGATCTGGCCATTCGTCCGATCTTTCATCAGGACGAGAAGCGGATCGAGGCGCACATCTTCATCGCCTTCCTCGCCTATTGTCTTCAGATCACGCTCACCCGCCGCCTGCACGGCCTCGCGCCGGGCCTGACCGCCCGCAGCGCCCTGGCGAAGTTCGCCGGCGTTCAGATGATCGACGTGCATTTGCCAACCACCGACGGGCGCGAAATTGTGCTGACCCGCTATACCGAACCCGAACGCGATCTACGGCTCCTGATCGACCGGATGAACCTCGCCTTGCCGGCTCAACCGCCCCCCAAAATCGCCGCTGCCGCGCTGCCTCGCTGACCTCCCTGTAGTGAAGACCTCTTAGGTCAAGGTATTGATCTCCTTGGCCGAGAAAGTCGAAAACTACCCCAATCCGCGAAGTCGGGCTAGGCGTCGTGCTCGACTGCCATCTGGTGGCCGGCGACTTTGACTATTTCCTGAAGATCAGGGTGCGCGACATCGCCGATTTCAACGCGCTGCACGGCGCGCAGCTGATCGCCTTGCCGGGCGTCCGGCAGACGCGGACGTTCTTCGTGATGAAGGAGGTCGTCGACAACGCGCCGTTGTTATTTTGAGCAATTCGTCATGGCGAGCGAAGCGAAGCCATCCAGCTACGAGAGATCGTCTGTCGACAGGGTATAGTTGCAGGCGCGGCGCCGTGGATTGCTTCGCTTCGCTCGCAAAGACGATAGCAACCGGCGTGCGCTCACGTCGGCCGATAGACCGTCAGCGACACCCGCGCCGCCTCGTCCAGCCATCGCGTCGCCCCCGCCTTGAGCCCGAAGCGCTGCAGCGTCGCATCGGCCGGTTCGCCGTTCTCGGTCGAGGAGAACAGGCCGCGGCCGCCGGGCAGCTTGACAGTCTCCGCGCGGGCGAGATGAAACGCCGTGTAGCCGACGCCAAGGAACAACTCGAACACGCCCTGTCCGCCGGGCACCGCGAGCCTTCCGCCATCCGGCATCAGTTGCGTGGCGACGTCCTCAAACGGCGCCGTTGCCGGCCGCCACCACACGCCGTCCTCGCGCCGCTCGACGCCATCGGCATGGCCCGAGACAATCAGCCGGCGCCGGCCGCGCGGGTTCGGCGTCGCTTCGTGACTCAAGCGACCGATCGCCACCCAATCGGCGCGGTCGAGTTCGGCCTGGAAGTAGGCCCAATCGGCGTCGTTGCGCAGCGACGCGGGCATCGCGCCGGTCGCATCGGCGATGTGGTCGTCGGCCGAGACGATCGCATAGCCGTGAATCTCGACGCTCACCAATGAAACGGCGCGACCGTCCGGCGCGAGCCGACGAGGAAGGCGTCGCCAACCAACTGGAACGGGCTTGCGTCCATGTCGCTTTCGCCTTTTCGCAACAACTCGGCGAAATGCGCGTAGATGCCTTCGTATTCCCGCATCGGCGCTTCGACCTCCGGTTTGCCGTCGACGAATAGCCGAGAACCGCCGTGGGTCAGACGCAACGTCTCGCCGGCCTCGGTTTCGATGTCGATGTTCCAGCTCTGGTCGCCTTCCTGGCGCCAGTCGAACTCGGCGCTCAGCGCGGCGTTCGGCGACGCGGCGAGCGTCGAGAACACGAGCGAGGCGGCGATCGGCGTGTCGCGGTTCTCGGGATAGAACGAGCTTGGCCGATTTCACGAACATCGCCGCCGGGGCGATCTTGGTGAGGATCGACAGCGCGTTGATGCCGGGATCGAACACGCCGAAATTGCCGGCGTCCCAGATCCAGTCCTGGCCCGGATGCCAGCGCCTGACGTCCTCTTTCCACTCGATCGCGAGCCGCTTCAGCCGCTGGCCGGCGAGCCGCGCCTTCGCCTCGTCGACCGCCGCGTTGTAGTGTGAGTGCCAAGTGGCGAAGATCACTCGTTTGGCGGCGCGTGCGGCTTCGTCGAGATCGCGCATCTCGGCAATCGTGGCGGCCGGCGGTTTCTCCAGCATCACGTGCTTGCCGGCGGCCAGAGCTTCGCGGGCAATGGCGTGGCGCACATGCGGCGGCGTGCAGATCGCCACGGCGTCAACGGCGGCGGCGGCGTAAAGCGCGGCGGCGGTCGGAAAGGTCGGGACGCCCTTGGCGGAAACGCCGCGCTGGCTGACGACGCCGACAAGCTCGAAATTGCTGTTCCCGGCGATCACCGGCAAATGCTGGTCCTGCGCGATCTTGCCGACGCCGATCACCGCCACCTTGATACGCGCCATAAATCCGACCTCCCACGACGAACGGCGTCACGCGCCCTTCGTCAGCAGGATATTGTCGTAGGGCAGCCGCGACAATTCGTCGAACGGGATTTGCGGCGAATTCTGCGGCGTGATGTCGTGCAACGTCTTCGACGTCGGCAGCCGGCGCGCGACGAGGCCGAGGCTCTTCAGCTTGTCTTGCAGGGCGGCGACGGAGACGCCGGCGTCCTGCATCTGTTTCTGCGACCATTCCATGACGATCTTGATCGCGGGCGATTGTGCGATGATCCGGTGCGCGCCGTGGAATACCGAAAGCTCGTGCCCTTCAACGTCGATCTTGAGGATGTCGACCTTGAGCCCGTCGGGAACGAGCGCATCCAGCGGCGCCAAGGGCACGCGGAACTTGCGCTCGCCGTTTTCTTCGCCGCCGCCGGAGGAGAGATGCGCATTGGCGGCGCGATCGGCTGGGCTCGCGAGCCAGACTTCGCCTTTCTCCGCGCCGACGGCGACCTTGTGCAGTGCGATGTCGCACATCGACCAGTTGATGACGAGGTTGCGCTCGATCAGCGCGCAGCATTCCGGATTGGGCTCGACGGCGATGACCCGTCCGGAGCCGCCGGCGTGAATCTTCGACCCCGCGAGCAGCGTGAAATAACCGATATTGGCGCCGACGTCGACGAATACGGTGTCGCTGCTGCAACTGTTCCAAATCAGTTGCGTCAATTCCGGCTCCCATTGCCGATAGACGACGAGCTGCGGCGTAATGATAAGATCGGTCGAGTCGACGACCATCAATAGACTGTGCAGGGTATGCACCAGCAGCTTGCCGTCGGCGAGCGTGACCGCCCAGGGGCCGACCAGACGGCGGGTTTCGGCGGAATATTGTTCGATAAGTTGCGTTCGCGCCGCAAGGTTCGCTAATTTCTGTTGTATATCGGCAAGGACTGGATCGGTCATTGCATTCCACGTCCTAGATGAGCATAGGGTAGGTTGGCATGACGCGCGTAGTTGCTTCGTAGCGACGGTCGGCGTTGCGTACGCGAACTTTGCGCCTTGCGTATGGGGTAAGACGAATCGCCTGTCAATTGGCGGCGTTTGCGGAATCGCCTCGCGCTTGTCATTTGCGACAATTTGCGCTCTTTCGCACGGCGCCGGCCCAAGGAGAGGCCGGCCTCGGAGAGAGGCGTCCGCATGAGCCCGCGCAAAGTCGTCATCACCTGCGCCGTCACCGGCTCGATTCACACGCCGAGCATGTCGCCGCATCTGCCGATCTCCGCGCAGGAGATCGCGGAGGCGGCAATCGGCGCGGCGGAGGCGGGCGCGGCGATCGTGCATCTGCACGCGCGCGACCCCGCCGACGGCCGTCCCGACCAGTCGCCGGAGCGGTTCGCGCCGTTCTTGAAGGTCATCAAGCAGCGCACGAACTGCGTGGTCAACATCACCACCGGCGGCGCCGCGAACATGACGATCGAGGAGCGCCTCAAGCCGGTCGCCGAGTTCAAGCCGGAGGTCGCCTCGCTCAACATGGGTTCGATGAATTTCGGGCTCTATCCCATGCTGGCGCGCTTCAAGGACTTCAAGCACGACTGGGAGCGGCCTTATCTGGAGGGCTCGCGCGACCGCATCTTCAAGAACACCTTCGCCGACATCGAGCAGATTCTCACGACCTGCGCCGACAACGGCACGCGGTTCGAGATCGAGTGCTACGACATCGGCCATCTCTACACGCTGGCGCATTTCGTCGAGCGCGGGTTGGTGAAGCCGCCGATCTTCGTGCAGAGCGTGTTCGGCATTCTCGGCGGCATCGGCGGCCATCCCGAGGACGTCATGCACATGCGGCGCACGGCGGATCGGCTGTTCGGCGCGGACTACCACTGGTCGGTGCTGGGCGCGGGGCGCAATCAGATGACGATCGCCGCGCAGGCGCTGGCGCTCGGCGGCAACATCCGCGTCGGGCTCGAGGATTCCTTGTGGATCGGGCCTGGCCAGCTCGCCAAGTCGAACGCCGAGCAGGTCGCCAAGGCGCGGCGGCTGGTCGAGGAGTTCGGGTTAGCGGTCGCAACCCCGGACGAGGCGCGCGAGATCCTGTCCTTGAAGGGCGGCGATCGCGTCGCGTTCTGATCGTCAACCCGGCGTTATCGAACCGTTCTGTAAGCTCCGCGTCCGCTTTCCCGAGGGTGACGATGGCGGTTGTTGCGACGGCGCGGGCCTATGACGTATGGGCGCCGGCTTTTTCACGGCGGGTGACGGTCGGCGTCGCCACGCGCGGCCGGCCCGAGCATGTGCGGCGCGTCGTCGAACGGCTGCGCCGGCAGACGCTGCGCCCGGCCTACATCCTCATCGCCTACGTCGAGCCGGACGACATCGCCGGACTCGGCGACGCGCCCGATCTCGTACTGATCGCGAGCGCGGCCGGACTGACGCGCCAGCGCAACGCCATCCTCGACCGCCTGCCGGCGGGAACGGAAGTCATTGCATTCTTCGACGACGATTTTCTGCCGCATCCGCAGTGGCTGCAACGCGCCGTCGCCGCCTTCGATCGCGCTGACGACGTCGTCTGCGTCACCGGTCACGTCGTCGCGAACGGCGTCGGCGGCGGCGAGATCGACGCGGAGGCGGGCCTCGCGCTGGTGGCCTCGGCGGCGCCGGCCGACTGGGTCGAGGACGATGTCTCGCCCTACGGCTGCAACATGGCGTTCCGCCGCGCCGCTCTCGGCGACCTGCGCTTCGACGAGCGCCTGCCGCTATACGGCTGGCTGGAGGACCGCGATTTCGCCGCGCGCGTCGCCCGCGGCGGCGGCAGGCAATTGCGGCTCGGCGCGTCCGTCGGCGTGCATCTCGGGGTCGGGGCGGGGCGAATGGCGGACCGCCGGCTCGGCTATGCGCAGATCGCCAACCCGCTCTACCTGCTGAAGCGCCGCACGATGACGCCCCGCGATTTCGTCCGTCGGATCGCGACCGATCTCGGCTCGAACCTGTGCAAAGCCCCGCGTTCGGCGCCAAGACGGCGCCGGCTCGCCGGCAATCTGATCGCGCTCGGTGAGGCGCTCATCGGGAGATGTACGCCGGAGCGGGCGTTGCGTTTCTAGCGCGCGCGGAACGCTCGACGCCGACCGCGCGCCGTGGCAAAGGCGGCCGGCCAGGAGGCCCCTATGCCCGAACCTCGCCCGGTCGCGCTGCGCGCCGCGGATGTCGCGCCGCGCGCGAAAGCTACGAACTATCCCGAGCCGTTCGCCTCGCGCATGAGCCGGCGAGTCAAGCGCCCGCTCGGCGACGCCTTCGGTCTGGTCAATTTCGGCGTCAACCTGACGACGCTCCAGCCTGGCGGCGAATCGGCGGTGCGACATGCCCATTCGGCGCAAGACGAGTTCGTCTATATCCTCGAAGGCTGGCCGACCCTCGTCACCGACGCCGGGCGCACGCCGTTGCAGCCGGGCATGTGCGCGGGGTTCAAAGCCGGGAGCGGCGACGCGCATCATCTCGTCAACGAGACCGACAGCGATGTCGTCTATGTCGAAATCGGCGACCGGTCGCCCGGCGACGTCGGGACCTATCCCGACGACGATCTCGAAGCGCGCCGGGTCGAGGGCGGATGGCGCTTCGTTCATAAGGATGGCACGGCGTATGACTGAGAAGCCTATCGAACTCGGCCTCGACACCTTCGGCGACGTCACCCGCGACGCCGAGGGGCGGGACCTGCCGCAGGCGCAGGTGCTGCGCAATCTGGTCACGCAGGCGGTGCACGCCGATGCGCTCGGGGTCGATTTCATCGGCGTCGGCGAGCACCATCGCGCCGATTTCGCCGTCTCCGCGCCGGAGGTCGTGCTCGCCGCGATCGCGACGCGCACCGAACGCATCCGCCTCGGCTCGGCGGTGACGGTGCTGTCCTCGGACGACCCGATCCGCGTCTACCAGCGGTTCTCGACCGTCGACGCCGTCTCCAACGGCCGCGCCGAGGTCATCATGGGGCGCGGTTCGTTCACCGAATCGTTCCCGCTGTTCGGCTACGAACTCTCGCTTTACGAAGAGCTGTTCGAGCAGAAGCTCGATCTGTTCGTCGCGCTGCTGCGTCAGGAGAAGGTCAACTGGAGCGGGCGGCTCCGGCCGCCGCTGGTCGATCAGCGCGTCTTCCCGCGCCCCGAGAGCGGCACGATCAAGACCTGGATCGGCGTCGGCGGCTCGCCCGAGTCGGTCATCCGCGCGGCGCGCTACGGGTTGCCGTTGATGCTCGCCATCATCGGCGGCGAACCGATGCGCTTCAAACCCTACGCTGACCTTTACCGCCGCGCCTGCGGCCAGTTGGGCGTGGCGGCGCCGGAGATCGGCGTGCATTCGCCGGGCTATGTCGCGGCCACCGACGCGGCGGCGCGCGCAGAGTTCTTTCCCGATTACAAAGCGATGCGCGACCGCATCGGCGCCGAGCGCGGCTGGCCGCCGATGGCGCGCGACGAATACGAGCGCGAGATCGCGGTCGGGTCGCTCTATGTCGGTTCGCCGGAGACGGTGGCGCAGAAGATCGCCGCGACGGCGCACGGCCTCGGGGTATCGCGCTTCGATCTCAAATACAGCGCCGGCGGGCTTTCGCACGCCCGCATGATGACCTGCATCGAGCTTTATGCGCGCGAAGTCATGCCGCGGGTGCGCGCCTTGTTGCAGGGGCGTTCATAACGCGGCCGCGCGGGCTCTTCCCTCTCCCCGCTTCGTCGCTCGCGGGGGATCACGCCGTCGATGGCGTCAGCGGCCGAGGAAGGCGGCGATCCCCCAGACCAGCGCTGCGCCGAAGGCGAGGCCGCTCGGTACGGCGATCAGCGCCGTGCTGGCGGCCACGCCCGGCGCGGTGATGGCGCGGGTCGTGGCGGCGAAGCGGCGCGCCTTGGCGATCGCGGGGTCGTCGTCGGCGAAACGCGCGGCCTCGGCGGCGACCCACGCGTTGCAGGCGAGCGCTGCGGCCTCGACCTCGCTGCGGGGCGCGTGATCGAGCGATTTGCGCAGCTTGAACACGCTGAAGGTGAGATCGAAGCGGTCGTATTTGACGTCCGACAGCGCGCGAAACTTCAGCTTGGCGAGCGCCTTCGCGTCCGCGAACAGCCGCAGCACTTGCGCCTGGCCGGCCGCGCCGAACAGCGCCCCTTGCACCGCCGACCACGGCAGCGTGCCGACGAACAGCCGCGGCGCCGAGACGCCGGCGGCGTCGAGGATCAGCAGATTGTCGTCCTCTTTGAAAAGCTGGAGGTTGTGGATCGCGCGCAGCGCCGCCCAGACCCCGAGCGCGAGGCAGGTGCAAGCCGCGGGCGCGTTGGGTCGGCCGATCAGGCTGAACGCGCTCCAAAGCAGCGCCGAGGCGACGCCGATCCACAGCACGGTCAGGGCGAGATGGCGCGTCGGCGAACGCTGGAGGACGAAGGGCGGCGGGAAACCGGCTTCCTCCGAAGGTCTGAGCATGGCGAACGCTTCCCTAGCAGTTCGTCTCATGCGTAACTTCATCTGCTTAAGACTATGTTGTGGGATTGCGGGGGGGTCCCGCGGCAGGGTCAACGATTCTCGTCAACTCAGTTAAAATTCGTCAGACCCCTTTCGGTAAGCGGCCGAGGTTCGCCGAGGCGCGCGAGCCGGATTCCTCCGCCCGTGAGGGGCGCTATGGCTTCGCGGCTCCCTTTCGCTAGGCGGAACGGCGCTCGCACGAGGCGATTGTTTTCGCGCGGGCTGGCGGCGGCGGCCGCGTGAGGCGAAGAAATTGCCGCTTTTCTTCGCTGCATTTTCTGCTATACGCGCCCGGCCGGCGTTCCCCGATAGCTCAGCTGGTAGAGCATTCGACTGTTAATCGAATGGTCGTTGGTTCGAAGTCCAACTCGGGGAGCCAAACCAACTAAAATTTTCCATACAGTTCAATCTGTTGCTAGAATGGCTCTTTGTCGGTCCCACATTTGGTCCCACATCCGTTAGCGGTTAGCGACGCACAGCGGCGAACATACACCCGTGCCGACGTAACTCACAAAACCACATCGGGAAATACTGCTCCGCCGTCTTCTTCCGCGCACCGGCGGGGCCGTCGGTATGTGGCCGCATTTCGGCGGACGCCTTACCCGAGTGTTGACTCATTCGACCAGCGGCCGAATCATTGGATCGGTTTGACTCCCGTTCTGAGTCAACGGAGGTTTTCGCGTGCCGGCTTCGCGTCCGTCGTGGAAGGGCTACATCAAGCTTGCCCTGGTGTCGTGTCCTATCGGGCTATGGCCGGCGACCTCGCCAAGCGAGCGCATCACGTTCCGGCAGATCAATAAAAAGACCGGCAATCGCATCCGCCAACAATCCGTCGACGAGGGCACTCGCGAAGCGGTCGACGCCAAGGACAAGGGCAAGGGCTACGAGTTTGAAAAGAACCAGTTCATCATGGTCGAGGATGACGAGCTGAAGTCGATTCAAATCGAAAGCGCGAAAACAATTGAGATCGACTCCTTCGTCCCCCGCGCCGAGATCGACGAACGCTACCTCGATAGCCCCTATTATATCGCGCCGAGCGAGAAGGTTGGCGCTGAGGCTTTTGCAGTGATCCGAGAGGCTATGCGCGGTAAAAAGATGGCGGCGCTCGGTCGCGTCGTGCTGTCCAGCCGCGAGCATGTGATCATGCTGCAACCCTGGGACAAAGGCATGCTCGGGATCACGTTGCGGTACCCCTACGAGCTCCGAGCCCCTGCTGACTACTTCCACGACATTCCGGACGTCAAAATCGAACCGGAGCTCCTGAAACTTGCCGAGCACATCTTGCAAAACAAGGCCGCTTCCTTCGACCCCGACCGCTTCGTAGACCGATACGAGCAGGCGGTCGTGGAACTTCTGGAGACCAAGCGCAAAGGCATGCCGAACGTTGTCAAGCCGGCCGCGGCGCCGGGCTTGACCTTCGATCTGATGGAGGCGCTGAAGCGCAGCCTCGAAACCTCGCCCGCCAACGACGCCCAGCCTGTGAAGGCCGCGAAAGCGAAGAAGCCGAAGCCGCGCGTTCGAGGGTCAGCGCGAATTGCTATTGCCAATTCCGGGCGGGAAGACGGAGAAAAAGGCCGCCGTCATTGCGAAACCGGGTCGCAAGGCGGGCTGACTGATGAGTCCTCCCACCAACTTTTTTGCCCTTGGCCGCCCCGAACCAACTCTGACTGTGATTCATGTCGGGTTCTTCGGCGTTTGGACGGCGATGAGGGCCGAACTCGCGGACTATTACGACGAGGACGCGGAGCTGTTTCGGATCGTCGAAGCGTCGTGGAATGCCGACGAGGAGTACGCCGAGCTCGTGACGCTGAATGGCCGGATTATCGGCGCGCTCGACCATGCCCTGACCCAGGACGATGTCGCGGCGATTTGGGGAGTGAATCGCATGGAGAAGCTGGCGCTGATGAATCGCATCCGCAGCTTGTTTAACATCGACGGCGACTTGTTGCCTGAACTCACGCGCGAGCAACAAGCTGTGTTTCTTGCCGATCCGGTTCGGTTCTTCCTGAACGCCAGCGAGGCGCAATCCGACGCAATCATGCGTGAAATCCAGGCGCGGCAAACGCCACGCGCTGTTGCACATAACGGCGCAAAAACCGGGGATGCGAACGTTGCCGTGAAGGCGGTTCGCAAAAAGAAGCCGAAACGCAGGGTCGATGGCCAGCGCGAGATGTTGCTTCCAATCACGGGAGGCGCGGCTGAGGCCCCTGAACAGGTGCGTTCGCCCTCGGCGGGACGCAACGCCGGTTAAGCCAACAGGGGTCGGTCAGGCAGATAGTCGCCGGCGTCAGTCGTCATCGCGTCACTCTCGGCGCTCGGTGACGATATATAGACATGCGCAAGAGGCGTCCTGGCGCGAGGATCACCGCCGCATGAGCAACGGCGATCAGACATTCCGCTTAGCGGGGCTCGCGATGCACAAGGCGACCAGCGTTCGGCTGCTGGCAGCGGCATTTGGCGGCGTGACATTACGATATAAAGATTTGTTTATGCAGACGACCTAAACAACTTTACAGAAAGATTACTTGTTGAGACGAGGCGCGCAAACTCTGCTACCCCTGAGCGACCCGGTTGAATCGAAGGGGCGCCGTTCACAGCGGCGCCCTCCGAAAGTCAAGAACCAAGACCAAAACAATCTGGCCGGCCCTCCCTGACAAGAACGCACACTACCGGGTGGTGCAAGGGTGTCCAGTGGGCATTTGGTCGCACACCGAAGACGAATTTATGAGCAAAGCAAAACACTCCCTCTCGCTGAGAGGTCGAAATATAGAGTTGGATGAACTCGGGCGCGTGCGCTTGAATGACATTCACAAGGCCGGCGGATTTTCGGTCAACCATAAGCCGGCAGATTGGGGTGCTCTCGGCAACACCATGAAGTTTGTCGCGACCGTCGCCGAGAAAAGTTCCGGAAAATCCGGCACTTTGTCCAAAAGCGACATACTTTCGGTGTATTGCGTAAAAATGGGCCGGGGCGGCGGTATTTGGGCTCATCCAATTATAGCGCTCGCTTACGCGAAGTACCTCTCGCCGTCTCTCCACTACGAAGTCAACGACGTCTTCCTCCGCCACAAGGCGGGCGACGCCGTTCTAGCAGACGAAACGTTGCAGCGCGCGACGCCGGAAGGAAACGAATGGGCGGCGGTCCGAGCGCTGGGGCGCTTTAAGCGCAAGCGTTATACCGATACCCTGAAAGCGCATGGCGTAGTGAATTACGGATACGCGCAATGCACGGACGAGGCATATAGAAAGTTGTTTGACGCGACCACGAAAGCGCTGAAGACATCGCGCGACCTAACTGCGTCAGATAACCTACGTGACAATATGGAAACAGATGAACTTGTTTATGTCATGGCGGCGGAGTCTTTGGCGATGGGGCGTATCGAGGAAGAAAAGAGCGCCGAGAATCGCGAGTGCCGCATTGCCACCGGAAAGAGCGCCGGCTTTATCCGGCAAGCTATAGAAGCTGACAAGGCAGACCGCCGTCCCAGGATGGTCTAGTCTCCGCCAATGAGCGGGAGAAAATTCTCCCGCTCTGCACCGTCAGCCCCACACTTCCGCGCGCTAAGCAACACTCAGCAACAGGACGCCGCGCCAGTTGGTCTACCGCGCGCGAGTTAGGAACGTCATTGAATGCGCGGTTCTGCCGCCGTTCAGGCATTTCATCCCCACTGATATTCAGGACTTCTTTTATCTTCGCTCGCAGTCATTCCTCGCCAAAGGGCAATCGGACGCGAAGTAGCCGGACGAGCGAGCGGCCAACGAGGAACCGTTCGGTTTCCCGCTCGTTTAAAGCAGATACCGATCAGACCGAATCGGCCCGTCATTGCGAGCGAAGCGAAGCAATCCAACGCGCCGAGATCGTAGGCTAGTCGGTTAAGCTCGGCTCGGCGGAGACGTGGATGGCTTCGCTTCGCTCGCCATGACGGCGGTACAACTTGATCGGTAACCGCTCGAGCGATGGCCATCGTTCCGGAGTTGCTCATGCGCTTGGCTGTCGCGATTTTTATCGCCACCCTCACGGCGTCTACAGTCGCGCAGGCGGGCTCCAGGCGCGAATGCACCCGCGTACCTGGCGACTATGTAGGCGGCCCTAATGCATGGATGATGTGGACTGATGATAAACCGGGGCCGCTCGGCGGCACCACATACGGGGACATCGGCCTAACCTGTTCGTCAACCAATCACGTCCACCATCGGTGGCGATATTCGCACCATCATGTCCACCGTAGGTGGTGGCATTCTCACCATCGCTGGAATCTTGCGCACCCGGCTTATCACCGGGCCAACTGGGTCAACGTTCCGATCGAGAACGTCGGCGGTCTCTGCCCAGAGGGTCATTGCGGTCTCTTGGATAACGGGGCGCACAGGCACTACAGAGAGTGGCTCTCCTCTCAAGAATAGCAGGGCCCGATCTTCATAGTAGGCTTCCGGCGAAGGCGCGGTCAGGCGGCGTTCCGGGCCGGAGCGGTTGTCCGCCAGTTCCACGGCAGCAACTCGAGCCGGGCTTGGTGCCAGTCGGCTCGGTCGCCCGCTAGGATTGTTGGTCTGCGGACGGAGCCCCTCCGCTCTCGAAAGGCGCTTAGCAGGTCCTCCAGGCCGCTGCAAAAGGATCGGTCATCGCCACGCATGCGGCCTGACGGGTGTTGGACGTCAGGCCGCCGCCCGCGCAGGGAGAAGATGGCCACCATCCATGTTCCAGTGCACGATTGATCGAATTCGCCGCCTTCTGATAGCGCCAGATCGCTTGCTGATTGGCCGGCGAGATCGCAGGGGCGTGGAGGCGCTCTTCGTCCGTGAGCGCGCGCGCCGCTTTGCCGAGCTTTTCGCTAGCGTCCTGCAACAGAGCCATCGCCTCCGTTGCAAAGCGCGTAGCTATAATCTCATTGTCTGTTGACTGGTCGGTCATCAAGGTCTCCGAGGTTGCGTCGAGAACCTCCCATCCTTGGGAAAAAGAACCGACGCATACGCCGAAATGTCGGCCGATTTCGTTGACGCAAGCAGGAGCCTAGTGGGTAGGAGCTGCGCCAAGTTCCATCCTCTTGACCCTCGCTTCGGAGAATGGGCCAGCGTCAGCTCGAATAGGTGAGCAACTCGCCCTCCGCGCCCGCGTTGAGTTGGAAGCCGCCCTGGGTGTAACTGCCGACGAAATGCAGCGATGCGCTTTGGCTGCCGTCGCTGATGTTGACGATGAGGCCGCCGGAAACGTTGGCGAACGATTTGGTCGCGTTGGAGTCGAAGCCGATGAGGTCGATCGCTTCGGTTGCGGAGGCGCCAAATTGGTAGATACTCGATTGGAACTGACCGGCGTCGCCCAATCCGAGCTCGGCGCTTCTGGTGCTGCTAAAAACTACCTTCTGCGAGGTGGTCGATTGGCCGTTGAGTCGCAGATAGGCTGCGTTCTCGATGAGTTCGCTGCCCGCGCCGAGTATCTCGCCATTGAAGACCAGCCCGGCGCGTTCGGCGATGATCTTACCTGTGTTGGTGAAACTGCCGGAGACTGTTGTCGTGCTCAAGCCCGCTGTCGAATTATCCAAGGTGAACTCGCCAGCGTTGAAGATGAGCGCGGATGAGCCCCCGATAGCCCCGCCGACGTTGATCGTGTAGAAGCTCCCACTGGTGACCGTCAACGAGCCATTGAGCTCGAGGGAGCCCTCCCACTGAGCGATAGAGCCTGCGTCGACGAGGTTGGTCGCCTTGTTCAAACCTATCGACAGCTCGGTCGACAACGAGCCGATGGTCGCCTTTCCGCTGATGCGCAGGGTGCCTCCGCCGTCGATGTCGCCACGATAAAGAACATTCATGTTTTCTGAGTCGTGGGATAGGATCAATGTCTTTCCCGACACGATGTTGAGTGTGCCGCCAAAATAAGATGAGCCAAGAAGGAAGTCCCCGCCATAACTCACATCTGATTCGAAGGTCATGACAGCGGCGCAATCCAACGCGGCGACGGTGACATCGGTAGTGTCGATTACCGTCGGTCCGTTCAAGTACAATGTGCCTGCGCCTGTGATTGGCCCCTTCAGTGTGGTGGTGAAGGGGCCCTGAAAGTTTAGGGCATCATCTTCACCCACGCTCACCGTTCCCGTCGAGGTGAAATTTCCCTGTATAATTACGTCGTCGCCGCCGGCGAATAGCGTTCCTGCGTTCGTGATTGTCCCGATGTTGTCATTTAAAATGCTGCGGCCCTCGACGACGCCGAGATTGTAGACGCCGCCACTGCCGATATCCAATAATCCGTCCAGAGTCACAATTCCGTTCTGATCGATGGTCCCATTATCGTAAATCGCGACGGCGCCGCTCGCATTCCCGAGCGTGCCGCTGAATTGAGTCAGGGTTCCGGTCACGTCCATTGCGCCGTGAAAGACGGTTCCGGCCACCACGTTGTTGGCGCTCGCCAGCGTCAGCGTCTTGCTGTTGAGATCGAGCTCGCCAGCATCGAACTGGAACCAGCCGTCATAGCTGAGACTCGTCTCCAGGTTCGTGACGCCGCCGCTGATGAGGACTTCCGCCACATCGAGCTTCGCAGTATAAAGGAACGCGTTTTCGCCCGCGCCAATCTGCAAGGTTCCCGCACCCGAGAGCGTCCCGTTCAACTCGGCGGTCCCGCTGGCCAGATAGGCTGTACTGCCGGCGGCGACGCTTAGGGTTGCGGTCGCGCGGTTTGTGAAATCGGCATCGAGCGTCAGCGTGGAATCGCCTCTGACCGTCATCAAACCGCTGTTGTCGACCACAGGGTAGTTGGGAATATAGGTGTTGCTGAGTGTCCCCGTCGCCACGACATCGTAGGTCGCGCCGGCGTCAATGAGCAGCGAAAACGGGAACCCGGTCGTCACGTTGTTGCCGTCCTGGGTGACCGTGGCGCCGCCAAACACCACGAGTTGGCCGCCGCCGATATCGACATCGTTCAAGAGTTCGGCGGAGCCGATGACGTTCACAGTTCCGAAGCCCCCGATCACGCCGTTGAGCGTCGCGGTTCCCCGGAGATTGAGAGTGTGGCCGCTCAGATTCAGCAAGGCGCGGCGACTCGCGCTGCCGTCGAGCACAAAATCGCCGCTGTAGCTGAGGTTCTCGGCGATCGTTGTTGTGCCGGAGACGATCTCGAGCGTGCTTACAGTGACGTGGTTGGTGTCAATCGTGTAGTTGCCGCCAAACAGGTCGATCGCGCCGCGTCCCGCCAGCGTTCCCGAGGCGGAGCCCTTGTCGATGTAAAGCTTGTAACCCTCGCCGACTGCGAGCGTGGCGCTGGCCTCGACGTCCAGTTCAAAGTCGACCGTGCCGCCGAAACGATCAATCAGCGAGCCGGACTGCAGGTCGAGCGTCACGACCGTGCCGGACTTGATCGCCGCGATCGTACTGGTCGAGTTATAGGTGATGGTGTAGCCGGAGGAGCCGTTGTTATCGATGCTGACGACGTCGTCAGTGCCGGGTACGGAATGTGCGGGCTCGCCAGGATCAGTCACCGTCCAGTTGGAGGCAGTCTCCCATGCGCCGGCCGTGGCGGTCCATTGGGCGGTATAGAGCGTCGTCAACGGGGCCGTTTCGGCATCGCCTCTCGGGCCCTAATAGAAGCCAGTGAAGACGTCGGTAGGGAAAGAAAGCTCGTCGGGTTCATTTGCGAGGCTGTCGTAGTTGTTCTCCCACGCAAGATCAGCGAAGACCTTGTTTGCGGCGTTCGACGACATGCCTCACTCCCGAGTTGTGTTTTGTCTGCACGCCCATGCGACATTTCGCGAGACGCTACGCCCTTCCGAGCTGGATCGCTAGCCTAGCTAGTCACGCAAAGCGAACGTGATTCGACGCCGGCTATACAAAGTGCGATGCAACGAGTAGCGCCGATGAAACCTCCGAGGCTCCGGCGCCTGAGAGACAGCACGCTCCCGCCCGAATGAGGCAGCGGAGCTGTCGCAATGGCCCAAGAATTTTTCGACAATGCTCAACTGGCTGCCATGAGACTGGCGGTCGAGTGGCTTTTGGAACTGATGTCGAACACTGTCACAAGAGCTGACGCCGCGCGGGCAGTATTCAGTTCCGCGGCCGAAACCAGTGAGTTTGACCCGGCCGTCTTAGTTGAAATGGCGCGTGAGCGCCTGGGCGAACGCTAGGGTCAAACCCGCGCATAGCAGCCTATGTCGAAAGCTCCCTGGCAAACTCACATTCTGCAAAATCGGCTGTCCCCGTCGCGACCGAGACGGGGCCCGCCATCACGCAAATTCCCAGGCTAGCCCATTCGGCCCGGGATCGCGCTGATCCAGCCAATGCCGCAGGGCGCGCGCAGGCAAGCGCTACGCGGGCATATCGCCCGTAGCAAAAGATGCGGCCAGTCACGATGATGGCCTGTACAGCCACGCCAGCGGCAGCAATCGCATCAAGCGAACGGAGCGGGTCGTGAGCGGGCGCAAACCCGCGCCATCTTCTCAGGGTCCTTCCCGCTGTGCGGTGCACTGCGCGGCGGCGGCAGTCCGCAAATCCGCTAGTCGAGCTCTGGAATTCGAGGGTTGACGGGCGCAGGCACGTCAAAGGTCGTCGTAGGCGAGTTCCGCACGTTAAGCGAGAGTGTTAGACAAATTTGCATGGTTCTGAAAATAAAAATCGGGGGCGAGCCAAAGTCGGCTGTTGCCAGCCAGCCAATTGGCGAAATTGCCTCCGCGCTACGAACCGGCGATCCGAAAGGTGCAGAGCGTGTGATCGAACTGCTGGCCGCAATCGTGGCACTGCTTCGTGCTGAAGACGGTACGACTCCGGACGATCACCGAGAACATTAGCGAGGGCCGTCTCGCCCACGGTGCCCACCTTGCGATCTGGCATGTTTGATGCGAACAGGAGAGTTCGAGCCTTTGGTCGAAGATGCTCCTTGCGCTTTGATTTCCGTGCGCGGATCAAACCGTCAAGCGCTATTCCCTCGGCAACGTCCAAGAGAACGGTCTCAACTATATAGTCCGTCTCATCATCAAAGAAGCCGTGCGAGTCCGAACCTCCGCTATCCGGACCATTGCAATTCAGGGCCGTTGCAGTCAACGATGCAACGATCGTGCGGCAAAGAGCAGCGGTGACAGGGTTGTCGACCCCTTCTGACGTAAGGCGGAGGACTTGGCGACGGTCGTGACGCAAGTTGGTGTGCATGGGCTGGGGGCGCGCTAAAGGCGGATGCGCGGGAAAGGCGGGAGCGCCTCGCGGCAAACATGAACAACCTAGCCGCCGAACGGGAAACCAGGCGGCGCGTTGAATTCGACTCTCGTCGAGGCCGATGTCGACGTCAGCCCGAATAGGTGAGCAACTCGCTGTTCGATCCCGCGTTGAGTTGGAAGTCGCCCTGGGTGTAACTGCCCGCGAAATGCAACGACGCGCTGTTACCGCCGTCGCTGATGTTGACGATGAGGCCGCCGGAGACGCTGGCGAACGACTTGGTCGCGTTCGCGTCGGAGCCGATCAGGTCGATGGCTTCGCTCGTCTGCGCGCGGAAGTCGTAGATGTTTGATTGGAACTGGCCGGCGTCGGCCAAACCAAGCTGCGCGTTGGAGCCGTCAAAAAACAACTTCTGCGAAGCGGTCGATTGCTGGTCAAGCAGTAGATAGGCATTGCGGTCAATGACCTCGCTGCCTGATCCTAAGACCTCCGTACTGAAAATCAGCGAGCCGAACCCGGCTAAGATTTGTCCGTCGTTTGAAACACTTGCCTGACACCATGATCGCGCCGGGGAAAGTGTTACCAGAGAAAAGGCCGAAGTTGTTGATCACGGCGCCGACGCCGCCGAGCTCAGCGGCACCCTGTATATGGTACGTATCCCCAGCGCCGATCTTGAGTAAGCCGCTCAGGCTGATGTCACCGACTTGAAGGATAGCGCCGTTGTCCTCAAGCGTACCATTATAGATATCAATCGCGTCCTGAGAGCTGTCGCCTCCGAACAACAAGCTGCCATTGTTGTTGTTTCCCGTGAGCGTCAGTGTTTTGCCGTTGAGATCGAGTTTCTCGGCAGAGCCGTTAGCCGGAGACGATCTCGAGCGTGCTTACAGTGACGTGGTTGGTGTCAATCGCGTAGTTGTCGCCAAACAGGTCGATTGCGCCGCGGCCCGCCAGCGTTCCCGAGGCCGAGCCCTTGTCGAAAGCTTGTAACCCGCGCCGACGGCGAGCGTGGCGCTGGCCTCGACGTCCAGTTCAAAGTCAACCGTGCCGCCGAAACGATCAATCAGCGAGCCGGACTGCAAGTCGAGCGTCACGACCGTGCCGGACTTGACAGCCGTGATCGTACTGGTCGAGTTATAGGCGATGGTGCAGCCCGAGGAGCCGTTGTTGTCGATGCTGACGACGTCGTCTGCGCCGGGGACGGAATTTGCGGGCTCGCTAGGATCGGTCACGGTCCAGTTCGCGGCGCCCACGCGCCGGCCGTGGCGGTCCATTGGGCGGTATAGAGCGTCGTGAAAGGGGCCGCTTCGGCGTCGCCTCTCGGCCGCGCCTCCTGGCCCCAGAACCCTCGCGCCCTCGATGCGCGACAGTGGTTCGCCCTCCGCGCGCCGCGCCGCGAAGGCTTCGACACGCGCCGCCGCCTCGCTATATTTGGTCGTACTGATTCTCGCCCCCCAGCGGCGCGACGATCTCTTGGCCCGACATCGCGGGCTGCTGACCCTCAAACTTGGGCTCCTCGCAGAGCAAAAGTAGGCCAAGGCGATTGCGCTCTTGGAAGAACTGCGGAGGGACAGTCCGCACATCCGCGACCGCGTCGACATACGGGCGGACGAAATGGCGCAGCCCGCCGACCCGCACAGGGTTGATCGACGCAATTCAGGAAGCGCGCGAGGCGGCGCAGACCTCCGGCGATGCATCCGGACCCTAGCGGCAAAGGATGTCGGAAAAGCCGGCGCATTGAAGCCGCGGCACTCGCCGACGACGATCCTCAGCCTTGCGGCTTGGCGGTTTTAAGTTCCGTCGGCGTGGGATGCGCGGGCGCCGTTCCACCCGCAGCGATCAGCGCCAAGCGCGCCAGCGCCGGTAAGGACTTGGATCCGGTCCGCTTCATGATCCTCATCCGATGGTTCTCGACGGTGCGTTGACTGATGCCGAGGTCCGCCGCGATATTCTTGCTCGGTTGTCCGGCGAGCACCATCTCCATGACTTGCAGCTGGCGCGGCGTGAGACCCTCGAGATGAGCGGCCGCCGACCCGCGCCGTTCCAGGACTTTGCCTGAGTCGCGGGAGAGCTCCAGCGCCCGATTGAGGCCAGCGACCAGTTCCTCACGACCGATAGGCTTCTCGATGAAATCGATGGCGCCCGCTTTCATCGCCTCTACCGCCATGCCCACGTCGCTGTCGCCCGTTATCATGATCGTCGGCAAATGACGCCCGTCCGCGCGGAGCTTGCGCAGCAGTTGCAGCCCCGACATGCCCGGCAGATAGGCGTCAATCAACAGGCACGCGTCCTCCTCCCCATGAAACGCCTCAAGAAAAGCTTCGCAGCTCCCAAAGGCCGTGACGGCGTGGCCCTCATCTTCGAGAACAGCGCTGAGGGCGCCGCGAACCTGAACATCGTCATCGACAACGAAGACCCGGAACTTTCCGGCCCGAAGATGGGCCTCAGCCCGCGGCTCTGGCGCCTTGGCTAGAAGCTTCACGATCGCCTGCGTGAGTTCGCGCAGTTTCACTGGCTTGCTGAACTGTACGCAATCGTGCAACGCGATGTCGCGAAGCGCGCTGGTCGAGATGTCCCCGGTTAGAATGACAAACGGAATATTGAGATCGAGCCGCCCTCGCAATCGCTGCGAAACTTCGACCCCGGTCAAGCCGTTCGGCAGATTGTAATCTGCGACGACGATATCGGGGCGCTGTCCCGCGTCGGCCAGCAAAGCCAGCGCGGCGGGACCATCGACCGCAGCCAAGATATTGTAGCCCTGCTCGCTCAGGAAGAGCGCAAGATATTCCCGCACCTCGGGGTCGTCCTCGACGATCAGAATCGTCGCCGAGGGCGTCACTGCCTGAGCCGCAGTTGATGGTGTGATTGCGCGATCGGGCGACGTCTGCGTCGCCTTGCCGCCTGACGCCAGCGGGACTTCGATCGAGAAGACCGAACCCTTGCCTGGCCGCGAGCGTACGCGAATCTGATGCCCCAACAAGTCGCAAAGGCTCTTGACGATCGAGAGGCCCAGTCCGAGGCCGCGGCTGCGCTCGCGCGCCGGATTGTCGACCTGATGATATTCCTCGAAGATCGCCTCGAGTTCGGACGTCGGGATGCCGAGCCCTGTATCCCAGATCTCGATGCGCAATTTTCCCGGCCGACGGCGGCAGCCGAGCAGAACGCGACCGCGCGGCGTGTATTTAAGCGCGTTCGACAGCAGATTGCGCACCATCTGCTCCAGCAATCGCGGATCGCTGCGAATGGCGAGCCTGCAAGGCATCACTTTCAGCGCCAACCCCTGGGATTGCGCATGATAGGTCAGTTCGCTTCTGAGACGGTCGAACAGATCGTTCGCGGGGAAGTCGGCGGCTTCGACCTTGACTGCCCCGACTTCGATTTGATTGATGTCGAGCAGCGTATTCAACATGTTGGTCATAGCGCCGAGCGCTTCCTCCATCCGGCCGACCAGCTTTTGCTCCTTCTCTCCCGTCACCTTGCTGGCGAGCAGCCCCTGGAGCAGCGACAGCGTTTGCAAGGGTTGGCGAAGGTCGTGGCTAGCGGCGGCGAGAAAGCGTGATTTGGCGGTGCTCGCCAGTTCCGCCTTGCGCTTGGCGGCGCTCAGCGCTTCCGCCGTGCTCCTTCGCTCGCTGATGTCGACAAACGTGATGACCACTCCCTCGGTCTTCTTGTCCTGCGTCCGGTACGGCAAAATTCGCCGCATGAACCACGCGCCGTCCTGGCCCGCGACTTCCCGCTCGATCGGCGTCTGCGACTCCAGAACCGTCCGGGCGTCGGCCAGCAGGCCAACGTCGGGCGCAAGCGATTTCAGGTCGGTAAGCGGCCGCCCCACGTCGCCGGGAATGACATTGAACAGCGCTTTCGTCGCGGGCGTGAAGAACCGGATATTGAATCGGGTATCGAGAAAAATCGTTGCGACATCGGTGCTATAGAGGACGTTCTGCAAATCGTTGGCCGTCGTGCGCTGGCGCTCCAATGTTTCCTGCAACTGACTGTTGAGGGCGCTCAACTCCTCGTTGAGGGATTGCAATTCCTCCTTCGAGGCCATCAACTCTTCGTTCTTGGATTGATACTCCTCGTTGACCGAAATGGCCTCCTCATAGATCACCGCCTGCTCGGCGGTCGTGGTCTCCAGCGTTTGGACGGCGGTCTGCAACTCAACCCGGGTCGCCTCGAACTCGCGTTCTAGCTCCGCGACGCGGGACGTGTTGGTCGGCGTATCCGTTTCAGGCATCGCCGCCGCAGTCGCCGGACGCTCGACGAAACACACCAACAGAAGCTCCTCGCCGGCGTTCGAGACCGGCGCGACGACGACGGTGAACGAAACCGGGCCGGCTTCGCTCTTGATCCGTCCGACTGATGAGACGAAGCGCGCCCGGGTCCGCAGCGCGCCCTGAATCGCGGCCCGCAGCTTCGCCTGCACGCCCTCGCGCGCCATACCGATGACGTCCCGCGACGGGCGGCCGGAGGCGACCTTGAGGTATCGATCCGTGGCGCCCTGAAAGAACAGACATTCGAGTTTGGCGTTGATCAGCACCGCAGCCGGGCCGTAGGACTCCAGGACCAACGAGCGACAGAGATCGGAGAACGTGGCTTGCCGCGACCGCGCAGGAGGGGGTCCAAGGAGCGGGCGCAAACGCGGATCTTCGCCGAAGCGAAGCCGCAGACCGAATTCCCCCGGTCGATCGCCGCCGACGCGACGATAGAGGCGCTCCGGCTTGGAGACGGCCACGAACCCTGCCTCGGCGGCCGCCAACCGCCTCGGAATTGCCGACCAGCAAAAGGCCGCCTTTCCGCAAGGCGAAATGGAACAGCGAAATGACTGTCGCCTGGGCCTCGGGCAGGAGGTAGATCAGCAGATTCCGGCATGAAACAAAGTCGAGCTTCGCGAAGGGCGGATCGGCCAGAACGTCATGAACCGAGAAGACGACGCTCGCGCGCAAATCGGGCGAGACCCGATAGCCGCGATCTTCCCGAGTGAAGAAACGACCGAGGCGTTCCGGCGAGACTTCGGCCTCGATCGACGGCGGATAGAGGCCCTCGCGAGCCGTCGCGACGGCGTCGGCATCGACGTCGCTGGCGAAAATCTGCAGTTTGAGCTCGCGTTGAGATTTGTCGATCTGCTCGCGAAACAACATGGCCAGCGAATAGGTCTCCTCGCCGGAACTGCAACCGGCGATCCAAATTCGCAGCGGCCGATCCGCGGGATGATCGCGCACGAGGGCCGGGAATGACTTCGCGGGCGAGATAGTCGAACACCGCGGGATCGCGAAAGAAGCCCGTCACATTGATCAGCATTTCCCTCGAGAGTTGATCGAGTTCGGCCTCGTCCCGACGCAAGCCGTACGAAATAGGCCTCCGCGGTCTTGATCGCCGCCATCGCCATTCGGCGCTCGACATGGCGCTCCAACGTGCCGCGCTTGTAGAGCGTGAAGTCATGGACCGTCTTCTTGCGCAGGAGGTCGATGATGTCGGGCAGAATTTCGTGAACCGGCCGCGGTGAGGTCTCCACAGCCGGGACGCTATCAAGGCGCCGCGCTCGCGCTCGACAAGGATCGCGGCCATTTTCGCGGCCGGGAGAATCTGGTCCACGTCGCCGGTGGCGATGGCGCTGCGCGGCATGCCGTCGTAGTCGGCCTCGCCGGCGTCCTGGGCGAGAACGAGGCCGCCCTTCGCCTTCACCGCCTTCAATCCCAAGCTGCCGTCGCAGCCGGTGCCCGACATGACCACGCAGACGACGCGGCGGCCGAAGGTATTGGCCAGCGAGTTCAGCAGAAAATCGAAGGGAAGCCGCGCGGCGTGTCGCTCAGGGGCCCGCGAAAGGCGCAAGACGCCTTTGCCATCGACCGAGAGATAAGCGCCGGGCGGGATGATATGGACTCGCTCGCGCTCGATCTCCATGCCGTCGGTCGCCTGCACGACCTGCATTGACGTCCGCGCGCTCAGCAAATCAACCAACAGGCTCTCGTGGCTCGGCTCCAAGTGCTGCACGATCAGGAACGCCATCCCGTTGTGCGAGGGCAGCGCGTCCAAAAGTTTCTTGCAAGCCTCTAGGCCGCCGGCGGAGACGCCGATCGCGACGATCAAAAACTCCGCCGTCTTCGCCACGGTCAGCGGCGCGCGAATCCAAGGCGGTCGCGCCGCCTTGCCCGGTTGCGGACGCTTGGTCGTCATTCGGACGCTTTCTGAGAGGGATATCCCTACCGAGCATATATGAGGGCGCTCGATGCTTTACAACTTCGAGCGGTCCAAAGCAACCAGGCAGCGAAAGCCGCGCTGGCGCTCGTGAGTAGATTCCGAAACTATCCCGGACAGATTGCGGCGGCCTAGGATCGACGAACCGGCAGGCGAAACCGACAAGCGCCATGTCTCCAAGTCGAGATGACGATCGCGCCGATAGATCCCGCCCCAAAGGAGAGTCTCATGGACAAATATGAAACTGCCGTGGCCGTGTTCCCGAACCATGAAGCCGCGGAGAATGCCGTGAAGAGCCTGACCGCGGCTGGATTCGAAATGAAGAATCTCAGCGTGGTCGGCAAGGGCTATCATTCCGAGGAGAAGGTCGTCGGCTTCTACAACACAGGCGACCGCGTCAAGTTCTGGGGCTCCCGCGGCGCGTTTTGGGGTGGTTTCTGGGGACTGTTCTTCGGCGGGCTGTTCATGACCATTCCGGTCGTCGGACACGTTGTTATCCTCGGTTACCTCGCCACGATCGTCGCCTCGGGGATCGAGAACGCGATCGTCGTCGGTGGGTTGAGCGCATTGGGGGCGGCGCTGTACAGTTCGGGCATACCGAAGAACAGCGTGCTCCAATACGAGACCGATCTGAAGGCCGACAGTTTCCTCGTCATGGCCCGCGGCCCGACCGCCGAAGTCGAGCGAGCCCAGCAGCTGCTTGCAAGCTTGAACGCTTCCAGCTCCGAGATTCATAAGTCCGGTCAACTCGAGGTCGCCTCGACCGAGGCCGTTCGCGAGCACGCCTGAAGCGGTCGTCGCCGGCGTTGGCGCGCCCCTCGCGGCGCCGTTTCCTGTGCGGTTGAGGGAGTCTCGCTTCGGCGCCCGTGACAAAGCCGCTAACTCCGCCAAACTCCTTGCAACGAGAGCGCCATGACGACAAAGATCGAAGTGACAAGGATCGAGGAGCAGCTGAGAGGCCGGGTTCTCTTCAATGTTCGCGCCTACACGACCGAGGGGCGGATCGAATTCCCGATTGCGATCCAGGAGCTCGGTTCTGCTCTCCTTGACGAAGCGGCCGTCCTTCGCAGCACCCTGGATTTGACGGAGCAACTGGCGGCCTCGCTCCGCCTTCGCCTGGCCTCGGAGTCCCGCGCCCCCTAGCGCGGATTTCAACATCGCGGCGCCGGACGGCCCGAGACGCTCAAGTTCGCTGTGGGCGGCTCGACGCGGCCATGAGGCGCATAGGTAGTTTCCGAGCCTCCCCGCCGCGGCGCCTGCCGGCTATTGCGAACTGCAAGGCCGCCTCGCTTCGCGGCGCGCGGCGGGGTCGTCGCGCGCGCGAGGCAGTCTGGAACGGCCTGAGCTTGCTCGGGCCGCGCACTGCATTTTCGCCGGAGGTCGAGTTTGGCAACAATCGAAACGACGAGCGGATCCGTCGAGGCGTCACGGAGGCGGCCGGCATTTTCGAAAGCCCGCTCGCCCTGGGATGACGAAAAGCCCATTCGCGAGGAATTGTTCGGCGTCGAACGATTGCAGTCGCACGCGCGCAGCCTCGCTGTCGCGCAGAAAGTTGCGGATAAGCCGAGCCGGGGACTGCCGTTGGCCGGGCGGCTCGCCGACAATGGCGCGGTGCTGCTGGCGGCGTATCGATCAATCGTCGCCGCGACCGACGACGGACACGCAATCACGCCGGCGGCCGAATGGCTGATCGACAATTATCATCTCGTGGAGAAGCAGCTGCGGCAAATCGGCGCGGACCTGCCGCCGGGTTACTACCGCCAACTCCCGAAGCTCGTTTCAGGTCCCTTTGCCGGTTATCCGCGCGCGTTTGGCATCGCGTGGGCTTACGTGGCGCATACCGACAGTTGCTTCGACGTCGAGATCCTGGTCGCCTTTGTCAACGCCTATCAGGAAATCCAACCGCTGACGATCGGCGAGCTCTGGGCCGCCTCAATCACGCTGCAAATCGTGCTGATCGAGAACCTGCGGCGGCTCACCAAACAGATCACAATCAGCCGCGCCGCGCGCCGCGAGGCGGATGGCCTGGCCGACCGGCTGCTCGGCGCGGGCGGGCGCGCGCCGGAGACGGCCTCGACCGTGCTTGCCGGCCGTCCCGACAGCCCCCTGCCGGAGGCGTTCGCCGTGCAGCTCGTGCATCGGTTGCGCGACCAGGACCCGAAATTCACCCCCGCGCTCGCTTGGCTCGACGAGCGTCTCGCCAAACAGGCCATGACCGCCGACACCGCGGTCCGGGAAGTTCATCGCAGCCAGGGCGCGGCCAACGTGACCGTGCGCAACATCGTCACCAGCCTTCGCGTAATCGCCGAGGTCGATTGGAAAGAGATTTTCGAACGCTTCTGTCTGGTCGACGCCGAACTGGCGAAGAGCGGCCGCTTTCTGGAAATGGATTTTGCGACCCGCACCCTCTATCGCAGCGCGGTGGAGGAACTGGCGCGCGGCTCTCTTCACGGCGAACTCGACGTCGCGCGTCTGGCGGTCGCGGCGGCCAGCGCGCAACATCCCGAGCTTCCAACGACCGAGCAATCCCGACGCTCGGACGCCGGCTATTATCTTGTGGCGGGCGGACGGCGCGACTTCGAGGCGACGATCGGATTTCGCAAGTTCCGGATCTGGCCGACGCGCGTGACTGCGATCATGAATTTCGACGCTTACGCCGCCGCGATATCAGTGGCGTCGCTGATGTTGATCGTCGGCGCCACCTGGGTGCTGGCTAGGGCGGGAGTCGGCGCGGTCGAAATTGGCCTGCTGGCGGCGCTGGGGGCGATGTCGGCGATAGACGTCGCCGTGGCGCTCGTC
This sequence comes from uncultured Pseudomonadota bacterium, assembly GCA_963807735.1. Classification (GTDB taxonomy): domain Bacteria; phylum Pseudomonadota; class Alphaproteobacteria; order Rhizobiales; family Beijerinckiaceae; genus Roseiarcus. Next base: position 37,159 of record CAWEDI010000006.1, on the reverse strand, counting down.
AATCGGTTCGTCACGCTGTTCGTTCGCGCGGTGGCGCTGCCGGGCCTCGCGCTGCGGGAGGGCGTGCCCGAAGAACTGCGCACGATCGTCGTCATGCCGACCATGCTGACGCATGAGGATGAAATCGCCGAGTTGGTGGAGCGACTCGAAATCCATTACCTCGCGAGCGCCGAGGGCGACCTGCATTTCGCGCTGCTGTCGGATTGGAGCGACGCCGGCGCCGAGAGCCTCGGGGGCGACGCGGCGCTGCTGGCTTTCGCGCAAGCCGGCGTCGATCGACTCAACACGCGCTATGGGCCGGCGCCCGCCGGGTCGCGCTTCCTGTTGCTGCACCGTCGACGCATTTTTTGCGACAGCGAGCAGCGCTGGATTGGTTGGGAGCGCAAGCGCGGCAAGCTCCACGAATTGAACCGCCTGCTGCGCGGCGCAACGGACACAAGCTTCTTGAGTCTGCCCGGCGCTGAGGCGCTGCCGGGAAACGTCAAATACGTCTTGACCCTCGACTCCGACACACGACTGCCGCGCGAGGCGGCCCGGCGCCTGATCGGCAAGATCGCTCATCCGCTCAATCGGCCGCGCTTCGATCCCAAGCGCGGCGCGGTCGTGGAGGGTTATGGCGTGCTCCAGCCCCGGGTCACGCCGTCGTTGCCCAGGGGCGGCGAAGGTTCGCTGTTCCAACGCGTGTTTTCCAGCTCCAGCGGCATCGATCCTTATTCCTCGGCCGTTTCCGACGTCTATCAGGACATGTTCGGCGAGGGCTCCTATGCGGGCAAGGGCGTCTACGACGTCGACGCGTTCGAGGCCGCGCTCGCGGGCCGCGCGCCCGACGCGACTTTGCTCAGCCACGACCTCTTCGAGGGCACGTTCGCCCGCGCAGGCTTCGCCTCCGATGTCGAGGTCGTCGAGGAGTTCCCGACGCGCTACGACGTGAGCGCCGCGCGCCATCACCGCTGGGCGCGCGGCGATTGGCAGTTGCTGCCCTGGATCCTCGGCTTCGCCGGAAAGGGGGCGGATGCGAATCGAGTCCACGACGCAGTTCCGCGTATTGGCCGCTGGAAGATGATCGATAATCTGCGGCGCACCCTCACAGCGCCGACTGCCGTGCTTGCGCTCGTGGTGGGCTGGACCTTGCCGTTACCCTCCGCGCTTGCCTGGACGGCGTTGGTGCTGGCGACCATTCTTGTTCCGAACCTCATTCCGGTATTTTCAGCGCTTCCGAACCGGCGCGCCGGCGTTTCGATCTCCAACCACGCCCGCGCGCTCGGCGCGGACTTCCGGCTGGCGGTGACTTTGACCGCGTTGAACGTCGTCTTCCTCGCCGATCAGGCCTGGATGCTGAGCGACGCGATCGCGCGGACGCTGTGGCGGATATTCGTCAGCCGCCGCCATCTGCTCGAATGGACGCCCGCGGCGCGGGCGACAGCCGGCAAGCGGTTGGATCACGGCGGCTTCGCGTTGCACATGATTGGCGCGCTCGGCGTCGCTGCCGCGGCCCTGATCGTCACGCTGCTGTTCGGGCGCGGCGCGTGGCCGGTAGCGGCGCCCGTCGTCGCGCTTTGGCTCGCTTCGCCCGCGGTCGCACGATGGATCAGCCTGCCGCCCGCGCCCGAAAGGCGAGCCGCGATCTCTGACGCCCAGGCTCTGGCTCTGCGCCGGACCGCGCGGCGGACCTGGCGATATTTCGAGACCTTCGTGACGCCGGCCGACAATGGGCTGCCGCCGGACAATTTCCAGAACGACCCCGCCCCTGTTGTCGCGCACAGGACGTCGCCGACCAACATCGGGCTCTATCTCCTCTGCGTCGTCGCCGCCCGGGATTTTGGTTGGATCGGGGTCGCCCGGGCGATCGAGCGGCTGGAGGCGACGCACGCGACAATGGCTCGAATGGCTCGCTTCCGCGGCCATTTCTTCAATTGGTACGACACCCGCGACCTCAGCGTTCTCGCGCCCGCCTATGTGTCGTCGGTCGATAGCGGCAACCTCGCCGGCCATCTGATCGCGCTCGCCAACGCTTGCCGCGAATGGCGGGGATCGTTGCTCGACGCCTCGACGCGGCGCGCGGGCGTCGGCGACATGATCGCGCTGTTGTCCGAAGAAGCCGCGCGGCTCCGCGCGGGCTTGCGAACCCAGACAGTGACGCCGCGACAGCTCGAAGATTCGCTCGCCGTCATATCCAAGACCCTCGCGCAAACGCCGCTCGACGACGCGGCGATGTCGGCCAAATGGGCGCAATTGGCGAAGGAGGGCGCCAATCTCACCGACATCGCGAAGGCCATCGCGATCGAAAGCGGCGACGGACCGGATTCGGACCTGCTTTATTGGTCGCACGCGATCCAGACGGCGGTCGCCGAACATCGCGAGGACCTCGCATCCTCGGAAGCCGAAGTCGCGGGGCGCCGCGTCCGGTTGGCCGTGCTCGAGGATGCGTTCCGCGCGATGGCGATGGCGATGGAGTTCGGATTTCTGTTCGACGCGCAGCGACAATTGCTGTCGATCGGATACTCGATCCCGGATTCTGCGCTCGATCCCAATTGCTACGACCTGTTGGCGTCCGAGGCGCGGCTGGCGAGTTTCTTCGCGATCGCCAAAGGCGATGTGCCGGCCCGGCACTGGTTCCGGCTCGGCCGCGCAGCGACGCCGGTGTCGCGCGGTTCCGCGCTGATTTCCTGGTCCGGCTCGATGTTCGAATATCTGATGCCGCCGCTGGTGATGCGCGCGCCGTCCGGCAGCCTGCTCGATCAGACAGACCGCCTGATCGTGCGGCGCCAGATCGAATACGGCGACATGCACCGACTGCCCTGGGGCGTCTCGGAATCCGCCTACAACGCGCGCGATCTCGACTTCACCTATCAATATTCCAATTTTGGCGTGCCCGGGCTCGGCCTGAAGCGCGGATTGGGGGAAAGCCGCGTCGTCGCGCCCTACGCGACGGGTCTGGCGACCATGGTCGATCCCTCAGCCGCTGCGGCGAACTTCACGCGTCTGGCCGACATGGGCGCGGAAGGGCGCTACGGCTTCTTCGAGGCGGTGGATTTCACGCCGACCCGGGTGCAGGAGGGCGAGACGTTCGCGATCGTGCGCGCCTTCATGGCGCATCACCAGGGCATGACGATCCTGGCGATCGCCAACGCGCTTTTCGACGGAGTGATGCGCGAGCGGTTTCACGTCGAGCCGATCATACAGGCCACCGAGTTGTTGTTGCAGGAGCGCGTCCCGCGCGAGGTCGCTTCGGCGCGGCCGTGGGAGCCGGAGATCAAGCCGACGGCGCGATCGCCGGAGGCCGATCCCTCGGGCGGGCGCAAGATCGCCTCGCCGCACCAATCGATTCCCTCGACTTTGTTGCTCTCCAATGGCCGCTACGCCGTGATGTTGACCGCCGCGGGCTCCGGCTACAGCCGCTGGGGAGACATCGCGATCACGCGATGGCGCGAGGACGCGACGCGGGACGATAGCGGGTCGTATATCTTCCTGCGCGACCTGCGGAGCGACACTGTCTGGTCCGCGGGCTTCCAGCCCACCGGCGCAGAGCCCGACGCTTATTCCGTGTTGTTCAACGAGGATCGCGCCGAGTTCACGCGGCGCGACGGCAGCCTTACGACGACCCTCGAGGTGCTGGTCTCGGCCGAGGACGACGCGGAGGTTCGACGGATCACGATCTCCAACTTGGGCGCTCGCTCCCGCGAGATCGAGATCACCTCGTATGCCGAACTGGCGCTCGGGCCCCAAGACGCGGACGTCGCGCATCCCGCATTCGCCAAGCTGTTCGTGGAAACCGAGTTTCTGCCCGCTCTCGGCGCCATTCTCGCCACGCGACGAAAGCGGACGCCGACGGAGCCGGAGATCTGGGCCGCCCATCTCAGCGTCGCCAATGGCGAAGCCGTGGGCAAGCCGGAATGCGAAACCGACCGGGCGCGCTTCCTCGGGCGAGGTCACACCGTCGGCGCGCCGATCGCGATGCTCGATCGCCGGCCGCTGTCGAACTCGGTCGGCGCGGTGCTCGACCCTGTCTTCGCGCTGCGTCGTCGCGTGACGGTCGCGCCCGGCGCCAGCGTCCGCGTCGCGTTCTGGACCCTGGCAGCGGGGACACGCTCCGAGTTGCTCGACCAAATCGACAAGCATCGCGACGCCGGGGCCTATGATCGCGCGACGACGCTGGCCTGGACCCAAGCGCAGGTGCAACAGCACCATCTCAGCGTGAAGCCGGGGGAAGCTGCGCTGTTTCAGAGGCTCGCCAGCCACGTCGTCTACGCGAGCCCATCGCTGCGTCCGTCCTCGGACACGATCCAGCAGGGCGCGGGACCGCAATCCGGGCTCTGGTCGCAGGGCATATCGGGCGACTTGCCGATCGTGCTGCTTAGGATCGACGAGATCGAGAACATCGGCGTCGCCAAACAAATGCTGCAGGCGCACGAATATTGGTTGATGAAGCAGCTCGCCGTCGATCTCGTCATTCTCAACGAGCGCCGCTCGTCCTACGTCCAGGACCTTCAGATCGCGTTGGAGACTCTGGCCCGCGCCAGTCAGTCGCGTCCGATTCCCGGCGCCGAGCGACGCCCCGGTCGTGTCCATGTGCTCCGCGCGGATCTGATCGAGGCCTCGACGCGCGCGCTGCTCGTCTCCTCGGCGCGCGTCGTGATCGCGGCGCAGCACGGCAGCCTGTCGGAGCAACTCGATCGCGCGATCGACTCGCGTCCGCCAATCCGGCTCATCGCAAAACCAAAGGTCGCCCGGCCGAGGCCCGCAGTTCCGCCCGCGACGCCGGATCTCGAATTCTTCAACGGACTCGGGGGATTCGGCGCGGGCGGCAAGGAATATGTGACCATCCTCGGGCCGGGCCAATCGACGCCGGCGCCCTGGATCAACGTGATCGCCAACGCGGCCTTCGGCTTCCAGGTCGCCACGGAGGGCGGCGGTTACACCTGGTCCGGCAACAGTCGCGAGAACCAGCTCACGCCTTGGTCGAACGATCCCGTCGCCGATCGCCAGGGCGAGGCGTTCTATCTCAGGGACGAGGATACCGGCGAAGTCTGGAGCCCGACGGCGCTGCCGATCCGCGACGCTCTGGGGACTTATGTCGCGCGTCATGGGCGAGGGTTTAGCCTCTTCGAGCACACGGCGAACGGGATCGCGGCCGAACTCACGCAGTTCGTCCCGTTGGAGGGATCAATCAAGATATCCCGCCTCAAACTCACCAATAAGTCGGGACGCGCCCGCGTCATCGCCGTGACCGCCTATGTCGAATGGGTCTTGGCCGCATCGCGATCCGCCTCGCTCGCCTTCGTCGAAACCGAGATAGATGCGCAAACCGGCGCGATCTTTGCGCGCAACCCCTGGAACACCGGGTTCGGCTCCCGCACAGCCTTCGTCGACATGCGCGCCGCCCAGACCGATTGGACCGGGGACCGGCGCGAATTCATCGGCCGCAACGGCGCTTTGGCGATGCCGGCGGCCTTACGGAGCGGGACGGCGCTGTCGAAGACCGTCGGCGCGGGCCTCGACCCCTGCGCCGCAATGCGAGCCGCGGTCGAACTGCCGATCGGCGGCGCCGCCGAAATCGTGTGTTTCCTCGGCGACGCGGCCACGCGCGAAGAGGCGCGCGCGACGCTCCGGACCTGGCGGAGCACGAATCTCGATGCCGTCCAAGCTGAGATCGCCGCCTTCTGGGACAAGACCTTGGGCGCGGTCGAGGTCAGGACGCCCGACCGCTCGATGGATCTCATGCTGAACGGTTGGTTGCTCTACCAGACGCTGGCCTGTCGCGTCTGGGCGCGCTCGGCTTTCTACCAAGCCAGTGGCGCCTATGGCTTCCGCGATCAGCTGCAGGACGGCATGGCGCTCGTTGCAACGCGGCCAGACCTGACGCGCCAGCACATTTTGCGCGCGGGCGGACGGCAGTTCGCGGAGGGCGATGTGCAGCATTGGTGGCTGCCGCATTCCGGACAGGGCGTGCGAACACGCATCTCCGACGATCGGCCCTGGCTCGCCTACGCGGTGGCGCAATATGTCGAAGCGACCCACGACACCGGGGTTCTCGACGAGGCCATCGCGTTTCTCGAAGGCGCGGCGCTGGAGGCAGGACAAGCGGACAACTTCTTCCTGCCGCAAGCCTCCGCCGCAAGCGCCACCCTGTTTGAGCATTGCGCGCTGGCCCTCGACGCGAGCCTGGCGCTCGGTCGGCACGGTCTGCCGCTGATGGGGACCGGCGATTGGAACGACGGCATGAACCGGGTCGGCGAGCAGGGCGAGGGCGAGAGCGTTTGGCTCGGCTGGTTCCTCTACGCGACGCTGACGGCTTTCGCGCCGCTCGCGCTAGCGCGCGGGCAGACCGATCGCGCCGGAAAATGGATTTTGCACGCCGACGCTCTGAAGGTCGCGCTGGAGCGCGAGGCCTGGGACGGCGATTGGTACTTGCGGGCCTTTTTCGACGATGGCGCTGCGCTGGGCGCCGCCGCGGACGACGAGTGCCGGATCGATTCCATCGCGCAGTCCTGGGCGGTTTTGTCCGGCGCGGCGACGCCGATGCGCGCGGCGCGGGCGATGACCGCGCTCGATCGCGAGTTGATCCGGCGCGACGCGGGCCTAGCGTTGCTGTTCGCCCCGCCGTTCGATCGGACGCCGCGCGATCCCGGCTACATCAAGGGCTATCCGAAGGGCGTGCGCGAGAATGGCGGCCAGTACACCCACGCGGCGGCGTGGTCGGTGATGGCGTTCGCCGCGCTTGGGCAGGGTGACAAGGCAGCGGAGTTGTTCGCCATGCTCAACCCGATCAACCATGCGCGCACCCGCGCTGACGCGCATCGCTACAAGGTCGAGCCCTACGTCGTTTGCGCCGACGTCTATTCTGTGCCGCCGCATGTCGGGCGAGGCGGCTGGACCTGGTACACAGGCTCCGCCGGATGGTTGCAACGCGCAGGCGTCGAGAGCGTGCTCGGCCTCAGACTTCAAGGCGCGACGCTGCGCGTCAATCCTTGCATCCCGAAAGCCTGGAGCCATTTCGAGGCTACGCTCGCCTACAAATCCGCGAGTTACGCCGTCCAGGTCGAGAACCCCGACGGCGTAAATCACGGCGTGATCTTGGCGACCGTGGACGGCGTCGAACTCACGGAGCGTCCCGTGGGCGTGCCGCTGCTGGACGACGGGAGACGGCACGAGGTTTTTGCGCGATTGGGCTGAGGCGCGCGGAGACCGCGAGAGCACGACGGCATGGGTAGATTCCGGGGCTACCGCGCGAACGCCCCCTCGTGCAGGAGATGGCGCGGAGCGCCCTCCGGCGCTAGCGACAGGCGAGACCGACGCGATGTCCAATGAAAGCCTTCTGGTCATTCTTGCGGTGGGGCTGGTCGCCGGCTGGCTCGCTGGCCAGATCATGCGCGGCGCAGGCTATGGACTGTTCGGCGATCTTATTGTTGGCGTTATTGGCGCCTTTATCGGGGGTTGGGTCCTGCCGCGCTTGGGGATTTTCCTTGGCGTCGGCCTTATCGCCGCGGTTATCGACGCGACGATCGGAGCGCTGCTGCTCCTGTTCGTCCTTCGTCTTCTCGTGGATCGGCGGAGCTGGGGCGGCGGCTGGGGACGGCGGTGGGGCTTGCCTTGGTAAAGCGAACGTTCTCTCGGGAACGCGCATCGGCAATGGGGCGTTCTAATCCGCGAGACGTTTAGGCTCTTTGTCGATAGTCTCAGATATTTGCTCACCGGGCGGCAGGCGCCGAACGATCGAAGGTTATTCAGGTCGCGATGACCGGCAGGGGCAAGGGAGAAAACATCGATGCGCGCGCTGATCGGTCTGATCGTGATTGTCTATCTTGTCGGGGTTGGAGTCGTGCTCGCCCCCACCGTCAGCGGCAAGTGGAACACCGGCACGGCCTCGGAGCTCTCCGCAAGCGTCACACAAGCCCTGCCCGGCGCATTGGCGTGGCCAGCCGGCTTATACCGTAGCTTGACGGGCCGGAACGTCGCGCCTGCCGGCGAGTCCCAATCGAAGAACCCGTAGCTCCGCGACCGGATATCCCGCGCTATTCGCCTCGCGCTTTCGCCGCGCCGGGGTTTAACACGCTTGCCGCAGGGGAAGCGACGCCGGACGTATCGGATTCGCGCCGCGCCGCGAACTGCTCCGCAAACATCATGACGAAGGCGACCACGATCAAGCCCACCACAGGCCACGAAATCTTCGACTTCGACACGGCGGGAACCTTGAGCTGCGCGTTGGGCAAAGACGACAGCAACGAGGTCAGTCGCTGCGTCGCCGCCGCCGCCGGCAGGCGACTCAAGCTCGCCGCCTCGAACCAGGGATCGAGGTCGAGCCGCGCCAGCGCCGACAGCACGCTGAGCAACATGCCGTTCCGCTCCTCGCCGACCGCCGCGAACAGAAACGGGTCGAACGAATGATCTTGAAAGAAGGGGGAAAGCGCGGGAGCCATGGCAAACACCTACTGTCTCGGGATTTCCTGAAAAGGGGGCGCCCCACAGACAGGGGCTTCCGTTTCGACGCTGACTTCAGATCTAAGGAAGCGGTCCCGACAATGATATGGTCGGAAACTACGCAATCCGCAACCTTCCGGCGCTCCAGCCTTCGGTCAAGGCGTCGATCTCACAAAGGTCGCCGGGGCGTCCGAAGCGAAGACGCCGTCGGCAAAAAGGAAGGCCGGCACGCAGAGCGCCTTTTGGTGGCCGCCCGCTCATTGGGTCAGCGCCTTGCGGAACGCCTGCAGCTCGATCTCACGCTTCGCGCTCGTTTTCGGATAACTGATGTCGAGCCCCTCCAACGTATCGACGAGAATTTGCGAGACGATCAGGCGGGCGTTTTCCTTGTCGTCGGCGGGTACGACATACCAGGGCGCTTCGTTGGTGCTGGTCTCGCTGAGACATTCGGCATAGGCCTGAGCGTAGTCGTCCCAGAATTCGCGCTCCTTTAGATCCGCGTCGCTGAATTTCCAATTCTTCTTGAGAATCGTCGATGCGATCGAGAAATCGCTTGCGCTGCTCCTCCTTGGACAGGTGCAGGAAGATTTTGACGACGCGGGTTCCGTTGACGTCGAGATGACGCTCGAAATCGTTGATCGAGCGATAGCGCTCACGCCAAACCTTCTTGTCGCGCCGCGGCGGGTCGGCGATGGCCTCCCGTTCGAGAATGTCTTTGTGCACGCGAACGACGAGCACTTCCTCATAGTAGGATCGGTTGAAGATCGCGATCCGCCCTCGTTCGGGCAGGTCGCGCGTGGTTCGCCAGAGGAAATCGTGTTCGAGTTCAGCCTCGGTTGGCTGTTTGAAACTGTAGACGCGACAACCTTGCGGGTTGACGCCCGACATCACGTGGCGAATCGCGCCGTCCTTGCCCGCCGCGTCGGTCGCCTGAAAGATAAGCAGCACGGCGCGCGGATTGGCGGCCCAATGGAGCTGCTGCAAGGCGGCAAGCTTGGCGACATGCTCATCGAGCAGGGTTTTGTATTGGTCCTTCGACTTATAGACAGGATCGACCTGGGTCGGCCACTTCTCCAGATTGACCTTTTCGCCCTCGCGCACCCGAAAGTTCTTGGCTTCGATTTTCATGGCGTTCCCTTCGGCGGCCCGAGCTGCGGCTGTTCGCTCGCCTATTCGGCGGCGCGAGGCATGACCGGCGGCGCCTTGTTCTTCGCCGGCTCAGGCGCCTGCTCCGGTTCGTCCTGCCGCTTCGGCGCGGCGGGCTTCGTGGAGTCGAGATAACGATAAGCGAGCAGCTTCAGCCGATCGTTCAGAAGAAACCACGCCACGGCGTATCCCCAGACAAATAGCGCCCAACTCCAGCCCAGCGGCGTCATGATGTAGGCGCCGTAGACGGCGACCAGTGTGGCAAACGCCTGCGTCCCGAGCACCGCGGCCCACAATATGCGGGCCGGGCGGATCGACCAGAAGGGTCCGCGCGTTCGGGTCAGGAATATCGTGAGATGTCCGGCCACCGAAAGCTTTAGATACATCAGGGTTTGAATGTGCGCCCGGTCGAGATGAAAGACGCGCTCGCTAAGATAGAAAAGGCCGAACGCGGCGACAACGCCGATGAAGCCCAACACCGTGGAGACAGTCAGAACTGTCCTCATGTCCCAGGACTCTGGCGTATCTCGATACAGGACATTGTCGTAGGCGATCGACAAAATCGCCCCGTCGTTCAACAGCGCCAGCAAGACGATCATTACGGCGGTCAGCGGATAAAAATTGAAGACCAAGATCGCGAGCGTCATGAAGAGCAGTACGCGCAACGTCTCGGCGATGCGATAGATGGCGTAGCTGTTCATACGTTGGAAGATTCGGCGGCTCTCCCTGATCGCATCGATGATGACCGACAGGCCCGGCGCCACCAGAACGATGGCGGCCGCCGCCCGCGCGGCGTCGGTCGCGCCCGAGACCGCGAAGCCGCAATCGGCTTTCTTGAGGGCGGGCGCATCATTGACGCCGTCGCCGGTCATGCCGACGATGTGGTCATGTTTCTGCATGACATCGACGATGTGGTACTTGTGCTCCGGGAACACCTGCGCGAAGCCGTCGGCGTTCTCGATTGCCTTGGCCGCCTCGGCCGTTTCCTCCTTCTTGGAATCGCCGAGTTGGCCGCCGTCGAGAATGTTCGAACCCATGCCGAGGGTCTTGGCCATCTCGCGCGCGATCGCCAGCGCGTCGCCGGTCACCATCTTGATTTTCACGCCCATCTTGGCCGCGGTCGCGATGGTCTCCTTCGCATCCACCCGCGGAGGATCGAAGAGGGGCAATACGCCAAGCAAGCGCCATTTGCCGTCTTCGTCCGCCCGCGCGACGCCGAGCGCGCGAAAGCCACGGGCGGCGAAGTCGTTCACGGCTTTGTCGAGCGCAATCTTTAAAGGCGCGTCGGAGGACAGGCCTAAGATGACTTGCGGCGCCCCCTTGGTCACCTTGAAGGTCTTGCCGTTCTCGTTGGTCTTGACCGTCGCCTCCGTGCGCTTATGCACGGGATCGAACGGCGTGAAATGGGTAACCTCGTAGGCTTTAAGCGCCTGCTTGTCCTTGAGGCCGCCGAGCACCGCCACATCGATGGTGTCGTCGTTGCCCTCGCGGGAGGCGAGCGCGCCGGCCAGAATGAGATCGTCGGGCGTGACGCCGTCCAGGCAGAACGGCTCGCCGAGCGTCAGCTTGTTCTGCGTCAACGTCCCGGTCTTGTCGGCGCACAGCACGTCGACCCCGGCCAGTTCCTCGATCGCCACCAGCTTGCTGACGATCGCCTGTTTCTTTGCGAGCTTGCGAGCTCCCACCGCCATCGTCACCGACAACACCGTCGGCATCGCGACGGGAATCGCCGCGACTGTCAGCACCAGCGCGAATTGCAGCGTGGTGAGGATCGGTTCGCCGCGATAGATCGACAGCGCCACAATGACGCAGACCATGACCAGGGCGAGGACGATCAGATAGTCGCCGATCTTCAGCACCGCCTTCTGGAAATGGCTGACGGTGACCGCCGTCTCCACCAGCTCCGCGGTCTTGCCGAAATAGGTCTTTGCCCCCGTCGCGTAGACCAGCGCGTCGATCTCGCCACGCCGCATGATCGAGCCCGAGAACACCGCGTCGCCGGACTTGCGCGGGGTTGGCAGCGATTCCCCGGTCAGCGCCGATTGATCGACCGATATTTCATCACCCGCCAACAATCGCGCATCGGCGGGGACGATGTCGCCCAGACGCAGGCGAACCACGTCGCCGGGCACGAGATCCTTGGCGGGTGGCGTGACCCATTTACCGTCACGCTTGACGCGCGCCTTGATGGCGAGCCGCGCCTTCAGCGCTTCGATCGCGTCGCCGGCCTGGCGCTCCTCCCAAAAGCCGATGATCGCGTTGGCGAACAGCAGGACAAGGATGATGAAGAAGTCGGGCCAGTGGCGAACGACGCCGGAGAGCACGACCGCGACTTCAATCATCCAGGGGATTGGCCCCCAGAAATAGCTGAGAAATTTTAGCAGCGCGTTGGTCTTTTTCTCCGCGATCTCGTTGGGGCCATACTGGGCGAGGCGCTTCTTCGCCTCGTCCTCGGAGAGCCCGTCGAGGGATGACGCGAGCCGCTTCTCGACCTCGGCCATCGGCAGCTTCTGCAAGTCGTCCTTGGCGAGAGTCTTCGCGTCGGCCGCCTTGACAGGATCGAGTTGGGTCGGCATTTCGGAAGGTCCTCGTCGGGCTGCGTGTTTCGGTCGCGCAGCGGCATTGGCGAGATCGCGCGCGGTGCGCCACCAGATAGTGGAATGGACCCGCGCCCCGGCGAGGAGACAGACTCGGAAACTACGCACGCGCCCGCGTGACCTATGCGTTCGGCCCGCGCGAAGCGCGCAGTCGTTGCGACGCCCTCCGAGCCTCGTCTAGACTTCCGACTGCGCCTGCGCTCTCTATTCACGCTGCGGCCCCTGCGCGCCTGATCGCGGTTGCCGGCTTGAGTGGAGCGGCTATGTCGGAAACCTCGCATCTCCCGCCGCGACGGGAAGATTATCGCCTCGTACCCGGCTCGCGCGGGGCTCGCCGAGATTTCCGCATCAGCGTCGGCCTGCGCGAGGGCTGGGACGCCGAGGGGCGGGTGTTCGACGTTTCGGAGGCGGCGCGCACCGCGCGCGCCTGGATGAAGCGCCGCGTTCGAGGCGGAGCTGCCGGCGCTCTCGGGCATGTTCGGGCGCGCGGAGGTCGCCTACGCCTGGCCGCGCCCCGACGGTACGGTCGGCTCGGACCGCGAGCCGGTCGCCCTATTCACCGGCGAGGCCGTGCACGCCTATCTCGGCCATCTCCCTGACGCCGCGATCGAGGCGATGTTGAACGAACTGGCCGCCGAACTCGGCGCGGCGCTTGGCCAGGAGCGCATCTATGTCGCGTTCGGCGAGCGGACCTGGATTCTCGACGCTGGCGATCGCGCTAGCCCCTCTGAGTGATTTCCGGGGCTGTCGTCGCCCCGCGCTGCGAGGCTAAATCGTCGCGCCGCCTTCGGGGAAGGCGCGGAGCGGAGCCAGCATGGTCAGCAAGGCGGACGAGCAAGACGGCGCCTTCACGAGGACACCACTCCATCCGCATCTGTGGGCCGATCGGTCGTGACCAAGACCGGCCATGACCCCACGCGCCTGCGGAAGCGCGACTGGCGGCGCGTGCATCATTCGCCGTGGTTTTGGGTCGGGGTGGCGATGTTCATGACCGCGATCCTGACCTACGTGTTTTCGGAAGACCTCTCCCTGCGTCCCCGACGCCATGCAGGGCTGGAAGCAGGACCAACCGAGCGGTCGGCGATGACGCCCTGGCAGGGCAGCCGCGCGCCGCCGCCGATCGCAACATCGCGCTCGGCGGACGTATGGCTTGCTTGACTGCGTAGTTTCCGTCTCTCTCCGTCGACCTCCAAGATCAGCTAAGCTGGTCGAGAGGTCCACCCGGAAGGTGCAGTGAGGTGATGAAACCGTTGCGGGTGCTGGTCGTGGAGGACGACCTCATGATCGGGCCGCTGCTCGCGGAGGTGCTTGAGGATCTCGGCCACATTGTCGTCGCGGTGGTCGTCGCCCCGGAGGCCGCCGTGACGGCGGCCCGGGCTTGCCGCCCGGATCTGATGATCGTCGACATCAAGCTGGGCGAACACAGCGGCGTCGCGGCGGTCAAAGAGATCCTTCGCGACGCTTTCGTGCCGCATGTTTTCGTCACCGGCGATCTTCTGCGTAATCTCGAGCTTGGCCCGGACGCGGTGCTCATCCAGAAGCCGTATCGGAGACACGACATCGTGGCGGCGATAGCGCGCGTGATCGGCGGCGATGCGACGCGGGATGAAAGCGCGCCCGCCTAGCGGCCCGGGAAATACTGTCCTTCGACTGAGCGTGGCCGATCCCTCGGGCGGCGAACGCCGCCCGATTGCCTTTGCGAGCACAGCCCGACGTCGCCGTTTGGGGTTGATCCTTGAGCCGGAAAGACGCCCTCCTTCCCTTGCGGGAAAGGGGGCAAAACTTCCGACTCAGCTCGCCGCCGACCACTTCCAGTTGCGAACCTCCGGCATATCCTCGCCGTGCTCGTCGATGAAATGTTTGTGCTCGATCAGTTTGTCGCGCATCTTCTGCTTGAGATAGGCGCCCCTGCTTCCGAGATGTGCGAGATTGTCGACGACGTCTTGAACCAGATGAAACCGATCGATCTCATTCTGTACGCGCATGTCGAAGGCGGTGGTGATTGTGCCTTCCTCCTTATAGCCGCGAACGTGCAGGCGACGGTTGGCGCGCCGGTAAGTGAGGCCGTGCACCAGCGACGCGTAGCCGTGAAAGTTGAAAATAATCGGCTTGTCGGTGGTGAACAGCGAGTTGTAGTCGGCCTCGCTGAGGCCATGCGGATGCTCGGTCGCAGGCTGCAAACGCATCAGATCGATGACGTTGACGACCCTGATCTTCATCTCGGGCAGGTTCTCCCGCAGGATCGAGACGGCCGCGAGCGCCTCCAGCGTCGGCGTGTCGCCGCAGCAGGCCATGACGACGTCGGGCTCCGCGTCCTGGTCGTTGCTCGCCCACTGCCAGATGCCGATGCCCTGCGTGCAGTGAATGACCGCCTGCTCCATCGTCAGCCATTGCGGCAGCGCATGCTTTCCCGCCACCACGACGTTGACGTAGTGTCGGCTGCGCAGGCAATGGTCGAACACCGACAACAGGCAATTGGCGTCCGCAGGCAGATAGACGCGCACCACGTCGGCCTTCTTGTTGATGACATGGTCTAGGAAGCCGGGGTCCTGGTGGGTGAAACCGTTGTGATCCTGCTGCCAGACGTGCGAGGCCAGCAAATAGTTGAGCGAGGCGATCTTGCGCCGCCAGGGCAGTTCGAGCGTGACCTTCAGCCATTTCGCGTGCTGGCTGAACATCGAATTGACGATGCGGATGAAGGCCTCGTAGCTGTTGAACAGACCGTGCCGGCCGGTCAGCAGATAGCCCTCGAGCCATCCCTCGCATTGATGCTCGCTGAGCTGGGAATCGACGACGCGGCCGGCGGGCGCGAGAAACTCGTCGCCCTCGACCTCCAGCGCGTCCCACTGGCGATTGGTGACTTCGAACACATCGCCGAGCATGTTCGACAAAGTCTCGTCGGGGCCGAAGATGCGGAAGTTTCGGTGCTCCATGTTGGCGCGGGTGACGTCGCGCAAGAACGCCCCGAGCACGAGCGTGTCCTGCGCGTCCACAGCGCCGGGCGAGGGAACCTCGACCGCGTACGGGCGAAAGTCCGGCATCTTCAGGTCGCGCAGCAGGACGCCGCCGTTGGCGTGCGGGTTGGCGCCCATGCGGCGTAGCGCCCTGCGGCGCCAGAGCAGCGAGTTCGGGCATCAAAATGCCCGCGGCGTCGAACAGTTCCTCCGCCCGGTAGCTCTTCATCCAGCTTTCCAACAGCATCACGTGATCGGGATGCTTGGCGTCGACCAGGATCGGCACCTGATGGGCGCGGAACGTGCCCTCGATCTTGAGGCCGTCGACCTCTTTGGGGCCGCTCCATCCCTTCGGCGACCGCAGCACGATCATCGGCCACAGCGGACGCGTCGCGTCGTTGTTCTCTCTCGCGCGCGTCTGGATCGCGTGAATCCGGCTGATCGCGTCTTCGACGGCCGCCGCCATCAGGCGATGCATGACCTCGGGTTCGTCGCCCTCGACGAATAGCGGGGTCCATCCACAACCTTCGAAGAACTTTTCCAGTTCATCGTGCGATATGCGGGCGAGTATCGTCGGATTGCTGATCTTGTAGCCGTTGAGATGCAGGATCGGCAGCACCGCGCCGTCGGAGATCGGATCGAGGAATTTGTTGGATTGCCAAGCGGTCGCGAGCGGCCCGGTTTCGGCCTCGCCGTCGCCGACGATGCAGGCGACGATCAGGCCGGGATTGTCGAAGGCGGCGCCGAAGGCGTGGCTCAACGAATAGCCGAGTTCGCCGCCCTCGTGAATCGAGCCCGGCGTCGAGGGCGCGACGTGGCTGGAAATGCCTCCGGGGAACGAAAACTGCTTGAACAGCCGTTTCATCCCGGCTTCGTCCTGACTGATGTCGGGATAGATCTCGCTGTAGCTGCCCTCAAGATAGGTGTTGGCGACCAAGGCGGGACCGCCGTGCCCGGGTCCGGCGATGTAGATCATGTCGAGATCGTGCAGCTTGATGGTTCGATTGAGATGAACGTAGATGAAATTCTGCCCCGGCGTCGTGCCCCAATGCCCGACCACCAGCGGTTTGACGTGAGCCAGCTTCAGCGGCTCGCGCAGCATCGGATTGTCGTAGAGATAGATCTGACCGACCGAGAGATAGTTGGCCGCGCGCCAATAGGCGTCCATCAGGCGCAATTCCGCCGGGTTCAGGCTCGCCTCGCTCTTGGCGAGAGCCGCGGCGTCCGGCTTCGAGTTTCAGCTCTTGGGGGGATATGACGACGTTCATGGTTGTTTGCCTCAGGCTGCGTCGGACGTTTCGCGTCGGCGAATTCTCGGGAATGATCGAACGCGCACCCTCATGACCGGGGCGCGGCCGACCAAGGGCTATGGGAATGACCGTCTCGCCACGTCATCCGCATCGTAGCACTCGCGCGGCGGTCGGCTCAGCCCCGGAATTTACTCAAGGCGCCATCCGCCGGCGCGCTCACTTGAGATCATCGAGACCGGCGCCCCTACCCCGGGCCGCCCGCTGATTTCGCGCGCGTCCGCGGGCTTGTCGGAGCCGCCGCGCGGTCAGTGCCCGGCATCCGACACGACAGAGAGCGGCGTCTTGTCCGCCCCGTTGCCGCGCGCGGGAATGGATCGATCCGCCTTTTGGAGCAGGTTGAGGAAAGGCTTCATGATGTCGATCGGCATCGGGAACACGACTGTCGAATTTTGCTCGGCGCCAATTTCGGTCAAGGTCTGCAGATAGCGCAATTGCATCGCCGCCGGCTCGCTGCCCAAAATCCGCGCGGCGTTGACCAGGGTTTGCGAAGCCTGGAACTCGGCCTCGGCGTGGATCACCTTGGCGCGGCGATCGCGTTCCGCCTCAGCTTGTTTGGCGATCGCGCGGACCATGTTTTCGGTCAACTCGACCGTGCGAATTTCAACATTGCTGACCTTGATGCCCCAGGTTTCCGTGGCGGAATCGAGAATAGCCTGAACGTCGGCGCTCAGCTTCTTGCGTTCCGAGAGCATCTCGTCGAGATCGTGCTGTCCGAGCACCGCGCGCAGCGTGGTTTGCGCGAGCATGTTGGTCGCCGGCAGGAAATTCTGGACCTTGATGATCGCGCGCTCGGGATTGACAAGCTCTAAAGGGCCCTGCGCCTATCCAGGGTATCACAGGCGAATGACGTTTTTCGACGGGTCGAAAGAAGCTCGAAGGCGCGGCGCGCAACAACCTGCTCAAACGCAGAGGTAATCGCCAATGTGGGGTCAAATTTCCCGAGCGCTCTATTGATCAATTGCAAAGCAATCATCGTCAAAATGTGGGTCCGTATTGAGTTCTAACCAGGGGCGAGCGCGCAGTTTTGCTCGGCCGCACAGCAACCACGGGCAAACACAAGCAAACAGCGGCGAACGGGTCGAGTGGCGGAAATATGGCGCGATTGGGGCTAGGCTGCCGGGTGTCGTCGAGGAAACGTTGCCGACCGTGTGCAACTCAAGAGTTTGGTCGAACCCATTGTACCATTCGCTCCCATTGAGTTTGCGAGATGGCCCCCAGCGCGTTGTCGTAGGTTTCGCGGCTCATCGCATTGCGCCACAGGAGGTCGTCATTGATCAGTTCGGCGGACGAACACCCGAGTTCGATTCCCTTTTCTGTGGCGTCGAGCAGGATCAGCAGAGACCTCAGCTGCAATGACGAAAGCTCGCGAAAAATATTGCTTCCGGTGGCATTGCGCTTGGCTTCCAACCTACGAACACGGGTTTCAAGCTGATTTGGCATGAGTGATCCTTGCTTAAGCGCCAATGTTCGCATTCCCGCGAACGGTGGTGGCCGAGGTTGGCTGGCAACGGTCGAACGCGGTGGTCTCCTCGCTAAGCAATCGTGCGAGTTGGTCCTCGTGCGTGCCGGCCTTGCACCGCGCCCGTTCCCAATGGACGCAGCGCGGCCGATCGGCTTTAATGATTTCCCCGTTTCTGATCATATCCCCGACCATTTCGGCGGCCTGGTCCGGGTGATCGACCCAAATGGGGATGTCCTCATGCAAGGAAGCGCCTTCAATTCTGACCAAGCGGCGCAACATTTTGTTGATCATGAGGTCTCCTACTTGTCCTTGACGGATTGCTCTTCGAGCGCCTGGAGGCGGCGCTCGAAGTTGGAGGCTTCCAGAGCGCGCATGAACGTCTCGATGATCTTTGACACGTCGTTGGCCTCTAAAGGGCTCATGTCTCCTGCGGCTACAGCGGCGACGATATCGGTCATCGCAGCGGCGCCCTGGGCGGCGTTTTCGATCGGCCGCAACTGAAAAGCGATAGGTCGGTCCCTCCGCGGTGGAGCGATACGATCCAGATAAAGCCGCAACGCGGTCATGTCGCCTTCTTTCGCCTTCTCGATCGCTTTGCGAGTCAAGGCCTCGGCCTCTCCGTCGAGTAGCGCTTCGATGGCAATCGTCGTCTTGTGTCGGGCGCCTTTGGGCTTGCCGGCGGGATTGCCGGATTTTCCCTTTGCAAACGGCATCACGAGGTTTCCCCATGCTGCAAATGCAACCCGAGTTCAATTCGACGATCGCATGTCATCGACTTCACCTTTTGGTTTTCGGTAACGTGTTTGACCCGGGTCACGACAACGCAGCCATTGTGGAAGAGGATCTGCTCCGTGAGCAGTGTTGACGATAAGGTGACGCAGGTGACGCAGGGTGACGCACTTCCCTATAGAAGGGGCATTCTCGCGCGCGTACGCGTATGTAGGTGGGGGACTCTATAGGAAAATGCGTCACCCTGCGTCACCTGCGTCACCGGGAGGTCGTTGGTAGAACCGGCCCGTTTTTTCGCGGCCGGATGTCCAGCCAAGCCTCGTTAGGATCGCCGCAATTCGCCGCTGTTCCTTTGTGCCGATCCGTGCAGTTTCGATAAGTAACGCTTCGCGTGCTACTTCGGAGATTTGGACGCGCTCGCGGCCGACCAGAAAATTGGCGAGTATTGACTCCCACGCGTCGGAGTTGAAGCGCGCATCTTGTTCGGGTCGGATGTGTTCGCGTTCGAAGTGATCGTCAGGCCACCATTGTGCACCGGCACGATAGTTGACCACGGCTTCGGCGAAGAGTTGGTCGCGGTCTGCGCCGAGAGCGGTGATGTCCACCTGTCCGACTCGGACCGGCCAAAAGCGCCGAGCGCCCGTATCGTCTCCAAGGTAAGTCGATCGATTGGTCGTCCCGATGAATACGCATTGCCGAGGCTCGATGACCTCCTCTCGACCGTAAGGCGGCCGATAGCGCTCGACCGGACGCGAAATGAACGATTTCAGCGCCTCCGCCTCGGCGCGTCCGATCGCTGACAACTCAGAGATTTCGACGATCCACTTTCCTCTAAGGTGCTGCGCGGCGTCCTTATCGCGGGTCACGTCCGGAAGACTGTCGGAGAACCAGGGGGAGCCGAGAATTTCGCAGGCCCTGGACTTCCCTGCTCCCTGGGCCCCTTCCAAAACCAGGACATAATCGCACTTCGCTCCCGGTTGAAAAACGCGCGCGACAGCGGCGACGAGGAACATTCGACCTATTGCAGATACATAGGGCGATGGGCTTGCGCCCAGAAACCGGGATAGCCATCCTTTGAGCCGCTCGACGCCATCCCACGCGAGCGCGTCGAGATATTCTCGAACGGGATGGAAAGCGCGTTCCTAGTTCTACTGAGTCACAAACCGATTTTGCGGGTTCGCCGCGTGTAAGGGTTTGATATTCTGCGGATTCGTTTTTGGCGGAGGCGGCGCAGATGGAGGGATCGACGCGAGAGAGCGAAGAGCGGTTTGCTGCTTATTTCGAGAGACTTGCCGGTGTTGTGGGGCACTCGGACCGTGTTGGTCCTTTGCTGGATTACTGTACCGGGTTGCTGTTGCCTGGGGAGCGCAAGAGCGTCGAGCCGATGGCGGCGATTATAGCTCCCGCGCGGACCGCGGCGGAGCATCAATCGCTTTTGCATTTCGTCGGCCAGTCTGCGTGGTCGGACGAAGCGATGCTTGGACAAGTCCTCGAACTCGTGACGCCGGCGTTGGCGGCGGATGGCGGGATCGAGGCCATGATCGTTGATGACACAGGATTTGCGAAGAAGGGGTCGCATTCGGTGGGCGTGGCTCGACAATACTGCGGTCGGCTGGGCAAGACAGACAACTGTCAGATTGCGGTGACGTTGTCGCTCGCCAATCATCAGGCGAGCCTGCCGATCGCCTATCGGCTCTATCTTCCCGAAAGCTGGGCGAACGACGCCGAGCGCCGGAAAAAGGCGCACGTTCCCGATGACGTGGAGTTCAGAACGAAGCCGGAGATCGCGCTTTCTCAGATCGAAGCGGCTCAAAAGGCCGGCGCGGCGCGCGGCGTTGTGCTGGCTGACGCTGGCTATGGCGTCGATGGCGCCTTCCGGGCCGGCGTCACGGCGCTTGGCTTGACCTATGCGGTGGGCGTACAATCGACGCTGTCGGTCTGGCGACCCGGCGAAGGACCGCTGCCAGCCAAGCCCTGGAGTGGGCAAGGACGCAAGCCTTCGCGTGTTCGCCGCGATGGAGAGCATCTACCGGTTTCGGTCAAACAACTCGCGTCGGACCTTGCCGCCGACGTCTGGCGCGAGGTGGAATGGCGGGAAGGATCCAACCAACCTTTGTCTTCGCGCTTCGCTGCGGTCCGGATCAGACCGGCCTCTCGCGACCGCAAACTCGCGCAGCCGCATCCCGTCGAATGGCTGGTCATCGAATGGCCCGAGGGCGAGCCAGAACCCTCGAAATACTGGCTCTCGACCTTGCCCGAGGACACGCCGCTCGAGGCTCTCGTCGACGTCATCAAGCTGCGCTGGCGAATCGAACGCGACTATGAGGAACTGAAGAGCGAACTCGGCCTCGCTCACTTCGAAGGGCGAGGCTGGCGAGGATTCCATCATCATGCCAGCCTATGCATCGCGGCCTACGGATTCCTGATCATCGAGAGATCGGCGTTTCCCCCCTCAGGCCGCTGGCGCCGGGAAAAACCTACCCTTCCCGGCGGTTCCCGATCCCCACGCGCCGCCGATCCGTCCCGAAAGACATGTCCCCAACTCGATCGCCACAATGCGAAGGCGGTTGACGATCGCCCTCGCAAAGTCGCTGTATCGATGCCCGTGTTGTCACGCCGCGTCGAGACGACGGAACTTCTATCCTCGTTTGTGACGCAGTAGAACTAGGCCCGAAGTGCTATGGCTTGGTGAATGGTCTCCCGCGCGACCTTCGGCATTCCTTCGCCTTGCAGCCATTCCTGAACCTGGCTCGCGTCGGTATCGGAAAAAGGTCTTGGCGGCGTCTCGGTTGAACGCGGCTCCGCTCCCGCAGCCAGCGGCAGTTCCTTGTCGACAATGGTCATTCGTTGCAATTCGTCGAAACTAAACGCTCCCCGTAGTTCGGAGGCTTGTCGAAGGGCGAGAGCTACGTTGGCGAGGTTGGGCAAGATACGGTCGCGGTCATCTCTGATCGCCCCCTTGAGCCAATCGCCCGCGGCGACCGCCGAATGCTGCTTGCGCTTCCTTCCCGAGACGATCGAGACGACACGCTCGCGTTCTCGTGAGGCCGGAGGCGCCTCGACGTCGGGTAAGTCGGGGTCGAGATTGAGGCGCTGGTCAGCCATTCGTGCCGACCTCTGGGACCGAGCCAAGCCGCTTGTGCGCGCCGAGGGCAGTTATGATGCAAGCACGAAGTTGCGAGAGATGGCCTGCCAAAAGCTGTCGATCGCCGCGCCAGGCCGCCTCTCGTGCAGACATCGCGTAGCTGGCCGCGAGGTCGCAACAGTCTACGATCGCCTCGAATGCAAGGTCGTTGCAGGCGGCGGCGACTCGTGCAGCGTGAGAGGGGGAGAGGGTCATCAAGGATGTTTTCCCTCGCAGTTCGGCGCCGCGGGCATGCGATCTCCCTTCGCCACGATCTCCAAGGCGGCCGCGAGCGGACCGCCGCGACCGGCGATCGCATGGCGAACCGTTTCGAAACTTGCGCCGTGTTGCAATGCGATCGAGGCTAAGATCGCAGCGTCCTGGGCCATATCCACGAGCGGCGAGGGCTTGGCGTTGAGGAACACTTCGGCGACAGCGCCATTAGGGAAGCGCCCGACGGTGACCGTCCAGTTTCGACCTTCGTGCACGAGGTCGATCACGTCGGCGCCCCGACGGTTGGGGAGGCGAAGGCGCTCAACCACGGCTGCCCTCCCGGATCAATCCTGCCCAGCCAATCAACGCGGACTCGGCGCGGTCTATGTCCTTCTTGCGGGAAAAGGATTGCGACAGCTGCGGCCACTTTGCGATTGCTCGGGCGCGGGCGATGTCCTTGTTCTCGACGCCGGGCGGAACGTTGGCGAGCCTCTTCCACGTCGGCGGGGTCAGGAATACGATAGGAACCCTCAGGGCACCCGCTATGCCTTCGATCACGCCGCGAGCGCGGCCGAAGCTGAACGCCGCTACGCGAGCGTCTGTCGGCCTTGCGGAGACCCATTCGCAGAAGATGATGCGGGGCTTCGCCTCGGCGATCAGCGTCGCCAACGGAGGCGCATTCGTTGCCGGCCTCCCGGCCTTTTCCTCGATGGCCGGAATATCGAACACGCGGACAAGTGCATTGTAGTCGTCGAAGACGGAGCCGGCGCCGTGCCCGCCGGGGTCCAGGGAGACGGCGCTCATCTTGCCGTCTCCATCGTCGAGAACGCCAACGCCGCAACGATCGCGGCGTGTGCAGGCGCGAGGCGAAAGCGGCGCGTCAGAAAAGCGATCCGGGTTCGCTCAGCGTTGGGAGATGAGTACGCGTCGGTGGTCTGAAGTGTGAGGCGGGGGGTACCCTGCGTCGCGGCGGATGCCGTCTCATAATCAGTCGTGTCGGTATGCATATTTTGCGCTTCGTAAAATGAGCGCGGTGGCCTAGAAATTGGCGTCGAAATGCGTTATCTGGCGACTACCAGGATCGTCACCGATAAGAATTCCAACCCCGCCGGCTTGCCGCGCGGGGTTTTTTCTAGGCGGCCGCCTCTTCGTTGCGAGCTACTGGACCTGACTTCAGATGCCGCTTCAGAAGCGCCTCAGCGTCCGCGACGCGCACCAAAGTTCGCCCGCCAAGCTTGACGATCGGAAGGTCGCCCGAGTTAACGAGCTCATAAGCCTTTGTTCTACCAAGGCCGTAGCGCTTCAGGAATTCGTCGAACCGAAGAGCCCCGTGCAAATCCGACATCGTTCATTCCTCGCTGGGCGTTCGGCTGCGAACGCACGCGAAGAGGTCGCGGGTTTCAGGCAATTAGTCCATATGTGTCAGAAGTTAGGACTAGTTGTACTGGCCGATTTTCAGGTCAGCATTTATTGTGCTGACTGTTTTTTCAGTGTGCTCATTGCCGCCTTGATGGTGCTTCCGGTAGGCCACTCCTTCTCGTCTGTCCCATCTAGCATGTTCAGGGCGCAGAGAACTTCAGAGCGAATTAGAGTGGCTGCTTTTAGGCTAATCTTTGGAGGGCGGCTCTTGGAGCGAACGACTTTTTGTACAGCTTCCAGCAAACATTGAGAGTCTTTGGCCCTGGCGGCTCTGCCTTTTGCGAGGTTTTGACCGCGCACTCTCTTGAGATTGTAAAGGTGCTCAATGATGAAATTCAGATTGTCGAAAACGGCGTTTGCGGCGTTGAGCGCGGTCCGCCGTTTTTCTCGATTACGAATCGAGTCTAGAGACTGCACGAGAGTAAACACAGCGCCATCAACTTTGAATGCGAGGGACTTTATTGCGGCCGCCTCGTCGTCGGAATAGCCTATCGGGAGACCATCCCTGATTATGCAATCCATGATCTCGGAGAAGCGGTCATAGGAGTGCGCAGAGTAGCTATCCATCGCGTGCATCCGCGTGCATCGTGGGGAACACAGGAAACCGGGCGATGCATCCCGACTTGTCGGCTGGCCGGCCTATTCGTGTGCGTTCGGAATGATCCGCCCTTACACCTTCTTTCGTCGAACGACGACATTGCCCGGGGGAGGCGAGCAATGTTTTCCCCAGGCGTCCATCAATCCTCGGCGCATTTCCATAACGTCAGTTCGGCGATAGGCGCGCTCGACCTTTGACCCGACCTTGTGGCCCATCGCCTGCTCGATAACGGC
The DNA here is from genome assembly GCA_963807735.1 of uncultured Pseudomonadota bacterium. Taxonomy (GTDB): domain Bacteria; phylum Pseudomonadota; class Alphaproteobacteria; order Rhizobiales; family Beijerinckiaceae; genus Roseiarcus. The sequence continues at coordinate 12,956 of CAWEDI010000006.1, read as the reverse complement.
GTGAGGGAATGTCGCGACCTCTTCAGCCCAAGTGCGGAACGTCGCGCGAAATCCGTGCGCGGTGATCGGGCGGCCGGCGTCGTCATCTAGCCATTTCCGCTCGCCCGAGTTCATGCGCTTCAAGAGCGTCAAGAACGCCATGTTGGAGAACGACGCACCAGGGCGCCGGCCTGGGAACACGTATTCGGAGACGCGGATCGCTTGCATTTCGGCGAGGATTTCGAACGCGCGCGGCGCCAGCGGAACGCGGAAGGGCTCGGCCCGATGCTCGCGGTCCTTCAGGTTCGACAGTGGGATCGTCCAGACCGCTCTGTCGATGTCGATCTCGCTCCAGCGCGCTTGCAAGATCGCGTTCGTCCGGACGTTCGTCAGGATGAGAAATTCAAGGGCGCGGGCCGCAATAGCGTCTCGGGTTCGGAGATCGGCGATAAATGCGGGGAGCGCGGAATAGGCCAACGAGGGGTGATGGCCGCGGCTCTACTCTCTCGGGGCCTCGAAGCCCATGGCCTTAAGGTCTGCCCAGTTCGCCGGGTTGCGGGCCATTTCGATCGCGTGTTCGTCCCGGAGAATGACGCGAGCCCGCTCAAAGACGCTACGGATCGCAGGGAATAGCTTGCGCGCGACTTCGGGCTTCGTTCGCCAGACGGGGCGAAGCACGGCGGCGATGTCGATCGTCGTGATCTCGTGGACCGGCTTCTTGAGCAGCGGGCCGGAATAGTCGTCGCCGAGATTGCGGTTCCACTGATGGCGCGCTTTGGCGCTGATCGATTTGGCCACCGCGTCGTCGATGACGAGTTTAGCTATGTAACCGAAGGTCGGGGTCGGCCTCTGCGCCCGCTCGGCGACCTTCCGAGCGGCGATAGGATCGCTCCCGGCAGCGAGGAGCTTTCGGTCCTCGGCAGCCTTAGCGCGCGCTTCCTTGAGCCCGACTTCGGGGTAGGAGCCCAGGCCTTTGTCCCGCCTTGCGCCGGCGGCTTGGTAACGCAAGACCCATTTCTTCCCGCCGGTCTTGCTGACGACGAGCATCAGCCCGTCGCCGTCCGTATGCCGCCCTGGCTTGGCCGACTTGACTGAAAGTTCAGTGAGGCGCGCCACGTCCAGTCCCACATCTGGTCCCACATTTCGACGCGTATCATAACGGACAGGGGCGAACGGCGGAAGATAGACGGTTCGATTTTCCCTTGAATTATTAGGCCATCCAGAAACGCCGGCGAACTATAGCGGACATTGGTGTGGCTCCAACTCGGGGAGCCAAGCCTCATTTTTCGCTGATTTGGGAAGCCCGCGCATCTCGCTGCGAGCAGCGGCGGTCGCCGTTTCCGCAAGCAGGTCAAAAGGTTGACGGAAAGTTGCGACTACGTCCTTGTAGCTTTTGTCCGCATTCTGGCGGCGTTCGATCTCGCGCAGGCAGCGATTCTGTTCCTCGCGCCACTGGTTCGGCATTTTCTCAAAGAAGGCGGTGTCGACGAGTCCGTCGAGCTTGTCGACGTACATCGCGTTAATGCGATCCTGAAGCCGCTTGTATTCGCCTGGGTGGCGCTTGATCGCCTCTTCATGGTCGCGGCGCTCGTCGGCGTGGCTGGCGTCAAGCGCGTCGCGCACCCATTCCAGCACCTCGTCGTCGAACCTCAGTCGCCCAAGCAGCTTTCTTGATCTCGCCCCACAGGCGGATTTCGTGCTCGTTCGCGACGCCATACTCGGCGGCGATCAGGGGCATCGGCACGAAGGAAGCTTCGAGCTTGTCGGGCGCTTCGTTGCGCGGGCTCAGCACACCGATTTCGGCCAGCTGCGACCATCGCCAGTTTGACGGGATGAGGAACGGTGGTTCGGATAGGGTCGGGATCGCCTTCGGCCTCCTGATCTCCCCCGCCTTTACCAGCCGCGCTTTTTCCTTCCCGATCCGCTTCAGAAGTTCCGATGCCCGCGCACGATCAGCGCGAGGAACAGGTCGGCGGTTTCCTTGATGCGGAAGGTCGGAAAGTTGTTCTCGATGCCGTCTTCCTCCTTGCCGCCGAAGGGCGGGTTGGTGAGGACGATATCGACGCGCTCGTCTTTGCCCCAGGAAATCAGCGGCCGGGCCAGCGTGTTGTCGTGACGCACGAAGCTCGGTTCCTCGATGCCGTGCAGCTGCATGTTGGTGACGCAGAGCATGTGGGGAAGCTGCTTCTTCTCGACCGCTCGCAAGGCGCCCTGCATCCTCTCGCGTTGCTTCGGCGTTCTGACGTAAGCCTTTTCCATGTGATTGATGGCGCAAGTAAGAAAGCCGCCCGCGCCGCAGGCGGGGTCGAACAGAATTTCGCCTGGATGCGGATCGATGCGATCGGTCATGAAGGCTGTTACGGCGCGCGGGGTGTAGTATTCGCCCGCATTGCCGGCCGATTGCAGGTCGTTGAGCAGCTGCTCATAGAACTCGCCAAAGTGCCGGCGCTCGTCGAGATTGTTGAAATCGACCTGATTGATCTTGTTGACCACCTGCCGCAGCAACTGGCCAGATTTCATGTAGTTGTAGGCGTCCTCGAACACGTCGCGCACTACGCGGCGGCGGTCTCCGGGCTTGCCGGTTTGGGCCAAGCCCTTGAGCGCCGGGAACAGGTCATCGTTGATGAAATCGAGCAACGCTTGCCCAGTGACGCCCTCCGGGTCCGCCGCCCGATTGCGCCACTGGAATTTCTCGGGATCGGCCGCGATCGCGGAGAAATTCGCCGAGGGTGCGCGCCTGCTGGGCTTGCCCGAATAAATATCGGTATGGAACGGGCCACAGACACAAGAGGTTCGCTTCCGACGCGGCGCCGCGCATAACCCTAGCGGCGCTTTGGCCTCAGAATGGCGCGACTAGCGCTCGCTTCAACCACTGAAGGTTTGGATCCCCCCGGTGTCGCCGTTCAGGCGTGGCGCCGCGCTGACGACCCGCGACCCAAGCTCCGCGCGCGGGGCTACGGTGATGGCGGCGGTCGACCCAAAGCAGACGCTCGTAGAGAACCCGCGACGCTGTGATCTCGCGAAACTCATCCGTATCCCAGGTGTTCGAAGGATGTGTTTCGGAGGTGAGTTTTAAGAGGGCGTTCTAGGGCGGCGACCGAGCCTCTCGAACGATAGCTGAATTTCGCGCGCGCCCGACGACATAGTTTCCGCGTCAGCGCCGGCGAAAAGCCGGTGGGCTATCCGGACGCGAAATCTAACATCTCGGGCGCAACCTCCTGCGAAAAAATCAGTGCAAGCAACTGCAGTAACGCTGGGACTGCCGATATGCCCGGCTCCCTTACGCCCGCGCTTCTAAGATCATGTTGAACGGCGTTTCGGCGGCCTTTCGTATCCGCCCGAATCCGCCCTCCTCGATCGCAGACGACAGTTTCGCCAAACCCGCCTGGGCGCCGAGCGCGGCCCCGACCGGTTGGTCCAGCGAGGTGGGAATGCAGATCATTGTTGAGCCGGCAAAGTACATGCGGCCGATTGGATTCAGATTGTCCTCCAGTCGATCGCTGGCGGCCGGCTCGACGATCATCCAGCTTCCGCCCGGTTTCAGAGATTGATGGACGTGCCGTGCGGCGCCCGCCGGATCGCCCATGTCATGCAAGCAGTCGAAAAACGTGACGAGGTCGTGGTCCCTGCCGGGGAAGTCGCTGGCGAGGGCTACCTCGAACTGCGTATTTGCAGTCACACCGTGCTCCTCGGCATGCACACGCGCCTGATTGATCGAAGCCGGGTGAAAGTCGTAGCCGACGAAGGTCGAGTTTGGGAAAGCCTTCGCCATGATAACTGTCGAAAAGCCATGGCCGCAACCGACGTCCGCAACCTTCGCGCCACGATTCAACTTTTCGACGACGCCCTCGAGCGCCGGCAGCCACGACTGGACAAGATTGTTGTGGTAGCCGGGTCGGAAAAAGCGGCCGACCGTGCAGAATAAACAGGGCGCCTGATCTCCCCAGCCGACGCCCTTGCCTGAGCGAAACGCCGGCTCGACCTGCGCCTGATTCTCGATCATGGTGACAGCGAGATCAAACGCTCCCTGCAGATAGACGGGGCTTTCGGTGTCAGCGAAGACCATGGCTTGCTCCAGTGGAAGCGCAAACCGTCCGGAAGCGGGATCATATTCGACATAGCCAGAAGCCGCCTGCTGCGACAACCATTCGCGCGCATACCGCTCCGCAATGCCTGCGTCTTTGGCAAGCTCGCCCGAGTTCATCGGCCCGCGAGCTTGCAGCGCCTTGTATAATCCGAGCCGGTCGCCCATCCTCACTAGCGGCACACTCATGGCGCCTCCGAGATCGTTGAGCACTCGGCCAATGAAGTCGTTCAGTTTGGTTTGATCGACCATTTTCGCATTCCTCAGCTTGAAAAGAAGCGCGGAGAGACCGCACCGCCATCGGAAACTACTGCGTCTTCATGCTGGAGTAGGCGGCGTCGATCTGCTTCTTGAACTCTGCGATGTCGTACTGATTGCCATTTAGTTCAGTGCTCATTTTCCGCACGAGCGCAGAGGCGGCGATCGCTTCCTTGATCTGTTCATCTGTCGCCCCAGCTTGCTTGGCTCCCAGCGTGTGACCGTAGATGCAGTATTCGCAAGGGATTTGAGCGGCGACCGCGAGCCCGATCAATTCTTTAGTCTTCCCGTCTAACGCTCCTTTGGGGTTGAACACCGCCAGCCATTCCTGCCACGAGGAACCGACGGACGCTTTCGGTTCTATCGCTTTGACGAACGGCGGCGCGTCCTGTGCGAAGGCCGAAACGGGTAGAGCGACACCAAACGCGAGGGCAAAAATAAAGGCTTTCATGGGTCTTCCTCCTGCTTCGGTGAAACGACGGCTGTCTGACTTGCCGCGCCGCACTCTGGCGCAAGTCCGATGCGAGCGTTTGATAATCCGGTAACGGCGGCGTAATAATCGGGTAACATTCGCCAAGTAGCGCTTTGAGGCCGAGCTATGGATGGTGAAGTCGGTCCGCCAACCAAGAACGTATTGGCGCCGCGAGGCGCGCCCGTGCGGTTCGGGGAATTTACGCTTGATCTCGACGGGTTCTCGCTCTCGAATGCGAGTGGCGGCGATATTCCCCTCACGCGCAGCGAATTTGCGTTGCTGCGCGAGTTCGTTCATCATCCTGGCCGAGTCCTGAGCCGCCAGTATCTGCTCGACGCTTTGGCTGGAAAGCGGCCCGATCCGTTCGATCGCAGCATCGACATGCTGATTGGCAGACTGCGCCGCAAGATCGAGCCCGACGCAAGGCCGCCACGCCTTATTGTGACCGTGCCCGGCGAAGGGTACAAATTTGCGGCGACGATTAGAACCGAGGCACTCAAGACGATCTCGAATAGCGCCTCGAGCCCCTCGGGCGCTCCACCAAACAAACAGCAGCCGTCACGGCTTTCGATCGTCGTGCTGCCCTTCGTTAATCTGAGCGGTGACGCCGAGCAGGAGCGTTTCGTTGATGGGCTCACAGAACTCCTAATAACAGACCTTTCCCGCATGCACGGCGTCTTTGTCATCGCCCGCAACACTGCATTCACCTACAAAGGAAATTCGATCAGCGTTATAAAAGTTGGTCGCGAACTCGACGTGCGCTATGTGCTCGAAGGCAGTGTGCAACACGGGGGGAACCGCCTGCGAGTAAACGTTCAACTCGTCGATGCCGAAACGGGCATAGGCATCTGGTCGGAGCGGTTCGACACGCCTGTCGCGGATCTGTTCGAAATGCAGGACGAGATAACGGCGCGCCTCGCGAACCAACTGACGGTTGCAATCATAGAGTTCGAGGCGCAGCGAACATCTTTCTCCATCGATCCAACGTCGATGGACCTTGCCTTTCAGGGCATAGCGCGGATTCGACAGGCCAAAGGCACGTTCGAGGACGCCTTAAAACTTGGACGCGAACTACTAAACAAGGCCATCGCGCTCGACCCTACGAATGTTAGGGCGTTGGTCGGGCTCGGCATAGTCGATGCGATGATCGTGTTCGGTTATATGACCGACAATCCTGCCCCTCATATCGCCGCGGCAGAGGCGTTTTTTGAGCGCGCGCTTGAAATTGCCCCGGGACATGCGTTTGCGCGCCAATGGATGGGTATTCTGCTAAGTTCGACGAATCGGATCGAGCGTGGCGTTGCCGAATTGAAACACGCGCTCTCCTTGGATCTGAACCTCGCCGCGGCCCGAGCGCAGCTTGGTCTGGTGCAGATGATTATTGGTCGCGCGGAAGAGACGGAGCGTCACCTAGTTGAGGCCTTGCGCCTGAGCCCACGCGACATGCTCGTCCCAGCTTGGCTATTGAATATGGGAGCTTCGAAGGCTCTTCTCGGCAAGTATGAAGATGCGCTGACGTGGCTTGGTCGCTCAATCGAGTCGAATCGTCGAGCATGGACGCCGCATTTTCTCTCCGCCGCGTGTCTGGCGCATCTCTCGCGCATCGAAGAAGCGAAATGCGCCGTGCAAACAGGGCTTTCGCTTCAACCGACGTTTTCGGTCTGCCGATTTCGCGCGCTGGCCTTTAGCGATAACGAGATCTATCTGGCTCAGCGCGAACAATTCTACGAGGGTTTCCGCCTTGCCGGAGTGCCCGAACGCTAAAACGCCGGACGATCGCCGGAACGTCCGCTCCCCGCCCCTTGCAGCCGTTCATCCGAGGCTTCGCGCGACGGTACCGGGCTGGAAACATCACCGCAGGCGGCTAAGCCACTCTGTACAAAGAGTCGTTGAGGCGAACGGTCCAGCGCGAAAAGTTCTCATCTTCGTCTTCTCCGGCGCGCCAATCTCCTAAAGCATTGATTTTGCATGGATCAACTCACGCCCGCAAAAACGAAAGATAGAACTCTCAGCGGAGTTCAAATTACTGAGGCTTCGTGGTAGTTCGGGGCGGTGCGCCAGCCCGGGGGCCACATGACAGAAACGCGCAAGCTCGCCGCCATCCTAGTCTCCGACGTGGTCGGCTTTTCGAGACTGGCCGGCGCGAGCGAGGAACGTCTTCTTGCTCGGCTCCGCGCGCTCCGCAGCGACCTCATCGACCCGACGATCGCCGTGCACAAGGGCCGCGTCGTCAAGCGCACAGGCGACGGCGCCATCGTCGAGTTCCGCAGCGCCGTCGACGCGGTGCGATGTGCGCTCGAAATCCAGGACGCCATGGTCGAGCGCAACGCCGGCGTGCCCGAGGACCGGCGCATCGTGTTTCGCATCGGCGTCCATGTCGGCGACGTCGTCGAGGAGAGCGACGGCGACCTCATGGGCGACGGCGTCAACATCGCCGCGCGGCTGGAAGGCGTTTGTGCGCCCGGCGCTGTCTGCCTGTCCGAGGACGCCTACCGGCAGGTTAGGTCGCGGCTCGAACTCGCGGTCACCGACCATAGGCGAGACGAAGCTGAAGAACATCGCCGAGCCTGTCCGCACCTATTCGCTGCAAGTTGGGGCGCGCGAGACGCCGAAACCCGCGCCCGCGGCGAAAACCGCAGCCGCGCCGAAACCCGCCCTTTCGGAAAAGCCGTCGATCGCCGCGCTGCCGTTCCAGAACATGAGCGGCGATCCGGAGCAGGAGTATTTCGTCGACGGCCTTGTCGAGGACATCCTCACCGGCCTCGCGCGGGTGAAGTCGCTGACCGTCATCGCCCGCAACTCCAGCTTCACCTACAAGGGCAAGGCGGTCGACATAAGGCAGGTTGGCCGCGACCTCGGCGCGCGCTACGTGCTCGAAGGCAGCGTGCGCAAGGGCGGAAACCGGCTGCGGATCACCGCGCAGCTGATCGAGGCCGAGACCGGCGCGCATCTCTGGGCCGACCGGTTCGAGGGCGCGCTCGACGACGTGTTCGACCTTCAGGACCAGATCACCGAGCGCGTCGTCGGCGTCATCGAGCCGAGCGTGCTGAAAGTCCGAGATCGAGCGCTCGCGCGCGCAAGCCGCCCGAGAGCCTCGCAGCCTATGATCTCCGGTTGCGCGCGCTGCCGCATCTGACTCACCCGATCCTGTCCGAGGCGAAGGTTGCGGCGGCCTATCTTGAAGACGCTTTGCGGCTTGAGCCGAACTATTGGGCGGCGCGAGCCGATCTGGCGCACTGCCACGAAATCTTCTTCCATTGGGGCGGCTTCGATCCGGCGGAACGCGTTTCGGGGCTCAAACAGGCCCAGGCTGTGCTCGCGAGCCTGACGGACGACGCCACAGCCCTGGCGAAAGCAGCGTTTGTGATCTGGCAACTCGGCAAGGACTACGTTCAATCGGTCGCCGCCATTGGTAAAGCGCTGACGTACAATCCATCCTGCATCGCCGCCCTGATGTGGGGCGGCGTCATCTACGCCTTGGGAGGCGAAAGCGCGAAGGCCGTCGAACTTGCCGACAGGGCGCTCCGGCTGAGCCCCTTCGACCCCTCGGCCTGGTTGGCGCACCTGGCGCTCGGTCACGCGGCCCTTATCGAAGACCGATTCGAGGACGCGCTTTCCTTTTACGATCGGGCCATAAACCTGAACCCCCAAGTTGGCTTTATGCACGCCAACCGGGCCATCGCGCTTGCGCTGGCGGGGCGCGCGGCGGAAGCCGGTCCGTCGGTCGCAAAGACGCTCGAGGTCGACCCCTCCTTTCGCTTCGGTCTGGTGATCCCGATGGTACACAACCCGGACTTCGCCGAGAAATGGGGGCGGGGCGCACGCCTCGCCGGGTTGCCGGAATGAGCGGGGGTCGGGCATGACAGAAACGCGCAAGCTCGCCGCGATCCTCGTCGCCGACGTCGTCGGCTTCTCGCGCCTCGCGGGCGCCGACGAGGAGCGCCTGCTCGCCCGGCTGCGCGCGCTGCGCAGCGACCTGATCGACCCGACCATCGCCGTTCACAACGGCCGCGTGGTGAAACGCACTGGCGACGGCGCAATCGTCGAGTTTCGGAGCGCGGTCGATGCGGTGCGCTGCGCCCTCGAAATCCAGGACGCGATGGTCGAGCGCAACGCCGGCGTGCCCGAGGAACGGCGCATCGTGTTCCGCATCGGCGTGCACGTCGGCGACGTCGTCGAGGAGAGCGACGGCGACCTCATGGGCGATGGCGTCAATATCGCCGCACGGCTCGAAGGCGTCTGCGCGCCCGGCGCAATCTGCCTTTCGGAGGACGCCTACCGGCAGGTGAAGACGAGGCTCGACCTTGCGATCACCGACATGGGCGAGACGCGGCTCAAGAACATCGCGGAGCCCGTGCGCGCCTATTCGCTCCAGGTCGGCGCGCGCGAGGCGGCGAGGCCCGCACCAGCGGCGTCGAAAACGGCGGCGACGGAAAAGCCATCCATCGCCGCCCTGCCGTTCCAGAACATGAGCGGCGACCCCGAGCAGGAGTATTTCGTCGATGGCCTCGTCGAGGACATCCTGACCGGCCTCGCGCGGGTGAAGTCGCTGACCGTTATCGCTCGCAATTCCAGCTTCACCTACAAGGGCAAGGCGGTCGACATCCGGCAGGTTGGCCGCGAACTTGGCGCCCGCTACGTGCTAGAAGGCAGCGTACGCAAGGGCGGCGACCGTCTGCGCATAACCGCGCAATTGATCGAGGCCGAAACTGGCGCGCACCTATGGGCCGACAAATTCGACGGCGCAGTCGACGACATCTTCGACCTTCAAGATCAGATCACCGAGCGCATCGTCGGCGTCATCGAGCCGAGCGTGGTCAAATCTGAGATCGAACGCTCGCGCCGGAAGCCGCCGGAGAACCTCGCGGCTTACGACCTTTATCTTCGCGCGCTGTCCCACCTTAAAGTTCCAAGCGTCGACAACGCAAAGACCGCGGCGCCGATGCTCGAAGAAGCCCTGCGGCTCGATCCGAACTATCCCGCAGCCCACGCGGAGCTCGCGCATTGCCATGAGATGTTGTTCTTCTACGGCGGTCTCGACCCCGCGAACCAAAGCGCCGGTATCAGTCATGCTGAGGCGGTGATTGCCGGTAAAACTAACGACGCGACGGCGTTGGCGGTCGCCGGCTTCGTGATCTGGCAGTTGGGTCGTGACTACCATAAGGCGTTGGCGACTATCGAACGCGCGTTGGCTTTGAACCCCTGCTGCGTGAGCGGCCTTTGGTCCGGCGCGATGGTGTGCGCCATGGGCGGGGAGTCCGCGAAGACGAGTGCTTTCGCAGAGCGAGCCCTGCGCCTCAGCCCCTTCGATCCCGCCGCATGGGTTGCGCACATGTGCCTGGGTTACGCCGCAGAGTTCGAAGAGCGCTTTGAGGAAGCGCTCCCGCATTTTGCAGCCGCCGTGCATTTGAACTCGCGATTTGCCGCGCTGCAGGCGGTGTATGCTGGGGCGCTGGCGCTGGCGGGTCGGATGGAGGAGGCGCGCCAAGAGGCCGCCAAGACCCTGGCGATCCACCCTGAATTCCGCTTCGGGCCGTTTCTGCAAATGCCTTCCAATCCCGCAGTTGCGGAGCTTGTGGAAAAAGGCGTCCGTCTTGCGGGTCTGCCGATATGACGGTCGATTTGTCTCCACGTCTGTCTGCAAGGGGTCCGACCCACGCGGAGGCCTTGGCGGAAAAAGTGGACAGCAGCTGCGCGGCTCGCGGGGTTGCCTGAATGAGAAGTGAGCCGATATGACAGAAACGCGCAAGCTCGCCGCGATCCTGGTGTCGGATGTGGTCGGCTTCTCGCGCCTCGCGGGCGCCGACGAGGAGCGCCTGCTCGCCCGGCTGCGCGCGCTGCGCAGCGACCTGATCGACCCGACGATCGCCGTTCACAAGGGCCGGATAGTGAAGCGCACAGGCGACGGCGCGATCGTCGAGTTTCGTAGCGTGGTCGACGCGGTGCGTTGCGCGATCGAGGTGCAGAACGCGATGGTCGAGCGCAACGCCGGCGTGCCCGAGGACCGGCGCATCGTGTTCCGCATCGGCGTGCACGTCGGCGACGTCGTCGCGGAGAGCGACGGCGACCTCATGGGCGATGGCGTCAATATCGCGGCGCGGCTCGAAGGCGTCTGCGCGCCGGGCGCGATCTGTCTGTCTGAGGCGGCCTACTGGCAGGTGAAGTCACGGCTCGAACTCGCGGTCACCGATCAGGGCGAGACCAAGCTGAAAAACATCGCCGAGCCGATCCGCACCTATTCGCTGACGTCGGCGCGCCGGCCCCGCGCGCCGAAGCGCCGGCGCGGCTCGCGTTGCCAGATAAACCCTCGCTCGTCGTGCTGCCGTTCCAGAACATGAGCGGCGACGCCGAGCAGGATTATTTCTGCGACGGCATGGTCGAGGACATCACCACCGCGCTGTCGCGCATCAAGTGGCTGTTCGTGATCGCGCGCAATTCCGCGTTCACCTACAAGGGCAAGGCGGTCGACATAAGGCAGGTCGGGCGGGATCTCGGCGTGCGCTATGTGCTCGAAGGCGGCGTGCGCAAGGCCGGGCAGCGGCTGCGCGTGACGGGGCAGCTCATCGAGGCGGAAACCGGCGCGCATGTGTGGGCCGACCGCTACGACGGCGCCGTCGCCGACGTGTTCGACTTGCAGGACCAGATCACCGAGGCGATCGCCGGCGCGCTGGAGCCGAACCTGCGCAAGTCGGAGATCGAGCGCGCGCGCCGCAAACGGCCTGACAGCCTCGACGCCTACGACCTCTATCTGCGGGCCCTGCCGCATTTGAGCGCGGGTATCGTGGAAGACGTCAAAATCGCCATTCCGATGTTGCAGGAGGCCTTGAAGCGCGATCCGCACTACGGCGCCGCCCACGGCTACCTCGCCTGGGCGCACGAGGTGTGTTTCCTCCGTGGCGGCTTTTCGCCCGACGACGCGGCGAAGGCCTTGCATCACGCGCAAGAGACGCTACGCGACGGAGGCGACGACGCCGTTGCGCTGACAGCCGCCGCGCTGGCGCTTCATACTGTCGCCCAGGATTTCGCGGCCGCCTCCGGGACGATCGAACGCGCGCTCAGGCAGAATTCCGCCTACGCGCCCGCGCTTTACATGGGAGCTATGTTCCATGCCGTAAGCGGCGAACAGGCAATCGCGGAAGATTATGCTACCCGTGCGCTGCGCCTGAGTCCGTTCGATCCGCTCGCGTTCAACGCTCATCTGGCGCTAGGCGCCGTCGCAGTGCGGAGGCGATCGTATGAACAGGCGGCGGAACATTTCGGACGCTGCGCACAGGCCAATCCGCGGTTTTCACCCGCGTTCGTTAATCGCACCTATTCCCTCGCGCTCGCTGGGCGGCGCGAACAGGCGGAAGAGGCGGCGGCGACCGTGCTGAAGCTCGAGCCGAATTTCAGTGTTCGGAGGTTGTTTTCCGCGTATGCCCGGCTCATGTCGCCGGAATTTGACTTACCCGCCATGGAGCGCGCCGCCCGGGAAGCGGGTCTGCCGGAGTGAGAGGGAGGGCGGCCGGGAAGCGCGCCTGGAGTTTCACGTTGGGAGGTTCTTCAGGCGAACGAACACTTCGCAAAGTTTTCATCTTCGTTAGCCTGGCGCGCCATTCCTGAGCAAAATGTAGCACCGCAATGTTCGCGCCGCTTTCCCGAGCACCGTCCGCCCGCCGCGGAGCGCATGCGCCGCCGCCAAGCGACCCTTTGCGGACTTTGACAAGCGGGCGCCGACAGTCCCAAGCTCGTCTCCGTCGTTTTGGGTGCGCATAAATTGCGTTACGGCCGGCGCCGACGCACAGCTCTTATCAACGTCCTTTAGTGGCGCCGATGAGGTGATCGAATGAGACGACGCGACTTCCTGGCGGGGACGGCGGCTACGGCGCTTGCGGCGCGGGCCTCCGCCGAGACGCCGGCCGCGCCCCGCCGGCTCGCCATTTTCGGTCCCGGGCATCCCGTCGAGGCTTGGCGGAGCGACCCTGTCCCCAAGGCGATGTTCGAAGCGTTGAGGCGCCTGAACTATGTCGACGGCAAGAACCTCAAGCTCGAGATCTACGGCAAGGAGGACAACACCGCGGGCCTCGACGCGCTGGCGGCCAAGGTGGTCGCGAGCAAGCCGGACGTCATCTTCGTGGACAGCGTCGGCTCGGACATATTCAAGCGCCTGACGACCACGATTCC
>CAWEDI010000005.1:0-248642 GCA_963807735.1 uncultured Pseudomonadota bacterium | reverse complement strand
CCGAATTCGGTCCCGCGCAGCTCGATGCCGCCTTCGGCTTCTACGCTCAGCGCGAACGCCGCTTCGGCAAGACCTCCGCCCAGATTGCCGCCAACGCCAATGCTTAAAGTTCGCATCCTGACGGCCTGCGTTCTGGGATTGGGCTTGCTCGTATGCCTGTTCCTGCTGCCTGCCCGTTGGTCCGTGCTGGTGTTCGCCGCGACTTTCATTCTGGCGGCGTGGGAATGGTCGGCTTTCGGAGGCCTTCGCGGCCGTGGGGCGCGCCTTGGGTATACAGCGGCCATGGCGGTGCTGCTGGCGCTCAGTTGGCAGTGGAGTGCAACTCCCGCACATCTTTTGCAGCTGCTCGGAGCGGCCTGCCTGTGGTGGATGGTGGCATTTCTATGGCTCACTCTGGCGCCTGGGCGCCAGCAACGCGCGTTGACTCTGTGCTGTGGCGTCCCGGTTCTTGTGCCCGCGTTCGTGGCGCTGGCGCGCATTCAAGTGGCGGCACGGGGTTTTGCGCGCGGGCCGGAAATGGTTCTGTGGATGCTTCTGCTCGTGTTCGCTGCGGACATTGGTGCCTTCTTCGCCGGTCGCAGCTTCGGCCGGCATAAAATGGCCCCCCGGGTCAGCCCTGGCAAGACCTGGGAAGGCGCCGTCGGCGGTTTGGCTGCCGTGGTCCTGGTCGCGGTCGTGGGCACCTTGCATTTTGGTCTGCCGGTCGCGGCCGGGGTATCGTCGACGAGGCCGAGCGGAAGCCCCTCCTCGACCGAAAACATGGCGCCGGACAGCGCCATGCGCCGAACCACGGACGCGCCGAAACGCCGCACCAACCTCTGTGTCCCGGACCAACCAGGCGCCATGCCGAGACCGGATTCGGGCAGGCCAAGCTTGACGCCGCTCTCGGCGATGCGAATGTCGCCGACCGCCGCGAGTTCGAGACCGCCGCCAAAAGCGTGGCCGGTCAGCGCGACGATCAGGGGCACGCGCAGGCGCGCCAACGCCTCGAACGCGCGGTGTCCGGCGCGCGTCCAGTCGCGCCACATTTCGAGCGGCGGCAGACCGCCCCACGCGGCAATGTCGCCGCCGGCGCAGAACGCCTTGCCTTCGCCGCAGAGAATCGCAACCCGGGCTTCGCTCGAGGCTTCGATCGCCAACGCGCCTTCGCGCAGCGCGTCAATCATAGGGCGGTCGAGCGCGTTCAGCTTGTCAGGCCGCTTGAGGGAGAGCCTGGCGCAGGGGCCGTCGAAGGTCAGGTCGACATAGGGGCTCACGGTTGACTCTCCCGCGCTGGACGCAGTTTGAGATGGAGAAGCTCCGGCTTGAACAAGGCCGGGTCCATCCCGCGCAGATCGTCGGCGACTCGGAGCGGGAACTCGGCCTGGGCAAGAATGTCGCGTTCGAGTTCGACGCCGGGCGCGATCTCCGTGACCGTGACCCCGTCGCGTTCGAGACGCAGAACGCATCGCTCCGTGACATAGACGATGTCCTGTCCTTGCGCGACGGCGCGCGGTCCGGAGAATGAGATCTGCTCGACCGCGTCAACCAGCTTCTTGACCTTGCCTTCCTTCAGGATGGAGACGGCGCCGCCCTGAACATCAAGCTTGGCGCCAGCGGTGAAATAGCCGGAGAAGACAATCCGCTTCGCCCGCGCGGTGATGTCGACAAAGCCGCCGGCGCCGGCGGTCACATGCGGACATACGCCGAGCTTGGAAACATTGATCGAGCCGCCCTTGTCGATTTGCAGGAAAGAGAGCAGCGACATGTCGAAGCCGCCGCCCTGAAAATAGACGAACTGTTGCGGCGACTGGACGATCGCCTCCGCATTCGAGGCGCAGCCAAACTGGAAGTCGAGCAACGGTACGCCGCCGACCGCGCCCTGCTCGATCACCCAGGTCACCGCGCCATGCCGGCCCTCTTCGATCAGGATGCGCGGGACGTTGGCGGAAATGCCGAAGCCGATATTCACGGCGTCGCCGTCGCGAAGCTCTTGCGCCACCCGGCGCGCGATCACTTTGGCGATGTCGAATTTCGGCGTCTCGAACGAGGAAAGCGGGCGGAAGATCTCGCCCGAGATCGCCGGTTCGTAGATGGTGTTCGTGGTCTGCAACTGATCCGGCGCGACCACGATGTAGTCGACCATCACGCCGGGCACGACGACATCGTGCGGGCGCAGCGTGTCGGCCGCGGCGAGCCGTTTGACCTGGGCGATGACGACGCCGCCGTTGTTGCGGACCGAGAGCGCCTGATCGAGCGGGCCGAGGATGCCGCCCTCGTGTTCGTAGGAAAGGTTGCCGCGCTCGTCGGCGGTGGTCGCCCGGATGATGGCGACCTCCGGCGTGATCGTCGGAAAGAACAACCAATCGTCGCCGGCGAAGTTCACGCGCTCGACGATCGGCGCCGATGCGGCCTTCGCGTTCATCGCGCAGCCCTCGTGAATCGGATCGACGAAGGTCTCCATGCCGACTTTGGTAAGCACGCCCGGCCGTTTGGCCGCCGCCTCGCGATGCATGTCAAACAAGATGCCGGAGGGCACGTTGTAGGCGGGAATCGCATTGCCGGAAATCATCTTCCAGATCGCCGGCGGCTCGGCGGAAGACGGGCCGGAGGGGTAGGAGCCGGCCAGCACTCGCGCCAGACAACCCGGTTTGGCGAGATGATCGACGCCCTTGACCCCCCACATATCGCCGGCCGCGATCGGATGCAGGGTCGTGATGTTGCGGGGATGGCCCTCGGCGTCGAACCGTTCGCCGATGGCTCTCAGAACCGCGTCCGGGCACCCAAGGCCCGAGGAGGACGAAACCGTGACGACGGCGCCGTCGGGAACGAGGCGCGCTGCCGCGGATGCGGAGATGACCTTTTGCCTGCTCATCGCGGACCTCAGATCGACAGGTCGATGGCGGTGGCCGCGCCGGAACGCGCGGCGTCCCGGGTGGAAATCGCGACGCTTAGCGATTTGACGCCGTCTTCGCCGCTCGCCGAAGGAGCGCCGTTGCCGGCGACGGCGGCTTGAAACAGGCGCACCGAACGCACGTAGAGCTTCTCGTGTTCGAGCTTCAATTGCTCTTCGCCGGCGGCCGACCGCAACAGCACCTCTCCCTTCGGGGCCTGCGTCATGCAATCGCGACCGATAAGCGAGCCTTCGTCGCCATGCACCTCGAAACCCGTTCCCGCATATTTGGTGGTGAATGCGTCGTGAAATTGGGCGAGCAGCCCCTTGGAGAAGCGGATGACGCCCATGACGCCGTCCTCGAGCGCGGCCTGGCTCATGCCGCCGTTCGAGGTCATGGCGGTCACGCTCTGCGGTTCGTCGTCGAGCACGAAGCGCAGCGTGTCCGCGTCGTGAACCGTGATGTCGAGAATGACGCCGCCGCCGGCGTCCGGCTTTTCGATGCGCCAACCCTGCAGGTGTGGGGGCAAATACACCGCGTGGAAAACACGCGCGAACAGCGGCTTTCCGATGCGCCCCGCTTTGATGGCGTCACGCATGGCGCGATGGGTCGCCGCATTTCGCAGGTGGTGATTGGTCGCCATCACGACGCCGCGCTCGCGACACTCGGCGACCATCGCGCGCGCGTCGGCGAGGTTGAGCGCCAGCGGCTTCTCGCAGAGGACATGTTTGCCCGCGGCGGCGGCGGCGAAGACCTGATCGCGATGCAGTTCGTTGGTCGTCGATATGTAGACGGCGTCGATGTCCTTGTCTTCGACGAGCTTGTTCAGCTCCGTCGTGGATTTGGCGATTTGGTGTTTGGCGGCGTACTGAGCGGCTCGGTCGCGGTTCGCGCTCATCAGGGCGACGACCTCGCCGCCGTTGGCGCGAAAGGCGTCGATCATATGTTCCGCCGCGATCGTGCTGGCGCCGATCAGCCCCCATCGAAGTCCGGTCATTGCATGGTTCCTTTCTGAGCGGCGGCGGTCCCGCACGACGCGCGTATGACAAGGCTGGTTGGACAGATCACGGTTTCGGGTTCGAAATCGCCGCTGGCGATCTGCCGCATGAGAAGCTGCGCGGCGCGCGCGCCCAGGTTGCGGGCGTTGACCGCGACGCTGGTAAGCGGCGGCAGCATATGTTTGGCCTCGTCGATATCGTCGAAGCCGATCACGGCGAAATCACGCCCAACCCCGATGCCGGCCTGGGTCAGGGCGCGGATGAGGCCAATCGCCACGACGTCGTTGAAGCACAGCGCAGCCGTCGCCCGCTCGGCGAGGGCAAAGAGCCGCGTCGCCGCCGCTCCGCCGCCCGCGTAGTTGGACGTCGTTTCGACAACCAGCGCTTCCTGGAACGGATAGCCGGCCGCTTCGAGGGCGAGGCGATAACCTGCAAGGCGCTCTTCGCGAACAAATAGCGATCCCGCGCCGCCGACGAAGGCGATGCGCCTGTGGCCGTGTTCAATCAGGTGCGCCGTGGCCTTTCTTGCGCCCTCGCGATTTTCCGGGGTGACGAGCGAGGCCTTCAGCCCGGAAAGCCGCCGCATGACTTGGACAACCGGCAGGCCGGCGACCAGTCCCTTGACGTCGCCCGCGGCGGCGCCGATCGCGGGCGCGAGCACGAGGCCAGCGGCCCCGTGCTCGCGCATGGAGCGGATGACCTCCTGCTGCCGGATCGGGTCCTCGGCGGAATTGGCCAGAAACGGGATGAAGCCCGCGCCTTGGCAGGCCTGCTCGATGCCGATCGCGAGCTCGACGTAAAACGGATTCGTCAGGTCGTTGATGACCATGCCCAGCACGTCCGACTTCGCGCCGCGCAGCGTCGCGGCGCCCCGGTGGTAGATGTACCGGAGCTCGGCCATCGCTTCGGTCACCCGCTCGCGGGTAGCGTCCGCGACGAGGGAACTGCCCCCCAACACAAGGGAAACCGTCGACTTCGAGACGCCTGCGCGGCGCGCTACATCGACGATGGTCGCCCGGACCTCGCTCACCCCGTCTGCCTCCCCGATGCGTGCGCCATTCTGCCCATCTTCGCCGGTATCGTTCCAATTACAATTCGAAACGCCCACTCTTCGCTGCCCGCACCGCAGTCGATCGCTTGCATCAAAATTTGGAACGTGCTAAATCCTGATAGCGAGTTTGCGCGTCGGCGTCAACACGAATTTCTAAGAGGAAGCGCCTTTGACCACGACTGTACCGCAGTCATTCCTCGACGCCTTGACCGACGTCGTGATGCCGAGATTGGCGCCCGGACGGCCCGCGAGGGAGACGATGCAAGTCGGAGGCTACACCGTGCCCGTGCAACGCGCCGGCGCGCTCGTGCTGGGGAGCGGCGCAGCGGGGCTGCGCGCGGCGGTTGAACTGAAGCGTCGCGACGTCGACGTCGTTGTCGCCAGCCAAAGCGCCTTCGGCGGCACGTCCGCCTGCTCCGGCTCCGACAAGCAGACGCTGCACACCGCCAACACGGCCGGCCGAGGCGACGATTTCAACGCTCTCGCGGACGCGCTCGGCGCCGGCGGGGCGATGGATGAAGACACCGCTTATGTCGAGGCGGTCGGCTCGGCGCGGGCGCTCGCGTCGCTCCAGTTCATCGGCCTGCCGTTGCCGCAAGATCGGCTCGGCGGCGCCTTGCGCTACCAGACCGATCACGACGAGGTGGGTCGCGCCACGAGTTGCGGCCCGCGCACCTCCCGGCTGATGGTTCAGGTGCTCGCCCGGGAGGCGATGCGCCTCGACATATCCATTTTCAACCACACCACCGCCGTGCAGCTTCTGGTCGCGCAGCGACGCGTCTTCGGCGCGCTGGCGATGGCGCCGAAGCGTCGATCAGCCGAAAACCCTTTTGGCCTGACGGTCTTTCTGTGCGACTCTGTCATCCTGGCGACGGGAGGCCCCGGGGAACTGTATCGCGACAGCGTATATCCGCGCCACTGCTTCGGCTCTCTCGGGCTCGCGCTCGAAGCCGGAATCGAGGCTGTCAATCTCACGGAGAGCCAGTTCGGCATAGGCACGTCACGAGACAATTTTCCGTGGAACCTCTCAGGCACCTACGTACAGGCGATGCCTTACATCTTCTCGCGCGACGCGCGCGGGAGCGAACGCAATTTCCTCACCGACTATTATCGAACCACGCAGGAGCTGGCGTCGAACATTTTCCGCAAGGGCTACCAGTGGCCGTTCCACGCGACGCGAATGCTCGACTTCGGATCGAGCTTGTTGGATCTCGCGGTATTTCGAGAGACCCAGGCGGGCCGCAAAGTCTTTATGGACTTCAACCGCAATCCGCTCGCCGCGCTCGGCGATTGCGAATTCAGTCTCGATCGGCTGGACGACGACGTTCGCGCCTATCTCGCCAACAGCGGCGCCATGCTGGCGCAACCGATCGATCGCTTGCACAAAATGAACCCGCTCGCCATCGAGCTTTACAAGCGCTACAAATACGACATCACGCGCGAGCCGCTCGAATTTGCGATCAACAACCAGCACATGAACGGCGGACTCGCGGTGGACACCTGGGGCGCCACAAACCTGAAGGGTTGTTATGCCGTCGGCGAGGCGGCGGGAACGCATGGCGTCACCCGCCCCGGCGGCGCCGCGCTCAACGCCGGCCAGGTGTTGGCGACGCGCTGCGCCGAGCACATCGCCGCGCGACCAAACTCTCATGTCGCCGTCGAGCCCGAGTCCGCTTTGGTTGAAGAGGCGGCAGCCGGCGTCTTGGAGGCGCTGCGGGCCAATGGCGCCCTGCCGGCGGCGGTCGTGCAAAGGGAAGTTCAGGATCGGATGAGCGATCACGCCGCGATCCTCTGCAATGCTCGTGACGTCAAGGCCGCCGCTGGCGCGGCGCGCGCCTTGAACGAGAGGATTCGGCGGCACGGGGTCGCGTTCGAGGGCGCGAATGAGGCGCTGCGGGCGCTCCAGTGGCGCCAGAGTGCGATCGCCTCGGAGGCCATCCTGACGGCGCTGGATTTCTACCTCGCGCGGGGCGGCGGAAGCCGCGGCGCGCGCGCCGTCTGTTCTCCGGATGGCGATCGAATCCCGCAGGCGCGAAGCGGCCCGCTTGACGACGTCCGATTCATCTCCGAACGCGACGAGGATCGCGGCGAACAGATCCACGTTCGACGCGACGGCGGCGAATTCCTCTGCGAAGCCCGGCCGATTCGTCGGCGCGACCGCGCCTTCCGTCCGTTCTTCGAGCGGGACTGGCCCGACTACCTCACCGGCGCTATCCATGACTGAGACCGGGGAAGCATGGCGATGAGCACTCGGAAATGGCTTGACCGCAAAGTCGTCGGCATCGGCGAAGCGATGTTGGAATTCGCGCCGGTCGGCGAGAATCTCTATCGGCGCGGCTTCGCCGGCGACACGCTCAACACCTGTTGGCACATCGCAAAGATTGTCCAGGACCATGCGCAGGTCGGATATTTCACCCGCGTCGGGAAGGATTCCTTCTCGACCCAATTTCTCGACTTCCTGTCGGCGAGTGGCGTTGAGTCAAGCACCGTTGTACGCGATCCGGACCGATCCATCGGCCTCTATGTCATCAGTCTGACGGGGGCCGAGCGCAGCTTCCGTTATTGGCGCGAGTCCTCCGCCGCGCGACGCCTTGCCGACGATTTCGAGGCCCTGCTCGCCGCCGTCACTGGCGCAGGGCTGATCCACATTTCGGGCATCACGCTTGCTGTCATCGGGGAAAGCGGTCGCCGCAATCTCCTGAAGGCTCTCGACGCCGCGCGCTCGCGGGGAAGTCTCGTGTCCTACGACCCGAACGCCCGGCCGCGCCTTTGGCCGGATGCGGCAACAATGCGCTATGCGCTCAATCAGGCGCTCGAAGTCACGGACATCGCCCTGCCGAGCTTCGACGACGAGGCGGGACTTTGGGGCGACGCGGACCCCGAGGCGACGGTGAAGCGGATCGCGGCCGCGGGCGTAAGCGAGATTGCGGTGAAGAATGGCCAGGGCGCCGTGGCGCTGTATTTCGACGGGACGCATAGGCGCGTCCCCACGCCGCCAGTCGGCGACGTCCGCGACACGACGGGCGCCGGCGACTCGTTTAACGCGGGGTATCTCGCCGGCCGACTTGTCGGCATGACGGCGCCGGAAGCTTGCGGGCTTGCGCAGGCGGTGGCGGGCGAAATCATCGGCCACTTCGGCGCACTGGCGCCTGACGCAGCCCTCGACCGCTTTCGCTCCCAAATTCGCAACCACGTCGGACAAACTTCCCAATAGCGAGGCCCGCTCATGCTCACCCGCTTGGCGTTTTTCGAGGGCGAGGTTCGGCCTGGCCGCGCGGTCGACTTCGATCGATACGTCAGAGAGACGCTCGCGCCGATCTGGCGGCGAACGCCGCGCGCGCTGAGCGTCGAGATCATGTTTGAAGCCGAAGCGGACGAAGGCGCCCGCCGCTTCCCGCTGGTTTTGCGGATCGCCTATCCCGATCGCGAGGCGCTCGATGAAGCCCTGGCCTCGCCGGTTCGCGCCCTCGGCAGGGACGCCACGCGCGGGCTGTCCGAATTCTTTGACGGCCGCATATTTCACGCCGTTTTCGAGTCGGAACCGGCGAAGGGTTGATAGGTGTAGGGCGCTGCTCCGGCGGTGGACGCGTTTATGCAAAATATTGCACAATCCGCTCCGCGGGCTCCGGCAAATTCTCGCGAGGCGCTCATTTTGCGCTTGCAAAGCTTGAAATCGCAATATATTACACGTTATGATTTATAATGCATAAGGGCGAGGCCCCGGATGACCCAGCGAATCGACTTCCAGACCGATCCGGCAAAGTATCGGCACTGGCGCGTCGCCTATGAGGGGCCGGTGGCGACGCTGTTCATGGACGTCGACGAGAATGGCGGGCTGTTCGAGGGCTATCAGCTCAAGCTCAATTCCTATGACCTCGGCGTCGACATCGAGCTCGCCGACGTGGTGCAGCGGATGCGCTTCGAGCATCCGGAGGTGAAGGCGGTCGTCCTGCGCTCCGGCAAGGACAAGGTGTTTTGCGCCGGAGCCAATATCCGCATGCTGGGCGGCGCGGCGCACAGCCACAAGGTCAACTTCTGCAAGTTCACCAACGAGACCCGCAACACCTTCGAGGCGGCGGGCGCCGAGTCGGGCCAGTCCTACATATGCGCGGTCAAGGGCGCCTGCGCGGGCGGCGGCTACGAGCTGGCCTTGGCCTGCGACCACATCATTCTCGCCGACGACGGGTCGAGCTCCGTCGGCTTGCCCGAGGTTCCGCTGCTGGCGGTTCTGCCGGGCACCGGCGGCCTCACCCGCGTCACCGACAAGCGCAAGGTCCGTCGCGATCTGGCCGACGTCTTCTGCTCGATCGAGGAGGGCGTGAAGGGAAAGCGGGCAGCCGAGTGGCGGCTGGTCGACGAAGCCGTGCCGAACTCGCAATTCGAAGCGACGGTCGCGACCCGCGCCAGGGAATTCGCGGGGAAGGCAGGAGCCGCCGACGGCGCGAGGGGCGTCACCCTGACGCCGCTCGATCGAAAATTTGGCGATGACGGCGCCGTCAGCTATTCGTTGGTTGAGGTTCTGATTGATCGAGCGAAGGGCGTTGCGACCCTGGTTCTCAACGGACCCGATGCGGAGGCGCCGGCTTCGGCCGAAGCGCTCCACGCGGAAGGCGCAAAAACGTGGAGCCTGCGCCTCGCCCGCGAACTCGATGACGCGATCCTGCATCTGCGGCTCAACGAGCTCGAAATCGGCGTGATCGTTTTCAAGTCGCAAGGCGACGGAGCGAAGGTGCTGCAGCACGAGGCCTTCCTGATCGCGCATCGCGACAGCGACTGGCTCTCGCGCGAAATCCTGCTCTATTGGAAGCGCGTGCTCAAACGCATCGATCTCACGTCGCGATCGCTGGTTGGGCTCATCGAGAACGGCTCGTGCTTCGCCGGCGTCCTGGCCGAGATCCTGTTCGCTTGCGATCGCAGCTACATGATGAAAGGCGCGTTCGACGGCGACAACCGCGCGCCCGCGGCGCTCACGCTGAGCGACGGCAATTTCGGGCCGTTCCCGATGTCCAACAATCTGACGCGGCTTCAGACCCGCTTCCTCGGCGAACCGTCTGCGGTCGACGAGGCGGCGGCCGCTAAGGGAAAGCCGCTCGACGCCAAGGATGCGAGCCGGCTGGGGCTGGTGACCTTCGCCTATGACGACATCGACTGGGAGGACGAGATTCGCATCTTTCTTGAGGAGCGCGCGAGCTTCTCGCCCGACGCGATGACCGGCATGGAGGCGAACCTTCGCTTTCCCGGACCGGAGACGATGGAGACGCGTATCTTTGGTCGCCTCACCGCCTGGCAGAATTGGATCTTCCAGCGACCCAACGCCGTTGGCGAGAAGGGCGCGCTCAAGCGCTACGGCACCGGCGTTCGCGGCGAATTCGACATGCGACGTGTCTGATAGAAACGCCAAGGAGCCAAACCGATGTCCGAACTGCTCAATGTAAGCTACGATACGCTGATCCCCAACAATGTCGGCCTGTCGTCCGATCGGCGCGTCCTCAAGGCGTTGGAGAAATGGCATCCCGGCTACATCAACTGGTGGAACGACCTCATCCCGAAGAACTTTCAGGACAGCCTCGTCTATCTGCGCACCGCCGTCAGCGTCGACCCGAAGGGCTGGGCGAAGTTCGACTATGTGAGGATGCCGGAGTATCGTTGGGGCGTCCTGCTCGCGCCGCAGGTTGAGGGCCGCACGATTCCTTGCGGCGAACACGCGGGCCAGCCGGCGTGGCAGGAAGTGCCAGGCGAATATCGCGCGCTGATGCGCCGGCTCATCGTCATCCAGGGCGACACGGAGCCGGCGAGCGTCGAGCAGCAGCGCTTCCTTGGCCAGACCGCGCCTTCGCTCTACGACATGCGCAACCTGTTCCAGGTCAACGTCGAAGAGGGCCGTCATCTCTGGGCGATGGTTTATCTGTTGCACAAATATTTCGGCGCCGACGGGCGCGACGAGGCGGACGATCTCCTGCGTCGGCAGTCGGGATCGGAGGAAGCGCCTCGCATGCTCGGCGCGTTCAACGAGGCGACGCCGGACTGGTTGTCTTTCTTCATGTTCACCTACTTCACCGACCGCGACGGCAAGATGCAGCTGGAAAGCCTGGCGCAATCCGGCTTCGATCCGCTGTCGCGCACCTGCCGCTTCATGCTGACGGAAGAGGCGCATCACATGTTCGTCGGCGAGACGGGCGTCGGCCGCACGATCGAGCGCACCTGCGAGGCGATGAAGACGGCCGGGATCGAAGACCCCTACGAGATCGAGAAGATTCGCGCGCTCGGCGTGATTGATCTGCCAACCATCCAGAAGAAACTCAATCTCCACTACACGCTGTCGCTCGACCTGTTCGGCCAGGAAGTGTCAACCAACGCCGCCAACGCCTTCAATGCGGGCATCAAGGGCCGCTATATGGAAAGCCGGCTCGAGGACGACCACAAGCTCACCAACGACACCTACAAGGTCTGGGGCGTCGAGGACGGCCAGCTCGTTCATCGCGACGTGCCGGCGCTGACGGCGATCAACATGCGATTGCGCGACGACTATACGCGCGACGCCTCGGGCGGCGTCGGCCGCTGGAACAAGATCATCGAGAAGGCCGGGATCAAGTTCGCGATGAAGCTGTCGCATGAGGCGTTCAACCGCAAGATCGGCGTCTTCGCCGACAAACCGTTCGATCCCAGCGGCAAGCTGGTCAGCAGCGAAGCCTACGATCAGGGCGTCAAGGACTGGCTGCCGACCCACGCCGACGGAGATTTCATCCAATCGCTGATGAAACCTTGCTATGAGGCCGGCAAATACGCCTCCTGGATCGCCCCGCCGAAGGTCGGCATCGACAACAAGCCCGGCGATTTCGAGTACGTCCAGCTACACATGGCGTGATCGCGTCGGGGAGCGGCGCCTGCTCCCCGATCGGACGCCGGTTCTTCGGAAAGTCGCGCACATGAATAAGCCCGTCAAACAGCATTTGATCGACCCGGAAATCTGCATTCGTTGCTACAGCTGTGAGGCGGCTTGCCCGATCGGCGCGATCGAGCACGACGGCGTCAACGTCGTGGTGAAGGCCGAAACCTGCAATTTCTGCATGTCCTGCATTCCCGTCTGCCCCACGGGGTCCATCGACGAATGGCGAGTCGTTGAAACGCCTTATTCGCTGGCGGATCAATACGGCTGGGGGGAATTGCCGCGCCAACAGGAGTTTGCGCAGGGCGCGTCCGAGGCGGACACCTCGCTCGAAGCCCTCGATGATCCGGTCGCCGCCCTGCTCGCCGAGGCCCACGCCGGCGCCGGCGGCAAGGCGAAGGCGCCGGCCACCGCCTCGAAACCCTCGGTGAACGTCTATCCCCTAGGCAAGCCGGTCGAGGCGACCGTGCAGGGGAACTACCGCCTCACCGCCGAGGCGTCGGACGCGGACGTCCGCCACATCATTCTGGACTTCGGCAACCAGCCGTTTCCTGCGCTCGAAGGCCAGAGCCTCGGGATCATCCCGCCCGGCGTCGACAGGGACGGCAAGCCTTACCTGCCCCGGCTCTATTCCATTTCCAGCCCGCGCGACGGCGAACGCCCGAACTTCAACAATGTGTCGTTGACGGTCAAGCGCGACCCGCACGGCGTATGCTCCAACTATATCTGTGACTTCAAGAAGGGCGACAAGGTCAAGGTCGTCGGGCCCTTCGGCTCAACCTTCCTGATGCCCAACGATCCCAAGGCGCGCCTTTTGATGATCTGCACCGGCACGGGCTCGGCCCCGTTCCGCGCCTTCACGATGCGGCGCCAGCGAAGCGGAACGCCTGGTCCCGAGGGCGACATGACGCTGTTCTTCGGCGCGAGGACGCCCGACAGCCTGCCCTATTTCGGACCGCTCAACAAAATTCCGGAACGCATGCTGAAAAAGCGCATGGTGTTCAGCCGCATCCCCGGCGCGCCGAAGGAATATGTGCAGGATCGGTTGATGACCGAGGCGGAGGAGATCGCCGAACTGCTCAACGACCCCAACGCCCATATCTACATCTGCGGCCTGCGCGGCATGGAGGAAGGGGTCGAGAAAGCTTTCATCAACATCGCGGAGAGCGTCGGGCTTCCCTGGACGACGCTGAGAAATGCGATGCGCGAGGAAGGACGCTACCACGTAGAGACCTACTGAGCGCAGCAAATGGGTTCGGTGACGAACGCGCGAGAACGGAATTATATTGCAGGATTTGGCGCCTGCTGGTATCCAGGAAATAGGATGGATCGAGGCGCCGCATCGTGGCTTCTGTCAATGAAATCACGAACTTCCGCGGAGATGTGATTTCAGGTGAGGACGCCGGCGTCTCGGACGCGGACGTCTTTGTCGCGCTTGTCGGCGAACGCGTTCGCAAGGCGCGCGAGCGCAAAGGCATAACGCGAAAGAGGCTGTCCGAACTGTCTCGAGTTTCGCAGCGCTATTTGGCGCAACTCGAAGCCGGCGAGGGAAACATCTCCATCGCCCTGCTCCATCGCGTGGCGGCGGCGCTCGACCATCCCGTGGAATGGTTCGTTTCCAAGGACGACCCTTGGGCGTCAGAAGCGGCGCAGGTGGCCTCGCTCTACAACGCAGCCTCGCTCGCCCAGCGACAGTCGGTCATGCAGATCTTGAGCCCGGACCGGCCGGCGCGGTTGCGCCAACAGCGCATCTGCCTGATCGGACTGCGCGGCGCCGGCAAGTCGACGCTCGGGCGCTTGTTGAGCGAGAGCCTCAACATTCCTTTCATGGAGCTCAATCGCGACATCGAAGAACAGAGCGGGATGCCGGTCAACGAGGTGATGGCGCTCTATGGCCCGGAAGGCTACCGCCGGCTTGAGCGGCAAGCGTTGGAGCGCGTGGTGGCGCGGACCGATTGCGTCGTGCTCGCCGTCGCGGGAGGGATCGTCGCGGAACCGGAGACTTACAACTTCCTGCTGCGTCACTTTCACACGATCTGGCTCAAAGCCGCGCCCGACGAGCACATGCGCCGGGTTCGCGCGCAAGGCGACGAACGGCCGATGGCGGGAAATCCAAAGGCGATGGAGGAGCTGAACGCCATCCTCAAGAGCCGGGAGACGCTCTATGGTCGCGCCGAAGCGACGGTGAACACGAGCGGCAAATTGCTGCAGGACTCCAGCGCGGAGTTGGTTCGCGTCGTCAAACAACTCGGCGTTTTTTGACGGTTGCGAGTTTTATCGCCGCGTTGGCCGTACAAGATTGTTTGATGGCTCGGGAGACCACGACGCCGGGCGCACAATTCGCCAGCAGCGCGTTGAGCGCGGTGCGACTGTCCTCCGCGGCGCCGTAGCCGATCGAGGTCGGCGCGGCGATGTCGGCGCCTATCGCGATTTGCAGGTCGCCGGGAATGTCCAATCGGAAAGCGCGTCGCGCGGCATTCCGGCGGACGCGGGGTTGAGCGCCGATTGCGCGACGCGCAGCCCCATCGGCCAGCGCGCCTTGATGAAGGCGACGGCGGCGCGAATCTCGCCGTCGCTCAGCATCGCCCCGAACGCGGGCATTGCGCTAACCTTCGGCGCCGAATCCAGGCTGCCGAATTTGGCGATGCGGAACAGATCCTCGTCGCCGCGCAGCCAGGCGCGGCCGGTCTGGTCGAGCGCCGGCGCGCGCCGCCAACTGTCCTGATCCGCCAACTGCCACAACGGCTGGCCTTGCAGGGACCGTCCATGGCAGGACGCGCAACGCGACGCGTAGACGCGCTTGCCCAGCATGACCAACGCCTGGTCGTCGGCATCGGCGAGATGACTTGCCGACTCCGGCAGCGGCGGGCTCATCGCCGGGGAGACGGCGCCGACGATGGCGCAGCAAGCCGCCGCAAGCCCGAGGGCGCCGGCGAACTGGCGGTTCAACGCCTGGGCGCCCGGTCAGCCGGGCGCCCGCAGGACCCGGATGATCGCCATCATGCCGTTATCCTCATGGTCCAGGATGTGGCAGTGATAGACGAAGTCGCCGGCAATCCGGCCACGGAAATCCATACGCATCGTGATGCTGGGATAGGGTCCCGTTCCCTGCCAGTAAGGCACCTGTACGGTGTCGCGAAACTGCTGCTGTTCCTCGGGCAGCAGGATGCCGTTCTCCGCCAGCAGCAAGAAATGGATCTGATGGATGTGGAACTCATGCACTTCCTGGGTGCGGTTCTCGATCGTCCAATCCTCGACGGCGCCCTCGGTCGTGACAATGGCCGGCGGATTGTTGGGGCTGAACAGAACGGGCGTGGCGCCGTCGACGGTGATGTAGAAGTTGGTCGGCCCCTCCGGGTTGTTCGACAGCGGAACTTCAGAGAAATACAGTTTGCGGCGCGCCGTCACCGCGGCTTGGTCAAGTCCTTCGAAGCGCTGCGGTCCCGGCCAGGCCGATGCCGCTGGCATCGGCGGCAGCAGCGCCGGCGCGGGGTCCGTGCGTAGCACAGCCAGGGTCCGGCCGGTGTCGCTGTCGCCGGCGGGCCCGGTCTGGATCGCAAGCGTCTCCAGCGTGGCGCGCGTGGCGTCATTCGCCGGTCCGGTGATGATGAACTCCGCACGCCCGGCCGGCGGCAGCAGGATGTCGGTCATCTTCATCGTCGTGCCGCGCCGGGCGCCGTCCTGCGACCCCGTGCAGACGCCGTCCAGCGCCACCACTTCAAATGTCTGGGCAACGCCGTTATAGATCAATTGCAAATCGATGATGGTGTCAGCTGATGCGTTCAGTACGCGCCAGAACTCCCGGCGGCCCGGCGGCAATTCGATCACGGCGGGCACGAGCGCCGGGTAGGCGATCGGCACATAGTTGAGCGTCACGTCCCAGGATGGCACGCCGGCGGATGCTGGCGTCGTGGCGTTGGGCGGCTGGAAGCCATGCACATTGTGGTCGCGGATCACCAGGATCCGCGCCGGCAGCCCAGCGACCACGGGCTGCTCGTTCTCGATGCCGTCGACAACGATCGCGCCTGACGCCCCGCCCTGCACCGCTGCGTCCGAGAGGCCATGCACGTGTGGGTGATACCAGTAAAGCCCCGGCGGCTCATCGCGCGGGAAGGCCACGTTGTAAACGAACGTCTGGCCGCTATCGACCAGCGTATCGATCACGCCGTCGGCATGGCAGACCGGCGCGGTGTTGGTGCCGTGGAAGTGTATGTTCACGGAGGTGGCGTCCATCGTCGGCGAACCGCAGACGTTGGAGGCCAGCGACATCGTCTCGCGTTGCGCGCCAGCGGGGAGCGCCGGCAATGTGTTGGTCAGGGTGATCTTCAGCGTGTCGCCCGGCTTGACGTGCAGCGTCGGCGACTCGACGCCCTCCGGGGTGATGAAACAGAACAGCGTCCGGTTATCGCTATCGAGCGAAGTGAGATAGTCGAGCGTCACGTTCAGCACGCCCGCCTTGCTGTACAGGTCGACCGGTTGCGCCACCACGCTGCCGGCCGCCGGGCGCGGACACTGGGTCGGGGCGGCCGTTCCCTCGGCGAATGCCGCTGTCGAGAGGAGCGCGCAGAAAGCTGCGACCACGACCGCTTTCAAGTTCCGGAACCCCATCCCGCTCCCCCTCCGTCGCCAGGCCGCCGAAGTATCGCAATTGCGGGCCATTCGCCAGGGCGCTGCGTAGATCGTAGCGCAGGAACACCTCGAAATGCCGGATCGCGCGGGCTTTGTGCTCGACCGCCCACCGGGCGGCGGAGCGGCGTCGGTAGGGTCGAAGCGGGAGGCGTGACCTTACAATTCGCCGCCTAATAGCTAAAACGCGAAACGGAGGAAACGAAGAGGTCTATTCATGTCCAAATACGCGACTTATCCGAGCCTCGATGGCATGCCGGTGGTGATATCGGGCGGCGCTTCCGGGATCGGCGAAAGTCTGGTTCGTGAATTTTCCGCGCAGGGCGCCAAAGTCGGTTTCGTCGACATTCTGGCTGAACGTGGCCAAGCCCTCGCCGCCGAGCTGAGCCACGCGGGGCGCAGTGTGCAATTTGCGGCGATCGACATAACGGACGTCGACGCCTATCAAGGCGCCATACGCAAGTTTGGCGAGGCGCACGGGCCGGCCCTCGCGCTCCTCAACAACGCGGCCAATGACACACGCATCGCTTGGAGCGACGTGACCAGCGCGTCCTGGGACCAGGCGATTGCCGTGAACCTCAAGCACGCGTTCTTCGCCGCGCAGGCGGTCGTCCCCGGTATGATAAAAGCCGGAAAGGGTTCAATCCTCAATTTCGGTTCGATCAGCTGGATGATCATGGCTGGAAACCTGGCGGGGTACACGGCCTCCAAGGCGGCGGCCCACGGCGTGTCGCGCTCTCTGGCGAGAGATCTCGGGCCGTACGGCATTCGCGTCAATACGCTGGTTCCTGGTTGGATCATGACGGAACGCCAACTCACCCGCTGGGTCGGGGACGCCGAGAACAAACTCATTGACGAGAGCCAAGCCATGAGGGGTCGGCTGTATCCCGGCGACATCGCGCGCATGGCGCTCTTCCTCGCCGCCGACGACAGCCAAATGGTCACGGCGCAGGATTTCATTGTCGACGGCGGTTGGGCTCACTGAGAGCCCGTTTGAGAATGTCTGGGATGTCGATCCCGCGACGGCTGTGCGTGGGCATGAGTATTTTCCGAGACTATCGCGTTGCCGCGATGCGGCGTTGTCATACGTCGACGCCCCGCCGAGGACATCACGGACGTCCAGCGCCGTTCGTGACGCTATGACGCCGACACGATCACGCTGAACGCAGTCAAGTCTTCCAGGAAGACGCCGCCCACACGGGGACGTCGCCAGCCGTCGGGCGAGCGGCCGCCCTTCGGTTTGCCCTCCCCTTGCGCGGAGAAAAGACCTCAATCTTCCAGTCTTTTCGCGCACGAACGCCTCTAAAACGTACGGAGAAAACGAATGTCAAATCTTCAAGGCAATGGCCCTACCAATGAATTCAAAAACCGTCTTTTGCCCGCCAGTCGTTTTTCGGGCTCCTGGATCGCTGCGGCGGTCGTTGCGGTTATTGTCCTCCTTGGGCTTGCCTATATGTTTCAGGATCGCTGGATAAGTTCGTCCGCTACGGTCGAACACAGGGCGGCGGCGGACTCCCCGGCGCCGGTGGCGTCGCCAACAAACTCCACGCCCAGCACAGCCCCTCTTGCGCCGCCAGCTACGCCTAAGCCCTAAGGACACAGGGGCGCGCGGCCAGAGCGGTCCCGATCAGGTTGAACCGCCGTCATGGCGAGCGAAGCGAAGCCTATCCCGTTTCCGCCGAACCGAGCCTAACCGATTAGCCTGCGATCCCGGCACGCTGGATGGCTTCGCTTCGCTCGGAATGACGGGGCCGATTCTATTTGTTTGGTAACCGCTCTAGCTCACCATTGCCTGATGATCCGAACGCATCCCGCCGAGGCTCGCCGCTCCGCGTCGGAATCTTGACCGGCTCGCCTTCCCCTAATTCTGCCGAGTGAGAGAACGGGCATTCCGCGTGATAAGCCCTGCCGCGTACAGCCACGGGCTTCCCTCTCGCAATTCGGCCGTGGCGGGCCGCGCATAGGTAATTTCCGAGTCTGGCATTGAACAAATCTGCGGCGTCTATAGGCCGCAACGTGGCTTTCGGGGCGCGAGTCGAGTGGCGGAGAAGGACTTGCACGCGCGCAAGCGCACCGGCATTCAACTCGAAATAGAGGGTGTGCGGGAGGCCATACGATTGAATTGGCTAGAGATCGAGCGTTCGGACGTGTCGGAAATCGATCGGCGAGCGATCCGCGCCAATGTCGCCCATCTTACCCAGACGCTGGCAGGATTACTCGCACAATTGGACCCATGAGTTCGGTGCGCCGCTGCCCGCGTGATCGTCCTTTTCAGCCCGAGCCGAGAGTGCGCAAACTCCTAGTCACGGCTTACGGATTGACCGTTTTTCAGACTTCAGGCCGCGAGGCTGCTCGTTTTGTGGACGAATGGCCGGTAATCTGGTTTGGTGCTTAACTATGCCGATTTCCCATAGATTTGTAGTTAATTTTACTGTCATTTCGCTTGCGGTGGGATTTCTGTCGCTGCTTACGATAATCGGCGCGACCATCTGGCTTGGCGAACGCGCGCAGACGTATTTCAATGACGCTCTACGTTTGCGCGACACCCGCAGCGCGGCCGTCGAACTGCGAAGCGCGATACAGAGCGCGGAATCCAGCCAGCGCGGTTTCTTGATCGGCGGCAACGAAATCTATCTGGCGCCGTTCGACACCGCCAAAGCGGAGGCTAAAACTCGCCTCCGTAGGCTGGAGGAACTTCTGGCCGCGGAGAAGGCCGCTGGACCCCTGGTGCAGCGGCTGTCTGACGTGATCGCCCAGAAGTTCGACGAGATGGACCGCACGATCGCGCTGAAGACCGATTTCCACGACGCCGACGCATTGGCCGTTTTCCGGACCAATCGTGGCAAAGCGCTTATGGATGAGGCCAATCTGTTCCTGTCGAGCACCATTCGCGGCATGGACGAACGATTGACCCAGGACATGGCCGAGCAGGGCACGAACGCGAACTGGCTACGCTGGGTCTCGACCATCGGAGGGTTCCTCATCATTCTCGTGGTCGGCGGCGTCACTGTCACGCTGCTGAGGTATTCGCGCGAAATTTCTGAAACCCGCGACCAACTGCAGGTCTTCAATGCGACGCTGGAGCACCGTGTGAAAGAGCGCACGGCCGATCTGGCGCGCGCCCGCGACAAGGCCGAGGTCCTGCTGGCCGAAGTCAACCACCGCGTCGCCAACAGCCTTTCGATAGTCGCCTCGATGGTCGGGCTGCAAGCCCATGCGGCGAAGGATAAAGCCTCGAAGGACTTGCTGAGGGAAGTGCAAACCCGCATCTATGCGATCTCGGCGGTGCACCAGCGGCTCTACAGCTCCGGCGATGCGAACTTCGTCGACCTGAGCGAATATCTGTCTGGACTGCTCGGCAATATCGAGACCGCGATGCGCGATGAAGGGCGGGCGGCGTCGCTGATCTACAACCTCGAGCCGCTGCGGCTGAAAATCGACGCCAGCGTCAACCTCGGCGTGATTGTGGCCGAATGGGTCACCAACGCCTACAAATACGCCTATCCGGATCGCGGCGGTGAGATTCGCGTCAGCCTGAAACAATTGCCCGGAAGCCGCGCCGAACTCATGGTCGAGGACGATGGCGTCGGCCGCGGCGACAGCGCCGCAATCAAGGGCACCGGGCTCGGTACGCGGATCGTCACCGCGATGGCGCATACGATCGGCGCGGAAGTGGATTATCCCCCCCGCAATCCGGGCACCGCGGCTCGGCTCGCGTTTCCGTGGCAACCGGCCTAGGGAGTTTCAGAGATCCGATGCGCCTGGTCGCCCAAACACTATGGTCGCAGCTTGCGCCGCTCGCGGTAGCGATGGCGCTGGCGGGAAGCGCCGGACAAGCGGCAGCCCAGGAAGGCCCCCCCGGCATCACCCGCCCTGTCGTGCTGCCGCCATTCGACCCTCACGCGCCGGCCTGCACGGCGCCAACAGGCCTGACCAAGACACTGGCGTTCGCGCAGGACAATGAACGAAAGTTCATGCAGGGCGTCGCGCTGGGACTGGCGCTGGCCGCCAAGGACCGCGGGTTGGCGTATCAGGTCTCCCACGCCGACAACGACCCCGCCATGATGATCGCGCAGGTCCAGCGCTTTTTGACCGCGAAAGTCGGCGCGCTCGTCGCCGCTCCAATCGATGCGCCCTCGCTGGCCCATTCGCTGCAGCAAGTCATCTGGTCAGGCGCCTATGTCGGCACGGTTGTGCCGCCGCCGGCGATTTCGCTCCTGAACGCGCCGCAATATCTGACCGGCAAGGTGCTCGGCGACAAGGCGGCTGAGTACATCAAGCTCAAGCTTGGCGGCAACGCGAAGGTCGTATTGCTGACCCACGACAGCTTGCAGTTTCTTGCGCCGCGGTTCACGGCGATGCGCGATTCGCTGCGCGACCTGCCGGGCGTCGTCATTGTCGCCGACATCTCGCCTTTGACTGTTGATGAGGCCGGCGGCGCCGCGACAATGCGCACCATCTTGCTCGCAGACCCCGAGGTCGACGTGGTGCTCGGCGCTGACACCGTGGTGCTCGGCGCATTGAAGGCGCTGCGCGACGCCGGCAAGGCGCGGCCCGACCAGTTTCTCGGCGGCATCGATGGCGAACCGGCCGCGATCGCGGAAATCAAGAAAGGCGGACCCTACAAGGCGACCGTCAGTCTGGCGTCCCCGGTGTTCGGCTACGCAATGGGACAGCACGCTGCCGACTGGCTGGAGGGCAAGAGCATTCCGCAAGCCATGGACATCTTGCCGCGCGTGCTGACGCCGCAGGATATCGGCCAATACGAACGCGACACGTCGGACCCGGCCGCGGTCTACAACGATCCGGCGCTGCGCGATCTCTACCTGAAAATGTACGGAAACATCTGCTTCGACAGCCGCGACAGATATATCAACTTTCCTTGGTCGTCCGAGCACAAGTAGCCGAGCCGACGTCGCAGCCCCCCGTCGATGTCCGCTGCGGTGGTTTCGGACGCTGTCCTTTGGACGCAGCTTGCACGAGCGCCGGCGTGGGTAATTAAAGTCGCTTCGGCGCCCCGTATTTTGTCGGGCGCCGCGACCGCATCCCGTCGCGATGAATTGCCCTGAAGAAAGCTTTACCGCACGGCGCGGTTACTCCGCGGGCGCGGCCCTCTCATCGTTTGACAGCGACGCCATCGCCTCGAACACGCCGTCGCGGCGGACGAGCGCATGAAACAGCGCCGCCGCGACATGCATCAGGATCAGGGCAAAGAACGCGAAAGCCAGATAGAAATGCGCGTTCCAGAGCAGCGTATGAAGGCTGTCGCTCTGCGGCAGGATCGGCGGCAGGCGCACGCCCCCGAACAGAACGATCGGATAGGCGGCGGCCGACAGCATCCCCCAGCCGATCAGCGGCATCGCGATCATCAAAACGTAAAACGCGTAATGCGACAGGTGGGCCGCGAGCTTCATCGGCTCCGGCAGGTCGGGCGGCAGCGGAGGCGCGCCGTAGCGCAGGCGCGCCGCCAAGCGGATCAGCGCGAGCACGAGAATAGCGATGCCGAGCGGTTTGTGGATCGAAACGAGCGACAAATATTTCGGCATGACGGTCGACACCATGCCAACGCCGATGAACAGCATCGCCAGGATGCAGACCGCCATCAGCCAGTGCAGCAAGCGCTGCACCGAGGTGAAGCGTTGGGAGTATCGCTCATGGCTTGGCCCCCGTCGTCGTTCGGGGATAGTCCGCTTCCTCCGCGGTGCGACGGTCATACGACTTCGCATAGGCGGACGATCGCGCGGCCGGGAACGGGTCGTCCGATGTGCGCATGCCGGCCGGCAGGACGGTCGGATCGAAGTTGATGTCGCGGCACGGGCCGTCCGCGTTCGGCCTCGATCTGTTGGACGGTGAGCGTGCCGACCTCGACGGTGCGCGATCTTCCGGCCACGCCTTGCTTGGGTCGGCGGTGGGATCGCCCGGATTGGCCACGGTCACCGCCAGCGTCCAGCGCTGCGGCCCGGCATGCACGCGATCGGTGATCTCCTGTTCGAGGAAGTCGGGACCGCGCTTGGCGAGTTCTTCGGGCGAGACCGCAACCGGTTGCGCGGCGGGAATCAGCGACCATCGCACCGCATGCTCGGCGCCGGAGCTGTCGATGAAGATGAAGCTGTTGAGGCTGTTGAATCGCTCCTCCGCGTAGCTGCCGGTCCAGGGAGCGCTCTTGGCCCAGGCGCCGAACGCCGCGATTTCGGGATGCGCGCCGACGAACGTCTTCATCGCGTTCGGGTCCTTTGCTCGCCGAGGCGATCAGCAGTTCGATAAAAGGCCTGCGGGGTCGACACCGGGAAGATCGGGGCGTCGATCATGGCGCTGCGCCATTCCTGCCCGTCCGGCGTCGAGATCTGCAGTCCCAGGCCTCGCACCCGGACGGTCGGATCCGCCGCGTTCGGATCGGGCGTGGCGAGGTTGAAGCGCCCGACGGCCGGATACTGACCCGTGGCGAAAACCTGCGCGCTGGAAAGCGCCGACCCGGCCCCATTCGCTTCGAAGACGCCGGTGAAACAGATGCCCTTGGCGTGGTTCCGGCGGTGGCCGAAAGGCTTGACATTGGGCGGCGTCAGCGCTTCCACGATCTTGTCCGGCGTCAGGCGGCGAGGCGAGAGCCATCCCGCCGTGTAGGCGAAGGCGCCGGCGGAGGCGCCGACGACGATGGCGATCAGCGCCAGCGATCCTAATCACAGAAGGCGAGAGCGTTTGCCGCGGCTGAGCCATTCGAACCTCATTTACCCCATTCGGTAAGCTGCGGATCAAGCTTACCACTGCAATGCGCGAAGCGTAGCCTTCGGGACCCATTGTAGATTCGTTATTGACCCAGAAACAAGGTCCGTCCGACCTTGTTGGAGCTGTGTGGGCGCGCTACGGGAGATCTTGCTCGCGCGTGCGCTACTATTGCGACAATCGTTGCTCGTGGACCGACTGCGCCGTGACCAGACCAGTCTTGCCGCCAAACTGATGGATCACGTAGTTGGCGACGGCGGCGAGTTCGTCGTCGCCATAACTGTCGCCAAATCGCGGCATGTAGCCATGTCCCCTGCTTGTTTTCAAGTCCGCGCCAGTAAGCATCACCCGCACCAGATTGACGCCTTCCGGATCGTTCACGGCTTGGCTGCCAGCGAGGGAGGCGTAGGCTGTCTGCCGTCCGCCGCCATTCCACTGATGGCAGGGCGCGCAAACGCCCTCGAATATTCTCTGACCCTCCGGATTCTGCGGATCGGGCGCCTTGGGCCTCCAAGCCGAGGAAGCTGTCATCGCCTCGGGCGCCGGATCGATTTCCGCGCCGGGCTTTCCGGTCTTCGGCTCAACGCGCCTCAGATAGGCGACCAGCGCCTCGATGTCGCCGCGAGTCAGATACTGCAGGCTGTCAGCCACAGCTTCGGCCATGGGGCCGGCCGCGGAGCCGCGGTCCCCCGCGTGGCCGCTCGACAGGTAGTCGGCGATCTGTTGGTCGCTCCAGCCGCCGATGCCGTAGCCCTTGTCGGCCGTAATGTTGTAGGCGTGCCACCCCTCCAGCATAGAGCCGCTGAACTGTTTGGACATCGCCATGGCGAAGCCGATGTTGCGCGGCGTGTGGCATTCGCCGCAATGGCCCAGCGCCGTCGCGAGATAGGCGCCGCGGTTCTCGCTGGCGCTCTCCTGTAAATCGGCGTGGAAGCGGTGCTGATCGAGAAAAGCCAGGCTCCAGAAAGCGAGCGTCCAACGCTGGTTGAACGGGAACGTGAGTTCGTTCGGGCGCGCCGGCGCATGAACGGGCGGCAGTGAGAACAGATAGGCCTTCATCGCAACCGCGTCGTCGCGGCTGAGGCCGGTGTAGGAGGTGAAGGGGAAGGCGGGATACAGATGCGCGCCGTCTTTCGCGATCCCCTGGTGAAGCGCGCGGACGAAATCGTCGTCGCTCCACTCGCCGATCCCGGTCTCCTTGTCGGCGGTGATGTTGGTTGAATAGATCGTGCCGAACGGAAGCTTGAAGGACAGTCCACCGGTAAACGGCTTGCCGCCAGGCGCATTGTGGCACGCCGCACAATCGGCCGCCTTCACCAGATATTCGCCCTTCGCGATCAATTCCGGCGTGGGTTGGACGTCCGCAGCGCTCATGTCGGGATCGCGGTCGTAGAGGCGCCACGCGACGAACGCCGCAGCGCCGATGGCGGCAATCACGACGAGTGCGCCGAACAGCGCGAGCAGGTGGCGGATCACGGCCTCACCCAATCTGCGCACTGCGCAGCGGCAGGCGACGAATTCGCAAGCCGCTGGCCGCGAAGACCGCGTTGGCCACTGCCGGGAAGGCCGCCGCCGTTCCGGTCTCGCCGAGACCGCCGGGCTTTTCGTCGCTGTCTACGAGATGAACGTCGATCGGCGGCGTCTCGTCCATGCGCAGAATACGATAGTTGTTGAAGTTCGATTGCTGAACCCGCCCGTTCTCCAAGGTGATTTCCCCGTAGAGCGCCGCCGTAGCGCCGAAGACGAGCCCGCCCATGATCTGCGCCTTGACGGAATCGGGATTGACCGCCTGCCCGCAATCGAGCGCGGCCACCATGCGACGCAGCCTTATGTTGCCGCTACTTGCGACCTCGGCCTCGCAAACCACGGAAAGGAACGAACCAAAGGCGTTTTGCACCATCACGCCCCGTCCGACGCCGGACGGCAGCGGAGAACCCCAGCCCGACTTCTCAGCCGCGATCTCGAGAACCTTCAGGGTACGCGGGTTCTTCGTCAGCAGCGTCCTGCGGAAAGCTACCGGGTCCTGCTTCGCCGCATGAGCGAGTTCGTCGACAAAACTCTCGACCACGAAGACGTTGTGGGCGGGTCCGACGCCGCGCCACCAGGCCGTGACCACGGCCGGCGGTTCGTATCGAACCCAGGAAACGTGGTGGCTCGAAATGTCGTATGGCGTTTCTGCAGCGCATTCGACGGCGTCGGGGTCGAGCCCGTCCTTGTGCATTCCGGGAGGCGCCCAGCGCGCTAGAACGCTCGACCCCGTCACTTTGTGGGTCCAGCCGACGATCTTGCCGCTCGCGTCGAGACCGGCGGAGACTTGATCGTAGTAGAAGGGACGAAAGCGATCGCGCTGGATGTCGGTCTCGCGGGTCCAGATCATCTTCAACGGATAGTCGACCTGCTTGGCGAGCGCCGTGGCTATTCCGACGTATTCCGCTTCGAGCCTGCGGCCAAAGCCGCCGCCGATCATGTGGCTATGGACCGCAACCTTGCTCTTGTCGACGCCGGCCGCCTTCGCAGCTTCATCCTGAGCGCGGCCCGGCACCTGCGTGCCGCACCAGACATCGACGCCGTCAGGCCGCACATGAACGGTGCAGTTGATCGGCTCCATCGGCGCGTGCGACAGAAACGGAGATTGGTAGACGGCGTCAAGCTTCGTAGCCGCCCCAGCAATCGCTTGCGCGGCGTCGCCTTCGGCCTTGGCGACGATTCCGGGCGCTTGAGCCGCCTCTCGATGGCCTTTGACGATATCGGCTTGCGAGACCTTGGCATTGTCTCCCAAGTCCCACTCGACATCGAGCGCGTCCAATCCCTGTTTGGCCGCCCAGAAGTGATCGCCGACGACGGCGACTCCGTCCTCAAGTTTCAAAACCGCGACGACACCCCTTATCGCCTTGGCGGCCGCGTCGTCGACCTTGACCAGCTTGCCGCCGAGAACCGGACACATGGCGACGCTGGCGAACTTCATGCCCGGCGCCTTGGCGTCGATGCCATAGACTGTGCCGCCGTTGACCTTGGTTGACGTGTCCAGCCGCTTCTGCGGCGTTCCGATCAGGCGCCAGGCTTGCTTGGGTTTGAGCGGCGCCTCTTTGGGCAGCGGCTGGCTCGCAGCAATCGTCGCCAACGATCCATAGGTCGCGGATCGCCCTGACGCCGTGTGGCTGACGACGCCGCGCTGGACCGTGCACGCGGCGGGCTCGACGGCCCATTGCTGGGCGGCAGCCTGAACCAGCGCGGCGCGCGTCACCGCCGCGATTTTGCGGAACTGCTCCCAATCGCCGCGCATCGAGGTCGAGCCGCCAGTCGCCTGGGTTTGCAGGAGCGGGCTTGCGTAGAGTTTTTCATCCGGCGGCGCGAATTCGGGAGTCACCTGATCCAACCCGACTTCCAGTTCCTCGGCGAGCAACATCGAGGCGCCGGTCCAAATGCCTTGGCCCATCTCGACGTCGCGCATGATGAGCGCGATCTTTTCGTCCTCGGCGATGCGAATGAAGGCGTTGGGTCGGAACTCGCCCGTTTCGGCCCGCGCCATGCGCGAGCCTGAGGGCAGAGCGACCGCGACAACCAGCGCGCCGGCCCCGGAAAGGAACGCGCGACGATCCAGCGAGACCGTAGGGTTCGAAGAGGTCTGAATCATGAACTCGACCTTCTCAGAGGGTTGCCGCGTGTTTGATGGCGGCCTTGATGCGCGGGTACGTCCCGCAGCGACAAATATTGCCGCTCATCGCGGTATCGATATCGTGATCGCTTGGCGACGGATTGCCGGCGATCAGCGCCGCGGCCGACATGATTTGGCCCGACTGGCAATAGCCGCACTGAACGACTTCGAGATCGAGCCAAGCCTTCTGGATCTTCGCGCCGGCGGCCGTCTCACCGACGGCTTCGATGGTGGTGATCTTGCGCCCCGCCACGTCGCCAATCGCGGTCACGCACGAGCGTATCGGTTCGCCGTCGAGGTGAACCGTGCAGCAACCGCAAAGCGCCACGCCGCAACCGAATTTCGTCCCGGTGAGCCCGGCGACGTCGCGCAACGCCCACAGCAGAGGCGTATCGTCTGCGACATCGAACTCGTGCGTCCGTCCATTGATCTCGACTGAAGGCATAGCCGACTCCTTCCGGGCGCATCGGTGACCCTATCGGTCAGCGAAAAGATTGATTGTTCCCGTTAGACTTTGTACGTTTGGGCTTCGATGCGGCGGGATCGTGTACTTGTCTTTGGCCCGGCCGGGGCGGCCTATAGTGCCCCGAGTCGGCGATCGCCGGTCATTTACGATAAAAGATGGGAGGAGACGCGCTGAACGCAAGGCATTTGGCCAAGATGAATCCGTGCAAAATGATATGGTTGTAGACCTGCTGAAGAGCTTCACCTTCCGGCTGTCGACAGCTGGGGCGGCGGTCGCGCTGAATGGGCCGCAACGCCAGGCCAAGCCGACGGCGTAGCTCCGAATGAAGCCCCGCGCACTGGAATGCATCCCGACAATGCGAACTTTCGGCCTTGACACACCCCGGCAGACTTGTCTTCGACGCTGTGCATCGACGAGGCGCGCCGAACAATTGGATCGAAAAGTCGGCGCGCGCTTTGCGATCCTATCTCCGCTATCGAGCCGGCGATTGCCCGGTCAAGTAAGCTCGATTATGCCGAACTTCACGAATGGCCCGCGTTGTCGCCTCCACGACGCAATTCTCGCCGCGACCGCTCAAGCGCACGGCTGCGGCCCGTTCCGCCCGTCTTCTGCGCCTGGACGATCTGCGCCTTCGGCGCTCATCGTCCGCGAATCGTTCAAACTCTTCTGAGCGCTGAACCCCTATGCCCATCCTCAAAACCGTCGTTGAAGAGATCGCCGCGGAAATGCGCGGCAGGCTCGATCGGGGCGAAGTCGCCTCCTACATCCCCGAACTGGCGCGCGTGGAGCCCGCCGCGTTTGGACTGGCGGTGGCTGACGCGGACGGCGAGGTTGCGCTCGGGGGCGATGCGGAGACCCCATTCTCGATCCAGAGCGTCTCAAAAGTCTTCACCTTCACGCTGGCGCTTGGAATGGTTGGCGAGAGGCTTTGGAAGCGGGTGGGCCGGGAGCCCTCGGGCAGCCCTTTCAATTCGATTGTCCAACTGGAGCGGGAGCGCGGCATTCCGCGCAACCCTTTCATCAACGCCGGCGCGATCGCCGTCACTGACGTCATTCTTTCCGGCCACCAGCCGCGCGAGGCGCTCGGTGAGATATTGCGCTTTCTCAGATTTCTGGCGGATGACCCGGACATCCATATCGACAAGGCGGTCGCCGCCTCGGAGCAGCGCACAGGTTTTCGCAACATTGCGCTCGCCAATTACATGAAGTCCTATGGCGTCCTCGACAATCCCGTGGAGCACACGCTCGGCGTCTACTTCCACCATTGCGCCATCGCGATGTCATGCCGACAATTGGCCATGGCGGGGCGCTTTCTCGCCCACGGCGGCCGCAACCCGTCAACCGAAATGTCGGTCGTACCGCCAGGACGGGCGCGGCGTATCAACGCGGTGATGCTGACTTGCGGCCACTACGACGGCTCCGGAGAATTCGCGTACCGCGTGGGATTGCCGGGCAAGAGCGGCGTCGGCGGCGGCATTCTGGCGATTGCGCCCGGCAGGGCGTCCATTGCGGCGTGGTCGCCGGGACTCGACGCCTCGGGAAATTCGCATCTTGGCCGCATTGCGCTCGAGACGCTGACAAAGCGGATGGGTTGGTCGATCTTCGGCCCTTGAGCGAACCCGCCTTCCTGAGTTGGGATCCCAAATTGCGGCAGCCAATCTCCACGCGAGATTTGGCCGCGCGATGGTCGCGGCCCGCGTCGCGCTCAAAACTCGCTACGACGATCCTGATAAGCCCCTGGTTGGTGAGATCGCGTGAGCTATACGCCTTTGTCTCGCTTTTGCCGTGCCCCTCGACGCTCCATAGGTTCGGCCGGTAATAGCTTTTCGTCGTAACCGCTCACCGAGCACAAATTGCGTCTCGGTACTCAGGCGGCTGGCGACAATTGATTTCACGAGCGCCTGGAGAGCTTGAAGACTATATGCTCGTTTTGAATTTATGCGACGCGCCCGTAAGCCATTTCGACCGCAAAAGCATGCTCGATTCCCGGGCAGAGCGGAGTGAATCGGGCAAAAAAGCTCTCGTCATTCTCTCCAATCGGAAGGCTGTTTCGCACCATCCTTGCCGCTGGGCGAATTGGCGCGGCTCCTCCAAACCATGGAACGATAAGTCGCTTACCCAGCTACGGCGGACCGCCGTCAGACGATTTTCAAATCGGACCCCGTCAGGCTTCCCAAACTCACGTTCGCCAAGGTTACGCTGTCCGTCGCGTCGAATCTGATGACCACGTTGCCGCCGACCTGCGAAATCGCATCGCGGAGACCTGGCAGCGCCCCGCCGAAGACGGTCGAGAAGACGAGTGTGTCGTGATTGGCGCCGTCGCCTGCGGTAAAGCCGTCAATCGCCACGGCGCCGATATTTCCATTGAGATCGAACAGATCCCGGCTCGAGGCGTGGATCTCGCCAACGCTCCCGCCGGGGCCGAGGTAAAGCTTGTCCGCGGCGCCCAGGATCACGTCGCCTTGGATCTCCCCAGTGTCGGTCAGCCTGGCGTCCGCGCCAAACGTGAGATTCCCCGCGATCTCGCCCGAGTTTTCCACCGCGTCGCCCGCGCCGGCGAACGTCGCGCCGCCGTCGATTGCGGCCCGCGTTCCTCGCCGTGACGCCGCCGTGTCCTAGCCAGACTTCGCCGTCGATGCGGCCGCTATTGTCGAAAGTTTCAATCGCGCCGGTGCTTAAGATCGCCGCGCCCGCCTGGCCATTGCCGATCGTGCCGGTGTTTTTCAGCGTCGTGATCGTGCCGGAGTTATCGAGGCCCAACCCTCCGGCGCCGCCGGGCGCGCCTCCGATGCCGCCGACGATCGTCCCGGCGTTGTCCAGCGTCGTGATCGTCCCG
Source organism: uncultured Pseudomonadota bacterium (assembly GCA_963807735.1). Classification (GTDB taxonomy): domain Bacteria; phylum Pseudomonadota; class Alphaproteobacteria; order Rhizobiales; family Beijerinckiaceae; genus Roseiarcus. The sequence goes on along the minus strand of CAWEDI010000005.1, from coordinate 218,531 downwards.
GCGTTGAGGACGCCGGCGCCGCCCGCGCCGCCAACCTTGCCGACTCCGCCCTCGCCGCCGGTGATCGTCGCGCGCTTGCCGCTGCTGAGGACACCGATCAAGGCCCCGGAGGCGTTCGACACGCCCGCGCCGCCCGCGCCGCCATTCCCCACCCCGTCTGCGGTGTTGCCCTTGCCGCCCTCGCCTCCGGTGATGGCACCTGCATTGTAGGACGCCGTGAGCGTGCCGGCGTTCGACATCGCCACGCCGCCGGCGCCGCCCGCCGCCAACACGGCCGACGTGCCGAGCCCGCCGCCCCCTTGGCCGCCGATGATCGCGCCGCCGGATTTGTTGGCCAGGCCGTTGATCTTCCCGCTCTTACTGTTGCTCACGCCGGCGCCGCCCGCGGCGCCGGCGCGGCCGTTCCCGCCCGCGCCGCCGTCGATCGTTCCGGAATTGGCGAGGGTATCGAGGTTGTCGGCGTTGAAGACCCCCGCCCCGCCTGCGCCCAGTGTGCCAACGCCTGCGCCGCCGCCAATCGTTCCGGTGTTGGTCAAGCTCTTGACCAGGCCGCCGTTGGACACGCCCGCGCCAGCGGTCGCCTCGTCCCCGCTTCCGCCCAAGATTTTGCCGGCGTTGTCAAGCGCCGTGATCGTGCCGGTGTTGTCGAGGCCCAACCCGCCGGCGCCGCCGGGCGCGCCTCCCACGCCGCCGACGATCGTCCCGGCGTTGTCCAGCGTCGGGATCGTCCCGGCGTTGAGGACGCCTGCGGCGCCCGCGCCGCCAACCTTGCCGACTCCGCCCTCGCCGCCGGTGATCGTCGCGCCCTTGCCGCTGCTGAGGAGACCGATCAAGGCCCCGGAGGCGTTCGACACGCCCGCGCCGCCCACGCCGCCGTTCCCCGCCCCATCTACGGTGTTGCCCTCGCCGCCTTCGCCTCCGGTGATGGCGCCCGCGTTGTAGAGCGCCGTGAGCGTGCCGGCGTTCGACATCGCCGCGCTGCCGGCGCCGCCCGCCGCCAACACGGCCGACGTGCCGAGCCCACCGCCGCCCTGGCCGCCGATGATCGCGCCGCCGGATTTGTTGGACAGGCCGTTGATCGTCCCGCTCTGACCGTTGCTCACGCCGGCGCCGCCCGCGCGGCCGTTCCGGCCCGCGCCGCCGTCGATCGTTCCGGAATTGGCGAGGGTACCGAGCTTGTCGGCGTTGAAGACCCCTGCCCCGCCTGCGGCCAGTGTGCCAACGCCTACGCCGCCGCCAATCGTTCCGGTGTTGGTCAAGTTCTTGAGCAGGCCGCTGTTGGACACGCCCGCGCCAGCGGTCGCCTCGTCCCCGCTTCCGCCCAAGATTTTGCCGGCGTTGTAAAGCGTCGTGATCGTGCTGATCATGCTGACGTTGCCTACGCCTTGACCGCCGCCGACGTTTTGCGCCGTGCCGGCGCCGCCGCTGATCGTCCCTTCGGTTTCGTTGTATACGAACCCGATGTCGCCACCGCCACTGTTGAGTATGCCGGCGCCGCCGGGCCTGTTCGTGGCGTCGCCGCCACTCGCTCCGCCGCTGATCGCGCCGCTATTCACCAAGGTCTGGATTGTGGCCGTCCCCGAGCTGAAGGTTGGGTTCACGTTGCGAACGCCGGTGCCGCCCGCTTGGCCGCCGTTTATCTGCCCGCTATTGTTCATCGCCGCGATGATGTAACTATTGGCGAGTCCAGGGCTACCGCCGTTGCCGGCGATCGTTCCTCCGTTGGTCAGGGTCGTGAGTCGACCATCGTTGGAGACACCGGCGCCGCCGGCACTGCTTCCGCCCGTGATCGCAGCACCTTTCCCATTTAATAGCTGCCCGATGCTTGCCCCGGCATAGCTGTTGACAACGCCCCCCCCGATTGTCCCGGATCCGGCGTTGATCAACGTCTCGATTGTGTCGGCATTCCAAATGCCGAATTCGCCGATGATCCTACCCCTGTTGCTCAGCGTCGTGATCGAACCAGTGTTATAGATACCCGTGGCGCGGTATGTGTATCCAGGGCCGTATCCAAGGCCTTTACCACCAATGATCGTGCCCAGGTTGTAAAGGCCGCTGTTCTTTACGCTCGCCGAGCCGATGTCACCGGTATTGTAGATACCCTCGCTGAAAACGTCGGTTTCGCCGTCCCAGTATCCGCCGCCGATCGAACCCGTGTTGTTGAGCGCGACGATCGTAGCGCCATTGTCGACGCCAGCCCCCCCGTAGACCTGGAGGTTCGAGTTGGTAGTGTTGTTCCACCCCGTGCCGCCGGCAATCGCCCCGCCGTTATTAAGAGTCGTAATGGTCGCAGCGTTTCGCAAGCCCGCGCCTGCCGTAACCCCCGAGCCGCCGAGAATCGAGCCGTTGTTGTTGAGATAGGTGATGTCGGCGGTCAGGGCCGCAACGCCGGTCAGGCGGCCCTCGATGACGCCCGTGCTCGTGACGATGATCCCATCGCCATTGCTAAAGACGGTTTCTTGAACCGTCGTTGAAATTATCTGCTTCATCGCCATCCCTCCCCCGGCTCGCCACCGTCGCAATCTGAGCGAGCGTCCGTCGCCTTGCCGCGCTGTATCTTGGAGCCGCGCCCAATGCCCCAAACGGCAGGCCAGCAAAATCAACGCGGCGCTGCTAGCTCAAAAAACATTTCGCGCCGCCAAGCAGGTCGTCGCAACTCTAACGCGCCACAAAGCGGACCATGGTTCCCGGAAGGAGTCAATTGTGAAGATTGTCGGATGTCCATAAAGTACGCGGCGAACTTCGATATTAACATCGGGCTCGAAACGGCGCTGTCGATGCGTGGCTCACTCGGATCTCCCAATCCCTCTGTTGCGGACATCGGCGCCGCGATCGAGGTCGCGCGCGTCGCGCGGCGGGACGGTCGCGCGGACGAAGCGGAGATGCTGTGTCAGCAGGTGCTCGCCGTGTGGCCCGGCCATCCCGACGCAAGCTACCTCATGGGCCTGATGGCGCATGATTTCGGCAATCTCGATCTTGCGATCCTCTATGTGCGACAGGCCTGCCAGTCGCCGCGCGCCCCCGCGGTCTATTACAGCGATCTCGCTGAGATGCGCCGCCAGGCCGGGCAGTACGCCGACGCCGAACAGGCCGCGCGCCGCGCGGTCGCGCTGCAACCCAACCTCGCCCCGGCCTGGAACAATCTGGGCATCGTTCTACAGGAGCAACTGAAGCTGGAGGAGAGCCGGCTCAGTCTGGAGCGCGCTCTGGCGCTGGGCCCGGACGATGCGCAGACGCTGAACAATCTCGCCAACACCTTGAGGCGCCTGGGGCTCGCGTCGGACGCCGAGACGCGATGGCGCGCGGCGTTGGCGTTGCAGCCCGACTACGCCGAGGTCTACAGCAATCTCGCCAATCTCTACATCGCTCAGGGCGATTTCGATGAAGCCGAGCGCATGGCGTTGCGCGCGATCGAGCTCAGCCCTCGGCTCGTCGACGCCTTTCTCAATCTGGCGGCTGTGCAAACGGCGCGTCATCGCTACCTCGACGCCTTGCGCGCGCTCGACGCTCTGCTTGCCTTCGCCCCGACTTACGCGCGCGGGCTCGCGGCGAAAGCGCTAGCTCTGAAAGACCTCGACTGGCTCGACGAGGCGATGGATTGCGCGCAGCGCGCCGTGGCCGCCGCTTCGGAGACCCCGGAGCCGCACAACGCGCTCGGCCAGGTCTTGCAGGCTCGAGGCGAGTTCGAGCCGGCGCTCGCCGCCTACGAGCGGGCGGCGGCGCTTCCCGGCCCGGCGCAGATGGACGCCATCGCCAATCGGGGCGCGCTGTTTGTCGAGTTCGGCAAGTTGGACGAAGGGCGCCAGTCCATGGAGGCGGCGGCGCGCAGCTTCCCGCAGTCTCCGGGAATTCTATCCGCCCAGACCGAACTCAAGCGATTCGAGGCCGACGATCCGCTGATTGGCGACCTGCAAGCGCTGCTGAAGCGCGAGGGCGTTTCGCTGTCCGACCGCGCCACGCTGCATTTCGGGCTCGGCAAGATCATGCTCGACATCGGCGATTCGGAACAGGCGTTTCGCCACTACGACGAAGCCAACCGGCTGAAGCGATCAACCTTTGAATACGACGCCGAGGGAAATGAGCGCTGGATGGCCGACATCGCTCTCGCGTTCTCGACCGCCCTGCTTGACGCCAAGGCGGGCCAGGGCGCGCGCTCGGACCTGCCGGTGTTCGTGGTCGGCATGCCGCGCTCCGGCACGACTCTCGTCGAGCAGATCGTCGCCTCGCATCCGATGGCGTACGGCGCCGGAGAACTGAGGCGGATCAGCGCCATCACGGAGCGCATAGAAGGTTTCCCGGCCTCCGTCGCGGACTTGACCGCCAGCGAGCTCAAGATGCTCGGCGAGAGCTATCTCGCCGGCGTCGCGCCGCTGGCGCCGGGGCGCGTTCGGATCGTCGACAAGATGCCCTCGAATTACCTTTATTGCGGGCTCATTCGCCTCATTCTGCCGGATGCGCGGATCGTTCATTGCCGACGCGATCCCGTAGACACCTGTCTCTCCTGCTACACGAAGTTGTTCGCCGGCGAACAGCCGTTCACTTACAATCAAACGGAGTTGGGCCGACATTACCAGGCGTATGCGAGGCTGATGGCGCATTGGCGCGCCACGTTGCCGGCCTCGCATTTCCTGGAGGTCGACTACGAGGCGGTGGTGGCCGACATCGAGGGGCAGACCCGCCGCCTGCTCGGGTTCCTCGGCTTGCCGTGGGACGAGGCATGTTTGCGATTTTACGAGACGCGGCGTCCGGTGCGCACCGCCAGCGTCAACCAGGTCCGCCGGCCGATCTATTCCTCGTCCGTCGGGCGGTGGCGCAGACATCAGGCGCAGTTGCGCCCTCTGCTCGATGCGCTGGGCGTCTCGGCTTGATATTTGCCGCGCGTCGCCATCTGGCGCTACCCTCCTTTTCCGCGCTCTTGACGCTTTGGCTATCAACGATGCAGGCGGTTGGACTGGCTTCGAGGTCAAGCTTTTCTGCGGCATTTGACGTAGAGAGCGTGATGGATGCGATCGAGGGTTCTGTCTCGGCTCCAATCGCAGAAATAGCGATACATCGTGCTCTTGGGCGGCAGATCTTTCGGGATATAGCGCCACTGGCATCCCGTGCTCAGCACATACATCATGCCGTTTATCAGATCGCGCTCGTCGACCTCGCGCCTGCGCCCGCCGCTGCGCGCCCGAGGAATAATAGCGGCGCGATCTGCGCCCACTCCGCATCCGTCAAGTCGCTCGGATATCGCAGATATCGCGATTGTACCTGACACGGTTTTCGACCGTCCACATCGGCAGCTCCTCGAATCAGGAAGGGCTGCCGCCATAGGAATCATAACCGACTCATCGGAATCAAGGAGTTCCGAGACGAACACTTAGTGGTCTGGGTTTTCGCCCGGGGGGCTCCGAAGGTTGTGACTCACTGGGGAGGCGCCAAGTCGGGAGCTGCACTTCGTTGGTTGGACACGGAAAGCAGCGCGTTTTCGTTGGCGCTGAAATAGGCGTGTGTCGTGTGTCAAGTGTATCAAGCGAACAGACACCCGCAGGCATCGCGCTCTGGTCTGAACGACAGTCTTCCTCCGGGATTCGACCGACGGCGCACTGGACACATGAAACGCGGCAGCCAGGCCGGACGGCGGCGGGCGAGCTGAATCGGCGAAGGATGGACACGTGACTCGCGAAGAGGCCCTAGTGGCGGTGCTTACGGCGGCGCGACCTGAACCTCATCCGTCACGTCGATGGCAACTGCCGCCAAGTTGTCCTAGCCGCCGAGGCGAGCCGTCACTGCAGCTGGGTCTCCTGCGGTCGCCGCGACGCAGGACGGCTTCGATCAATCAAGTCTTGACCATTCGCGTAGCTCCGTGAACGCGGTCGGTTAGCCGTTGGCTAGCTCAACCCTGTCGCCACGGACATTGCGCGAGCGCCGCGAGCAGCAGGCGCTGCGGCGGCTCGAGCCGGCCAGCCGCGTCCTTCGGCGCGCCCGCCCGGGCGGCATTTCCGGGCCGGCTTTCGCTGTGTGGTCGATTTCTGCGAAGACCGTCATGCCGGCGCCGTGATCGCTTCGATCAGCCGTTTGAGCGTGGCGTCGAACGACAACGGTGGAAACTTGCTCGACAGTGCCCGGCGTTTGGATTCGTTCGTCACGCTTCTTCCTCAGCGACATCGACCACCAGCTGCCGCCCGCCGTGCCGGCCGAGAGGGCGCGATAGGCATCATTGACGGTGGCGAGCGTGAAGCGGCGCGGGTCAAGCTGGGGCGCGAGTTGGCCCGCCTCGGCGAGCTTGGCGGCCTCGCCCAGAATGACGCCGTGCCGCTCGCGCCCCTCGCCTGTCAGCAAAGGCAGCAGCGTGAAGATTCCGGAATAGCTCGCGGCGCGGAAGGAAAGCGGCGCCAGGGCGTGCGTTCCCCAACCCAGCGCGCTGACAACGTGACCGAAACGGCGGACCATCAGGAAAGCGGCGTCGAGCGAAGCGCCGCCGGCCGTGTCGAACACGATGTCGAAGCCGCGTCCGCCGGTCAGCCGCGCCACGATGTCAACGGGAGGTTCGGCTTTGTCCGCGAACTCCGCGCCTAGCGCCTCAATGACCTTCCGCGCGGGTGGCGAGCCCGTCGCGGCGAGGACGGCGCCGCGCGCGCGGGCGATTTGCAGCGCCATCTGGCCGACCCCGCCCGCGCCGCCCTGCACCAGGACATGCTGTCCGGCCTGAATGGCGGCGCGGTCCGCCAACCCCTCCCAAGCCGTGATGAAAACGAGCGGCAGCGCGGCCGCCGCGCGCATCGACAGATTGGCGGGTTTGCGGGCGAGCAGGCGCGCGTCGGCGGCCATGTATTCGGCGAGCGAACCCGGTACGCCGCCGACGCCGCCAGCCATGCCGAAAACCGCGTCACCCGCCCGGAACCCGGTCACGCCTTCGCCGCAGCGCGTTACGACGCCCGCTACGTCGATACCGAGGATGGCGGGCAGCGGCTGGCGCGCGTGCTCGGCTGCTCCGGCAAGGATCTTCGCATCAAGCGGGTTGACCGCGCTGGCGGCGACCCGCACGAGAACCTCGCCTCGTTTGGCCCGCGGCGCCGCGACCTGAACAAGCTTGAGAGGTTCGCCTTTGGCTTCGGCGAGCGCAGCCCCCATCATGTTCGGAAAGCCGCCCATGATCAGATTCCGCTAGAGTGGCGGACGAGCCGTGCCGCGGCGCCTGCGAGGATCCTGCGAATCGATGGCGACGGCCTTGGTTTGTGCAACGACGAAGCTGGCGGCCTAGGCCTGCCCATGATGCGTCTCCTGTCGCGCCTCAACCGCCTGCATCTTGAGCGCAAGTTCCGTCGGGCTCAGAATGCCCTTGCGAAATAGGATATTTGCGAAGGCCGTAATCCAGCGCTCGTAATACGTGAGCTTGCCGACCAATTCGGACCCCAAGACCTCGACGCCGCAGCGCTTTTCCTCCGTATTGATGATTTTGTGGAAGTCGAGGACGTCGGCAAGCGCGTGGCATCGCTTCTCCCACGGCAGCAGTTCATGATCAACCCGCGCGATGCGATCCGCCGGAAGGCCGCCCACGTCATTGGGAAGTCGCTCCACCAGAATGCGTGTCGCCGTCATGACGCAGTCCTTTCCACGCTGGGCTGAACCACACCAATCATCGTGTCGCGCGTGACCAGCGCCGCCAGCTGCTCTTCGGTGTAGCCGTCCGTGCCGCCCGGACGAGCGGGCAAAACCAGATAGCGAACCATCGCCGTGGAATCGTGGACGCGGACTTCCATGTGATGCGGGACGATGGTGCCAAATTCGGCCAGGACGGCTCTCGGCTATACGACCGCGCGCGCTCTATAGGGCTTGAGCTTGTACCAGTCGGGCGGCAGACCTAATACCGGACGAGGATAGCAGGAGCAGAGCGTGCAGACGATGAGATTGTGGACCTTGTCGGTGTTCTCAAGAACGATGAGCTGCGTATCGTCGTAGAAGCTGATATCGAACTCCTCCTCACAGGCCTTTCGCCCATCGGCGAGAAGGCGCGCGCGGAAAGCCGGATCTACCCAGGCCCTCGCTACAACCTTGGAGCCAAGCGCCGGCGTGCGCGAGTCCAGAACCTCGATCTGACGGGTTATTTCGTCAGCGCGGATGATCTGCTTCTCGATCAGAAGCTCCCGCACCGCTGTTTCCATGATTTCATAGTAGCTCGCAGGCTCCGCGTGGGCGATCTCGTCGTGCGTGTGAGCATGATCAGCTTCGCTCATCGTCAAATCCTTTCTAGCCAGCTTTCATAAATCTCAATGCGCAATCCATCGTTCGGGGCGCCGAGGCGGTCAGGCCAAATTTCAGTCAGCGGCACGGCTATACGATAATAGTGTCGCCTTGAGCCGGCGTTCCGTCCGTAGCCCTCCTCCTCATTGTCAACGGCTGGAGGCTTGATTACGGATTCCACCGTTCCAGCCTTTCCTCGCAGATAGATCGGCACGCGGTAGTGTCCGACAGGCGACCGCGCACGGACACGAACTTTATCGCCGGGGTTGAAAATCGGCCGCTCCCCGAGCGCGTAAACAATAGCAGACGCCGCCATAGCTCCCTCCGCGCCGACATGCAGGGCAGCGCAACCTTGCACGGCATTTGTGACCGCGCAACCATCCGCCACTGCGGTGCGCACGGGAAGGTTCATATCCTGCAAAGGTCGATTGGAGAACTGCAACAATGGACCGGATCGATGCGATGCGGGCGTTCGTGATTTCGGTCGATCGTGGCTCCCTGACGTCGGCCGCCCGCAGACTTGCCTGCTCGCCCGGCGCAGGTGACGCGAGCGATTGCGCTCTTGGAGACGCGGTGGGGCGCGCAGTTGCCGCGCGGGACCACAGGAGGGCTTAAGCTGACCGAGTTCGGCGAGGCCTGTCCGGCGACTTGCGGAACCACGTTGTCGGCGCTCGATGCAGCGAGCGCGACACCACTGGGGGGCAGGAGCTGCCGAGTGGGTTGCTCGCGGTTACGACGCCGTTGATATTGGGGCAACTCCATGTAAGACCCGTACTCGATGCGTTTCTGAACGCCAATCCCACCGTCCAAGCGCGCCTGCTGCTCGCCCGGATTGTAAATCTCGCCGAGAAGGGGATTGACGTCGCGGTCCGCGTCGCTCATCTGCCGAACTCAACGCTCATCGCTACACGCTTTGGGGATGCGCGTCGGGTCCCGTGCGCGGCGCCCCGCCTACATCGAACGCCACGGCGCCGCGGCCGGGCCCCCGGAGCTTCGTCAACCGGCGTGAATCCTGGAGCGCGACGGCGCCGAAGCGGACCGTCGGCGTTTCGCGTCTGCGCCCGCTAGACCGCTGCTCCCTATCTCCATGCTGCCCCAGCTCGTGGTCAACTCCGCGTCCGCCGCTCTCCGCTTCCGTCCTGCGTCGCCATCTGGTGTCCACCTTAGAATCAGGTGGACAACTGATCCAACCCGGATGCATTCCGGCAGGCGGTCGTCAAATCACGCTTCGAAAGCGAAGTGATTGGGTAGGACTTGGTTGATGGTAGTGACGCAAGAAAAAAAATAGGAATCAGCCAGCGAAAAATGCACATGGTGAAAAACCCACGACTTCTACTGTGTCACAAGAGATGCGTGATGGTGCGGTGTGGCGAGCGGGCATGACAACACGGGCGTCGATGGAGCGATTTTGCCAGCGCGATCGTCAACCGGCTCCGCATTGTGGCGATCGAGTTGGCGACGTGTCTTCCGGGACCGCTCGGCGGGGCGTGAGGATCGGCGGCGACCGGAAACGGCAGGTCTTTCGCGGCGCCAGGGGGAAAAAGCGGATCGCTCGAGGATCAGGAATCCTTAGGCGGCGATGCAAAGGCTGGCGTGAAGGAAATCCACGCCAGCCTCGCCCCTCGAAGTGAGCAAGGCCGAGTTCGCTCTCTAGTTCTTCGTAATTGCGTTCGATGCGCCAGCACAGTTTGATCGTGTCGACGAGAACTGCGAGCCGGGTTTGTTCAGGCAAGGTCGAAAGCCAGTATTTTATCGGCCCGGGCAGACGCCCTCGGGCCGACAATCGCTGTGATGGCCGGTCGGCCAACGGGCCGCACCCGCCGAGGGAAGCGGGATGAATCTTTTTATTGCGGTGAAGAGCGGCGGCAGGCGACCCTGCCTTTCGATAGTTTGGAAGATTATGCGGCGGACGATATTCCGGTCCGCGCCATTGATGTCTTCATTAAGGAATTGGATTTTGCGGAGAGCTTGACGCGAGCGTCTGCTGATGCGATCTGATGGATCGGATGATTGCGCTCCGCTCAGCGGAACGTCACTTCATTCGATCAGTGGCCGCATCGATCTTTGCGAAGACCACGAAGCCGGTCGGGCGAAAACGAACCGTCACGGCGCCGTGGTGACGGGTCACGAAAGTCCGCAGCCGCAACGAAAACGGGAGGAAGAGAAATGCTAGGGAAACTTCGAGTTTTTGTGGCGGGCCTCGCGATGGCCCTGGCCATTCCGATCGCCGCAGAGGCCAAGACCATCTTCTGGGTATCGCACGGCAGCCCCGCCGATCCGGTGTGGACTTATTTCCTTGCCGGGGCCAATCAATGGGCCAAAGACACCGGCCAGACGATCAAGACCTCGTTCCACAACGGCGACGCGCCTTCGCAGCAGGAAGCGATCCGCGCCGCGATCGCGGCCAAGGCGGACGCCATCGTCACGACCAGCCCCGATCCGGGCAGCCTGATCGAGGTCGTCAAGGAAGCGCGCGCCGCGCACATCCCCGTCATCAATTTCAACACGCCAGACCCGAAGGCCGACTTCAACGCCTATGTCGGCGCCAATCTCGTTACGGTTGGCAAGGGCTGGGCCCAGTATCTCGTCGACAAGGGCCTGGTGAAGTCGGGCGATTTCGTCTGGATGCCCGTGGAAGTGCCGGGCGCGAGCTACGGCGTAGAGGAGGAGAAAGGCGTCGCGAGCGTGTTCAAGCCCTTGAATATCACCTGGGAAATCACCGAAGGCACGCTTGACCAGGCCAACATCATCTCCCGCATGAGCGATTACCTGACCGCCAATCGCAAGAAGATCAAGGCCATCATCGGCCTCGGCGATCTCGTGAACGGCAGCATCAAGCGCGTGTTCGATCAGGTCGGCGTCAAGCCGGGCGAAATTCCGGTGGTAGGCTGGGGCGACACACGCGACGTCACGCAGGAGGTTCTCACCGGTTACGTGAATGCCGCGCAATGGCAGGACGCGCAGGCGACCAGCTATCTCGCCCTGTCGCTGGCGGCGATGGCGACCGACAACATTCCTCCCGGCTTCAACATCATCACCGGCACGCTCTACGAGAAGGAGCTCGCCGCGGTTTACGACAAGGTGCTGTTGGGCAAGTAAGCCCGCCGACGCAATCCCTTTGCGGTCGGCCTGGCGCCGCCGCAAAGGCCTGATCTCAAGGGACCGCCGGGGAATCCGCATTGAGCCTGCAAAATCCGCTGGGGTCGCTCGCCGCGCCGACCACGCCGGCGCTTCCCTCGAACAATCGCGCGCTTCTCCGGCGGTTCATCGCCCGGCCCGAGTTCGGGCCGCTGGTGCTGTTCATCGTCGAACTGTTCGTGTTCTGGGCGATCAATCACGATTTCCTGTCGCCGCTCAACATCAGCAATACGCTGGCGTTCACCGTCGAACTCGGCCTCATTGCGCTGGCGATGACGCTTCTGATGACGTCGGGCGAATTTGATCTGTCCGTGGGATCGGTGTTCGGCTTCGCGCCCGTCCTGATGTGGACGCTCTACAACAGCCATACCACCTCACTGGAGGTTGCGTTCGTCGCCGGCATACTGGTCGCCGGCGTGATTGGCTTCGTCAACGGCCTGTTCGTCACCCTCCTGAAGATTCCCTCCTTCCTGGTGACCCTCGGAATGTTGCTCGTTGTGCGCGGCACGGCGTTGTTCGTCACCGACGGCTTTCCGCAGGGAACCTGGAGCACTGGCGATCAATGGCTCGCCAAGGCGCTGGTCGGCGACGCCCATTTCGGACCGTTCCGCATCTACATGTCGCTGTTCTGGTTTGTGCTCGCCGCGCTCGTGTTCGGCTACCTGCTGACGCAGACCAAGTTCGGAAATTGGGTTCAGGCGGCCGGCGGCAACGCCAATGCCGCCAAGGCGCGCGGCGTCAATGTCGACCGCACCAAGATCGTGCTGTTCATGCTATCGTCGATGGTCGCCGCGTTCGCCGGCATCGTCAGCTCGATCCGCACGGCGGCGGCCAATCCGAACAGCGGCACCGGCTACGAACTTGAGGTCATCGCCATGGTGGTGATCGGCGGCACGGCACTCACCGGCGGACGCGGCACCATCATCGGCACCGTCATCGGCGTGCTGATACTCAGGGTCATGCGCAACGGCATCGTGCTGATCGGCGTGCCTGGCCTAGCCTACAATATATTCATCGGCGCGATCATCCTCGGCATGATGGCGCTGCATTCCGGGCTTGAGCGCCGGCATCAGACGGGGACCTGAATCCTTGGCCAACGAACTGATCCGGATGCAAAACATCCGCAAGTCCTACGGGCGCATCCAGGCTCTCGATGGCGTCAATCTGACGGTCTACGAAAACGAGATCGTCGGCCTGCTCGGCGACAATGGCGCAGGCAAGTCGACGTTGATCAAGGCGCTGTCGGGCGCGGTCCCGATAACCAGCGGCGAAATTCTGGTGCGCGGCAAGCGCGTCGACATCCGCAGCACCCGCGACGCCATCGCCAACGGCATCGAGACGATCTACCAGGATTCGGCGCTGGTCACGCAATTGTCGATCGCCCGCAATCTGTTTCTGGGTCGTGAGCCGATCAAGGGGCCGCGTTTCTTCAACCGATTGGACCGCGCTGCAATGGATCAGGTCGCGCACGACCTGCTCAAACGCGTCGGCATCAGCAAGAACATTCCGCCCTCGACGCCGATCAGTTCGTTGTCTGGTGGCGAGCGGCAGGCGGTGGCGATCGCGCGCGCCATGTTCTTCGAAAGCGATCTGATCATCCTGGACGAGCCGACCAACAATCTCGGCGTCGCGGAGACGCAGGGCGTGCTGCGCTTCGTGCGCAACGCCCGCGACACCGGCCATTCTTGCATCTTCATCGCGCACAACATTCATCATGTGTTCCAGGTCGTAGACCGCATCGTCGTGATGCGCGGCGGGCGGATCGTCGCCGACGACATCAACCCGAAAACCAGCTCGGTGGCCGAAGTGGAGCGGGTCATCACCGGCATGAGCGAAGACGACGTGCGCGCCGCGGTCGCCTGATCGGGGCGCCGGGTCGCGCGGGATGTGGTTTCAGCCGTGGAGCTGGGCGCCCTTGAAAGCCACGATATCGAGCATCGCCGAGAGCAGCGGTCTGTCGACGGCGACCGTGGACCGGGCGATCAACGGCCGCCCGGGCGTCAGCGCCGCCAACCGCCAGCGCGTCATGGAGGCGGCTCAGCAACTTGGCTATCTCCCGACGGCCGGCGCCGTCACCCTGCCTTCGCGCCCCGCCCACCTCGAGTTTTTTCTGCCGATCGCCGGCAACGCCTTCATGGCCGACCTCGCCCGGCACATCGAGGATTACTCGGGCCGCCTGCCGCTCGTCGCCTCGTGCAAGATCCACAACCTGAAGGGCATCTCGCCCGAACATCTGGAAGCGGCCGTGAGCAAGCTTTCGCTGCGCGCCAATGGGGTCGGCGTGGTCGCGGTCGATCGTCCGAAAACCCGCAACATCCTGCGGATTATCGCCGATTCCGGCATCCGTCTCGTTACGATCCTGTCGGATGTTCCGGCCGCGCGTCCTTCCGCCTATGTCGGCATCGACAACCGGCTCGCCGGGCGCACCGCCGCGCTTCTGATGGGGCGGTTTCTGGGCGGGCGCAGCGGCCCGCTCGTCATGGTCTTGGGATCACGCTCCTATCGCGGGCACGAGGAGCGCGAAATGGGCTTCCGCACCGTGCTCAGCGAGGAATTCCCAAATCTGAGCGTTCATAGCGCGATCGAGACTAACGACGAGCCGGAGGCGAGTTACAGGGCCACCACGCGAATGTTGGAGGCGGAGACCAAGCCGCTGGGCATCTATTGCGTCGGCGCGGGGCGTTCGGGCGTTGTCAGGGCGCTTGCCGAGGCCAAGCTGCCCACCCGTCCGGTGTTCATCTGCCACGATCTGACCGCCGACACCCGCCGCTATCTCGTCGACGACTTTGCGGACGTGGTGATCGACCAGAACGCGCGCCTCACCGCCGAGCAGGCGGTCATCCGCGTGCTCGGTTCGATCGCCTCAACCGCCCCCTATCTCACCGAGAAATTCGTCGAGCCGCGGCTGATCCTCAAAGAGAATATTCCGGTGCAGTGAAGCGCCGGCGGCTGCCGGCAGAGAGGAAGACAATGGAAAGGCTCAGGCTCATTCAGGTCGGCGTTGGTGGCTGGGGCGAAACTTGGCTGCAGCGCGCCGCGTCCTCGCGCACGTGGGAACTGGCGGCGATCGTCGATCGCGATCCCCGCGCGCTGGATGCCGCCGTCGCCGCGCATCGCCTCAATCCGACAATCGCGTTTTCTTCCGTCAAGCAGGCCGCGGCGGCCGTGCACGCCGACGCCGCGCTCATCGTCGTGCCCGCCGCGGCGCATCTCGCGGTCGCGGTGGAGGCGTTCGAGGCTGGACTGCATGTGCTGAGCGAAAAGCCCATGGCCGACACAATGGAGAACGCGCACCGCATGGTGCGCGCCGGCCATGACGCCGGCAAGACCTTGATGATCAGCCAGAACTACCGCTTTCGTCGCGCCGCGCAGGTGATCACGCGCATCATGACCGAGGGTTGGCTCGGGCGCCTCGGCTTCGCCAACATCGTGTTCCGCAAGGAGATGTATTTTACGAGGCCGCCGCAGACGCATGAATTCACGCTCTACAGCTTCATTCGCGACGGAGCCATCCACCATCTCGACCAGATCCGCGGGCTGCTGCGGTGCGAGCCGCGCAAGGTCTACGGGCACGCGTTCAACCCCTCGTGGAGCTGGTTCAAGGAATCGCCGATGCTCAACGCCGTGATCGAACTCGAGGGCGGCGGCGTCGTCGAATATTTCGGCAGTTGGGCCGCGCGCGGACGTCAGACGACGTTCGACGGCGACTGGTATGTCGAATGCGAGCGCGGCCAAATCGATTTCCGCGCGAATCGCGTGCTCGTCCATCCCGAGGAGCCGTGGCTGACGATCCAGATGGATGGCTTTCTAGAGCGCGACGGCTGGCTCGACGCCGAGATCGCCATGGACGCAATCGAGGACCGAACTTACGCGCTGGAGGAATTCGGCCGCTGCCTGCGGGAGCGGCGCACGCCGCCGACCAGCGGCGACGATAATCTCAAGACGCTGGCCCTGGCTTTCGCGCTGCGCGATTCCGCGCTTCATGGCGAACCGAAGGAGATCGCAGACTATCTCGTCGCCGACAATCTTCTCCGGCTTTCATGACGCGGGGTCGGATGATTTGCGTCGGTACTCTATTGCTCAAGCGCTCCATCGAATTGTATTGACTGGACCGCGAGAGCAGTGACTTACGTGAAAATGACGTCGCCTGGCCACTGTCTTCGCAAAGGCCGGGCGCGTTCTGACAAGCTGGACGCCCTTTTGCGAAGCCTTTATTGAGAAGTTTTTTTATAGCACTCAATCCCGGTGTCCGATATCTTCGTAATTGGCACATCGGATCTATTGCTTGGCATTTGGAGCAAGTGAGGTTAGGGCGGATCAAGCGTCTGATTCGGCCCAGACGCTGAGGATGCACGGCAATCCCTTCTGGTTGTCGGGATAGAGCGTCGGTTCAGGATGGCGGCGGTCGAGTTCGCGCAGGATCAGCAGCGTGTCGCAGTAGACATCGGAGCCGATCTGCAACACCGGCGCGCGGCGGTAGCCCGCCGCCAGAGGCACGAAATCGGGTTTGGGCGGCGAGGTCATCAAAGCTCTTCGTTTCCGTTTTCCCTGGCTGCGTCACATCTTCGCCGACGGCGGCTATGCCGGACCCAAACTGGCGCAAGCGCTTGTCGGACAGGGCCAATGGACCATCGAAATCGTCAAACGCTCCGACATCGCCGAGGGCTTCGTTGTGCTGCCGCGCCCCTTTGCTTGGCTCGGCCGCTGCCAACGCCTCGCCAAAGCCTGGGACAAATCCATCGAAAGCTCCACCGCGTGGACGAACATCGCATCCGTCCGCTTAATCACTCGAAGGATCGCAAGGCTCTCATGTCATTGATGAACTTTTGAATCGGGCTCTAACCTCTCAGGCATCGTCACGCCGTTTGTGATCGGCTTCATCGTCTCCGCGACCGGATCATTCTACTATTATCCGCCCGGCTTCGACAAACTATGGGCCTCAGTAATAGCCGGCGGCCCGCATGAGCTGATCGGCCAGTTCCTGCGCGCGCTCTAGAGCCGCGCGGTCACTTACTTCCCCACGCACCGCGCGATGAATCTCCTGCCCCAAAATCTCCTCCAGCAGCAGATATTCCGGCACCGGCGGCCGCGGCCACGCCTTCAACATGTTCTGCTTGGCGAGCCGGTCCACGACGCTGACGATCGGCGAGGTCGCCGCCGCCTCGGGGTCGGCGGCAACGCTGAAACGCGGCGCGACCGGAAAGCCATTCTGCACGTTGGCCTTCATTGCCTCCGGCGAAGTCATCCAGGCGATGGCCTCGAAAGCGAGTTCAATGCGGTCCCTAGGCAGGTTGGTCGGAATGCAGAGCAGGAAGCCGCCGATGGGATTGTTCGAGGCTCCATTGGGGCCACGCGGTTGCGGCAGATAGGTCACCTTGCGTTTGACCGCCGAGGCCACGTCAGTCTCGAAACGGGCGGCGCGAACCGTCCAGCAATAGGCGAGCGCCGTCTGACCCGAAAGGAACGAGGTTGTGCGCCGATCCCAGTCCATTTCAAGAATGTCGGGCGGAGAAACCTCCTTGAGGCGCTTGAGATAGTCGAGCACGAAGCGTCCGGCGTCGGAGTCGATCTGGGGCCGCAATTGTTCGCCCTGGGCGTCGTCCACGCCCATCGCGAGACTTGACTTGGGAATCTTGAGGATCGACTCGCCGCAGCAGCCCATCAGGAACATGAAGGTTGAGGCGATGGGCATACCGCGGCCGCCGTTCCAGGCGATTCCGTATCGCTCCTTGGCGGGCGCGTGAAAGTGCTTGGCGGCGGCGACGGTCTTCTCGAAGGTCGTGGGATATTCTACTCTGTCCTTTTCAAACAAATCCGTGCGGGCGGCCAGCAGTTCGATGGTGCAATAGATCGGCACGCCGAATTGCTGGCCGCGCCAGGCGCCCATCGACCACACGGTCGGATGGAAATCGAGCGACGAGATGGTCGCCGCCTTGATGTACGTGTCGAGCGGCAAGATCAGGTTCTTCTTCACCGCCTCACCGAGCCACGGCGCATTGATGGCGATGATGTCGTATTCGGACACGGGCCGCTGCGCGTTGGCGATGATCTCGTCGTGGAGCGCCGGCAGCTTTCGCAGATCAAAGTTCTTGCGCGACGCCATGTTGTTGCGGAAATCCGCCCACATGTTGCGCATGGAAAGAAAGTAATTGTCGTCGTTTAGGAGGAACTTGATCTCGCGGCGGCCGCGAAACAGGCTTTCGATCAAACGCGGCGGCGGGATGATCTGGGCGGCAAAATAGGAGCCGCCGAAGTAGAAATCTTCGTCCGAATCCGTCTTGGCGCGCAGGCCGAAGGTCTCGGCGAGCAGGAATTTGATGCGTCGCGCATATTGCGTGAAGCTTTCCATGAGGCCGTCGCTCGGAGCGAGCCTGAAGCGCTTGCCGGTTTCGCTCGCGGCCTTCGTGACGATGTGCCCGCTTTCGATCAATGCGTGGATGCGCCGCATCGCCGTCGCATGCGGCACCTTGGCGACAGAGGCCAGAGTGGAAATGGCTACCGCGTTGCCGGAGATGTGGTTGCGCACCAAGAACAGCAGCATGTTCCAGGTCGCGTCCTCCTCCGCCACGGGCACTAGCTCCTGGAACGGCATACGCACGCGCTCCAGAAAGGCGATGATCCGGAGAAGCTCGTGCTCGGTCATTCCATGGCGGCGGTTTGCCTCGCCCTCCCTTCGTGCATCCGGCCGCCGGTTCGCCGGCGGCTCGGTTGGGAGAGGATACACGCGGCGCGAGCGCGGTAAAGCGCCCGCCGCCGGCGTCAGGTTAGGGAATGATCTTATCGGCCCGCAGCGTCGCGAACAGGTCGAGGAAGGCCTCTTCCGTGTTCTGGTAGGCCGAGAAGCCGAGCTTGCGACTCGCCGCCATGTCGGTCATCACTTCAATCGGTCGGCCGAGGTCGAGGTCGGTGTGCCAGGGCGAGGCGACGCGGGCGAGGTCGGGCTCGAGGAGGCCGTGGGTCTCGACGATGCGCCGCCAGACCGGCGCGTCATCCGCCATCTGGGCTTCCAGCGGCGCCGCTTCGCCAGTGAAGCCTTCCCATTCGACGCCGAACCAATTGGCAAGCCGCGGCCACATCCAGTTCCAGCGGAAAATGTCGCCGTTGACAATATTATACGCGTTGTTCTTGGCGAAATCACTGGTACTGGCCCACACAAGCTGCTTGCCCAAAATGCGCGCGTCCGTCATGTCGCTGAGACCGTTCCACTGCGCAGCGCTGCCGGGGAATTTGAACTTGCGCCCGGTCTGCTTGCAGATCGAAGCGTACGCGGCGAGCGTCGAACCCATGTTCATCGCATTGCCGATCGCCTTGCCGATGATTGTATGCGGACGGTGCACGCTCCAGGTGAAGCCGTCGCGTGCGGCCGCCGCATAGACCTCGTCTTCCTGAGCATAATAGAAGTTGGGCAGGTCGAGACGTGGCTGCTCCTCGCGCACGGGCATGAGCGGCAGGGTCCCGGCTTTGACATAGGCGTCGAACGGCCCGAGATAATGTTTGAGGCCGGTGACGAGAGCGACATGGCGCACCGAGCGGGCGGGCGCGAGCGCGCTCAGAAGCGTGCGCACGGCGCCGGCGTTGACCTTGATGTTTTCTTCCTCGCTCGCCTGCCGCGACCATGTCGTCAGATAGACATGCGTCGGCTTCAGACCGGCGAGCGCCTTGGCGACGCTGTCCGGGTTCATGAGGTCGGCCGCGACATGGGTCACGCCGGGCGCGAGACCCTCGGCTTTGCGGGAGAGGCCGTACACGTGCGCGCCGGCCGCGTTGAGTTCCTGGCACGCGCCGCGTCCGGCGATGCCCGTGGCGCCGACGACAAGGGCGATGATTTGCATGGGTTCACTCCGCCTCTGCGAGGTCATTGCATATTGACCATGACCTTCATTTCCTGCCCGGCCGGGTTCAACAGCGAGCGGAAACCCTTCTCGACGATCTCCTCCGGTCGAATGCGCCCTGTGATGATCTTTTCCACTGGCAGTTTGCCGCTGGCGATCATGCGCGTAACCCTAGGCCACATCGTGACCTCATAACACCAAGTCGCCTCGATGGTGATGTCTTTCAGCGCCCACAAGGCGGGATCGACCATGGCCTTCTTCACATGCAGGCCGGTCTGAACCACCACGCCATGGTTGCGCACGGCTTCCACACAGGTGTTGAGCGCCTGCTCGATGCCG
This sequence comes from uncultured Pseudomonadota bacterium, assembly GCA_963807735.1. Classification (GTDB taxonomy): domain Bacteria; phylum Pseudomonadota; class Alphaproteobacteria; order Rhizobiales; family Beijerinckiaceae; genus Roseiarcus. The sequence continues at coordinate 198,993 of CAWEDI010000005.1, read as the reverse complement.
GAGCATTCGATGGCCGCATCGACGCCGACGCCTTCCTCGGTGTTTTCTCTGATAAAGTCTACGACATTGACGGCGCGGGGGTCGAGCACGGCGGCGGCGACGCCGAGGCTCTCGATGTGGCGGCGGCGATTGGCGTTGGGCTCGCTGACAAAGATCTTCGACGCGCCGAAGGCGTTGCAAATGAGGACAACCAGCGCGCCGATGGGGCCCGAGCCGGTGATGAGGACGGTGCTGCCGCCGGTGACCCTGGCGCGATCGACGCCATAGAGCGCGACCGCCGTCGGTTCGATCATGGCGCCCTGTTCGTCGCTGACGTTCTCAGGGATCGTATTGGCGTTGTAGTCGTTGATGACGGCGAGTTCGCCCATGCCGCCCCAGGCCCAACTCAGGCCGATGCAGCCCATGCTGGGCGAGAGATGGTTGAGACCTCGCCGGCTGTAGTAGTCGTCGAGGGGCATCACGAGCGGCTGGATCGAGACGCGGTCGCCCTTGCCCACGCGCGTGACCGACCGTCCGGTTTCGACGACCTCCGCCGAAAACTCGTGGCCGAGTATCTGCGGCAGCGTCGCGCCGGTGAACTTGTGCGGATTGATCGGCGTCACGATGGGACCGCCGGCGAATTCGTGCAGGTCCGTGCCGCATATGCCGCAGGTGAGCGGGCGCACGAGCACCTGTTTGTCGCCCAAAGCATCAGGCGCCTCGACATTGTCGAGCCGCACGTCTTCCTTGGCGTAAAACCTCACGGCCTTCATTTCGTCCTCCCTGACCGCACCCGCACTTGGCCGCGAACGTTCGCTCGCAACTCCGCCGGCTTTTCTTGCCCTGCTATAGCTCTGTCGCCCTCTCGATTTCTATCGGCATTTATCCAAAATGAATATTTCTCCGCCTGCGTGGAGGGGGGCGCGGGCGTTAACCTGAAAGCGAGGGCCGCAGGCCGGGAAGCCGGCGCGGCGACAGGGAGGAGCGCGCATGTTGAGGCTCGCGGGTAAGTGCGCCATGGTCACTGGCGGCGCGCAAGGCATAGGCGAGGAGATCGCAACCCGGCTTGCCGCCGAAGGCGCCAGGGTCGCCGTGGCCGATCTCAACGCCGATAAGGCTCAGACCGTGGCGGAGCGGTTGAAGCGCGACGGCTTCGAGGCGATTGCGATTCAGGTCGATGTAGCTGAGCGCGGGCAGGTTCGCGCGGCGGTCGCGGCGACGGTTGCCGCCTTCGGGCGACTCGACATCTTGTTCAACAACGCCGGCTTCAACAAGCCGCTGCCATTCATGGAGGTAGACGAGTTCGAATTTCAACGCGATCATGCGCGTCAACGCCTGGGGCGTCCTCGCTGGTACGCAGGAGGCGGCAAGACAAATGATTGCGCAGGGTCAGGGCGGAAAGATCGTTAATACGGCCTCCATTGCCGGGCGGCAGGGCTATGCGGAATTCGCACCCTACTGCGCGAGCAAGGCCTCGGTCATTTCGTTGACCCAGGCCGCGGCTCGTGAATTCGCCAAACACAAGATCACTGTCAACGCCTTCGCTCCCGGCGTGGTCGTGACGCCGCTGTGGGACGGCCTCGAACAGGACATGATCGACAAGGGCGTCATCAAACAGAAAGGCGAGTTCATCGAGAGCTTCTCGTCCAGCATCCTGCTCGGATTCCCATCGAAACCCAGCGATATCGTCGGCGTCGCCGCCTTTCTCGCCTCGTCGGATTCCGATTACGTGACCGGTCAGGTCATCATGGCGGACGGCGGCATGGTCCTCGTCTGAGCGGGTGCGGGACAAATACTCAATTTGAGAATGTTTCCGGGTCGCCGCGACGAACGCCGTGGCATATCGGCCCCATAATCAGGGATGGAAGCGCATAATATGGCATCCGAACCAAGCGCTGCGGCGGTCGCTGCGCGGAACGACGACATCGGCGTCGAGACGAGACTGCAGCTGTTTCGGCTTCAGGTCGAAATCCGCGATTGCGAGAAGCGCGCCTACGACCTGTTTCTTCAGAACATGATCAAGGGCACGAGCCATCTGTCTTTGGGCCAGGAAGCGGTCGCGGCGGGCTTCGGCGTCGCTATGCGCAAGGGCGACAAATCTTTCTGCACCTATCGCGGCCACGCGCACACGCTCGCGCGCGGCGCCTCGATGGAAGGCATGCTCGGCGAACTCATGCTTCGCGACATCGGGCTGATGCGCGGCAAGGGCGGCTCGATGCATCTGACCTCGGTGGAGCATGACGTGCTCGGCTCCTATGCGATCATCGGCGCGCATCTACCTATCGCATGCGGCTCGGCATGGCGCGCACAATATCTCGGGCAGAAGGACGTCTCGGTCTGTTTCTTCGGCGACGGCACGACCAATATCGGCGCCTTTCACGAGGCGCTCAATTTCGCCGCGGTGTGGAAGCTGCCCGTCGTCTTCGTTTGCGAAAACAACCTGTATATGGAGTACACGCCCATCGGCGAGGTGACGGCGGTCAAACATCCGGCAGCCGACCGCGCCTCGGCCTATGGGCTCGAGCGCATCGTCGTCGACGGTAACGACGCCGATGTCGTCTATCGCGCCGCGCAGGCGGCGCTCGCCAAAGCGCGCGAGGGCGGCGGCCCCTCGCTCATCGAGTGCATGACCTATCGCCATTCCGGCCATTCCCGCGCCGATCCCGGCAAGTACCGGCCGGCGGGAGAGCTGGAGGAATGGTTGAAGCGCGATCCGCTGATCGTCTATCGCGCCCGCCTTAAGGAATTCGGCGTCACCGACGAGGCGGTCGAAGCCATCGCCGCCGAGAGCAAGCGCAAGGTCGAAGCCGCGACCGTCGCGTGCAAGGCGTCGCCGCCCGCCCCGGTCGAACTGTTGACGGCGGATGTCTATGCGGACGGGGGCTGGGCGTGGCGGAACTGACCTATCGCGATGCGGTTGCGCGCGGCATCGCCCAGGAAATGCAGCGCGACTCGAATGTCGTCTTCCTCGGCGAGGACGTCGCCAAGGCCGGCGGCGTTTTCAAGGCGACTGTTGGTCTGTACGAGCAATTTGGTCCGCTGCGCGTGCGCGACACGCCGATCTCCGAGCAAGCCATCCTCGGCGCGGCCATGGGCGCCGCGATGACGGGCCTCAAGCCCATCGCCGAAATCATGTTCGCGGACTTCCTCGCCGTCTGCTTCGACTACGTCGCCAACGAAATGTCGAAGCTGCGATACATGACCAACGGCCAGCTTTCCTGTCCGCTGGTCATCCGCACCGGCAACGGCGGCGGGGTTCGATTCGGCGCGCAGCACAGTCAGGCGATTGAAAATTGGACGATGATGATTCCCGGCATCAAGGTCGTCGCGCCGTCCTCGCCGGTTGACGTGATCGGTCTGATGGCGGCGGCGGTGCGCGATCCCAATCCCGTAATATTCCATGAGCACAAGGCGCTATACGCAACAAAGGGCGAAGTCCCCGACGGCGAAATTATCGACACTTTGGGAACCGCGAAGATTCTGCGCGCCGGGACCGACTGCACTATCGTTGCTCTGGCGCTGATGGTGCCTCGCGCGCTGGAGGCGGCGGAGAGACTGAAGCGGGAGCATGGCGTCGACGCCGAGGTGATCGATGTGCGCTCGCTGGTGCCGCTCGATACGCGGACGATTCTCGGCTCCGTCGCCAAGACCGGGCGGCTGTTCACTGTTGAGGAAAATCCGCGCCTGTGCGGGTGGGGCGCGGAGATCGCCTCCATTGTCGCTGACGAAGCATTCTGGGATCTCGACGGCCCCATCGTGCGCATCACGACCCCGCATATTCCGCTACCGGCGGCCGATCATCTCGAAGACCTCGCGTTGCCCAGCGCGGCGCGCATCGTCGAGAAGATCAGCCGCGTGATGAACGGCTGACGGGATGAGCCAGATCGTCATCATGCCGCAGCTCGGCGAGACCGTGGCGGAGGGCAAGATCCTCGCCTGGTTCAAGGCCGTCGGCGACGAGGTCAAGGCAGGCGACAACCTCTTCGAGGTCGAGACCGACAAGGTTTCGCTGGAGGTGCAGTCCGTGGTCTCCGGCCGGCTCGACGAGATCAAGGTCGAGGCGGGGGTCGTAGCGAAGGTCGGCGATGTCGTCGCCGTCGTCGGCGGCGGCGTGGCGGCGGACGCGCCGGCGCCGAAGCCTGAAGCGGCGGCGCTGTCGCCGTTTGAGGAAGTGGCGACGCCGCTCGACCGCTTCGGTCCGGCCAAGGCGCGGGATGGCGTGCGGGTGACGCCGCTAGCGCGGCGCCTGATCGCGCAGAACGGCCTTGATCTCGCCGCGCTCGCGGAGGCCGCGGCGCTTCGAGGTAAAAGCAAAATCACCGAGAAGGACTTGCGCGCGGCGCTCGAAGCGCGCGCACGCGTCCCCGAACCGGTCGCGCCAGCTCCCGCCGCGAGTTCACCGCCGGCGTTATCCCCGCCGCAGGGCGTCGTCGTCGCGCTCAGCACTGCGCGACTTCGCACCGGTGAGCGCCTCGCCGAAAATTGGCGCACGATTCCGCATGTGTTTCAGGCCATCGAGGTTGACTTCACCGCGCTCGATCGCATCCGCCAGCGGCGCAAGCAGGCCTTCAGGGCTGAACACGGCTTCTTGCTGACCTATCTTCCCTTCATCGCCCGCGCGACCTGCCTCGCTATTGAAACCTTTCCGCTCATCAACGCGCGCTTCGTGGAGAAGAGCCTCATCAAGTCGCGCGAGACGCACCTCGGCGTTGCCGTCGATCTCGCCCATAACGGGCTCGTCGTTCCCGTGGTGCGCGACGCTGCCGATCTCACGCTCGTCGGCCTCGCCAAGGCGATGAACCGGCAAATCGAGAAGGCGCGCGCGGGCCGGCTGAGCGCGGACGATCTCGCGGGCGGGACCTATTCGATCAGTAACAATGGGGCCTTTGGAACAACCTTCACAGCCCCAATCATCAACGCACCGCAGGTTGCGATCCTTTCGACCGACGCGATCCGGCTGAAGCCGGCCGTTGTCTCGACGCCGGAGGGCGACTTTATCGCGCCGCGGCTGATCGGCATGGTCGGCCAGAGCTTCGATCATCGCGCTTTCGACGGCGCCTATTCGGCGGCGTTCCTGTCTCGCCTGAAACAGATTTTGGAAGAGCGCAACTGGTGCGACGAACTCGCCTGAAGTTGGGCCGCGAAATTGAGCTACGGGAGGAACGATGAAATACAACAGCCCGCACTCCACGGCCGCCTTCGGGGCCATGGCGAAGGATTGGGAGCAGGGTATCGACTATAGCCGCCTGTCGAAGGACCGGCTGGCGCGCGCGCAGGAGGCGATCCGCTACGCCGGCCTCGGCGCCGTGCTGTGCTTCAACTTCGATAACATCCGTTACGTCACGGCGACGCATATCGGCGAATGGGCGCGCGACAAGTTCTTCCGCTACGCCTTGTGCCCGGCCGAGGGCAAGCCGTTCCTGTGGGACCCCGCGCCGCCGGCCAAACGCATCTCCTCGCCCTGGATCGCCGACAATGTCGCCGCGCCGATCACGACGATGCAGGGCGCCATTCCGCCGTCAATGAATGTGCAGCACGACTTCGCCAAACAAATCAAAAAGGCGCTGGTGCATTACGGCATCGCCAATGAGCCGCTCGGCATCGACATGATGGAAATCGGCATGCTGCGAGCGCTCGAAGCGGAGGGTGTCGAAGTCGTCGATGGACAGCAGGCGCTGCTCGACGCGCGCGAGATCAAGACCGCCGACGAAGTCGAGTTGCTGAAGATGGCCTCGGCCATGGTCGATGCGACCTATGTCGACATATGCCGGGCGATCCGGCCGGGCGCTAAGGAGAACGAACTCGTCGCCATCGCCAATGACCGCCTGTTCCGCATGGGCTCGGAACGCGTCGAATGCGTCAATTCCGTCTCTGGCCGGCGCGGGCGTCCGCATTCGCACACCTTCTCCGACCGGATGATCCAGCCAGGGGACATGATCTTCCTCGACATCATGCATTCCTACAACGGCTATCGCACCTGCTACTACCGCACCTTCATCTGCGGAGAGCCGTCGAAAGCGCAGGTCGACGCCTATGAGACCGCGTCGAAATGGATCAGCGCCTCTATCGACATGATCCGTCCCGGAGTCACTCCCGACGAGGTTGCTTCTGTATGGCCGGACGCGAGCGAGTTTGGCTACCGCGACGAGGAGGAAGCTTTCTTGTTGCAATACGGCCATGGCGTCGGCCTTTCGCTATGGGAACGGCCGATCTTCTCCAAGCGTTTCCGGGGACAGAACAAGCCGCTCGCCGAAGGCATGGTGTTTGCTCTGGAGACCTGGAAAGGCTCGGAGGACGGCTCCGGCGCGGCGCGCATCGAGGAAGAGGTCGTCGTGACCAAGGACGGCTGCGAAATCATCACCAACTTCCCGTCCGACAGGCTGATTTCCTGCGGTCTGCCAGGCTGCGAAGTGTTCTGACGGAGACCTGCGATGTCGCCCGCGACCACGTCGCCTGCAGCGCGAATTCCGGTGACGCTGGTCACCGGATTTCTCGGCGCGGGCAAGACCACGTTGATCAACGCGGCGCTGCGGGCGCCAGAACTGGCCAAGACGTCTGGTCGTCGTCAACGAATTCGGCGAGGTCGGGCTCGACCAAAAACTGTTCGCGCGCAGTTCCGACGCCGTCGTCGTGCTGGAGAACGGCTGTCTCTGCTGTACGGTGAAGAGCGATCTCGTCGGCACGCTCAACCAGGTGTTTCACGCTCGGCAGGCGGGCGAGATGCCTCAGTTCGACAATGTCGTCATCGAGACCTCGGGCCTCGCCGAGCCCGGCCCGGTATTGCAGGCTTTTCTCTCCGAGCCGACTCTGGAAGGTCTCTACCGGGTCGCGAGCGTGCTGACCCTCGTGGACGGCGTCAACTGGAAGGGCACCGCCAACGAACATGACGAATGGCTGCGCCAGATCGCGCTGGCCGATCAGATCCGCATCGGCAAGCTCGACCTCGTCAGCGGCGACCGCGCGGCGGCGGAAACGCATCTGCGCGCGGAGTTACGTCGCCTCAATGCGAGCGCCGAGATCGGCCTTGTCGACTGGACCTCGGCCGAAGTGGCGAAGCTTCTCACATCGAAAGGCTTCGACTCCGCCGACCCGAAGGCGGACCCGCGACCTTGGTTGAAGGCGCATGTCCACGCCGAGCCCGACCATGTGCACGACGAGACCTGCGGCCACGAAGGCCACGACGGCTTCGTTCCGCATCTGCACGGCAAGGGGGCCGAAAGTTTCATACTGACGCGTGAGGCGCCGCTGTCACGCGACGAACTGCAATTTCTGCTGGATGGGATCGCCCAGAACCTCGGATCGGGCCTGCTGCGTGTGAAGGGCCTCATCAATATTGCCGAGGAGCCAGGCCGTCCGGCTGTCATTCAGGGCGTGCAGCATCTGCTGCATACAATGTCCTGGTTGGATCAATGGCCGGACGATGACCACAGGACGCAGATCGTCTTCATCACACAGGGTATTCCCCGTGCGGATTTAAGGGACGTGATCGACCTGCTCGACCGCGTGAGCGCCCGCACTTTCAAGGCGCGGGAGAAAGGTCGGCTCGCGCGGGAAGCGTCGAAGCCGGCGGCGCCCGGACGATGAAATTCGATCTCATCGTCATCGGCTCTGGGCCGGGCGGCTATGTCGCGGCGATCCGCGCCGCGCAGCTCGGCTTCAAGACCGCCATCGTCGAGCGCGAGCATCTTGGCGGCGTATGCCTCAACTGGGGCTGCATTCCAACCAAGGCGCTGCTGCGTTCGGCGGAGGTCTACGATCTCTTCCAACACGCCGCCACATTCGGCCTCGCCGCCGACAATGTACGGTTTGACACGGCCGCGGTGGTGGGGCGATCGCGCGGCGTGTCACTGCGCCTAAACCGCGGCGTCGCCGGCCTGCTGAAGAAGAACGGCGTCAGCGTCATCTGGGGCGAGGCGAAGCTTGCCGCGCCGGGCCGCTTGCGCGTGACGGAGGCGCGAAAGACCGGCCGCTCGGCGCCCGATCCGCCCGCGCAGGCCTTGGGCCCCGGCGACTATGCCGCCGACCACATCCTTATCGCGACCGGCGCGCGTCCGCGAAAGATCGCGGGACTGGAGCCAGACGGCGCAAATATCTGGACCTACTATGAGGCGATGACGCCGGAGCGCATTCCGGGATCTTTGCTCGTCGTCGGCTCCGGCGCCATCGGGATCGAATTTGCTTCGTTCTACCGGATGATGGGCGCCAAGGTCACTGTTGTTGAGGCGCTGCCGCGCATACTGCCGATTGAAGACGAGGAGATCGTGGCGCTGGCGCGTAAGCAGTTCGAGAAGCGCGGGATCGCCTTTCTCACCTCCGCGCGTGTCGTCGGCGTCGAGAGCCGCGACGGCTGCGTGCAGGCGACGATCAGTCAAACAGGGGGCCAACAGACAATCGTTGCCGAGAAGGTCATCATCGCCGCCGGCGTCGTCGGCAATATCGACAATCTCGGGCTGGAAGAACTGGGCGTGGCTTGCCAAGGCGGCTGCGTCGTCACTAACGGATACGGCGGCACGAATATCGCCGGCCTCTATGCCATAGGCGACGTCGCCGGCGCGCCGATGCTGGCGCACAAGGCCGAGCACGAAGGCGTCGTCTGCGTTGAGGCGATCCGAGGGCTGAAGCCGCACGCGCTGGAGCGCGACCGCATCCCCGCTTGCACCTATTGTGTGCCGCAAATCGCCAGCGTCGGCCTCACCGAAGCTCAGGCGGGTGCGACGGGGCGCAAGCTGCGCATCGGTCGCTTTCCCTTCACCGGCAACGGCAAGGCCATGGCGTTGGGCGAAGATCAGGGCATCGTCAAGACCATCTTCGACGCACAAACTGGCAAGCTGCTGGGCGCGCATATGGTGGGCCCTGAAGTCACCGAGTTGATCCAAGGCTTCGTTGTCGCCATGGGGCTGGAGACGACGGAGGAGGAATTGATTCAGGCCGTCTTCCCACACCCCACACTATCGGAGGCGATGCACGAGAGCGTCCTTTCGGCCTATGCGAAAGGCATACACTCATAGCAGCAGGCAAGGCGATGACCCTTTTACCCGCGAAACATGATGCGATGAACGCCAATGCCAATAATAACAAAACCCGCGATGCGAAGTAGGGATAAGGGGTGAGCAACTCCGGTCAAGATCCCATAATAATCTGTCACAACAGCAAGAAATACCACAAAACTGCAGGCAAGCGCCATAAAGTACGTGCGATATTTTAGCATTCTTCCGAACCTGTTATTCGAACGATACGCGAATTTGTCTATGCTCGCGAAATGACGTTGTGGCGACAAGCATGAGGCGTCCAATGACGAATGAAACTACCGCGCGGAGCAAGGTCGGTTGGGTCGGCTTGGGCAAGATGGGATTGCCCATATGCAAACGTCTAAGAGACGCAGGTTTTCAGATCAACGCGTTACGCCGCTCCGAAGAGAAGGAAATGCTCGCGAGATCGCATGGCTTTACAGGCACGCGGACGCTAGCGGAGACAGCGGTCGGCTGCAAATTTGTCGCCTCCGCAATTTCCGATGACAGCGCCCTTGTCGATATCGTTCTGGGCGCCGGCGGATTGAGAGAGGTCCTGTTGGACTCCCAGATCTATGTCGATATCAGCACGGTGTCGCCTGAAGCTTCGCTGCGCGTCGCCGAAGCCTTGAAACCGACCGGATGCGCGTATCTCCGCGCGCCTGTTTCGGGATCTACCGCGACGGCTGCGCAGGGCGCCCTAACGGCGATGGTGTCGGGACCTGCTTCCGCCTTCGCCGCCGCCACGGATCTGTTTGCCGCCTTCACCCGCAAGACTTTCCATGTCGGTGGCGCGGAAGAAGCGCGCATCCTCAAACTAGCGATCAACGCCATGGTGGGTGCAACGTCGGCGCTGCTTGCGGAATCTCTGGCCCTCGCGCGAAGCGGCGGGCTCGGCGACGAGACGGTGATGAGCGTCGTTGCCGAAAGCGCCGTCGCCTCACCCTTGCTGCAATACAAGCGCGGGATGGTCGTTTCCGGCGAATACCCGGCGGCGTTCAGCGTTTCGCAAATTCTCAAGGACTTTGGCTTGATAACTCGAGCCGCCGAAGCGGCCTCGTGTCCGATGCCTCTGATCGCGAGCATTCGCGAGCAATACCGCGCCGCGGAATTGCGCGGCCTTGGCGACCGCGATTTCTTCGTGCTGACCGCGAAGAGGGAGTAGCGCCGCGCGCGAAAATCTCAAAATGAAGAAATTTCTGATCGTGTCTGGAACGGCGCCAGATAGTGTCTGAGCGTAGAAAGCGGGAACGGCGCGGCAAACCGCCCGCCGCTCTGACGAACGAGATCAAATCGGCGCCCGTGAAAGTGTGGCAAGCCGTCGCCGGGAGGATTTGCAATGGGGAAGCTCCGCTTTCACGCGCTGCGGTTGCGCGCCTCTCTCGCCGATGAAGCCTGACCGAGCGATGCGGTGGACCACAACGTGACCGGCTTTCGTGTTCAGGGAGAAGCGCATGACTGAGCCTGTCGGGATCGCCTTGATCGGCATGGGCTGGTGGGGCCAGAAAATGCTCAGCGTTCTTGGAGCGGCGCCGGCCGATATTCGCGTCGTGCGCGCGGTTGAGCCGAACGTGGAGACTGTTCGCACGCTGTGCGAGCGCAAGGGCGTTCCGCTCTCCGCCGACTATTCGGATGCGCTCAGCGATCCCGCTGTCGAGGCTGTTGTGCTGGCGACGCCGCATTCGTTGCACGAGGCGCAGATCGCCGCCGCCGTCGCGGCGGGCAAGCACGTCTTCTGCGAGAAACCTCTTGCTCTGACCAAGGCGGGCGCGCTGCGCGCGGTTTCGCTCTGCCGCGAGGCCGGGTTGGTGCTCGGCATGGGCCACGAGCGGCGCTGGGAGCCACCCATCGCGGCGCTGCTGGCGAAAGCGGATGCGGGAGAACTGGGACGCGTCCACCAGATTGAATCCAATTTCAGCCACGACAAATTCCTCGCGCTCGACCGCAGCAACTGGCGTCTGAAACCGGATCAGGCCCCCGCAGGCGGCATGACCGCCACGGGAATACATCTGCTCGATCTCTCGGTGCGGTTGCTCGGACCCGCCGAAAGCGTCTTGTGCATCTGCGAGCAGCTCTCCTCAGATCTGCCGCAAGGCGACACCGTCGCGGCTTATGTGAAATTCCGTGGCGGCGGCACCTCCTATGTGTCGGCTTCGCTCGCCAATCCGTTCGTTTCGCGTTTCGCCGTCTTCGGAGCCAAAGGCTGGATCGATATTCGCGATAAGGCGCACGTCGAGTCCCCTGCGGGTTGGATCGTCACCTCAGCGTATCGCGGCGAACCGATCACGACCGTCGAGGTCCCGCCCGCGGAGCCCGTGAAAGACAATCTCGTCGCCTTCGCTCGCGCCGTTCGCGGCGGCGCCCCCTATCCCATCACCGCGGATGAACTCGTGAACAACATCGCTTTGCTGGAAGCGGTGTTCGCCTCCGCGCTGAGCGGCAGGATCGAAGCCGTCGCCTAACAATAAAGCAGCGGGAGGAACCTATGAAGGCGCTCATTTTCGACGAACCGAGGAAGCCCGTTGTCACTCAGGTGCAAAGCCCACGCATCGACGACAACGAAGTTCTAATCCGCTCGCGCCGCGTTGGGATCTGCCACTCGGATTATGAGTTGCTGGCCGGACAATACATCATCCCGATCTCCTATCCCGTCATCCCGGGCCACGAATGGGTCGGCGAGGTTGTTGAGACGGGCCGCAACGTGACCGCGCTTCAGCCCGGCGACCGCGTCGTCGGCGAATGCGTCATCAAAACGCCAGAGCGCATCCATCATTTCGGCTTCTCGATGGACGGCGCCAACCGTGAATATTTCCCCGCCCGACCGGAATGGTTGCACAAGCTGCCGGACGCCGTGGACGACGCCAAGGGCGCGCTAATCGAGCCCTTCACCTGCGGCTATTATTCGTTGCTACGCAACGGCGGGACCAACGCCTCCGAGACCGTCGTCGTCTCGGGCGGCGGCACCATCGGCCTCGTGACGGCGGCGGTCGCCGTTGGCATGGGCGCGCGTGTGATCGTGGTCGATCCCGTCCCACTGCGCCGGGAGATCGCCAAGCGCCTCGGTGTCGATGCGACGGTGGACCCGAGCGCGGGCGATCCGGCCGAGGCCGTGCAGGAGATGACCAAGGGCGGCGGCGACCTCGTCGTCGAGGCGTCCGGTCATCCGTCCTCACTCGCTAGCGTCTTCGATTATGCGCGGCCGGAAGGGCGGGTCTCGATGGTCGGCATCAACATCAACCAAAAATTCCCCGTCGAACTTGGCAAGATCCAGATCAAGAATCTGACCGTGCGCGGATGCATCGGCTCGCCGGGCGTCTGGCCTTCCGCCATCCGATTCTTGGAGCGCACCGGCATCGATCTTTCGCCGATCCAGACCCACAGCTTCGCCTTGGACCGTGCGGTCGAAGCCTTAGAACTCGGCAAGAACGCTCAGGCCGCGGTCAAGATCACGCTGAACATCGCCTGAAATCGTCTCCGCGGCGAACCCGAGAAGGCGCTGATGAACCAAGCCGTCGCCAACGACACGACGCCCCTGCGCGGGCTGCTCGCGATCCGGTTCGCACGCAGCTTCGTCACGGTGCTAGCATCGTTGCTGGCGTTGGTGGTGGCCTGTTATATGTTCGCGCCGTCGAGCCTCACGCTCGGTGCGCTCAAGGGAAGCCTGCCTTTCGCCTCAATCATCGCCATCGTGGGACTGGCGCAATTGCTGGTGGTTCAGCAGGGCGGTTTCGATCTCTCCGTCGCCGGCGGCGTCTCGTTGGCGGTGGTGATCGCGACCCACTATCCCGACGGCTCCGATGCGCTCTTGGCTCCCGCTGTTGCGTTTGCACTCGTCAGCGCCGTCGCCGCCGGGCTCATGAGCGGGTTTTTGGTCGGCTTCCTCAACCTGAACGCGATCATCGCCACCATCGGCGTCAATGCGCTGCTGTATGGCGGCGTGTTTGCAGTCTCCGGCGGCACGCCGCGCATAACAACGAATCTGCTTGCTTCCATCGCTGGCGGCGAAACGCTCGGCGTTCCTAACGCCGTCTATTTCGCGCTGGCCGCGTTGCTGCTCGTCTCCTTTATGCTGAAGAAGACGGTCGCCGGACGCCGCTTCGAGGCTATCGGCGCAAATCCGCTAGCGGCGCGTGCGGTCGGCTTGAACACGCGCGTGCATCGCATGATGGCTTACGTGTTCTCTCAGATGCTTTGCTGCCTCGCGGGCGTGCTGCTCGCCGGCATCACGCGCGAGCCGACGGCGTTTCAAGGCGACAGCCTGCTGCTGCCCTCGGTCGCGGTCGTCGTACTCGGCGGCACGTCGCTGCTGGGTGGCCGGGGCTTTCCGGTCTCGACCGTTATCGCAGCCTTGTTTCTCAACCAACTCAGCCAATTTGCGCTGGCCGTGGGCGTACCCTACTCGGCGCAGACCATTATCCAAGCCCTGGCGCTGGGCTTCGGTATCGGCGTCTACTCGATCCGCTGGACGAGCACCGCAAAAAAGCGCGCATGACTACACCCGGAGGAAACCAGATGAATATGTTGAAACACGCATTGCTCTCCGCCGCCGCCCTCGCGGCGATGAACTTTTGGCCCGTGGCCAGTCACGCGTCGGATCTTCCCTCCTGGTGCGGTCCGAAGAAGGCGACACTGGCGCTGCTCGACGGCTTCGGCGGCAACAGCTGGCGTCAGGTCACCACGGCCTCCGGCAAACAAACAGCGGAACTTTGCCCGAGCATCACCAAATATGAGTACGCCGACGGGCAGGGTAATACGCAGAAGGCGATCTCGGACATCAAGGGCTTCGCCGCGAAGGGCGTGGATGCGCTCGTTGTATTCGGCGACGCCGGCCCGGCCGTGCTGCCGGCGCTGACCAGCGTCTTCAAGGCCGGCAAAGTGGTCGTGCCCTATCGCGTCAATGTCGGCGGCAAGGCAGGGGAGAACTACACCCAGTTTATTGGCGCTTCATTCAAGAATGACGGCGAGAACTGGGGCAAGTGGATCAAGCAGATCCTGCCCAATGGCGGCAACATGCTGTTCCTTAGCGGTCCCGCCGGCAACAGCCAGGGCCTCGACGAACTCGCGGGTCTCAAATCAGTGCTCGACGACAAATACAAGTTCCTCAATCCCGCGCCGTTCGACGTCACCAACTGGGACCCCTCGCTGACCCAGCAGGTCCTCACTGCCGAAATCGCTAAAAATCCGAAAATCGACGTGATCATCTCGGATTTCGGCCCGTCGCTCGTCGGCGCGCTGCCGGAGTTCAAGAAGTTCAACCGTTCGGTGCCCGCGCTCGCGACCTCGGACGGCAATTCGCTCGGCTGCTTCTGGGCCGAGAACCACGAAGCTAATCCCGACTTCAAGCTGTTCACCGTCGCAACCGGCAACGACAACGTGCGCCTTGCCGTGCAATGGGCGGTGGCGTCCGTGACGGGCGGCAAGCTGCCGAGCGAGGACATCTTCAAGGCGCCGATGTTCGAGGACTCCGTGTCGGGCAATCCCAAGCCGGTGCAATGCCGCAAGGATCTGCCGGGCGCGATCTATCTGTCGTCCGAACTGCCGGCGGAAGATCAGGCCAAGGCTGTCAGCAAGTAACAAGAAAAGGCGATCCCGACGCGCCCACGCGCTCGCGATCGCCGCTCTTTTGCGCGATAGGTGAGCCTTGCTACGGGAAGCGGTTGTGACGCTCGATCAGCCCCAAGTGAAAGCCTATCCCGACTCCGCGCCGGGCCCGGCGACGATCCGGCTCACGGACATTTCTAAATATTTCTCGGGCGTCGCGGCGCTAGAGCATGTCAGCGTCGAGTTTTACGCCGGCGAGGTCCACGCCATCCTCGGCGAGAATGGCGCCGGCAAATCGACGTTGATGAACATCATCTCCGGCGCGTTGCAACCCAGCGCCGGCGATATTCATTTCGAAGGCGAGCGGATTGCTGCGATGTCGCCGCAGGTCGCCGCCTCGCTCGGCGTCGCCATCGCCTTCCAGCATCCTGCCGTGCTCGATGATCTCTCAGTGCTGGAGAACTTTTTGGTCGCGCTTCCGTCCGCGCTCATCGACGGCGGCTCACCGACGGATTTCGCCCGCGCGGCGTTGGATCAGGTCGGTCTCGACGTGCCGTTGCGCATGCGCGTCGATGCTCTCACAGTGGCGCAAAAGCATCTGCTTGAAATAGCCAGAGCGCTTGCTGTTCATCCTAAGGTGCTGATCCTCGACGAGCCCACGGCGGCGCTCGATCAGGACGCGACCGATATGCTGTTCGGCCGCATCCGCGATGTCGTCAAGGCGGGCACGGCGGTCATCTACATCACCCACAGGCTCGCGGAATTACGAGAGATCGCGGACCGCGTCACGGTGCTGCGCGACGGAAAGCTGCGCGGTGTGGCGAAGGTCAGCGAGATCAGCGACGCGGATCTGCTCAATCTCATCGTCGGCCGCGCCCTGGTCTCCGCTTTCCCGCCGAAGTCGCAAAGCCGATCGGAGGAAATCGACCTTGCGGTTGATGGCTTCAGCGGCGACAATTTCTACGACGTCAGCTTTGCTTCGCTTCGCGCGGAAATCATCGGCGTTGCAGGGGTCGCCGGCAACGGGCAGTCGGAACTCATGCGGGCGCTCGCCGGGCTTCGGAGTCTCGCATGGCGTCGTTCGGCTGAAGGGCGAGACGGTCAGCGCTCACGATCTCCTGCGCAAGGCCGCCTTCATGCCTTCGGACCGGCATACGGAGGGGCTCGCCGGAAGTCTGACCGTGCGCGAGAACGCGACCTTCGCCGCTCTCGACAAATTCGCCTCGTGGGGCGTCCTCAGCCGGGCCGAGGAAGAGCGCCAGGTGATGATGGCGTTTCGCTCGCTCGCGGTGAAGGCGACGAGCCTTGAGGCCCCGATCCTGTCGCTGTCGGGCGGCAATCAGCAGAAAGTGGTGATGGCGCGCGCACTGCTCTGCGCGCCGCAATTGATCGTGGCGGACGAACCGACGCAGGGCGTCGACGTCGGCGCGAGGTTTGAGATCTACAGGATCCTACGGGAGGTTTCGAGTTCGGGCACCCCGGTTGTCGTGAATTCCTCCGACGCCGCCGAGCTTGAAGGGCTCTGCGATCAGGTCATCGTCCTTTCGCGCGGACGCGTCGTCGCCACCCTGCGCGGCGAGGATGTGGTTGAAGCCAAGATCGTCGCCGCGGCCGTGCATGCGCAAACGACGGGCGGAGAGAGCGCGCGCCTACGCCGCGGCCCGCGCAACGGGCTCAGGCATTTCCTGCAATCGGACAATGCGCCGGCGGTTCCGCTGGCGATCGTGACCTGCCTTCTCGGCCTCTATGTCTTCAGCCAGAACGCCAATTTCTTCTCGGCCTTCAACATCTCCAACATCCTGATGCTGACGACGGCGCTCGGCTTCATCGCGCTCGGACAGACCATTGCGATCCTAATGGGCGGGATCGATCTTTCGGTCGGGCCGCTGTCGGGTTTCCTTGTCGTCGTCGCGTCCTTCTTCATCAACGAGGATAAATCGGCGGGGATGATCGCCGCCGGCTTCGCCCTGATATTTGTGGGTGCGCTGGTCGTAGGCACCGTCAACGGCCTACTGATCCGCTTCGCCAATTTCACCGCTATCGCAGCGACGCTCGCCACCTATATTGGCTTGCAGGGTTGCAGCTTCCTGCTCCGCGACGGGCCAGAGGGTTATATCAACAGCAAGGTCGTGGAAACGCTGAGCTGGCAAATCGGACCGATCCCTGTCGCGTTCATCTTCCTCGTCCTGTTGGCGCTCGCCGGCGAATATGTTCTGCGCAAGACGCGCGCGGGCTGGCAATTGCGGGCAATCGGTTCGGAGGAAGGCGCGGCGCGACGCATTGGCGTGCGGGTCGATCGCAGCTTTGTCGCCGGCTACGTCGCTTGCTCGCTCATGACCGCCTTCGGCGCGATCATGCTCATGGTCCAGATCGGCGTCGGCGATCCCCGGCAGGGCGCGGGCTACACGCTGTCCAGCATAACCGCTGTCGTGCTCGGCGGCACCAGCCTTCGCGGCGGTCGCGGCACCTTCATCGGCACGGCGCTCGGCGCGGTGCTGTTGACGGAAGTGCTGAACGCCGTATCGTTTCTCAACCTCAGCCAGACCTATCAATATGTCTTCCAGGGCGCCCTGATCCTTGTCGCTGCGCTGATATATTCCACGGTGCGCAGCCGCGCCGCGGCTTAGGGGATCGCGCCTCTTGCAAGCAGGGACGGCATCGCATGAATTGGGGGGCGCCTTGATCGCCTTTCTCAAGGGCAAGCTTGAAAAGCCGGACGAGCTGAGCACTTCGCCAAGCCGACCTACGCTGTATCCTGGGGCTTTCAACTCGACCTCGTCTCGGCGCCGGGAGGCCTCGCCTACGAACGACAGGGCGGACGGCCGGTGTGCGGCCGGGCTGCGAAGTAAGACCGCGACAAAGAGTTGGAGTTTGATATGCCGGTGAAACCTCCAAGAATCGCCTTCGTCGGCACAGGCGCGCAGGGCGCCTCGATTGGCGCCGACTTCGCTCTCGCGGGTCACGACGTCACGTTCATCGAGCAGTGGCCGGCGCATGTCGAGGCGATCCGACGGGACGGCATCACGGTCAATCTTCCGACCCGCACGATCAACGCGCGGCCGCCGGCTCTGCATTTCTGTCAGGTCGCGGAGGTGCGCGAGCCCTTCGATCTCGTCTTTCTCATCGTCAAGGCCTATGACACAAAATGGGTCACGCAGATGATTGCGCCGGTGCTCGCCGAAGATGGCTTCGTCGTCGGCCTGCAGAACGGCATGACCCATCTCGATATCGCCGACGTCGTCGGGCCCGAGCAGACGATCGGCGCCGTCATCGAGATCGCCTCGAACATGTTCACGCCCGGCGTAACCAACCGACAGAACGACCACGACGAGTCCTGGTTCGCGCTTGGCGCGGTCGATCCCCGGCAGCAGCATCGGGTCGAAGCGGTTGCTCACTTGCTGCGCTGTTCAGGGCGTGTCGAGGTTTCAAACGACATCAAGTCCAGCAAGTGGATGAAGCTTGTCGTCAACGCTGCCGAATTGATCCCCTCCGCACTGCTCGATTTGCCGCTGAACGACGCCGCGCGCGTGCCTGGCTATCTGGAGGTCATGCGGCAGGCGGGCTACGAGGCCATGCAAGCGGCGCTTCTCGACGGCGCGTCGATCATACCGATCATCGGCCTGCCGCCCGTCACAACTAACGACCCGGAACGCTACGTCGACCGTATATTTGAGGAGGTCCTGACCACGTTCTCGCGACCTGACACGTTGACGACATCACTGCAGGATTGGCGAAAGGGAAGGCGAGCCGAGATCGCGGAGGTCAATGGATACGCCGTAGAGATCTTACGCAAGTTTGGCAAACCGGCGCCCGTGAACGAGCGTGTGATTGAAATGGCCCTCGCGGTCGAACGGGGCCTATTACAGGCGAAGCCCGAGAACGCATCCATGCTTGCCGAGTCTTTGCGTGGCCCTCGCTAGCACTTTGGCCGTTAAGCTCGCTGCTCCGTCAACCCGCGCCACGACCTTTTGTCGCCGCCGGTGAACACCCGGGTGGCGGCCTACCTGCTGATAGGCCTCGTGAACACGTGAACAACCGGGTCGGGCGTCAGCTACGGCCTCGCCCGCCACAACCGCTTCGGCGTGTCCTTTTCATAGCCGAGCGACGAGAAGCTCGCGATCTCGAGCACCTGTCCCCAGGGGGCCTCGAAATAGATCCAGCTGAAGCCGGCGAGCGGTCCTTCTTCCACCGTGTTCGGACCCTCAAGAAAGTCGACCCCGAGCGCCCGCAGCCGCTCAGCAGAGGCAAATACGTCTTCGACCTCGAAGCAGAGATGCATGCCGCCGACCTCGGAGACACGTTTCGGACGCGCGGTGCTATCCTCGCCGCTGTACTCGAACAACTCGACGCTCGGGCCGTCGCCGCAGCGTAGGAAGGCCAGATCGCGAATACGCGTGTTCGGGGCGGCGCCGAGCTTGCGCCGCATAAAGTGCTCGTCGACGTTGAAGGTGCCGGTCCGGAACACCGTCACTGCGCCGAATACGGCTTCGAAAAAGGCGATGCCCTGTTCTATGTCGGGAACTGTGATCCCGATGTGATGCGTGCCATACACTTTTTCCGACATCGCCTCGCCCTCCCTAAGTTCGTTGCCTTGCGCCCGCTCCTGCAAAAAGCGGGTTAGATTGATTGCCATGAAGCGGCAGATCCGATGGTCCTCCGGCGACGCGTGAGGGTTGGTCCCAAATATACTAGAGGCCGCGCGATAAATGAAGTCGGCCGGTACGCCTACACTTCGGATTCTTCCATTGCACGATCGAGCTGGGCGCGTCGCTGGCATGGATGGAGTTCACGGCCTGACCTTGCCCTAAACCGAACTTCCGGTTCCATCGCGCCGACCCCGAGTTCGGACCGGCGGCTCCCGGCTCAAAGCGCTCATACCCGGGCGCGTGGGCATCGCAACCTGCGTCTCCGTTCCGTGCGATTTCAATCCCAACGTCACTGCCGCGGCGCTCGCGAACCCGCACTCATATAAGGCATTGCTGGGTAGAGGAGCTGTCCGTCATTCCTTTTTGCCCTCGCGTAGCGCGCGGACGAACTGCTCGTCGCTCCAAGCTCCGATCCCGGTCTCGGAATCGGGGGTGATGTTGGCCCCAACCCCAACGCCGAACGGAGTTTCGATCGACCGACCGCCGGCGTAGGGCTCACCTGAGCCCGGCACAGTGTGACAGCTTCCGCAGTCGCCCGCGATCGCGAGATATCGACCCCGTTGGATCTGGCCGAAATTCTGCGGGTCCAGGCTCGTCCCGACTTTGTACTGCGCGCGGCTCGGCGCGAGCAGACTCGAAGCGAGCAACAACGAAGCGATCGTAGCGCCCGCGATCCGCCGCGCTGGATTGTCAGGCATGGGCGAGGGGCCCCGGATTCTTGAGGTACTGAGTCCTGATCATCTCGGCTGACCAGAAGGCGAGCGCCGCAACCGTCCCGGTTCGATTGTAGCCGGCGTTCTGCGGAAACGCGCTCGCGCCCATGACGAAAAGATTGGGAACGTCAACTTTGCAGGTAGCGGTTGATCGCGCTCGTCGCGGGGTCGGTCCCCATGATTGCGCCGCCGCATAAGTGCGTGGTCTAATACTTTGTGACGTCGTATGGCGGTTTGCGGTACTGCTTCTCGATCTCCCTTGCGCCCATCGCTTTGATGATTTCAGCAAACTTGTCGGTGAGATAGGCGTTGCTCCCCAGGCCGGCGTGCCGGGTGGAAACAGGTTGGTCTGAATCGGTCTCCCGTTGGTCTGCACCTGCCCCATATAGCCGCCGCCAACGAAGCCCAAGGCCCGTGGTCGAAATTGTCGCCATTGAATTCGTCGATGCACATGCCGATGGAGGCGGAGGAAATAAAGGGATTAAAGATGAATTTCTCCTTGTCGAAGAATCCGTTGACGCTGGAGATCGTCTGATGGTGAAGTTGCGCCCAATCACCCCTGATTGGAGACAGGATCGTAAGGTTTGCCAATCCCCGACAACAGCAGCAGTTGAACGTTGAAGGGGGTGAATGCGGCAAGGATCACAAGTTCGGCCGGCTGTTCCCACTCTTCGCCGCTCGTGTCGATGAACGTTATGCCTGTCGCCCTTTTTCCGGAGCGGTCGACATTGATGCGCGTCACTTCGCAGTCCGTGCGGTAGCTGAAGTTCGATTTCCTCACCAGCCGTAGATCGGATCGGCGAAAAATCTCTCGCGGGGATTTGGTCGAGCGGCCGCTCGGGCCTATCCCATCGTGGCGAATGCGGCCACCAGTAGTTTACTGTGCGGCGACGGCATTATGCAAATTGGCGCGTCGCGAGGACTCCCTTTTCAAACCGAGCAGGCGATCGCGGATAGGCTCCAGCAGCTCGCGGCTACCGAGTTCGGCGAGGCGCGCGAGCAACGCCACAACCTCCTCATGCGCCGCTTTGGTGCGACCTTGCGACAGCCACAAGCGCGCCAGCGCCTCGCCGCAGCGCAACCGCCAGCTCAATGCGCCTTGCTCATCGGCGAGCACGACAGCGCGGACAAAGGCCGATTCCGCCTCCGCCGCATCGCCTGCGCGCAGACAGATTTCGCCGCGCGTCCGCAGCAGCTCCGAAAGATCGAACTCGCCGCCGGTACGCCCGGCGCGACCGATCGCATCGTCGACGACAGTCAGCGCCCGTCGCAGCTGGCCGGCTCGCATCAACGCTTCCGCCAAGGCCCGTTGCGCGCATGAGTAGAAAACGCGATGGTTTCGCTCATCGAGCCGAGCGATCGCGACGTCAATGCGTTCAACGGCCAATTCGTGCTCGCCGCGCTGGTCCAGCAGCGCGCCGCGCAGGAAAAGGCTGCATGCCTCGAAATAAGCCAGGACGTGGCGATCGACGTGCTTCTCCAATCGATCGATGACGGTCTCCACCTCGTCGAACGAACGATTCCAAAGCAGCACGATCGCCGTGTTGATCAGGGCGATGTACAGTCCGACCGGATTGGCGCGTCGCTCCGCAATTGCTATAGCTTCGGAGCAGTACGCGAGCCCACGATCCCACCGTCCCTGAATCCAATGGCATCGCGCGAGGATGATCAATATCCGCACATGCAGATCGAAGCCAAAGAAATTGATGTGGAGATCGCGCCCCGCCGCGATCGCGAATCCGCGATCGCAGTGCAGCTCAGCGTCCTTCTGTCGTCCGACCAGATGATATGAGCATCCGAGCATCCATTCGGCCGCAACCCGCGCCTTCTGGTCTTGCGAGCGCTCCGCCATTTCCAAGCTGCGCAGGGCAATCGCGACGGTCTCGCCGAACTCGCCTCCCATGAGGACGAACGTGTGTTGCCCGGCCAAAAAGCGCAGCTGTCTCGCTGGCATATCCCGCGCTTCAGCCAAAGCCCGACCGCGCTCGAGGGCGGCGCCGGCAATCTCGCTGTCCCCAAGAGCGAACATGACCGAACTCGCGAGCGCCTCTTGTAGCGCGAGCTCCGCCACCCCGCCCTGTTCCCGATCATCGAGGTGACGCAGCGCACGTCGAGTCCATTGACAGCATTCGCCAAGCAGACCTATGCGCAGCCAGATTGGCGCGGCGGCGACCGCCAACTCGACGGCAAGCTTGCGATCGCCCTGATCGGAAAAGCTCCAGTTGAGCGCGACGCGCAAGCAAGGCGGCAGCACCGGCGGCAGTGGAGGCGCCGCGTCCATAAGGTCAAACGGCTCGCCCGGGTTGGCCGCCGACAGCATGCGCAGCACATACCGTGCATGTCGTTCGGAGACATCCCGCCGTTCGTTACGTTTGGAGAGCTCGGCAAGGGCGAAGTCGCGGGCGACGTGCGGCAAGCGATAGTATGACGCGGTCTCCGACTCGAAGGTCCATACCAGCGATTTCTCGACGAGGTGATCAAGCGGCTGTTCCACCTCGCGGAGGTCGGCGTCGCCGACGACCGCCTGAACCGCCTCGAGATCGAAGGGCCCGGCGAAGACGCCTAAGCGCGCGAACATCGCGCGATCATTCTCGGAAAGCAGATTAAAGCTCCAGTCGAGCATGGCGTGCAGCGTTTGATGCCTCGGCAGAGCGCTTCGCCGCCCCTGCCAAAGCAGCTTGAATTTATTGTCGAGCAGATCGGCGGTGCGTTGCAGGCCATAAGTTCCGACCCGACTGGCGACCAGTTCTATGGCCAAGGCGATGCCGTCCAGGCGATGACAGATGCGGGCGACGAGAGGGGCCGTCGCGTCGTCCAGCGGCTCACGGTAACCGCCGGCGGCGGCGCGCTCGATGAACAACTGCACGGCCGGAAATTTAAGCAACTCCGAGGCGCCGGCGTCAAGATTGGCCGGCCCTTCGAGAGGTTCGAGCAGGTGCATTTGCTCGCCCTCGACCCGCAGGGCTTCGCGGCTCGTCACGAGCAAATGCAACTCAGCGGCGCTGAGGTGGAGCTGTTCGGCGAGCGCGGCGACCGCATCGGCGAGATGTTCGCAATTGTCGAGAACAATCAGCATTCGCCCCCGAGCGACGAAGGCGAGCAGTCCCGCCAGCGGGTCCGGCTCCGAAAGAGTTCGCGCCGATCGCCGTGGAAACCGAGGTGATCACCAGGCCGTGGTCAGCTAACGGCGCCAAGTCGACAAAGGCGACGCGGCCCTCGAACGCCTTCAGGAGTTCGTGCGCCACCGCTACCGCCACGGTCGTCTTGCCCATGCCGCCGCTGCCAACAACGCTGACGAGGCGATGCGACGACACAAGCGCAACGAGCGCGGTGATGGTCTCGGATCTCCCCACGATGCGGGCGAGGCGGGGAGGCAGTGTCGTCAAAGCGGGGGACGACTGCCCCGGCTCGCTCCGAGGGCGCGCCGGAGAGACCTCGATCGGCGCAACGAAGCAGTAACCGCGGCCGGGCACGCTGGCGATGTATCCGTCGCCGAGCGCCTTGCGCAACCCGGCGACATGGACTCGGAGATTGCTGTCCTCCACGGTCAGGCCGGGCCAGACCCGTTGCATCAGTTCTCGTGTCGGGACGACTTCCCCGGCGCGCTCCGCGAGCGCAATTAGCAAGTCGAGGGCTCGGCCGCCAAGCGCGACGGGCCCCTCCGCCCGCTCCAGCCGGCGCTCGGCGGGCTTCAGGCGAAACGGTCCGAACTGGAGAGTCGCCGCGGCCATGCCCATTGGTAAAGCTCGCCCAATTCGATTTCAACGTCGCTAAGCCGCGGGATCCGCGCGTGACGGGACGCCGCGACCGCGGCGACCGGCGCGTCCCCCGGGCTGGCGACGCGTCAAATTCTCACTTGGCAGGCGAATTGCGCGCCGCCGTGACGCCCTTTCCCGAGGCGAGAGGTGACTATAGAGAACACGCGAACGTGATCGGCCGATGCCGCAACCTGCGACGCGAGCCCGACCGATTACAGAGGTCAATCTCATGCAACACCCGCGCGTCGTAAAGTGACGCAGGCGTCCCACAAGTCCCACAGATGACGCCCGGATACTGACCTGCAAGGCTCTAGCGAGGCGTCTCTACAGCTCAACCGCGCTTTGCAGTGTTTAGCGCGCAACCGGCCTGTCGGGCATGATCGGGTCATTCTGGATCGGTATATGCCAACGCCCAAGAATGCGCCAAAGCCGGTCGCTCAATTTATTCGCGCGGTCAACGCGGGCGATCTCGAACTGTGCTTGTCGGTGTTCGCCGAGGACGCGATCGTAAACGATCAGCTCTGCGAACACAGGGGCCCGGAGGAAATCCGCCGCTGGGCCCGAGAGGAATTAATCGGCAAGGCGCTGCGATTGAACGTGGTCGACGCGCACAGGCATTACGCGAATTACATCCTTTCGGCGGAGGTCGACGGCGATTTCGACAAGCTCGGACTACCCGATCCCCTTCTGCAGCAATTCTACTTCACGCACCGCCGAGGACGATTGGTCCAGTTGACCATCCTGCCAAATCTCGGACTTGGGACTAAAGACTGAACCTGCCTCGCCGGGCGCTTCGCCGTCGCCCCACCCCCGTGAGCGCATATCGGGCGGTCTGCGGCGCCGCGCCTCCACGTGGCGACCGAACGGCCCGTGATCCATTTCAGCAAATCGATTGAGGCTCCCAAGGCGGCGCGCACGCGCCATACGGGCTGGTGTTGCAGGATGAGCGATTAACGGAAATTCACGGACCTTAACTCGGTTGTCCCCACCATTTCGGGCATTATCCGCATCGCCTGTCATCGGCGCGATGATCGGCGTCGACCGTCCCATCCCTTTGGAGGCGTCAGTATGGATCGGTTGTCTGTCATGGAGACTTTCGTGCGAATCGTCGAGATGGGCTCCTTCTCGGCTGCAGCGAGACAAATGAACGTGGGTCAACCGGCGGTGTCGAAATCCGTGACGCATCTCGAAGAGCGATTGGGCGTGCGCCTGCTCATGCGTTCGACCCGAGGCCTGAGGCCAACTGAGGCCGGGCAATCCTATTTTGAGCGCGCGCGACGCGCCGTCCAGGAAGCCGCCGAAGCCGAACGCGCCGCTCGCGGCGTTAACGCGGGGCTGGAAGGCCGCTTGCGCGTCAGCGTCGGCGTCGCATTCGGCAAGCTCTATCTGATGCCCCATCTGCCCGCTTTTCTCGCTGCGCATCCAGGGCTTTTGATCGATCTCGTGCTCGAAGACCGGCAACTCGATTTGCTGGAGGAGGGCATCGACTTGGCGCTCCGCGTTGGACCCTTGCGCGATTCCGCCTTAGTCGCCCGCAAGATTGCAGCGACTGAGCGCCTCGTCGTGGGGTCGCCCTGCTATTTCTCTCGCGCTGGATTTCCACGGACGCCGGCTGACCTCTCGCAACACGAGGCGGTTTTATTCACGCTCGATCGAAATGACAGCGACGGCTGGATCTTTTGCAAGGATGGCGAACAGGCGACAGCTAGACTTTCGGGCCGCCTGCGGGTGACCGCCAGCGAAGCCGTCAGAACTGCGGTGCTCGGCGGCGTGGGCCTGGCGGTCGCGTCGCGCTGGATCTTCGATCCCGAACTGGCGTCCGGCGCCGTAATCACGGCGCTGACCGACTGGCAGCTTCCCGAGGTTGATCTCTGGGTCATTCTGCCCGCGGGCCGCCTGGCGGACGCCAAGGCTCGAACATTCGTCAAATTCGTGGAGTCGCTACTCGTTCCGCGAGTCCCGTCGAAAACAAAATCCATGAATGCGCGCCATCCGCACAACGTCGCCGCTTTGGCGCACTCACCAATCGGCGGCGAACGCCAGACGACAGCCGTTCTTGAACGGGGGGAAACCTCATGCGGCATTGCGTGATTGGCCTTAGCCCGAAAAGGCCCCGCTCGCCCCGCGCTCGCTCCCAATCATTGTGAGGCCGAGAACCCGGTCGTCGTCATCTGCAAATTTCCTATGAGGAATGACCGTCAGACCAATCGCGACCGACGCGAATGCGAATCTGCAGCGCCCGATTTCGGCACAACTATGCAGACCGGGAATAGGCTATATTCGGTCGAGTCAAATGACAGATCGCCCTTCAAAGCCTTATATCTCGCTGGGTAGGAACCGGGCCAACGGCCGAACCTCAAGGAGAACCGCTGTGGCCGCCATCAATGTCCCAACCCGTGACGAGGTGAGTCCCGCCAACCAGATCATCTTCGACCAGCTTACGAGCAAACTCGGCAAGACGCCAAACCTCTATGCGACGATGGCGCACTCGGAACACGCGCTCGGCGCCTATCTGTCCTTGCAGAACGCCAAATCCTCAATCAACGGTAAGGCCCGAGAAGTCGTCAATCTGGCGGTGAGCGAGGTCAACGCGTGCGCATACTGCCTGGCCGCGCATACCATGATCGGAGGCATGGTCGGATTCACGCCCACGCAAATCCTGGAAATCCGCTCGGGACGCGCCTCGTTTGATAAAAAGCTCGACGCGCTCGCGCGCCTTGTCCGCGATATCACGGAGCGCCGCGGACACGCCAACCCCGCGCTGGTGGACGCATTCTTCGCTGCCGGTTGGACGAAAGAAAACCTGATAGACGCGATCGTCGCTATTGGGGACAAGACCGTCACCAATTATTTGCACTCGACCACTGAGGTCCCGGTGGATTTCCCAGCGGCGCCGCCGCTTCCCTCGCGATTGACGGCAGCGCAGTAGCGGCCCGACGCGTTCGCCGGACCGGCCATCTCACGGACCCGATTGCGAGGCGACGCCGCGACGTGGAGGGCTTCGGGCTCGCCACCGTTCCGGGCCCGCGATAGGGAAAGCCTTAAGTAGGCGCTGCCTTCAGCAATCCTTTTCGCAGCCCAGCGTGAGCCGTGATCCAAGTGAACCCGAATGCGCTTCGCCGGTCGTTGGAGCCACCGCACCAGCCGCAGCCACCTGGGAGACGACCGATGGATCAACTGATAGCAAAACTGGCGAAGTTGGCAACGTTCGCCGGCGATTTCGACTACCATTTTGCGCGCGTCACGATGATCATCATCTTCCTCGTGTTTGGCGCCCAGAAGTGGTTCGTTTACGAGGCGCAACAGCTGATCCCAATCATCAGTCACGGACCGCTGATCTTCTGGCTCTATCCCGCTCTCGGCATACGCGGCGCCGCATTCTTCCTCGGCACGGTCGAATGGCTGATAGGCATCGTTCTTGTGGCGGGCTTCTGGAACAGGAAACTGGCCATTCTCGGTTCGTTCGGCTCCTGCCTCACCTATGTCGTGACGGTGACGATCATTCCTTTCTTTCCAGATGCATGGGCCGCGCCCGCCGGCGGTTTCCCCGCCGCCACGTTGCCGTTCCTATTTTTGATAAAAGACATTGTCCTGCTAGCAGCGTCAGTCTACCTATTCAAACATGATATTCTGCGCGCAGCGGAGCGTGAGCAGTCCGGCAACTCGATTGCCCGCGAAGCGGAATACGCAGAGACGTTTCCTTCGAGCGGGTTGTGGGCGCTCGCGCCGCCGGGAAAAGGCGCCCAGTCGCGCGGCCGAGCTTTTACAATCGAGCGGAGATGCGGATGAGGCGGGACGGGCAGGCTCGACGTAGTTGCCCAAGCCACACTTTTCTTGGATCGGGGAGAACAAAAGCGAAGGGGATCATTGCGCGCCGCCGACAAGGGGCTGTCGCGAGGCCGCCGCGCTCAACGCGAGCAATCGGGCGCGGGTTGCCGAAAGCAACTCGCAGGCGTCGCAGTCGTCGAGCAGCGCCATCAAGGCCGCGGTCTCCTCGCGCGCCGCCTCGGAGTGACCCTGCGATAGCCGAAGCAACGCCAGGGCCTCGCCGCTTCTCAGTCGCCACGATATGGCTCCCTGCTCCTCGGCCACCTCCACTGCGGAGACAAGCGCGGACTCCGCCCCCTGCAGATCGCCTGCATGGAGGCGGATTTCGCCTTGCGTGCGCAGCAGCTGGGCGAGGTTGAATCTCCCACCGGACCGCACGGCCCGACCGATGGCGTCGTCGATGATCGCCAGAGCCTCCGGCAGACGGCCCAACCGCATCAGCGACTCAGCCAGTGCGCGCTGGGTGCGCGGGACCATGACCAGTTGTTTCTCCTCGTGAAGGCGTATGAGCGCTTGCTGAAGGCGCTCGACCGCCGCCTCGTGTGCGCCTTGCGCGCCCAACAGTTCGCCGCGAAGTGAAAGGCCATTGGCCTGATACGGCGTCAGGGCGGAACAATCCGCTTGAGTCTCCAGTCGGCCGATGAGCGTCTCCGCCTCGTCGAAAGAGCCGTTCCACACTAGCACGATAGCCGCATTTAGAAGGGCGATGCACAGTCCGACCGGATGTCCGCGCCGCTCAGCTTCCCAGACGGCTTGCCTTCCGAAGGCCACGCCGCAACTCCAGTGGCCTAGTATCCAATGGCATCGCGCGAGGATGAATTCGTAACCCAAAAAATTTATGCCGAGGTTACGGGAAGCCGCAAGCGCGAGGCCGCGTTCGCAATGGCGCTGCGCATCCTTCTGGCGTCCAACCAAGTGATACGAGATCCCCAGCATCCAATCGGCCGCGATTTGAGCCTTCGGGTCCCTGAGCTGCTCGGCGATTGCTGAGCCGCGCAGCGATACTTCCACGCACAGATCGCAGGAGCCGCCCCAGACATGGAAGAAATGTTGCAAGGTAAGAAAGCGCAACTGGAGCGAAGGCTCGCCCAACGCTTCAGCCACGGTGAGACCGCGCTCCAAGGCGGCGACAACTCCGCCGCTGTTTCCGCGGGAGAACATCATGGCGTAAGCCAGCGCTTCCTGAAGAGCCAGTTCCTTGGCGCTGCCGATGTCGCGATCGGCGAGCAGGCCCAACGCGCGCTCCGTCCAGACTCGGCATTCTCCGAGCAGGCCGATGCGAAGCAGGAACCGTGCGCCGGCGGCCACAAGGTCAATCGCGATCTGACGATCGCCCTCCTCGGAGAACGCCCAGTTCAGCGCGATCCGCAAGTCGGGAAGGAGGAAGGGCGGGAGCGCGGGGTCCTGATCTGTTTCGTCGAGCTCGTGGAGTGGGCGGGCCGCGTCCAGAAGGTACAGAACGCGCCGCGCGTGTCGGGCAGCGACTACACGCCTCTCGTTGCGTTTGGCGAGTTCGCCGAGGGCAAACTCGCGCGCGACGTGCGGGAGCCGATAGTAGGACGATGTCGGCGACTCCGACATCCAGACGAGCGACTTCTCCACCAGACGGTCAAGTGACTCTTCGACGTCGAAGTCGTCGTAACCTTGGCCTCCGACGACGGCTTGCGCCGCCGCGAGATCGAACAGCCCAGCGAAGACGCCAAGGCGGGCGAACACCGCGCGGTCCCTCTCAGGAAGCAGATTGAAGCTCCACTCGAGCATCGCGTGCAGCGTTTGGTGCCTTGGAAGGGCGCTTCGCCGCCCCCGCCAAAGCAGCTTGAACCTGTTGGAGAGAAGATCGGCGGTGCGTTGCAGGCCATAGGTTCCCACGCGGCTCGCCACCAGCTCGATCGCCAGGGCGATCCCGTCCAGTCGATGGCATATGCGGGCGACATTGGGCGCGGTTGCATCGTCGAGCGGCTGACGGTAGCCGCCCGCGGCGGCACGCTCCATGAACAATTGGACCGCCGGATATTTGATGAGCTCCTCGGCGTTGGCGTCGAGATCGAGAGGTCCCGCGAGCGGTTCGAGGAGATGAACCTGTTCGCCCTCAACGCGAAGCGCTTCGCGGCTCGTCACCAGCAGATGCAGATCCATGGCGCGTCGGCAAAGTTGCTCCGCAAGGGTCGCGACCGCGTCGGCGAGATGTTCGCAATTATCGAGGACAATCAACATTCTCCGCTGCATGACAAAGGCGAGCAGTCCCGTCAGGGGATCCGGCTCGGTAAGAGTGGCGCCGATTGCCGTCGAGATCGAAGCGTTCAGCAGGCCCGGATCGGCGAGCGGCGCGAGGTCGACAAAGGCTACCCGGCCTTCGAAGGCGTCCGCAAGAGCGTGCGCCACCGTGACCGCCACCGTGGTCTTGCCCATGCCGCCGGTTCCCACAAAGCTGACGAGACGGTGTTCCAGCGTCAGGCTGGAGAGGCTCGCCACCGTCTGGTCCCGGCCCACCATTCGGGAAAGTCTGGCTGGTAAAGTCGAGGCGGCGGTCTGCGGCGCCGATGTCGTCTCCGCCCTCGCGCGATCGAGCGGCGCAACCAAACAATAGCCTCGGCCAGCCACATTTGCGATGTAGCGGCTGCGCTCGTCTCGGTCTGCAAGCGCTTTTCGCAATCCCGCGACATGCACGCGCAGATTGCTCTCCTCAACAACCAGGTCGGGCCAGAACTCGATCCATGAGTTCGCGCTTCGTTACCACCTCGCCCGCGCGTTCGGCGAGCGCGATTAAGATATCGAGGGCGCGGCTGCCGAGAGCGAGAGGAACGCCGGCCCTTTCGAGGCGACGCTCGGCAAACCTCAGACAATAGGGACCGAAGCTGAATGTCGACTCCCGCATGCGTAAATCTACCAGCGAGGCTCCGAAGATTTCAACGGGATCGGGCGATTGCGGAGTTCGATGACCGGCGGGGCTCAGCGCTGCGCTTCGTTACGAAAAGCACAAAGTCGATGAATTCGCGCGAGAAAGCGGGCGCCTGGGAGGCCTCCGGAGCGGAGTCTCATCGTCGTGTCGCGACCGACCCCTGATTCCAACACGGAAACGTGATAAGGCGCGTTCGCGGGTCGATGGAGTCTTGATCGCAGGGCCGTCGCGCCGTCGCGCTGATGCCGATGGCGGCGAGTCGCCGTTCAGCGGCCGATCCGGAGACGCAAGGCGTCGCGCCCAGCTGGAAGGCCCTGACAAAAGGGCCACAGCGCCGCACGCTCAGTCAGCCGGAGGCGTCAAGAGGAGCGGTCGTCTGTAAGGGAGACATTCGTTGGCGCCCGCAGACGGCAGATCGTGCGGCGCAGCTCAAAGTCGAAGTCGAGACTTGCGCTGCGAATGCGACGCCAAACCCCCTCTGTGGGCAACTCGGGCAAAGAGCCGTGAGAATGGAACAGGCTGCGCTCGGCGGCAAGACGACGCCGACATGCGTCCCAGCATCGAAGGTCGTTCGCTATTGTGGTCGAAGTCATTGCAAACTCGACCGCCGGGATCGTGATCAAGTGGTCATGACGCTAGCGCGGCCAGCTTTTTCAACCCGCGGTGAATGTTGATCTTGACGAGAGATGCCGACTGTCCCGTCGCGGCGGAGGCGCGCGCGATGCTAAATCCCTTTAGCTTCACGAGGCGAATGACGTTCGCCTGGTCGGGCTTGAGCAGAACAAGAAGGTGGTTCAAGGCCGCTTCGCTGACTACGGCGCGGCCATGATCCTCGATTGGAATCTCCTCGTCCGGCGGCAAGGCGGAATGCCTGTTGGCGTCGCGGAGCTGGTCGACCCATTTGTTGTGCGCGACGCAAGCGACCCAGGGACCGAATTGACTCGCCGGCGCCTGGGTGAGTCGGTGGGCGTGAACTGCGAGCAGGGTCTCCTGCCTCGCGTCGTCCGCGGCGTGAGACGGCAGACGGCGCGCAAAGTAACACCGCAACCAGACATTCAATTCGCCAAGCAGGATCGCATAGGCTTTATCGTCGCCGGCGCGCGCTTCCAACATTAGGCAGCCCCAGCGGGCGTATCGCCCGCTGGCGGCGGCGCGGGAAATCGTAGACTGGCGCGACTCCGCGGCCGGGGAATTCGACATCGCATTCCTCCCGATCGGATCGGCTCGCTAGGGGACTGCGCGCCGGCGCAGTCCAAGGCTGCGCCGAGGAATCATGCCGCGGCCGCGACGGCTTCGCGCAATATGTCGAGGACCAGAGACGGCGCAGTAATCATCGGCGCGTGATCGACGTCTTGGGCGCGTATACGCGCCCGCATGCGCTCCGCCATGAACAGCTGATTGTCTCCGACGATGAGGCGGTCCTGCTGGGCCAACAGGAACCATGCCGGACGATCTCGCCACAATGGTCGACCGACAGGGACCGTGATGCAGGCGCGCGAGATCGGTCGCTGGACGGCCGAAAGTATCGACAATTCCTTCGCGCTGGCGTTGGGGGCGAACGCCTCCGCAAAGGCCTGATCCGGCAAATAGATCAGATCATGCATATCGGCCGCGAGCTTTGGCGCCAAAGGATGCGGTTCGCCTCGGTAGAATACGTCCGCCACACTCTCGCCTTCGCCGGGCGCGAGCGCGGCGACATAAACCAGCGCCTTCACGCGAGGGTTGCGCGTTTCGGCAATCACCGCGCCCGCGTAGGCGTGGCCGGCGACGACGATTGCTCCCTCCAGGCGCGCCAGCGCACGATCCAGCGCCGCGACGTCGTCCTGGAGCGACGTCAACGGCAATGGCGCCGCGACGGTTCTGATCCCCTCGGCTGCGAGCGGCGCGATGACCTTCGCCCAGCTCGAGCCGTCCGCCCAGGCTCCGTGCGCCAGCGCTACGCTCACGTTCAGGGACATTCGCGTTCTCCGTGATTGCCCTCGAGCGCTTAGCTATCGGGCCAGATGTTCGCGGATCGCCGCTGCGATCTCGGCGCAGTGCGTCTCCAGCGCAAAGTGTCCGGTGTCGAAGAAGCGAACGTCGGCGTCGGGAATGTCGCGCCTGAAGGCCTCGGCGCCTGCGGGCAGAAAGAACGGATCGTTCTTGCCCCAGACCGCAAGCAGGCGCGGCTTGTGGGCGCGGAAATATTCATGAAATGTCGGATAGAGCGCGACGTTGTTGCGGTAGTCCCGGAACAGATCGAGTTGTGGTTCGTGGGCGCCGGGTCTGGCGAGATAGTGGTTGTCGAGGCTGTAGCCGTCGGGCGAGATCTCAGTGACGTCGGCGACGCCGTGGCTGTATTGCCAGACGGTGGTTTCAGGCTTGAGAAAGGCGCGCAGCGCTTCACGATTGGCCTCGGAGGCGTCTTGCCAGTAGGCCCGGATCGGATTCCACCCGTCGCTAAGGCCTTCCTCGTAGGCGTTGCCGTTTTGAGTGATGATGGCGGTGATGCGTTCGGGCCGCCAAGCTGCAAGCCGAAACCCTGTTGGCGCTCCATAGTCGAACACGTAGAGAGCGTACTTGCTTAGACCAATGACGTCAGTGAATTTCTCGATGACCCGGGCAATCTTCTCGAACGTATAGGCGAACTTCGCGCGCTCCGGCATCTCTGATTGACCGAACCCGGGCAGGTCGGGCGCGACGATACGAAATTGACCGGCAAGCTCCGGGATGAGATTGCGGAACATATGGCTGGCGCTCGGGAAGCCGTGCAGCAGCAGCAGAGTAGGAGCGCCCGCGGGGCCGGCTTCGCGATAGAAGATTTCGAGGCCGTCGACGTTGACCCTGCGAAATTTCGTCTTTACCATTTGCGCCTCCACTGGAGCCTCATGTAGGCGGAACCCCGCGCGCTCCACCACCCGGAGCGGCGCCATATGGCTTATGCCTTTAGGGACTGGCGCGGCCTTCGGTGTAGTTAGCCGCGCGCGATCGCATCCTTTCAGCCGTGCTCGGCCGCTTGCCGGGCAATAATCTGATCGGCGACCTCTACAAGGTCCGTTCCGACATACTGGGGTTGCGTGGCCGTATCGAGCACGTCGTTGTTGACGCGCCTGATGAATCCGGCCTCCCATCCCGCCGCCTGAATGCCGATCGTGTCCCAGGTATGGCAGGCGATCATGCACATCTCTGTCGGCGACGCGTTGAGTTCGCGCACCACCTCTGCGTAGGCTTCCGGCGCCGGCTTGTGTCGCTTGGCGGTGTCGTCGACGCTGAAGCGGCGATCGAAGAGATCGACGATTCCTCCATGCTCCAACTGCCGCCCGGAAATCGCGGCTGTGTTGTCCGTCAAGGTGTAGAGATGGAAACCGGCTGCCTTCAGCCGCCGTAAGCCTATCGGCACGTCCCGATAGGGTGGCATGGTTGCGAAGCGCTCTGTCAACTCCTGTCGATCGGCCGGAGTGATCTTGATGCCCCGGGACACGGCGATCATCTCCAGCACCGCGCCGCCGATGTCGGTGAACGGAGCGTAGAAGTCGGCGATCGTCAGCGCCTGCGAATAGGTGATCAGCTGGCGAAACCACAAGCGCATCACCCGCGGCTCGCCGAACAGTCGTTGAAAGACTGGAGCGACGGTGCTCAGATCCAGCAGCGTTTCGTTGCAATCAAACACGATGTTGCGAAGTTTGGACAATGTCGATCTCCGTCCGAGACGTGTTAGCCGCTCTTCAGTTCGAGGAGCCGGGCCGCAATTTCGTTCAGGTTGCGTCCGCTAATTTCGGGTTGCGCGAGACCCGGAAGGATCAGTGGGGCGACGCCGACGCGCTGAATGAGGGCGGCGGAGCACCCGGCCGCGCGAGCCCCCACGAGATCCCAGGGGTGGGCAGCGATCATGCAAAGATCGGAGATCGACGTCCCCGTGGCCTTGGCCACCATCTGGTAAGTTTCGCGAGCGGGTTTGTAGCGACGCAGCGTCTCGGCGGTGAATTGCTGCTCGAACAGGTCGTTGAGGCCCGCCGCATGCAAAGCCCCATCCCCCCGCGCTCCCGGGGAGTTGGTCAGGGTGACGAGGCGATAGCCGGCCGACTTCAGTTTGCGCAGGCTGTCCGGCGTGTCGGGGTGGGACGCCAACGCCGCCAGGCCTTCGCCGAGCGCGGCGACTTCGGCCTCGCCGACGCCGACACCGTGAATATGGCCGAGCATACGCAGCACCCCGGCGCCGAGCTTGCCAAACGGCGTGTAGGTATTGGTGAGCGTGGCCGATTCCGAATAGAGAATTGTCTCGCCGAACCACTCGTCGGCAACGGCGCCGTCGCCGAACAGGCGTTCGAATAACGGCCTCAGGGTCTGCAGGTCGAGCAGACTCTCGGCCACGTCGAACACCAGCACCTGGGGTGGCCGGACCAAGGGCTCTGCACGGGCCAAAACAGGAGTTAGGTAGCCAGCGAGCATCGACGCGCCGACGCCGGCGAGGAAAGGACGTTCGAGGGATATTGTTTGGGCTGCGCATCAGACTGCTCCGTGTGGGCTCCGGTCGCGGCCGGTCGGGGCGTCGGGGTCACCGAACGAGATATCGCTCGATGAATGTCCCAACCGACGAACTCGCCACAGCGCGCCTATCGGTTACGACCGGAACTGAATTACCTTGGGCGACTGCCTCGTGTCGCCGTGCGTGCGCGCCTTGCTCAAGGCGTCGCGTTGCAACGGTCAAACCGTCGAGAGGCAAGCAGGCATGTCGTTTGCCGTGAAAACGTCCCTCACGGGGAGCTTCTCGCATGCCGCGTTAATAATTGCTCCGCTACGTCGTCAAGGTCACTCCCGACGATCCCTGGCTGCGGACCAACGCTCAGACGATCGTTGCCGACGCGTCTGATCAGCGCCGCCTGCCAGCCTGCGGCCACAGCTCCCAGGGTGTCCCAGGCATGGCAGGCGACAAGGCACAGTTGTGACGGCGGAACGGCAAGCTCCCGCTCGACATAGGCGTAGGTCTTGGGCGAGGGTTTGAAAGCCTCAACGACGTCAACGCTGAAACACTTTTCGAACATCTTTTCTATCCCGCCGTTGCGGAGCTGAGACCGTTGCACATCGATCGTGTTGTTTGTAAGCGTGAACAACCGGAAACCCGCGTCGCGCAGCCTCTTGAGCGCGCCAGGGACCTCAGGCCACGGGGGCATTTTCGACAGCATCTCGGCGAGATCGCGGGTTGCCTCGCTATTGACGTCGACGACAAGCGTGCGCGCCTGCATCTCCAACACCGCGGCGCCGATGTTGGTGAAGGGGACATATAGTCCTGCCAAGGTCAACGCCATAGAATACATGACGAGGTGTCCGTACCAGACCCGCATCTCCTTGCGGTCGCCGAACAGTCGTTCGAAGGCAGGCTCCAAATAGCGAAGGTCGAACAGTGTTTCGTTGACATCGAAGACGATCAGCGGCGGAGCGGGCATTGTGACGCCTCTTATCGTTCCTGGTCAGGCGGGTGGGGTGGGAGGGTCGACAAGAAAACTCGCTCAGATCGACTTAACTTCGCCGCCGTCCATCCGCAACGCCGAGCCGGTCAACCAGCGCGCGCCCGGCGACACCAGGAACGCCATCAGTTCGGCGATCTCCTCCGGCTCGCCGTAGCGGGCGATGCCGGCCTCTGCGGGAAACTTGGCCGTCGCCTCCTCGACAGACAAGTCGTGCAGCGGCGCCCAGTGCTGCAGGTATGAGCGTCGGCGTCCGGTCATCACGGCGCCGGGCAGCACGCTGTTGACCTGCACACCGTCCTCGATTCCGCGATCACTGAAGGCTTTCGCCATGGCCACGATCGCGGCGTTGATTGTGCCGACCGCGGCGTACGGCGCCTTCGGGAACAGCGCGGAATTGCCGGACATCAGCACCACCGCGCCCTTGGCCACCGCCAAGGCGGGCCACGCCGCGATCGTCAGTCGCCGGGCGCCGTGCAGCTTCAGCTCCATGCCGCTTTCCCACTGCGCATCGGTCATCTCGAAGAGGTTGATCTGCGGCACGGCGCCCGCGATATTGATGAGCGCGTCGATGCGACCGAAGGCTGCAAGCGTCTTATCGACAACGACCTGCGCGTTTTCGGGCTTTCCGAGGTCGGCGTCTATGATCAGCGTATCCGCCTCGATCGCGTTCGCCGTTTGCTCGAGATGGGCGCGATTTCGCGCCACTAAGGTTAGCGCCGAGAAGTCGCGTGCGATTCGAATCGCAGTTGCCCGGCCGATCCCCTGGCTCGCCCCCGTGACGATTGCGACAGAGTTATGCATCCCAGACTCCAGGTTCGCGCCGTCTTAGAGGCGACCGGCCGCCGCGGTTGTCCATTCCAGAGAGCCCGCGCGCGGTGCGATGCAATCGCGTCTCGATCCGATTCGGCTCTGAACGCTTAGATGTTGCACCCGCCCGCGGCACGGTCACTACGGATCCCACGGGAATATCGCCTATGGCAAAAGACGGAGCAAAGCTCGCTGGAGCGCTGGAGCCGGTTGGATGAACAATGGGCGGCGGGTCGACGGAACGGTTCCGGACTCCGGCGCGACCTTAAGCGCCAGGGCTTTCAGTTCATGGATTTGTCGCGCGAGAGTATTTCGACGTAGGCGGAAAGCGTGAAGGGCTGTGTCACGTTGCTCTTTTTCGTGGGTCCCCTCGGATTCGATCCGGTTGTACAGCTGTTCCAGCCATTCGCGCATCACGAGCGGCTTGCTACCGCAGAGCTACACCACCACTGGGGACACGATCCTGCACGGGCCGCTATGCGATTCCTGAACGCCAATTTGACGAGGCGCGGTTGCCCTGCGCTCGGCGCCCTTGAGAGACGATGCTAGAGACCTTCTGCTCGATGCAGGCTACTGACACAGCTCATAGATAAGCATTGACTCGATATAGAATGACCGTTCGACGGCGAGGCGAGCGCGAAAACCGGCTTCGTCGATCAATCGACCCAACAGGCCGAGATCAGAATCCGACGCGACCATTACATACAAGCGGCCTCCGGGGTTAAGCCGGTCGCGGGCTTGGTTGAACAAGTCGGCCACATTGCGGTGTCGTGTACCGGCGTGCCACCCCCGGTCAGCAAAATCTCGAGGCTCGCCCGCGTGTTTGGGCGGGCTGGATAGAATGACATCGAAGTTCGGATGCGGCGGAACTTCAGAGAGAAGGTCCATACACGTGGCGGTGATTCGGTCCCCATAGCCATTGAGCTCAGCGTTCTCCCGAGCGCAGAGCACAGCTTGGGGATTGATGTCGACCGCCAAAACGCGTGCCGCGCCCGCCCGAGCGCAGGCAAGGGCCAAGATACCGGAGCCGGTGCCGACATCGGCGACGGATTTGCCTTTGAGGTCCAATCCATCGATAAATTCGGCGAAATATTCACTGCTCAGAAAATAGCGCGGATGGAACACTGTGGGCCGTACACGAAGGCGAAACCCTGCCGCCCGTGTGGTTCGGATACTTCTGCGGTTGAGAATCAGATGGTAGGAAAAGAAAAACATGAAGCGATGCATAAGGCGGCGGAATGGCCCGTGTGGCGTTCCTGACCGGCCTAGACCGCTCGCTGCAGCGCTGCCGGGCTCGATGATGGTCTTTGAAAGAGGATTTTCGTACATACGCAAGGTGTCCCGTAAAACGCCTCCGACGAGGTTGGCCTAGTGACTATACATGATGTCGCGAAGGTGTCGCGGGTCGGTGATTGCGCTGAGAAGCAATGACCGACGAAATCGTTTCAATATCGGCTAGAATCATGCAGGCCCGCTGGTCGGTTAGAATAGAACCAGTCGAACGACTGCCCCGCGCTGGGTCGGCTCCATGCCGCTTGAGTATTGCTCGACACGGTATTCCCCCGTGCCGTCAGGACATACCTCAAAACGGCCCGGCAGTTACAATTCCGCCGCCATTTCAATCAAAGCTGCTTCGAGGTCTAAAGCCCGCACGCCCTTGAGCAGGAAATCGTCGGCGTGCTTTGCTACAAGCGATCGCAGTCGAAAACTGAGCATCATTTTACACCTCAGCTTGACCCCTGGCTCGTCTCCGTCCTCGTCGGCAAAAATTATACCTGCAAGTTCGAGCACTTCGCGAGCCTTCGCGGCATCGAAAGCCCTTAAAATCACGGCCCTTCTCGAACTTGATGATCGGTGTGCAGCTGATTCCCATGCGCACTGCAAGTTTCGCGCGACCATCGCAACAGCCGACGGGCCGCGAGCAACTGTTGGGGTGTGAGCGCCAGTTCTGCCACTATGTCAGGTTTCTCAACCTCCCCAGCCCCTTGCCGTTCGCCTCAACGAAGATCGGGACCGGCAGGCCTGCGCTAGAGTATCCGTTTTGGACAAGGGGGAATTTGAGGCGCCGTGGGGCATGCTGCGCTTCGGCCTACGGCCTTCGCTGCGCGCGCCCCACGGCGGTTAGGCGGCGCGTCTTGGCTGCCAATGGCGATTGGCTTTGAGCAGCGCGTTGGCGAGGACGATGAGCTTTCGCATGATGGCGGCGATGGCGACCTTGGCCGGTTTTCCGCTGTCGACGAGTTGCTGATACTTGGCCTTCAGGTCCGGGTTGAAGCGCATCGCGACGAGCGCGGGCATGTAGAGGGCTTGGCGGAGGCCGGCGCGCCCGCCGCGAATGAACGAGCGGCCCGTCCAGCGGCCTGATTGCCGCGCGATAGGCGCTAGGCCCGCGAGACTAGCGGCCTCGCCGGCCTCCAGCGTGCCGAGTTCGGGCATCTCCACGAGGAGAGCGAAAGCGGTAATGGCGGAAACGCCGGGAATGCTGGTCAGAATGGCGAAGCGTTGGGAAAGGTCGGGGTCCGCGTTGACGATGTCACGCATGGCGGCTTCGACAGCCGCGATTTGACGTTCGATCTGGTCGAGACGCTGGGCGTTGTGGCGTTTCAGCAGCGCCAAGACCAGAACCTTTCCCCGGTTCTTGGCCGCCGTCCGGTCCTTGACGAGGGCCTCGCGCGCGAGATGAAGCTCTTTCAGTTCAAGGATGATTTCGCTGCGAGGCGGCCGGACTGGCAACTGAAGCAAGGAGCCCATCCGCGCCAGCATCGCTGCGTCCAAGCGATCCGTTTTCGCGAGCTTGCCGGTCGCCTCGGCGAAGCGGCGCGCCTGGCGGGGATTGACCTTGGCGAAGGGAACGCCGGCCTCTGCGAGCGCGCGCTCGAACGTGCGATGATAGGGACCGGTCGGCTCGAAGACGACCCGCTCCAACGGCTTCTCGGCGCACCCCCGCAAGAGCGCCTTGTGTCCGGCTTTGTCATTGGCGAAGCGGCGGCTTGCGCCGTCGGCCAACCTATGCGCGTCGAGGCAGTCTTTCGAAACGTCGACGCCAATGGTATCATCGTTCATCTTTTCCGCGCCTCTGCTTGTCATTCGCGGCTTTCCCGCGGGTATCCGTGCAGGCCATCAGGAAAAGACGAGGGCGATCCAACTCTAGCTCGACCCGTCAAACGGTCCGCAGTATCGCGATCCGACCCTCGCCGCTGACGAGAGGGCTGCCGCCCTCTCCCAGCGGCTCCTTTTCCGCCCTTCGGCGTGGAAAGTCATAAGACAAGCGGTTACCGATCAAGTTGTACCGCCGTCATGGCGAGCGAAGCGAAGCCATCCACGTCTCCGCCGAGCCGAGCTTCACCGACTAGCCTACGATCTCGGCGCGCTGGATTGCTTCGCTTCGCTCGCAACGACGGGCCGATTCTGTCTGATCGGTATCTGCGCTAGAGCTCAATTTCCTCAGCGTCGAGCGGCAACCTTCCGGATTCCCAGCTGTCGACGATCTTTTGCGCCTCACGAACGGTCAGGACGGGCCCTCAATCCAGGTGAACGCCGATGCCAAGATGTCCCTCTTTGGCCAGGGCAACAGATGCGGCGCCGAAACCGTCGTCGAAATGGCCCTGGTCGAGATGGCGGAGCTGCGCAAGGCGAACGA
The DNA here is from genome assembly GCA_963807735.1 of uncultured Pseudomonadota bacterium. Classification (GTDB taxonomy): domain Bacteria; phylum Pseudomonadota; class Alphaproteobacteria; order Rhizobiales; family Beijerinckiaceae; genus Roseiarcus. The sequence goes on along the minus strand of CAWEDI010000005.1, from coordinate 158,727 downwards.
GGCGTGATGATGAAAACCAGCGAACCCGACGAAGCCTCTTCCTCGCCTGCAACGCCGCGCGCGAGGCGACAGAGGCCTATCAGCAAGCCGCCGAGCAGGACGCTCCCAGCGACGCGCTGACCGCGCTCCTCGGCCACGGGTTGGCCGCGATCGCCTGCCTCACCACAACCCGAGCAAAGACCACGACAGGCCTCGGGGCCAAGGCGGCGGCGCTCGACCGATTCGTGCGTGCGAACACCGGCAGTGAGCCGCCGCCGGAGGCCGTCGCGTTGGCGGTCGCCCTGGTTGAGGATGGGATCGGCGTCGTCAAGGCAATGATCGGGCTCAACTCGGCGCCGGCGTTGGCGTCGCTTGTGCTCGAAAGGAAGGCTGACAAAACAGGATCAGGCTCTACGCGCCGCAACACTCACCCCGCCGCACAATGGCGGGGCATTTGCTTTGTGTCGGCTCCTGCCGCAGTTTAGCACCTTGGCTGTTATCTTCTCTCGTTGAAAACAAGGGAGGCATGAGAATGTAACGCAGGCTGGCGGGGCTCAGGCGGGCCTCACTTTGCCGCTTTCAATAAGCTTCGCAAGCAAAGCCTGTGCTTCGGCAATAGCCGGCAACTCGGGGCTGGGCGCGAAGCCTTCCAGAGCGGGGGCAAGGACGTTATGCGCCTCGACGAGACGGACGTTGGCGGTGAGAAGCTTCGCCAGCGCGAGGGCGGCGAGCAGCTCGAAGGTGCGGGCCTTTTGCTGCTGCGCAACCGCGATGGCGGCGAGGAAGGCGGTTACGGCGGCGGCGGGGTCGGCGGGGTTTTGTTTGAGGAGGATTTCGCCGCGGATGCGATGGAGTCCGGCGTCGAACCAATGCTCTCCGGTCTCGCCCGCAAGCGCCAGCGCTCCGTCGATCTCGGCGAGGGCGGCCTCAGCGTCTGCCCCTACGCCTTCGATTTCCGCGAGCAGCCCTCGAAAGAACGGCCCACCGAACTTGACGCCTGTGCCAGCGTATTCGGCCAACGCCATTCGAAGTTCGGTCGAGCCGGCGTTCCGAGCGCCGCGCTTCGCTTGCGCCCAGGCCGAGAGCAGCGCTCCATAGGCGAGATTCAGCGCGAGACCGTGCTCGCGGCTGAGCGCAACGCCGCTTTCCACAGCGCCCCGGGCCGCTTCCGCGTCGTCACGGAGGGCTTCGACTGTAGCGATGGTGAAATACGTGTTGGCGAGCGTTGGGGCGTGAGCGCATTCGATTGCGCGCGCACGCGCGTCGTCGCTTAGCTCCCTTGCGCGCGTGACGTCGCCGACACACCAACCTGCGAGGGTCAGATAGGCGACGGCGCCGACTGCCGAGTCCTGACCGAAGCGAAACTTGGCATCGCGGTCTCGATCGGGGTTGTAGGTTCGAACCGCCTGTTCGCACTGCGCCCGCGCCTGTCCGAAATCGCCTAGTAAGAATAAAGTCATCCCTAAAAGGCGATGCCCCACGCCCGCTTCTGTCAACCGCTCGTCACGTTCCGCTATGCGCACGAAGCTCTCGGCTGTTTCTCGAGCCGACCCAAGATCGCCGCCAAAGACAGAACGCGCCCATCGACCGTAGTAGGCGTCGAACGGCGACTGAGGATCGCCATTCGCTGTCGCGAGCTCTTCGACGCGGGCGAAGGCGGCTTTTGTTTCCTCGGCGCCGTAGCCCTTGGACCACATGACGGCCTGGCCGTAGCTGGTTTGCAGTTTCAGCCGGCGAGCGCGGCGAGCCGCTTCGGTTTTGACGCTCTCGTCTGCTGCTAGAACCTGGAATAGCGCCTGAGCCTCGGCGATGGCGGGGAGTTCGGGCGTCGGCGCAAAGCCTTCGAGCGCGGGCGCGAGCACGTCGGGGGCTTCGAGGCGGCGGTTGGTTGATTGGAGGAGCTTGGCGAGTGGCAGGGCGGCTTGCAACTCGAACGTGCGCGCGCCCTGTTCGCGTCCGATGGCGATGGCGGTCCGATACGCTTCTTCGGTCAGGACGGTATTTGCGGGATCTCGCCGAAGCAGGATGCCGCCTCGGATACGGTGCAACAAGGCGTCGAGGTATCGGATGTCGCCGTCGCGGGCAAATTCGAGCGCGCGATCAATCGAGGTTAGAGCAGTTTCTGCGGAAATTTGGTCGGCTTCGATCTCTGCGAGCCGACCGAGAAGCAAGGGCCCAAAAAGCCGACCAAATTGACTGATGACCGTCTCGCTGAGCCTTTGGAACCGCGGTAGCTCATCTTTGTCCCCTTGTCGCGAGCGCGCCCAAGATAGACACGCGCGAGCCGCACTCTCGTAAAGTTGCAAGCCGCTTTTTACCGAGACGTCCAAGAGCACAGTGGCGGCTCGAATTGTGACTTCGCCGTCGCCGCGCGCCACGGCGTGCGTCGCCTCATGCGCGTAGGCATTGCAAATGGTGGGCGCGTATTCCGAAGCGACCGCTTCCGTCAACGCTTCTTCGAATTGAACCGCGGCTCCGGTTGCATCGCCCATGAACCAAGCGATCTGGGCGATGTAGCATTTGGCGCTGATCTCAGCTTCAGATCGCCGCGGGCGACGGGCAGTGCTTTCCCGATCGAGATTGTACAAGCCCAGAGCCGCGTGCAGATTTCTACCGGCCTCTTCGAACTGGCCTTGATAAAAGTACGTCGCTCCCAAAGCCCGTCCAGCAGAAGCTACGGCGCGAGCATCGCCCGCCAATTTCGCCTCACGGAGGTAAATTTCGGCCGCATCGCGCGCCATCTCGAGCCGGCCGCTCGTGTTCAAAGCAAGCCATCGCGCATAGCGCGCCTTCATGCGCTCGGCGACATTATCGCTTTGGGTCAGGAGCCGTTCGGTTCGCGTGAGCGCCGCTTTGGTTTCCTCGGCAGCGAACCCTTTTGACCAAGCCACCGCCTTGCCGTAGCTGGTCTGCAACTTCAACCGTTGAACGGTCGGAGCTGGAGCAGAGAGGCTCGCCGGTCTCCCCTCTCTGTCCGACAACTCGATCGCCTTGCCCAGATGCGAGATCGCCTCCTGGAACGCGCTCCTGCTCAGCGCCGTATCGCCCGCCTTACCCCACCATTCGATCGCAAGCTCCGTCTGGTTAGATTGCGTGAAATGGTGGGCGACGAGTTCGGGCTGTGGGTTGGACGCGGCGACGAGCGCTTCCGCCGCGCGACGGTGCAGCGCCTGCCGGCGGTTCTTCAACAAGCTCTCGTAAGCCGCGTCTTGGATCAGCGCGTGTTTGAAGCGATACGTCGCCTCTGGTGCTGTCCCCTCGACGAACAGTAAATCCGCGTCGGCGAGCTTCTCCAGCGCCGCTCCGATCGCCGGCTCCGCCATGCCTGCGACGGCAGTCAACAATTCGTGCGAAAACTCGCGCCCAAGCACCGCGCCGATTTGCGCGACCTCGCGAGCATCGCCGAGCCGGTCGAGACGCGCCGCTAGCGACTGTTGTAGAGTCGGCGGGATCGTCTGCACGCCGCCCTCCAGCATGAGCCGGGTCAACTCCTCCACGAACAATGGAACGCCGGCGGTGCGATCACTCAGCCCCTCGACGACGTCTTTCGTCAACGCGTGCTTCGCCGCGATGGCTCCAACCATTTTGAAAATCTCGACGCGGTCGAGGGGGACCAAGGAGATGACCGCGTGATGCGACCGCGTCGCCCACGGCGCGCGGAACTCCGGCCGCGCGGTCGTCACGACAAGCAAAGGCGCTTGCGCGCTGCGCTCGGCGAGCGTTTTCATGAGGTCGAGCGTCGTCGGGTCGGCCCAGTGTAAGTCTTCGACGACGAGGACAATCGATTGGGTTCTCGCCCCCGCCATGATCCAGGCGACGATCGCAGCGAGCTGCCGGCGGCGCAGCTCCTCGGGCGTTAGTTTCGGCTCACGATCCTCGGGGACCGGGATGTCAAGCAAGGGTGCGAGCAGCGGTGCGTACTCATTCGGATCGAGCTTTACGCTACTCAATGTCGCTTCCAGGTCGGCGAGCCGCGCTTCGCCCCCGAAGCGTTGTCGGCCCCATTCGGAGAGCGGATGTAACGGCGTGTTCTGCAATAGTTGCGACGACGCCCATTCGATCCAGGTGTGCGGCGTCTCCGCGAGCGTGACCCGAACCTCCTCGATCAGCCGCGACTTGCCGAGACCCGGCTCGCCGATGATCTGAACGAACTGTCCCTCGCCGCTCCGCGCCCGCTCCCACCGCCTTGCGAGTTGCGCCAGTTCGTCCTCGCGCCCGACGAGAAGGGTCAGCGCCCGTCCAGCCGTCCGCCGGCTGGCTCCGCTCGCCCGCACGAGACGATAGAGCACCGGTTTGCCTGCCACGCCCTTGAGCTCGTGCGGCCCCTTGTCTTCGGCGACGAACAGACCCGCGACCTGTCGTTGCACGCCCGCCGTGACCCACAGCGCTCCGGGCTCGGCGGCGCTCTGAACGCGCGCGGCGACGTTCGGCGCGTCGCCGAACACCTCGCCAGAGGCATCAACGACCACGGGGCCGGTCTCGAGGCCGATCCGCGCGGCAAGCGAGGGCAAAGCGCGCGCGGCGTGCCGGACGTTAAGCTCCTCCAGGGCGCGCAGGATCGCGAGCCCAGCGCGGGCGGCGCGCTCGGCGTCGTTCTCCTGGGCACGAGGATAACCGAACAGCGCCATCAGCCCGTCGCCAAGCTTCTTCAGCACATGGCCGCCGTAACCGGCGACGGCCTTGGACGCCTCGTCGAGATAGGCGCTGACGAGATCGCGCCAGTCTTCGGCATCGAGTTTCGCCGCCATCGAGGTCGAGCCGACGAGATCGCAAAACATGACCGTGATAGGCCGGCGCTCCGCGTCATCGCGGGCGGCGACCGGCGGGGCCGCAGCAGGGCGAGGCGGCTTCGGGGCCGGCGGGTCCGTATGCGGCGGCTGAGGGCTCTCAGAAAGCCCCGCGATCGCCTTCAGAAGGCGCTTTCGATGGCCGAGCGGAATGCCAAGCTGCTGGAGGTCGGCTTCGGTCAAATCCGGAAGGACTTCGAAATCGACAGCGTTGTCGCGAAAGGCCGAACTCGTACTGGCCCAATCCCAGTTCGTGAAGCCAAGTCCCGATGTCCACGACGCGCCCCGAAACAGGCCTTCAACATCGCCGATACATGCGAAGGGGTCCAGGGGAAACGACGGCGTCGGCCGCGCGCGGAACGACGCCAATGTCCTCCACGCCGGTTGGAGCCTCCAAGCTGCGGGCGATCGGCTGTTATCCGCGAGCTCGCCGGAAATCCAGTCTGGCGTCATCCCCGTACAAGCGACGCGTTCGATCGTCGCGGGGATGGTGGCCATCTTCTCCCTGCGCGGGCGGCGGCCTGACGTCGAACACCCGTCAGGCCGCATGCGTGGCGATGACCGATCCTTTCGCAGCGGCCTGGAGGACCTGCTAAGCGCCTTCCGCGAGAGCGGAGCGCAAATGTCCGCAGACGATCAATCCTATCTGGCGAAACTGCGCGCTGCGAGAGTAGCGGCCCTGGGGACTGATTGGGGAAAGCGACGCGAATCTCGCGGCGCCCAAGAGAAGATCGGCGAAATGACGAGCGAGCTGGCGAGGTCGAGAATGGCGGCCGTCACCTATTACGTCGTCGTCACTTTCGACCGCAACGACGCGGGCGACCTGGTAGCCGGGCCGCCGCTTCAGGTCACATCGGCTGAGGTTGCGCATCGTCGTCTCGCTTTACGGGGCGCCCGACCATGAGTCCTCGTCGCTTTCTCGCGTACGGGCGATCCCGCGACAGGCGAATTTCAGGACGCCGTAATCCTTGCTCAAGCCGGCGAGGTCGGACGCGCTGACCCGGTGATCGCTCAATTCGGGGGCAGCGCACCACCGCAGCAAGGTGTGATATGACGGGCGGGATGGGCCAAAAAAAGCCCTGCGATTGCTCGAAATCGCAGGGCCAGTTGCGCTCGCGTCGGGGATCATGCCGCTGCGCACGTCGATAACCTCGCGAGCGCGGGAAGCGTTCCGGCGAGGCTCGACGTCGATGCGGGCTCGTCAGGAAGAGGCAGGATGATCGCCGAGCAGAAGGCGGCCGGGTGATCTGATTGCGTCGGCGGCGAAAAACGGGATCTGGCTGACCCGCGTTTTGTCTTGCCCTTGCCCGTATGCAGTCTTGATCGTCCGCGCCGACCACGACGCCGGAGGCTCGAACCGTGCCGGCGTCGCGTCGTGCACCGCCGCTCAGCGAAGTGGCCAAAGGGCGATTGCTGATATGCGAATCGAACGCGGGCAATCAAGCGAGGTTCCGGCCAATCGGCAGATCGCGAAGGTGCTGAACGGCGCCGAGGGCGCCGTCCGCCGGGACACCCCAGAAAATTCCGAGTAAGCGTCGAAAATTCGCCATAAAAACGCCGGCGGAAAATCCGCGACCTCGGAAAACTTCCGGCGAGCGTGCGGCGAATATGATTGCCGCCAAGGGCGAGGGCGGTGCGCGCTGCGTGTGGCTGCACAAGCCGCTGCACACGACGCCCCTCCTGAGCAGTCGGCGGCCTGGCGCAGAACAACGGTCAGGCCGCTGCCGCCTCATTTCGATGTGGTGGGGCTGCAACCAGTCCGCACCACGCAAAATCTCGGACTTCGGCTCAAATTGACCTGAAGTCGCGCGGTTGCGTACAGTAATTTAGCTCAGACTATAAGTCCGGGCGGCGACTTGGCAGAGCGACCGGCTGCCCCCGGGCGGCTCGGCAGGCTAGCCTCCGCGCCGGGCCGCTTCACATTGGCGCAACAGGACCGACCGCTACCGACGCCTCGATCCGGCCAACCCTCGCGCGATTGCGTCGAGGTTTGTCATGTCGTCTCTTAAGGTCTCGACAAGTGGGCCGTGCAACGGCCGGTCGTCCGGGTATGGGTAAGGCATAGGGCCCAGCAGCCACAAAAGAACGGTCTTAAGGATCTTGCGCATGGGATGGCCTCCCCGCTTGATGCGGGGAGACCGTTAGCGCCGCTTAATGTTCGTCGCTGTGGCGAGACTCACAAGTCGTAGATCTCGACGTCGACGCGCCGAGCGACTACGCGCCTCGCCAGTGGTCCGGCTTATCTTTGTCGTTGAGCATACGGACGCCGCCACGAGAGGCTTGTGGCCCTGTTTTTGCGCCCACTCGATCGCTTCCCGCTGCGTTTGGAAACTGGCCGGGAGGTGGTCCGCGCAGTCCTCCACAACATAGTCGTCGATCGAGCCCACGCGCCCCTTGGTCGCACGATCGTGTCCCGAGGCGTGGTGTAGCTGAGGGTTGTTCCACCACGGCTTCCGGCTAGGGCCGGATCGGTCAGATGGCCACGGCGGGCAATCCGACGACGGCATCATCGCTCAAGGCGGCGATGGTTTCCAGCGTCATGTAGCGCGCCCGTTGGACGGCCCATTCGTCGTTTTGTTCGAGCAGGATAGCGCCGACGAGCCGAACGATGGCTTCGTCGTTGGGAAAGATGCCGACGACTTCGGTGCGCCGCTTTATCTCGCCATTGAGGCGCTCCAGGCCGTTGGTGGAGTGGAGTTTTGGCCAGTGATCGGACGGGAACGCCATGTAGGCGAGGACGTCGTTTTCGGCCTCGTCCATGAACTCGGCGAGCTTGCGCAGCTTGGGCCGTAATTGATCGGCGACCTTGCGCCACTGCGTCTTGGCGGCGTTCGCGCTGTCCTGGGCGAAGGCGGTGGCGATGAAGGCCGAGACGACGCGCCGGCTGTTCTTGCCGGCATGGGCGAGCGCGTTGCGCATGGTGTGGACCCGGCAACGCTGCCAGCTCGCGCTCATCAGCTTGGCGACGGCGGCCTTGATGCCTTCGTGGGCGTCGGAGACGACCAGCTTGACGCCGCGCAGGCCGCGACGCCTGAGCTTGCGAAGGAACTCGGTCCAGAAGGTCTCGGCCTCGGAGGGGCCGATATCCATTCCCAAGACCTCGCGCCGCCCATCGCCGTTGACGCCGACGGCCACGATCACCGCGACGGACACGATGCGATTGTTGCGGCGGACCTTCACGTAGGTCGCATCGAGCCAGACATAAGGCCATTCGCCCTCAAGCGGGCGGTCGAGAAACGCCTTCACGCGTTCATCGATTTCCTCGCAGAGCCGGCTGACCTGGCTCTTCGAGATACCTGTCCCGCCCATCGCCTTGACGAGGTCGTCCACCGAACGGGTCGAGACGCCGTGGACGTAAGCCTCTTGGATGACCGCCGTCAGCGCTTTCTCCGCCATGCGCCGCGGCTCCAGAAAGCTTGGGAAGTACGAGCCTTTGCGCAGCTTCGGTATGCGCAGTTCGACTGTTCCTGCCCGAGTCTCCCAATCCCGGTCGCGATAGCCGTTGCGATGGGCGAGCCGGTCGGGCGAACGCTCGCCGTGGCCTGCGCCGGTCTTGGCGCCGACTTCCATCTCCATCAACCGCTCGGCGGCGAAGGCGATCATGTCGCGCAGAATATCCGCGTCGGGGGCCTTCTCGACCATCGCGCGAAGGTTCATCATCTCGTCGGTCATTGGTGGGTCCTTGGTTGCGTTGAGATTCGCAACCCGACCCTAACCGGGGAACCGCCAATGGCCACCGCAAGCCGCTCGCTCGCTACGGCGCAATGGAGAGCGCGCTTCGCGAGCGGCTTACTCCCGACAAGCTACACCACGGGCCGGGACACGACCGGTCGCCACCTCGATGAACACGTTCGCCGTCGGTTTTCCTCCCCGCGCTTCCCTGCAATCTGTACCGCTCTCGCCGATCCGCCGGGGCCAGAGAGTTGAACCGTCACGACCGTCAGAAGAAAACCGTCAGAAAAAACGTCAGAAGCTCCATCAAGCTGGGTCATAAGGCATTCCCTCCGAAGCTATAGTGGATTTGCGGAGGGCGATCTGCGCGCCCGGGTCTTTGACGCGCGCCGCAAGTCTGAGTAGTTCCCCGACTTCGCGCTAGAAGGGATTGAGTCAACTCACGCAAACTCCAGACGGTCCCGAGCGCAGCAAGAAGGAGATCGCGGCGCAGCGTTTATTGGGGCAAGCAAGCTTTGCGGCCAAAGGCTACGCCGCGTCGGAGACGATCCAAGCGTTCGACCGAGCGCGCGAACTGTGCCTGAAGATCGGCGACGGCCCGAACGCAATTCCGACATTGTTCGGCTTCTGGGTCTCTGAGCTTACGCGCGCGGACTTCGCCAACGCGGCCGGCAGTGCGCCAATAGCTAGAGGTCCTGGCCAACCGATCCTATCGGAACTCCGAGCCGTCGCTCCGGGTTACGCATGAGCCCTCCGCCGTAGTGAGAGAATGGAAGCGCCGCCTCTCGAACGAAAACTTGCAGCCATCCTCGCGGCGGACGTCGCGGGCTACAGCCGCATGATGGGGATCGATGAGGAAGGAACGCTGGCGACGCTCTCGGCGCACCGCGCCCTCACCGACGCACTCATTGCGCAACATGGCGGCCGTATCTGCGGCACAGCGGGCGACAGCGTTCTCGCTGAATTCGCCAGCGTGTTTACGGCGGTGCAGTGCGCCGTCGAAATTCAGCGCACGTTGTTGCGCGCCAACGCGGATCTCGCGCCGGAGCGCCGGATGTTGTTTCGCATTGGCGTCAACGTCGGCGATGTCATGATAAAGGACGGCGATATCTTCGGCGATGGCGTAAACATAGCGGCTCGGATCGAGAGCTTGGCCGACCCCGGAGGCATCTGCATTTCGCGCGGCGTACACGACCATGTCATGCGCAAACTCGCCTACCGCTTCGAAGACCTCGGCGAGAAAAGCGTCAAGAACATTGCGCAGCCGATCCGAGTCTTTCGTCTGAAATTTGATGAGATCGAACCGCAGGGAGCCGAGACTGAAGGCAGGAACGGCGTCGACGCCAGCACAGAAACGCCAGACGCCGAGGCGTCCCCGCTCGAGCGGGCGTTCGTTTCTGCTCCGATTGACCCGCAACCGGAGCTTGTGTTCTGGGAATCAATCAAGGACAGCTCGCGCGCCAGCGATTTCGAGGCCTATTTAACTCAATATCCGGACGGCGTCTTCGTAGCGCTCGCGCGTACGCGCCTCGACGAATTCCTATCGAACGACCGCGTTGAGCGAACTCCCCACGACGAAGAGGTGGAGCTGTTATTCTGGGAGTCCGTGCGCAACAGCGATAACCCATCGTCTTTACGGGCTTATCTTGAAAAGTACCCCAACGGTGATTTTAAAGCGCTCGCCGAAATAAGAATCAGCGAGCTGAGTCCATCGCTTTAGGCAATGTTTGAGCCGCCTACCGACATGCGTTTGCGAGAACAAACTTTCCTAATTCGGCTGGCGCCTCGACGTGCCGACATCGTTGGTCGCTTGACCATCGGCAACGGCGCACAACTTCTGCGTTCGAGCGCCGTCCCGTCCCCTGGATCGCGGGCGAGTGCGGACCCAACTCTGACGGTGGGTTATGTCGGGGGGATCTTCGGCGTTTGGACGGCGCGGACTATTACGACGAGGACGCGGAGCTGTTTCGGATCGTCGAAGCGTCGTGGAATTGCGACGAGGAGTACGCCGAACTCGTGACGCTGAATGGCCGGATTATCGGCGCGCTCGACCATGCCCTGACCCAGGACGATGTCGCGGCGATTTGGGGAGTGAATCGCATGGAGAAGCTGGCGCTGATGAATCGCATCCGCAGCTTGTTTAACATCGACGGCGACTTGTTGCCTGAACTCACGCGCGAGCAACAAACTGTGTTTCTTGCCGATCCGGTTCGGTTCTTCCTGAACGCCAGCGAGGCGCAATCCGACGCAATCATGCGTGAAATCCAGGCGCCGCAAACGCCACGCGCTGTTGCACATAACGGCGCAAAAACCGGGGATGCGAACGTTGCCGTGAAGGCGGTTCGCAAAAAGAAGCCCAAACGCAGGGTCGATGGCCAACGTGAAATGTTGCTTCCAATCACGGGAGGCGCTGCTGAGGACCCTGAACAAGTGCGCGCGCCCTCGACGAGACGCAAAGCCGGGTGAGGCTGTCGACAAACCGATTCGCCTCGGCGACGAGGCGGAAGCGTTGATGACCGCCGCCAGATTTTTTTTCCTGCTCGCGCCCGGCGCTGGCGCACCGAGTTCGCACCCGCTCATGCAAGACTTTTCGCGGCTGTTGGCGCCGTTGGGGCCGGTCCGGGCGTTTGACTATTCGTATATGCTCGCGGGCCGAAAACGACTCGCTCCCTCAGTTGATTGCGGCGCACCGAGCTGCGCTCGTTGACCTCGCTGGCGATAAAATGAAATCGGTTGTGCTTGCCGGCAAGAGCATGGGCGGCCGCGTTGGCTGTCATGTCGCCTTGAAGGAGCCTGTCGCGGCCCTGATCTGCTTCGGCTATCCGCTATGCGGCGCGGGCGATCGCGCCAAGCTCCGCGACAAGGTCCTGCTCGACCTCAGAACGCCGATCCTATTCGTGCAAGGCGCTCGGGACGCCCTATGCCCGCTCGACCTTCTCGCTGACGTGCGGAAGAAAATGATCGCGCCGTCGCAGCTTCATGTCGTCTCCGGCGGCGACCACTCGCTAGTCGTCTCGAAGGCAGAACTGAAAGCGAGGGGCTTGTCACAGGCTGGCGTGGACCTCCAAATTGGGAAGGCTGTGGCGGCGTTCCTTCGCGACGCCCCGCGGTCGTGACTCGAGAGGGGGCGGCTGCCGCAATGAGCGCAAGTGCGTCGCGCGCCTCTCATCGCCGCCTCTAGCGAGAGCGGCCATAACTTACGGCAGCGCAACGCCGGCTATAGATATGATAGATTACGGGCCGCGACGTCAGCCGCTTGGCTATAAAAAATTGCGGGCTACGATAATCTATATATCGCCACATGCGGCGGTGATCCTCACGCCAGGCCGCACTTGCACCCGCGCAGATCGGGGCCGGCAATATGAACGTATTGCCCGCAGGAAAAGGGGTGGACGAATTTGCCCCCTCATCGCCCAGAAGTTCGGTCGCCCAGCCTGCGAAATCCTTCCCGCCGCTTGCCGCATGCTTACCAAGTTGCAGCAGTCCTGGCGTGCCGCAAATCCTCAACTGCTAATTCTTTGATTTCTTTGGTGGAGCCAGACGGAATCGAACCGACGACCTCTTCAATGCCATTGTATCACTCAATATAGTGATCGCCATCGAAAGACATTGAAAGCTAAATAGGGACATGGGCTTAACAGATCCGAGGTGCCGACCCGGTATTTCCAGCTATAGCTGCCTATGCCCGGCTTTTCATGTCGACTTGTTGCTATTTTGTAGCTATCGTGCGGTCTGGCTTTTAACCCAACAGCATATGATGACCGAAACTACGCGACGATCTCGCCCTCCTTCGACTAAAGTTCGCATTACAAAGCGGGCCGTCGATGCCATGCGTCCAGGCGATGCGATTTGGGACAAGGATTTGGCTGGGTTCGGAGTGCGCATTCAGAGACGCGCTCCCGTTTTCGTCCTAAAATACGTGTTCAGAGGGCGCCAGCGATTTTACACGATGGGCCGTCATGGCGCCGTTACGGTCGATCAAGCGCGGACCGAGGCTAAGCGGCTGCTCGGTCTGATTGCGAGCGGCACCGATCCCGGAGAGAAAGTTCGGGGGAGACACAGCGGGGAAATCCCATTGAACGTTGCACAGCTTTGTCATCGCTATCTCGCCGACGGACGCGCCTTTAAGCCCGACAAGAAGGAGTCGAGTTGGACGACGGATCGGTCCAACATCGAGCGCCATGTGATTCCGCTGTTGGGAAACACGCCGGCCGAAAACTTGTCGGAGTCCGACGTCGCCATGTTCGTGGCCAAGATTGTGCGCGGCGAAACCAAGACCGACGAGCGAACCGGGCCGCGCGGACGCGCAATTGTTCGCGGCGGCAAAGGTGTCGCCTCTCGGACGTTGTCGGTTCTCGGAGCGATCTTTGCCTTCGGGATTCGCACGGGGCTCGTGACGGCCAATCCAACGAAAAACGTGTTGGCCCCGAAAGGCACTGCTCCGGGCCGTTATCTATCCGACGACGAATGGACAAGATTGGGAACCGCTATGAGCGAAGCCCACACGGCGACCCAAAATTCGACCTTTATTGACGCGATCAATCTGATCGCCCTAACGGGCTGCCGCAAATCAGAAATCACCAGCCTGACTTGGCGCGAAGTCGACTTTGCGCAGGGATTTTTGCGGCTGGCCAAAAGCAAGGTCGGCCCGCGCGCGGTTCCCCTCGGCGACCAGGCGATGACATTGTTAGCTCTCCTCAAGGAGAAAGCGCGTAATGAGTGGGTATTCCCCTCACGGCGCGGGATCGGACCGATTGTCGGCCTGCAGAAAGTGTGGGATCGCTTGCGTACCGTGGCGGGACTCTCCGGATTGCGCATACATGACTTGCGTCACAGCTTTGCCTCGGAGGCCATCAATGCCGGCGCGTCCTTATACCTTACCGGCTCAGTTCTCGGACATCGCCAGGCCGTCACCACTCAACGGTACGCCCATTTGCAATCTTCGCCTGTCCGCAATGTCGCATCGAGCACCGCTGCACGAATCCAGGCGGCACTTAACGGGACAAAGATTGTCCCTTGACTTTTGAGTGCAACCTGCTACGGCTTCGATTGGGACACCCGGCTGCTTCGGCGGCCTCGCACCGAGGACCTATGCCGACCCAAGAAGAGGACTTATCGGTATCTGATCTGGCTCGCGTTCTATCAATTAAGTTTAGGCTCGGGGGCCAAAGCGAATTGATGAGGCAGTTGCGCTATTTTACGATGGAAGGGCTGCTCGAAACCGTTGGTTCGGTACATACTGGATCGGGGCGGAAGCGCCTCTATCCGCCGTCCATCCTCATAAAAGCGGTTGTACTACTACGTTTGTCCCAATCCGGCGCCAAGGTTGGCATAATGAAAAGGCACATAAAGGCGCTCGAGGCGTTTATACGGCACGCGTATGGGACGAGGGATCTGTCGGACGCTTGCAGCGGTCTGAAACATCCGGCTGTCTATTTTGAACTTCCTGATCAGCGACACGGCCTCGTGAGAGCCCGCCTAGTGGAGCGCGATGGATTGCTGGCTACTGTTAAGCCGAATGTCGATTTCATTGTGATCCAGCTTGCTCGGTATCTATGATCGAGGTGGCCAGGGACTCAAAGCATGCCGACCCATAAAGACAAAAGATGTCTTTCTACTTCGCGAGGAACAATCTGATGGCAAAGCACAACCGACAAGGTGCGGCAACGTTTCTGACGGCGCAGGGCTTACCAATAGCTCCAAACACCCTCGCGAAGAAGGCGGTCGACGGTTCAGGGCCGCCCTACCAGGTGTGGAACAACCAGGCGATCTATGATGATGAGGACCTTTTGGCTTGGGCCGCTGCTCGATTAGGGCCCAAGCTACGTAGCACCGCCGACCGCCTTGTCGCATCAACCAAGCCCGTTACGCCCGGCAAGCTGCTCGCTCCCGGTCGACAATTCCTCAAGTAAAAGCAACAGGACTCCGGTCAATTCACTATGCCTCTTCACCGTAGACATTCTACCTCCCTTGCGCGTCCTGTCGTTCACGCTGAAATTGTGGGACAGGGCGACGCTACCACTCTTGACGGACCGCCTTCCTCACAAACTTATCCTCAATGGCTGGGCGTAAAGGTTCCCACTTCTCTCGATATCCGCCGCCTGAGGCCGTCTTCGCTCCCTCGCGGCGAACGATTTGAGACCGTAAACGACGCTAAGAAAATTGATGAAGCGAATATGGCTCGACTGATGTCCCGACCCGATCTTGCGGCAGGGATCGAGAGGTACGAGGCGGATGGTCCCGCCGGGACCACACCGATCACCGCTCTCGCGGCGCGTCGCTACCGAATCTACGACACCTCTGAACGCCTCCGCATAGCGGGAGAGTACGAAGGTCCACACGAGGTCGCCACGATCTATCTCGGCGCTTTTGCGGCCGGGCAGTTGCACACGGTCGACGTCAATTTGGCTCACGGGTCTCTCCGAAAAAAGCTTCATCGATCAGAATTTGCCGGCTCAATCCTCACCGGGGGCACGGAGGTCGCTTGGCTGGAAAGAACCCAACGCTGGATTCTCCACGTTCATCTCTTGGCTATAGGTGTGCTCGAGGAGGATTGGGTTCGACTGCGCGAGTCGCTGCCCGCCGCCGACCCCGCAATTGCCTTAAAAGTTCAGCCTCTAGTGGATCTCGCCGAACAGCTTTCTTACTGTCAAAAGTTCAACTCAAGCCACAAACCTGGCAAACGCGGACCTAACGGCAAGGCTCCGATGTATCCACTGCCGCCCGCCCGACTCATCGAGTGGGCAGAGTTTATGAGCAGACACGGGTTTGAGGACTTTGGATTTCACTTTGGCGCGCGCCGTCGGGGGAGGCACATTGTCCCCGATGCATGATTGCGTTTGCCGCAGCAGTAATGCGCGTGGGGATGCCACGGTTGAGGCATGGCCACTATCATGCCCTTCAAGTTCAGAACGCATCAAGCGTCCGACGCTTCATTCTGTTCGACCAGTCCCTCGGGACGAATCCGGTATGATACCGGATTCGATGTTGGAGTAAGAGTCATGAACGAGTCAAATAGCGAGCGCGAGCCGACACCTGACCGGTCGGTCAATCAAAACGGGCCAACTCAGAAGCCTGATTTGCGCGCGCGCATGTTAGCGAGGCGTGCCGAGTTCGCCCGAGACTGCGCGCAATTCGCTCAATTCAGGAACGGCTATAACGATCGTTTGAATGAACATCTTGAGTACCTCTATGCGGAAGAGCACGCGTCCCGTGACGACGTCGACGAACTCCATCGCTTTTGGAGGGATGAGTTTTTCGACTGCAACCGCCAGAAGCCTGACGATAGCAATCAGCTACGCCACCTGATGTATTTCATGGCCGACGCGCGAACGGACAAAGCTCGCGACAAATGGCGCAAACCAGCGGAAGCGCTTGAGCACTTTCGGGAGAAAGGCGTTCCCGTCGACGAAGTTGCCCAGCGTCTAAAGGCTGGCGGCGGTTACAGCGGCATCTGCAAAAGCATCTCCGGAAAACGCTCTGCGATCGAAGACCATTCCGATGATCTCGATGTTTTTCAGCGCGACATCGAGGCCCCGGAGGATCGTCCTATCCAAGCCCTGGCTTCAAATGAGTCCGAAACCGATCTGACGGCGGAGGACAAGCCGGCGACCGAGGACAAACCGGCGCAGGTTTCAGACGGCAATTCTGATCGCGCGTCTTCAATTTCGCTGACACCGGGCCCCAGCCAATCCAGTGACTCAATTGAACCCGTAGCGGAGACCGCTCGATACCTTGATCGGCCGGAGCGCGCGACGATCTCAAAGGCTGTGAGCGATGATCGTGAGATCATCAGCCAACCGGAGAAGCGAAGGTCTGCCAAATGCCGGTGTTTCATGCAATGCGACCCGGACACCCAGGTACCGATTATCGTGCCTCCCGATAACCCAAATTCGCCTCACGGTCCCTTCGCAGTCTACATGGTGATCAATGCCAAGCGCGCGGTATTATTTGTAGAATCTGAGCCCTCGGATAGGCCAAATTGGCGCAATGTCACGCTCACAAACATGGTGACAATTGATGACGATAGCCTTCCTCTGCCCAGGTTGATCGACCCCAACGAACTTTCTCGGCTTAGAAAACTAGCTTCGCAGATCGAGGATAAGGCTGGGCCCAACAACGTCTTGGCCGAAAACGCCTCCGCGCCGCTCCGTACCGCCCTCTTCACGCCGCCGGAGGCGGCGGGTGCAAAAAACGAGGTGCCGGAGGATCCTACTGCGCCGCTAGAGGCGGCACGAACGATAATCCAAGTGTCAAGTGCACCGGTCGCAATGTCTCAATCCGTCGGGGTAACGCAGCGTGAGAAGGTTGTGACTGAATCCGTTCCGAACTCTCCCACTCCAAGCACACCTACCGCATCAAAGAAGTCGTTTACGGTAAAGGGCGCCGGCGGAAATGCGTCGCACACGATAAGAGCCGGAGTGCGTCCGGCCGCCGAGCCCTCGAATCGCAAGCAGTCCAAACGCAGCCTTTGATCACTAATGCGCCGAGCGGATTTTTTGTCCCTCGGCGCAAATTCGCGCTGCCGGGACATAGCCGTCAATCATGCCTACATGCCTACATGCCTACGAGGCCTACGGTGCCTACGCGAAATTGGGAAGCTCGCGCAGTTCTTAATTGCACAGGATACCTATTACTCTTTGAGAAAGTTGAGTGTTATCAAATTTCATGGCCACTCCAACGATCGACATCTCGCTTTCCATTGTTTCTTACGAAACGAGTCGAATTTCGTGAAGACACATGACCCACCCTCCCCCACCGTTTTCTCTTCCCGTCCGCCTACGTCGATCAGGCACGGCTACTGCCGTAGGCAACGATCCCTGCCGAGATCGACGGTAAGCAATTCCGAGCGTCGGAACGACCGCGATCATTGCTCTACGGACATCCTCGAATGGAACCCACGTTCGGGCGAATCATCCGAAGATCGACGCGTCGACATCGTCCAAACAATCCCACCGAAGTTGGTGAAGCGCATGCGGCGTAAGCAGTCGGGCGCGGAGCCGATTATGCAGATCATAACCTTTAGGAGACCATCATGAAAGATACAGTTCGTCCGAAGCGCGCAGGGCCAGGAAAGGTCAGGACCGGATCTCAGGGGGCTCGGCATACTGCAAATATCGAATTGATCGGCGTTGGCGTGAGTGAGGACGACGAGCGATATTTGAAGGTGAAGGTTGAGCAAAAAACCGCAATGCTAAATGTGGACAATATCTCCGATACGCGGTCGGGGGAACTGAAGATCCTTACCCGCCTGGGTGAACCGTTGATCAAGCCGCAGGCTCGAGCCGAATTTCTAAACAGGGTTCACGATGCCGCGCGCGAGGAGCCGACGTTCAAGGTCGCGGCGAAGACCGGCTGGCGCGATGGAGTATTCGTGTTGCCGTTAGGTTTGGCCCCAGAGGGCGAAATCAACATCGAGCGATATTTTAATGCCGAGTTCGCCCGTTATCATCGCCGGCTTCGGCAGGAGGGGTCGCTCGAAGGGTGGCAGGAACTCGCAAAAAAATGCAGGGGCAAGACGCGGCTGATCGCTGGCTTTTGTTTGCAATTCGCTGGGCCGGTCTGCGGGGCGCTCGGTTACGAGCCGCCAAGCTTGCAACTGGTTTACCGGGGCGGTTTCGGCATGACGACAATCGGAAGGGTTACGTCCACCGTGTGGGGCGGTGACCCAACGCTCTCAAGAAAGATTGGCTGCGGGGTAAGTTGGAACAACACGACAGGAAAGCTTGAGGTCGTCGCTGCGGCGTTCAATCAGATGTGCCTTTATCTGGACGATATGCACAACGCCGGAGAAGGGGAGATCAAGGCGGTCTTCAACATCATGAATGGGGAAGGTCGCGGTCGGTTGAAGGAGCTTCAGGAGAGCACCTTTTCGCTTTCTATCTTCAGCACTTCCAACACGTCCATCGTGAAGATTGCAAAGAGGTTGAAGCTTGACGACGAAATGGAGGCGCTGATCGATCGTCTGCCGGAAATTTCTCGCCCCGTGGGGTGTCGATATTTTTTCGAAGGTATTCGAACTCCCGCCGAATTTAGAGATTACGGCAATTACATCCGCAATCTGGCATGTAAAAATTTCGGATGGGCCGGACCTGAGTTCTTGCAACACTTCGAATTTCGATTGCAGACAACACGCCGTTCCGTTGAAGCGTTCGGTAGGAAGCGCCAGGAGGCCTATTTTGAGGCTTCAAAGCACATAGCGTCGGCCGGTGACAGAGACGTAACCCGCGTCGGCAATCGGTTCGCGACGCTTTACGTATCTGGTTGCCTGGCGAGTCGCTACAAGATCTTACCGTTTACGGAGCCTGAGATCCTCGAAGCGCTGCTTGCTTGTCATCGCGATCATGTCGCCTTTATCGACCAGGAACTAGCGGTCGCCAGTGGGCGGCCCCCCGCCCGAGCGCCCTCTGCTCAACCGACGCCGGAATCGAAGGGGATTGATGGCGCTAGGAAGCCCACCGAGGGGCGTTATAGTCGTTTTCGCCGCATCTTCTACGCCAGCAAGGAGAGCGGCTTCTTGGACTTCCGAAAGCTCGGCGCGCGGGTTTCCAGCAAAGCGCCTGCGGTCGGCTACAAATTCGAACGCGGTCATGGCGATAGTCGGCGAACAGAATATTTGATCGTCGATTCTAAATTCGAAGCGATGGCGGGCGGCCCCGATGAGGCGACGGCACTCAAGCGCGAGCTTCACGAACGCGGACTCATCGAAACGAACGGAAAAGGAAAGAAATTAAGATATACAATCAAGCGGAGCCTTCCCGATGGCTCCCGACCTTATTTTGTCGTGATGCGGGACAAACCGAAACTCGTTGGGTAGGCAGTCGTCGTGCGCGTTCTATCAACGCCAACGCGCGTCCCGTCTTGACCTCCGCCCTCGGCTGCATAGGCAAGTGCGAGGCGGGGATCAGGCGTCAAAAACTGAGCCTGATGACGTTGGCCGATTCGTCAAGGATCGGTGCGGCGACTGCGTCAGCTACGTTGTCAAGCGGCCCTCCATGACGGTCGCTGCCCTTCCTCGTGATTCGGCGTCGCAGGAGCGTAGCTTCACTGGACTCAGGGTTCGACGTTAGACGCCCGCTTCGCGCCGCTTGTGTGCCGTACTCTCGATGTTTGGCAGCAGGGCCGTCAGCAGGCCGATCAGCGGCAGAAATGAGCAGATCTGATAGACGAAGCCGATCCCTGCCCGATCGGCCAAGGTCCCGAGCGCTGCCGCGCCGATGCCGCCAACGCCGAATATCAGGCCGAAAAACAAGCCGGAGATCATTCCGGTACGACCAGGGATCAGTTCCTGAGCATAAACCACAATCGCGGGGAATGCGGAGGAGATGACCACGCCGATCACTACGCTGAGCGCGATCGTCGCCTCGAGCCCGACGTAGGGCAGCGCCAGCGTGAACGGCAGCACGCCGAGAATGGAGGTCCAGATCACCTTCTTGCGGCCGATGCGGTCCCCGACCGGGCCCCCGATCACGGTGCCGGTGGCGACGGCCGCGAAGAAGACGAATTGGCAGATTTGCGCGCTCTGCGTCGTCAGCCCGAAGCGCTGCATCATGTAGAACGTGTAGAAGTTGGTGATGCTGGCGAGATAGATGTATTTTGAGAAAATCAGCGACACCAGCACCGACATCGCGAGCCGGACTTGGTGGGCCCCCCTGACCGAGGGATGCCGCGTTACGGCGCTCTTCGCCAGCCGTCGCGCGTGCCCTTTGCTGCTGTACCAGTGGCTGAGGCCCGTCAGGATGACCATGCCGCCGATCGCGACGAGAGCGAACCAGGCCAGGCCGTGCTGGCCGCGCGGCAGGATGACATAGGCCGCCATCAATGGCCCTAACGCCGAACCGAAATTGCCGCCGACCTGGAACACGGACTGCGCGAGCCCGTGCGCCCCGCCGGAAGACAGACGCGCAATGCGCGAGGATTCGGGGTGGAAGACGGAGGAGCCAATTCCGAGCAACGCGGCGCCGACGAGCAGCATCGCGTAGCCCGGCGCAAAGGCGAGCGTCAGCAGCCCCGCCATCGTCGACAACATCGCAAATGGCAGCGAATACGGCTGCGGCCGGCTGTCGGTGTAGAGCCCGATAAGCGGCTGCAAAATGGAGCCCGTCACCTGGTAGACCAGGGTAAGCGCGCCGACCTCCGTGAAGCTCAAATTGAAGTCGCCGCGCAGGATCGGATAGGTCGCGGGCAACAGCGCCTGCAGCATGTCGTTCAGCATGTGGCACACGCTCACCGCGCCGAGCACCGGAACGACGACGCCGGTCGAAACCGGCCGGCTTATGGCGGTTGCGCTCACGAAAACCTCGCTTGGCTATCCGAGCCGCCATGATAAACGATCCTTTCTGGCCCGCCACCGCTTTCGGGCCTTCTGCTTACGCGAGTGGGCCAAGATGGTTCGTGGCATCCGGATCGACGCCGTCGAAGACACGCCGCGCCCCATCGTCGCGGTCGGGAACGACTATCCCGATGGTCACTTCATCGCCCCGCACAGCCATCGCCGAGGCCAATTCCTTTCCAGCGCCACCGGCGCGCTTGTGCTGACGACGACCGAAGGCGCCTGGGTCATGCCGCCACAGCGCGGTATGTGGATCCCGCCGAGAACGATGCATCAGGTTGCCGGCGTCGGCGCGCTGCGCATGCAGAGTCTCTATCTCGAGCGCTCCGTGACGGCGGCCATGCCCAACCGCTGCCAGGTGGTTGGCGTTTCGCCGTTCATGCGCAGTCTGCTCACCGAGTCTTTGAGCCTGCCGCTGCTCTATGAGCTTGAGGGTCGCGCTGGCGCGCTGATGACCTTGATCTTGCACGAGATGCGGCAGCTACCGGCGCTACCGCTCTCGCTGCCACTGCCGCAACGCACCGATCTTGCCGATCTCTGCCGCGCCTTTCTGCGTAACCCCAAAGCGCATGACACGATCGATGACTGGCGGTCTGCGATCGGCGCGAGTCGACGGACGTTTACGCGCGTGTTTCGGGATCAAACAGGTCTCAGTTTCGCCGCATGGCGTCAACAGGCCTGCCTGGTCGCGGCGCTGCCAAAACTGACAGCCGGCGAGTCCGTAACCAGCGTTGCGATGGCTTTCGGCTACGACAATCCTGCCGCCTTCACTACGATGTTCAAGCGCCTTCTCGGCGTTCCGCCACGGCAGTACTTATCGCAGGGCTAGACATCGTTGCAATTCGCGAGCGGATCGATGTCGGGCGCGGCGTAGTTGGAAGAGTCTCCAGGTCAATCGGGTGATTAGTCGCGGTCCATGCAGCACACCGTGATCAGCGCGAAGCCTGACGTCAAAATAGTGCGGGCCATATCAGACGGCATTCGCGGGTCACCAGAAACCGCAGAGGCAACAAAATCGAGTCTTCCGACCGACCCTGATTGACCCTTGCCGCCGCTGTGCCGGTACT
Source organism: uncultured Pseudomonadota bacterium (assembly GCA_963807735.1). Taxonomy (GTDB): domain Bacteria; phylum Pseudomonadota; class Alphaproteobacteria; order Rhizobiales; family Beijerinckiaceae; genus Roseiarcus. The sequence goes on along the minus strand of CAWEDI010000005.1, from coordinate 136,891 downwards.
GTCTCGGCGGCAGGATTTGCCAAACTGACCGTCTTGTTAATCGCGTATGGTCAACTCGCACCGAGTCCGACCGCCAAGCGCGCTTTGCGCCAGTAGGTCAAACAAACATGTCGAATATCAAACACCCAACGCAAATGATCTCCACGACGAACGCCGCACGCATTTTGGGACTTCGTCCGTTTCGCTTGCGCAACATGCAGCGAAGCCGAATCGGGCCGGCATTCAATGGGGAGGGGAATCGAATCCGTTACGAGCCTGACGCCATTACACAGTACATCGCTGAAACTGGTTGCGTCAGCCCTTCACGCTGCTTCAACTAAAGGATAAAAATATCCGCGAACGGGGCGATAAAACCCCGTTCGCATTTGCTCAACTAACTCATGAACGGTGAATGGCAGATGCGTGCTGCCTCGGACATCGAAGTCGCCGAGATATACTGATCGCCTCGGCGACACTCATTGGCACCAAGATGAGCCTCTAGCTAATGAGGTCGACAATCAACCAGCAAAAAAGCACATGACGACAAACCTAATATCGCCAACCATTGCGATTTGGCAGCCGCCAGCCGCGTAAACACAAATACTTACAATCATCACGCTGTCGCAGGTCAACCAATCTCATTCGTGTTCTCACAAAGCGCGCCGTTTCTCGCCAGTCGATCTACCCGAATATCTGGGCAATCGACGCTTCTGACACAGTGAAGACGACCGCTTAAGGCATCCCTACGCGCGCCTCTAACGGCAGACAACAAATGCACTGATCCCCTGCGCGACCTCTGCTATCGCAGTCGTTTCCATCAGCTTCTCGCGGTGCTCCGGGGGGTTCGGCTTGACCTTGTTCGCATCCAGGAAAGACGCGATCACATAGCCTTTAATCGCGAAGTTTACGTTTTGGGGAAGATCGTCGGTAGCGACAGCCATCTTAATCGCGTTCAACTTGGCCGAGACTACGCCGATGACATTGCCGTCGTAGTCAAAGAGCGGTCCACCGCTGTTGCCAGCTTGCACCGGCGCCGAAATCTGAACGTAGCGGCTGTCGTCCCCGAGGCCGCTCATCGAGGTCACACTACCAAGGGTGAAACTGCCTGACGATGACATTATGTCGGCGTGCGGGAAGCCGAACGCCGCAACGGGCTCGCCGAGCTTCGCATCGGGTCGGAACGAAGCGGCCTTGGGCGTGACGCCGTCCACTTTTAGGAGCGCCAAATCATTGGCGGCGTCACGCGCAATCGTCTTCGCCGCCACAATCGTTTTGTCTGGCATCCTGACTTTGATGTCGCTGCACCCGTCAATCACATGGTTGTTTGTCAGAAGATCACCGCTGTCATCGACAAAGAATCCCGTCCCAGTCGAGACACCTGTCTTTTCCGGCACATCGGCGACTTTAGGCTGTGGCGACTCCAGCGGCTTCACCGGAGGCGGCGCGCCGACTTCGCGGCTCGCGACGTCCGGGGATGGCGGCGGATGTCCTTCGCGTAGTTGCCACGGGGTCAGCATCGGCGCCCCGGTCCGATCCGCCCAGAGCGACGCGGACATGAGGGTCGCAATCCGTTCGCCGTGTATATTCCTATTCGCGTTGTTCCAAGCCAGGGTAAAACCGGTAGTAGCCGCCCCGTCCTGGTGGTACCGGGCGTACCAATCCTGCCCGTCGGGCGTCGACGCCGAGACGACGAACCAGTCCTCTTTGGCGACCTTGTAGTCGATGTACGCGCCCTGGTCCGCGAACCATTTTAGCGTCGATCTCAGCGAGTTCGCGACGGCGAGGTTCGGGAAACTCATAAACTGAATACCGATGCGCCGGGCGGGGTCGGTGTAGACGTAGCCGTATCGCGAAGTCTGCCGATTTAGGCCCAGGTTGCCCGGAACCCAAAGCCGTACCTGGCTGCTTGGATGTTGAATTACAGTGAAGCCCCAGAAGTCCAACATCTCGCCGCCAATCCGGCGCAGGCGAACGATCTCCTCGGGATTGCTTTCGACCTCTCCTGTGTTTGGGAAGCCGTTGTCGATCTGGAACGCCTGGATGCCCGCAAAAGTGTGCCGGCTGAACTCGACCATCGGGACGGAATTTACGTAGCCACTGGCTGCCAACAAGAGTTGTAGTCGCACTCGGTCCTCAATGGACTCGTTTCGAAAAACTGCCTCGGCGGTTGAGAATGTATAGTCCGCTCGCGCCGCTGAGACCGTCGTGATCAGGCCGCCGACGACCGCTAAAGTCGTCAATAGCCCCTGCGTCCGAACCCTAACCCGAAACATCGTTTAACCCCCGCAGATCCACTCTAACATGCCGCAGCGATCAATGCCGGGCAATCTTCGGTTGCGAGACTTGGCCGACGTTACGAAAGGACTGGCTAACGTTTTGTTTCGGCGGAAAGTCGAAAACGACCCGGCGAGTCGATTAGGTGCGGTGAAGGAAGTCGTAGTCTTACTCTCTCGGCTTTGGCAGCGATGAATCGCAGTAAAATAGGGCCCGTTTCGGCATCGATAAGTTGGACATTTACGCGCATCCGGTTGCCGCTGCGTTGAACGCTGCCTTCCAGAACGTAGCGGACATTCAACTCGCGACCAATCTGTCGGAGGTTGGCGGGCTTGCCCTTGTAAGTAAACGCTGTGTTGCGTCCGATCACAAAAGAACCGCCTATCCGCGAGAGATCGGTGGTCAGGCTCTCAGTTACTCCGTCAACGAAGTAGTCCTGCTCAACCTCACCTCCGATGTTGGCGAATGGTAAAACGACGATCGACAGGCGCGGTGGTCCTGGGCGATCTGGAGTTTGGCTGGACGTAACTGACGGAACGTTCGCCTCTCGGATTTTCACCCCGTAGGCTTTGACCGGAAGCGCGATGTTTTTCAGCGCCTGGTCGCCGAGGTCCGTAAAATCGGCGTCGATCTTGCCGCGCACGTGGTCGTGCGCTGCGCCGAAAATCAGCACGCCACCTGGCTCGCAAATTCCTTTGAGCCGCGCAGCAATGTTGACGCCATCGCCAAGGATATCGTCTCCTTCGATCAGCACATCGCCGAGTTTGACGCCTACGCGGTACACAACGCGCTTGGTCTTAGGCACGTCGACATTTCGCTTGATCATCAGCGTCTGGATCGCAATCGCGCATTCGACGGCAGCGACAACGGACGTAAACTCCAGCAGTAGGCCGTCTCCCATCGTTTTGACTATCCGCCCGCTAAATCCGGCGACGATCGGCCTTGCGGCCTCGCGATGTTCACGAATGATGAGCGCTGTACCGGCCTCGTCCTGGCCCATCAGGCGCGAGTAACCGATAACGTCAATGGCCACGATCGCGGCGAGGCGGCGGGTCGCGGTCATTCTTCTGGCAGCCCTACTTTGCGCAGCGCGTCGTACCATGCCGGCGAGTAATCCGCGAACAACTTGCTCCCCGTCACATATTTGACGTTCAGCTTGGGGTTGAGGCGGCGAGCCTCAATCCACGCCGTCTTCGCGTCGTCGATATCACCTTTTAGCGCTTGCCCGATGGCCAAACATAGATAGGTGAACCACACCTTTGAACCGGCGTCGATCGCCTTACTGCTGGCTTCCACTGCGGCGTCAAAGTGTCCGAGGCCGAGTTCGACCCACCCCAGTTTGTCCAGAAACGCTCCCATTCTGGGATCGAGCGGGCTCAGGCGTATAGCCTGCTGCAGGTCGGATTTTGCTTGTTCGAACTCGTGTAAAAACCTGTGAGCGTTAGCGCGATATGAATAAGCGGCCGCGTAATTTGGATTGACCGCGACCTCGGCGTCGGCGACGCGGAGCCCCTCTTTCGCGCGACCTGTCAGTGTCAACCAATTGACTTTTGCCGAGTAGTTCCACGCGGTGCGGGGCGCGAGCGCAATCGCCTGATCGGCCTGCCCGAGCACTTTTGCCTCATAATCGGTCTCGGGGTTTGCCCAACCGTAAGCGTAGTCAATCAAATAGGTAGCGGCCGACCCAGCCAACGCCGTGGCGTCATCGGGGTCGAGCTTGAGCGACTGTTCGAACAAGGCTCGCGTGGCGAGATTGCTCTCCTTGGTCGGCTGCTGCTGCGACCGCCAAAGCGCTTCCGTGCCGCGCATGTCGAGGTCGATGACATCAGGGTTTTTGGAGTGGGCGTTCGCTTCGGCTTCCGCTCGGACGAGTTCGTAGTTCAAGGCGTTCGCCAATCGCGCGACCACCTGGTCTTGCAGCTTGAATAGGTCGGCGATGTCTTCCTCGAACCGATCCGCCCATACATGCGCGCCGGTTTCCGCGTCAATCAGTTGCGCGTTGACGCGCACCCGGTTGTGCTCGCGCTGCACCGAGCCTTCGAGCACGTAGCGAAAGCCGAGGCGCTTGCCGATCTCCTTGGCGTCGACGCTCTTTCCCTCGAACGTGAAGGCCGTATTGCGCGCAATGACGAAACTGTCGCGGATCCGCGAGATTTCGGTCGTCAGGTTGTCGGTTATGCTGTCGACGAAATAGTCCTGCGCCGGATCGCCCGAGAGATTTGTGAAGGGAAGCACAACAATGGAAAGATGCGCAGGCGGCGGGTTGGCCGCGACGGCGGTCGCAAGGCGGTTTCCGGCGGCCAAATACCAGGCTCCGCCGGCAAGAACGACGAGCGCGAAGATGCTGGCGATCAACAGCACCAACAACGATCGCGTCTTTGACTCGGGCTGCCTCGACTGCGTCACGCGTTTCGTCAGCGCCGGCATACCGACTTCGAGCGAATAGGCCCTGACTGGCTCTGCGATATTCTTGAGTTGCGTCGGGCCGAGATCGGTGACGGCGAAATCGAGCCGCCCTTTCACCTGACGGTAGGCATCCTCGGATAAGCAGATCGCGCCCGGAGCGGCGACACTCTCTAACCTCGCTGCGATGTTCACGCCGTCACCCATCACGTCGCCGTCGTTTTCTTCGACGACATCGCCCAGGTGAATACCGATGCGAAAATCAACGCGCTGATCGTCGGCCAGGCCCGAGTTAAGTTCGAGCATCGCCTTCTGGATGGCGACGGCGCAGCGCACCGCCTCTACCACGCTGCGAAACTCGATTAGCGCGCCGTCGCCGGTGCGCTTGAACACACGCCCGTTTTGGGCCGCTACGGTAGGATCGATGAGGTCGGCGCGTAGTGTCCTCAGCCTCGCGAGCGTGCGGTCTTCGTCCGCACTCGCCATGCGACTGAAGCCAACGACATCGGCGGCGAGGATTGCCGCAATTTTCCGGGTCTCGGCCATCGCGCCCTCTAGGGCCTCCGACTTAGCACAAGTAGATGCGGCGAGAACGGCCTCCAAGGGTACTTGCTTTTAAGATGGCCGTTTCGATGCATATTCGCGCGGGAGCGCTGCCGTCGGGCTGTCCGTCCTTAAAAGGATGTGAACGCAAACAACTCTCAAGACCTACCCAAGCCACGGGGGTCGATATGAGCCGAGTTCGACACGCCGCCTACCCGGGCTGCGGCCAAAATGAGGACGGCTTGTTACTGATTGGTTTTGGCGCCCGACACGGCTCAACCAAAGAGAAATTTCCCCGATCGCGGCAACTTCCAGCGGCTTCCATACGAGAGGCGCGCCATGATCGTCCTTCGCACAGACTGGACGAAGCACGAAAAGTCCATCGCGACTGTTCTTTACTCGCCCAGTGTATAGGCAATGACATAGTCACCGGCCTTGGTCCCAAACGATCCGTGGCCGCCTGCCGCCGTCACGACGTATTGTCTGCCGTCGACCGCGTAGCTCATGGGTGTGGACTGTCCGCCGGCGGGCAGCCGGTCCTCCCAAAGCTCGTTTCCGTTGGTGACGTCATAGGCTCGGATGAAATAATCCTGCGTCGAGGTTAGGAAGGCGACGCCACCTGCCGTTGTCAAGGGTCCTCCGAGGGTGGGCACTCCAAGCTTGAGAGGAATGGGCACTGGTGCACTGTCCCGGATCGTGCCGTTTTTGTGCATCCAGACAATCTTCATTGTTCGAAGATCGATCCCCGCCATGTATCCCCAGGGCGGCCGCATGCACGGGATACCAAGCGGCGAAAGGAAGGCGTTTAACGTCACGCCATAGGGCGTGCCGTACATTGGCTGCACGCCATTTTCACTACCGGGCGGGTGTGAGCCATTCGGCGCTGCCGGATTGTCGGCACTGCGCGGAAGGAGCTTCGAAACGAAAGGAATGGCCATCGGGTTGGCAAGGACAATCTGCCTGACAGGATCGACGGCAACGCCGCCCCACTCGAACATCCCGAGGTTGCCGGGGAACACAAGCGTCCCTTGGAGCGACGGAGGAGTGAAGGTTCCTTCATAACGCATGCGGTGGAACAGAATGCGGCAAGCAAGCTGATCAAAGATCGTGGCGCCCCACATGTCCGCGCCCGTCAGATTCGCTTCCGGCCGGAATGTTAGCTCAGAGAAGGGTTGGGTCGGCGCTGTATGGTCGCCGGGTGCGGCGCCCTGGGGCACCGGTCGCTCCGGCGCTGGTACGATCAGCTTGCCACTACGTCGGTCAAGCACAAATAAGTTGCCAGTCTTGGCGGGCTGCAGGACAGCGGGCACTATCCCGTCGGCCGTCGGAATATCAACCAGAGTTGGCTGCGACGGCAGGTCCATGTCCCAGAGATCATGATGCACGGTTTGGTAAAACCAGGCCCGTTTTCCGGTGTTGATATCGAGCGCGACCAGCGCGCTCGCATAGCGTTCCTCGACCGGGGTCCGATGGCCGCCCCAAATATCCGGCGTCTTCACGCCCATTGGGAGATAAATCAGACCGAGCTTGGCGTCGTAGGATGCGGTCATCCAGGAGTTTGGAGAATTGTTGGTATAGGTATGAGTCGCCGACGGCAGCGCGTTTTCGTCCTCGCTTCCGGAATCCCAAGCCCAGATCAACTTGCCGGTGTGGATGTCAAAGCCGCGCACGACGCCGGACGGCTCCCGCAAGGAGTAGTTGTCGGTGACCGCGCCGCCGACGACGAGTATTCTATCGCTCACGATTGGCGGCGATGTCGGCTCGTAAAAGCCCGGCGTTTTCTCCCCCATCCCGTTCTCGAGGTCGAGCGTTCCATGATCGGCGAAGCTTTCGCAGGGTTTTCCGGTCTCGGAGTTGAATGCGATCATCCGACCGTCGTTGACAGGAAGAAATATTGTTCCCTGACAATCGCTCGGCGCCGGCGTACCGTCGACATTCGTCGCGCCAGCCCTAGTCTCGTAATAGGAGACTCCGCGACAGGTCAGATGCTGAAATGTCGGATTGTCCTGAACTTTTGGATCGTATGACCAGCGAAGCTTGCCCGTGTTGGCCTCGATGGCAAACAGACGCTGATGTTGCGAGCATAGGTATAGCGTGTTGTGCACCTTGATCGGCGTGACCTCGAATGTCGTCTCGACGGGGTCGTTGGGTCCCGGAAGATCGCCGGTCCGGAATGTCCAGGCGATTTTCATTTTGCTCACATTGGAGGGCGTGATCTGCGTCAGAGGCGAATATCGTTGGCCGAACTGAGTACGCCCATAGGCGCGCCAATCCTCGTCGGGCTCGCTGACCGCGTCGTCCTTAGCTACGCCGCCGCTCGCGACAATGGTTCCGTCGATGTCGTGGTAGTTCGAACTGAGCCCAACAACGAGAACCAGCACCGCGAGCGCCAAAGCCGCCAAGAGCGCGATGGGCGCTCCCCTGTTCACAAGCCCAGCGCCGCCGTGTAATCGGCGGGTGATCCAGGGCGTGATCAGCCACATTCCAAGAGGAAATATGATATCGCCGCGAGCGGCGAGGGGCCACCAGTCAAAACCAACCTCGACGGCTGCCCAAATCATCGTGCCGATGAGTACGGCCGCATAGACCCACAAAGCCGAGGAACGACGGGCGATCAGAAGCGCCGCTGTCGCTAGAATCCCAAACCCGGCAAAAACGTAGTAGATCGAGCCGCCAATCGTGGCCAGCCAAACGCCGCCGAAGAGAAGCGCGATGCCGGCCAAGCCGAAGACGAGGGCGGTTAGCGAAAGGACCACGCCCGCCCGTCGGAAATAATGCATTGCGCCCTCATGGTCCGGCGGTCAGAGTCGAAGCGCAATATCACGATGCCTGCTCCGACTAGCATCTGGCTACTTTATTACCGCGCTAGAAATTATGTGCGATCAAATCAACGCCGTACACGTAGAGTTGTGAGCCGGTTATTTCCTCGATCGCCCGATGCGCAACGGCCGACCTCCCAGTTGCTGGGACCGGCATTTCCTCCCTCGAATACTTCTCTTTGCTCGCAAAGGGTCTATCCCGCCTTTGAGTGGTTCTCAAGTTTCAGCGTACTGGGCGCTCGGAGTTGATCGTGATAGGTCGGTTTCCGCCTCGTCCATCTCGGCGTTGATCCCATCAAACAGCGGCGACGTCATGTAGCGTTCGCCGGTGTCGGGCAAAGGCGTCTTCATCGCGAGCCCGTTCACCGACTATTCAGCAGCCCAATATCGTCAGAAGCTTCGCACAAGTTTGGATGGCTTCTTCTTCGTCACCCAGGCCGCAATCACCGAGATGTTAAAGCTGGGCGGCCGGCCAAATCGTGCGGGTAACGGCGTCGCTAGCTGAGTATGCCGACGCCCGCGTGCCAATGGTGCTCGCCTCACTCACCAAGGGGGGTCTCGCGGCCGCCGCGCGCAGCCTAGCAATCGAATACGCCACGCACGGTATCCGCGTGAATGCCGTTGCCCCAGGCATCATTAAGATTCCAATGAATCCGCCGGAGATGCATGAATCTTTTGGCGCGTTCCATCCGATGGGCCGAATGGGTGAAATTGCAGATATTGCGCAGGCAGCCCTTTATCTCGAGAGCGCACCATTGTGACGGGCGAGATTCTGCACGTCATGGAGGGATGATCGCCGGCCACTAACGCGACTGATCGCGAGCTTTTGTGCAGTTGCGCGGGCGCTGGCGGCCCCGATACGGGCTGGCCGGCCGCATGGATCGTTGGCGCCCTGTATCGGCCTCTTAACGGCGGCCGCCTGAATCGTCCGTGGTAGGGCGCACAATCGCGGAATGCGGCGGCCGGCCATTTTCTGATCGCGACCGCCCTCCTGTGGATCGCAATGGGCCTCGGTACGGGTGTGGACTTTTCGATCTGGCCTGTGCGACGCTCGGTAGCAAATTTAGGCGGATTGCGTGCGTCAGAGCCGCCTTACATGCTATGGGTTTCCCGGCTCTAACATCGAAGTCATCTACCGCTATGCTTTGGAAACCGGCGACGTTAGGAGAAGAGACATTTCTTCATGCCTATCAGTATTTCGGCCGTCATTTGACACTTGCCATTCCACCTCCCCACTCGATGGACTCCCTTTATTCGGGAGACTTGTTTGTTGAATTTTCTCGCCTTCATGCATCGCTTGAAATTTTCTTCCGAGCTTTGAGGGGCGCAGTGTTCTCGCTTCCTCAGGCAGGCCATCTTCAGCCTTTGCACTTCGGTAAATACCTTGCGAGGCAAGGATTTGTTTCGTCGGCCTTGGTTGTGGATCGCCGATTCTGTGAGCGTTTAAAACTGGCCGCGAAAGTAAGCACCGAGGCTAGACCGCCGGCGCCCGCGTTGGCCAAAAAAATTCGCGAAGAAATGGGCCGATGTTACATGTGCGGCCGCCAATTGACCCAGAAAGGCGACGACGTCGATAGGGCAACCGTTGAGCACCTGTGGCCTCTTAGCCTCGGCGGAGGCTCAAACGAGGAGAACCTCATTGCAGCTTGCAGGAAGTGCAATCTCGGACGCGAAAACTCAGTGACGTGGGCTTGGGGACCCGTTCAGGCGACGGACTACAAAAACGATACGAGCAAGAATCCCCCCATGCCTCTTCGGGTTTCACTCGGTATGGTCAAACTAATGGACGAGGCAGCAGGCCGGAATGGACGCATGAAGCTGCTTACTTTGAAACAGGCTGCGGTATCAGCAGCGCCGCTTTTCCCAACGATCGCTTTCGACGATGGCCGTCACCGTACCTATTTCGAATTACTAGAATACATAAGGAAAACGGCGTAATGGTGAAAATTACAAACAGGCAGTTCAAATATGATGCTTTGGCGTTTTCTCAGCGAAAAAGCTCCGGATCACCGCGCTTCATACTTTTCCACGCGCCTGCAACTGAGATCCTCGAGTGGGCGTCCGTCGACCGGTTAGAACCGAACAATGTTCTGGGTGCCCAGCGCCCGCTTAAAAAACTGAAGGTGAATAAAGTCGTCCGCTTTCTAGTCAACGATAAGCGCAATACCATCCCGACTGCAATAGTTGTATCGCTCGACGACAAGAACGTTTCGTTCCGGGCAAATTCCGATGGCAGCGAAGGCGGCAGCCATGGTTTGCTGACGATTTCCGCTTCTAAGCATCGGGTACCGGGCTTGATTATTGATGGCCAACATCGTGTTTTTGGGGCGGCCCAGCACCCTGATGACGTTCGTCTAAATATTGTTGCATTTTTGGGCGGAGATGATGCGGAACGCGCGTTTCAGTTTGTCGTGATAAATAACAGCGCGTCGAGGGTTTCGAGGGATCATATTGCTGCATTAAGCTTGTCCTATGACAAGGAGGACTTAAACGAACGCTTAATATTGAGCGCAGGCACGACGCTAGGCTTGAAAGATGCCAAGTTCGACGATTTTCGGCTCGTCGATTCATCCGACCCTTTCGCGGGAATGCTAAAATTCCCAACTAATGAAGAAGGATTCATTGCGCCGAACGCAATCGAAGCTGCGCTTGAAGAAACTAGAAATCGCACGGCGCTACTAAACATTGAGGAATTGGAAACCGATTTCTTTCTCGCGATCTGGTCTCGCGTCGCACGGCTCAAAAAAAAGGTGTGGCACGAGAATAGACCGCAGAGTCGAAGCCATTTGTTGGAGAAAGCCTCCATCGTCGCGCTCACAATTTATATCCTTGATAGCCTTATTGCTGCACAGAGGATGATGGAGTCGCCTGTCGATTTTACGGACGATGTCGTTCTGTACGAATACCTGGATCGTGTGCTCACACGAATACCAGACGATTTTTGGACTGCTGAGTGGAAGGGGAAAGAACTTGATACGAGCGCCGGACGTCAAATTCTTCTTGACGCACTTAATTTAATCGATTCCAACGTTCGGTTTGGTCGACAATGGTGGCAACATGTGAGCTTGATAGATCTTGCTCAGTTGAAGGAGCCTAGTCCGTCTAACGGTTCGCGATCAAGGAAGCAAAATGCAAGCTTAAGAAAGAAAGTTGATTAGACTCAACACTGTTGTTGTTCATCTCCGGCAAGGTGAGCGAGGTGGTTGTTTCGACCTCTTCTGATCGACTCAGTCGAAAGGGTCTAACGCGTTAAGCGTCTAGTTGGGGCCGTTTGCGGGATCCGCCGAAGGTCGCCTGTGGCTACGCCCCGACCAGACGGCGTCGCCGTCGCGCATCTCGCGGCTTCAAAGGCGTGCGGCAGATCGACGGCTACGTCGGATATCGGGCGCTTGCCGAAAAGGACGAGTTCCCCCCGCCATGGGGAAGCTTTTGTCCGGCGTCGTTTCTATGATCGCGCCATCGCCGAGGCTTCACCCATATTTCCCGAGGCTTTGCAACACATCGCCCAACTCAGCGGCACAAAGTGGGACATTGGCGTCCGCGATCCTCAAGAGCGCCGCACGGCGCGCCAAGAGAGGTCGCTTCCAATCAACCCCGAACTCGACCCGGCTGCGCACAAACGTCGCGCTCATCAGCACGACGAGCAAACTCACTGAGGCGATCCGCTACGCCCGTGCCTTCGTCGAGGTAGTCGGCGGGTTAATATCTCCTGCGCCATAAAGCGCCCTGCGCTGGTTGGCTTATCTTGTCGTCCTCCAACTCCGCAATCGCGAGCATCCAACGACGTCGGCGGCAGCGCGAATGTTTTGGCGAGGGTGATACCGAGGAAATCCTAGCCGCCAACCGAGTAAGGCGTCCCTTCACGATGGGCACCAAGGGAAGCGCGCGACCTGAAGCTACCGCTCGCAACGAAGATGCCTGTGGGCCGAGCGTTGGCCAGTTCGCCGAGGCGCTTGCCTGTTTCATTGAGTCGTGAAACGCTACCGCAAAGTTAGTTCATGGAGGGGGCCATGACTGTGCTCGCCAGGTGCCGTGCGATTGCCGTGGTGATTGTATGGGCAGTGCTTTTTGCCAGTCGCTTATTTCAATCATGTGCTGCAGCGCAAGAAACACCAGGAACTATTGCTGGCAATGGCACAGTGTCGTTGTCCGGATCTGCGCAATACAACATTCCTATCAATGTTCCCTCCGGGACAGCAGGAATGGCGCCAAAGCTTTTCCTTTCGTATGACAGCAATGCAGGCCCTAGTTCCACAGGGTTGGGATGGACTTTAATTGGAATATCGACGATAACTCTCACAAATCGCACAACGTTTCTGGACGGCCATCCTGGCGCGATAGATTTCTCCAGCAACGGAGCCTTCGCCTTGGATGGTGTTAGACTTGTACCATCGTTACAGGGGAGCAATTTCTTCGCCAAGGTAGTCGACGATCAAACTCGAGTTGAAGCTATAACAAATGCCGACGGTCTGACTTTTATCGCGCGTACCAAAGCTGGATTGCGTATGTACTACAGGGCGCGCGTTAAGACTGCTGACGGCGGTGTATTCGTGTGGGCGTGTGATCAAGTCGATGACACCTTTGGCAATTCTATACACTTTAGATATAAAGACACTGGTAAGGGCGATTGGGCTCTTGAAAGAGTCGACTATACTGAAAATCTACAGCAACACCTCCCTGCTTATGCATCGGTTGAATTTACTTATACACAGACTCCGGCTACGATTTCTTTTATTGGAGGGCAGCGAATCGAACGTTCTTTGGTTTTGACCACGATTGAATCTAAAATTCAAAACGAGCGCTACCGAAAGTACCAGCTTCAATACGAAGAAACGGGGCGTTTTGGCGGTCGACGCCTAGCCAGCGTCGTGGAGACAGGCTCTGACCTCGGTTCGGGCGATGTTCGCCATCGGCCCACGAAGTTCCGATATCTTGATCCAACGCCAAGCTGGCAAAAACAATCAAACTACGAACTTCCAGAAGCGTTTTCGGCTCAAGCCACGCTGAGCGATGGATACCGATTTATCGATTTAACTGGTAGCGGCAAGCCCGATATTATGTATTCAGCAAACTTAGGGGGCCGCCTGATTGCGTCAACTTACAGATTTGAAAACGGTCAATGGGCTGCCAAACCCGACCTTGCGCTTCCCACAGCAGTAGGAGGGCCGTCGGAAAGCGACCAAGGGACAATCTTTTTCGACGTTGATGGTGACGGAAACAAAGATCTACTGATAACGCGTGAGCCTGTTGGTGCCGAAGTAAAAGCATACCGTCTGGTAAACGGTACAAAATGGGAAAAGGCTCCGGAATTTGCTTTCCCAACGCCTTTAGTAGTTAACGGCCAAGTAAAAGCCGAAGCGGTCGCGATAAAAAAGCTGAACGGATCTTCACGTTTAATGACGTTATCAGGCGATGATAGTTCGGTACTACTATGGTATTTCAACTCTGGTCAGTGGATATCAGAAGTCGTAGCTCGCAATATTCAGACGCCTAATTCATCGCGACTAGTGGTCCAACTTGCTGACGTTGCATGTGGGGGGAGGGACGATCTAGTCATAATTGATAAATCTTCTGGAACAATTGAAGTTGCTCGACTTGATGAAGTGGGAAGTTTGACTACACTTAATACTCGACGTGTGGAACATTTTGACAAGCAAATAAAATCTGTGACGAAGCTTCATGCTGGATCATGTGACCATCTGGTTGTCCGATTGATTAAGGACGATAAAGACAGCCTAGTGGATCTAAGTTGGGGGGCCACTGCAGCTTTGGATTTACCTCCCGCACAGCGCTCAGCAATTGACATATCAGTTTTCGACGGAACAGTGGCCGGGCTGTATGGAGCTAACGTCAATGGAGGAGGGAATGACGAACTGTTAGTACAATTTTTGGATTCACCATCGAACGATTTTGCAGCGTACCAGTACAATGGTGCTTCCTCTCAATGGGTACGTGACACGTCATACGATTACGTTGGCATGTCCGACTCGCGCGTTGGTGGGTCTTACATTACGTTGCCTGTTTTGCAGCAGTCTGGTAGAGCAGATTTGATCCTGTTGCCAATCACGGCGAACCTATCAACCTTCGCTCTGCTCAATCAAGCTCCAGGCTGGAAGAGGTATAACCAATTTGTTCCGTCGATAGCATTTGCGCAAGACAAAAAGGATGCAATTCCACTTCAATTCGTAGACCTCAACGGCGACGGATTAGCTGATCTAATCGGATATCACGTCGACAACAACGGAGTAGAGACTAAGACAGCGAAATTAAATACTGCGAATGGCTGGGTTGAGGACCCGCGCCTTGCTCTCCCGGATGGCGCTCCGCTCAGCCGAAGCAAGGCGGGCATTACGGGCATGTTGGTCGACGTAACAGGCCACGGCGTGCCCGATTTCATGTATGCATACGGCGGAACGCGGATTTTTCGCAAAAACGTTCCAGGAAACAGCGACACCGTGTGGGTCAACGACCCCGCGCTATCGTACGCGCCGCCGGAGGACTTTGCGGCGGATGATCTTGGCGATCTCGGAGTTAGATTTTTCGATGTGAATGGCGACGGGCGAGTAGATCTTATTGTCTCTCGCCGCGAGGCGGACGGTTCGCTTCATCGCGCAGTCTACCTGAACACCGGTACCGGATGGGCACTTGACACCAGTGGCCGCTTTCTACCCCCTGTCCCCTTTGTCTCACGCTATGCTGGGGACGTAGGATACGAGACGCCGGGGGCGGGTTCAGCGTACTATCGCGATTTGCGCGTCCAACTAATGGATATAACGGGAAACGGACTTCTCAGCATCGTCTTTTGGTACCGATTCAATCCAAATCCATTTGGCGAAGTCAATCGAGGTTGCTTGAACGTCGCGATCGACAATCCGGCGAGTACCCCCGCGCAACCGCTTCCTAAAATACCCCCAAAGATACCCGTGCTAGGAAATTGCGCCGGTGTATTTCTAAATACAGGCAATGGATGGCAGGCGCTTCCGCAGGAGATGCTGCCACCAATTGCATTTGATATCGATCTGACGGACAAGGGTACCCAAATCGATTTTGTGGATCTTAACGGCGATGGGCTTATCGATATCGTACCAAGCCACCGGGTCGGCGGACAAAATATATACGGAGTATACCTCAACAAGGGGCCAGGTTGGCTCGATCCCAACGATCCTGTTGCCAAAGCTTATCAGTTGCCAGTTGATGCGCTGTCAAACTCAAGTAAAGGTGGCGGTTACCGACTTGTTGATCTTAATGGTGATGGTCTAATAGACCTTGTCTTCGCACGACCTGATGCGAAAGGTGCGTATCTAAATACTGGTCGCGGTTGGTCTACGAGAAATGATGCGTTCGCCCCGCCCGAGCAACTAGTCGATGGTGACGGAAATGACCTTGGCGTTCGTTTTGTGGACGTTGACGGTAACGGTCTTCCGGATCTCCTGAAGAGTTGGAAAGACAAAGATGGTAACGCCCAAAAAGGCGCCTACTTAAATATTGGAAGTCGGGCTGATACTTTATCAGAAGTCACCAACGGGACCGGACAGCGCATCGAATATACATATCGGTCGCTATTGACCCTTCGCGGCGGCGAAGCGGTGGGGACTCAATTCTACGAGCCCAGCCCAATCTCTGATTACCCAGTAATCAGCCATGTCCCAACAATGTATGCGGTGTCAATGTTTTCAGTAATCGACGGACCAAGCAAGCGATTGGATACATCATATCGGTATAGCGGCTTTCGATTTGATGTGACTTCAGGTTCCGTGTTGGGATTTGAGACCCGTTTCGCGAGCAGCTTTGTGGATAGTATCCCGAATATCGAAGAGCGCGTCGATCTCTATCAAGATTTTTATCGTAACGGACGCAGCAAACAAGAAATATCAACTTTTGAGGCGCGCACGCTATCAGACACTAAGAACGATTACGAAATCATTCCAACACCTGGAGCGGGCAGATTGGCGAGAGTTGTGCTTGCAAATACCCAGTCTGTAAACCATGACCTGACTGACGCCGTGATCAGCCAGACACTCGAAACTGATACGTTCGACACATATAACAATCTAGTCGATAGCTGTATTGTCTATGGAGATAAGAGTTGGATGTGGACTCGCAATGAGTTTCTTCCATCACAACAAAATATCGACCCAAATGTTTGGTTCATCGGTCGGCTAACGCGGGCAGACGTGACTCATGCCAACAAAAACATTAGTGCAAAATGTGCGGCCCCTGGTCCAACGGATCATGTGTCCGATTACGCGTCCAATTCTTCAGTCTTTCGATACGACGAGCACACAGGCGTCCTTGTTGCGGCAACTGCAAATATCGGTGACCCGCTTGCTGTGACGACAGAATATCAGCATGACCGGTTCGGCAATGTAAACGCCTCGCTACGAACTGCAACAAAAGAAAAGCCGCGCAGCAATTTCATGGAATACGACCCTCAAGGGCGCCTAGTTATTGCTGAAATTGATTCGCTGGGACATCGAAACACACGCAAGTTTCACCCTATACTTGGTCTGGTCACCCAGGTGTCGGATGCAAATGGAGCGACCGGCAGTACAATCTATGATGCATTTGGACAGGAAATAAGTAGCACCAACCCAAGTGGCCTAATAAAGCAAGTGGCGCGTGATTTTGGAGCAGGCGAAACAGTTTTCGGCGCCGAAGTCGCTTTAAAGATCACTACGACGATCGACAATTTGCCACCTAGCCGTGTTTGGTTCGACGCTTCTGGTAGAACGCTAAGAACTTTCACAGTCGGATTTAACAACCGAAACGTGCTCACGGATTTTGAATATGACACGCTCGGTCGACAGGTGAAATCAACCTTCCCATATTTCGAAGGGGACCGACAGTACGAGACTAAGACGACTTATGACCTGTTAAACCGACCAATACACACGAGTCGGCCGGATGGAGGGTTTACGAACACGAACTACAATGGGCTTGTAACCGAGGTGTCCGAACTAGTGCGGGCGCCATCTGGAGGAATATTGGACGTCACTTCAAGAAAGGTTATTAAAGACTTGAAGGGGCGAACTATTCAAACTGTCGATGCAGGTGGAGGTGTAGTTCAATTTTCATATGGCCCCGGCGATCGTCTAATAAAGACAACGAGTCCGGGAGGGCGCACCGTAGAACTTGTTTACGATGGCATTGGGAATCGTATCGACTCTATCGACTCTGACTTGGGTCACTGGCAGTATAGATATGATGCGTTTGGCTCGTTAGTCTGGCAACGTGACGCTCGAGGGCAAACAACGACCACTGAATATGATACCGAAGGTCGCCCCCTGAATCGTTATGCTCCTGATAAGCAAACCACTTACGTCTATGATACCGGTCCGTTTGCAGTGGGCCGCTTATCGTCTGTGCGTGGATCGGACGACTATGAGGAAACCTATTCGTATGATTCGATCGGACGAGTAACTCGAAAAGGGAGCCGCGTAGGCCGAGAAGTTTACGGAATTTCTTTGACTTATGATATAAACAACAGAATTAGAGAGGTTTATTACCCTGGTGGCTTTGCGACCTTTAATAAATATGATTCATTGGGCTTTCTTGCTGACGTCTCCGCAAAAAATCCCGATAGTTCACTACTCCAGGATCGCTTGCCGATTTGGACCGCAAATGACCGTGACCAGTATGGCCGCATTACACTGGAGACGTATGGCAACGGACTTAAAACGAAACACGCCTTCAGCGAACTCGCTGGTTTTGAGAGGGACATTAGAACTACAAAAGAAGACGGGTCAGATCTTTCCCATCTTTCGCTGCAATATGATCTAGCTGGAAATTTACGGGAAAAATCTGAGTTTGGTGTGAGACAGGAGTTTACGTATGATCCCCTCTATCGCTTGAAATCATGGATGGTAAATAGTTCAAGTGCTGGAGTGTATACTTTTGACAGCGCTGGACGCATAAAAAGCAAATCTGACACTGGTACATATAGTTATGTTGGTGGTGGACCGTTCGGCGGAGTTAAAAGCATCACCACCCCAAACGGAGCAATTGAGTATTTTGAATATGACGCAAATGGAAATATGACGTTTGGTCCCAAGGGACATTTTACGTATGACTCAGCCAATTTGGTGACACAAGCGTATCAATCCGACGAAGCGTGGTCCGCTTTTGATTATGCGCCCGACGGTTCACGTTATAAAATGAGGTCTCGTGACCACGCTATGTTTACGGAAACAATTAGCAGCGGTAGCTATGAGCACATAGATGAGTATTTTTCTCATATTGGTCACCCCGATATAACACGAAACCGAATTTATATTGCCGCAGATACGGGATTGGTAGCAATACTTGAGGAAGCAACCGCGTTCGATCCGTTTGGTGGTTCATTTCCTGCAAATTTGCGTGGAAAAAAAGAGCAATTTGACAAAATTGCTGATTTATCTGACGTCGTTCATTATGTCACGAAAGATGAGATTGGGTCAATTACACGAGTTACGGACAAACACGCTAATATTGAAAACGCATTTGCGTATGATCCGTGGGGCAAGAAGTGTGCATTTGATGGTAAGAACCTTTCGTATCAGACAGCAAACTGCCTTCCATTTGAAAATATGAAATCCGTTGGGAAGACCGCGGAACATACAGGAGGAACATTCCACCGTGGATTTACCGGACACGAACATTTGGACAATTTAGATCTGATCCACATGAATGGCCGTGTTTATGATCCAACAATCGCAAGGTTTCTTTCCGCGGATCCGCAAATTCAAAGTCCACTATACTCACAAAACTACGATCGCTACAATTACGTACTGAACAATCCTCTTCGCCTAGTGGATCCCACCGGTTTCGGTTTTTGGGGCGACGTGTGGGATGGAATCAAATCAATTGGCCAAGCAATAGCTAGACCGTTTGAGCAGGCTTGGCATTGGCTCGAACGGCATTGGCAAACCGTCGTCGTAATTGCAGTGGCGGTCGTAATCACAGTAGCAACTGGAGGTATTGGGGGCGCGATATTGGCCGGAGCGATTTCCGGCGGTCTAAACGCTGCACTCTATGGGGGTGACATCAGCGACATATTGCGAGGTGCTGTCATTGGAGCCGTGGTTGGGGCTGCTTTCTATGGTGCTGGCAGTTTAGGTATGAGTGTCGCGCAGGCGTCGGGCTCGCAGGCGGCAGGACTTGCAGTGGGTACGGTAGCGCACGGTGTTGTTGGGGGTCTACAGGCAAGCATGCAAGGAGGGAACTTCTGGTCGGGCTTTGGCTCTGCTGCCGTTACCAAAGCGTTTTCGCCGATTGTCGAGAGTGAAGACAACGTTGCGGCTCAAACTGTAACAGCGGCCGCGATTGGCGGCACAGCCAGCGTAGTGGGCGGTGGGAAGTTCGAGGATGGCGCTGTAACCGGAGCGTATTCCGAACTTATGAATGGAGTTGCCCACAATCTTGAAAATCAATGGGCTGATGACAGTTACTTCCATCTGAATGCTAGACTAGGAATGTTCAATCTTGATGCATTCACAGTTGATTTGGGTGTCGCAACGTATTCGGATGGAGTAGTCACTCAGGATGGTGTTAGCGAGCGTATTAGGTCTGTTGACGTCGAACCCTGGGGAGAGGAAGGACCTTCGGTCTCTGGGTTTAAATTGGGCGATGATCAATACGGGATGGGGCTTGGCGTAGGTGGGGGACTGCACGCCGGCCCGGCCGCGGTTGCCGGAGGTGCGGAGGGCTTCGTTTTGGGAGGAGATGGGCAGGCAGGGGCTGGCGTTTTGTTCACTAAGACAGTTGGACTTGAAACAACTGGAGTTGGTGTTGAACTCTCGGTTCAGCCGCAGCCCGGCGGTGCTACGCTTAGAGCGGTCCAAAGCTTTGAGAACGCGATTAAGAACTGGATGGGTTATTATAGAATGTGTCCTCAGTGCCCGTGACAAAATTGGGGGCTTGAGCCAAAACAGTCAAGCGTACGGGGCGAGTTAGTCTAGACGAAGGAGGTGTAGCAGTTTGGGCTAAGACGATCGTACTGTAAGGCATACGTTCCAGGCCGAAAGGTGAGGATCTGGCCGGCGCTATTTGGCGATGAGAAGCGACGTGATGGTCGAGCAAGGTAAGCGCGTAGTAGACGATTTTGTCGTGGACCGGTCGGGCATATTGTTCACGGTTTTGGGTGGCCTGCAGTTTTTATATTTGGACCTACGCGCGCACCTAGGACAAACTAATTTTCGAGGTATTAACAACCAATTGGAACTCGTGCTGTTAAGGAGCGGGAGCGATACTATTATAATATCGAGGATCGCTGCCTCTCGGCGAAGTGAGGTCAGACGTGAACTAACTTCTCGGCCTTCTTGCTGTTGCTTGGGATTGTGGCCTATTATTTCCCGCGTGGCGACGCTCAGCGGCAAAATGCCTGCCACGCGGAAGAGATGCGTTTGGCTCGATTTTAGGGCAAATTGCGATTACAAGCCCGATGTGGCGAATGCCGAAAAACGCCACAAAGGCATTTTGAGGCGAACCAAGTCAGCAGCCAACGAAGACACTGCGCCTCAAACGCAGCCCCAGCAGTGCACACTAAGGACTTCGACCGCGGTCTGCCAAGGGGTGCACGCATTGCTTAACACGCGTCGAGACTTTTAAAGTGGTTGATGGCGAAGAACATTTAACATCGAAGGATTTAGAACACTTAGCAAGAACTTGACCTCGCGAATTTTGGGTACGCCTCAGCTACGTAGGGGTTGCCACGAGTCGATGGCTCGACAATCATGCCCGGATGGGAGGCGAATCGAACCAGGACGGCAGCGCGTGGGTGGAGGCGGCCATCGAGGCGACGATGCGCCGGCGAAGTGCCGCGCAAACCCCGGCTGATCGGTTTGTTCTTTTGCGTGAGTTGGTTCGCCTGCATGACGGTCGCCTCGTTGTGGAAAAGCCCGGCTTGACACAACCCGAGGAGAGCCCAGCCCCGGCGCGGTTCGGCCTTCATCCGACTCCGGATGGTCATGCGATACGGTTGTCACATTCCAACTTGCTCGACGAGATCGACCCGTACCTTGGTCAAGCAATGCGCCTCGACCCGAGTTCGCGTTCAGCGGGCAAACGCGCACTGCCCGATGCCTTCCTCATCCGCCTCAGCCCTCACCGCGGGTATCGGAACGAAGCGCAGCGGAGCGCAGCAAGGGCGCTCGTTACAATGCCTGCTGGCGCCACATTGCTTGTTTCCACGCCTACTGGCGCAGGCAAGAGCCTTATGTTTCAGCTTATGGCGATGCAGTGCCGCCAACGGAGTCCGCACGCATCGATTGCTGTAGTCGTTCCCACGGTCGCGCTCGCGCTTGATCACGAGCGTACGCTTCGATCATTTCCCGGCCTCGAGGCGTCGCGGGCGCTAGTCGGCTCGATGAAGGAGGACGAACGCGACGCCGTTCGCGACGCTTTTCGTCGCGGGGAGATCCCCATCCTCTTGCTTTCTCCGGAAACCGCGCTCGGACATGCTTTCGAGGCCCTCGTTGAGGCTGCCACGCCCTCGGCTTCGAAGAGCGCACTGGTGCCGTGCCAACTCGCCGGTTTCGTGATTGACGAGGCTCATGTGATTGAGCAGTGGGGCCGAAGCTTCCGGCCAGATTTCCAGCGACTGTCTGGACTGCTTGACGAGTTGCGTCGCCTGTCGGGCGATCTACGCGCCGTCCTACTTTCAGCGACACTAACGCCGTCCGCGCGAGACGTAGTGGTCCAGGCCTATCGCGGCAGCGGCCCTTGGCTGGACGTGCGCGCTGCGGTGCCCCGCTACGAGGCCGATCTGTTTGCGCGAAGCTACGGCGGACCAGAGACCAGGGACGCCGCTCTCGCTGCGCTTGTCGACCAGATGCCGAGGCCAGCCCTCATCTATTCGACCGAGGTCGCTACTGCCGAGGCGATCCACGCCAGGCTGGTTCAAACCGGCGGCTACCGACGCGTTGGCCTATTTACCGGCGACACGCCCGACGGTGAGCGCCAGCGGGTCGTCGACGCGTGGGCTGCTGATCAGATCGACATAGTAGTCGCGACTTCGGCATTCGGTCTAGGAGTAGACAAGGCGGGCGTCAGGGCCGTAGTCCACGCTTGCCTGCCCGAGTCTTCGGCGCGCTATTACCAGGAAATCGGCCGGGCAGCGCGGGACGGCCACCAGGCGCTCGCAGTCGTGTTGTGGACCTGCGGTCCAGCGCAGGGCAATGACCAAGCGACTGCCTCCCGCTTGGCTTCTAAGAATTGGCTCACTGTCGAGACTGCAATGAAACGGTGGCGTGCTATCCTCGGCGCGGCACGGCATGATGACCTCTCTTGGAGCGCGAAGTGCTCGAACCGCATACTGCGCGTCAGCCTGCAGGCTGCTCATGACAGCGTCGAGCGTGGCGACAGTGACTACAACGAGGGCTGGAACGAGAGCCTGCTTACAATGCTTCAACGGGCGGGTTCTCTGCGGGTGCTGGGATCGGCTTCCGATTCTGCCGACGGTGCGCCTCGTGTTTGGACGGTGGAAGTCCTCGACTCAGGTCTCCTTGAAGAGCCGGATCCGTCCGCCGAATTGTGGCAACGATTCGAGGCGGTGCGGAATGCGGAACAGCGCGCTTCTGTCGCTGACCAACGGCGACTGGTTGCGCTTCTCGAAGGCAAAGTCGAGGCCTGCCTGCTCACCGGCGTGTTCGAGGCGGTCGACCCGGACGCGATTGGGGCTTCGGATTGTGGCCGTTGCCCGTCGTGTCGACGCCGCTCCATCCGACCGCCTGAGGAGATCCGTGTTCGGATCACTGCAGCCCACTGGCCCGAAGCTCCAGAACAGTCAGCGATCGGAGAACCGCCCGGTCTGCACCTGGTGAAGAGCGCTATCGAAGTGTGGCGCGACCTCGAATGGCTCCGGCCGATGGCAGCGTTTGGCGTAGCTCAGTTCTTGGTTCCGGGCGACCTCGCCCCCAAAGTGGCATCCCGCCTAGCCGAATTGGCTGCTCCGCTCGGCTTCGTCACCGTGTGGCCGGAACCCGGAGACCCCATGCCGATCCTCTCCAACCTGCCGACGGCATTCATGCCCCCGCTCGATCTGCCAGCCGAGAATTGGTTCGACCTCATCAGACAGGCGTGCGCCCAGCATCCGCAGCACGCGCACTACCTGCTTATTCGAGAAAACCTCCAGTTCGACGGCCGGCCTCTCGGACAGGTCGCCAGCATCCACCCGCCGCGCTTGCTCGAAGACTTTGTGGCTGCAGCGTTCTTGACGGCGAAAGGGGCGGCCGTCGGATGAGCGTCTTCTCGGACACACAGGGCACTCCGGAGAGGGTCTACGCACTCATGCGGTTAATCGAGGCGGCGGGACCGTCGCTTCCACGAAAGGTTGCAGCCGACCTGTTTGACCCGAAAGTCGCCCTCGGCTGGATCGCTGAAGAGGGACGCTCGGACTTCGTGCAGACCCTTAGCGCGGCGGAGAGCCTGGGGCTGATAGAGGAGACAAACGGGGCGTTGACGATCGTTGGCGGCGCTGCTCCTCCAACGTACCTCGACTTCGGCGACATTGTGCACGCGCACTTGGTTACCGCGTCGCCTGACAACCCTAACGGCACTGTTCTCGACGCCTTCTCCCTGTTTGTCGAGCGGTTAGAGGCGGAAGGGAATGGGCAATGGTTGGCGACCGTCAGCAATAATGCGCTGGCTGACCAAATCAGGAGTCTATTGGCATCCAAGAGGTCCGAAGCGGGCACATTCAATCCTACGCGCGTTGCCCCTCTTGCCAAATGGACGTCCGCGATTGGTCTGATGACAGAGGTTACAGACAGACAGAAGCCGATCGCGGACCTGAGTCGGAGGCTGGTGCGAGAATTGCGCTCCGTGCCACGCGAGGCGCGGGAGGCAGGGATGCCCTCATCCGCTTTCGTTACCTGGATTCTTGAGCGGATGCCCTACCTACCCGGAGGGAGCCGTTTCGCGTCATTGTTCGGGGACGTCGGAATTGCGGGCGCTGGGCGACTTCCCATAGTCTTGAGTGCGGCGCTGCGCGACCTGCATGATGATGGCATCATTCGTTTAGAGGCGTTAGGGGATTCAGGTGGGTCGGCCCGCCTCGCGGAGGACCGCTTCCACGCCCTTGAGGCTTTCGACAACGTCCGGATGCTTTCGGTGGAGGCGGCTGGTTGAATCTGCCGCTTCCCGACCGTGCCTGTTGGACCGCGGACAACGCGCGCTCTGTCCTTCGCACTGAAGCCCTGAGCAACACGGGCGAGGTGTTTCTGGCAACGCACACGCCCGTCAAGTCCTTGGACGTCGCGGGCACCGAAGCGTCGACCGTATTGCAGCACAATGAGCATGGCCTTCTAAATTCGCTTTCTGATCCCGGACGAGCCCATGCCTTTGCTGTCGTCCAGGGTGAACCTGGCTCGGGCAAGTCACACCTTATTCGTTGGCTTTCCGCGCGATGGCCTGAGGGCCGCGACGTGCCAGTACTGCTCGCACGCGCCGACGCCAGCCTGGAAGGTTCACTTCGTGGTCTCCGTGACGCAATACCACAAAAGTACCGTGACGCAGTCGGCACCATTGATGTCCGCCAACAAGCTACGCTCAACGGCCGAATAGCCGACTTCGTGTCCGGATTAACGAACGCGCTCGCACCCGACTATTTCGATCAACCGCCCAAGGATCAAGCTTTCTGCACAGATTTTTCTCCAGGCGAGATTCTTCGGGTTCCGGCAGTGCGCAACGGCTGGAAGGCGCCGGCGCGCATCGTCGGCCTCCTTGCAGGCGGCGGCGGAATGCGAAACTCCGAGAGCGCATCCTTTACAGTTTACGAGGTCGCAAACCTCGTGCCGCACCTTCAGGCGGTGGCATCGGTTTCGTCGAAGGCCGCCAGATTGCTACATCGCATCCAGCAAGAACTTGACGTCATCGAGGAGTGCGAGAGGGCGGGCGTTTCCTCCGAACGCCTGCTTGCCACGCGTCGTGCGGAGATGCCGCATGCGGCCTCCCTTACAGAAGCCTTAAATGCGCGCCGCAACCACGCAATTCAGAACTCGCTCGGTGTATCCGCGGATAAACTCAAGGAGACATTTCTCGACCTTCGCCGCGCATTGAAGCAAGACGACCGACGACTCGTCATATTACTCGAGGATATTACGGCCTGGGAGGGGATAGACGACAGCCTCATCGACGTGCTGATCGTCGACGCTACAATCAAACCTGACCTTTGTCCGCAAGTCGCTGTCGTCGGCGTAACCCCCTACTACTACACACATCTAGCTGCCAATTACCGCCAGCGCGTCACCCACGATGTAAGCCTTGGTCGGGAAGATGGGCGACTGCAGGACGTCGCCAATCTCCGTGACGCCGCGACACGTGCGCATTTCGTCACCAAGTACCTCGCTGCTGCCCGCGTAGGAGCGGATGCGCTTGCGCCTTGGCGGCAAGCCCTCGCCTTTAATCCAAACGAACCGGTACCGAACGCCTGCGCGTCCTGTCCGCTGGGCGTCCAGCCCGGATGCCACGCGGCCTTCGGTGAGGTGGACGGATACGGCCTCTATCCATTTAGCGCCCGGGCGGTGGACAGGTTCTTCTCTGCGCTTAAACAGCAAGATGGCACGATGACGTGGCGAACCCCCCGCGGCATTATCCAGGGCATTCTTGTACCCACGCTTACGCGCCCGGACGCCTTAGCCAATCGCATATATCCCATGCCCGAGGTCGAGGCGCACACCGGGATCGACCGCGACCATTCGTTCGTGACCGGCAACGCCAAAAGGCTACTTGACGCAAGGATCTCTGACCTCAGCGCCCGCGAGCGAGCACGACGCCTAGTCGCGTTCTGGGGCGACCGCCAGAGCGTCGAAACGGCGCTACTCCCGGACGGTCAGTACACATATGCTGACGTCCCAAAGCCTATCTTCGAGAGCTTTGGAATACCGTGGATTGGTGGCGAGGCGTCCAAGTCCGGCGATTTCGCCAGTACGCCGAACGAACCGCCGCGATCACAAGAAGCCACGCCGGAGGTGCCCCCCAGCGACGTGCCCTCCCCGTCCCCCGAGGCGCATGCCGGCGGCTCGCGGCCGACCGGCGACCGTCTCAGCGCTCGCCGCAGCCTTCATCAGTTTCGCAGGAGGTTATCAAGCCGAAGCCCGCGCGCCCGATCAGGCCAAAAGAGGTCGACGGCTTCCTTGACGAGGTTGAAGCCTACAAACGCGATGGCTCCACGCGGACGCCGAGCCTGTGGAACAAGCTCGCATACGAACTCGTCACGATGCTCGAGCCAGCCCGGCTCAATATCGATCCATTCGCCTTCGCGACGCTGTTCAAGGATGACCTCGTCAAGGTTGCGGGCACAACTGCAACGATCCGCGGCCGATACTTATTGCTTCCCGGCGACGGCTGGATGTTAGATGGGCTAACTGCGCAAGCCGAAATCCGGAGCCCGGAGCACTTCAACGCCAAGTCCGCAGTCGAACAGGATGCGACCAGGCGGGCGTTGGCCCGATGCCTGCGGCGCATGGAGGACCTCGCCCGCGAACACGTCGCCAAACTCATCCCGACACTATCTAACGACGAGCGTTGGGACCACGTCGGCTCTCTCGCCCAGGTCCTCGCTGTGCGGGCGTGGCTGCGTGGCGACGTTTCGCCGAGCGCCCCGCTCGAGCAACAGTGGTTGGCTGTCATTGGCGACGAGGGAGAACCGCGCACCGATCCGCGTTCCCGGGTAGATTCGTGGATCGTAATCCTCCAGGCGACCGACAAGAGGCATGCGGAGATGCGGAGGGTCCTTCGGCGCGCCGTGTCTCTGCCGCAAGGCTCCTCATCGAGTTTCGGCCTCGCAGACGCCGCGTCGGCCGCCGCGGCTATCGGGACGCTCACTCGCTCGTTCAGGATTAACGAGCGGCCGTCTGATGATTCGCGCGCTGTTTTAGACGACGGATTTACCATTGCCCTCGACGCTGCCGACTTGATCGGTCAGAAGCTGAGCAGGTTGCCAAACGACGAGTTCGAAAGATTGAAGGCCAGGGCCGCCAGAATCGAGAGGGCACGCAGAGAGATCGGCCTCCTTGACCACCTCACGCGCGTCGACGCTGCAGTATCCGCCGCCGACCGAGACCTACCCGTCATCAGGCGATCTGCCTCTATCGGGCCGTGGAAAACTGAACTCGCTCGGCTCCGGGGATGGTCGGATCTTGATAGGCGCATCGAGGGGGTCGAAGACGCGCTCGGCCCGCTTCTAGATAACGAGGCGAAGCCAACCTCGCGCCTTGATCTGCTGGCGTTGGCCGCCACTCTACCAGCCGCGGACATCGAGGCCGTCGACAGGCTCTTCGAATTGGGCGAACAAGCCATCGCGCAGGCCTTGGACTTGGTTTCCGATTTCGTGCGCGAGGGACGGCAAGAGGGCCTCGACCTCTCGGACATTAGGCAGCGTGGTAGGGACCTCACCGCCACCGCCATTGCGGCCATTAAGGGCTGGAGCGGTCATGATTGAAACGTCTGTAGACAGTCGTGACCGACTCGCTGCGCTGGAGGCGTTGCTGCCCGAGATGCCTGCGGCCCGCGAGCGTGTCACCCTTGGTGACGAACTACGCAACGTCGGTGAGTGGCTGCAGCAGCATGCATCAACGTTGGAGGGCTTTTCTAGAGCTTGCATCGACAGCGCAAGTTTAGCCTGCGAGCAAGTACCGGAACGGGGAACAGCTATCGAGGCACTGGCCACTGTCAAAGACTTTGGTAGCACCCTTGCCGAAGCCGACAATACGAACGATCTAAAGGCTATCCGTGAGGAGGCAAAGGATGCCCTTAAGGCAATCCGGGACTTTCACAACTTCCTGCGGCACGCATACAATTCGATCCTTACAACAAAGCTCCAGCCGCTGGGGGCAACAGGCGAACTAATCGCCGACATCGACCCATCCTCGACGCTCGGGCGAAGACTGACGGACTTTGGGGCGCGGGCTAACAATGTCCTTTCCCGGCAAGGGCACTTACTAGCGGCGGGGGCGCGAGAAGCGCTTGGCGAGGCTTCTGCCTTGAGGGCGGAAGTCGCGGTGCTTGCCACAGAGCCCGAACAGATGGCGTTCCTCGACGCGCTCGTGGCCGGCAATGCGCCGTTGAGCCTACTCACACCGGGGGTGTTCGCTTGGCTCGACCGCCTGGGCGGACTGGATCGTTTCGTGGTCCGCCCTCAGGCGCACAGATAACGCGAGACCAGTTCTCGGCTCACCATCGAGGAGGCGACAAGGCCAAAAAGGGTTCCGCCATCCTGTCTGACGCAAGCGCGGCAACCGTCTGTGCACAATCTGGAACCGATGCGTTGGACTTGCTCGGCGAACCGTGAGCGCGCCGAGAGTGAACCTTCGCCGTCGAGCACGGGATCAGCCGCATAGGCGCTAAAAAGGCGCGTCAGTTCAGGGGAACCCTCGCCAGACTCGATTGCAGCGGTTACAGCGCTTGGCAACTCCCAGTCGATTGCGGCGCGTTGCAACGACACCTCGAGCGCCTGCCGCGCATCACGAATTTCAGCGACTAGGTCGTAGATACGGAAAATATCTGACCCAACGCCTACGCTGCCAAATAAGGTGCGCGAGACAGAGGGCGGGAGCGAAGCACCCGTGCCCAACTCTGCTGCCATATTGGCGACGCCAACGTCATCGCGCGGATGGAGCGCGAGCCAAGCGGCGTGGCGCTGGGGTAATGCAAAAAACCTGTCGAGCGCGGCGTCCTCCCCGGCGTTTGGACAGGCGACAGCGAACCCCGTCGACCATTTTTCCCAGGCCTGAGGTAGCCGTTCGAAGAAGGACCTCGTGGTGCCATCGCCGGATTGCCCGACTTCCGCCAGCGTCACAACATCCGACGAACTGGAAAGGTAATGAAATGGAAGCTTCGTGTGTACTGTAACGCGGCGTTCGTCACCCTGTGCGACCTGGACGAAGAGTTGTCGCCAACGTAGCGCAAGGCCATTTAGCAACGTGGATCGCAGGAAGCGTTGCCGCGCCGCGTCATCATCCAGCGCGACCAATGCCTCGCGAACCGCTGTGGCCGCGGCAGGAGCATGGAGGCACGCAGCGGCCCTTGCAACGCGGCGCGCGGTCAGAAGAGGGTCGCAACTGAGCCGGTCGGCCCGAATCTGCTCGAGCAACCCAACGGACGTCTCGGTACCCACAAACGCCTGAGTACGCCAAAACCGTCGCATGCGCGCGAGCGCATCTGCGTGGGTGTCGGAAGTTGCCAAATAGCCGAGGAGAATGCCGAGGCGTTCGGCATCGAACCGTCCTACACCGGCCGCGCGTAGACGCGTCGCCGCCTCAGACCGCGCCATGTGTAGCCTCTGCCAGCGTAATGCTCCATCGAGCGGATTGGCGATCTCGCGATCGATAAAGGCTGAGATACGTTCAGAGTTAAAAACTACCTGGATACCCTCCGTTTCGACCTGGTACCCGTGAAGGGCCGGCCGACCTGTTGATGCGTCGGCGAATGTCTGCGAGAAGGTCGCTGGATCAACCCCGGGCATTTGGCTCGGCAGCACGGCCTCCGATCCCCAGGCCACCGTTGTCACTAGGAGGCCGCTTCCACCCGATTGCGAGCGATCGCCCGCGAAAACTCGGATGCAATCGATATCTGTGGCCGGCAAGGGAGATCTTACGCGGGCACAGAGCACGTCGTCGGCCTTCACGATCAGGCAACTCTCAAGGTACCCGGCGCAATCGTGCCGAATGGCTGCTGCCCGCTCAGCGGGTGTGTTGGCAACAGCAACACCCTTCGACCCCGCGAACAGGTTTGTATCCCAGCCTGCGCCGCTTCTCGCGAACATTCCGGCCTCTTCGAGGGTCACCGAAACTGGCAGCACAACGTCTGGCCCTACATTTGGTCCCAGAGCGGCGCGCGCCGCAGGAGGAAGTTCAGCCACTAGGTCCTGCGCGGAGGGACCGCATGGTTGGAACCGAATGGCGGCGGCATAGTCAGCGTCAGCGAACCAAGGCGCGACCCCCGAGCGAGGCGGTCGCCAGGCGGCGACGCGCGCGTGGAATCGGCGCGCGATGTTGCCGGGGGCAAGTAGCGCAAAAGCAAGTCCCATGTCGTGGGGTGCCGCCCCGAGTTCCTCCGGCAGCAGCACGTCGAGTTTAGGCAACCCCGCGTCGTCGTGCAGAAAACGTGGCAGCCAAGGGATCGCCTCTCGCGCCTCCCGCGCGGAACTGAGTCGGAGCGTCGGCGCAGCGTCGCGACATGCGCTTTCCCAAAATGCCTGTAGCGACGCGAAGCCGAAGGCAGTCCAGGGCTTCTCGCCGAAGACCGCCTCTAAAGCAGGTGCCGCCGCTACGAGCGCCTCGGGCAGCAGGATGCCGCGCCCCAGCCAAGGTACTTTGCCTGTGATTGCCTCGAAACTGGCCATGCCGTCCAAGAGGTGGCTCGCCAATTGAGCCCGGCGGACAAAGTGGTTGTCAGGATTAAGCGGTGCCTCGAAGCCCTGTGCGTTCAGCATCGTGTCGGGGCGATGGAACCACTCTGTATCGCGGGGTGCGTACAGGGAGAGCGTGACCGCGGTAATGGGTCGGTCATCCGCACCACGCCCGCCACGGCCCTTGCGCTGGACGAAGCTCGCGAGGTTCTGCGGTCCGTAGTGCTGAAACACGAGGTTGATGTCGGGATCATCGTATCCAACTTCGAGCGAGGAAGTCGCAAAAACCACGTCGCTCGACCGAACCATCGCCTCGATGGTGCCCTCGGTCCCTGAGAACACTGGGGCGCGCGCCACGGCAAGAGGTCGTCCAGGCGACCACGCGGTGCCATCGGCTGTGGCTTGCCGCCGGTCAGTAGCAGCGAAATACCAGCACTCCCCCTCCGCGAAGCGGCCGCAGGTGGCAGGCTCGCCGCAGCATGAGTTCCTTGGCCGGCCAGTCAAGGGGTCGTCATCATAGGCGACGGTGCGGAGTGCAGCGAGCCCCTTATCCTCCTCAGCATCGTAGTAGGCCGAATGCAAGCGTCTCACCTTATCGATGGAATCAACGAAGGCGAGCGAGCGAAAGCCACCGACGCCACGACGCCTGCGCATTCCGTGGGCCAGGCACATGAGGCTCTGGATCGCGGTTGACGCGCCGGCGACGTCTCGCTCACGCGACTCGACCTCCGGCTGGATGAAGTAGAAATATTCTCTTCCCCGCGGATTAACGGGCGTCTCGCCGGAATCCGGTCTCACCGTGCGGACGCCCTGCCGACCAACCAAGCGAGCAAACGCCCGCGCCGGATCGCCGAGCGTCGCGCTCATCCCGATTGCTAGGCAAGATTGGCGCTCGGGACCCTTGCCACGCGAGCGCTCCAGGAAGCGACGCATCGCATAGCCGACCTGGGCGCCGTGAACGTAGGCATATAGGTGAATTTCGTCGGCAAGGAGTGCCCGCGGCGACGAGGGGCTGAGATCTCCGAAGATCCTTGCTGCACTCGGATCTTGCATCCACTGATGGAGCGAATCCATGGTCGGCAGAAAGAACGTGGGCGGTTGTGTCCGGATGGTGCGTTTTGTGCCTGCCCAACCGCCGAATGCCCAGCCACAGCGCCCGCAGGAAAGGCGATCGTTGGATCCCACACCGGCCTTGGGATGGAGCACAAGTGGGCCGCCGCATGACGGTACCGGGCAGCCGAACAAAGGGAAACGCCAGCCTTCGCCTTCCCGTACCCACCCGGCGTTGTTGGATTTGGTATGCTCAGGAGCTGCCATATCGAAGGACGACGGGACGTCCGCGAACTGCACACCGACAGTCAAAGTCGGCATGCCTGGAGCGTCCGCTAATGCGGCGAGGTACCTTGCGAGGCGCTGCGCTTGGTTGGCAACGAGCCGCACTCTTGGGTAAGCCAAGACCGCACGAGTGCCGCCGATCCCGCGCAATGCATCTATGCAGGCTCCGGCGATCATTGGGAGTACCGCAGTCTCAGTTTTGCCAGAGCCCGTGTCCGCGGCGATGACAAAAGAGTCTGTCGGCGACGCCCCCAACCAAGACGAAAGTATTTGCGTGAACCCGCGAGCTTGAAATCCTGCGAGAGCAGGCACCTGCCCCCAAACTGCGGCCAACGCGGCTTGCAGCCCGCTCAAGGCGCGGTCCACTTCGGGATCAGCGTGGCTCGCGCCCGCCGCATTCAAAACCTCACTGAGGGGCACGTCGACGATTGGCTTGACACGGTCTCGGGTGCGAACTTTTAGTGCTCGCACAAGAAATGGTCTTTCGCTGGAGTCGCCCTGTTTAAAGCGCTGCTTGACATAGCGGACCTCGCGGGCAAGCTCCGCCATCCGCGAGCGCACGCGCCCATCGGCAGCCAGCAGGACATGTCCATCAATTGACAGCCGCCCGAGAGACGCTGAAACCTCGACGAGCGGTCTTTTCGTCGAGCGGACGACGTCACCGGCTTCTGACCACACCTCGACTAACCCCGACTCGATCCGACGGGCCTCCAGATTCTCAAGGGCGTTCAGTACCCTGAAGTCGTCGTCGCTGGGGACGGGAGCCGAAGGCATCACCTCCGTCTCTCCCTTCGCGCCCACCCTTGAGAGGAAGGCGCCTCCACCTGGAGGACGAACCCATTCCACGACACCTTCGTTGACCAAGCCGTCGATGACCGGCCTGAGGAGGTCCACGTCACTTCGGGCCGGCCCCATCCAAAGAAATCGATCCCGGATATCCTCGTATCGGGTCCGGCCCCCGACGACGGCAGCCAACACGCGCTCGTGGACATCTGAATCGTCAGGGCCGACGACTCGCCGTCGGGCCTCGAGTGGACGCGCGGTCCAGAAAGGCCCGTATTTCCCATGCGACACAAGCCAAAGAGACGCCCATCCCGCCGCGTGTAGGTCGCGCACGGCAACGAATAGTCCGTCGACGCCACCGGGATGCGGGACGGCTTTCTGGAGTTGCGACAGCATCACCGAACCATGCTTACTGATGGCCGCATGCTCGCGGATCGCGTCGAGGAGCGCGATGGCGTGCGAATCAGCTTGTTCCTCCTGCGACGCCGGTACAGGGTTTTGGTCCCACTCCGGCTGCTCTCCGTCCGCGCTTCCGAAACCACCGGCCCTTACCGTCACCTTGACCGGCGCTAGGCCTCCGATCTCTAGGTTGGTTTCCCCCAACGTTGGGCAAGCGAAGGCAAACTCGCGTAGGACCTCGGACTTGTCTAGCGTCTCTTGGCGGGGGGGCAAGAGGTCGAGCAACTTGCGGGCGACCACGACGACAAGTTTAGATCGGGCGCGCGTGATGGCGACGTTCAACCGTTCAGGGCTGAAGATGAAATCCGCTTCTGCAAGCGCGAACTCGGGATCGGATACGGCGTAAGTAAGCACCACCACGTCACGCTCACGGCCCTGGATCTTGTCCACCGTCTCGACGAAGGGTTCTACGGCCGAAGACCCAAGGCGCCTGCGCAGCGCGGCGTTCTGCGCACGGTGCGGACTGACGAGGGCGAAGGCCTCAGACCAGAAGGCCGCGGGGCGGTACGGCAGCCCACTAGGATCGCGCAGGAGCATACCGAAGAGATCCGCCAAGCGCGCGCCAACGCCTACTTCAAACGGGCTTTCGGTTGCGGCCGACGGCCCATCGTGCACGAGAATCACGGTCGGGAAACGCGGATCGAGTACAACCCGCTCCCAATCTTGAAGGCCGCGCGACCAGTCCTCGGCTAGCTGGATAGTCCTGTCAGGGACTGCCGATCGGTAGCCGCCTGCGTAGAAGCGGCGTTCGGGATACACCGTCAGCGGGCGGTTCAGCCGAAAGGTCTCATCGAGCGCATATTCGGGCGCGTTGGAGGCCTTCAGAAACGCATAGAGGGAGCCGCCGATTTCTCGACCGTCGATGACCATACCCCGTGCCGACCGAACCGGCGGCAATTGTCTATCGTCGCCTGCAACGATCACGCGACACCTGGGGGCCATAGCGGCTAGCGCCATCAGGCCTTGGCCCAGCACCATCTGAGAAGCTTCGTCGATCCCCACGAGGTCGAAATGCGGTGAGGTTCGCGACGGCCCTTCTGGAAAGCAGCCCTCTTCCAGGGCCGCGTAGAGGCCCCAAACTGTGCCGGCAAGGATCACGCAAGGTCGGGAGAGATGGGCGCGCAGGTCCGCAACGGAACCCTTTGCGCGCAGGTTCACGCAGTCGATCCCTTCTGGCAGCGTATCCGGCCGGCCCTGAGTTAGGTAGACTATGTGCGGCCGCGAGGGACCGTGCTCGGCCCGTGGGGCAATGGCCGCAAGCGACGTCTCGATGGCGCTACGGGTGAATGCTGTAATAAAGGCGCGCGAGGGCCGGCCTGCCGTTTGTTGAGCCCACATATGCCCCAAGACAAGCCACGAAAGGAGGTGCGTCTTGCCGGTGCCCGGTGGCCCCAGCAGGAGGCCGGTGCGTACTTTGGACAGACCCGTCCATGCGCGCTCTTGGGCAGCCCTTAGGGGATGGTCGGCGGCCAAAGCGATCGCAGGGCCGACAATGTCGTTTAGAGCGGCCGCATGCCTCGCGGTGGCAGTTGGGTCGACGTCGGAAACGAAGCCGGGTACGTCGCGGAGGAAGCGCACGACGTCGCGCCGGACAGTCACTCTGCATCTCCCGCGGCCAAGAAAGCAAGATAACTGGCGATGCGCGGCGTGTTAGGGTCCTTGAACGTTAAATCAACCGCCCACGCGCCTTCTTTGTCACGACTGCGGCGGTACATGGCCTGGAAGGTCGCCGAGTCGAAGGCCCGACGCCCCATCGTGACGGTGAGGCGTCCGGAGCCGTTTCCTCCCTCACGAATACGGCACGCGACCTCGTCCCAGGACGTTGGGTCCAGTAGTACTCGGTGATCGCCGTCCGTGAGCACGAGGCCAAAACTGTCGGGCCCTAGATCACTAGTACGCGCGAAAGGAGGCAAGTCGAAAGTTAATCTCGGAAAACGTTCGGCAGCGGCCGGGAAGCGAGTCAGGGTGAGCCCCGCCACGCACAGTCCCGATTCCACACGGCGTTCGACCGGGCGGGCTAATTCAACGAGCCTTTCCAGCATCCCGGCCCGGTTTTCGATGAGTTCGAACGCCTGGAGGACCTCGAGGTCGGCGGCATCGAGCGGGTTGAAAGTGTCCCAAAAGCGAAAGGGCCGCTTCGCAAGGCGCAGCATCGGGCCGTCAGCGCCTTTGGCCTGGGTCGCGCTTGCCGCGATCAGCCAGGACACAAGCCCAGCGGTGGCCGAGAGACGGGCGCGCACATCCGTTTCGACATCTGAGATTGAAGCGATCCGGCCGAGCCCACGCGCCACGTCGATCGACAGGAGTGAGGAGAACGGGCGGGCGAAGGGTCCACGCGGTTCGTAGGCGGGGGCGGTGAGCCCGGCGTCCCGGGCGGCGGCGGATACCTGTCGAAGATCGTAGGAGACGGTAGTGGGCAACGCGTAGAGTTGCTCGACGACCAGGCGCACAGCGGTCGCCGGCAGGTGGTGCATTCCTTTGAACTCCGGCTCGGGAACCGTGTCCTCGGGTGGAAAAAGTCGCACCATATCGAGGAGGCCGCGCCTGACGCGAGGATCGCCGACGTGCCGCCCGACAGCATTCTGGATTGTGACCGCCTCGGCTGCCTCGTAGACGAAGATGTGGGCGTGGATGCCGTCCCTCGGATCCAGGCCCGGCCGGCGGTTGGCCGCATCGATCGTCCTAAGTTCGGCCAGCACCGCGCCAAAGACAGTAACAAGCGCATCGGCCTCGTCCTCTTGGCGGCCACCTGCGACGACGCGAACAAAATCCGTGCGCGAACCATCCGCGCGGACGATTAGGCAGCCAAGCGCGGCGAGGCGGTTGTCGACAGGGTCGAAGTCGGCCGAGAGATAAACGGCGGTGTCGACCCGCGGCGGCATCAGCATGCTGTGCCTTTCTCGTGTCCTTAGAACGCTCCCTTCCGCGGCGGAACGCGCTCGTAGGACGAGTAACTCGGCGCGGCGTTGGAGAGACCAGCCTAGCCCCGATGAGCGGTGCAGACCCTGCGCCCCGGCCAGCCGCGCCACAGTCCCGATCGACATCCTCAGCAGTGTGCGCTTAGCCTCGTGGCTGAGGCCTGCGACGGCCGAGACGTCGCGCTCGGTCGGAGGGCGATTCGCAGAGACTGCGCGCGCGCAGCGCGCTTCCAAAAAGTCGCACTCCTCGCACTTGAAGTAGACGTGGAAAAAGGTTCGATCGACGCCAGGGCCGACGGCTGCGGCAAGGATGCGCGGGAGATCGTCGCGGCAAAACGCCTCCACCATGCGGCGGTAGGGCGCGAGGCCGAAGGTGTCGACCTGGTGTCGGTCGCCAGACGCGTCCCCCTCATCGGGGATGCGCCAGATCTCGCCGGTCGGGTCGACAGGAGTTTCAATCCCCGCTTCCCTAAGACGAGCCTCGAGGAGCATCGCGTAGAAGGCCACCTGGACTTTGTGGAAGCTCGTCGAGCGCCGCGTCGCCTTTATGTCGATGACGACGAATGAGCGCGAACCCGCACCCTCCCGAAACTCGACGAGGTCTGCAAGAGTCGATCCGACGGCCACCGTAGGCGGGAGGTCGAACACGGCCGGTGCCGCCGTAGGGCGTAGGTCGACCTGATGGAGGAACGCTGCCCTTGATCGCCCCGCGAGGAACGTGCGTACAACCTCGTCCCTTATGCTGCCCTCACCAAACGACGGCCGTGCCACCCTGCTCCCCAGCGTCGCGACGACTCGCCGCTCGAACTCTGTCCCAAGGAAAGCCCAGGGGCGCTGCCTAACTATTGCCTCTACGCCCGCTTCGGCGAGCGCTATCGGCGCCAGCATCTCGTAGCGCGTCTTGCGCTCGCAGCGGTACTGGAACCAAGCCTTCACCACACTGGCATTGATGCGATGCTCGACCATTCTTGCCAAGACGAATCGACCCTCCCGGCGCACTGGTCGAAGCGTATGCTACGGTTTGCGCCAAGGGAAACGGACCTTTAGGTGTCCCGGTCTGGGCGTTCTAAGGTCGGCTGTGCACAGAGGATGCACCTCGAAATCAAAGCCGCAGTTAATGCGCAGTGAAAGTTGAAATCGGCCGAAAACTGCACCCATTTCTGCGCGAATTTCCATAAGGATCACCTCACTTTCGTAATTGACATGCGTGCTCGCGGACTGGTAGCTACGGGCTCAAGCCGCAAGGTAAGTGCCGCCCTTTGAGTTTTTGTCAGGGTCGATTTTTTTGGGGAAAGCACGCGCGATGCACTACCGGCGGTTCGGAGGGTCGGCGAGCACGAAGCTGATCGGAACAGTTGCTGCTGTCATAATACCCTGTTCCAACCGAAAACGGCTTCGGCCGACGCCCGAGGCGCGCGCAGTTTCTTTGCACCGCGCCACACAAGTTGACCTCGAAACTGCGTGGCTTCAAAGACTCGACAAGTTGGAGCGCGTCGTCACCGCGGGGGATCTCTATAGTGGTCGGGGGGCACTCCTAGGTCGGCAATCGGCGCGAGCAGTGTCTGCGCCCCTCTACATCGCCTCAGCGGGATTGGGGCTCGTCAACTCGGACGAACTAGTGCCAGCATACGGTGTCACCGTCGCAGGGCGCGGGGATGATTCGATTCGCGCCCGGGTCATTGGGCGGTTCGATCTCGCGGGGTGGTGGTCCGCGGTCTGCGCAGGCCCGATGTCTTCGACGTTGGAGCACGTACTCGCCGGCGTCGAAGGACGGATCACGCTGTTGGCTTTGACCAAGCCGTATGCAGCAATGCTAGCCGAACTCGCTGATGACTTTGCCCGACGCTGCAGTCAGCGGCCTTCGCATTTTCGGCTGGAGATTGCGCGACGTGTTTCCCTCCGCCCTGCATAGCGCGGTCATGGACTACGACGCGCGACTAGAAGCCGTGCTGCCAGGGACGCGCAGTGACTTCGCTCAAAGAGCGCTAGCGCACTTCGTCGCCACGGTTCTTCCTGCGGGCGGCGGGCGGGAGCACCACCATCGCGGCGTCTACGCGGCACTGGCGGGCCTGGACGCGCCCCGACCCATTGCCCGTACGCGCATGTCGGATGCGGAAATCCTTGCCTGGCTGAGGCGGCCTGCCCAAGTGGGTGGAGGGGTCGGGTGCCTCCTACGGCGTATCCGTGATGCGGGGATCGCCTGCGAGCAATCTCGCTTTGCTCGGTTGCGCGCCCAATCCCTTAAGCAAACAGCGACGGAGTGATTTGCGCGTGACGCGAGCAAAACCGATAGGCGGCCTGCCTTTCCTTACCATCCGCGCGCTATGCACGCAGCAGGGGGCGGGGATTGACGTCTACGCTTTCTTTGTGCCGGGAGGCGATCTTCTGCGGATCGCGGAAATCAGCCGTGTCCACCGCGCCGACGACGGCACTTTGCATGGTTTCCAACGAAAGGAAATTTTGAACCACGTGCGCTCCATCACGGAATTTCTTGATCAAGGACCCGTGTTGTTTCCCAATGCGATCATTCTCGCGCTCGCACCTTCGGCGACATTCGCCAAGGCTCGGGGAACAAAGCCCGCGGGCGACTCGGGTGCGTCCGAGGCGGGCACACTGCGTA
The DNA here is from genome assembly GCA_963807735.1 of uncultured Pseudomonadota bacterium. Lineage (GTDB taxonomy): Bacteria > Pseudomonadota > Alphaproteobacteria > Rhizobiales > Beijerinckiaceae > Roseiarcus. The sequence continues at coordinate 98,434 of CAWEDI010000005.1, read as the reverse complement.
TTCCGATGCCTGCGTCGGGGCCGAAGGCGGCCTGGATAGTAGACGGACAGCAGCGCTCTATAGCGTTGTCCCACGCCAAGGATCCCAGCTTCCCTGTTCCGGTGATTGCGTTCATATCTGAGGATGTCGCCATACATCGTGAACAGTTCATCCTGGTCAACAAAGCGCGACCTCTCCCTCCACGCCTAATCAACGAACTTCTTCCTGAGGTCGGCGCGAGTTTGCCGCGTGATCTCGCGCCCAGGCGTATTCCTAGCGAACTCGTCAACTTGTTGAACATGTTGCCGGACTCACCGTTTCGCGGCCTGATCCGCCGCTCGTCCGACGATGGTGCGGATGCGGTTGTTGTTGATAGCGCGCTTATGCAGGTTGTGGGCAACAGCATCCGAAGTCCGTTGGGAGCGCTCGCTCCTTTTAAGGCGTCTGCGACTGTTCCTGCTGACACTGCGTCCATGTTTTCTATCCTGCGCGCGTTCTGGACCGCCGCCCGTGACGCCTTTCCAGAAGCGTGGGGTCTCCCGCCTACACAGAGCAGGCTCATGCACTCTGCCGGCATTCAAGCTATGGGCGTGCTCATGGACCGGGTGATGTCCCGTCTCGGGCGAGGCGATGATCCTTATCAACATGCGTTAGCAAGCTTGTCGCGGATTGCGCCTCATTGTCGTTGGACGTCGGGACGTTGGCCCGGGATCGACCGAGAATGGAATGACTTCCAAAGTCTGACCAAGGATGTCCGGGCTCTCGCCGACCTACTCATGCGCTTAGACCATGCGCACGCGTTCCCCTCGGCGGCGTAACGCTGATGAAATTTGTCTTCGCTGACAGCATGGACTTCGTCGATCCCGCATACGATTTCGCTAGCGACCGCAATGCGAAGGACCGCAACGTGCATCGAGATGACGAGTATCCGCACGAGTTTCTTGAGAGCGCTCCTTATGATGGGATCCTTGTTTCCCGAGGAATTGTTGGCGACGCATTCAGGAATGGCAAGTACACGACCGCGCAGTCGATGCGGTTCCGGCGCGAAGGAGCACGCAATTTCCTTCGCTACGATGAGGCACGCTTTCCAGGCAGTATGATGGTTGGAGACTGCGGAGCCTTCACTTACCGCAATCTGCCGAAACCACCATATAGTGCGGACGATACCGCTGAGTTCTACTCGGATGGGGGGTTTACGCATGGTTGCTCCCCTGACCACCTCATCTTCGATTTTGATGGTGTCGGGGCAGAGCGCAGTTCGGCAGAGATCCCTCAGGAAGTCCTCGACCGTTTCGAGGTGACATTGCAGAACGCAGCGGAATTTTGGCCTGCCGCCAAACGGATTGGATCTCACTTCACGCCTATGGGAGTAATCCAGGGGTGGTCTGCGCCTAGCATGGCGATCGCGGCGTCGTCGCTTGTGCGCATGGGATACGACTACCTGGCCGTCGGCGGTATGGTCCCTCTCAAAATAGATCAGATTTGCCGGGCGCTTGCAGCCATCCGCGAATCCATCCCGTCGAACGCTAGGCTGCATGTGCTGGGGTTCGGCAAGATTGAAAACCTGGCTGACATCGAGCGGCACGGCGTGACTAGCTTTGACAGCACTTCGCCTTTGGTGCGGGCGTTTAAAGACGCGCGAAAGAACTATTGGGCTCGAGATCCCCAAGGCGGCCTTTCCTACTACACCGCTATTCGTATCCCTCAGGCGACTGAAAACAATCGATTGAAGGCAATGGCTCTGGAGGGGAGAGTTGACCAGGAACACATCCGGAGGCTCGAGCGCGCCGCCCTCGAAAATGTACGTGGGTTCTCGAAGCGCGCTTCGTCGCTTGAGGCAGCACTGGATGCAGTGATGGCGTACTGGGCCGAGTTGAATTGGACGGATGAAGCCTCGCCGGCGAAGCAATCGCACGCGATTGATCGCCAACGGCGAGTTTATGAACGAACTCTGGAGGATCGACCATGGGAGTCGTGCGGATGTCGAGCGTGTCGAGAAGGCGGGATCGAAGCACTGATCTTCCGCTCGTCAAATCGAAACAAGCGAAGGGGCTTTCACAACCTAAAGGTCTTCCACGATCACCTGCGCGAGCACAGAAGCATTCAGTGCTGAGTTCGACTTCGATGCGGTTCGAAGTCATCATGCCACGCCAGAACACCGCTCTGCCGGTTTTCTCCTTCGCCGCGAGGGCGCAGGACGTGGCGCGCTTCGCGCGCATTGAGCGGGCTGGTCGAGATGGTGCCGGGAAACTTCGGGGCTTTCAACGACCTCAGATCGCCGGCCATATCCATGAGATTCGTGATTATCTTGAGAAACCCAGCGCTATTCTTCCTAACCCGATCGTAGTCGGTTTCACTGGATCGGCGACTATCGAACCGGGGCCCTTGTCCGACGACAATCATGCGGGGACCGGTTGGTTGACGATCGACGTTTCAGACGGGCCGCCTGGTTGGATCGTAGATGGTCAGCAACGCTTTACCGCGTTGCGCGACATTGGGGAGGCCCAGGGGCGCGACTTTGAGGTCCTCGTGTCCGGCTTCGTCTGCGCAAACGTAGCCGAACTCCAGAAGCAGTTCATCCTCATCAACAATACGCGCCCTTTGCCCAAGGCGCTGGTCTACGAACTCCTGCCGCAGGTCGAGGACCTTCCAAAGAGAATGTCAAATCGCTCGCAGGCCGCGCTTCTGACCGAGGCGCTCAACTTCCGGTCTGGGTCGTCGCTAGAGGGGCTAATCCGCCAGCAGACCAACCCACGGGGCGTGATCCGCGATACGGTCCTCCAACGCGTGATCATGACGTCGATCTCGGACGGGGCCTTGCGCCTTTATGCCAGTGAGGATGCCCTGCTGCTCGACAAGGGGTATGCGCTCATCAGCGAGTTTTTCCACGCCGTGCAGCACATCTTCCGAAGCGATTGGGACGGCCAAACGCCGAAGACTTCGCGTCTGATCCACGGTGCCGGGATTACCGCGATGGGCTACGTTATGGAAGCGATCCACTCAGCGACGGGTTGCCAGGGGCGCGAGGCTTTCTCGATCGGCCTGCGTCCTCTCGTGGGGAGCACTGCCTGGACGTCGGGCGAATGGGACTTTGGCGCCGAGAAGCGCCGCTGGAACGGGCTACAGAACGTGCCCAGCGACATTAAGCAACTTGCCCACTACCTCGTTCAAGTGCTCAAGAGACACCAGAGTCGGCCGGGCGAGGCCGCATAGGATGGTCTACAGCGTCAAAGAAATCTTCTACACACTACAGGGCGAGGGCCGGAACGTCGGGAGAGCGGCAGTATTCTGCCGGTTCTCAGGCTGCAATCTCTGGTCCGGCCGCGAGGCCGACAGAGAGAGAGCAACGTGCCGTTTCTGTGACACAGATTTCGTCGGCATCGACGGTGGCGGAGGTGGCCGTTTCGTATCAGCACGTGACCTGTCGGCCGCGATCGCGGCCATGTGGAGTGGTGACGGCCGGCAACTCGTGGTTCTGACGGGGGGCGAGCCTCTGCTGCAGGTGGATGAGGCGCTGCTCGAGGCCCTTCACGTCGAAAACTTCGAGGTGGCGGTCGAGACCAACGGCACAATCGCTGCCCCGCGCGGTATCGACTGGATCTGCGTGAGCCCCAAAGCAGGCGCCGATTTTGTCCAAACTCGCGGCGACGAACTTAAGTTAGTCTTCCCGCAAGCCAACGCCGACCCTTCGGCGTTCGAGTCCTGGGATTTCTCGCACTTCCTCCTGCAACCAATGGACGGGCCGGATTACCTTCAAAACAGTGCGCGGGCGATCGCCTATTGCATGGCGCATCCGAAATGGCGGTTTAGCTTTCAGACGCATAAGGCGATTGGCATCAGATGAGAATCTCTCAAGCTTTCACGTTCGAGGCCGCGCATCGGCTTCCCAACGTTCCCGAGGGACACAGGTGCCGACGGATGCATGGCCACTCCTACCGCGTCGAGGTCAAGATCGAAGGTTGTGTTGATTCTCGCTCCGGCTTCGTGGTTGACTTTTTCGACATGGAGACCGCCTTCGCTCCGCTGTTGAATCAACTTGACCATCATTGCTTGAATGAGGTCGAGGGACTTGAGAATCCGACGGCGGAGAACATTTCCATGTGGATCTGGGATCGCTTGCGCCCATCGCTACGCGACCTTGCGGCGGTGAGAGTCTACGAGACAGTCAACTGCTGGGCGGAGTACAATGGGAGGCAATCGTGAGTGGGTCGGGAATGGACCCCACGATGGCAATCGTCCTGTTCTCTGGAGGCCAGGACTCGACCACGTGCCTCGCCTGGGCTCTCGAACGCTTTGGGCGCGTGGAGACGGTGGGTTTCGACTACGGTCAACGGCACAGGGTTGAAATTGATGTACGGCCACGGATTTTTGAGGCGATGCGGGCTACATTTCCAACTTGGGGAGAGCGCCTTGGCGATGACCACATCGTCGATTTGGCCGCGCTTGGGCGAGTAAGCGAAACGGCGCTTACCCGCGAAGTCGGCATCGAGATGGCTGAGAACGGCCTACCTAGCACGTTCGTGCCTGGACGAAACCTCATGTTCCTGACCTTCGCGGCGGCGATCGCCTATCGCCGAGGCGCGAAGCACATCGTCACAGGAGTCTGCGAGACCGATTACTCGGGCTATCCTGATTGTCGCGACGATACAATGAAGGCGATGCAGCTTGCGTTGAACCTCGGCATGGAATCTCGGTTCGTGATCCATACCCCGTTGATGTGGATCGACAAGGCAGCGACCTGGTCGATGGCTGAGGAACTTGGCGGCAACCGGTTGATCGCTATCGTCAAAGACGAGACCCATACTTGCTACCTCGGTGACCGCGATCATACTCATGTTTGGGGACGTGGTTGCGGAACCTGCCCGGCTTGCCAACTGCGGGCGGACGGTTGGATGCGGTATGCATCGCGTGCAACACACGCTGATCCAGCAACCGACTCCGCGCAGCGCCTCGGTACGGCCTGGTTTCCTAGACATGCCTGACGTGAAAATGTCACTCTGAATAATGGTCTATCGTGGTTGGGGCCCTACAACCGCCCGATGTGGTAAATGTCGAAAAACGCCACAACAAGAGTCGCGAAGATTGATGCTGCTGGGGTCCATCGGTTCGAGGCGGCTAAGTTCACTATCTGACGCTACGCGGCCATCCCACGCACGATCTGCTCGAAATTTCTCACTCGGAAAGATGGGGCGATTCTTTTCAGAATTGATTCGACGGTTCCGTCCGCCAAGTTTTTGGTACGCGGCACCGGGATGGGCGAAAATCCTTGCTTTGCCCAGACCTCGTGCTCTCCCTGCCGCTTCAGTATGAACCCCTTTGACTGTAACAGTTTCTGCAGTCGCTTTCCTCTGTTGTCGAAGGGTATCGAGGCGTCGGGCAGGATCCGCTGTCCGCGAATATCGGGCACCTCCACGCAGCGAATACCCGCTTCTCCAAAGAAGGGATCAAACTCTCCGCGCAGGGAAGATGCGTCTTCGGTCTTCAACGGTCGGACGTTTGATTCCTTTATTTGCGCAAGAATCAAGCCGAACCCGCAATCAAAGCCATCATCGGAAACAAACTCGAGGGCACGGTTGTACCCAGGAGGATCGCTCGGGAAACGCTTCCTCAAATATTTCAGAACGATGGCTTGCATGTTTGCCCCGAGTGCTGGGCTTCTCGATAGCAAAGACGCGAAACGCGAGCCTTCTACCGCTCGGAAAGCAAAGGCGTTTGCGAGAGCTTCTTCTATGAGATCGCTCGTCCCCTTTGCGCGTTTGTAAACAGAGTCAGAGTATGAAACATACGTCGGGTTTGCTGTAATAAATTCTGCTCGCAAGCCAAATGATTCAACGATATGATGGAATAGTTCATGGTGAAAAAGTACGAAATATGCGGACAAAATACATTGACTGACAGGCTGTATGTAGCCACGATCCAGCCATTCTTCGTAAGACCGCCCTGATAAAGCGTTTGTTATCCCTGAAACACTTCGTTGGATCTCTTTCACCTCCTCCGAAATGGATTCATCTTGTTCAAATAACGGAATTTTGGCTTTTGATTGTTTAATGACAGCTTTCGATATCGGTTCCGAATACTCTGCAAGTATGTCAAAAGCGATTTCGTAGACGCTTTGCGGTCGTATGTAGATACCCCAATCGTAGCCGTAAAAGTGAATTGGGCAGTACCATCCGGCGGCGTCCCATTCTTTTGTTTTGGTTGGAGTGCCGACTGTCTCAGGCCGAAATGTTTCGCCGGAAACGTGATCAAAAAATGCTGATAGATCTGGCTCCGCCAGGGGCCCGTCTACGACACGGCCTCCGAAGAGGGCGGTTGGGTCAACTTCTTGGGGGGCTAGCGGACCGATTATAGTATCACGCGCTGCGGACACGGCGGGATCTTCACCGGAAGATCGACTGCGTCGGCCTATGATTCGGGGCGGCGCAAGGGCCGATCCGCCGCGCCTATAGAAGCCAAGCGTCTCAAGCCGGGCGAGAACGTCAACCGGCGTCGCCTTCGCAATCATCAGTTGTCCCCACCTGCGTCCATCGAATCAGACTACCGATCGTCATGATAGGCGTGAGGGCAATTGTCTGCACGCGAAGCCTAGACATATCGTACCAATCGTCGCTGAGCGAGTGTATAGCCGTCGATATATCGTTCCGTGGTCTCAATAGAGCGATGTCCCGCAAGCAGTTGGACGTCTCGTAGGCTGCCACCTGACCGGTGAATGTTACGCGCAGCGATCGTGACAAAACTACGCCGCCCCGAATGCGACGAGCAGCCTTCGAAACCGAGTCCACGGTAGAGCGCCGAGAACCAGTTCACGATGCTTTTCGCGTTGAGATTAGAACCACGGCAAGATCTAACGACTGGGCCGACTAGTTCGCCCTTGCGTGCCAGTTGTCCCAAAGCGCGACGTAGATCAGGGTTGAGGGGAATGCGCCGACCTGTGCGCTTCTTGGCAATAGCATCACGCACGCAGAGCGTATCTGAGACACGTCCTCGCGCATCGAGAACCATCGACCAGTCAAGCCCGGAAATTTCGCAGGCGCGTAGTCCGGCCTTGACTGAAAGCAGGATCATCACGCGGTCCCGCTCCGGAAACGATGACAGCGAGACGCCGCGCAGCATGCGCTTCAGCATAGGCGGGGTAATCACATTGGCCTGCTTTCCTGACATTGCCGTGCTCTCCTTAGTTCAGATCGCCCTGCGTTCGACGGAGGCGTTCAGTTGCTTGAGGGCGCTGAATTTTTTGAAAGGGTTTCAGTCGAAGGCGGCCTGACGGCGAGGAAGCCTCGAAGGTCGTGAGATAACGCGCCTTGCTCCGCCCAATGATCAACGCATCGGCTATCGTGTCGCTGCTAGTATTCGTCAGAACGCATGATTGTGAGGATGCGAGTTGTCACCGCCGGGTCGGCGGGGTCAGGCGAACCGGATTCCGTACTGCGATCGTAATAATCGATTTTCCAGAAGTAGCGTTCGCCGCCTTCGTCGACTGCGGCGAAGTCATGCTCCGCGTGAGGATCGTTGTCCTCACCGAAGGCGGCAAAGCTGCGGACTTTTAGTAGCAGCGCGCGCCGTTGATCGACCGGCATTGCTTCGACGCCGGCGGTGATCATGACGGCCCCGCCGACGAATGTGCGGCGGAAGGCGTCGTTCAATTCGCGGATGCGGTCGGCTTTAGAATCGGTCGTGTTGTTCATTTGCTTCCCTCTTGGTTGTTAGGAATGGGTCGGTGCTGCTGGTTTTTCGGAGCGCGCAAACAAAAGGGGCGGCCCGAGAGCCGCCCCGTTTGGTTGGTGATCGAAGCTCGGCTAGGTTGAATCACCTCTTGTCGTCCCACTCCCGACGCACGTCGTATGATGGGTGAAGAATGGCGATGTGCTTTCTCTTGACTTTGATTGGCGTATTTTTTTTGATATCTTCGAGCCAGACAATCACGAAATCCTGCTTCGCGAAGCCGGTGATCGTGCCGACCCACCAACCTATCGCAGAGCCATTTTCATCCCACTCCTTGGCGAGAACGTGGGCTCCGATGCGTAGTGCGTCCCAAAGGTCAGGAACGGCTGCCGCTATTGGCGTGTCTGTGTTCGGGCTTAGCTCCGAGGCGGATTCTTGCTTCGCAACAGTTGTTGTGACCGCTGTTCCGGAGGCTGGGGCTGCGGCAGTCCGCTGGTCGATATTCTTGATTTGTTCTGGAGCCGCTTTCGCGCCGGAGGCATCGCTCACAGCGACAGGCGGCGCTTCGGTACCGGCGCGTGCGCGAAGCTTTTCCTCGATAAGACGGTAGTCGTCGATCGCGACCGAGCCGACTATGGCTCGGCCGTTGCCTTTCAGAACCCCCTCGTGAACGCCGGCGAGTAACGGACGATCCGCCTCGCGTACTACCTCCACGACGTGAAATTTCAGAGCTTGTGCAGCGGCGTGAACGGCCAGGCGGTCCTCTATTCGGAACCAAGATGCCTGGGGAAGGTCTGGTCCGGGCGGCTTGCCGTACATCAGGAGCAAGGGGACATTAGGCAGGCTTGGGTGGTCCGGTTTCGTCATTGTTTAGTCCCTCAGATCAAACAGGCCCCAAAAGGGGCCTGACGCTAAACGAAAAATGTACGCGACACGGCGGTGGAATCGTCTCAGGTCATCTCGGGTTCCTCGATTTATAGATCGACCCCGTGCGTGGGCGCATCGTCGGCGGGCGAGAATGGGGCGTGGACGCACGGGTCTCCCGCATCGAGTATAGCAAAAATCTACTTAAATGTCAAGTGAAAACCAGCAAGGGAGACCCCGCAAAACGCCAATTATACGCAATAAATTCGCATAATCTGCGTATTGGCTATTGTCGACGAAAACGGTGCAAAAAGCTTGCTGGACACACGTTCGCACGAATCGGCACGGCCTGTAGCTAATCTGTAGCTAGCGCTCGCTGTCGAGGATCATCAATCCCGACGATTGTTCAAAATGTTCTGAGAATTTCGGCGTTTGTTGGTGGAGCCAGACGGAATCGAACCGACGACCTCTTCAATGCCATTGAAGCGCTCTCCCAACTGAGCTATGGCCCCACGAATTTACCGCGCGCTTCCGGTTTGGGGCCCGAAGCGTTTCGACGGGCCGCTCCTATACCGGCGTTGGCCCACCGCCACAAGTCCCGCAAACACAAAAATTCCGAGCTCTCACGGCTCCTCGTCCGGCGCGATCTCGCCGTCGATCAGCGAGCTCACATCGTCTTCGTCCTCTTCCTCCTCCTCGAGGAAAGCATCGTCGGCCGGCTCCTCGTCCTCGACGTCGATATCGTCCACCACGGGGTCTGCGGCCTTTTCCTCGGCCGCCTCGACTTCGTCGAGCGAGACCATTTCGACGCCGGCGGCGCTCGCCGGCTCATCCTCGCTCTCCTCGTCCTTGGCGCTGGCGCGCTCGGCGCGCATCGTCGCGCCCTGGAAAACCGTGCCGCATTTGGGGCAGACGATCGGATCGCGATTGAGGTCGAAGAATTTGGCGGCGCAGGCTTGGCATTGGCGCTTGGCGCCGAGTTCGGGTTTCGCCACGGCAAGGTCCTTGGGGCTTGGGATTGGCGTGCCCGTTAGTCGCCCCGCCGCAGCCTGTCAACGATCCCCTCGTCGACAGCGGCGAGCCCGCATGCTACGCGCCGCCGCCGCCCGCGAGTTCGCCGATGTCTGACCTGCCCTCAGCCCCCCTTTCTGCGCGTCGCGGCGGTCCGCTGCGCGGCCGGGTTCGGCCGCCCGGCGACAAGTCGATCTCGCATCGCGCGTTCCTGTTTGGACTGCTGACGCGCGGCGGCGTCGAGATCACCGGCCTGCTGGAGGGCGACGACGTGCTGCGCACCGGCGAGGCCTGCCGGCAGCTGGGCGCGGAGATCGTCCGGCGAGGGCCGGGGCGCTGGAGCGTGCAGGGTCCCGGCCTCGGGGCGCTGCTCGCGCCGCGCGCGACGCTCGATTTCGGCAACGCCGGCACCGGATCGCGGCTGATGATGGGCGCCGTCGGCGGCCATCCGATCGAGGCGACCTTCGACGGCGACGCCTCGCTGCGCAAACGGCCGATGCGGCGCATTCTCGATCCGTTGCGGCAGATGGGCGTCCAGGTGATCGCCGAGGTCGAGGGCGGCCGTTGCCCGATCACGCTGCGCGGGCCGGACGCGCTGTCGCCGATCGTCTATCGCACGCCGGTCGCCTCGGCGCAGATCAAATCCGCCGTGCTGCTCGCCGGGCTCAACGCGCGCGGCGTGACGACGGTGATCGAGAGCGAGGCGTCGCGCGATCACACGGAAAAGATGCTGGCGCATTTCGGCGCCGACGTGCGGGTGACTATCGAGGGCGACGGCCGGCGCATCGATCTCGTCGGCCAGCCGACCTTGCGCCCGAACCCCGTGCGGGTGCCCGCCGACCCGTCTTCGGCCGCTTTTCCGATCGTCGCCGCGCTGATCGTTCCGGGCTCCGACGTCGTCGTCGAGGGCGTGATGATGAACCCGTTGCGCACCGGGCTTTTGACGACACTGATCGAGATGGGGGCGCGCATCGAGACCTTCGACCAGCGCGACGAAGGCGGCGAGCAGGTCGCGGATTTGCGGGTTCGCGCCAGCGACCTGACAGGGGTCGACGTGCCCGCCGCGCGGGCGCCGTCGATGATTGACGAATACCCGATCCTGGCCGTCGCCGCCGCGTTCGCCAAGGGGGCCACGCATATGCGCGGTCTCCACGAATTGCGGGTGAAGGAGAGCGACAGGCTCGCCGCCGTCGCCGCCGGTCTGGCGGCGGCGGGGGTTCGCCACGAGATCGTCGGGGACGACCTCGTCGTCGAGGGCGGCGCGGTCGGCGGCGGCGGGGCCGTTGAGACCAAGCTCGATCACCGCATCGCCATGAGCTTCCTCGTCATGGGGCTCGCCTCCGAGGCCTCGATGCAGATCGACGACGCCGAGACGATCGCGACCAGCTTTCCAAATTTCCGGAATTTGATGGAATCGCTTGGCGCGACGTTCGGTTGAAGTCGCGGCGCCGGGATTGGCCACGCAAGTGACTTTTCAGACGTTTGGGCGTCGTTTTCTGTCCCTTGAGGGCGACGAGCCTGGATCGGCTCGGCGAGGAGCGAACCCGCGCCGAAACGTAGGTGCGCCTGGCCTTTGAAGAGGCGCCGTCATGTCGAGCGGAACGAAGCCATCCAGCCGAACGAGATCGTTTGCTGACCGGTTAAAGTACATTGCGGCGCCGTGTATGGTATCGCTTCGCGCGCGATGACGTTGCCGCCCTGTAACAACCGTGTTTCTGAAAATGCGAAGAATTCGTGTTTTATTTCACTCCGCATGTGCGCAAGCCAAGCGACGGAAACCGCGTGAGAAAACAGGCGCGACGGGGGCATCGGCAGGGTCATAGAACCGTCGCCGGATTGTAGCATGAAGCGGTTCCCGCGATCGCTGGAACTGTAATGACCCTAGCCGCGACGGCCGCCGGCGCCGCCTGTATCAGCCTGTTTGGTCACTATCTGACTTGCGCCCTGGCGTGGCGTCGCTGTGTCCGAGACTCGGCGCCGGGCGGCGCCAGAGTTGGCGCGCCGCCGGTGACGATCGTCCAGCCGCACCGGGGCGTCGAGGCGTTTTCGGGCGAGACCTTGGCGTCCATTTTCGCGTTGAACTACCCTGTCTACGAAATCGTCTTCTGCGTCGCCTCCGAGGCCGACCCGATCGTCCCGCTGCTTCGCCAGGCGATCGCCCGGCATCCGGATCGGCCGGCGCGCGTGTTGTTCGGCGAGACGTCGCTCGGCGGAAATCCTAAGCTGAACAACGTCGCCAAGGGCTGGAAGGCGGCGCGCCACGAATGGATCGTGCTCGCCGACTCGAATGTTCTGATGCCCGCCGACTATCTCACCCGCCTGCTGGCGCGTTGGCGGTTCAATACCGGCCTGGTTTGCTCGCCGCCGATCGGCGCACGCGCCGTCGGGTTCGCGGCCCATCTGGAATGCGCGTTTCTCAACACCTATCAGGCAAGGTGGCAATACGCGGCCGAGGCGGCGGGCCACGGTTTCGCCCAAGGCAAAACGATGCTGTGGCGGAAACAAATCCTCGAACAAGCCGGCGGGATCGAAGCGCTCGGCGCGGAGATCGCCGAAGACGCCGCGGCGACGAAGCTGATCCGGCGGGCGGGATTGGCGGCGCATCTTGTCGACGGCCCATTCCCGCAGCCGCTCGGACGGCGCGGGATCGCGGACGTTTGGCAGCGCCAGGTTCGCTGGGCGCGGCTGCGGCGCGCAACGTTTGCGGCGCATTACCTGCCGGAGATGCTGACCACGAGCTTGGTCGCGATCACGAGTGCGGCCTTTGCGGCGCCGGAGTTTGACGTGGCCGCCGCCAGCGCGGCCATTCTCGCCGCGGGGGCGTGGTACGCGGCGGAGGCGGTTCTGGCGTATGGGGCGGGATGGCCGCTGAGCCTCTGGTCGCTTCCCGCGTGGTTGGCGCGCGATCTCCTGCTTCCCGGCCTTTGGGTGCAAGGGCTCGCCAGCGATCACTACGAATGGCGAGGCGCCGCGCTCACCGTGAGCGACGCGGCCTAAGCGCCGGGCGCCAGGTTAGCCTGCGGCGCGGACTTGATTGGTTTCGCCTGACCCCAGACGGCCCCGACCCCACGGGATGGCGGGAATCGCTTTCGGCGCCGGCGCCCCTGTGCTAACGAAGCCGCGAAAGCCGCGACGCGAGGGCGGAAACGATTGAAATGGCGGAACGTAAGTCCCAATTCGAGTATCAAGATCTGCTCGCCTGCGCGCGCGGCGAACTGTTCGGTCCCGGAAACGCCCAGTTGCCGCTGCCGCCGATGCTGATGTTCGACCGGATCTCGGAAATCGCCGAAACCGGCGGCGCCCACGGCAAGGGGGTGGTGCGCGCCGAATTCGACATCAAGCCCGACCTCTGGTTTTTCGGCTGCCATTTCAAGGGCGATCCGGTGATGCCGGGCTGCCTCGGGCTCGATGCGCTGTGGCAGATGACCGGCTTTTTCCTCGGCTGGCTCGGCCTGCCTGGTCGCGGCCGGGCGCTGGGCGTCGGCGAGGTCAAGCTCACCGACCAGGTGCTGCCCATCGCCAAGAAAATCATCTATAACGTCGACATCAAGCGCGTCTTCAAAGGCAAGCTCAATCTCGCCATCGCCGACGGTTGGCTGGAGACGGACGGCAAACGGATGTACGAAGTCGCCAACATGCGCGTCGGCGTGATCGCCGCGACTGTCGGCGCCGGCTGAGGCGCGGTCGGACTGCACGCCAATCGGAGGTTTCCATGACCCGCGTCGTCGTCACCGGCATGGGCGTCGTCTGTTCGATCGGAAACTCGACGCAGGAGGTTCTCGCGAGCCTGCACGCCGCGAAGTCCGGCGTCAGCCGCGCCGAGAAATACGCCGAACTCGGCTTCCGCAGTCAGGTGCAGGGCGCGCCGACGCTCGACCCCGAGGGTCTGGTCGATCGACGGGCGCTGCGTTTTCACGGCGGCGGCACGGCTTGGAATCATGTGGCGATGGATCAGGCGATCCGCGACAGCGGCCTGGAGCCGGGCGAGGTGTCGCACGAGCGCACCGGCCTCATCATGGGCTCCGGCGGCCCGTCGACCCGCGCCATCGTCGAGGCGGCGGACGTGACCCGCGCCAAGGGGCCGAAGCGCGTCGGCCCCTACGCCGTGCCGAAGTCGATGTGCTCGACGGCGAGCGCGACGCTGTCGACCTGGTTCAAGATCAAGGGCGTCAGCTATTCGATCTCCTCGGCCTGCGCGACCTCCAATCACTGCATCGGCTCGGCCTACGAACATATCCTGCTCGGCAAGCAGGACGTGATGTTCGCCGGCGGCTGCGAGGAGCTCGATTGGACGCTGTCCGTGCTGTTCGACGCGATGGGGGCGATGTCGTCGCGCTACAACGAGACCCCGGAGCGCGCTTCGCGCGCCTACGACCGCAACCGCGACGGCTTCGTCATCTCCGCCGGCGCCGGCGTGCTGGTGCTGGAGAACTATGAGCGGGCGAAAGCGCGCGGCGCGCGCATCTACGGCGAGATCATCGGCTATGGCGCGACCTCCGACGGCGTCGACATGGTGGCGCCGTCCGGGGAAGGCGCGGCGCGCTGCATGCGGCAGGCTATGGCGAACGTGAAGATCCCGATCGACTACATCAATCCGCACGCCACCTCGACGCCGGTCGGCGACGTCAAGGAGATCGAGGCGATCCGCGCGGTGTTCGGCAATGAGGAGAAATGCCCGCCGATCTCGGCGACCAAATCGCTGACCGGGCATTCCCAGGGCGCGACCGGCGCGCATGAGGCGATCTATTCGCTGCTAATGATGCAGAACGGCTTCATCTGCGAGAGCGCGAATATCGAGGAACTCGACCCGGCGTTCGAGGACATGCCGATCGTGCGCAAGCGGCGCGACAATGTTTCGTTGCGGGCGGTGCTGTCGAATTCGTTCGGCTTCGGCGGCGCCAACGCCACGCTCGTCTTCAAGCACGTTGACGCATGACCTCCGATCTGATGCGGGGAAAGCGCGGCTTGGTGATGGGGGTCGCCAACGATCATTCGATCGCCTGGGGAATCGCCAAAGCGCTGTCGGCCAACGGCGCGGAGCTGGCGTTCAGCTATCAGGGCGAGGCGCTCGGCAAACGCGTGACGCCGCTCGCTGCAAGCCTCGGCTCGAAACTGGTGCTGCCATGCGACGTCGAGGACATCGGCTCGGTCGACAAGCTGTTTGACACGTTGCGCGCCGAATGGGGGACGCTCGATTTTCTCGTCCATTGCATCGGCTTCTCCGACCGCAACGAGCTGAAGGGCCGCTACGTCGACACCACGCGCGCCAATTTCCAGCGCACGCTGACGATCTCGGCGTTCTCGTTCACCGAGCTCGCCGCACGGGCTTCGACGATGATGCCGAGGGGCGGCGCGATGCTGACGCTGACCTTCGGCGGCTCGACGCGGGTGGCGCCGAACTACAATGTGATGGGCGTCGCCAAGGCGGCTTTGGAGGCGAGCGTGCGTTATCTCGCCGCCGATTTCGGACCTGCCGGCATCCGCGTCAACGCCATCTCCGCCGGGCCGATCCGAACCCTCGCCGGCGCCGGCATCGGCGACGCGCGGTTCATGTTCAACTTCCAGCGCGACCACTCGCCGCTGCGCAAGAACGTCTCGATCGACGAGGTCGGCGGCGCGTCGCTCTATCTGCTCAGCGCCCTTTCGTCCGGCGTGACCGGCGAGGTGCATTACGTCGACGCCGGCTACAACATCATCTCGATGCCGCGTCCCGAGGACATCCGAGCGTGAGCGTGGACATCGCCGCCGATCTCACGCGCATCGCGACGCAGGAGAGCCGCCTGCGCTTCGATGCGTTCGACGCCGAGACGGCTTGGGCGCTCGCGCTTGCGCTACGCGAGACGGGCGTCGCGCGAACGGCGCCAATCGTTGCGGTGATCGAGACCTGGGCGACGCCGCTCGCCAGCTTCGCGCTGCCCGGCGCGACGGCCGACAATTTTGATTGGGCGCGCCGCAAGATCAACATCGTGCGGCGGTTGCAGCGTTCGTCCTACGCGGTCGGATTGGAGCTGAAGCAGAACGGCAAGACGCTCGCCGATCTCGGGGCGCTGCCGGAGCGGGATTACGCGACGCACGGCGGCGCGTTCCCGGTTTTCGTGCGCGGCGCGGGCTGCATCGGCGCGGTGGCGGTTTCAGGTCTGCCACAGCGCGAGGACCACAACATGGTGGTCGCGGCGCTGGCGAAGGCGCTGGGTCACGATCTCGCCGACTTGGCGTTGGACGCGTAGCGGCGAATCGTCATGGCCGTGGGCTTGTCCCGGCCATCCACGCCGGGACGCGCAAAGTCGTTGCCAGTACGCCACGCCGCGGACGCGCCCAGTCCGTTTTCGAACCCTGAAACAAACCCGCCCTTTCGCGACGTGGATGGCCGGGACAAGCCGGGCCATGACCAACCGCCCTTCGGCGTGGAGGGCGCGACGGAGGAAGCCGCGCTCGATTGACGATCAATCAATCAGCCGGTAGGCGGGCAACGTCAGGAACTCCTCGAACGTGTCGCTCAACGACATGCGCGAGAACAAGTCGATCGCCTCGTTGAACCGCCCGCCCGTATAGGCCGCCTCGCCGACCGCGGCGCGCACCTTGGCCATCTCGTCGTCGAGCGTGGCGCGGAACAGATCGGGCGTCACCACCCGGCCGTCGGCGAGCTTCGCCTTGTGGTGCAACCATTGCCAGATTTGCGCGCGCGAAATCTCGGCGGTCGCCGCGTCCTCCATCAGATTGTAGAGCGGCACGGCGCCGCGGCCGCGCAGCCACGCCTCGATATATTGCACGCCGACCCGGATGTTCTCGCGCAGGCCGGCCTCGGTGCGCTCGCCCTCGTGCACCTGCAACAGATCGGCCGCGCTGATCTTCACGTCCTGGCGCAGCTTGCCGAGTTGGTTGGCCTGCGGCATCAACCGGTCGAACACCTGCATCGCCACCGGCACCAGATCGGGATGCGCGACCCAGGTGCCGTCGTGGCCGTTACCGGCCTCACGCTCCTTGTCGGCGCGCACCTTCGCGAACGCCGCTTCGTTGGCGGCGGGGTCGCCCTTGATCGGGATTTGCGCCGCCATGCCGCCCATCGCGAACGCGCCGCGGCGGTGGCAGGTCTGGATCAGCAGCAGCGAATAGGCGTTGAGGAACGCCTTGCCCATCGTCATCACGGCGCGGTCGGGGGTGAGGAATTTTTCGTTCTTCGCCAACCGCTTGATGAACGAGAAGATGTAGTCCCAGCGGCCGCAGTTGAGGCCGACGATGTGGTCGCGGAGCTCGTAGAGGATTTCGTCCATCTCGAACGCCGCCGGCAGCGTCTCGATCAGGATGGTCGCCTTGAACGCGCCCACGGGGAAGCCGAGCTTGTCCTCGGCGTAGGCGAACACGTCGTTCCACAACCGCGCCTCGCGGTGGCTCTCGAGCTTCGGCAGGTAGAACGCCGGCGTCGAGCCGGCCGCCTGCTGCGCCTTGGCGCAATGGAACACGTAGAGGCCGAAATCGAACAGCGCGCCGGAGAACTCCTCGCCGTCGATGAGAAGATGTCGCTCGTCGAGGTGCCAGCCGCGCGGTCGCACCATCAGCGCGGCGCGCTCGCTTTTCACGGCGTAGCGTTTGCCGGTGTTCTCGTCGGTGAAGTCGATCGCGCCCGCCCAGAGGTCTTTCAGGTTGGCCTGACCCTCGACCATGTTGGCGAACGACGGCGAGGAGGCGTCCTCGAAGTCAGCCATGAACACCTTCGCGCCCGAGTTCAGCGCGTTGACGATCATCTTGCGGTCGACCGGGCCGGTGATCTCGACCCGGCGGTTGAGGAGGTCTGCGGGGATCGTCGCCACTTTCCAATCGCCGTCGCGGACGGCCTTGGTTTCAGGCAGGAAATCGGGAGTCGCCCCGGCGTCGAACGATTTTTGCCGCGTTGCGCGGGCCTCCAGAAGCTCCAGCCGGCGCGGATTGAAGCGGCGATGCAGATCGGCGAGGAAGGCTACGGCGTCGGGGCTCAGAATCTCGTCCACGCGGGGCGCTTTCGCGCGAATTTCGGTATGCGGCGTGGACATGGCGCGATCTCCTTATGCGGGCTTCGTGTTAGACAAAAACCTGCGGCCTGGGGAGGGCGCCCCCGTGTTTTCCGGCCTTGGGATCGATGAAAATTTAGCCGTCAATCTTCCCTTGCGGAACCCGAAGGCCGGATGAGGAGACGTTCCGCTTGGCCGAAATGTTGGCCAAGCGCCCGGCCCTCTCCCCGCAAGGGCGCGGAAAGGGGGCGACGCGCGGTCGATCTCCCCTGTTTCAGGCCGGCGGCGCCCCCCGCAGCGCCGCGTTCTCCGCCTCCAGCGCCGCGATGCGCGCTTGCATCGAATCGACCACGCTCGCCACTTCCGGCAGCGTCAGGCGCTTGGTGATGTGCTGGCGGCAGTTCCAGTCGAGCGCCTCCAACTCGAAGATCAGCCCGCGCTCCACCCGCGCGCGATAGCCGGGCACGGCCAGACGCGCCGCGAGCTCCGGATCGTCGCGGAGGTCGACGGCGCGGGCGCGAACGAACATCTTCATCCGCGCCTGATGCAGGTAATCCATCAGAAACAGCGACGCCTTGTCGGAAGCGGCGAGATTGCCGAGCGTCAGATATTGCCGGTTGCCGGCGAAATCGGCGACGCCGAGCGTCTTTTCGTCGAGCACCTTGAGCAAGCCCGGCGGACCGCCGCGATGCTGGATATAAGGCCAGCCGGTCTCGGAGACGGTTGCGAGGTAGAAGCTGTCGCGCGCGGCGATGAAGGCGGCCTCGTCCTCGCCGAATTTGGTGAAGACGCGCCGCGCCGCGGACTCCTTGTTGAGGTCGCGGCTTCCCAGCGCTTCCTGCGCCGCCGCGACGCTCGGCGTCACCGCAATGTCGAGATAGCTCATGTTCGCCTCCCCGGCAGGCGGACGACCGCCGGAGCGAATATGTAGGATGCGTCCCGGCTCAGCGGGAGTGCGCGAAATCCCAATACAGCGCGCGCGCCTTGGCGAACACCGGGCCGACGTTCAACGAACGGCCGTCGATGCGCGCGACCGGCGTCACCTTGCCGAAATTGCCGACGACGAAAATCTCGTCGGCCTGCTCCAGGTCGGGGTAGGTCAGCGTCGTCTCGCTCACCGTGACGCCCGCCGCCGACAGCAGCTTGACCACGCGCTGGCGGGTGATCCCGTTGAGGAACGAGCCGTTGGCGATCGGCGTCTTCACGACCCCGTCCTTGACGAGAAACACGTTGGCGGTCGCGAGTTCGGCGACATTGCCGAGGCCGTCGAACATCACGCAATTGTCGAAGCCCTGCGCCCGGCATTCCAGCAGCGCGCGGGCGTTGTTGGGGTAGAGACAGCCGGCTTTCGCCTCGATCGGCGCCATCGTCGCCAGCGGCTTGACGAACCGCGAGCGGGTGATCGAAACGCCCTTGGTCGGGTCGGGCAGCGGCGTCTCGTAGATCGACAGCAGGAACCGCGTCGATTCCGGATCGAGCGCCACCGCGCCCGAGCCGCTGCTCTCGGCCCAGTACATCGGCCGGATATAGAGCGCCGCGCCGGGCTTGAACTTCTTGAGGCCCTCGCGCGTCAGCTCGACCATCTCCTCGACGGTCTTCAGCGGCTTCAGCCACATGGTTTTCGCCGAGCGGTTGAGCCGTTCGCAATGCAGGGCGAGGTCGGGCGTCACGCCCTCGAAGGCGCGGGCGCCGTCGAACACGCTGGAGCCGAGCCAGAAGGCATGGCTGCGCGGGCCGAGAATCGGTTTATTGCCCTCGAACCATTCGCCGTCGAGGAAAGTGTGGGTCTCGGACCAGTCCGCCATCTCGCGTTTCCCTCCAACTCCACCTTAGACCGCGCCGGCGGCCGGGATAAGCGTTATTGCTCGCGAACGTGAACGACCACGCGGGGGTCGCTGAGCACACGCTTCCAGCCGGGCGTCGCATCCATCGCCGCGACCGCGCCCTGCCCCGGCATGAACATCGTCCAGGCGATATGCTGGTCGGCGAGTAGCGCGTCGAGCGCGTCGCGCTCGCCGCGCGCGACCCGGCTGTAGTCAAGCAGGAACGCTTCCCCGAACAGGTCCGCCCGGCCGTCGACGTAAGGTTTCACGCCTTCGAAGATCAGGTAGCCGCCGAAGCCGTAGCCGTTGAGCACCGGCTTGTCCTTAACCCCGGGCGGCAAAGCGGCGATCGCGGCGCGGGTCGCCTCGTAGGGGACTGAAACCGGCGCAGGAAGGAACAGCCGCACGCCCGCCAGCACGAGCGCCGCCGCGACGAGGCCGGAGACCGCGACGCGGCGGTCGAGCGCCGGCGGCTCCGCGGGGGCGGCGAGCGCCTGCGCCATCGGCGCCGCGATCAGCATCGGCGCGACGACCGCGAGCAGCAATTCGTGGCGGACATGGGTCAGCGACAGATGCAGAAGGCCAATCAGGATCGCGAGCCGGAACAGCGGCAGGCGGAATGGCCGCAGCATCGTCAGCGCCAGGAGGCCGAGCATCGTCGCCTCCAGCGCGTTCGGACTGTCGAACGTCTCCGGCCCCCATTCGCCGATCTGCGCCAGGATCGGCAACCCGAGCAGCCGCACCGGAAACAACAGGCCCTCGACGCCGAACGGATTGACCAGCGCCGCTGCAATCGCGGCGAGGGCGAAAAGCGCCCAGTCGCGGGCGAGTTGCAGGCGTCGGCCGGCGGGCGCGACGAGGACCGCGTCGGCGGCGAGCGGGGCGACCAGCGCGAGGCCGAAGGCGAAGCCGCCGTGCAGGTTCGCCCACAGCGTCATCAGAGCGACGGCGGCGAGCGGCGGCGCGCGGTCGCGGGCGCGCAAAAGCGTCTCGATCCACAACGCCGCCACCGGCAAGGCGAGAATATGCGGCCGGGCGAGCAATCCCGGAGCGATCAGCATCAGCGCGAGCCCGCCGACGATTATCAATGCCGGGCCGCCGAGATCGCGCGCGGCGGCGTGCACGACGACGAACATCGCCGCCGCCGCGGCGGCCCCGGTCAGCAGCGACACGCCGATGAAGCCGCCGGCGCGATAGGCAAGCGCCAGCAGAATCTCGGACAGCCATTCGTGCGCCGTCCAGGGCTTGCCGGCGACGCTGAAGGTGAAGGGATCGGCGTGCGGGACGGCGCGGTGCGCGAAAATCCACTCGCCGGTCGCGATATGCGACCAGGTGTCGCCGTCATGCAGGATCGCCGGCGAGAACGCGCACAGCGCAAACATCGCGAGCGCCAGCCCATGCGGAGCGAGCTCGTAGAGCAGCGCCAAGCCGCGCGGGCGGGTGGCGAAAAGGGCGGGCGCGGCGACGGACATAAGCAAAATGTGTCATGCCGCACGATAAGGGCGGGTTAAGGGCGGCGCTCACGTGAGATTGACGGGTTCAGCGGCCCGCGAATGTTAATGTCGCGCGGTGATTTTTGGAGGGGACCGCATGGTTGCGAAATTCACCGCCGCGTTGGCTGTTGCGGCTTGGGCCGCGTTGACCGCCGGCGCGGTCGCCGACGAGCCGTCGACCGCCGAGCAGATCGTAAACGTGATGAATAAGCTGTGGGGCGCGCATCCGGCGACCCGCGCCAATCACGCCAAGGGCGTGGTGTTCGAGGGCGTGTTCACGCCGACGCCGGCGGGCAAGACGCTCAGCAAGGCGGCGCTTTTCAGCGCCGCAAGCGTGCCCGTCACCGTGCGCTACTCCAACTCCACCGGCGTGCCGAACATGCCCGACGGCGACCTCCAACGCCAATCCGCATGGGATGGCGATCAAGTTCCATCTCGCCTCGGGCGACGACGTGGATATTGTCAGCAATTCGCTGCCGTTCTTCCCGGTTGGCGACCGGCGAGGACTTTCGCGACCTGTTGCAGGCGATCATCGACAGCCCCGCCAGCGCCGCCCATCCCAACAAACTCGAACAGTTCCTCGGTTCGCATCCCGCGGCCGGCGCGGCGTTCGGCGGCATCCACACACCGTCGAGCTTCGCACGCGAGGTCTACAACGGCGTCGACACCTTCGTGTTTGTCGGCGGCGACGGCGCCAAGACCAATTTCCGGTTCAAGATCACCCCCGAGGGCGGCCCGGACTACGTGAGCCCCGCCGACGCGGCGAAAATTGGCGCCCGACGCTCTGATGGACGAAATCAAGAAACGTGTCGCCGCCCAGGAGGTCAAGTTCACGCTGAACGCGCAGCTTGCCGGACCCGGCGACGCGATTCTCGACGCGACGAAACCCTACCCCGCCGACCGCAAGCTGGTCGACCTCGGGACGATCGCGCTGAAGAAGGCGGTTCCGGAGGAAAAAGACCTGAGTTACCTGCCGCTCAATCTGGTGTCCGGGATCGAACCCTCCGACGATCCGCTGATCCAGATGCGCAACGACGCCTACGCGGTCTCGTACGGGCGTCGCTTGCAGTAGAGTGTCATTGCGAGCGGAGCGAAGCAATCCAGGGCGCCGCTGAGGCCGCGCTATCCGGTGAATAAACGATCTCTCGGAGATGGATTGCTTCGCTTCGCTCGCAATGACGGCTGGCTTCAACCCTCCCCCGCGAGGGGGAGGGCGCGCGCCATCAGGACTTGGAGGAGCCGACGACGAGAGCGTTGGGCTGGTCGCTCAGGGCGCGGTAGATGATGCCGCCCAAGGCGCCGCCGATCAGCGGCGCGATCCAGAACATCCAGAGCTGGCCGACCGCCCAGGCGCCGGCGAACAGCGCCGGGCCGGTGCTGCGGGCCGGGTTCACGGAGGTGTTGGTTACAGGGATTGAGACCAGGTGGATCAGCGTCAGGCCGAGGCCGATCGCGATCGGCGCGAAGCCGGCGGGCGCCGAGGAATGCGTCGAGCCCATGATGATGAACAGGAACATCATGGTCATGACCACTTCCATGAGGAAGCCGGCGGCGAGACCGTAATGGCCGGGCGAGTGATCGCCGTAGCCGTTGGCCGCGAAGCCTTTGGCGGCGTCAAAGGCCGGCGAGCCGCTCGCGATGAAGTAAAGCACCGCAGCCCCGACGATCGCCCCGATCACCTGCGCGACAATGTAGGGAACGACATCCTGCAACGGGAAGCGACCGCCGGCGGCGAGCCCGACCGTCACCGCCGGATTCAGATGGCACCCCGAGATATGCCCGATCGTGTAGGCCATCGTCAGCACCGTGAGGCCGAAGGCGAAGGAGACCCCAAGCAGCCCGATGCCGACGTTCGGAAATCCTGCGGCGATCACCGCCGAGCCGCATCCGCCGAACGTCAGCCAAAATGTACCGATCGCTTCAGCCGTCAGTTTACGCATATCCATGTAGGGCTCCCCTCGAAATTCCACACCCGGCGGTGGCTTAACGCGGATCGGCATCGCAACCAACAGGTTTTTCCGCGACGGAAGCGACGCGTTGCTTACGCCAGATCGGCCGCTGCGAGGCGCCCGTCGTGCAGCGCGCTCGCCACCAGCGCGCCGGCGGCGCCCGCCGCCGCCAGGGCGACGAGATCGGCGCGGTCTCTGACGCCGCCGGCCGCGAAAACCCGCCGCCCGCCGGCTCGCGCGCGAATCGCCGCGAGCCGATCAATGTCGGGACCCGCGCTGCTTCCGACCCGGCCGAGCGTCATCACAATCACGCGCGCCGGCCAAAGGTCCGCCCGCGACAGCAGGACCGGCGGTCCTTGGAACGCGTCGCCGCGGAAATCGAGCGACAGCAGCGCGCCCGGCGAAGTTTCCACCAGCGTCGCGTCGCGCTGCGATTCGCTGCCGAGAACGGGGGCGCCGTAGGCTGACGTCGCCGCGACGCCGGCCTCGTCCGCCGCGCCATTGTCGATCCAAAGCTCAAGCAGGGGAAACGCGGCGCGCAGTTGCGCGAGCGCGGCGAAATTGTCGCCGCGGCCGCGGATCGCGTCGAGATCGGCGACGTAGAGCGTCGGAAACGCGGCGAGGCGCAACAGGCCGCGCACGACGTCCACCGGATCGGGCGTGGCGGCGAGCGGGGTCTCGATCGGCCGATAGGCGTCGCGGTCGCCCATCCTGGCGCGCACGACCTGTCCGCCGATCAGGTCCACCACAGGAATTATCTGCACGCCCCGCCTCCGTGCGCCGCGACCTTGGCTTCGAGCCAGCCGAAGGCCTCCGCCTCGCGCGGCCCGGCCGTCTTGCCGACGATCACCTTCAACCGCGCGAACTCGGCTTCGATCGTCGCACGGGGCAGCCTGTCCAGCCGGCTCGCCAGCACCGCGCCCTCGATCACGGCGGCGAGCGCCCGGTTGAAACCTTCGTAGGGCGCGTGGCTCGCCCGCGCGGCGACCCGACAGACAAAACGCGGCCGCTGCGCGTCCTCGCGCATCTCGACCACTTCAAGCTCCCAATGCGCCAGCGTGTCGGCGAGGCGCGGCGGAAAGCCGGGCGACGTCGGGACCAGCGGCCAGTCTCGCCGCCCCGTGAGGCAGCCGGCGAACACCCGCGCATCGTCGCAGAGATTGGCGACCGCGACAGGGCGGGCGCGCAGGTTGTCGAGCGTCGTCGAGGGGTGGAACGGGGCGAGGATCCAAAACGCGCCCTCGCCGATAAGGCCAAGCGGCGCGATATGCGGCTCGCCGGCCGCGTTGGCGGTGACGACGATGGTTTCACGGATCAGCGGCATGGGTGGCTTTCGCGCGCAGCGTGTGTCCGGCTTCCGCGAGCCGCGTCCGATCCTCGGCCGGGCGGTCGGCGGCGACGCCCCAATCGAGCGGCTCGTCCTGCACATAGCGCTTGCCGAGGCGATAGGCGATCTCCGCCTTCTGCAACTCGGCGCCGAGATAGAACGCGTGCGGCCCGTCGGTTTCGACGCCGAGTTTGTCGAACAACGAGAACGCATCGGCCGCAATCCAGTGGCCGTCCCTGTTGAACACGTGGACGCCGTCGGCGGCGACTTCGATGCGGAAATTGCGATCCTTCACTTGTGCGGCGGCGGCGGAGATTTCGTCCGGCGCGTTGGGAAACGGAGAGCGGTCGTGGACTTGCAACAACGCGCCGCCGTACCCCTTCGGCAGGCTGTGATCGCGCTTGGCGGCGAACATGATGCGTCGCGCGGCATCGTGCTCCTCGATCGTGCGGCGCGTGTGCGGGCTCACTTGCACGGTCAGCGCGTTGGCGACCCCAAGCTCCGAGCAGACGCCAAGGAGCAGCGCGGTGACGCCGGCGCTGTCGGCTTCGGTCAGCTCCGTCAGGTTGCCCGTGCCCATCATCATCTCGGCGTCAGGCAGGCGCGCGCGCACCTCGCGATAACGGCAGAGCGAATCGGCGAAACCGAAAGGAATGGGATCAAGGATCGGGTCGAGGATTGGATCGAGCCCGCGCGCCCGCGCCGCGGCGTCGGCGCGCACGAGCGAGTCGAGATCGCCATGCGTGGCGGGGATCAGGATCGGCCTCGCCCGCGTCCCTTGGGCGACGTCCAGTGTCTGCTCGGTCAGACTCAGCAGATAGTCGGCGCCCGCCGTCGCGCCGCGTCGCAGTTCCTCGACATCGGCGGAATCGACGCTGACGGCGAAGCCCTCGGCCTTCAGCCGCCGCACCGCCGCCTCCAGATGCGGGAACGGCGTGTCGGGCAGGCAGCCGAGGTCGATCACGTCGGCGCCGGCTTTTCTGAGCCCGGCCGCTCGCGCCAGCAGCGCGTCGAGCGACAACGCCGAGGCGTCGACGATCTCGGCGAAGATCCGCAGGTTGTGAGCGGAGAGATCGGGCGGCCCGCCGCCTTTGCCGAAAAACGCGGGCAGGTCCTTCACCTCGTCGGGGCCGCGCTCGAAGCGCGTCGCAAACGCCTCCGACAGACGCCCGAGATCGGCGCGGCATCGCCCCGGCAAAATCACCCGGCTCGCAGCGAGTGGGCGCGGCAGACGGTTGAGCAGGATCGGCTCGGTGATGAGCGCGGCGACCTTCACGCCGATGTCGAGCACTTCATAGGGGAACGACGGCGCCATCGCGGCGAGCGTCGCTTCGAGCCGTGGCCTGGCGAGTCGCCCGGTGATGAACAGCACGCTCATGCCTGGAGTTCGACGCGGCGTCGCGCGATGGCCTCGGTCAGTTCGGCGGGCGTGTCGACGGTCGCGACGCCGGCGAAGCGGCCGAGCTTTTCGCGGTTCTCCAGGTCGATCGGGCGCGGATAGACCTTCACCATGCCCTTCGGGGCTTCGGTGAGAAGCTCCGGCGCGGTGTCGCAGGCGAACACGATAATCGGCACGCGGGTCTTGCCGCCATGCGCAAACACGTTGCTGACGAGATCGTCGGAAATGCCGTAGACGAATTTCGCCACCGCATTGGATGTCGCCGGCGCCACGACGACGGTGTGGTAGACGCCGTAGTAGAACTGCCCGATCGGCGCCGCGCTCGCGGTCTTGTCCTGGAACACCCGGCAGGATTTCGGCAGCGCCATCTCCTGCTTGTACATGCGCAGCACTTCCGCCGCCGCCTTGCTGAGGAACAGGTCGAGGTCCTCAAGCTCGCGCACCAGCGCGAAGGTCTCCTTGATGTAATGGCCGGAGCCGGTAATCGCCCAGGCCCAGCGCGGCGTCTTGTGCGTGCTCATGGCTCATAGCCGTATCTCGGCGTAGCCCGCCCCGTCGAGACCCTCACGCAGTTGCGCCGCCTGCTCCGGCGCGGCGAGAAAGGCGCGCACGTTGGCGGCCGCGAGATAGGCGGGGAACAGGGGATCGACGACGCCACGCGCGGCAAGCACCGTCGCGGTTCCCGGCGAAGCGCCGTGCTTGACGAGGATGAGCCGGTCCGCCCTGAGCTTGCCGGCGATCCAGGCGGCAAGGCTATCCGAGGTGATGTCCCAACTCGGCGGCAGCCCGGCCGAGAGCGCCATGCGCTCCGGCGACCAGATCGGCGTGACGCCGCGCTCCAACGCCCCGCGCAGCGCCGGCATCGACGCGGCGAGTTCAAACCCCGGGCGCAGGCTCGCGAGCGCGCGGCCGAACTGGCTCATCGCGACCATCGCCATCTCGTGCGCGGCGACGTCGTCGAAGCCGATCTCAGTCTGGGTCTTCCGCACCACATCGGCGAACGGGCCGCCGCCGGGCACGACGACGATCCGCCCGGCGTGGGTGGAGATCGCGTCAAGCCATTCGACGAGCCGTCCGCCGCGCGCTTGGGCGCCGCCGAGTTTCAGGACGGCGAGCATCGTGTCTTCGTGAAACCCTTCGTGTCTTCGGGGTGAAATTTTACCACTAAAGACACAAAGAGTTCACTTCGGCTGCGTGAAGGTCAAGTTGCCGAAGCGATCGCAGCACTTGAACGGCGTCATCCCGAGGATATTGCCGAAGCCCGACAGCAGCGACGCCAGCATCCCCGGCTGCTCCTTGTCGGCCTCGTCGGGCGCGGGCCGGTTGACCCACGGCGAGGCGGCGTCCGCGCGGCCGCCGTAAGTGACCTTCCCGCTGTCCCAATCAAAGCAGGCCGTCGCGTTCTGATCCTTGGCGATCAGGCAGGCCGCGCGCTTGCCGCCCTTGAACGTTCGGGTGAATGTGACGAACGTGCCGTCGCGCTGCTGAAACACATAGCTGGCGCTCTGGTCGAGCTTCGTCTCGACGCCGCCGTGTTTCTTCGCCTCCGCAATCAGAGCATCCCACGCCTTATCCTTCTCCGGCGTTCCCGCGACGGCGGCCGTCGCAACAAGAGCCGCCAGAACCGCGACGGCGTACGATCGGATTGACGGCATCCCGCTCCCCTCGCCGGCGTCGCAGCGTTTGACCGGCTATCTTTCGTTCTCTACTGTGCAATGCGCAATAAAAATAATGGGAGGAATGTATGTCTATGGAGCGACGCGAAGTTTTATTCGGCTTGGCCGCCGGCGCGGCGGCGGGTTGGCTCGCCGGCGCCGCGCAGGCCGCCGAGAGCGATGTTTTCGTCATCGCCGAAGTGGTCGGCAAGCCGGAATCCGCCGACGAGCTGCGCAGTCTGTTTGTCGCCTTCGTCGCCGAGGTCCGCAAGGAGCCGGGATGCAAGCACTACAGCCTGCTCGAGGACCCCGCAAAGCCGGGCAGCTTCTACACATTCGAGACCTGGGCCGACAAAGCCGCCGTCGACGCGCACATGACAACCCCGACCATTAAGGCGTTCGGCGCCAAGCTCGGGAACATCTTGGCCAAACCCCCGGTCATCACGCCGCTGAAGATGTTGAGCGACGGTTGAAGCCGACGCCGCCGACAGGTTGACAGGGACACCGCGGCCTTCGACACATCCTCACGCAGCGGTCAAAGGGAGGATCGTCATGACCGTTCGGGTGGGCGTCATCGGCGTCGGAATCATGGGCGCGGATCACGCGCGGCTGTTCGCCGAGGAGATCGCCGGCGCCGAACTCGTGGCGATCTGCGACGCCGATCCCGCCCGCGCCCGCGACGTCGCCGAGGCGACGGGCGCGAGCGTCGCGGCGAGCCCGCAGGCGCTGATCGGCTCGGCGGCGGTCGACGCGGTGCTGATCGCCTCGCCCGACGCGACCCACGGCGCGCTGACGCGCGCCTGTCTCGACGCGCGCAAGCCCGTCTTGTGCGAGAAGCCGCTGGCGCCCGGCTCGGCCGAATGTCTCGCGCTGATCGAAGCCGAGGTGAAACTCGGCAAGCGGCTGATCCAGGTCGGCTTCATGCGCCGCTTCGATCCGCCTTATGTCGCGCTGCGCGCCGCCGCCCGTTCTGACGAACTCGGCCGGCCGCTGATGCTGCATTGCGCGCACCGCAATGTCTCGGCGCCGCCCTGGTTCACCTCCGACATGGCGATCGCCAATTCCGCGCCGCATGAGTTCGACATCGCGCGCTTCGTGCTCGACGCCGAGATCGTCGAAATCTCGGTGTTCCAGCCTGAGACCTCGGACCCCGCCGCGAAGGTGAAGCCGGTGTTCCTGGTCATGCGCGCCGATACCGGCGCGCTGATCGACGTCGAGATCAACAACAACGCCCTCTACGGCTACGACGTGACCGGCGAACTCGTCTGCGCGCGCGGAACGGCGTCGTTGCCGCCGTCGGCGACGGGCGCGGTCAACCACGCCCGAGCGCGCAAGGCGACTTACCCCGAGGATTGGCGACCACGATTCGCTGAGGCCTATCGCCTGCAAAATCAGGCTTTCGTGCGCGCCGTCGCCGCAACGCCGACGGGGGCGAGCGCGTGGGACGGCTACGCCGCCGCGCGCATCGCCGAAGCCGGATTGCAATCGCTGGCGCGCGGCGAACGGGTTCGCATCGCGATGGCGGCGCGGCCGCGCCTCTATGAAGCGTCGGCTTGAACCGCAGGGCGCCGCGTGCGATCCCCGAATTCGAACCGCTAGAGGACCCTCCCATGCCGCAATGGATCGACGCCTGCGCGACCGACGACATCGACGCCGAGGACGTGATGCGTTTCGATCACGGCGGCAAAACCTATGCGATCTATCGCAGCCCGGATGACAAATATTTCGCGACCGACGGCCTCTGCACCCACGAGAAGGTCCACCTCGCCGGCGGTCTGGTGATGGACGACATCATCGAGTGCCCCAAACACAACGGCTGCTTCAACTACAAGACCGGCGAGGCCAAGGGCGCGCCGGTCTGCGTCAATCTGCAAACCTACCCCGTGCGCGTGCAGGGCGAGCGCGTCCTGATCGAAGTTTGACGATGAGCCTCCGCGACATCGTAATCGTCGGCGCGGGGGAGGCCGGCGGTCGCGCGGCGCTGGAACTGCGCAGGGCCGGCTACGCCGGGCGGCTGACGCTGATCGGCGAGGAGACGCACGCGCCGTATGAGCGCCCGCCGCTGTCGAAAGCGGTCATCGTCGAGGCCGAAACCCTGGCCCCGCCGACGATCGGCGACGGCGCCCGGCTCGCCGAACTCGGCGTCGAGCGAATCGCCGGCGCCGGCGCCGCGATTGATCCGAAGGCCCGATCGGTCGAGCTCGCCGACGGCCGGCGTGTCGCCTACGACGCGCTGGTTCTGGCGACAGGCGCCCGCGCCCGCGCGCTGCCGCTGCCCGGCGCCGAGCACGTATTGACGCTACGCAATTTCGAGGAGGCACTGCACATTCGCGACCGCATCCGCGCCGCCCGGCGGGTGATCGTGGTCGGCGGCGGCTTCATCGGCCTGGAGCTCGCGGCGTCGGCGCGATCGCTCGGCCGCGAGGTCACCGTGCTGGAGGCGGATACGCGGCTGTTGCGGCGCTCGACGCCGGAACGGCTCGCCGCCGCGCTCGAAGCGCGGCACGGGCGCGAGGGCGTCGAGATCGTCAAGGGCGTTCGGATAGCGCGCTTCGAAGCGACGACGGGCGGGGTCGTTGTTCACACTGACGCGGGCGCGCACGAGGCCGACGTCGTCATCGCCGGCGTCGGCGCCACGCCGCGCACCGAGCTGGCGGCCAAGGCGGGCCTAGCCATCGACAATGGGATCGTCGTCGACGCGCAGCTTCGCACCAGCGATCCGCACATCTTCGCCATCGGCGATTGTGCGAGCTTTCCGCATCCCGTGTTCGACGGCCGGCGCGTGCGCCTGGAGGCGTGGCGCAACGCGTTCGACCAAGGCGCCCATGTCGCGCAGACGCTGCTCGGGGCCGACGCGCCGTTCGCCGCGCTGCCGTGGTTCTGGTCGGATCAATACGACCTGACGCTGCAAATCGTCGGGCTGCCCGAAGCCGGCGACACGATGGTCGCCCGCGATCTCGGCGACGACGCGGCGTTGCTGTTCCATCTCGACGGGCAAGGCCGGCTGGTCGCCGCCGGCGGCCTCGGCCCGATCGAGAGGATCGGCAAGGACATCAAGCTCGCCGAGCGGCTGATCGCGAGACGCGCGACGCCCGCCGCCGAGGCGCTGTCCGATTCGAGGGGCAATCTGAAGAAGCTATTGTGAGCAGCAACCGATAAAGCCGTCTTCGCAAGCGAAGCGACCCACGACGACGCCGTCGTCGCCCTACCGGTTCGCTGCGCCATCAGCGACGCAGCCTACAGGCCTAGCCGCGATGGAACAGCAGGCCAATCCCGCCGCATCGTTTACTGACGCAGCAAGTCAAGCACCTTCTTCGACGGCCGTCCGTCCGCTGTCATTCCCGATTTCCCCTGCAAATCGGCGATGGCGGATTTGGTCTTGGCGCCGATCGCGCCATCAGGCTCGCCGACATCGTAGCCTCGCTTGGTCAGCAGCCTTTGCATCTCGCGCCGTTCTTCGCGCGAGAGGCCGGGATCGTCAGTCGGCCACGGCGTGATGATCCCGGGCCCGCCCGCCAGCCGTTGCGCCAGAATCGCCGCCGCCAGGGTGTAGGATTCCGCGGCGTTGTAGCTGTAGATCGCATCGAAATTGCGCGTCACCAGGAACGCCGGCCCGGATTTGCCGGCGGGGAGCAGCAGACCGCTCGGGCCGCCGCTCAACGCGCCGCCCTCGACGCGCGTGACGCCGCGGCTCGCCCAATACGACATCGGATGCTTGTTCTTGCGTCCCGACGGCCCGTCGTAGCCGGCGGGAAGTTTTACTTCGAAGCCCCAGGTCTCCCCCGTTGTCCAACCCGCCTTCTTCAGATAGTTGGCGGTCGAGCCGAGCGCGGCGGCCGGGTTGTCGATGATGTCGCGGCCCGATCCGTCGAGATCGACGGCGAGCCGCAGGAAGGTCGAGGGCATGAACTGGGTCTGGCCGAACGCGCCGGCCCAGGAGCCCTTCAGCTTGTCGAGGGGAATGTCGCCGCGATCGGCGATCTTTAAGGTCGACATCAGCTCACCGCGAAAATATTGCGGCCGGCGCGACGCCGAGCACGCCAGCGTGGTCAGCGATTGCACGAGCGGGCGGCCGCCCATGTCGCCGCCGAAGTTGGACTCGACGCCCCAGATCGCTGCGATGACATATTTGCTGACGCCGAAGCGCTGCTCGGCGAGCGCCAGCGCCTTGGCGTTGGCCGCCATGGCCGCCTTGCCGTCGCGCACCCGCTCGTCGTCGACCAAACCGGCGAGATAGTCCCAGATCGGGGTTTTGAACTCGGGTTGGTAATTCTCATAGTCGAGAATTTTCGGGTCCGCGGTCACGTCCTTCAGCGCCGCGGCGGCGGTCGCCTCGGAGACGCCGTTGCGAACCGCCTCCGCCTTGATTCCCTCCTTGCAGGACGCGAAATCCGCGCGCGCCGGGGAGGCGAGGGCGAGCGCCGCGACGGCGCCGAACACAAACCTTCGGATCATGCTTTCTGGTCCCGCGATCCCGTCGTCGCGCGTGTTTCCGCGCTGCGGGGTTTTAGCCCGCAAAAAATTTACATCCCGTTAACCCTATTGACCAACATTTCTACTGCAAATGACGATCCCACGCGTGAGTTTCCGATGCTTGCCCAACCGTCCGACGACGCTCCCAGCCCCGTGCTGGTCCTGCTCCATCAAACCCACTCCCTGACCGGGCGGGTTGGCCGGCTGCTGCGCAACCTGGGGTTCGCGCTCGATTGTCGCTACCCCTCGCACGGCGATCCGCTGCCCGCGACCTTGGCGCAGCATGCCGGCGTCGTCGTGTTCGGCGGACCGATGTGCGCCAACGACGAGGAATCCTGGCTGCGGCGGGAGATTGATTGGCTCGGCGTGCCCTTGCGGGAGGGCAAGCCGTTCCTCGGGCTGTGCCTTGGCGCGCAATTGATGGCGCGGCAGCTCGGCGCGCGGGTCCATTCCTGCCGGCGCGGCGAGCTCGGCTATTTTCCGCTGCGCCCGACGCCGGAGGCGGACGCGTTATGCCCGGCGCGATTTCCGCGTTGGGTCTATCAATGGCACTTCGACGGCTTCGACATGCCCGCCGGCGCGCATCGCCTCGCCGAGGGCGCCGAGGAGTACCCGAACCAGGCTTTCCTTTACGGCGACAACGCCGTCGGCCTGCAATTCCACCCGGAAGTGACGTATCAGATGATCTGCCGCTGGACGACGCGCGGCGCGGCTTGTCTGGAGGCGCTCGGCGCGCAGCCCCGCCATCGCCACCTCGACGGGTGGCATCAGTTCGACGCGGCGACGGAGCGCTGGATTTCCGCCTTCCTCGCCGCCTTGGTGCGCGGCGCCTTGAACTGGCCGCGCGCCGCGACTTCGAGCTATGCGATCGCCGCCGAATAGCTCAGAACAAAGCCGGCTGCTCGGCTTCGCGCTTCTTTCGGGCGGGCGCGCGCGGACGCTTCGTTTCGGCGGCGACGTCGCCGTCGCCGAACCGGATCGTCAGCAGGCGCGCCGCGTCCGCGGCGCTGGCGCTTGTCAGCGCAACGTTCTTGCTGTCCAGCACCAGCGCGTAGCCGCGCGACAGGATGGATTTGTAGTTCACGGCGGCGAAGACGTGCGCGATCCTCGCCGCCGCCGCGCTGCGGCGCTGGAGCGCCTCGACCGTCACCCGCATCAGCGCCGCGCCGGCCCGCGCGGCGTCGCGTCGCAGCGTCGCGGGCATGCCGGCGACCTGCGCGCGCCGCAGCTCCCAATGGCGGCTGATCGTAATCAAATCGTTGCGACGCCGCTCCGCGCCGCGCTGGATGACCAGCCGCAACGCCGCCTCGGTCCGCTCCAGCCCCTGGTGCGCCGCTGCCGTCCGCGTCCGCTTGAGCAGCTGCAATTTTCCGACGCTCGCCCGCACGCGCTCGCGGCTCGTGGCGAGATGCAGGAACGGCGAATGGCGCGCCAAGCCGCCGGCCGCCTTGGTCAGCGCCAGGCGCCCGCCGCCGAGCTTCGCCTGCAAGCTCGCGTGCAGATCGTCGACGGCGGAATCGACGCGCTGCTGCGAGCCGGCGAGAAAAGCCTTGGCCGACGGCATCGCCCGCGCCGCCGAGCGCAAGCTGGCCTGATTTTGTTTGGCGACGCGCGTCACGGCGCCGAGGCCGCGCGCCTCCAATTGCGCGACGCGCGCGATCAGGTCGGCGCGGACGGGCACGCAGAGCTCGGCGGCTGCGGTCGGCGTCGGCGCGCGCACATCGGCGGCGTGGTCGATCAGCGTCCAATCGGTTTCATGGCCGACCGCGGAGACCACGGGGATGCGGCTGTCGGCGGTCGCGCGCACCACGGCCTCGTCGTTGAAGCTCCACAGGTCTTCGAGCGAACCGCCGCCGCGCGCCACGATCAGCACGTCGGGAACCGGCAGCCCGGACTCCAGCGCGTTCATGCCGCGGATCGCCGCGGCGATCTCCTCGGCGGCGCCCTCGCCCTGCACGCGGACGGGCCACAGCAGGACGCGAACCGGAAAGCGGTCGCTCAGCCGGTGCAGAATGTCGCGGATCACCGCCCCCGTCGGCGAGGTGACGACGCCGATCGTGCGCGGCAGGAACGGCAGCGGCCGCTTGCGCTCGGCGGCGAACAGCCCTTCGGCGGCAAGCTGGCGCCGGCGCGCGTCGAGCAGCGCCATCAGCGCGCCCGCGCCGGCGGGCTCCAGCGATTCCACGACGATCTGGTAGGCGGATTTCGCCGGAAACGTCGTGATCTTGCCCGAAGCGATGACCTCCAAGCCTTCCTCGGGCTTGATCTTCATGCGGGCGAACGTCGTCCGCCAGATGATCGCGTCGATCCGCGCGCCCTCGTCTTTCAAAGCAAAATAGACATGGCCCGAGGTATGCGGCCCGCGATAACCAGAAATCTCGCCGCGCACGCGGACATAACTGAAACGATCCTCAAGCGTTCGCTTCAGCGCGTTAGCAAGATCGGATACGCTTATCTGCGAATTATTGGGGGACCCCGATTCAGTTTGCGCCATATTTCGCGTATGCCTTATGGTGAACGTTCGTTACGGAAGCGCCGAGGCGCCATTTTACCGCCGCCTTGGTTCGTCACGACGAGATCAGGCGCATCGGCAGGCCAGGGGGTCTTGTGAAGGGTATCACGCGAGTTTTCAGCAAATGGGGCGCCCGGGCTGCAATCGCAGCGCCGATCGCGCTGTGGCTCGCCTCCCCCGCCGTAGCGGTGAGCGCGGACTGCGATCGGTTGCGACACGCCATCGAGGATGCTTCGCGATCGGGCCAGGGCTCGCAATTCCAGGCCGCCGCCGAGCGACAGCGCTCGGAGATTGAACGCACCGCGGCTTATGCGCAACAGCTCGGCTGCGACAACAAGAAATTCCTGTTTTTCGGCTCCGACCCGCCGGCGCAATGCGGTCAGATTCACGCGCAGATCGGCCGCATGCGGGCCAACCTCGAAGACCTGCAAGCCCGGGCCGGCGGCGGCTCGGGCGGGCGCGGCGAACTGCTTGCGCGCTATAACGCCCAATGCGCCGGACAGCCGAACCGCCCGCCCGGACTCGTCGAGGCGCTGTTCGGCCAGCCGAAGCCCGGCGATCTGGAGGAACAGCCGCTTTCGCCCGACGACGAGGCCGCCAGGCCAATGGAGAAATCCACGGCGCCGGTCGGCGAGGCGAGGGCCGGCGGCAAGGCGGTTTGCGTGCGCTCCTGCGACGGCGCGTTCTTCCCCGTGTCCTATTCCGCCAGCAGCGGCCGTCTGGATTCGCTCGCCGACCTCTGCCGCGCGCTCTGCCCCAACGCCGAGGTGACGCTCTACACCTATCCGACGAGCGGCGACATCGAGCAGGCGGTCTCGATCAACGGCGCTCGCTACATGGATAGCCCGACCGCCTTGCGCTACCGCAAGACGTTCGATTCCTCGTGCTCGTGCCGGCGCCACGGGCAGACCTGGGCGAGCGCGCTGGCGCCCGCGGAATCCTTGCTCGGGCAGGAGGAGAAGACCGACATCATCGTCACGCCGGAGAAGGCCGAGGAATTGTCGCGGCCGAAGCCGGCGGACGCCAAAGCCGACGCCAAGCCGGACCCGAAGGCGAAATCCGGCAAGGCGGCCAAGGCCGCGGCGACGCCTGCCCCCGACGCGGCGCCAGCCGCGACGCCCAGCGCCGCCGTGGAGAACGGCGTCACCGCCACCGACGCCAATGGCGTCGACATGGCGCTCCGCGACGCCGCCGCCGCGATCAGCCACGAAGGATCGGGCATTGCCGGCGGCGCGGACGCCGTGAAACCGGGAACCGTCGGCGAAGATCAAGGCAAGACCTTCGACGAAACCGGCCCGGACGGGGTCAAGCGGAAGGTGCGCGTAGTCGGGAACTAGCGCGGCTTCGGCCGATCAGCGGCAGCAGCGCGGCGAGCTCGGGGCCGGCGTCGCGGCCGGTGAGCGCCAGCCGCAGCGGGTGAAACAACGCCCGCCCCTTGCGTCCGGTCTGCGCCTTCAGCCGTGAGGTCCAGACCGTCCAGGTCTGCGCGTCCCACGGTTCCGGCGGCAGTTCGGCGAGGGCGGCGGAGAGAAACTCCGGGTCCTCGCGCATCGGATCGACTTCTCCCTGCACGACGGCCCACCATTCGACGCTGTCGCTCAGCTTGGCGAGGTTGCCCCGCACGGCCAGCCAGAACGGTTCGGCGATTTCGCCGGCGATCCCGAGCGCGGCGAGCCGGGGCTTGACGGCCGCGAACGGCGTCGCGTGCAGCGTCCGCGCGGACAGGGCGTTAAGCTCGGCCTCGTCGAAGCGCGCCGAACCCTGACTAAGCTTGCCGAGATCGAGCTGGTCGGCGAGTTCGGCCAGCGACGCCACGGGGTGCACCGAGGAAGCCGAGCCGACCTGCACCGCGAGCGCCGCCACCGCCAGAGATTCGACGCCGCGCTCGCGCAGCGAGGCGATAGAGAGCGCGCCCGTCCGTTTCGACAGGCCCTCGCCCGCGGCGTCGGTAAGCAGATTGTGGTGGCCGAACGCCGGCGCGCCGCCCGACAAAGCCTCGAAGATCTGGATCTGCACCGCCGTATTGGTGACGTGATCCTCGCCGCGGATGACATGCGTCACGCCGAGATCGATGTCGTCGACCACCGACGGCAGCGTATAGAGAAACGTGCCGTCCTCGCGCCGCAGCACGGGATCGGAGAGCGAGCTGCAATCGATGTGGCTGTCGCCGCGGACGAGATCGGGCCAGCGCACGATCCTCGGCTCCAGCTTGAACCGCCAATGCGGCCGCCGGCCGCTCGCCTCCAGCGCCGCGCGTTCGGCCTGGGTCAGGCGAAGCGCCGCGCGGTCGTAGATCGGCGGCCGGCCGAGCGCCTGCTGACGCTTGCGGCGGCGGTCGAGTTCTTCGGCAGTCTCGTAGCAGGGATAGAGCAGCCCGAGTTCGACGAGCCGGCGCGCCTTGGCGTCGTAAAGGTCGATCCGTTCGGACTGCCGGCGCATGAGATCGACCGCGATGTCGAGCCAGGCGAGATCGCGCTCGATGGCGTCGGCGTACTCCGGCCGCGAGCGCTCGACGTCGGTGTCGTCGAAGCGGAGGATGAACGTTCCGCCGTGGCGGAGGGCGAAGAGAGAGTTGAGCAACGCCGTCCGGGCGTTGCCGATGTGGATCAGGCCCGTGGGCGAGGGCGCGAAACGGACCGTGGGAGCCATGTCGACGTCTTATAAGCGCGGCGGGCGTTCGGCAATCGGCGGCGCCGTTGACACCTTGCGCCCATCCGCCGTCGCACGTAATCCAATGCGGATGCAGCAACGTTTCCTGTCTTGCCTCGCGCCGTCGCAATTTCACAAGCTGGCCTATCGCGAATGGCCGGGACCCCGCGGCGCGCCGACACTGCTCTGCGTGCACGGTCTCACCCGTAACGGGCGCGACTTCGACGTCATCGCAGAGGCCATGAGCGCGCATTACCGCGTCGTCTGTCCGGATATGCCCGGCCGTGGCGCGAGCGAGTATCTCGCCGAACCGTCGCAATACGGCTACGCGGTCTATCTCGCCGATCTCGCCGCGCTGATCGCGCGCCTCGACGTCGAGCGCCTCGACTGGCTCGGCACCTCGATGGGCGGCCTACTCGGCATGATGATTGCGGCGACGCCGGGCTCGCCGATCCGACGGTTCGTCATCAACGACATTGGCGCTGTGGTCGCCAAACCGGGATTGCTGCGCATCGCCTCCTATGTCGGTCTCGATCCGAAATTCGACACCCTCGACGCGCTCGCCGACGCCATGGCCGCCAATTTCGTCGGATCGGATCAAACGCCGCGCGCGACTTTGCTCAAGATCGCCGAGGGCGCGTCGCGAAAACTGCCCGACGGGCGCTACGGTCTCGCCTACGATCCCCGCATTGGCGAGGTCTTCAAGGCGACGCCGCCGGAAGAGGTCAATCTGTTTGCGTTCTGGGATCGCGTCGCCTGCCCGACGCTGGTCTTGCGCGGCGGCGTCTCCGACATTCTTTCGCGCGAGACCGCCGAGGAGATGACCCGGCGCGGGCCGAAGGCGAAGCTCGTCGAATTCCCGGGCGTCGGTCACGCGCCCTGGCTCGCGACCGAGGATCAGATCGCGCCGGTTCGCGATTTTCTGCTCGCCTAGGCCGCGCCGATGAGCCCCGACGCCGCGCCGCCGGCTTTCGGCGCCAAGGCGGTTTTCGCGGCGGCGGCGTTCGGGTTGGCGCTCGCCGCCATTTTCGCGCTCGAACGGGTCGGCGCGCCGGATCGGCTGGTCGCCGCGCTCGGCCCGCTGGCGGCGCTGGTCGGCGTCGCCGGCATCGGCGTGCTGAGCCGCGCCAAGACGCTGCTCGACTTTCTGGTGGCGCGACGTGCGGCCCCGCCGCTGTACGCGGGTCTGGCGATCGCCGCGCCGATCGGCGGCTTTGCGCTGGCGTTCACCGGCGCAGCCTCCGACCCTAGCCGCTTGCCGTGGCGCGGCGTCGTCGCCGGCCTCGTCATCGCGGTTCTGCTCGTCGGGCCGCGTTGGCGCGCCGCGCAGGCGAGCGCGCTGGCGGACGTGTTCGCCACCCGCTTTCCCAGCGTGTTCACCCGCGTCGCGTTCGCGCTGCTCATCTGCGGCTGCGGGTGGGCGCTCGCCGCCGCCGGGCTCGGCTATGCGGCGCTGACCGTGCGCGACTCGCTCGGCGTCAGCGCCAGCGCGAGCATCGCCTTCTGCGCCGTCACGCTGGCGCTTTCTCTGGCGCCCGGCGGATTGCGCAGCCTGCTGTGGACCGACGCCGCAAGCGGTGCGGCGGGGCTGATGACCATGGGGCTGTTCGTCGCGCTTTCCGCCCCCGAAAGCGCCGGCGATCGGTTCACGACGGCGGAGGGCGCGCTCAGCCTTTTGCCCGGCGCGGCGCCCGTGCAGGAAATCGCCGCCGCCGCGGCGGTGGCGAGCCTGTTCGCCTTCGCCAGTCCCGCCTTCGCCGTGGCGAGCGCCGGCGCAGCGCGGCGCGCCGGCCTGACGGCGCTGCTCGTGCTCGCCGGCGGCGGCGCGGCGGCGGCGGCGCTCGGCGACCTGACGATGAAAAGCCCGAGCGACACCGCGCTCGCCGCCCTCGTCGCCTGCCTGCCGGCGATGGCGCTGGCGCGCGCCGGGCTGTACACGGCGTCGCGCGCGTTCGGTCTCGATCTGTTGCGCGCGCACAAGCGGCTGTGGGTTCTGGCGAGCCGGCGCATGGCGGCGGTGCGGATCGGCGTGGTCGGCGGCGCGACGATCTCAGCGCTCGCGGCGCGGGCAAGCCCGAACCCCTCGGCGCCGCTCTATCTGGCGCTCGCGCTGTGGCTGGCTTTCGCCGCGCCGTCGCTGGTTCTCGCGAGTTTCCCCGGCCGCAGCTCCACGCCGGCGATCGCGGCGCTGGTCGCGAGCGTCGGCGCGGCGTGGATCGGCCGTGTCGCCGGTTTCGGCAATCCGAGCTATGGGCCCGATCTCCTGGTCGGCGCGCTCGGCGCCGGCATGGTCGGGCTCGCCGCCGGGCTCTGCGCGTTCGCCCTGACGCCGGCCGCGCCGCCCGCTCCGCGCTTCGCCGATCCGTTCGTGGAGTTGCCGTTCGAGCCGGCAACCGCGGAGGAAGACTTAACCCGCGTCGGATGAGACGCCTTCCAGCAGCTTGCGGCGCGCGATCTCATAGAGGCGGGGATCGCCGGCGGCGATGATGCGGCCGCCCTTGGCGGCGCTCTCGCCGTCCCAGGTCGTCATGACGCCGCCAGCGCCCTCGACAATCGGCGCCAGCGCGACGACGTCATGCGGCTTGAGGTTGGTCTCGATGACGAGATCGACGAAACCGCCCGCCAGCGCGCAATAGGCGTAACAATCGCCGCCGTAGCGCACCAGCCGCGCCTCGCGCTCGACGGCGAGATAGGCGCGGCGGTCTGCGTCATCCTTGATGAGCGCCGGGCTGGTCGTCATCACCGTGGCCTGCGCCAGCGCCGCGCAGGGGCGGGTCCGCAGCGTCCGCGTCGCCCATTCCGTCGGCGGCGCGTCGCCCCGGATCGGCGCCAGCGTGCGCAAGCGCGACCGCTTGCCGTCGCCGGCGTAACGCTCGCGGGTGAACGGCTGCGACATCATGCCGTAGACCGGTCGCCCGTGGTGCATGAGCCCGATCAGCGTGCCCCAGGTCGGCAGGCCGGAGATGAAGCTCTTGGTGCCGTCAATCGGGTCGAGAACCCAGACATATTCAGCTTCGGCCCGGTCCTGGCCGTATTCCTCTCCGATCACGCCATGCGCGGGAAACGTCTGGGCGATGAGCCGTCGCATCGCCGTTTCGGCGGCGCGATCGGCTTCGGTGACGGGATCGAACACGCCGCCGCGCGATTTGTCCTCGGCGCCGATGGCGGAGCGGAAGAACGGAAGGATCACTTCGCTCGAAACTTGCGCGAGCCTGTCGACGAAGGCGGCGAAATCGACGGCGGTCAAAGGCCCGCCTCCGCAAATCGGCGCGATAAACGGTTGGAGTTGGGCGTTATTTGCATATCAGACATGTCTCTTTGCTATAGGCAACGCAACGCCGTGTACGCCGCAGTGCGCCATGCTCTTGAAAGCGCTGCAAAATCTTGCACCGCCGCAAAATTGTCATCTTCTTCGCTGTTGCAAAAACGTCGCATAATTCAGCATGTCGAGGAGAAGAGCGTTTGTGATCTTGCTTTTGCGGCGTTTGGCGCCAAATTACTCCTCGTGCGGCGTTTGCCGCGCATGCCCTCCTTGGGCGTTTCCTCCCTAAACTCAGGCCGCCTACGGGCGGCCTCCTTTTTTGCGGCGCACCCTTCGCTTGCGTTGCGCCCCGCCCCTTAGCCAACAGCCCCAAGGTTTCCGCATGGCTGACCTGCCAGCGAATTCGCTTGCTTTTGCTGCGATGCAATGCAATATTGTTGCGGTGCGATACGTCGCATATGCCCTCCTTAGGGCGTTTCCTCCCTAAACTCAGGCCGCCTTCGGGCGGCCTCCTTTTTTTCCGGGTCCCGATCGCAAGCGGCACGCCTGCTGCAATGCAACAAGCGGCAGCGCCGAGCGCGCCGCTCATTCCGCGGCCCAACGCGCGCCCTGCGCCTCCCGTGATCGCGCGCATAGCGCGCCGACCATGTCCGACAGCGCGCGGGCGAGGGCGTCGGCCCCTGCGGCGAGCGCCAGCGCGCGCTCGTCCATATAGAGGCTGCGGTTGAGTTCGATTTGCAGCGCGTGCCGTCCGGCCGCCGGCGCTCCGTAGTGTTCGGTGATGTAGCCGCCGGCGTAGGGCTTGTTGCGACGTACGCACAAACCCGCCGCCCGCAACGCCGTCTCGACGGTCTCGACGATCCAGCGCGCCGCGCTGGAGCCGTAGCGATCGCCGAGGACAACGTCGCAGCCGCCGACGTCGGGCGTGGTGGAGGGCATCGAATGGCAATCGAGCAGCACGGCGAAGCTGAACCGCCGTTGTGCGGCCTCCATCAGCGCGGAGAGCCGGGCGTGGTAGGGCCGATGCAACGCGGCGATTCGCTTCAGTGCGCTTTCGACCGGCATCGGCTCGCGATAGATCGGCTGCGCGTCGCCGACGACGCGCGGAATCACGCCGAGCCCCGCCGCCACCCGCAGCGAGCGGATGTTGGCGAAGTCCGGCAGGCGGCCCTCGAACATCTGCGGGTCGAGTTCGAACGGTTCGCGATTGAGATCGAGAAACGCGCGCGGGAAGCGCGCGCGCAGCAGCGGGACGCCATGCGCGGTCGCGGGCGCGTAGAGTTTGTCGACGAAAGCATCCTCCGAGCGCCGCAACGTCGTGGCGTCGAGGCGCGAGGCGGCGAGGAAGGCCGCCGGGTAGTGCGCGCCGGAATGCGGCGAGTTCAGCACGACGGGATGAACCACGCCGGCCGGATCGAAAACTTCAAACGGCGGATCGAACTCCGACAATCCCTGCGGGTCGTCGCGCATCCTTGGCCGGCTCCTCAAGGCGCGGCGCCGCGCCGCGTCGTCGATAATAGACGGAAAACCGATTTCGGGTAAATCGCATCGTAGGCGCCGGCGGCAATATTCGGCTTCACTCCATGTTCACGATATGATTTGAAGGCATAGAGGGGACTCTCCGTGGGGAATCAGCGATGAGCAATCCGACCGGCGCCGGCGCCCGGATCCTCCTGGCGGAGGACGACAACGATATGCGTCGCTTCCTCGTCAAGGCGTTGCAGACGGCCGGATACACAGTGGCTTCGTTCGACAATGGGCTTTCGGCCTATAATCGGCTGCGCGAGGAGCCTTTCGAGTTGCTGCTGACCGACATTGTCATGCCCGAGATGGACGGCATCGAACTGGCCCGCCGCGCCACCGAGCTCGACCCCGAGATCAAGGTGATGTTCATCACCGGCTTCGCCGCCGTGGCGCTGAACCCCGACAACAAGACTCCCAAGGACGCCCGCGTTCTGTCGAAGCCCTTCCACTTGCGCGAACTCGTCAGCGAAGTGCAGCGGCTCCTGAAAGCGGCGTGAGCATGCGGGCGCTCCTCGGCGCCGCGCTCGTCGTCGCCGCGCTCGGCCCCGCCGACGCCTCCGTCCTCTCCGACATTCTGCAACGCGGCGTCCTCCGGGTGGGGACGACCGGCGACTATCCGCCGTTCACCAAACGCGACGGCGCCGCCTATTCTGGCTTCGACGTCGATCTCGCCGAATCGCTCGGCCAGGCGCTCGGCGTGAAGGTCGAATTCGTCGGCACGAGCTGGCCGACGCTCGCCGCCGATTTTCAGGCGGACAAATTCGACGTCGCAATGGGCGGAATCACGGTGACGCTGGAGCGCGCCAAGCTCGGCTTCTTCACCGCGCCTTATCTGCGCGAGGGCAAGACGCCGATTTCGCGCTGCACGGACAAGGACAAGTTCGCGACGCTGGCTTCGATCGACAAGCCCGACGTCACCGTGTTGGTCAATCCCGGCGGCGGCAACGAGCGGTTCGACCGCGCGCATCTCCACGCCGCCCGCATCGCGGTGCATCCCGACAACACGACGATCTTTGACGCGCTCGCCAAGGGTGAGGGCGATCTGATGATTACCGACGCCTCCGAGACGCGCTATCAACAGAAGCTGCATCCCGGCGTGTTGTGCGCGATCCATCCCGACGCGCCGTTCGACTTCGGCGAAAAGGCCTATTGGGCGCCCTACGATTTGGCGCTCGACGGCTTCCTCGACCAATGGCTGCATCAGGTCCAGGAGAACGGCGCCTACGCCGCGATCTATGCGAAATGGTTCTGAGGATCGCGGCGTTCGTCGTTGTCTGGTCCGCCTATTTCGCCATCACCGAAGGCGCCGCCGCGATCCACAACGACATGGCGGAAGCTTACGCCTGGGGCCGCGAGTTTCAGCTCGGCTACAACCAGCATCCGCCGTTCTGGGCCTGGGTCTGCGGCGCGTGGTTCCTCGTGCTCCCCCGCGCGAATTGGGCGTTTGCGATTCTCGCCATGCTGAACGCCGGCGTTGGGCTGCTTGGCGCCTGGGCGCTGATCGGCCGCTTCGTTGACGGCGATCGGCGGATCGCGGCGACGGCCCTGCTGGCGTTGACCCCGTTCTATTCGTTCCTCGCCTACAAATACAACGCCAACTCGATCTTCCTGTCGATCTGGCCGTGGACGCTCTATGCGTTCCTCGGCGCGTTGCGCGGGCGCGGCTTAGCCGCCACGCTCGGCTTCGGCGCCATGATGGGGCTGGCGCTCAACTCGAAATATTACGCGCTGACGCTCGCCGCGACCTGCCTGATCGCCGCGCTGGCGAGCGCCGACCGGCGGCGTTATTTCCGCTCCGCGTCGCCCTATGTCTCGGCGGCGGTGGCGCTGGCGCTATGGACGCCGCATCTCATCTGGTTGGCGACGACGGGCGCGCCGCCGCTGCGCTATCTCGCCCGCGTTTCCGGGCGCGGCTATGCGGAGACCCTCGGCTTCGCGGCGACCGCCGCGCTCGGCGCGATCCTCCAACAGGCGGTGATGATGGCGCTCGTCGCCGCGGCGCACGCGTTCCCTGAGAGAGATTCGCCGGAGGGGCAGGACGTCTCTCCTTCCGACAACCGCCGCCTGCTCTCCATCCTCGCGCTGACGCCGCTTGGCTTGAGCGTCGTCGCCGCCCTGCTGCTGCGCACGAAGCTCTCGTCAAACATGCTGATCGGCGTATTTCCGCTAAGCCCGCTGATGGCGATCGAATGGTTGCAACCCCGCGACGCTGCGCAGCTGCGGCGCTGGTCGCTCAACGGCGCGACGCTGGTCTCGCTTGCCGCGCTCGCGCTGTCGCCGCTGATCGCCGTCGGCAAGGCGTGGTACGGCCGCGATCCCGAGGATCGCGAGCCGCGCAAGGAAGCCGCGCTCGCGGCGACGCAGGTCTGGCGACGCGCGACCACGGCCCCACTGGCGTTCGTCGCCGGTTCGTTTCGCTACGACAACGCCGCGGTGTTCTACAGCCCCGACCATCCGAGCGCGTTCGTCAACTTCGACTATTTCGGCAATCGCTGGGCGACGCCGGAAACGCTTCGCGCGAGCGGCCTCTTGACCATTTGCCGCAAGGACGACGCCTCCTGTCTCGACGAGACGCAGAAGCTCGCAACGCCCGAGACCCGGCGCGAGGCCATGACGCTCACCCATGTCGCGTTCGGCCGCGCCCGCGACAGCGTCGATTTCGTCATCACCGCGATTCCGCCGCGCTGAAATCACGCGGCGAGCGCGGCGGCGTCGGCGCGGATGCGCTCGATCATCGCACGCACGCCGTTCGAGCGCTGCGGCGTCAGATGCTGCTCCAGCCCCAACTCGCGGAAGGACGCCAGAGCGTCGACGGCGAGCGCCTCGGCCGGCGTCTTGCCGTCGTAGAGCGCCCGCGTGATGGCGACGAGCCCTTTGACGAGATGCGAATCGCTGTCGCCGCGCAGCCGGATCACGCCGTTTTCGAGCCCGTCCTCGATCCACACCTGGCTGACGCAGCCGCGCACCTTGTTGGCGTCGGTGCGGGCGCTCTCGGGAAATTCGGGGAGTTCGCGGCCGAGTTCGATCACGTAGCGGTAGCGGTCCTCCCAATCGTCGAGGAAGGCGAAATCGTCGCGAATGGCGTCAAGCGTGCGCAGCGGAGCCTCCGGCGGTGAACTCCCCCTAGATAGGGCGCCCG
Organism: uncultured Pseudomonadota bacterium; assembly: GCA_963807735.1. Lineage (GTDB taxonomy): Bacteria > Pseudomonadota > Alphaproteobacteria > Rhizobiales > Beijerinckiaceae > Roseiarcus. Next base: position 53,728 of record CAWEDI010000005.1, on the reverse strand, counting down.
CCGCGCGCCGCCTATCCTCGCCGGGCGGCCTTTTGCTGCAAGGGGCCCGGCCCGAACCACGGCTCGCGCAGATCGTCCTCGCTCAGCGAGCCAGCGACGCTTTTCACAGCGGGCGCCGGCACCGGGGCGATGGCGGGCGCCGCGAGACGCTGCGCTTCGGCGCGGAGCTGTAACGCGCAACCCGCCGCCGCCGCCGCGCCGCGCAGCGAGGCGTCGCCGTCGAGGCCGGCTTGCGCCGCGCTCGCGCAGATCGCCGCGGTCGGGCCGATCGCGCTCGGCTTCAACGCCGGGCTGAACATCGCGAAATAGACGGCGCCAAGGCCCATCGCCGATTTCAGAAGGAAGCTCATCGCACGGACCGTTCGTTCTCAGTACGTAGCGATTTTAGCCGCGATCGTTTGAAGCCAGGTCGAAATGAACCGGCGAATTTCGCTGATTCCGTTCATCAATCGTCAACCCTGACGGGCCGCCTATCGTTAAGCAGGCGCGAGTTCGACATTCCTTCCTCTTGATTTAGGCGCTGCTTAACGCCGTAGGGCGATGATCCTCGAACGAGGCGAATCCTCGCGCGTCCGAGTTGAGTAAAATCCCGTGTCGTGGGCAGAGACGATTTCATGGGCGAGCGCGCGCACGGCAACGCTGCGCGGCGTCGCCGCGGCGGCGGGCCTCGCCTGCACAGCCGCCTTCGCCTCGGCGGCGCCCGGCTCGCCGGTCCCCGCGCGTTGGACGCCGACGGTCACCCTCGCCGCTGCGATCGGCGCGGCCTTCGCCATCCGCCGACCCCGCGGTACGGCGCTGCCCCGGCGCGATGAGGACGGCGCGTTGCTGGCGGTCGCCGGCGATTTCGTCGTCCGTCACCGCATCGACGGCCGCGTCACCGCGATCGAGGGCGACGGTCTGGCGGATCTGGCGCTCGAAAACATCGACCTCAGCGGCTACGGGCTCATCGATCGTCTGCATGAGGAGGATCGCCCGCGGTTTCTTGGGCAATTGTCGGCGGTTGCGGCGGACGGTCGCACCCGTGACATGGCGTTGCGGTTGCGGCGCGGCGACGGATATCGGCTCGTTGAGGCGGTGAGCGCGCGGACGGCGAGCGGCGGCGCGATGATCTCAGGCTTCCGCGACAGCCGCGCCTTGCATGAGCTGACCGCCGAATTGCAAACGGCGCGCGACGAGACGCGGCTGGAAAGGTCGCTGAAGGATCGCCTGCTCGCCAACATGAGCCATGAGCTGCGCACGCCGCTCAACGCGATTCTCGGCTTCTCCGAAATCCTTGGCGATCCGTCGCTGGCGCCGACCGATCCCGAAAAGCGCATCGAATACGCGCGCATCATCCACACCTCCGCTGATCACCTCCTGTCGGTGGTCAATCTGGTCCTCAACATGTCGCGCATCGAGGCGGGCAAGTTCGCCGTCGCGCCGGAACCGTTGGAGCTGGAGCCGCTGGTCCGCGAATGCTGCGACATGCTGCGGCTCAGGGCCGAGGCGGGCCAGGTCGAGTTGGCGGCGCCGTCGCTGCCCGAGGGGCTTGAAATCCTCGCCGACAAGGGCGCCTGCCGACAGATCATCGTCAATCTGCTGTCGAACGCCGTCAAGTTCACGCCGCCGCAGGGCCGTGTCATCGTGGAGGCCTGCGTCGAGGCGGGCGCTGCGCGCATCTCCGTCACCGACACCGGCATTGGCATCAAGCCGGACGATCTGCCGCGGCTCGGCGATCCGTTCTTCCAGGTGAAGTCGGGCTACGATCGCAGCTACGAAGGCGCCGGGCTCGGCCTGTCGCTGGTGCGTGGGCTTGTCGGACTGCACGACGGCTCGCTGGTGCTGGAATCGGCGTTCGGCGTGGGAACGCGGGTGACCGTGGTGCTGCCGCTGGCCTCACGCGCCTCCGCCCGGCGCGTGGCGCCGGCGCGGCTGGAGACGATTCCGCAACTGACCTTGCCGATCGCCGCGCCGACCGCCTTGGAGGAGAGACGTATTGCCTGACCCGGCGGATCGTATTCGCGTCGACACCAAGTCCACGCGAGGGAAACCCGTGCGCGCGGGGTGGCGAGCGCTGGCGCCGAAATCGAAGCGCAGCGTCGCCGCGGCCGCCCTGGTCGCGATGATGATCGGCATCGTCGTCAACGCCGTCGCCTTGCAGCACGGCCGCCGCGTCGAATTCGCCCCCGACCCGACCGGCTCGATCGCCCCGCCGGCGCCCGCCCCGAGCCCAACCGCGACACCGACCGTCGCCGCCGCAGCAGCGGCGGCGCCGGACGCCCCGACCCCGCCGAGCCGTCCGGCGCCGAGCGTCGTCGCGCTCGCCCATCCCGCGAAGTCCGGCGACGCCATCGCCGATTTCCTGCGCGCCAACAGCGCCGACAAGCGCCGGCTGACGCTCTCCGCGCAAAACGCGCTGGCCAAGTTGGGCTTCGAGGTCAAGGCCAGCGGCGCGCTCGACGCGCAGACGCGCAGCGCGCTGGCCAGTTACGAGAAAAAGCACCATATGCCGGTCTCGACCGAGATCACGGCGAAGCTCGTCAAATCGCTGACGGCGGCCGCCACGGCGGACTGAGTTTGCGGCTAAGAACGGACATTTGGGTTTCCGCTTACATGCGGACGATCGAGGTCGGCGGCGGCTTCGCGACCTTGCGGCGGCGCGGCGCCGCCGAAGCCGGCGCGGTGTTCATCGTGGTCGATCGCCTCGACGGTCGCGTCGCGCTGTTCGCGCCGGGGCCCAGCAACGAATCGCTGGAGCGCCGGTTCGTACGCGCGCACAAGGTCGAGTGGGCGGAATTGGCCGAAATCTCGGCGCGGCTGGAGCGCGAATTGAAGCGCGATCCCGACCTCTGGATCGTCGACGTCGAGCGCCGCGACGGCGCGCATGGGCTCGACGTCGTCGACGGGTGAAGCGCGTCAGCGGTTCTTGAAGTTTTTCGACGCCTCCTCGCCGCCAATGTCGGGATAGCCGCCTCGGATCGCGCCGGACTGGACCAGTCCGACGATCGCCAGAAACGCCGGCTCGGCCATCTGGATCATGGCGATGACCGGCGCCGAGGCGGGATCGAGCGTCGCGACCGCCTCCAGGACCGCGTTCGCCGCCGTCTCGTCGTCGGCGATCGCGCCTTTGCCCTCGACGATGCGGATGACGGGACCGGCCAAATTGACGAACGCGGTGAGGCCGGCGGCGGAGAGCGCCGCGCCGGTCGCGGGGGCGGCGGGGCTTCCGCCGACCGCGCCGATGACGGCTTGCGCGGCGGTGACGACGAGGGATCGCCAAGCTGGCGAGACGGAGAGGAGCATTGGCTGACCTTTCGGAGTTCTCGCGTGTCCCCCGAATGGGCCGCCTGGATGTCGCGAAAAAGAGAAAGATAGGATAGGGATAATTTCTGAAAAAGCAAATCTTTTGCCGCGAGCCCCGACTCTCGCCGTCTGGCCTGCCTGTCCCGACGTGGATGCCCGGGACAAGCCCAGGCATGATGGCAACGGCGTTTATAATACTGAAATAGCTACACTACTCGTCGTCCGATGCGGCGTTTGCCGACGTCGGGTTCGGGTCGACTTCGCCTTCCGACGGCAACACCGGGGCGACGAGCGTCTCTTGCGTCCCAACCGCCGGGGGAAACGCGAAACCCGGCCCATGCAGATCCACCGGCGCCGCCGCAAAGCTCGTCGCGTGGCGGCGTTTGGCGGTCGCGACGTCCATCGGCTCCTCGACGTCCGGCGCCGGCGGCAGGCCGTCGGACGGCCCCGGCGGCGGCAGCAGGTTCGGCGAGGGCGTGGGCTTGCAGTAGCGGCGCGGCCCGGTATTCGTGCGCCCGTGCATCGCCAGATCGAGATGGAAGTGGTTGTAGTGGAACACGTCCGAGCCCGGCCCGAGCACGGTCGTGAACTCGCCGCAGGCCCCGGCGTGCGCTTCGTGCAGAAAGGCGGATTCCTGCGTGTCGGTCTTTTTCCAGTCGCGCACGATGACGATTTTGCGCCCGTCCGCCAGACCGAAGCCCGACACGTCGACCGCATTGGCGAAGGAATGCTCCGACAGATGCTCCCCCGGCAGGTTGTCAACGGTGCGGCAGGAATAGCCGCCGAACACGTCAAGCTCGGTGACCGCGACGCCGAACCGCTTCTGCGCCGCCGGCTGCACGACGGAATCGAGCCAATCCTCGATCGCTTCGACCATCGGGCAATCAAGGATCACCGCCTTGTCGAGCGGCAGCGTCCCGTCCTTCAGCGCCGAAACGCGCAACGGGTGCTCCAGCCCGCACAGGCCTGGCCCGTCGATCGCCGCCACCTCGCGCAGCGACGCCGAGGGTTTCACGCGGCCCTCCGCGAAGCAAGCCTTCTCCGCCTGCGCGCGCCAGGCCGGGCGCTCGGCGCGCTGAAGAAAGCCGCAGCCCGAGAGGACGAACAGCACGACCGCAAACAACGCCAAAGGCCGAACGCAACGCGCCATCCCCGCAAAATGAAGTTGTTTTGTAAAGGAATTCTGAACCTTGCGCGTCATCTTCGCGCCGCGATCGGCGGCTACGCGCCGGGCGGCGACGAAAAAGGCGACGGCGTGAGACGACGGAAACTGAGGGGCGCGTTGCGGCGGCTGGGCGCGGCGGCGTTGCTAGTGGCGACGCTCGGTGCGAACGCCTTCGCCCATCCGCACGTCTGGGTGACGGTGCGCAGCCGGCTCGAATTCGCCGCCGACGGCAAGGTGAAGGCTATCGTCCACGATTGGGTGTTCGACGAGATGTATTCGTCGTTCGCCACCGAGGGTCTCGCGCCGAAAGGCAAGCTGGTGACGCGCGCGCTGTTTGCGCCGCTGGCGCAGGAGAACGCCGGCGGCCTCGCCGAGCTCGGCTATTACACGACGCTGAAACTCAACGGAAAAGCCGTCGAGTTCGCCCCGGTGACGGAATATTGGATGGAGGAGCGGCCTGACCATCTGGTCGCGTTTCACGTCCGCCTCAACTTGAAAACGCCGCAGCCGGTCGGGCGGTTCGGTTCGCTGCTGGTCGCTGATCCCGAGTTCTACATCGACTTCGAGTTCGACGATCCGCCGAACGGCCTGATCCTCGATCACCCGCCGGAAGGCTGCTCGACTTCGCTCAACAAGCCACAATCGCTCGAAGGCGACGACAAGAAGAAGCTCGACGAATCGTTCTTCAGCGGCCTCGCGCCGGGCGCGAATTTCGGCTTCAAGATGGCGAGCCGGGTGATCCTCGCATGTCCGTGAGACGGGTTTTTGCGGCGCTCGCCGCGCTGGCGCCGTCGTCGGCGTTCGCGGCGGCGATGCATCGCCCGTTCGCGGTCGGCGGCGGCGAGGGCGGCGGCGCCTACGGCGGGATGACCGGCTGGCTGCTAAACCTGCAATCCCAGCTGACTCACGGGATGGCGCTCGACCTGCGCGCGATCCCGCACGACACGGCGGCTTTCTGGACGCTGATCGGCGTCGGCTTTCTCTACGGCGTCGCCCACGCCGCCGGGCCGGGCCACGGCAAGGCGGTGATCGCCTCCTACATGATGGCCAACGATTCGGCGCTGCGCCGCGGCGTCGGGCTGGCGCTGCTCGCCGCGCTGCTGCAAGGCGCGGTGGCGGTGGCGATCGTCGGCGTCGCCGCGATCGTTTTCAACGCCACGGCGGCGCGGATGAACGTCATCGCCGACGGCCTCGCCGACTTGAGCTATCTCGGCGTCGCGGCGGTCGGCGCCTGGCTCGTCTGGAAGAAAGGCTTCGCGCTCGCCCGCGCGGTGCGCGGCTTTTTCGCCCGCCGCGCCGTGCTCGCGGGCGGCATGCTGTTCGCCGGCGCGCCCTGGCGACCCACGGCCGCGTTCGCCGCCGGCGGTTTCCAGGCTGGCGACCGACCGAACGACGAGGATTGCGGTCACGATCACGCGCCCGATCCACGCCTGCTCGGCGAAAATTTCTCCTGGCGGACGGCGTTGACGACCGTGGTCGCGGCCGGCGCCCGGCCCTGCTCCGGCGCGCTGCTGATCCTGGCCTTCGCGCTGGCGCAGGGGCTGTTCGCCGCCGGGATCGCCGCGGTCGCGGCGATGTCGCTCGGCACGGCGATCACCACCGGCGCGCTGGCGTGCCTCGCCGTATTCGCCAAGGGGCTGGCGGTGCGCTTCGCCGCGGGCGAGGATTCGCGCGTCACGCTGGTCGCCCGCGCCTGCGAGTTCGCGGCGGCGCTGGCGGTGCTGGCGTTTGGGCTGGCGCTGTTTTTCGCCGCCAACGGCGGCGCTTGAGGCCATGGCGCCGCGCCGCGGCAAAGGTTAGATCCCCCTATGGCATTCTGGCTCGACATCGCCGCTTTCGCGCTAAAGGCGCTCATCCTGACATTGGCGGTCGCGGCCGCGGCGGCGCTGATCGCGCGGCTGGCGCGCGGCGGCGGCGGCGAGCCGGACGAAATCGAGCTGGAGCGGCTCGACGAAATCTGGCGCCAGCGCGAGGTGCAACTCGGCGCCTCCTTCCTCCCCAAGAAGGAGCGCAAGGCGCGCCTGAAGGCGGCGAAGAAGGCCGCCAAGACGGCGACGCCGCCCGACCCGCGCGTCTATGTGCTCGACTTCAAGGGCGACCTGATGGCCTCCGGCGTCAATCGATTGGCGCGCGAGATCGACGCGGTGCTGTGCGTGGCGCGTCCGGACAAGGACGAGGTGGTGCTGCGGCTCGAAAGCCCCGGCGGTACGGTGACCGGCTACGGCCTTGCGGCGGCGCGCCTGCAACGCCTGCGCGCGGCCGGGGTGAAGCTGACGATCTCAGTCGATCAGGTCGCGGCGAGCGGCGGCTATATGATGGCGGCGGTCGCCGACCGCATCATCGCCGCCCCGTTCGCGATGATCGGCAGCATCGGCGTGGTCGCGCAGGTGCCCAACCTCAACCGAATCCTGAAAAAGAACGACATCGACGTCGAGGTGATGACGGCGGGCGAGTTCAAGCGCAGCGTATCGCTGCTCGGCGAAATTACGCCGGAAGGTCGCCAGCACTTCCAAGGCAAGCTCGAAGAGACGCACGATGCGTTCAAGCGCATGGTGGCGGAGTTGCGTCCGAGCGTCGCCGTCAGCCAGGTCGGCAACGGCGACGTGTGGCTCGCCCGCGACGCGCTGGGCTTGGGGCTGGTCGACGAGATCTGCGTCAGCGACGAATATCTGTTCCGTCAGCGCGGCCGCGCCGCGATCTATCTCCTCAAGAGTTATGAACCCAAGCCGTTGCTGCGGCAATTGCTGGATCGCCTCGGCATGTGGGCGAGGCTGGCTGTAAGTCGCAGCTTGGCGTGAAGCTGGGCGGGGCGACGTCAGGCCCGGCCCGCCGCGGGATCGCGCCGTCATGGCGAGAGAAGCGAAGCCAACCAGCTCCGCGAGATCGTCCGCCAACCGGATGGGGCGGATCAGCGGCGCCGTGGCTTGCTTGGCTTCGCTCGCAAGGACGTTTCACCAAAACTCAGCGAGAGCGGCTCATTGCGGAAGGGTCTCAGACCGTCATACCCGCGCTTGTCGAGGGCACCCACGCCGGGACAGGGCAATACGGCTTCTGAACGCCAAAGCTTTGTCTGCAACGAGAGCAGTGATTGCTTTGCTACTGCTTTGTAACGTTATGAAGTGCGTGGCCGGGACAAGCGCGGCCATGACGGCATTGGATCAGAGTCCAAAAGGCCAGGCATGACAAGATTTGGTATTAGAGCAGATACCGATCAGACAGAATCGGATTGTCATTGCGAGCGAAGCGAAGCAATCCAGCGCGCCGAGATCGTAGTCTAGTCGGTGAAGCTCGGCTCGGCGGAGACGTGGATGGCTTCGCTTCGCTCGCCATGACGGCGGTGCAACTTGATCGGTAACGGCTCTAGTTGCCGAGCCGCCATATCCTCCTTGCGTTCGTTGCAAATAGCTGCGCCCTCTCCGCCTCGCTGCACCCCGCGGTGATCGCGTAGGTCGCCGCCACCCAATTCGAGAGCGACGACGTGAGCGTGCAAACCGGCCAGTCGCTCCCCCACACCACCCGGCTCCAACCAAAACATTCAATCACATGCTCCACATAGGGGCGGATATCGTTGAGGATCCAGGTTTCGCCGTCCGCATAGGCGACGACGCCCGAAATCTTCGCGACGACATTGGGTCGCTCCGCGATCGCCGCGATCCGCTCGCGCCAAGGATGCTCGACGCGATCCTTGATCGCAGGCACGCCGCAATGATCGAGCACAAACTGCACGCCGGGACAGGCGTCGACAAGATCGACGGCGATGTCGAGCTGATCCGCTCTCACGCACAGATCGAACGGGCGCTCCGCCTCGCCGAGCAATCGCAAATTCTCGCGGAACGTCGCCGATTGGCTCAGCGCGTCGGGAGCGACATGCAGAACGCGGCGGAACCCCTTCACGAGAGGCGTCGCGACCTGCCGGTCGAGCAGCGCCGGAAAGTCGGAATTCTCTGGACGACACGCGCTGATTGCCCCGCGCAACAGCGTGCCCCCGCGCCCCGCGAGCTCGCTCACGTGCAGCGTTTCATCCTCGATCAACTCCGGCGCGACGTCGACCTCCACGTGCAGAGCGCCCGTGACGCCGCAGCGCCGCGCCTCCGTCTGATAGGCGACGAGCTGAAAGTCGCGATTGAGCGGCGCAACCTCCTGGAGCCAGGGGTAGTTGAGCCGATCGCGATAGATCAGATGCAGATGGGTGTCTATCAGAGCCTGTGTCATTCAACTGTCCCCGTCGCGCCTAAAGCTCATGTGACGCCTTGACCAGGATCGCAAGCTTCTTGCGGGTGATGTCGAGAGGCACGTGGCCGAAGCCGCATTCGCTGGTCAACACGAGTCGTTCGCGCGGGAAATGTTTGAGCGCCGGCTCGACGCGTTTGCGCACAAGCTCGACCGTCTCGATTTCATCGCTGCGCTGATCGATGACGCCGAGCGCCAGATCGCCCTTGAAATCCCACAGCGACCACAGCTCCATCAGATCATACGCCAAGGTGCAGTGCTCAAGGGAAACCTCCTGGATCTTCGCCTTGCGGAACGCCGGCGCGAGATCGGTATACTTGGTGAAATAGATGCGTTTGCGCCGCGGATTGCCGCCGCAGACATGCAGTCCGATTCGCACATGCGACGGCAGGGCTGCGATGAGTTCGTTGAGGACCTCGACCGCCCATTCGCTCTGTTCCGGCGATTCCGTCCACATCGGCTCGTCGAACTGGATGTCCGTGCAACCGGCCGCGACGACATCGCGCAGTTCGTCGCGCAAGACCGCCGCCCAGGCGCGGCACACCGCCTGGTCGTCGGGATAAAGGTCCTTGCGCTCATTGACGCTGAACCGGGTCAACACATGCGGCCCGGTCACCGTTTGTTTGACGCGCGCATGCGCCGGCGCGGCGGCGCGGGCGAGGCGCCAATTGTGCGCGAGCTCGAACCGCGGATGCTCGATCCGCCCGACAATGCGCGGGCACTCGATGCCGAAGCCGGCGCCGCCAAAGGTCAACCGCGGCATATCCTCGAACGTCACGCCATCGACGCGCTTCTGATAGAAGTAGTACATGTTCTCGCGGTAAGCCTCGCCGTCGGTTATAACGTCGAGCCCGAGTTCCGCCTGATCCTTCGCCGCCCAGCGGACCATCTCATCCGTCTCTCCTTGCGAAAGCGTCGGCTTCTTCATGGTGTCGGCGACCTGCGACGGGCGCGGGTAACTGCCGACCACGGTGTTGCGATAGCGCGCCATATCAGATCTCCTTGCGGTCCATTTCACGAAGCGCCTCGTTGATATGGGCGCGCACGCCCTCGCGCAACGAACGCGGTTGAAACCCGATCTCCTGCTCGAGCCGTCGCCCGTCCTGCCAGTCGATCAACGGCGTGCGCGGCTTCGTCTCGTCGAACTCGATCTTCGCATCGGGCAACCAGTGTCGGACCGCCGCCGCGATCTCCTCGCCCGAAGCATAAGCGCCGCCGTTGTTGTAGGCGAAGTGGGCAAGCGCGTCCTTCAGCGTCAGTCGCACCAATTGCTCGGCGCAGTCGTCCTTGTAGATCCAGGTCTCGCGCGAATGGCGCGAGAACGGCAGCCGTGCGATTTGGCCCTCGGCGGGGCGGGAGGCGAAATCCTCGGCCCACAGCACCGAGCCGCGCTTTCGCCCATGACCAAACACCACCGCCGGCCGCACGCAGGCGAAACTGACGCCATATTTCTCGGCGTATTTTCTCGCCAGGAACTCGTCGAGCAGTTTCATCACGCCGTGGGTGAAAAAATGATCCTCGGGCGCGCAATAGTCGCCTTCCGCGACCGGGCGATCGCCGTAGCGGGCTTGCGCGGCGCCGTAGATCGTCTCGCTGCTCGTGAACACCAGGCGGGTCAGGCGACGCCGCACCGCCGCCTCGAACATGTTGACCATGCCGAGCACATTGACGTTGACGCCCAGCGCTGGGTTGGCCTCGACCTCGGCGCTCATCAGATATGCGAGGTGAATGCAATGCGTGATGTCGGTATGATGTTCGAACACCGCCTCCACCGACCGAGCATCGGCGACGTCGACGCGCTCCTTCGCAAGACCATCACCCTTCGTCGATTCCGCGTTCACGGAAACGTCGGCAACGACCGTTGCAATGCCGCGCGCCTGGAGATTTCTGACTACGGACGCGCCAATGAAGCCCGTGCCGCCGGTGACGAGAACCTTCATCTTGAACCCCGATCGTTGTGAACGTCGCGAACGCGGGCCGAGACGTTGCTGCGGAACAGTTGGTTGAGCGCCGCGATCACGTGCGCGCCGCTCTCGTTCGCCCTGAACGCTTGGTTCAACCGGTCGGACGCGGCGTGCTGGAAGCCGAGATAGCCAAGGTGACGCGGCCGCAACCAAGCCTTGTCAAGGGTCTCGCGCGTGTCGTGATAAAAGCCTCCCGCCTCAACGTTGACGCGGGCGTCGCCCCAAGCCTCGGCGTGCGCCGGCTGCCCGCCGGCTTCCGCGTAGAGCGTGCGCTGGATCGGTCCGCTCGCGATCCAGAAGGCGAACTCGCTCGCGGCAATAGGATCGGGGCAGTAGGCGGAAACGGCGATCCCCGCCCCGCCCAACGCGGACCCGACGGGACCGCTCCCGGTAGCCGACGCGATGTCGGCGAACTTCAGCGCCCGGCCCCGGAAGCCCGGCCGAGCGTAGCTCACATAGCCGTAGATGAGCGGCGAAACCGCGATCCGCGAGTCGGCGCCCGACATCGTTTCCAAGACTTCGATCGGGTCTTTGTCAAAGCACGCGGGATCGAGCAACCTCACAAGTTCGCGAAGTTGCTCCACGGCCTCTGCGCCAGCTTCGGCATCGAAGAAATCTTCTCGGTCGGGCGAGCAGGCGGCGCCGAGATTGGCGGCAAGCGTGTATAGCGACATCAACGAATGCGGCGATCGCATCGGGCAGTCGACAAGGCCGGCGCGCGCCAGCGACATCACGTCCCGCCATGTTTGAGGCGGCGCGGCCAGCAGGTCGTGGCGGAACGCTTGCACCTGCGCCGCCGCGTCAATCGGCAGCGCCCATTGACGCGCGCCCCAATTATAGCTCGCGTAAGACGGTCCAACGCTCGCGGCGCGGAGCTCCGCGCAAGCCGGCGCGCGCTCCGGCGAATCAAGCGCCAACAGCGATCCCGTGGCGACGGCCTCGCCGATATGCGGATGGTCGATCACCATCAGGTCATAGCGTCGCGCCAGCGTCTCAACCGGAAACGCCTCGAAATCTTGCAGCGACCGCCTGTCCCATGCGATGTCGACGCCCCGTTCAGCGCGCCACACCGTAGCGGCGGCGACAAGCGGATCATAGCCGCGCGGATGACCCCACGACATGCCCTTAAGCGCAATTTGGCGCCGCTCATTCATTGCTGTCGTCAGGCCCTGAGTACGGTCGGCGCGCGTCGATCAACCAACAGAATATGGTCCGCGGCCAATACGGTTTCGTCCCGCTGGTTTTGCACCTCGCATCGCTCGATCACCCGTCCCTGCTGAAGCCGGCGTTCGTCGTCTTCCTTGGCGGCGATCGTGACGCGGGTGCGAATCGTGTCGCCGATGAACACCGGCCGAATGAAGCGCAGCCGATCGTAGCCATAGGAAAACGAAACCGGGTTGATAAGCGTCGCGGTCAAGCCGATGCCGATGGCGAACACCATGGTGCCGTGCGCGATGCGTTGGCCGAACGGCGTGGTCTTCATGAACTCGGCGTCCATATGGTGCGGAAAGAAGTCTCCGGTATGCCCGGCGTGCACGACAAAGTCGGTCTCGGTTATGGTTCGGCCATGCGTCAGACGCACCGCACCGAGTTGATAGTCCTCATAGTAGATGGATTGCTCGATCATCGACTTTCTTTCAAGGACGACGCGACAACGCCGTCGTAGGCGCCGCGCTGGAGCGATACATGGCCTCAACCAACGCCATTGTCGACCAAGCGTCCTCGACACTGGCGACAAGCTCAGTATCCTCTCCCGCGACAAAGCGCTGCAGATTGGCCATACGGCCAACGAAGGCGTCCGGGAACCAGGCGCCGCGCAAGGGAACGTCGAACCATTGCGTTTCGCCGCGCGGCCGGATGGACAGCCGATCCGGTTCGCCGCGCGGATAATCGAGCAGCAGGCCGAGGCTCGCGTGCATCGCGCCCTCCGTTCCGTCGAAACGAATTTCGGCAACCTGATGCCTACGCCCGAACGCATGATTGTGGTTGACGGACAACGTACAGCGAACATCGTCGCCATAATCCAGAATGGCGGAGGTGCGCGTCTGCGCCATGTTCGATTGCGGATGGCCGAGCGTCTTGGCGTGCACGCCTTGGGGATCGCCAAGAAAGCTGCGAATCAGATCCAGATAATGAATTGAGTGAACAGCAATCTCGACGCGTTCCAGACCCTTCAAAAAGGCGAATTTATCCCACGGCGTATCGATGGCGAGATGAACTTCGACATCTGTGAGATCGCCAAGCAGGCCGCCACCGAGCGCGTCACGAATTGCCAGCATCGCCGGGGCAAAACGCAACTGGAAATTGACCGCAGCGACAAGCCGCTTGCTCCGGCATATCGTGAGGATTTCCGTGGCCTCCGCTTCGTTGCGACCCATCGGCTTCTGAATCAGCGCGACGGCCTCGTCAGGGAGCGCCCTCAGCGTCTCGGCGTGCGCGCCGGGCGGCGTCGCCAGATCGAAGACAACGGCCTCTTCAGTCACCGCTTCGTCGAGCGTAGCAAACACCCTTTCAACCTCGAAGCGCTCCGCGACCTGGAGGGCGCGCGCGCGGTCGAGATCGAACACGCCCGCGATCCGATAGCCGGCCTTTCGATAGGCGGGGAAATGTGCGTCAGCGACAATCGAGCCGGCGCCGATCGTCACGATGGGCCGTAGTACGCCTGGTCGCTGCCATTCCTGACGCAACGAAGCGGGATTGAAGGTCATCTCAACCTCGCGCTCAAAGGTGGAAGAATACCGGCGGCATCGTTGACCACCACTCGCCTTCTTTGGCGCTGTCGAGACGACGCTGGCACGGCATCGACACCGCCCACCATTTCTGCGTCGTCGGATCGGCCGCCATCCCCTCGGAATCCGCGGCGAAATCCTCGCCGTGATACTCGAAATAAGCAAACAACAGGTTCTCCGGCTCGCGTAGGAAAATCGAATAATTGCGGATGTTGCATTCGGATATTTTTGCGAGGACGCCAGGCCACACCGCCGCGTGCATCTCCTTGTACTCGGCGACACGCTCCGGACGGATGCCAATCACCATGCCCATGCGCTGCATGCGGACCTCCCGTTAGTTGGAAATCGTCGTGGTGAATTCAGCGATGCTGCGGCGTCGGATCGCCTCCCAATCCCAGGCGATTCCGAGGCCCGCCGCCTTTGGCGCAACCGCCATCCCGCCCTCGACCGTCATGCCCTCGGTTGTGAGATCGTCGAGTTGCGGAATGTATTCCACATAGCGACCGTTCGGAACCGCGCAAGCGAGACTGACGTGCAATTCCATCAAGAAGTGCGGGCAGATGGGTGCATCGAAGGTCTCCGCCAAATGAGCCACCTTGAGCCAAGGCGTGATCCCGCCAATGCGGGCGACATCCGTCTGGACGATCGAGCAGGCGCCCTTCGCCAAATATTCGCGGAAGTGCCGGAACGAATACAGCGACTCGCCGATCGCGATCGGCGTCGAGGTAGATCGCGACAACCTGGTATGGCCGTCAAGATCGTCGGCCGGCAGCGGCTCCTCGATCCAGGCAAGGTCGAGCTCCGCGAAGCGGCCGGCGCGACGGATCGCCTCGTCGAGCGTGAAACCCTGGTTGGCGTCGGTCATGATCTCAAAATCTTCGCCGAGCGCCGCGCGCACCGCCGACAGACGCGCGAGATCCTCGGCGACATGCGGGCGGCCGATCTTGATCTTGGCGCCGCGAAATCCTTTCGCTCGCGCCGCCAGTGCATCTTCGACCAGCGCCTCCGCGGGCAAGTGCAACCAGCCGCCCTCGGTCGTGTAAAGCGGCCGTCGATCGCTGGCGCCGCCCGCCGCGATCCACAACGGCAGCCCGCGGCGCTTGCAGCTGAGATCCCACAGCGCGGTGTCGATCGCCGCCAGCGCCAGGGCGGTGATGGCGCCGATCGTGGTTGCGTGCGTCGAAAACTCCAACTCGCGCCAGATTGCCTCGATGCGGTCGGCGTCCTGGCTGAGCAGACGCGGCGCCAAGTGATCGGACAACAATCGCATGATTGAGGACCCGCCGGTGCCGATCGTATAGGAATAACCAACGCCGACCGCGCCGTCCGAATCGGTGATCGAGACAATCGGCGTCTCCTGCGAGACGAAGCTCTGAATGGCGTCGGTTCGCTTCACCTTCGGCGGCAGATCGACCATCCGCAATTCGACGCGCTCGATTTTCGCCATGTCAGCCTCCCTCGCCAATCAGCGCTGCGCCGCTGGCGGCGTCGAACAGGTGCGCGCTGGCGAGATTGAAACAGAACGGGATCAAGGCGCCGGCGGCGAGTGGCCGCGGATTCAGCATGCGCGACACCCACTCCCGCCCCGCAAATTGCGCGAACACCAGCGTTTCGTTGCCGAGCGGCTCGGTCAGATTGACAGTGAGCGCCTGTTCGTGAACCGCGCCGCCGGCGTCTGAGGCGAGACCGTGATGACTTGGATAGAGATCGTCGGGGCGCAAACCGAACACGACTTGGCGGCCCTTCATCGCTGAGTGACTGAATCGGGCCGGAAGCGGCAGGCGATCGTTGTTGGCGAATACGAGCTGACCGTCGTTGATCTCCGCTTCGACAAGGTTCATCGAAGGTGAGCCGATAAAAGCCGCGACGAATCGGGTTGCCGGGTGATGAAACACTTCGTCCGGCGAGCCGACCTGTTCGATGTGACCGTCGCGCATGATGACGATCCTATCGGCCAAGGTCATTGCCTCCACCTGATCGTGGGTGACATATATCACGGTTGACGGCACCCGCGCGTGCAATTTCTTGATCTCTGTCCGCATCTCGCCACGCAGCTTGGCGTCGAGATTGGAGAGCGGCTCGTCAAAAAGGAAAACATCGGGGTTGCGCACGATCGCGCGACCCATGGCGACCCGTTGCCGCTGGCCGCCGGACAGTTGCGAGGGGCGGCGATCCAGCAACGGCGCGAGGTGGAGTATCGCCGCCGCCTCGTCAACCCGGCGCTTGATCTCCGCCGACGGCCGCTTGGCGATCTTCAGCGAAAACCCCAAGTTTTCTTCGACAGTCATATGTGGATAGAGCGCGTAAGATTGAAACACCATCGAGATGTTTCTCGACCGCGGCGGCAGGTCATTGACAAGTTCGTCGCCGATGCGGATCTCGCCCTCGGTGATGTCTTCGAGACCTGCGATCATGCGCAGAGTCGTCGACTTGCCGCAGCCCGAGGGGCCGACGAGAGCCACGAACTCGCGATCCTTGATCGCAAGGTTGATGCTGCGCACCGCCTCGACGGCGCCGTAGCGCTTCACCAACCGTTGCAGTGTGACGGTCGCCATCGCTATCCTTTCACCGCGCCGGCCGTGAGCCCTGATACAAGATGGCGTTGGATGACGAACGTCAGCGCCAGCGCCGGCGCCACCATCACGACGGCGAGAGCGCACATGCCGCGCCAATCGATGGTGAATTCGGAGGTGTAATCCAGCAAGCCGACCGGCAGCGTCTTGGAGTTGATCGAGCGGGTCAATTGCGAGGCGAGCGCGAATTCGTTCCACGAGGTCAGAAACGCGAAGATCGCGGAGGAGGCGATGCCCGGTCCGGCGAGCGGAAACTCGACCTGCCAGAACGCCTGCCAGCGGGTGCAGCCGTCGACTTGCGCGGCTTCCGCCATGTCGAGCGGAACCTGGCGGAAGAATCCGTCGATCAACCATAGCGTGAACGGTATGTTGAGTGCGACATAGACCAAAATCAGGGCGTAGTGCGTATCGATGACGCCGAGCCGCGCGAAAATGATGAACAGCGGCAGCGACAGCGCGATGCCCGGCACCGTGCGCGTCAGCATGAAGCCGAGGAAGAGCGCCGATTTGCCGCGAAACCGGTAGCGCGCGAACGCGTAACCTCCGCTCATGCCGATCGCCACGGCGATGATTGTCGAAGTCGCCGATATGATGAGGGAGTTGCGGAAATAATCGCCAACCGGAATGGCGCCATGGCCGAGCACGCTGAACATCGCGAAGAACGCGTCCAGCGAAAGATGCTGCGGTATCCACACCGCGGGCTTCGCCATGATCTCGACGGTCGGCCGCAGCGAGCTGATAATGATCCACAGACCCGGCAGACAGATGACCAGCATGGCGACAAACAGCCCGCACGCCTGCGCCAGCGCCGAGAGGCCGCGCATTCTTCGCGAAGTGTCGTTGCGCGTCATCTCACCACTCCGCGGCAAGTTGCGCACGCGCGGCCGCGAGCTTGCGAAAGAAATAGACGGTGAAGGCGATCGACAGCAGGATCGAGGCGTAAGCCATCGCGTTGGCGGCGCCCATGCGCGCATCGCTATACGCGGTTCGCGCGACCAGCGTCCAGATCAGCTCGGTTCGCCGCGCCGGACCGCCATCGGTCATGATCTTGACGATGTCGTAGGCGCGCGCGACGTCGAGCGAGCGGATCGTCATCGCGATATAGGCGAACGGCATGATGAACGGCCAGGTCACATAGCGAAAGCTTTGCCAGGGGGTGCAGCCGTCAACCCGCGCCGCCTCCAGAGGCTCCCTGGGCATCGCCAGCAATCCGGCGAGAATGAGAATGGCGAACACCGGCGTCGACGACCAGACCTCCGCTGTCAATATCGCCAAGAACGCGAGATTGCCGTCGATCAACCAGGGGATCGCGGTTTGGGTGATCCCGAGCGATTGCAGAGCATTGTTGACGAGGCCGACATTGTCGTTGAACAGGAACTTGAATTGAAACCCGACGAGAATCGGCGAGAACATCATCGGGAACATCATCAAAGTGCGGATCACCCGCACGCCGCGCACCGCTCGCTCAACCAACAGCGCCAGTCCGAGACCGAGCAGCATCTCGACATTCAGGGCGACAGCCAGTAACACGACCGTGCGCAGGAACGCGACGAGGAAGACCGGATCCGTCAGCGCGGTGCGGTAATTGCGGAGCCCGACGAAGACCCACAGGCTTTCCGGTCGCGTCAGGCGGAACGCAGTGAAGCTCGAATAGAGTGAGAACGCCAACGGCAGCGCGATCACCGCCGCCAGCACGACAACCGCCGGCGTCAGCAAAAGCACCGGCGCGCTGACGCGAAACGACCTCATCGAACCGACATGTCCTCGCCTAGAATCTGGCGCTCGCGCCGCCGACGACGGCGCGGCGTCGGCGGTTGAGCGTCACAGTTTGCCGGCGTCCTGAAGGATCTTTGTCGCCTTGTCCGCGGCCGTGTCGAGCGCCGCCTTGGCGGATTTGTCGCCAAGAATGGCGGCCTGCAACTCCGGATAGACGGCGTTGGAGATTTCGATCCATTCCGGCAGTGGCGGCACCGGGAAGGCGTAGTTGGCGGCCTCCTGGAACGTCGCCAGCACTTGTTTCTTGTAGGGGTCGTTGGCGGCTTGTGCTATGTCCCAAGCCCAGACGCTGGGTCGGGTCGGCAGCGAGCCGTTCCCAGCCTCGATCTTCTGGCTGTCGTCGTTGGTCAACCACAGCGCCAGGGACGCGGCGGCGTCCTTGTGCGGGCAGGCTTCGGTCACAGAGAAGCCGTGCGTGCCCGACCAGCCGGTGTGCTTGCCCGACGAACCCGCAGGTTGGACGATAATGCCGACATTGCCGGCCGCCTTCGAAGATTTCGGATCGTTGAAGAAGGTCGCCCAGCCCGGCCAATCGAGGTCAAGCGCCACGGTGCCTGACGCGAAGCCCTGGCCGAGATCGTCCCAGAGATAATTGGTTGTTCCAGGCGGAACAGCCTTGGCCTTGTAGAGATTGACGAACCAATCGAGCGCGCGGACGCCGGCGTCCGAGTTGAACGCGGGCTTGCCGGACGCGTCGAGATATTGACCGCCTTCGGCGACCACCATCTCGTAGAACCGGCCGTTGATCGCCTCCTCCTTGCCGGCGAATTCGGTGCCGTAGAAATTCGGCGGCTTGGAGAAGAACACCGCCTGATCGGTCACCTGCTTCCACGTCGTCGGCGGGGCGAGGTCGTAGCCGTATTTCGCCTTGAACTCGCTCTTTTTGGCGTCGTCGGTGTAGTTGCTCTTCAAATAGTACAACGCGGAGACATCGAACTGCGCCCGCGGCAACATGGTGAGTTTGCCGCCAATCGTCGACGCCTTGATGACTCCCGGCACATATTTGGCGATCTCATCAGCCGGCACGATCTTGTTGAGATCGGTGTAGAGGCTCGTGTATTGGGGCGCGAACGAGGTGTGGTTCCAGCCGACGCACCACGTAACGGTGTTGGCGGCGATGTCCGACTTCAACTCCTTGTCGATGTCGAAACCGTTCTTCTTGGAGAGGATGTTGACCTTGGCGCCGGTCGCCTTCTCCCATTCCGCGATGCGCGTGTAGAGCGCCTCGTACTGCTGACCGCCGATCAACTTGGCGTCGATGGTCACGCCGGGAAACGAACCGGGTTGATCCGCGCTCGCCGTTTCGCCCGCCGCCGCCGACAGCGCGATGGCCGAGGCGAACATCAAAAGACGCTTCATTCCATCCTCCCCTTTGTCCGGTCTTGCGAAACGCCCGACAGTCGCAGCGCTGGACGTTGACTAGCCCGTTAAATGCGCATGAAACGTTTACGGATAAATCATATTGCCCTAAACGTGTCAACGACGCCCGGCTCAAAGGCCAAGACTATCGCCATGAACGACGCTTCGGACCCGGATCGCTATCGGGCGCCGGCCCTCGACAAGGGTCTCGACATTCTCGAATTGCTGGCCTCGGTCGACGGAGGATTGACGCAGATCGAGATCGCCAAGGCGCTTGGGCGTAGCGCCAACGAAAACTATCGCATGCTCGACCGTCTGGTGCGTCGCGGCTACGTCCTGCGCAATGAGGCCGATCGTTATGAATTGACGCTCAAGCTGTTCGGCTTGGCGCATCTGCATCGGCCGATCCGCAGGCTGGTCGCGCAGGCGACGCCGCTGATGCGCGAGCTGGCGCTGCAAACCCAGCAAGCCAACCATCTCGCCGTTTACGATCGCTCGGAGGTGATCGTCATCGCGCAGATCGACGCGCCAAGTTACTGGGGCCTTGCGATTCGCGTCGGTGCGCGCGTCGGCTTGTTCAACACCGGGTCGGGTCATGTGTTGCTGGCGTTCCGCTCGGCCGAGGAGCGCGCGCTGATGATCGCCGAGCACGAGGAGCCAACCGACGACAGCGACATGCCTGACGATCTTGAGGAGCGGCTCGCTCAGATCCGGCAGCGCGGCTACGAGGTGATGCCCAGCCAACAAACATCCGGGGTCTACAATCTCTCGGCGCCGATTCTTGGGCCCGACGGCAGCGCGCTTGCTGCGCTGACCTGCCCCTATCTCGCCCCGCTTCGCCGGCCCACGGCCCCTGACATCACAGAAGCCATCAACAGGCTGATGCAAACCGCCCACGAGTTGAGCCGGACCATCGGCGGGGTCGCGCGCGCGGAGGACGACTAGACTTTCCTATTGAAGGACGCCTTCATTCGTGATTTAGTGGAAGCGAACGGGTTCGAAAATCCCGCGAAGGGAGGCTGTCGGCATGGAAAGCGCGCACGGGCAGGGCGCATTCTCGGCGACTGTGGGCGTATCGAGCACGCATCCGAAGGCCATGCCCGCCGACCACGCGCGCTTGCCGGTGTGGAACGCCGAAAACTGGTTCTACGAGGACTTCGAAGTCGGCCATAAGATCCGCTCGCTGCGACGGACGATTTCCGAGGGCGAGTCGATGCAGTTCAATGCGCTCGTGCTCGACATGCACCCTTATGTCGCCGACGCCATCTTTGCCGAGAAGGAAGGGATCTTCGGGCGTCGATTGGTCGCCGGCGCGTTCGTGTTTTCAGCCGGGCTCGGGCTGGTGGCGACCAACTGCGTCAACGCGTTCTCCTACGGCTACGACAAGCTGCGCTTCATCAAGCCGGTGTTCATCGGCGAGACAATCTACGCGATTCGCACGCATCGGGATAAGCGCCCAAAATACAAGGATATGGGCCTGATCCGCGCATCCTATGAGGTGTTCAAGGGAGAGGGGGAGCTCGTGCTCTATTGCGAGCATCTGCAGACCGTCAAATATCGCGATCCGAAGACGTTCGAGGCTGACATCGAGGTCCGCTCGTGAGCGAGGCGGCGGCGGAGGACGAAGCCAACGTCGCGCTGCTCGAAGGCGTCATCGTACTCGACATGAGCCAGTTTCTCTCCGGCCCGTTCGCTGCGCTGCGGCTCGGCGATCTCGGCGCGCGGGTCATCAAGATTGAGCGTCCGGACGGCGGCGATCTCTGCCGCCGGCTCTATCTCTCGGACACCGAACTCGGCGGCGACTCGACTTTGTTTCACGCCATCAATCGCGGCAAGGAAAGCTTCGCTGCGGATTTCAAGTCCGCCGAAGGCTTGAGCGCGATCAAGACGCTGATCGCGCGCGCCGATATCGTCATCCAGAACTTTCGCCCCGGCGTCATCGAGCGGCTTGGCCTCGACTATCAGACGGCGCGGGCGATCAATCCGCGAATCGTCTACGCCTCGATTACCGGCTATGGCGAAGACGGGCCGTGGCGCGGGTTTCCCGGGCAGGATTTGTTGGCGCAGGCGCGTTCCGGCGTCATGTGGCTCAACGGCGATGAGGAGCAAGGGCCCGTGCCGTTCGGGCTCGCGGTCGCCGATCTCCTGGCCGGCAATGCTGTCGTTCAGGGCGCGCTTGCGGCGCTCGTGCGCAGCCGCGCAACCGGCCGCGGCGCGCATATTCAAACAAGTCTGCTTGAAGCGCTCGTCGACTTCCAGTTTGAGGTGCTCGCCACCTATCTCAACGACGGCGGGCGAAACCCGCAGCGCGCCAAATTCCGCAACGCCCACGCCTATCTCGCGGCGCCCTACGGCGTCTATCGCACCGCCGACAGCTACCTGGCGCTGGCGATGACGCCGCTCGCCAAACTCGCGCCCTTGTTGGAGACGCCGGGGCTCGCCGACCTGCCGGCCGACGCTCCCTTCCGGCAACGCGATGCGATCAAGCGGGAGATTGCCGAGACCTTGGCGAAACGCACGACGGCGGAATGGCTCGCACGGCTGCAACCGCACGACATCTGGTGCTCGGAGGTCCTCAACTGGTCGGAGTTGTTCGCCAGCGAGAATTTTCGGCTGTTGGATATGGTGCAGGAGCTTCGTCGCGCCGACGGCGTGGCGCTGCGCACGATGCGCTCGCCGATCCGCATAGATGGTCAACGCGGACGCTCGCACCGCGCGGCCCCGCGCATCGGCGAGCACAGCGAGGCTCTGCGGACGGAATTTGGCCTGTGAGAGACGTTCGGCGCGACTAGGCGCGGCGTGGAACAACAGACAGGAGCGCGCCAACCGCGCTCCTTCAAGGGAGGAAGCAATGTTGAAGCAAGCACTGGCGATTGTAGCGCTGGCCGCGGGACTTTCAACCGCCGCGGCGCGCGCCGAGGATCTGACGGCTGGATTGCCGGAGGATCTGAAGACGCTCTACATCGGCGCGACAAGCCCGCTCGCGCCCTCCGCCTACGACAATTTCAAGACGCCTGCGCCGCCCTGGAAATGGTGCCATTCGGAATCCTATCAGGGCAACCCTTGGCGCGTCTCGGTCACCAACGAGTTGAAGCGACTCGTCGAAGGTCTGAAGGCGGCGGGAATCGACGCGAGTTTCGAAGTGTCGGACTCCAACAACGACGTCGGCCAGCAGATCAACCAGATCCGCGCCTTCATCGACAAGAAATGCACGGTCATCACTTCGATCGCCGGATCGGCGACGGCGCTTAACGACGTCATCAAGGCGGCCTACGACGCCGGCATTCCGTTCATCACGGCGGCCGGGTCGGTCACCAGTCCTTATGCGATCAATGTCGACAGCAACTACGCCGCGTGGGGCTACGACATGATTAAGGCGATCGCCAAGGAAACCGGCGGCAAGGCCGATGTGCTGATGGTCGAGGGCATCGCCGGCCATCCGATCGTCGCTCAGGAGCGCGCCGGCGCCGATCGCGCCCTGAAGGAGGCGCCGGGGCTCAAAGTCGTTCGCACGGTCAACGGCAACTGGACCGCCAACGTCACCAAGACCGCGGTGCTGCAAGCGCTGGCGACCTATCCCGGCAAGATCGACGCGGTGTGGACGACGGGCAGCGAAAGCCGCGTCGTCGCCGAAGCGTTCGCGCAGGCCGGGCGCAAGCCGCCGTTGATCACCGGCTCGATCACCGGCGACGCGCTCGGCTACTGGAAAGCCAATCCAGACAAATATCACTTCACCGGCCACGGCGTGCTGCCCCACTGGACCGCCGAGACGCTGTTCCGCGTCGCCGTGCGCGTTCTCGAAGGCGAGAAGCCGAAGCTGAACACGCTGATGATGCCGATCCCGGCGATCACCGAAGCGGAGTTTCCCGCGATCTACAAAGCGTGCATGACGCCGGACGCCGTGTCGGTGTTCCCGATTCCGGCGAGCGGACCCGATGCCGGAGTCGACGCTCGATGGCTACTTCAAGGCGCCGGCGCCGACGAAGGGTTGGGACTATTCGAAGGTTCCGAGCGCGTGCCCCTAGGCTTGCGGCCTCGCGGCCGCTAGCCGAATGGCGCCGGCGCCGCCGCCACGATTGGCTGTCGTCGGCGTTTCGAAAAGATATGGCCGGACGATCGCGTTGAGCGATGTTTCGATCGCGTTCCGCGCCGGCGAGGTTCACGCGATCCTCGGCGAAAACGGCTCCGGCAAAAGCACGCTGGTGAAACTGTTGTCTGGCGTCGTGGCAGCAGATTCCGGCGCCGTCGCGCTCGACGGCGAGCCAATTGACGCGCGCGGGCCCGCGGACTTCGCAGCAAGAGGGTTCGCGACCGTATTCCAGGAAGTGCTGATCGCGCCCGACCGCGATGTCGCGGAAAACATCCTGCTCGGGCGCGACAGCCTGTGGCGCTGGCGCATTGCGCCGCGCGAACGCAGGCGCGCGGCGGAGGAAACAATCAAGCGCGTATCCCGCACGGCCATCGCGCCGGACGCGAGAGCCGGCGACCTGCCGCTGGCGCAACAACAGATCGTGGTGATCGCCCGGGCGCTGGCGCGCGACCCTGACATCCTGATCCTCGACGAGGCGACCGCCGCGCTCGATCACGCAGACCGAGACGCCGTCTTCTCCGAGATCGAGAGCTTGGCCAGGAAGGGTAAGGTCGTCATCTTCATCTCGCATCGCATGGACGAGGTGGCGCGCTTGTCGGATCGCATCTCGGTGCTGCGGAGCGGTCGAATTGTCGGAACGGTCGCGAGCGATCAAGCGACGAGCGAACAACTGCTGGCGATGATGGCGCCGGATCGCGCAGCGAGGCGCCATGAGTGACGATCGCGCCACGTTGGCGTTCAGCGACGTTGCGCTGAAGCCGGGCAAACGCGCGTTCGACGAGCGGTTGCGCGCCGGGGAAATTGTCGGTCTCGCGGGGTTGGACGGGCATGGGCAGGAGGCTTTTCTCGCCGCCGCGGCGGGACTCGAACGCTTCGCACGCGGAGAGATCGCTTTGGAGCGCGGCGGACGCGCCCGTCCGCTCGGCGGCTTCCGGGCGGCGGCGCGCCAGGGGATCGCCTACTTGCCGCGCGATCGAAGGACTGCCGGCGTTTTCCCGAATTTGTCGGTGCTCGACAATTTCGCCGTCGCCTCGCTCGCGCGCGACCTGCGCGCGGGTTTCATCAGTCTCTCCGCGCGGCGGCGGCGGTTCGAGCGCTTCCGCGAGCGGCTCTCAATCGTCGCCGACGACCTCGACCAATCCATCGCCCGGCTCTCCGGCGGCAATCAGCAAAAAGTGCTGCTCGCCCGTCTGCTGGCGCGCGACCCCGTCGTGCTGCTGTTGAACGATCCGACGCGGGGCGTCGACGCCGCGACGCGCGCCGTGCTCTATAAGCTATTCCGTGAGCTCGCCGACGAGGGCATGGCGTTGGCGATCCTGTCGACGGAGATCGAGGAATTGACCGACCTTTGCGACCGCGTGCTGGTGTTTCGCGAAAATGAGCTGGTCGCGCGATTGCACGGCGACAGCCTCTCGTCGTCGAATGTCATCGCCGCAATGTTCGGCCACGCGGTGGAAACATGAGGCGGTCGATCTCGCCCCTGCTCCCCGGCGTCGCGCTGCTCGCCGGGCTGTTGATGACGAACATCTGGCTCAATCCCGTTCGCTTTGCGCCGACCTCGTGGGGAGCTTTGATCGGTCTGGCGTCGCCGCTGATCGGCGCCGCGCTGGCGGCGACCCCGCCGATCCTAGGCGGCCGCGGCGGCATCGACGTGTCGGTCGGCCCGTTGATGGGGTTCATCAACGCCGTGCTGGTTGTGCTGGTGATCGGCGATGGCGGCGCCACGTCGCCGTTCGTCGTCGTTCCCGCCGCGCTCCTGCTTGGCGCAGCGACCGGCGCGGTCAACGGTTGGTTTGCCACGGTGGTGCGCATCCAACCGATCATCGCGACGCTCGGCGCCTATCTGGTGCTGACCGGCCTCACCGTCACCCTCGTGCCCGCGCCGATCGGCACCATCCCGGAATGGCTGCGCTCGCTGTCGCACACGTTCTCGTTTGCGCCGATCGCTTTGATCGTCCTGCTTTGGCTCGGCTTCACGCGGTTGCCGATCTACGGGCAGTTGATGGCGGTCGGCAGCGACGACCGCGCCGCGTTCACCGCGGGCGTCAATGTCATCGCGGTCCGGTGGATCGCCTATGCGCTCGGCGGCGCGTTCGCCGGGGCGGCGGCGCTTTCGCTGACGGCGCTGATCGGCTCGGCCGATCCGAATGTCGGGCCGAACTACACGCTGCTGGCGATCTCGTCCGCGGCGCTCGGCGGCGTCAGTCTCGCCGGCGGACGCGGCGGCCTTCTCGGCGCCGCGATCGGCGCGTCGACATCTTTCTGCTGCAAAGCGTGCTGACGTTCTTCAACGTCTCGACGTTCGTCCTGCAAGTCGCCTATGGCGCCATCCTGGTCGCCGCCGTCAGCCTCTCGCCGTTGCAGGAACGGCTGGCTCGCGAGCGCCAGGCGATGAGGATCGATCCGCAGCAGTCTCTGGCGCGTCACCCGACGCTCGGCGCGCTCGCCGTCGCCGCGCTGCTGCATGCGCACCGGCGCCGCAATGATTGACGGCTACAGCAGCCCTTTCTCGATGCGCGCGATGCTGGTGCTGGCGGCGCTGCTGGCCATCGCCTCGGTCGGCCAGACGCTCGTCGTCATCGTCGGCGGCATCGACCTGTCGATTCCCTTCCTCATCGGCTTCGCCAATGTCGTCGCGGCGCAATTGACCGGCGAAGGCGTGAACTTCGCGGTCGTCTGCGCCATCGTCAGCGTCCTGGCGCTGGCGATCGGCGCGTTCAACGGCGCGCTCTCGGCCTCGCTGGCAATTCACGCCGTTGATCGTGACCCTCGGCGTCGGCACGATGGCGCAAGGCGCCGGTGCTGATCTGGACGCGCGGGTTTCCCTCAGGGTCCGCGCCGGCGTTCGTTTCGGATTTCGTCTCGATCGGCGGCTCGATGGGCGCGATTCCGCTGCCGGGGCTGATCCCCGCCGCCGTTGGCGCTCGCGTGTTTGATCGGGCTCATGCTCGCGCGCACGCCCTACGGCCGACGCCTCTACGCGCTCGGCGGCAATCCGCTCGCGGCGCGCTATGCGCTGATCGAGCCGGCGCCGATGTGGACGATCACCTTCGCCCTGAGCGCCTGGTTCGCCGCGCTCGCCGGCGTTCTGCTGCTCGGCTTCACCGGCTCGGCCTATGGCGACGTCGGCCAGCCCTATCTGTTCCAGACGCTCGCGGCGGTCGTGGTTGGCGGGACCTCGCTGCTCGGCGGCCGCGGCTCCTATTGGGGAACCGTCGTCGGCGCGATCGTGCTGACCGAGATCAACACGCTGCTGATCGGCCTCGGCCTGCAACCCTCGCTGGTGCAAGCCGCGCTGGGCGCGGTCATCATCGCGCTCGTCTCGCTTTACGGCCGCGAGCCGCACCTGCGCACGACGATCTAGGAGACCGCGCATGGCGAAGACATGGATGTTCGTGGGCGGCTGCAATCGCGCGCTGCCCTATTTCGCGACCGCCAATGCCGAGGGCATCGCCGCCTTCGCGTTCGACGAGACAACCGGCGCCGCGTTCGCCGGTCGGGCGTCACCGCGGGCATCGACAACCCGACTTTTCTCGCCGTCAGTCCCGGACGGCCGCGCCGCTTTATGCGACCAGCGAAGTGCTCGGGTGGAACGAGGGAACCGTCACCGCCTACGCGATCGACGCCGCTTCCGGCGGGTTCGAGTATCTCAACAAGCAGCCGACGCGTGGCAGCATCGCCGCGCAGATGAGCTTCGACCGCACAGGCAAATATCTTCTGCTGGTGAATTATGGCGTCGGACCGATGACGCAGAAGCCCAACCGTTCGCTGGTGGTGTTTCCCCTGGCGGCGGACGGCGCGATCGGCGCGCCCGTCGCGGAGGCGACGCATAGCGGACGCGGACCGGACGCCGCCCGGCAGGAACGACCGCACGCGCATTGCGTGCTCGCCAGCCCCGACAACAAGTCTCTTGTGGTCAGCGATCTCGGCCTCGATCAGCTGATTCTGTACGGTTTCGACGGATCGGCGACCCGGCGCTCGGAGCTGAATTTGCCGCCCGGCTCCGGGCCGCGCCATTTCGTGTTTCATCCGCGCCTGGCGTGCGCCTATGTCGCCAACGAGTTGAACTCGACGGTCGCGACCGTCGATTGGCGCGATCCGCCCACGCTCCGCGCCGTCGCCGCGACGGTTCCCGCCGGGTCCGGCGCCGACAATCATTGCTCGGAAATCAAGCTGAGCCCGGACGGACGCTGGCTCTATGTAGGAAATCGCGGCCACGACAGCCTTGCGCTGTTCGCGGTGGCCGAGACTACCGGCGACCTGACGCCGATCGGTCCCATCCCGAGCGGCGGCAAGACGCCGCGGCATTTCGCGTTCGACCCCTCGGGCGCCTTTCTCGCCGTGGCCAACCAGGACAGCGACGCAGTGACGATCTTCGCCGTCGATCCCCGCACGGGCCGCTTGAGCCCGAGTTCCGAGCCGATCAGAACGGGAACCCCGACCTGCGTCGCCTTCGTCAGGGGCGCGGATTGAGCGGGCTGGCGCCCGCTGGACAAGGGCGGCCGGCTTTTCTATAAGCCGCGGACTCGGCGCCAGCGGCGTCGGCCCAGGTAGCTCAGTTGGTAGAGCATGCGACTGAAAATCGCAGTGTCGGTGGTTCGATTCCGCCCCTGGGCACCATACTTCCCTATATTTCGGTGGCATTTCAAAGCGTTAAGCGCTCGCACGTTTGGCGGTCCCAACAGATAGCCCCACACGACGGTGGGCCGTCCACGCTCGGTCTCGGCGGTTCACCTCGTCACCCTTACCCGAGGCGCACTAGCTAGGTCGGCAACTCACCTCGCCAAAGGTAGCTATTGCATCTTGAAGCCGCCGCCCCCAACGCGATCGGCGCCGTGGCGGGGCCAGGCGACGGCAGCCACAAGCTCGACATCGCGCCAAGGAGGCCGCTAATCGC
Organism: uncultured Pseudomonadota bacterium; assembly: GCA_963807735.1. Classification (GTDB taxonomy): domain Bacteria; phylum Pseudomonadota; class Alphaproteobacteria; order Rhizobiales; family Beijerinckiaceae; genus Roseiarcus. The sequence goes on along the minus strand of CAWEDI010000005.1, from coordinate 25,663 downwards.
CATCTGACCGTCGCCGCCGAGATTAAATCATGCCTCCGCGCAAGGGAATGGAGGCGACGAGCGTCATGCCGAGCATCAGCGTCGCTCAACTCAGCGTGTTGACGAGATTGTCCGGCCGCAGCGCCCCGACAACGATCTGTACATAGGCCTGAACCGGACCGGCGCCCGCGGCGAGCGCCAACGCGGCGACGACGGCGAAAGTGATCGCCGTCAGCGCGGGCGGGGGCCGATTAGCGCCCATCGGGCGAGCCAGCGCAGTCACGAGGTCGCGGCCCTTCCCGCCGTCAACAGTCCGATCTCTTGCTCGCTCGCCTGCGACCTCGGAATATCGGTACGAATGCGGCCCCCCTACATCACGGGGATGCGGTCGCTCAGACCAAGGACCTCTGTGAGCTCCGGCGACACCGGCGGCGCCGCCCGGCCACGGTCGCGTTCGCCGACCAACTGCCTGTAAATGGAATCCGTCGCGACGACGGCGACGCCGCGCGTCGGTTGCTCGGCGATCAGCACGGCCGCCTCGTGCGCGAGTTCCCGCGCAACCACCAACGAAGTTCCATCAATTACCGCCGCCCGCTTGCCTGAGAGCGACCAGGTAGCCTAAGACATGACCGGCGCAGGGACGGCGACTATCTCGACAAGGACGCGCGCTACGCCCGCACTGATGGCTATGTCGAAGTGATGAAAACGATCTGGACTGCGCAGTCGCTGATGCCGCACAGAGGCCGTATTCCCGCTTTGAGGCGGAGTCGTCCGCCGTGAATTCCGTCCATAGGCCGCGCGTCCCGAACTATTTCGGCGGCGCCTCCAAGTCGGCGGTCCGGGCCGCCGCGCAGCGCGCCGACGTTTACGCTCTGCGGGGTAGAACTATGCGAAGGTCGCCGAAATCACCAGCCGCATCCGGAAAGCGGCGGCCGGATATGGGCGCAGCCTGCGTTTCAGCGGACTTGATGGCCGCGGCGGACGTGGCGGGCGTCGGGTTGGAACGATTGGCGCAATTTCGCCGCGCAGGCGGGGAATGGACGAGGCGCCACAGTATCCTTTACAGTGTTCGCTTTGATCATTGGTCGCGCCGAGGCAAGCGCGATCTCAACCGAAAGAGGATTTCATCATGTCCTATGGAGGTCCCATGCCGCTGGCAGTAAAGTTCGTTCGAATGGCGCCCCTGATCGCGGCCCTCCTGGGTTGTCCGTGGGCGGCAACGGCGCCGGCGTCTCCGCGAATTTACCCCACAGGCGTGACGATCTACGATCCGAGCCGGGCCTTTAACAGCTTCATTTGCTTCAGCGCTCCTGACGGCGCGACGCATCTGATTGACATGGACGGCAACGAAGTTCATCGCTGGCCCCATGTCGGGTTGCCCGGCGCCGTGATTGATCCGAAGTTGGTTGACGGAAAACTTGGGCACGTGCTGCTGCAGCTTTCCGACGGCGCGGACCCGCGCGGCGGCATATTCAACAACAAGACCGTCGGCGAACTCGATTGGGACAACAATATTGTCTGGGAATGGGGTGCACAGGCCCCGGACGGCATGGCGCGGCAAAATCACGATTGGGCCCGGCTGCCGAACGGCGACACCCTGCTGCTGGTCGCGATTCCGCATGTGGTCGAAAAACTATCGACCAAGGAACTTGGCGATCAGGCCATCTACGAGATTAACCCCGCTGGCGCCATCGTCTGGAAATGGGTGGCGGGCGAGCATTTGGACGAGTTCGGCTATTCGCCCGACGGGCTCGCCTACCTCCGGGAGAAAGTGGCGCACAATCCGGAGGAGGTATGGGGCTTCCTCGAAATCAACGACTTGCAGGTCGTCGGTCCCAATCGTTGGTACGACGGAGGCGATACGCGCTTTGATCCCGAAAATCTGATCTTCGATTCGCGCAAGAGCAATTTCATTGCGATCATTGATAGGAAGACAGGCAAGATCGTCTGGCGGCTCGGCCCGGATTTTCCTGGGAGCGAATATGTTCAAGATCAACGCATCCTAAACAAGATGCTTCCACGACCCGTTGACCAGCTCTCCGGTCAACACGACGCCCATATCATTCCCAAGGGTCTGCCCGGCGCCGGAAACTTGCTGGTTTTCGACGATCAAGGCGGCGCCGGATTCCCCCAGCGCCATTAGGCATCTATGCAGGATCACGCGTACTCGAAATTGATCCGATCAAGAAAGAGATCGTGTGGCAATACACGGGCGCGGATTCCGGTCGGCCGGTCTGGAGCTTTTTCAGTTCGTTCGTCAGCAGCGCTCAGCGTCTCGCCAACGGCAACACGCTGATCGACGAGGGCATGGACGGTCGGTTTTTCCAGATCACCCCGGACGGCGATATTGTTTGGGAGTACGTTACTCCTTACGCCGGCAAGAGGCAGGTTGGCGGCAAAGCCTTTCTTGACAGTTTGGTGTTTCGCGCGCAGGCGGTTCCCTATGATTGGGTCCCTCAAGGCGCGCCGCATTCGGAAAAGCCCGTGGCGGAAATCGACGTGACCAAATTCCGCGTTCCCCAACAATGAGTTCGTCGCCGGAAGCGCTCCCGGTTGGAACCATGCGAGGTCGCCTCGGGTCCGGCAGATCGAACGTGGCGGTTGGTCACTTCGAAGCTCCAGGCGCTTCGGGGCTGAACGAGAACCGCGAGGTAGGTTTGCGCAATGTCGTTGGGGTCCGGTGCGATGTCCGGCCGATCCTTGAGATCGGGGCGGACGGCGCTGCGAACCCCGCCGTCGATCACGGAATGCGCAACATGGATGCCCTGCGGGCCCAACTCCCGCGCGGCGAATTGGGCGAGACCGCGCAGAGCGAATTCGCCATGGCGAAGCGTGACGAGAGCGCGAACCCCTTCAGGCTCACGGTGGCGCCGGTCAGCGGTATCGCGCCGCTGCGGCGCGGAACCATTCGGATCGCCGCCTGCTGAACAACCAGAAAGCCGCCAAATCCGGATACGTCGATCGCGGAATGAACGGCGGCAGACTCCAGGTCGGTGATGGGTCCGCGCACCCGCGCCGACGCGTTGTAGACGACGAGATTGGGGACGTCGAGTTCCGCATCGGCGTGTTTAACCAGCTCGGCTACGGACGCCGGATCAGCGGCATCGGCTGCAAATACGTGGGCGTCGATTTCCCGGGCGAGCACCGAAAAACTTTTTCGGCGTTCCGCGCCGGGAGGCCGACGTTCAATCCCTTGGGTCTCAACGCCTGTCCGACCGAGGCGCTTATTCCGCAGCCGACGCCTGCAATCAGCGCGGCATGGTGAGGAATATCGCTGTTGGGGCCGCGCAAGTCCGAACTGACTTCGCTCATCGCTCCCTCCTGATTGGTGATTTACGATCGGCTGGGATCATCAGCGGCGCCGCCGGACGTTTGGGCAGGCTGTTCTGAAAACACGCATGGCGCGTAGCGCGCACGTAAAGCTGTCCGGGACCTTGCCGCTATTGCCCGCGAGTCCGGGCGATACAGCGCTTAGATGTGTCTGTCTCGGCCGCTCGGCCACACGAAGTCTCGAGCCAAGCGCGCGCCTTGTGGATCAGCCCTGTCCCGTCAAAGGAACGAGCAGGCGTTCGAGTGTTCGTATCGAGCCGCAGCACTTGGCCCGCCTCGGACGGCGCTGCGCCGGGATGTAAATCGGGTTCAAAAGCTGGGCGGCGGTAGCGCTTCGGGATTGCAAGTCTATCGACGCCCTGCGTGGGTCGCGGCTCGGCCTTGTCTAGCTTGGCGAGTGAGCGCACCCCCAGGTTGCTCATGGCGGCGCCTCGCCATCGGGCGGTTCCCAACGCAAATCGACATGAATTCACCGCGGACGGCAGCAAAAATGGAGGATCGACTACGGATTTATACGCCGATTTCGCGCGCGATCTCGACGATCTTGTCATGCGGCAATCGCAGGTATCGCTGAGGCGAGTGGCGTTCCCTCCCATCGCCGAGAACAGTCGAACCATCCAATGTGGCAAGGCTTCGCCGTGCTCGCGCGATACGATCGCATCGCGGCCGATGTAGAAGGTCAGTCGCCGAGGTCCGGCGGCTTGGCCACATCGACCATTTCAGTACCTTTAGGGACCGATTTTGCGCTTGCAACGAGGCGCGTCAGCTCTTCGCGCCACGACGCTCCAAGATCGTCTGCGCGACGCGCCAGGCGTTCGCCATAATCGTCAACGTCGGATTCGCGCCGGTAGCGGTCGGAAACGGAGAGCCGTCGACGATATAGAGGTTCTCAACCTCGTGAGCACGGCATGATCGGTCAAGCACGGAGTTTGCTGGGTCGTCGCCCATGCGTGCGGTTCCGTGTTGATGCGAACAATTGCCAGTAACGCGATCGGCATAGACTTTCTGCACGCGCCTGGCGCCAGCGGCGTTCAACACATCGGCCGCCCGATCAATCAGATAACGCCCCTGCGCCAGATCGTTCTCATGCGGCGCAAGCGTGATGCGCGCGACTGGCAGGCCCCAGGCGTCTTTGACGTCTTCATCGAGCTCGACGCGATTGTCGTGCTGAGGCATGTCGTGAAGCACCATCGCAACCGCCATGGAGTGATTGAAATTCTCCCGATCGTTCTGCTTGGCTCTTTGGCCCCACGTCGGCGCGTCGGGCAATCTCCAGTTGATCGGCAACGGAATGCCGACGCCGGCGCAGGCGATGTGGCCGCCGCTGACAAATCCTCGCGAGGGATTGTGCTCGTAATGCTCGAAGCACGACGCGCTCACATAGCCGCCTCCCGCCCACGCGTAGATCGGGTCGTCAAACGTTCCGACAGCCGCGCTGTATTCGTGGAACGTGACATTACGGCCGACGAGGTCAGAGCCATTCGCAAGGCCTTTCGGAAACCGGCCGGATTGCGAGAGCAGCAATAGACGCGCCGATTCTACTGCGCCCGCGGCGAGCACGAACAGGTCGGCCTCCTGCTCCAGCACCTCGCCGTCGGCGCCCTCGTAGATGGCCGATTTGACTCTGCCGGAGGAATCAAGCGTCAGCTCGCGGACGTAGCACTCGGGCCGAAGCTCATATCTTCCTGTTTTGACCGCGTCTGGAACAAAGATATTGAGCGCGCTTGACCGGGTGCCGGTTGGATCGCCGTGCTGCTGTGCGAACGCGCTGATGACTGTGGGCTTGCGGCCATTGTGTGCGCGCGAAAGGGCGGCTTGCGGCATTGGAAACGAGTTCCAACCCAAAGCGGCGCAGCCCTTATGGAACTTCTCCGCGTAGCGCGAGACCGGGAGCGGTGGGCACGGATAGGGACGGCTGCGAGGCCCCTCAAATCGGTTGGCGCCCGCCTCGCCTGAGACCCCGAACGCCCACTCGACTTTTGAGTAGAACGGCTCCAACTCATCGTAGCTGATTGGCCAGTCGGCGAGACTCGCCCCTTTCAACTCGCCGGCGATGGTGCGCATGCGGAAATCATTGGGCGTAAACCGTGGCAACCAACCCTGCCAATGCACGGTGCCGCCCCCGACCATCTGGGGCACCGGGCAGAACAGTTCGATCCGCGGCTTTTCGTCGGCCGAAGCGCGCGTGGTGCGCGGATTCAGCAGCGGGTCCGGCCATAGGTTATAGCGATTGATGTTGGCGAGCTCGTCGCCGCCGAAAGTCTCGCGGCCGCGCCACGGTCCGCGCTCGAGGGCGACAACGCGCGCGCCGCCTTCGGTTAGCACCTTCGCCGCCGCCGCGCCGGAGGCGCCGGCGCCGATAATGCAGACGTCGGTTCGATTCGGCTTTGAATTACTCGCCACGGTTGGCCTCAAGATATTTTTCAGACTCGCCTTCAGCGAACCACGGCAACGCGCTGTAGCGGCCCGAGAAGACTTCCATCAAAGAGGAAGGTCCCGGAAAGCCGATGACCGTCCAACCTACGTGGTCCTTGTTGCCGCCATAGATCGGGTCGGCATAGAACCCTTGGCGCGTGTGCAACGCGAGCAACGGTACGAACGCAAGCTCGGTCTCCGCCAGCGTTTGTTGCAATGGAGGCGCTTCCCCCTCCTTTGCGTCGCCGCGTTCGAGCGCCGCGAGCGCCTGGTCCTGACGCTGTTCGTCCAGGGCAATGAATTCGACGCCGAACCGCTCCCGGGACAGGGCGTCGAGCGCCTCAACACCGTTGGTGTAGGTGTCGCGCAGGATCTCAATGCGCCTGCTCCAAGCTTCAGCCGCTTTGCCGCTCAGCTGTTCGAAGCCGCTGCCGCCGGGTTTGGCGTAAATGAAGCCGATCCCCGACAGGTAGCGGTCGACAAAGTCGATCGCGCCGGCCTCGCGGGCGCCAGGTTCGTGATCGGTCGGGATCATGCGCGCCATCGCCGCCTCGACAATTGCGCGCTGATGCGCGTTGAAGAATTTATTGTCGCTCATGCGCCTACGATCTCTTTCCAGACCTCGCCCAACGGTCGCCAAGGGCTACGATCACGCCGATGATTGTGCAAGATCTCACGACCCTGGTCTCCCGATTCTGTTACTCTCGAGGCTGGCTGATCGCCACCGCCACAATGATGATCGCCCCGCGCGCGATCAGCTGCTGGCTGTATTCGAGACCCATCAGCAACAGGCCGTTGTTGATGACGCCGATCATCAGCGAGCCGACAATGGAACCGACGACGGTGCCGGAGCCGCCGAACAAGCTGGTGCCGCCGAGAACCGACGCCGCGATGACCGACAATTCGTCGCCCTCGCCCAGCTGGAAGCGCCCCGAGTGCAGCCGCCCGGCGTAAAGCATCCCCGCGATCGCAGCGCCAAGACTAGAAAGAATCAGCACCGTCCGCTTGATAGCCCGTGTGTTAACGCCGCTGTAACGGGCCGCAGTTTCGCTGCCGCCGGTTGCAAGCACCCGACGGCCAAATGTTGTGCGCCGCAGGACGATGTGGCCGATGATGGCGATGATGAGCGTCCAGATCACCAGCACCGGAATGGGTCCAACGTTGCCGCCGCCGAAAAGCCAGATGTAATTGTCGTCCAGGATAGGGACCGACTTCGTCTGCGTCATCCACATCGCCGCTCCGCGCGCGATGCCCATCATGGCGAGGGTCGTGAGGAACGACGGGATGCCGACTCGCGTCGTCAACAGCGCATTGGCGCCGCCGACCAGCGCGCCCACGATAAGACCTGCGAAAACGCCGGCGATCGCGCCGAAGTGGTCCATGGCGACCGCTGCGACCAGCGAGATGAGCCCCGCCACCATGCCAATCGAGAGGTCGATTTCGCCCGCCGCCAGGACATAAGTCATGCCGACCGACATGATGGAAATCATCGCCGTCTGACGGAGAATGTTGAACAGGTTGTTCGGCTCAAGAAAACCCTGGTTGTACAGGGTCGCCGAGAAAAGCACAAAGATCAGGACGAAACCGAGATAGGGGATGTACCGTCGCCAGTCCCCGAAAAAGGACGCCAGCGCTTGCGAGCGCGCTTGCGACTCAGACATGAACATGACCCTTTTGAATGATTTGAGACAGATTGCGTTCTGCGTATTGTAATTGCTCTCCAGCATCGTCGCTGGGATCGGGGTCGTCGAATTCGGCGCGTAGAAGTTCCCTGACGATGCGCCCGTCCGACATTATGAGAATGCGGTCGGCTGCCGTCAGCAGCTCAGACAGTTCGGAGGAAATCAAGACCACGGCTTTGCCGCTCGCCGCCAAATCGCGCACGAGCGCGATGATTTCCGCCTTGGAACCGATGTCGACGCCGCCCGTCGGCTCGTCCAGCACGAATATGTCGGGATCGGCGTTAAGCCACTTGCCAATTACGACCTTCTGCTGATTGCCCCCGGAGAGCGTGCGCACCGGCGTTTCGCGCGAGGCCGTTTTTATGCGCAGGTTGTTGATCTGTTGATCGACCGCATCCCTCGCTTTCGCCCTTACTACAAACGACCACGAGGCGACTCGATCGAGTATCGAGAGAGTCGCGTTGGCCTCAACCGAATGTTCGAGGATGAGACCCTGGCGCAGCCGGTCCTCGGGAACGAGCGCAACACCCTGGCGTACAGCGTCAATCGGACTTGTGATCCCGACCGGTTTGTCCTTGACGCGAATCTCGCCGGAACGCTTTGGGTCAATGCCGAACAAGACGCGCGCCAGCGCGCTGCGGCCGCTCCCGAGCAGGCCCGCAATGCCGACGACCTCGCCGGCGTACAGCGTTAGATTGACGTTCGATGGCTTGCTCGGTCCGTTCAAATCTTTGAGTTCGAGTAGCGGCGCACCGCGCTGGGCCACGCGTCGCTGCACATCGGAGAAGCCGCGTGATCTCCGGCCAACAATATGTTCGATGATGCGGTCGAGCGTCAACTCGCTCATGGGGGACGTAATGACATGGCGTCCGTCACGCAAGATGGTCGCGCGGTCGGCAATGCGGGTGATCTCGTCCATACGATGCGATACATATATGATTGCGACGCCGTCTTGTTTCAGCTTGCGCAGCGAGGCGAACAGCTTTTCGACTTCCCCGCCAGAGAGCGCCGTCGTCGGCTCGTCGAGAATTAAGATGCGGACGTTGCGCGAGGTCGCCTTGACGATCTCGGTTAGTTGCCGTTGTCCCGCTGAAAGCGCGCCGACCAACGCGCGCGGATCGATGTCGACGCCGAGCGATGCAAACAGCTCGCGCGCCCGGCGCTCAGCGGCGCGATCATCAATGAGGCCGGCGCGATTCTTGAGCTCGTTCTCCAGGAAGACGTTTTGCGCGGCCGTCAGGGTTGGAACGAGACTCATTTCCTGAAAGATCATGCCAATGCCGGCGCGTTTGGCCGCCTCCGGGCTGTGCTCAGCCCGCAGCTCGCCGTACACCTCGATGCGGCCGGCGGTTGGCGCATAAACGCCGTTGAGAATTTTGAGAATTGTCGATTTGCCGGCGCCGTTCTCGCCGAGAAGCGCATGAATTTCGCCGGCGTGCACTTCGAACGTGACATCCTGTAACGCGGTGACGCCACCGAATGTTTTCGACACGCCCGTCAATCGCACAGCAGTATTTTGTTGGGTACGGCCGCTGGTCGGCATTTTCGGTCCCTGCTGCTCCTGATTAGGTGCTCCGGCCGCTGGGTTCCATCTGTAACCGGGATCGGTGACCCCGGTACATTCGCGCTTGCTTCGGGACGGCAAAGATAGATTAAAGGGATTCAACCGTGCCCGGCATCGGAAGGAACGCGCCTCTTATTTCATGCTGCGCTGGATTTTGTCCGTCGCCGGCGCGTGATAGATCTCCTGCCACGCCGCCAGCAGCGTGTCGCGCGTGATTGGCGCCGCGGGCAGCGCGACATAGGCCGGCGCAGGCTTGCCTATCAGCGCGTAGGCGGCGAGCGTCGCCTCCGTCACACCCTGGTCGTAGGGCCGCTGCGAGGCGATCCCCATGATGAGTTCGCGCTTGGCCATCGCGATGGCGACGTTCTCGCCGAGATCCTCGTTGACGATAACGAGGTCATCTCGACCCGCGGCGCGGGCCGCCGCCATCGCCCCTTCGGCGGGCACGTCCCAGACCGCCCACAGTCCATTGATGCGCGGATGCGCCGTCAGGATCGCGCCGGCCGCTTTTTCGGCGTCGCCCGAGAAGTCCGGTCCGCCAATCCCCTGCTCCTCGACAATCTTGATGTTGGGGTAATCTTCCAGGATCGTCTTCTTGAAGCCGTCATAGCGCTGACGCGTAACGAAGAAATCAGCCGCGTGAAACACCAGGCCGATCTCGCCTTTGCCGTTCAGCGCCTTCGCCATCAAATGCGCGGCGGCGACGCCGTTTCCGTAGTTGTCGGCCGAGACGGAGCTCACGTATTCCTTGCCCGCCGTAAAGCCCTTCGGCACGTTATCCATGAACACCAACTTCACGCCCTTTTCGGCGGCGGCTTTGTAGGCTGCTGCGGTGGCGACCGGATCGACGGGAATCGAGACGATGATGTCTGGTTTTTTGGCCATCACGGTCTCAATGTCGGAGACCTGTTTCTCCGGCTTGAAGCCGGCGTCGGTCGTGGCGACCACTTCGATACCCAAGGCGGCGAAAGTGGCCTTCAGGGCGGCTTCTTGGGCGTTCGACCAATCATTTCCGCCGTAGTGGAACACCAGCGCCGCAGTCGCGTGTTTGGCTTTAACTTTGGCGAGTTCGTCCGGGGTCAGCGACACGCTGGCCGCGGAGTCGGCCTTTTCGCCGTTCGGACCGGTCGAGAAGACTTTCGTCTTCATCGCTGCGAGCGCGGCGTCCGGGTCGGTCGCATAAGCGGGCGCGAGGGCCAGAGCGCTGGTCAGCGCCATCGCCGATAGAGCGGCGAAGACTTTCAATTTCTTCATTTGTTTCCTCCTGGGTCCATGCGCGCCGCGTTCTGCGGCTCGCGAAGTTCTGACGAAACTTGGCCGGCTCCGGCGTTTCCCGAAAGCCTCGTTTACTCAGACAGCGGCGATTGCGCGTCTGATGAAGGCGAGGCTACGCTCCGCGCCACCCTTCGGATCGGGCCAAGCGTCAAGCTCAGCCGTGATCCAGCCGCTGAAGTTGGTCGTCGCCAGCTCGCGGATCACGGCGGCGTTGTCGAGATCGCCTTCGTCGAGCGGCGTGAAGGCGAACGGCTCGCGTCGCAGCCCTTTCAGGTGCACGTAAGAAATTCGGGCGCGATGCTTGCGGACCATCGCGGCGACATCGCCGCCCGCCGCGGCGAGATGCGCGGTGTCGGGGCAAAAATCGATGGAAGTCAGAGAGAAGATACGATCGACTTCGGCCGAGCGCTCAACGATTGTCGTCAGATGGGGATGGTAATGCGCCTTCAGGCCGCGGGGCTTGGCGATCGCGACGACCTTGTCGAGCGCAGCCGCGAGTTGCTCGTAGTCGCCAGGCGCGACGCCGTCGAGGCGCTTGGCGCCCCCACCAATGACGAGATGTTCAGCCGAGAGCTCCGCCGCAGCATCCGCGACGCGCACAATTTTGGAGAGCTCCTGATCGAGAATATCGGGGAATACAAAATTGGCCCCGGAATAGACTCCGACCAGCTTAATGCCGGCGTTGCTGAGCTCGGACCGCAGCGCGGGCGCGCCGCCGGGGTAGTCGAGAACGTTGCCGTCGAACAATTCGACGCCCTGGTAGCCCGCCTCCGCGATATCGGCAATCGCCTTTCCGATATCCCCGAAGGTCACATAGGTGAGCTGGCCAATGGAGGTCACGCCGACCGGGTGGCCTCCAAGCGGCCCCCAGCAGTTGGTTTGATAAGCGAGTTCGAACGTCCACGGGCTTCCTCCGGCCGGCCTTAAGGGCCTTGTCGCGGAAACTTCGAGGTTTCCTGCGGCGCGCGTGGAGAATGCGGCTCGGCTTGGCCTTCGTCAATTTGAAAAGGAGCAAAAGCCGGTTGACTTTTGCTGGAAAATTATTATCGAGCTCCGCCGATTGATTTCTCAAGGGTTTGGCCTGGAGACCTCCCGGTGAAGTCTGCGCGAATGACCACGCCTTGACGTTCCAGGGGTCCGACTTCCCGACTCACGGCAAACGTCGGGTGGGGCGGCCAACCACGCTCGAGACCGGCGGCGGCAGTCTTGCGGCCATCCTCTCACTCATCCGCACTGACGTCGCCACAACGCATCTCGGACTCGCCCGGGCCTCCGATCTTGGCCGCGCCGTCGTGAGCGACCGCCTGGCGACGCTCGAGCGGTTGCATTTGATTGCAAAGGGCGAATTTGGGGCCCCCGTCGGGGGCCGCGCTCCACGCCATTTCAGGTTTCGCGCCGAGGCGGGTGACTTGATGGCTGCCCATGTCGGCAGGGACTCGATCGCCGTCGGCCTCGCCGACCTCAACGGCGAGCTTATTGCAGAACATCACGAGTCCGTGGAGTTGGCGCAGGGGCCCGAGGCCGTCCTCGATCGCCTGACAACGCTGTTTTACTTGATGCTCGACGAGCGCGGCGGCAAATCGCGAGCGTGGGGCGTTTCGCTTGCCCTTCCTGAGATCGCGCTCGTCTACGCAAACGAAGGCGACGCTTTCAGCGCCGCCCCCCTGGACGCCCTGCATGCCTGGCGCCGCTTCGATTTCGCTACCGAGCTCGCCACGCGCTTCAGCGCGCCATGCTGGGTGCGCAGCAACACGCAGATGATGACGCTTGGGGAAGCAAAAGTCGGCGCGGGTCGTGGCGCAAACGACATTCTCTGCATCAGCATAGATCGATCGATCAGCGCTGGCGTCGTCAGCGACGGACGATTGCATGCGGGCGCGCAGGGTCGCGCCGGATTGATCGGCCATGCGCCCAAGGGGGAGGGCGGCGATCTGACCTGCCACTGCGGCGCGAGAGGTTGCCTGGATGTGGTGGCGAGCGGAGACGCTGTCGCACGTGACGCAAACGCCGCGGCGCGTGAGGGACGAAGCCGGTATCTCGCGGAAATGCTCGAGCGTCGGGGCGAGGTCAGCGCCGACGACGTGAGCCATGGAGCGCAGCTCGGCGACCGCTTTTGCGCAGAGCTGCTCGCCCACGCCGGGCGACTGGTCGGCGAAAGCCTCGCCCCGTTGGTCAATCTCATGAACCCGGCAATAGTTGTGCTCGCCGGCTCGCTCGGGCATTCCGGGGAGATCCTGCTTGCGGCGGTTCGGGAAGCGATCTACCGGAGCGCGCATCCGCTGGCGACCCGCGACCTGCGGATTGTGCGCTCAGAGCTTGGCGGTTCGGCCGAGCTCGTCGGCGCGGCGCGCTTGGCGAGCGAGGAAATCTTCGCTACCGCCAATGCGCGCGAATGGATTCCGCACGGCTCGCCACGCCATCAGCCCTCGTTCGAGGCTTACCTTGCGAAGGCGAAAGCGGTGAGACGAAAAGCGACGCCGACGAATGCGGTCGTTTCGCCGCCTCAGTCGCCGGCTGCTCGCTGACGTGCGCGCGGATGATCATGGAGGCTTGTGCGCCAACGCATTTCCACGCCAAATCCCAACCGCTCAAACCTCGGGTGCGAAATGTCGACCATTGGCCTCGGGCCGCACGGCGAAAAGGCCTTTCCCGCAGACAAGCTCGTGCTTACCGACGCCGAAACGGCGCTCGCCCGCGCCGGCCGGTTTTCTGTGGCCGTCGTGCTCCACACCACGAAAAGCGATTGGTCGCGCCAAGAGCTTGCCGGCATCGTCGGTACGCTCGGGAATTGCGACGGCACGGTGTTCGATATCGTCGATTGCGGCTTCGACAAGGCCAAACAGAACGAAGCGCTGCGCCATCTCACGCGCGCGCCGATTGACGCGATCATCAGCCTGCCGGTCGGCTCGACGGAAATGCGTGATGCGCACCTCGCCGTCGCGAAGGCGGGAAAGAAGCTCGTCCTGCTCGACAACGCCCCGCCGGGCCTTCGTCCCGGCGTCGATTATGTCTCTGTGTGTTCGGCGGATAACTTTGGTCTGGGAGCCATCGCCGCGGAGCTATCCTCGCCGTATATCCCCAACGAAGGCGTGCTTGGAATCATCACTTATGCGGCGGAGTTTTTCGTCACCAACGAACGCGAGATCGCGTTTCGCAAATGGATGAATTTGCATCGACCTGACGTCACCCTCGTGCGGAGCCGCTTCAGCAAGGTCGAAGAAGCGGGACAAGCATACCAAAAGCTGCTCGCCGAGAATGACGATCTCGACTGTCTGTTTGTCGCTTGGGACACTCCGGCTATGCACGTATTGGAAGCCATCCGGAGCGGAGCGCGTTCCTTGCCGATGACGACTGTCGACCTGGGGGCGGAGGTCTTCGCCGAACTCAGGCGCGACAGTTCACTCAAAGGCGTCGCGGCGCAGCGTCCTTATGATCAAGGCGCGGCCGCCGCCGCCGCCGCGCTGCTCGGGCTGATTGGACGCTCGCCGCCGGCATGGATCAGTTCGACGGGTCTGAAGGTCACTCGCGACAATCTGCGCGAAGCTTACGAGGCGGTATGGCATGCGCCCGCGCCCTGATGGTGGTCTAGGACGCCCGACACCGACTCTGTGAGCGCGGAGGAAGTCGCAATTCACGGGCGCACGGCCGTCGCTGAAAGTGGAATCGAACTTTATGCGGGGCGCAAAATCTATTTGAAGGACTCGCATTTTGAGCGCGGACCCGTGGTGAGCTTCTGGAACGAGAAATTGCAGCAGGCGCTCGACGTGGGCCGTTCTGGACTGAGCGCTTCCGGCGACGCCTTCTGGCTGCAACCAAGCGATTGGAACGCCTTTCTGGAATATGAAGTCGACCTCACCAAAACGATTGCCGACAAGCCGATCACGCTTCTGTGCACTTATCCGCTTTCGGCGAGCAAATCCGGGGACATATTCGACGTCGCCTGCGCCCATCACTTCGCCATCGCAAAGCGAAAAAAGCGTTGGGAGGTCATTAAAGGATGGGGGCAGGAACGCGGGGAGGAACGCGTCGAACCGCTGGATGCCGCAAACCGCATTTTGTCGCTTAGCCGGCGCGAGCGAGAGGTGCTCTATGGGCTGATCGAAGGACGCCTCAGCAAGGCCATCGCCTTTGACCTCGGGATCAGCGCCAGGACGGTCGAAGTGCATCGCGCCAGATTGCTCGATCGGCTCAACGTGCGCACCACTGCGGAGGCGGTAAGGCTCGCGACCTTGGCGAGCCTGATTACGTCGGGATGAATTTCGGTAGCCTGGCAAGATCGAGCTTGCCGATAGAGCGGAAGGGTGGTCGCCATTCCTGGCGATGACGACCGCCGCGATCGTGGCCTGGGTCGGAATACCGCCCCATCGGCCCACCGCCTACCTCCGTTGATCCTATCGGCCGACGAGACTCAGGAACTCGTCCGATGGCGCCGGCCGTCCAAACAAATAGCCCTGGGCGTAGGGGCAGAGAACCTCGCGAAGCGTGGCGCGCTCGGCCTCGGTTTCGACACCCTCCGCCGTGACCGAAATGTTGAGCTCGGCGCCGAGCTTGATCACGGCGTCCACGATGATGCGCTTGACTTGGCTCCGGTGCAGATCTTGAACAAAGCTCTTGTCGAGCTTGATTTCCGAGACCGGAAAGCGTTCAAGATAACGCAGACTTGAATACCCGGTGCCGAAATCGTCGATCGACAGACCGAGGCCCATCTCGCGGAGTCGCCGAAACGAAGCGACCATCTCGGGCGAGTCATCCGCAAACAGACTTTCGGTCAACTCGAGAATCAGCCAAGCGGGGTCGGCCCCGGTCTCCTGCAGCGCCAAACGAACCTGTTCAGCCATGTCCCCGGCGGTGAATTGAAACTGCGAGACGTTCACGGATATCGTGAGCGCCGGGGTCCGGTCTTGGTTGATCTCGGCGGCGAAGCGGGCTGCCTCATACAGGACCCAACGGCCGATTTCGAGGATCAGGCCCGTCTCTTCCGCAGCGGGGATGAACCGGTTCGGCGGCTGCAGCCCGAACAGGGGATGTCGCCACCGGACCAGCGATTCCGCGCCAATGATTGTTCCGGAGACGAGTTCCACCTTGGGCTGGTAGTACAGCACGAAGTCTTCGCTCTTGACCGCTTGTCTGAGTTCTTGGGCCAGGCGCACGCGACTCTTGATGTTCGCGTCCGTCTGGCTGTCGAAGCCGTGCACTTCGCGCAGCCGAGAGCGCCTCGATTCCTGCAGGGCCACGCCGGCCTGACGCAAAAGGGTCATCGGATCCTCGCCCCGCGCACCGAGCGTAAACCCGACCGCGAAGCGAACATCAATTTTGCCCTCGGGCAGAATGAAGTTCGGCTGCAGCACCGCGCAGACCTTCGAGATCTCCGCCTCGACCTCGTCAGGTCGGCCGAGGCGGACGGTGATGGCGAATTCGTCCGCTCCGAGCCGCCCGACGCAGCCCTTCCAATGCGTGTCTAATCGGGTGGCGATTTGCTTGAGAAGCAAATCACCGGCCTCAAAGCCGTAGCTTGAATTGATTTCATGGAACCGGGCGACATCGAGCTTGACGAGCAACACCTGGCCAGCGTCCGGCGCGCTCAAAAGCGCTGCCACCTTGTCATAGAAGAAGTACCGGTTCGCTACCAACGTCAGCCGGTCTATATGGCCCGCCTCGTCTAGTCGCGATGTCGCTTCCTTGAGTTCGGTCACGTCGCGCATCAGGCCGATATAGTGCGTCGCCTCGCCCGCTTGGCCAAACACCGGAGTCAGCCGAAGCTCGTTCCAGAATAGAACGCCATCCTTACGATAATTGCGCAGCGTCACTCTCGCTGCGCGGCGATCATCGATCGCGGCTCGAATTTCTGAAATTTCAGGCTGCAGACGATCGTTCCCTTGCAAATAGCGGCAGTTCTTTCCGATAGCCTCGCTGACCGAATATCCGGTGATCCGCTCGAATGCAGGATTGACATACGCGAGCGCGGCTCCCGGCTTTCGGATATCCGCCAGGAGAACCCCTTCGTCCATGGTGTCGAGAATGCGTTGGGCGGCCGCTCGCGCCTCGTCCGATTGACGCTGGACGGCGATCGCCTCGGAGCCGCGCGTCCGGCCATAGAGCAGCGCGATCGCGCCGACGCCAACGAGCGCAGCCACGTGCACCGCGACAAGGAACGTGATCTGATACCGATGAAGGTCGCCCCCGCCGGCGATCCGCGGGAGCAAGGCGTCGACGCCGGCGATCAACACCGCCGTGAGCCCCCAGATCAAGGTCAGGGCAGCGGCCGAAAGGGTTGGTGCGGCGAAGGCAATCTGACCGACGGGACTGGTTGGCGCCGCCTGAGTCGATTTGTCACTTGCCATTACGTTCTGTCTCGTTACAGAATTTCCTCAAGGTCCCATCTGAACCGATTGCGCGAGCTGTAATCGGCTGGGCTGGCACTTATGCTCGGCCGTGTCGCCGAAACGGAGATCACGGTGAAGACGGTCTTTTCGACTTTGGACGTTCATCCCCGCGACAGGTTCGACTACTGGCATGGGGTCGCATGCGCGAACATCGTAGATCACGAGTCGCATCCTGAATGTCGTCAGACCTTTGAAGCCGAACTTCAATCTGGAGTTGTCGCCGATCTAGGATTGGTTCTGTTCGAGAATTCACCGATGACCGTATTTCACTTGCCGCAACATGTGAAAAAGGGGAATAGCGATGAACTGTTCCTCGGTCTGCAACTGGCTGGAAGTCTTGATCTCGAGCAAGACTGCCGCGAGGTCATCCTGGGCTCGGGCGACATCGCCCTGATCGACCCTCGTCTCCCCTATGGGGCCAAGTTCTCCGCCGGCTCAAGGCTGTTGCTTCTCAAGTTTCCGCGCCGTCTGCTCGAAGCGCGGATCGGCGGAACGCAGGAGATGACGGCGTGCTCCGTCAAGCCGTCGGCGGCGGAAGCCCGCTTGACCTCGGCTTTCCTCGGTGCGCTGCCGGCCTTTGCGGGCGACCTGGACCCGACGGCGGCGGACGTCGTCCAGGAGCAGGTCATGGACCTGGTCGCTCTGTCGCTTGCGAGGGCCCTGGAACGATCGGCGCCGCGGGTTTCGGCCGCCAAGTCGATTGTTCTCCTCAAGTTGCGCGCCGCGATCGAGTCGCGACTCACCGACCCTGATCTCGATGCGAACGCGGTCGCGGCGGCGGCGGGAGTGAGCGTGCGATACGCCAATGCGGTACTGTCCAACGAGGACACGACCATCATGCGCTTGGTGCAGGCAAGACGCCTGGCGCGCTGCAGAAGGGCGATGGAAGACCCGTTGCAGGCGCACCGCACGATCAGCGAGATCGCGTACGCCTGGGGATTTTCAGACATGACGCATTTTGGCCGACGATTCCGAGCCGCCTATGGCGTGCTGCCCGGCGAGTGCCGCAGGCTGGCGCGAGCAACCTGATCCACGCCTTGCCACCGGAAATGTCGACGGGGCGACCGCGTCACGGACGCAGGAGCGCAACTCGCACGGCCTGCGAGCGCCTCGACCGGGACGTGGTCGCGGTCTCGCAAGGACATTGATGCTACCGACATCGCGGTCGCGGTAAAGGGCGGCGTCGTGACCCTGACCGGATTCGTCCGCAGTTATACTCAGAGGTGGCAGGCCGAAAGCGGCGCCATGCGTGTTGCCGGGGTGACAGGCGTGGCGAACGACATCGAAGTCCGTCTGCCCACCGGCAGCGAACGCCCAGAGCCTGAGATCGCCCGCGATGCGGTCAGCGCTCTGAAGAACGAGCTTCGCTACTTGATCACAACGTTGAAGCGCCCCGGCGTGGTCGAATTTGCAGTCGTAGACAACGGAGCCGGCATCGACCCCAAAATTTGCAGTCACATCTTCGAGCCGTTTGTGACGACAAAGCGCAACGGAATGGGAATTGGTCTCGCCGTGTCCCGGTCGATCGTCGAGCGGCACGGGGGCCGGCTGCGCTTCGGTCCGAACCCGGACGGCGGAACGGTATTCAGCTTCACGCTGAAGGCGGTCTCGTCCGACGAGGATTTCGATGGCGGGTGAGCGGACTGTCCACATCGTCGACGACGATGCGGCTGTGCGGCGCTCGCTCGAGCGGCTTCTCGACTCCATGGACCTCGCGACCGTCTCCCATCCGACCCCGGAGGACTTTCTTTTGGCGGCGCCGAAGCTGTCGGAAGGTTGCGTCTTGCTCGACGTGAAAATGCCAGGCATTGGCGGGCTGGAGGTGCAAGCGAGACTGATGAAGCTGGGATTTCTCCTGCCCATCATTGTGATCACCGGTCAGGGCGACGTCCAAACCGCCGTTGACGCCATGAAGGCGGGCGCGTTCGATTTCCTCGAAAAACCCTTTACTGACGCGGTTCTTTTGGCGAGCATCGAGGCGGCTTTCGCCAGTGCGCCTACGGATCGCATCCATCAGGCGCGGGACGCTGCGCGACGCATCGGCCAACTAACCCGCGCGAAAAGGAGGTGCTGGACGCGCTAGTGGCGGGATCGTCATACTGGCCTTCTATCCCGCGGACTGGAGTCCCGTCTGCGGCGACCAGATGACCCTGTACAACGAAGTGCTCCCAGAGTTTCGTCGCCTCGGGGCGCAACTCGTGGGGATATCGGTCGACGGCGTCTGGTGTCACGAAGCGTTTGCAAAGGCGCGAGGTCTGCACTTCCCGCTGCTTTCGGATTTTGAGCCGAAGGGCGCCGTCGCCAAGCAGTACGGCGCCTATCGCGAAGGCGAAGGGGTCTGCGAGCGAGCGCTCTTCGTGATCGACAGAGAGGGCGCGATATTCTGGAGTCATCTATCGCCCGTCGCGGTCAATCCGGGCGCCGACGGCATTCTCGACGCGCTGGAGACGCTTCCAAAGCCAGAGGACCATCATGAGCAAACTGAGAATTCCGGTCGGGCCGGCTGACCACATCGCGGGTCCTGCGGACGCGCCGGTGACGCTCGTCGAATATGGCGACTATGAATGTCCCTACTGCGCGCTCGCTTTTCCGAATGTGAAGCGTGTGCAGAAGCGACTTGGAAAAGAGCTCAGGTTCGTGTTCCGACACTTTCCGCTGACCGAGGCGCACCCGTTCGCAGAGGCGGCTGCGGAGGCGGCGGAATACGCAGCGGCTCATGATCGCTTTTGGGAGATGCACGACGGGCTATACGCCAATCAGGATCAGCCGGCGTCAAGCTCATCTTCGCTCTGGGCAGAACCCTCGGCCTGCCCGAGGGCGGCCTTCGCGATGCATTGGCGACCAAGAGATTTTCCGCCAAGATACAGGCGGACTTCCTCGGCGGCGTGCGCAGCGGCGTCAATGGAACCCCGTGTTTTTTCATCAACGGCGAACGACACGAGGGCGGCTATTCGTACGAGGACCTCGTCGGCGCGATCGATGATTGGCAGCATGCGATCTCAACCAAATAGGCTCTCGCGCTTGGCCCTGCCGCAGGATTTGATCGGATGGAACGAACCAACGATCGGCGCGAAGTAGAGCGTCCGGCAATCACCTCTAGCGGAGCAATGCGCCATGTCCCTCGCGACGACATCGCCGATCGAAACCGTCCAAGACCGCGAGGCAGCGGGGGAGTTGCTGTTTCAGCCCTATAAACTCGGCGCGCTCACTCTCCCACACCGGGTCGTCATGGCCCCTTTGACGCGTTCGCGCGCAAGCCAGCCTGGCAACATTCCGACGACGCTCAACTCGGCGAGAAAGTAAGCCAGGCCGTCATCACCGTTCCCGCGTATTTCAATGATGCTCAGCGCCAAGCCACTAAGGACGCCGGCAAGATCGCCGGCCTCGAGGTGCTGCGCATCATCAACGAACCGACCGCCGCCGCCCTGGCTTACGGGCTGGAGAAGAAGGGCGAAGGAACTGTCGCCGTCTACGACCTGGGCGGCGGCACCTTCGATGTCTCGATCCTGGATATCGGGGACGGCGTTTTCGAGGTCCTTCCACCAACGGCGACACCTATCTCGGCGGCGACGACTTCGACAAGCGCGATCATCGACTTCTTGGCCGACGAGTTCAAGAAGGAGCAAGGCATCGACCTGCGCAAGGACCGGCTGGCGCTGCAACGGCTGCAGCGAGGCGGCGGAAAAGGCGAAGATCGAGCTCTCCGGCTACGATGGAGACGAACATTAACCTGCCGTTCATCACGGCGGACCAGAACGGCCCGAAGCACCTCAGACATCAGCTGACGCGCGCTAAATTCAAGTCGCTCGTCGACGATCTCATCGAGCGTTGCCGTCCAGCCGTTGCAAAGACGCGCTGAAGGACGCGAAGCTCGACGGCCAAGGAAATCGACGAAGTGATCCTGGTCGGCGGCATGACCCGCATGCCGAAGGTGCAGGACCTCGTTCAAAAATCTCTTTCGGCAAAGAGCCGCATCAGGGCGTCAACCCGGACGAGGTCGTCGCCATCGGCGCCGCCATCCAGGGCGGCGTGCTCCGGGCGACGTGCAAGGATGTCTTGCTGCTGGACGTGACGCCGCTTTCGCTGGGGATCGAGACGCTGGGCGGCGTGTTGACGCGCCTCATCGAACGCAACACGACAATCCCCGACCAAAGAAGAGCCAGACCTTCTCGACGGCCGACGACGGCCAGACCGCGGTGACAATCAACGTCTTCCAAGGCGAGCGCGAGATGGCCGCCGACAACAAGCTGCTCGGCCAGTTCGACCTGGTCGGCATACTGCCGACCAGGTCGAACTGGCCGAGCAGCTTGTTGTCGGCGGCGATCTCGCGCTCGCCCTGGAACACCCGGATCGTCACAGCCTGTTGATTGTCCTCGGCTGTAGAAAAGGTCTGGCTTTTCTTGGCGGGGATGGTCGTGTTTCGTTCGATGAGGCGCGTGAACACGCCGCCCAGGGTCTCGATGCCGAGCGACAGCGGCGTCACGTCGAGCAGGAGCACGTCTTTCACGTCGCCCTGGAGCACGCCCGCCTGAATGGCGGCGCCGATCGCGACCACCTCGTCTGGATTGACGCCCTGATGCGGCTCCTTGCCGAACAGGGATTTTACGGTGGCCTGCACCTTCGGCATGCGCGTCATGCCGCCGACCAGCACGACTTCGTCGATTTTCTTGGCGTCGACGCCCGCGTCCTTCAGCGCGGCTTTGCAAGGCGGGAGGGTCCTCTCGATGAGATCGTCGACGAGCGACTCCAGTTTTGCGCGGGTCAACCTGATGTCGAGGTGCTTCGGGCCATTCTGGTCCGCCGTGATGAACGGCAGGTTGATGCTCGTCTCCATCGTAGCGGAGAGCTCGATCTTCGCCTTTTCGGCCGCCTCGCGCAGCCGTTGCAGCGCCAGCCGGTCATTGCGCAGGTCGATGCCTTGCGCCTTCTTGAACTCGTCGGCCAAGAAGTCCATGATCCGCTTGTCAAAGTCCTCGCCGCCGAGAAAGGTGTCGCCATTGGTGGACTTCACCTCGAACACGCCGTCGCCAATATCGAGGATCGAGACGTCGAAAGTGCCTCCGCCGAGATCGTAGACGGCGATGGTTCCTTGGCCCTTCTTCTCCAACCCGTAAGCGAGGGCGGCGGCGGTCGGTTCGTTGATGATGCGCAACACCTCTAGGCCGGCGATCTTGCCGGCGTCCTTAGTGGCTTGGCGCTGAGCATCATTGAAATACGCGGGAACGGTGATGACGGCCTGGCTTACTTTCTCGCCGAGTTGAGCGTCGTCGGAATGTTGCCAGGCTGGCTTGCGCGCGAACGCGTCAAAGGGGCCATGACGACCCGGTGTGGGAGAGTGAGCGCGCCGAGTTTATAGGGCTGAAACAGCAACTCCCCCGCTGCCTCGCGGTCTTGGACGGTTTCGATCGGCGATGTCGTCGCGAGGGACATGGCGCATTGCTCCGCTAGAGGTGATTGCCGGACGCTCTACTTCGCGCCGATCGTTGGTTCGTTCCATCCGATCAAATCCTGCGGCAGGGCCAAGCGCGAGAGCCTATTTGGTTGAGATCGCATGCTGCCAATCATCGATCGCGCCGACGAGGTCCTCGTACGAATAGCCGCCCTCGTGTCGTTCGCCGTTGATGAAAAAACACGGGGTTCCATTGACGCCGCTGCGCACGCCGCCGAGGAAGTCCGCCTGTATCTTGGCGGAAAATCTCTTGGTCGCCAATGCATCGCGAAGGCCGCCCTCGGGCAGGCCGAGGGTTCTGCCCAGAGCGAAGATGAGCTTGACGCCGAGCTGATCCTGATTGGCGTATAGCCCGTCGTGCATCTCCCAAAAGCGATCATGAGCCGCTGCGTATTCCGCCGCCTCCGCAGCCGCCTCTGCGAACGGGTGCGCCTCGGTCAGCGGAAAGTGTCGGAACACGAACCTGAGCTCCTTTCCAAGTCGCTTCTGCACACGCTTCACATTCGGAAAAGCGAGCGCGCAGTAGGGACATTCATAGTCGCCATATTCGACGAGCGTCACCGGCGCGTCCGCAGGACCCGCGATGTGGTCAGCCGGCCCGACCGGAATTCTCAGTTTGCTCATGATGGTCCTCTGGCTTTGGAAGCGTCTCCAGCGCGTCGAGAATGCCGTCGGCGCCCGGATTGACCGCGACGGGCGATAGATGACTCCAGAATATCGCGCCCTCTCTGTCGATCACGAAGAGCGCTCGCTCGCAGACCCCTTCGCCTTCGCGATAGGCGCCGTACTGCTTGGCGACGGCGCCCTTCGGCTCAAAATCCGAAAGCAGCGGGAAGTGCAGACCTCGCGCCTTTGCAAACGCTTCGTGACACCAGACGCCGTCGACCGATATCCCCACGAGTTGCGCCCCGAGGCGACGAAACTCTGGGAGCACTTCGTTGTACAGGGTCATCTGGTCGCCGCAGACGGGACTCCAGTCCGCGGGATAGAAGGCCAGTATGACGATCCCGCCACTAGCGCGTCCAGCACCTCCTTTTCGCGCGGGTTAGTTGGCCGATGCGTCGCGCAGCGTCCCGCGCCTGATGGATGCGATCCGTAGGCGCACTGGCGAAAGCCGCCTCGATGCTCGCCAAAAGAACCGCGTCAGTAAAGGGTTTTTCGAGGAAATCGAACGCGCCCGCCTTCATGGCGTCAACGGCGGTTTGGACGTCGCCCTGACCGGTGATCACAATGATGGGCAGGAGAAATCCCAGCTTCATCAGTCTCGCTTGCACCTCCAGCCCGCCAATGCCTGGCATTTTCACGTCGAGCAAGACGCAACCTTCCGACAGCTTCGGCGCCGCCAAAAGAAAGTCCTCCGGGGTCGGATGGGAGACGGTCGCGAGGTCCATGGAGTCGAGAAGCCGCTCGAGCGAGCGCCGCACAGCCGCATCGTCGTCGACGATGTGGACAGTCCGCTCACCCGCCATCGAAATCCTCGTCGGACGAGACCGCCTTCAGCGTGAAGCTGAATACCGTTCCGCCGTCCGGGTTCGGACCGAAGCGCAGCCGGCCCCCGTGCCGCTCGACGATCGACCGGGACACGGCGAGACCAATTCCCATTCCGTTGCGCTTTGTCGTCACAAACGGCTCGAAGATGTGACTGCAAATTTTGGGGTCGATGCCGGCTCCGTTGTCTACGACTGCAAATTCGACCACGCCGGGGCGCTTCAACGTTGTGATCAAGTAGCGAAGCTCGTTCTTCAGAGCGCTGACCGCATCGCGGGCGATCTCAGGCTCTGGGCGTTCGCTGCCGGTGGGCAGCATGGATTTTGATGCCCGTTCGCCACGCCTGTCACCCCGGCAACACGCATGGCGCCGCTTTCGGCCTGCCACCTCTGAGTATAACTGCGGGACGAATCCGGTCAGGGTCACGACGCCGCCCTTTACCGCGACCGCGATGTCGGTAGCATCAATGTCCTTGCGAGACCGCGACCACGTCCCGGTCGAGGCGCTCGCAGGCCGTGCGAGTTGCGCTCCTGCGTCCGTGACGCGGTCGCCCCGTCGACATTTCCGGTGGCAAGGCGTGGATAGGTTGCTCGCGCCAGCCTGCGGCACTCGCCGGGCACACGCCATAGGCGGCTCGGATTCGTTGGCCAAAATGCGTCATGTCTGAAAATCCCCAGGCGTACGCGATCTCGCTGATCGTGCGGTGCGCCTGCAACGGGTCTTCATCGCCCTTCTGCAGCGCGCCAGGCGTCTTGCCTGCACCAAGCGCATGATGGTCGTGTCCTCGTTGGACAGTACCGCATTGGCGTATCGCACGCTCACTCCCGCCGCCGCCGCGACCGCGTTCGCATCGAGTTCAGGGTCGGTGAGTCGCGACTCGATCACGGCGCGCAACTTGAGGAGAACAATCGACTTGGCGGCCGAAACCCGCGGCGCCGATCGCTCCAGGGCCCTCGCAAGCGACAGAGCGACCAGGTCCATGACCTGCTCCTGGACGACGTCCGCCGCCGTCGGGTCCAGGTCGCCCGCAAAGGCCGGCAGCGCACCGAGGAAAGCCGAGGTCAAGCGGGCTTCCGCCGCCGACGGCTTGACGGAGCACCCGTCATCTCCTGCGTTCCGCCGATCCGCGCTTCGAGCAGACGGCGCGGAAACTTGAGAAGCAACAGCCTTGAGCCGGCGGAGAACTTGGCCCCATAGGGGAGACGAGGGTCGATCAGCGGCGATGTCGCCCGAGCCCAGGATGACCTCGCGGCAGTCTTGCTGAGACTTCCAGCCAGTTGCAGACCGAGGAACAGTTCATCGCTATTCCCCTTTCACATGTTGCGGCAAGTGAAATACGGTCATCGGTGAATTCTCGAACAGAACCAATCCTAGATCGGCGACAACTCCAGATTGAAGTTCGGCTTCAAAGGTCTGACGACATTCAGGATGCGACTCGTGATCTACGATGTTCGCGCATGCGACCCCATGCCAGTAGTCGAACCTCTCGCGGGGATGAACGTCCAAAGTCGAAAATACCGTCTTCACCGTATCTCCGTTTCGGCGACACGGCCGAGCATAAGTGCCAGCCCAGCCGATTACAGCTCGCGCAATCGGTTCAGATGGGACCTTGAGGAGATTCTGTAACGAGACAGAACGTAATGGCAAGTGACAAATCGACTCAGGCGGCGCCGACCAGTCCCGTCGGTCAGATTGCCTTCGCCGCACCAACCCTTTGGCCGGTCCCTGACCTTGATCTGGGGGCTCACGGCGGTGTTGATCGCCGGCGTCGACGCCTTGCTCCCGCGGATCGCCGGCGGGGCGACCTTCATCGGTATCAGATCACGTTCCTTGTCGCGGTGCACGTGGCTGCGCTCGTTGGCGTCGGCGCGATCGCGCTGCTCTATGGCCGGACGCGCGGCTCCGAGGCGATCGCCGTCCAGCGTCAATCGGACGAGGCGCGAGCGGCCGCCCAACGCATTCTCGACACCATGGACGAAGGGGTTCTCCTGGCGGATATCCGAAAGCCGGGAGCCGCGCTCGCGCAGTCAATCCTGCATTCGAGCGGATCACCGGATATTCGGTCAGCGAGGCTATCGGAAAGAACTGCCGCTATTTG
>CAWEDI010000004.1:0-425779 GCA_963807735.1 uncultured Pseudomonadota bacterium | reverse complement strand
CGCTCCGACCCCGCCGCCGCGCGCGCCGCCTACGAACAGGCGTTGCCGTTGTATCGAAGCGTCGGCGCCGTCCTCGGCGAGGCCAATTGCATCATAAGCCTCGGCGATATCGCGCTTCGGCGCTCCGACCCCGCCGCCGCGCGCGCCGCCTACGAACAGGCGTTGCCGCTGTACCGAAGCGTCGGCGCCGTCCTCGGCGAGGCCAATTGCATCCAAAGCCTCGGCGATATCGCATTTGAGCGCTACGACCCCGGCGCCGCGCGCGCCGCCTACGAACAGGCGTTGCCGCTCTACCAAAGCGTCGGCGACGTCCTCGGCGAGGCCAATTGCATCCAAAGCCTCGGCGATATCGCGCTTCAGCGCTCCGACCCCGCCGCCGCCGCGCGCGCCGCCTACGAACAGGCGTTGCCGCTCCACCGAAGCGTCGGCGACGTCCTCGGCGAGGCCAATTGCATCATGAGCCTCGGCGATATCGCGCTTGCGGAGGGGAATCTCGATTCCGCGCGGGGCGCTTATGGCCGCGCGCTGCCGATGTACGAGCATGTTGGCGACCTTCTCGGGCAAGGCAATGTGCGGCTGCGTTTCGGCGATCTCGCCCGCGCCGAGGGCGATTTCGCGGCGGCGCGGGCGGCCTATGAGACGACGCGCGACCTCTACCGCCGCTTCGGCAATACCGTCAGCGTCGCCCGGGCGGAACAGCGGCTGGCGGGGTTAGGAACGGCGGAGCGGCGGGGTGAGGACGCGCCTGCCGCCGGGGGCGGGCTTGCTCGTCCGTTGCCGTCATGATCGGATTCGCCCGTTTGCGATCGACGCTTCTTAGAGCGAGTCCCGATCAAGTTGAACCGCTGTCATGGCGAGCGAAGCGAAGCCATCCACGTTTCCGCCGAACCGGGCCTAGCCGATTAGCCTGCGATCTCGGCGCGCTGGATTGCTTCGCTTCGCTCGCAATGACGAAGCCGATTCAATTCGTTCGGTAAGCGCTCTAGCGACTTGTCGGATTCATTTCATTAGTTGCGCGGACTGCCAACACCCTTGTCCTGGGGTGCGAGCGAAGCTAGCCTCGAAGGACGCTCCCGCCGGTGCGGGCGTCGGATCATCCGCGAAGCGCGTTCGCGAAAGGTCGGCGGGAACCCGCAGAGTCCTGAAGCCTCCTTCGGGGCTCGCTTCGCTCGCGCCTCAGGATGAGGGGCGTGGTTGCTTGAACCGGTGTTCGGGAACGGTGCGGCGGGGCGCCGCGGCGTGGTCGCCTGCGACAAGCCCAGGCAAAAGCCGCCGTCGGGGGCAGGCTCCCTTGCGCCGCCGCAGCGCCGCCCTTAAAGCCGGCGCGTCCCAACTCTCCGAGCGCGTCATGGCCAAGCAGAGCGTCAAGAAGGTCGTCCTCGCCTATTCCGGCGGGCTCGATACGTCGATCATCCTCAAATGGCTGCAAACGGAATATGGCTGCGAGGTCGTCACCTTCACCGCCGACCTCGGCCAGGGCGAGGAACTGGGGCCGGCGCGCGCCAAGGCCGAGATGCTCGGGGTCAAGCCGCAGAACATCTTCATCGAGGACCTGCGCGAGGAATTCGTGCGCGACTTCGTGTTTCCGATGTTCCGCGCCAACGCTGTCTATGAGGGCCAGTACCTGCTCGGCACCTCGATTGCGCGGCCTCTGATCGCCAAGCGGCTGGTCGAGATCGCCCGCGAGGTGGGCGCCGACGCGGTCGCCCACGGCGCGACCGGCAAGGGCAACGACCAGGTGCGGTTCGAGCTTGCCGCCTACGCGTTGAATCCCGACATCAAGATCATCGCCCCTTGGCGCGAGTGGGATTTCCCGTCGCGCAATGCCCTGATCGCGTTCGCCGAGCAGCATCAAATCCCGATCGCCAAGGACAAACGCGGCGAGGCGCCGTTCTCGACCGACGCCAACCTGCTGCACGTGTCGTCAGAAGGCAAAGTGCTCGAAGACCCCGCCGAGGAGACGCCGCCCTACGTCTACTCGCGCACCGTCGACCCTGAATCCGCGCCCGACAAGGCGACGGTCGTGCGCGTTGGCTTTGAGCGCGGCGACGCGGTTTCGATCAATGGCGAAAAGCTTTCCCCCGCGGCGCTGCTTACGGCGCTCAACAAGATCGGGCACGATAATGGGGTAGGGCGGCTCGATCTCGTCGAAAACCGCTTTGTCGGGATGAAGTCGCGCGGCATGTACGAGACGCCGGGCGGAGCGATCCTGCTCGTCGCCCATCGCGCCATCGAGTTCGATCACGCTCGATCGCGGCGCCGCGCATCTCAAGGACGAGTTGATGCCGCGGTATGCGGAGATGATCTACAACGGCTTCTGGTTCGCGCCCGAGCGCGAACTGCTGCAAACGCTGATCGACAAGAGCCAGGACATGGTCAGCGGCGAAGTCAGGCTCAAGGTTTATAAGGGAAGCGCTTGGACCATTGGTCGCGAAAGCCCGTACTCGCTTTACGATCAAGACTTGGTGACGTTCGAGGAAGGCGCCGTCGCCTACGACCACAACGACGCCGGCGGCTTCATCAAACTCAACGCGCTGAGGTTGCGAACCCTCGCGAAGCGCCGCGCCAAGCTCAAGGCGTAGCGCGACGTCCTCCCGTCATGCGCCGGCCGAGCAGCAGGCCGGCGACGAGCACGACGCCGACGGCGACGACGCGCGGGCTCAACGTCCGAACCGCCAGACGGGCGGTCGGCGGCCCGGCGAACAGCGCGATGTCCACCGCCGGGTTGGTTTTGGGTTTCTGCTTTTGCCAATAGACGCCGACGCCTATCGCCACGGCGGCGATGACGACGAAGCCGAGTGCGATCCAGAGTTCGGGATATTGCGAGAGGTAGGTCACGGCGATCCAATGCCGCAACCCGACCAGCGCAAACACGAACGCAAACAAGAGGCTCGCCGCGGCGCCTACGTAAAAAGCAATCGCGTAGGCCTTGAGCTTGGCGGTCTCAATGAAGTGTCCCGCCAGGAGCGTGACGAGCCCCCCGATCATAGCGTCACCGGTTCGACATCGCGCCGAGGATCAACCCTATCGCGGCGGTGACGGCGATCGCCCCCAGCGGGCGGTCGCGCACCAGGGAGCGCATGCTCTTGGCGAGCGAATCGATGCTGGAGCTCAGCGCCTTGCCCACCGACTCGGTATCGAGGCCGGCGTCGTTCAGCGCGTCGTTGGCGCGATTGGCGATATCGGAGGCGGTGTTGGCGATGTCTCGGCGGGCGCCCGCGGTCTCGCGACTGGCCTTGTCGGCGACGTTAGAGACACGGTCGGCGACGTCGTTCACGACGCCGACGACCTTGTTTTTGATCGCTTCCTGCTGCTCTTGGTAGGTCATGACTTCCTCCATCGATCGCTCGGCCGAACCTTTCGACCTTCCCCCGTTGAACGCAGCGGCCGGAGGCATGTTCCAATCCGCGCGCGTTGATAGCGAGCGCGGCCGATGACGCGGCTGGCGCTGCTGGTCGCCGCGACCTTCTTCATGGAGTTTCTCGACGCGACGATTTTGACGACCGCGCTGCCGAAAATGGCGGTGAGCCTCCACGCAGCGCCGATCGACCTCAGCGTCGGCGTGTCGATCTACGCGCTGACGCTGGCCATTTTCATCCTGCCGAGTGGCTGGGCGGTCGAGCGGGTGGGCGCGCGGGTGCTGTTCACCTCGGCGATCGCCCTGTTCACGTTGAGCTCCGTGTTGTGCGGACTGGCGACGGCGCCGTGGTTCTTCCTCGCCGCGCGGGCGCTGCAAGGCGTCGGGGGCGCGTTCATGGTGCCGGTCGGCCGGCTCGTGGTGTTGAAAACGACCCCGAAAAGCGGACTCCTGCGGGCGACGGCGCTGCTGACATGGCCGGGCCTCACCGCGCCGCTGCTTGGTCCGCCGCTCGGCGGCTATCTGGCCGAGGCGATCTCGTGGCGGGCGATCTTCTTCATCAACCTGCCGCTCGGGCTGATCGCCATCGCGCTGGCCCTCGTGTGGACCCCGCCCCTGGAGCGCAGCGCCGCGAGACCGTTCGATTGGCTCGGTTTCGCGCTCGCCGCCGTCGCGCTGGGCGCGGCGCTGATCGCGCTCGACTCGCAAGGGCTGCGTGCGCTGGCGCTCGCAGGAGTCGGCGTCGCCGCGGGGTTCGGCTTCGGGGCGCACATTCGGCGCGCCGCGCATCCGCTCGTCAATTTCCGCCCGTTTCGGCGGCCGAGCTTCCGGCTGAGCCTCACCGGCGGCTCGGCGGCGCGCATGTTCATTAGCTCCGTCCCGTTCCTGCTGCCGCTGATGTTCCAGCTTGGGCTCGGTTTCGACGCCACGCGCGCCGGTCTGACGGTGACGCCGCTGTTCGTCGGCAATATCGGCATCAAGCCGTTCACGACGCCGATCCTGAGGCGGTTCGGGTTTCGCCGGGTGCTGATCGGCAACGCCGGCTTGCAGGCGGCGACGCTGTTCGGCTGCGCCGCGATCGACGCCGGAAGTTCGCCGTTGTGGGTCGCGGTCCTGCTCTGTGTCTCCGGCGCCTCGCGCTCGATGCACTTCACCGCGTTGGGGACGCTGCCCTTCGCCGAGGTGCCGGCGGAGGAGATGAACATGGCGAACCTGATCTACAGCGCGGCGTTCCAGGCGTCGTTCGCGTTCGGCGTCGGCGTTGCGGCGTCGCTGCTGAAGATAGGCGTCTGGGTGGCGGCGCCGCCGATGGGCCCGTTCCGCTTCGCCTTCGTCGCGCTCGGGCTGATGATGCTCGCGGTGATGCTGAACCACGCCCGGCTCGCTCGCGACGCCGGCGAATCGGTGGCGCGGCGGACGCCCCGTCAGGCCGGCTCCAAGGCGTAGAGGCCGACGTCGATCGTCTGTTCGCGGAAGCCGGCCTCGCAATAGCAGAGGTAATAGTCCCAAAGCCGACGGAATCGATCGTCGAAGCCGAGCGCGGCGATGCGCCCCCAATTGGCGTGAAAGCGCCGCCGCCACTCGGCAAGCGTCAAGGCATAGGAGTGACCGAACGTCTCGGCGCCGGCGAGCTTGAGGCCCGCCCCGGCGAAGCGCTCGCGCAATAGCGTGTCGCTCGGCAGAAAGCCGCCGGGAAAAATGTAGCGCTGGATGAAATCCGGGGTGTCGCGATAGGCGGACAAGCGCGCGTCGGCGATGGTGATGACCTGGATGACGGCGCGGCCGCCGGCGCGCAACGCCCGCGCGAGCGTCTCGAAATAAAGCGGCAGGAACTTTTCGCCGACCGCCTCGCACATCTCGATCGAAACGATGCGGTCGTAGACGCCGACGATGTCGCGATAATCCTTGAGCCAGACGCGCGCCCGCTCCGGCTCGCCGCTCGCGTTGATCTGCTCGCGCGCGAATTCCGCCTGCGCGGGCGAAATCGTCAGCGCATCCAACGAGCCGATCCCAGCGGCGAGGATGCGCCGCGCCAGCCCGCCCCAGCCGCAGCCGATTTCGAGCGCCCGCTCGCCGCCCTTCAGTTGCAAAAGCTCGACGATCCGGTCGAGCTTACGCGCCTGCGCGGCTTCGAGCGTGTCCGCGTCGTCATGATAGATCGCGGAGGAATAGCTCATCGAGCGGTCGAGCCAGGCGGCGAAGAAGGCGTTGCCGAGGTCGTAATGCGCCATGATGTTGCGCGCCGAGCCGGCGCGGGTGTTCGCCCGCGCCGCGTGCGCAAGCCGCAACAGCCAGCGCGCCGGGCCGAAACTCGCCGCCGCGCCGCCGAGCGCCGACATATTGCGATCAAACAGGCGCAGCAGCGCGACGAAGTCGGGCGACGAGCAGTCGCCGTCGATCACCGCCTGGGCGAAGCCGATGTCGCTCGCCGTCAGCACGCGGGTCAGCGCCCGCCATGTCCGCAGATGCAGCGTCGCCTCCTCGCCCGGCGCGCCCTCGCCGACGATTCGCTCGCCGTTTGGCGTTATCACGGTCAATCGTCCGTGGCGGATGCGGCCGATGAGCCGCCGGACCAGGCTCGCGCGCGGATCGGCGACGAGGTCCCAGCGCCCTGCGTTTTGCGACGCTGGCATCGACAGGCCTTCCGAATCCAAACCCGACCTCCTTGCGAACCGCTTAGCCTGCTTGTTACGCAGCGCCCCCCGCGTTGGTTTGCGTGTTCGCAATCCAACGGGCGCCCAGAAACGTAGCGGATCGCATGAGCATCGCCCGGGCCATCGAGATTGTAGAGCGGATTCCCTTGCCCGACGCGGCGACCCAGGCCGGCGTCGCCTGGCTCGTGGAGCGGTCGCGCCGCCGGCTGGCGGCGACCCCTCCCGCCGAAGAGGCGGCATTCGTTGCGGAAATGTCGAAATACCCGATTGCGATTGCGACGGAATCCGCCAACGCGCAGCATTATGAACTGCCGCCCGCGCTGTTTACCCAGATGTTGGGCCCGCGTCTCAAATATTCCTGCTGCCTGTTCGAGCGCCCCGGCGCGACGCTCGCCGAGGCCGAAGTCGCCGCGCTCGACGCGACGATCGCCGGCGCCGGTCTCGCGGACGGGCAGGATATTATGGAATGGGGCTGCGGTTGGGGGTCGCTGACATTGCGGATGGCCGAGCGGTTCCCGGCCGCGCGCATTCTGGCGGTGACAAATTCGCGTCCGCAACGCGAATTCGTGCTCGCGCGCGCCGCCGAACGAGGACTTCGCAACGTCACGGTCGAGCGCGCCGACATGAACGCCTTCATCGCGCAACGCCGGTTCGATCGGCTGGTGTCGGTGGAGATGTTCGAACACATGTCGAATTGGCGCGCGCTGCTGGCCCGCGCGCGCGACGCCCTGGCGCCCGACGGCCGGCTTTTTCTGCACGTATTCGCTCACAAATCGCGCTCCTACCGCTTCGATCCGGCCGATCCCGCGGACTGGATCGCCCAGCATTTCTTCACCGGCGGCGTCATGCCGGCGTTCGACCTGCCGGATCGGTTTCCCGACCTGTTCGCGGTCGAGCGCTCGTGGCGCTGGAGCGGCGAGCACTATCGGCGCACCGCGGCCGCCTGGCTCGACAATTTCGACGCGCGGCGCGCCGAGATCGACCCTGTGCTCGGCGCGACCTATGGCGCCGCCGCG
Organism: uncultured Pseudomonadota bacterium; assembly: GCA_963807735.1. Classification (GTDB taxonomy): domain Bacteria; phylum Pseudomonadota; class Alphaproteobacteria; order Rhizobiales; family Beijerinckiaceae; genus Roseiarcus. The sequence goes on along the minus strand of CAWEDI010000004.1, from coordinate 418,751 downwards.
CCGCTGTGGCGGCGGCGATGGCGCTTGTTCCTGCTCGCCACGATGGGATTGTTCGGCCATCGCGGCGGCGAGGATTGGGGCGTCGGCCATTATCTGATGGCCCCGGCGCGATGAGCGCGCCGCGCGACCCGCTGACCTCGGCCAGCGTCACGACGGCCTGGGTGATCGTGTTCAACAAGCCGTTCTATCCGCTCTATGTCTGGTGGGTGGCGGCGTCGGGCGTGCGGGTCTCGCTGCTGACGCTGGTGGCGTTGCCGCTGTTCGTCGCCGTGCCCTATCTGGCCAAGCGTTCGCCCGTGGCGGCGCGCGTGGGATTGCCGCTGGCCGGCGTCGCCGACACGGCGTTCTCGACGTTCATGTTCGGCGAAAGCTCCGGCGTCGAGGCGTTCTTCGTCCCCTGCGCGACGCTGGCGGCGGTTTCCTTTTCGGCCGCGGAGGCGTGGACCTCGCGGGGCTTGACGGCGCTGGCGTTCGTCGCGTTCGCCCTTGCGCGCTTCCTGGCGCCGGCGGGCGTGTTCCCCTGGCCGCCGGGCGAGACGGCGGCGCTCGCCAACCTCAATCTCTATTCGGCGGCGTCGCTGACGGCGTTCATCGGGCTGCGTTTCGCCGCCGCGCGGTGAACGCTGACCGCGTGCGCGTCGATCGGGCGTTCGCTACCCGCAGGCGCGGGGCGGAATTTGGCGCCCTTCGCCCAAAGCCGCAACGCCTCCCAATGGATCGCGGCGATCACCTTCAGCGTCGCCAGGGGCGCGCGCAACGCGAGCGCGAGCAGGGCGGCGTCGGTGAGATTTTGGCGTTTTGCCGTCAGCGTGGCCGCCATGGCGGGGCCTTCGCGGCCGTGATCGAGAATGCCGAGCTTGAAGTCGTCGCCGGAGGTTTCGACGCGGAATTGATAGGCGAGGTCCATGTCGAGGAACGGCGAGACATGCAGCCGCTTGGCGCAACTCTGCCGGACGACGCCATCGGCCGGACTCTCGACGGGGAGAATATAGGTGTGTCGGGCGCCAAACGTGTTGGAGACCTCCCAGGCGATGGCGCTCGGCGCGCCCGCCGCGTCGTGACAGAAATAGACGCTGAGCGGGTTGAACGCGAAGCCGAACAGCCGCGGCATGGTCAAGAGGATCATGCGGCCGGAGACGTCGAGGCCCTCAGCCTTGGCCGCGAGCTTCGATCGCAAATCGCCCGGCCGCCCGTCGGCGTGGTCGCGCGCGTAAAACGCGAACAGGTTTGGCCGGTCGCGCGACAGCAGCCGTAACGGCGGCGTTTCGTCGAGGTCGAGCGCGATCCAGAAGCTTGCGTAGCGGAAGCGATGCGGCGGCGCGCGCAGGCGTCGGTGCATGACGGCGCCAATGTATAGGCCCGGCGCAATCATGAGACGGCCGGGAGCGTGAGCCGGTCGCTTTCCCCCGCGACGCGCCACGGGCGTTTGACGCCGCCGATCGCCTCGGCGACGGCGAGCCCGGCCTGCAGGCCATCCTCGTGGAAGCCATAGCCGAAATAGGCGCCGCAGAACCACAGGCCGCCGACGCCCTGCAAGGACCAAAGCTCGCGTTGCGCGGCGAAGGCGGCGGCGTCGAACAGCGGGTGCAGGTAGCTCATTCGCCGCAGCACGGCGGCCTCGGGGAGCTCCGTGGGTCCGTTCAGCGACAGGAACACGTCGGGGCGGCCGGGCAGGGGTTGCAATCGGTTCATCCAGTAGGTCACGGAGAGGTGCCGATCCGCGCCCTGGCCGCTCGCCAGATAGTTCCAGCTCGACCAAGCGGCGCGCCGCTTCGGCATGGCGCGCGCGTCGGTGTGCAGCGTCGCATGGTTTTCCAGATAGCGGAACCGTCGCAATAGCCGCTGCTCGGCCTCGGTCGGCGTGGTCAGCAGCGCCAGCGCGTCGTCGGCGTGGGCGGCGATGACGACATCGTCGAAGCGGCGCGTTTCGCCGGCCGCGTCGCACACCGCGACGCCGTCGCCGCCGCGCCGCACCGCGCGCACGGGAACGCCGACGCAGATCTCGGGCGCGAACGCGGCAAGCGCGCGGACGTAAGTGCGGCTGCCGCCGGCGACCGTGCGCCAGACCGGCCGATTGACGAGGTCGAGCAGGCCGTGATTGGCGTTGAAACGGATGAAGTTGGCGGCGGGAAAATCCGCCACCCGCGCCGCCGGGGTCGACCAGATCGCCGCCGCCATCGGGTAGAGATAGTCGTCGCGGAACGCCCGGCCGTAGCGGCGCGCGTCGAGGTAGGCCCCGAGCGAGCCGAGGTCGCCGTTCGCGAGATCGCGCGGCGCCTCACGGAAGAAGCGCAGAATGTCCTTCAACATCGACCAGTAGCGCGGCCGAAACACATTCTCGGCCTGCGCGACCAGGCCGCGAAGCCCGCCGCCCGAATATTCGAAATCGCCGCCGTCGAGCGATACGGCGAACGACATGTCGCTCGGCGTCGTGGCGATGTTCAAATGGCGAAACAGCGCGGTCAGATTGGGATAGGCGCGCTCGTTGTAGACGATGAAGCCGCAATCGACGCCGACGCCATCCCAGTCGAACGTGTCGCTGTGGCCGCCGAGCCTATCGGCGGCTTCGTAGAGCGTCACTTCGCGGCTGCGGCTGAGCAGCCACGCGGCGGAGAGGCCCGCGACGCCCGAGCCGATCACCGCGACCGTCTTGCCGGTTTGTGGCTTCAATGCGATTCTCTCCTGTCCTAACGAATACGTGCGCGGGGTCCCCCTGGATGCAGGTTGATCCGCCGATCGACGGCCATCGTAGAGTGCTGACGACATGAAGGAGGTCCGTGCATGGCCATCGGACTTGTCCGAGGTCCGGCCGCGCGAAGCGGCGTTTGCGCCGTCGCTGAGGCGAGCGTGACGGCGGACGACCTGAAACGGCTGATGGTCGCGGTGGCGCAGAATCGCGACCGCGCCGCTTACGGGCGGCTGTTCCAATATTTCGCGCCGCGCCTGATCGGCTTCATGGAGCGCTCCGGCGCCGGGGCGACCGACGCCGAAGAGATCGCCCAGGACACGATGGTGACGGTCTGGCGCAAGGCCGAGCTTTACGATCCCCGACAGGCGGCGGTTTCGACCTGGGTGTTCACCATCGCCCGCAATCTCAGGGTCGATCTCGCTCGTCGCGCCACCCGGCGGCGCAATGGCGTCGCCGCGATGGGCGAACCTGACATCGAGCTCGTCGATTCCGCTGAGAGCTATGCGCTGGCCGGCGAACGCGAGGCGAAAGTGCGCGAAGCGCTCGGCAAACTGTCGCGCGAACAGGCGACGGTTCTGCGTCTCTCGTTCTTCGCCGAAAAGCCGCACGCCGAGATCGCGCGCCAGCTGGGCATTCCGCTAGGCACGGTGAAATCGCGCGTGCGGTTGGCGATGGCGAAAATTCGACCCCTGCTGGAGAACGAACGGTGACGCTCCACCACCCCTATGACGACACGCTGGCGCGCTATGCGGCGGGGCGCCTCGGCGCGGGCCCGAGTTTCGTCGTCGCGACCCACCTCGCCGGCTGCTCCGAATGCCGGGCGCGCGTCGGTCTGTTCGAGGCGGCGGGCGGCGCACTATTGGAGGAGGCGCCGGCGACGCCGGTGAGGCCCGAAATGTTCGCCTCGGCGCTGCGCCGGATCGAGGAGACCGCCGAGCGCGTCTCGGCGCGGCCATCGCGACGCCTGTCGCCCATGGACGGCTTGGACCTGCCGCCGTGGCGCGGCGTCGCCGGCTTCCAATGGCGCCGCCTGACCTTACCCTATGCGCCGGACGCCCGCGTGCTGATGCTGAAGGTCGCGCCGGGGCGGAAAATGCCGCACCATACCCACGACGGCACGGAATACACGCAAGTGCTGCAGGGTGCGTTCCACGACGAGTTCGGACGCTATGTCGCCGGCGATTGCATCGAGGCCGACGACGAAGTTGAGCATCAGCCGACCGTCGATTCCGACGAGGACTGCATCTGTTTGGCGGCGTTCGAAGGCCGCTTGCGGCTCAGCGGATGGGCGCGGCTTTTGCAACCGCTGCTCGGCGTCTGAGTGGCCGCGCTCGCGATTGCGGTCTTTCTATCGCTCGCGATGGCGGCGGCGTGGCGGATCGGCGAGACGAGCGGGCGCTCGGGCCGCGTCGACGCGATCTGGAGCTTCGCCACCGGCGCCGCCTGTCTTGCCGCGGTCGCGCTCGGCGGCGGCCGGTCGGCGCGGGCGCTGATCGCCGCCGCCTATCTCCTCATCTGGGCGATCCGGCTCGGCGTCTATCTGTGGCGACGCGCCGAGCACGGGCAGGACCCGCGCTACGAGGCGCTCAAGGCGAAATGGGGCGAGAAAGCCCCGTTGCGTATGTTCGCGTTCCTGCAAATCCAGGCGCTCGCCGCCTGGCCGCTCGCGATTTCCGCCTATGTCGCCGCCGCCTCGCCGCGCCCGGGTCCCGACCTCCGGGATGGGCTGGCGATGCTTGTGTTTGCGGCGGCGCTCGGCGGCGAGGCGGTCGCCGACAGGCAGATGGCGGCGTTCAAGGCCGATCCGGCGAACCGCGGCCGCATCTGCGAGCGCGGGCTCTGGGGTTGGTCGCGCCATCCCAACTATTTTTTTGAATGGCTGGGATGGCTCGGTTTCCCGCTGCTTGCGGTCGGCCTCGGCTATCCCTGGGGCTGGCTCGCTTTTCTCGCGCCCGCGTGGATGTATTACCTGCTGGTCTATGTCTCCGGCCTGCCGCCGCTCGAAGAGGCGATGCGACGCTCGCGCGGACGCGCGTTCGACGCCTATTGCGCCCGCGTCAGCGCGTTCTGGCCAGCGCCGCCGCGCTCACCCTAGCCGCCGCCGCACCAGCGCCGCCACGAACGCGGCGAAGGCCGACAGAAGGGTTCCCCAGGCGAGATCGGCGACGGTCAGGTAGGTCGGCCAGTGGCGCAGCGTCGCCTGGTTGGTGAGATCGTAAGTTCCGTAGGCGCAAAGGCCGTAGAGCGCGCCGCGCCCCGCCGAGAGTGCGAGCGTACGGCCGGGCGTCAGCACGGTCAGCCCGGCGACGTAGAGGAGATAGAACAGCAGCGCCGGGACCGGCTGGAACGTCTCGGCGAGCAGGTCGCCGAGCGCCGGCCGATACAGCGCCGGCCCCGCCAGGCTGAGCCACACCGCATCCGGCGCAAGCATCGCGACCAGAGCGGCGATATAAATGACAACGGGTTTCAATCGCATCTCCCTCGCTTGCCCTACGTCGCGTGGCCACGCTCGGATCACGCCGACGTGACGCATCGAAAACGTTCATGGGTTGTATGACGTCCGTCGCCTTCCTTCGCCGAGCGACGGATGCGACAGGGCAACTTGCTAGCGCCGCCGACTGGATTATGATCGGCGTCAAAGCGCTCAAGGGTGGAGCCGTCCCATGATTATCGACTGTCACGGCCACTACACCACCGCGCCGAAGGCGCTCGAGGACTGGCGCAATCGCCAGATCGCCGGGATCAGCGACCCCTCCCGCAAACCATCCCCGTCGGAGCTGAAAATCTCCGACGACGAACTGCGCCAGTCGATCGAGGCGAACCAGCTCAAATTCATGCGCGAGCGCGGCAGCGACTTGACGATCTTCTCGCCGCGCGCCTCGTTCATGGCGCACCACATCGGCGATTTCGAAGTCTCGTCGACCTGGTCGGCGATCTGCAACGAGCTGATCCATCGCGTCGCCAAGCTGTTCCCCGACGAATTCATCGGCGCGGCGATGTTGCCGCAGAGCCCCGGCGTCGATCCGAAAACCTGCGTCGCCGAACTCGACAAATGCATTCGCGAATACGGCTTCGTTGCGATCAACCTGAACCCCGACCCCTCGGGCGGTCATTGGACGAGCCCGCCGCTGACTGACAAGCAGTGGTTCCCGATCTACGAGAAGATGGTCGAATACGACATCCCGGCGATGGTGCATGTCTCGACGAGCTGCAACGCCTGCTTCCATACGACCGGCGCGCATTACATCAATGCCGACACGACCGCGGTGATGCAGCTGATCCAAGGCGACCTGTTCAAGGACTTCCCGACGCTGCGCTTCATCATTCCCCACGGCGGCGGCGCGGCGCCGTATCATTGGGGCCGCTATCGCGGGCTGGCGCAGGAGTTGAAGAAGCCGCTGCTGAAGGACCATTTGTTGAAGAACGTGTTCTTCGACACCTGCGTCTATCATCAGCCGGGCATCGACTTGTTGACAAAGGTGATCCCTGTCGAGAACGTGCTGTTCGCCAGCGAGATGATCGGCGCCGTGCGCGGCGTCGATCCCGAAACAGGACACAACTACGACGACACCAAGCGCTACATTGAAGGCGCGCTCAACCTCAACAACGAGCAGCGCCACATGATCTACGAGCTGAACGCGCGCCGGGTCTATCCGCGGCTCGACGCCGCGCTGAAGGCGCGGGGACGATGAACGACGCTCGCCGCGTGAGGGCCTTCTCCCCGCTTGCGGGGAGAAGGTGGCCGAAGGCCGGATGAGGGGGCTCGCCGCTTAGCCGAACGTCGGCCCCGCGGCGAGGCCCCTCACCCCAACCCTCTCCCCGCAAGGGCGGGGAGAGGGGGCGGAGAGCACAGGTTTTGGGAGGCGCCATCGATGACCGAACTCGGCATAGTCAAACGCAACATCGTCCGCGCTGATCGCGCCGCCACCGACGCGCTCGCGAAATACGGCGTCGCCACCGTCCATGAGGCGATGGGGCGGGTCGGCCTGTTGAAGCCTTACATGCGGCCGATCTATCCCGGCGCCAGCGTCTCGGGCACGGCCGTCACCGTGCTGCTGCACCCCGGCGACAATTGGATGATGCACGTCGCCGCCGAACAGGTTCAACCCGGCGACATCGTGGTCGCGGCGATCACCGCCGAATGCACGGACGGCTATTTCGGCGATTTGCTCGCGACCTCGTTCATGGCGCGCGGCGCGCGGGCGCTCATCATTGACGCCGGCGTGCGCGATGTCCGCACGCTGACCGAGATGGGCTTCCCGGTCTGGAGCAAGGCGGTCAGCGCCAAGGGCACCGTCAAGGCGACGCTCGGCTCGGTCAACATTCCCGTGGTTTGTGCGGGCGCGGCGGTCAACCCGGGCGACGCGGTCGTGGCCGACGACGACGGCGTGGTAATTGTTCCGGCCGCGTGGGCGGCAAAGACCGCGGAAGCGGCCGCCGCGCGCGAGGCCAACGAAGGCGAGAAGCGTGAGCGGCTCGCCGCCGGCGTGCTCGGTCTCGACATGTACAAGATGCGCGAGCCGCTCGCCAAAGCGGGGCTCAAATATGTCGACTGAAGGCAGACCCGTCAGCGGGCCGTTCGAGAAGACCAAGGGCTGGCTTGATTGGTACGACAGCCCGTCGAAGCCGCGCTTCGTCCCGCCGCCGGGCGCGGTCGACGCCCATTGCCACGTGTTCGGGCCGGGCGCCGAGTTTCCCTTCGCGCCGGAGCGCAAATACACGCCGTGCGACGCCAGCAAACAGCAATTGTTTGCATTGCGCGATCGGCTGGGCTTCTCGCGCAATGTCGTCGTGCAGGCGACCTGCCACGGCGCTGATAACAGCGCCATGGTTGACGCCTGCCTCTCAGCGAGCGGGCGCGCGCGCGGAATCGCGACGGTGAAGCGCAGCGTCGCCGACGAGGAGTTGCAGCGTCTGCACAAGGCGGGCGTGCGCGGCGTGCGGTTCAACTTCGTCAAGCGGCTGGTCGATTTCACGCCGCGCGACGAACTGATGGAGATCGCCGCCCGCATCAAGGGGCTTGGCTGGCATGTCGTGATCTATTTCGAGGCGGTCGATCTGCCGGAGCTGTGGGATTTCTTCACCGCGCTGCCGACCACCGTCGTTGTCGATCACATGGGCCGGCCCGACGTCGCTAAGCCGCTCGACGGCCCCGAGTTTTCGTTGTTCCTCAAATTCATGCGCGACCACGAAAATGTCTGGAGCAAGGTGACTTGCCCGGAGCGGCTCTCGGTCGCCGGCCCGCCGGCGCTCAACGGCGAGCGCGCAGCGTATCGCGACGTAGTTCCGTTCGCGCGTCGTGTGGTCGAGGAGTTTCCCGACCGCGTGCTGTGGGGCACCGATTGGCCGCATCCCAACCTGAAGGATCACATGCCCGACGATGGGCTGCTGGTCGATTTCATTCCCGATATCGCGACGACGGCGGAAGCGCAGCGCAAGCTGCTGGTCGACAACCCGATGCGTTTGTACTGGCCGGAGGAAGGGAGGAGCTGATGTCTCTCGACAAGGAGTTCAAGGAGATTCCCGGCACGATCGTCTTCGACGCCGAGCAATCGCGGAAGGGCTATTGGCTCAACCAGTTCTGCATGTCGCTGATGAAGGCCGACAACCGCGCGAAGTTCAAGGCCAACGAACGCGCCTATCTCGACGAATGGAAGATGTCCGAGGAGCAGAAGCAGGCAGTGCTGGCGCGCGATCTCAACCGGATGATGGAGCTTGGCGGCAACATCTATTTCCTGTCGAAGATCGGCGCGACCGACGGCAAGAGTTTTCAGCAGATGGCGGGGTCGATGACCGGCATGAGCGAGCAGGATTACCGCGACATGATGGTCAAAGGCGGTCGCAAAATCGAGGGCAACCGCAAGATCGGCGAGAACGGCGACGCGCAGCGGCCGGCCAAGAGCTAAGGACACGAGACATGGCCCGCATCACCTCCTCCCTCTACACTTCGCACATCCCCGCGGTCGGCGCCGCCTTCGACCTCGGCCGGACGAAGGAGGATTACTGGAAGCCGGTGTTCGCCGGCTACGATTTCACTAAGGAGTGGGAAAAGAAGCACACGCCGGATGTGATCTTCCTCGTCTACAACGATCACGCCACGGCTTTCAGCCTGCAGATGATCCCGACCTTCGCGATCATGACCGGCCCGGAGTTCAACCCGGCGGACGAAGGCTACGGCGCGCGCCCGGTGCCGAAGGTGATTGGCGATCCCGAGCTCGCCTCGCACATCGCCTCGGAGGTGATCCAGCAGGACTTCGACCTGACGATGGTCAACGAGATCGACGTCGACCACGGCCTGACCGTGCCGCTGAGCTGCGTGTTCGGCGAGGTCGACGCCTGGCCGTGCAAGATCATCCCGTTCGCCGTCAACGTCGTGCAACACCCGGTGCCCTCGGGGGCGCGCTGCTACGCGCTCGGTCAGGCGATCGGCCGGGCGATCCGCAGCTATCCGGAAGATCTCAACGTCCAGATCTGGGGCACCGGCGGCATGAGCCATCAGTTGCAAGGCCCCCGCGCGGGCCTCATCAACAAGGAATGGGACAACGCCTTCCTCGATCGGTTGATTGACGATCCCAAGGGCCTCGCCAAGATGCCGAACATCGAATATGTGCGCGAGGCCGGCTCGGAGGGCATCGAGTTGGTGATGTGGCTGATCGCGCGCGGCGCGATGGCGGACGCCGCCGGCGGTCCGAAGCCGAAGGTCGTGCATCGCTTCTACCACGTGCCGGCGTCGAACACGGCGGTCGGGCATCTGGTGCTGGAGGAGGCGGCGTAGAGCGTCATGCCCGGGCTTGTCCCGGGCATCCACGCCGCGCCGAGTTCAACCAACCGTCCGCGTTCGCCGTTGTCTGTTTAAAACCTGAGAGCGTTGTCGCCGCTTGACGGCGTGGATCGCCGGGACAAGCCCGGCCATGGCGGCAGGGTCTGACTAACAAGAACACCGGGAGCCAACACCATGAGCCAAACCCTGAAAGTCGCGCTCGCCGGCGCCGGCGCCTTCGGCCTCAAGCATCTCGACGCGATCAAGCTGATCGACGGCGTCGAGTGCATTTCCGTCGTCGGCCGCGACCTCGACAAGACGCAGGAAGCGGCGGCCAAATACGGCGTCGCCCACGCGACCACCGACCTTGCCGAGTCGCTCAAACAGCCGGGCCTCAACGCCGTCATCCTGGCGACGCCGACCCAGATGCACGCCGCGCAGACGATCCAATGCCTGCAAGCGGGCAAGCACGTTCAGGTCGAGATCCCGCTGGCCGACAAGCTGAAGGACGCCCTGGCGGTGGACGAGGCGCAGAAGAAGACCGGACTCGTCGCCATGGTCGGCCATACAAGGCGCTTCAACCCGAGCCATCAATTCGTGCGCAAGCGGATTCTCGCCGGCGAGTTCAACATCCAGCAGATGGACGTGCAGACCTATTTCTTCCGCCGCACCAACATGAATGCGCTCGGCCAGGCGCGGTCCTGGACCGATCATCTGCTCTGGCATCACGCCGCCCACACCGTCGACCTGTTCGCCTATCAGGCGCGGTCGCCGATCGTGAAGGCGAACGCCGTGCAGGGACCGATCCATGCCAACCTCGGCATCGCCATGGACATGAGCATTCAGTTGAAGGCGGAGAATGGGGCGATCTGCACGCTGTCGCTGTCGTTCAACAACGATGGGCCGCTCGGCACGTTCTTCCGCTATATCGGCGACAGCGCCACCTATATCGCGCGCTACGATGACCTCTACACCGGCAAGGACGAGAAGATCGACGTCTCCAAGGTCGAGGTCAGCATGAACGGCATCGAGCTGCAGGACCGCGAGTTCTTCGCCGCGATTCGCGAGGGCAGGGAGCCCAATTCCAGCGTCGCCCAGGTGCTGCCGTGCTACCGCACGCTGGACGCCTTGGAGAAGCAGTTAAGCTGAGCCCCGCGCCGCCTTCCAGCGCTCGCGCGCGCGCGCCATGCGCGCCGCCTCCAGCGCCTGATCCAGACTGACCGCAGCGGCGCCTTCGGGCGCCGGCGCCTCGCCGACGAGGAAGGTGCGAAACCCGAGCCGTGCGGCGAGCGTCGCCGCCTCTATAGCATTCGCGCCGCAAACAACCACCGTCGCCGTGTCGAGCCGCTCCAACTCGGCCTCCAGTCGGCCGAGATCGATGGTCAGCGCCGGCAACCGCTCCTCGCGCCAAGCCTCGACAAGCTCCGGGGCGGCGCCGTCGCCGATCAGCAGGGTCGTGTCGGTCGGCAGCCGCATGGCTATCTCGGAATGAGGACCCACATGTCGAAATCGAGCACGACGCTCGGATCGTAAGCCTCGCCGGCGCGATCGGGAAAATCGGCGCAGGGGCGGTCTTTGGTCGCGACCAACCGCACCCGCAGCGCCCCGACGTCGGTGCGGCCGGGCAGCTCCGCCTTCTCGATCACCTCGCTCCAGGCGAACACGGTGTCGCCGGCGAACAAGGGGGCGACATGCCGGCCGCCGTTGATCGCGGCGACGTGGAAGGCGTTGGCGAGGCCGTTGAAGCTCAGCGCCCGCGCCAGCGAGATGACGTGGCCGCCGTAGATCAGCCGCCGCCCGAAGCGGCCGGCGCCCTCGCTGAACTGGTTGAAATGCACCTTCGCCGTGTTCTGGTAAAGGCGCGTCGCGAGCATGTGCTCGGCCTCCTCCACGGTCACGCCGTCGACATGGTCGATTTTCTCGCCGGCCTCGTAGTCGGCGAACCCATGTGGCGAACCGGCGAGCGCGAAATCGTAAGCCTGGATCGGCGGGCAGGCGGCGCCGAGCGCCTCCGGCGGGACGCGCGCCGCCGTCTTCGGGACGACCGCCGGCGGGGCGGCCGTTTCGGGGTTGCGCTTGCGCACCATCACCCAGCGCACGTACTCCACGACGGTCTCGCCGCGCTGATTGGCGCCTGTCGTGCGCACATAGACGACGCCGCTCTGGCGGTTGGAGTTCTCCTTGAGGCCGATCACTTCGCTGGAGGCGGTGAGCGTGTCGCCGGGATAGACGGCGGCGAGGAAGCGCCCCTCGGCGTAGCCGAGGTTGGCGATGGCGTTGAGCGAGACGTCCGGCACGGTCTTGCCGAACACGACGTGGAACGCGAGCAGGTCGTCGATCGGCGCCTGTCGGTAGCCGAGGCTTTGCGCGAACGTATCGGCGCTCTGCACGGCGAAGCGCGCCCCGTATAGGGCGGAATAAAGTGAGGCGTCGCAAGCGTTGAGCGTGCGCGGGGTCGCATGCCGCAGCGTCTCGCCGACGCGGAAATCCTCGAAAAAGCGACCGAGCGCGGTTTTCGACATTAGAACACGTAAGGGTAGATGTAGAGCGCGATCACCTGTTCGATCAGCAAGATGATGAGGAACAGGATCACCGGCGAGATGTCGACGCCGCCCGTATTGGGCAGAAACCGCCGAATTCGCATGAGCAACGGCTCGGTCAGCGCCAACAGCGTGTTCCAGATCGAGCGTACGAGGTCGTTGCGGATGTTGATGACGTTGAACGCGATCAGCCACGACATGACGGCGGTGGCGATGATGACGTATTTATAGAGGTCGAGCGCCAGAAAAACGATGTTAAGGATCGCACGCATGCAGTCTCCCAAGCGGACGGGCGCGCGCAAGCGATCTCGCGCCCGCTCCGACGTTGACACGCGCCACACGCGCACGTAAAGAGCGCGCCGGCCGGGGCTGTAGCTCAGATGGGAGAGCGCTGCAATCGCACTGCAGAGGTCAGGGGTTCGAATCCCCTCAGCTCCACCAGCAAGTCCCCAGAAACCGTAGCGATTTCCGGTCGAGGGACCAGTCCCGTCATTCCCGAGGGTTAGCGCGTCTTTTGTCGGTCTGCAGAGTCGAGAGGCTCGGTTTGCGCGCCCTGCGGTCAGGATAATGTCGGCCGGTCTGTGGCGGCAAAATTCCGTTTCCCGGAATGAGGATTGCGCCGGGATCGGAGCCCGAAGGGCATCGTTCGCTCTGGGCGGAGGTCGCGCCAGGTGTGAAGTAGAGCCGACGCTGTTTCCAGAATGTCAGGACAGGCGCTCAACCGCGTCGCATGATGTTTGGCGCGCGGTGTCTGATTGGGCGCGCGGTGTCTGATTGTAACGCGATCCGGATTCTGCTGCTCAGTTCGCAGCGGCCGATGCGCTCCCAATCGCCTTCCCCTGTTGCGACCACGCCATCGGCAGGTCGGTCAAGCGGGTGACGCCAAGGCCGCGCGGCAGCTTGCCTTCGATCCCCGCCTCGACGATCGCCGGCGCGAGGAAGGCGAGCGAGAGCGTCATACGAATTGAGCGCTCGGTCTTGCCTTCGCGGGCCGCGATCGTCTCGATGGTATGTCGGGGGTCGACGAGCAGTTCGTCGAGCCAGCGATGGGCGTCGCGAAGAGCCGCGATAAGTCCGATGCGCGCCTTGGTCCGCATGGGTCGCATCGATGGGTTTGGGCCTCCGTTGCCTTGGAGGATCTCTCGGCGGCGGGCGGTCGAGAGCGGAGTCCAGCGAAGGGCAATGGTCCGATCCCGACTCTCGTCGGCGACAGCGGCATCCGACAGCGAGATCGCAATCGTCGTCCGGCTGACCGTCACCCGCTCGATGGCGTCGCGAGGAGCGATCGGAGACAGTCCTGCCGCCTTGAGACTCTCCACGATCGCGTCCTCGACCTGTTTCTCGATCGCCGGCGCCGAGACGCGCGCCAGCGACCCCGCCTCCGCCTTGCGGCCTTGGAGGATCGCCTGCGAGACGTAGTAACGCCAACGCTGGCCGCCCTTGGCCGCAAAGCTCGGGCTCATGTGGTTTCCGCGATCGTCGAACAGTTTTCCCACGAGCAGGGCCTCGGAGTTGCGCCGTAGGCGATTGGCCGTATGGCATTGCGCGTGCCCAGCGAGCAGATCTTGGACCGCGTCCCAGGTAGGCTGGTCGATGATCGCAGCGTGCTGCCCCTCGTGAACGAGCCCCTTGTGCCCGAGCCGTCCGACATAGAGGGGGTTCGACAGGATCTTGTAGAGATGGCCCCGGCTGATGAGGCCGCCGCCGGTCGTCTTGCCCTTGAGATGGACGCGAACCGGGAGGCGGACGTTCTCCGCTTCAAGGACGGCCTGAAGTTTCACGACGCTACCGATTTGGAGATAGCTGGCGAAGAGATCGCGCACGATTTTCGCGTGCTCCTCGACGACATGCAGCATGCGGTTCTCGACGCGGTAGCCGATCGGGACGACGCCCCCCATCCAGATGCCGCGCTTCTTCGAGGCGGCGATCTTGTCGCGGATGCGCTCGCCCGTGACCTCGCGCTCGAACTGGGCAAAGGAAAGCAGCACATTGAGGGTGAGCCGGCCCATGCTCGTGGTGGTGTTAAAAGATTGGGTCACAGACACGAAGGAGACGCCGTGGGCGTCGAACAGCTCGACGAGTTTGGCGAAGTCGGCGAGCGAGCGGGTCAGCCGATCGACCTTGTAGACGACGATGACGTCGATGCGCTTGGCGCGGACATTGTCGAGCAACTTTTGCAGCGCCGGCCGCTCCATCGATCCCCCGGAAAAGCCTCCGTCGTCGTAGCGGTCGCGGAGTAACTTCCAGCCTTCATGGGCCTGGCTCTTCGCGAAAGCCTCGGAAGCCTCGCGTTGATTGTCCAGGGAGTTGAACTCTTGTTCGAGGCCATGCTCGGTAGAGACCCGCGTGTAGATCGCGCAACGCAGGGTGGGTTTGCGCTCGACAGGCTTCATGGCGACCTCGGGGAAGGTTCGGGAGACTCTTCGTGTCTGTCCGTCGAGGGCGGCGGCCCACCCAGAGACTTCTGGACTTTCGACTTCCGCCGCCCTGCACCCACTCCGACGCTGGCGCGCTTCAACCCAAATGCGCGCTTCAATCCAAAGAAGCGGTGGCCGTTCCAACTCGTGCCGGTCATCGCCTTGGCGATCTGAGAAAGGCTCTGATAGGTTTCGCCATTCCAGGCGAAGCCGTCTTCCATCACCATCACCCTTTGCAACGCGCCGTTCCATTCCCGGACTAGAATGGCGCCCGCCCGCAAGGCGATCCCTTCGCGGGTCGAGGGTTCGCGGGCGACGAAGGGCAGGGCGCGTCCGTCGCCATGAACGGCGTGACCGGCGCGGCCCTCGCCGCCGCGCCCGTCGCCGTCTTCTCCGCTGGCGTGTCGAATAACCCGTCGCGCCGCCTTGCTGAGATCGCCGAGGGCCGCAATTTGAATCCGCTGCACCAATACGCGCGCCAGCAGCCACCGCGGCAAATGGGCGGGGGGCGCTCCGCCCAGGTGATTGCGCCATTGCAGCCGAAGCTGTTCGGCGTCGAGGTCAGCGAAGGACGCGATGATCACGTCGACCGAGGAGGGCGCTTCCGTGACCGAGGGCGTAAGGCGAGCCTTGCGCTCGCCCGCGCCCATCCTGTCTTGCCGCCTCAACGTCACGCCGCGCAATCCGTGGCAAGGCCATAGACCGATCCGCGGGCTTTGTCTGATCGATCGAGCGTCACCGGGTAGCCGCGCTTGCGAAGTCCCGTCAGCGCGGCTCGCGTGGTGTGGGGCAACCAGTCCGTGGCGGCGACGAGTTCGGCGAGCGTCGCGCCGTGATCGCGCTTTAGAAGATCGACGACATCGGCGAGTTTGGTTCCTGCGCGAGGACCGGATGGGTTTGACGCATGCGCGATTTTGGCTTCCAAGCTCGTGTCGCCTTGCGGCTCCTCCGGAGCGGCGACCGTGGCGGCGGGGGGCGTCCTCCCCGCAGCTGCAGCGCCCGTCGCCGCCTTCGCTGTAGGACCCGGTCGGGTTTCCTCTTGCTGGGCCGCAATGGCCTTCAGGCCTGCTCCGGTAAGCTTCAGTGAATGACCCTGGCCGCCATCTTCATCTCGACGCCAAATCGGCATCCCCGTCCTGGCCCTGATCTCCTTTGCGAACCCCAGCGTGAGTAGTTTGTCCGCGAACCTTGTTGCAGCAAAGCCTTTCCACTTTTTGGACGTGACGAGGCAGCGATCCTCCCGCAGGCCGGCGGCGCTCAAGGCGATCCGCTGCGTGTCGGTGAACGTGATAGGCATGGTTCCAACCCTTCGCTTCTGCTCAGGGTCTGACCCTTCAGGCCCCTCACCGAGACGAGCCCCGGACGGGGGCTTGAGCTGGTCGCGCGCCATTTCACCGTCGTGGCGCATGCACACACATGCTCTGCTCCCCGTGGGAACGCCAGTCCTTTCTGAGGCCGCGGGTGCCCGCGCCGCCGACGGATTGCGCCAGCGCATCTATATGCGTGCCGGGCACGGTGTTGGCGGCGAAGCCGGAGCTGAGCTGCGGATAGGCCCACGCATTGACGGTGTTCCAGGGGGCCTGCAAGGTTGGGGTGTTGTTGACGTCGAAACCGAGATAGGCGTCCTTTCCGAACAGCTGAAGGCTTTTGACGTAGCGAACGTCCGAGCCGTCGAACCAGACCTGTTTGGTCACGGGATTGGCCGATACCTGAACGAAGGCGCCGAGATCGCCGTAGATCTTGCCTGCATAAAGCGCCGTCGCCTGCTGGAGGGCGACGTTATAATTGTCCCTCAACCCCGGCGCGGGCGGAATGTCCTGCGCGGCGCGCGTATGGGTGTATCCCGGCATCAGCATCGCCGCTAACGGCGGGATCTCCGAATCGCCGCCCTCCAGCGTATAGCAGCTGAGCTTGAAGCGGCTATACCTGGAGGGCGTCAGTTCGGGAAACGCGGTGTCGCAGGCCGCGCATGGCTGGCCGGTCTGGCGAGCGAAACTAGGCACGGCAGTCGCGGGCGCGGTGGCCATCAACCACGCCGCTGCACGGCGAACGGCTTCGAAGCCTTTAGGGAACGCTAACGATATCGCCTTTGGTTCCAGCGGTGCCCCACAGCGCGCAGCGTTCGAAACGAGCCGAATCGCCATCACGGTCGTCAAACGGACCGACAAAGAGGCCAAGGGATTTGTCGTATTGCCCAACCGGCCGCTTGTCTGGCAAGCCTCCGCGCTCGCGCTGCAACGACCGCAGCGGCGTCGTCCAGGTCCTCCCGCTTACTACCGGCCGCGGCTTTTCTGCGCTGCTTTGACGTCCCGTTTCGTTCACGGACAGAGTCGGTTGTCAGCGCGCACGCGCGCTCGAATGTTTCGCCGTGAGTGAATTTTATCCCGCCGATCGTCTGCGTGACAAAGGCTGCCGAAATCCCTTCACTCGTCACTGAAGAAACTCGCGAAAGCGGAGGGTCGAACGCTCAATAAGCAGGTCGAAATGCTGATCCGGCAAGTGGTACAGCGAGCGGCTTCGGGCGATCCGACGAGCGGGCAAACGCTGGAAGGCGCGGTGGCCGCCAAGCGCGTCGATGGAGTTTGATAGACGAACAGGCCCCACTTCGCGATCTTGACTGCTCTGCGGGAATCTCCACGCGGACGCCTATGCGGGGTTCGCCGGGACCGCGCGCTCGGCTTTTCGGTCGGGCGAGTAGAGATAGAAGGCGGCCGGCGGCGCGGTTGAAGCATAGGGTCTTTCGTCCCTCACCGCTGTCCATAGCCGACCTGTCTTCGTCCGACCTCGTCCCGGATCAAGCACCGGAACCGACGTATCGTCGGCGTGAAGCGTGGCGCCGGCGCGTACGTGACGCGCAATCCGCTCAGCCAGCGGCTCCAGCAGCGCCGCCATGTAACCGACCCAACCCGCCAGGACGGAGCGGTCGATCTCCACTCCGCTGCGCGCGTAAATGTCAGATTGGCGATGCAGAGGCAGATGATCGCAATATTTGGAGACGAGGACATGGGCGAGGAGCACAGGTCCGGGGCGTCCTTTTTCAATTGGCAGCGTCGGCATAGGCGCCTGCACGACCGTTTCGCAGGCGCGACAGCTCATCTTCGGGCGCACATGCAGCACGCGCTTGAAGTGTGAGGGGACATATTCGAGCACCGTGCGTTCGTCAGCGCCGATCCGGCCGAACTTAGTCGCGCCGCAGGTTGGACAGACGCAAGGCGCCTCGTGCACGATGGTCTCGAGCGGCAGATGATCAGGCAAAGGCGCGCGCGCCGACGTCTTCTTCGATAGCGACGTCGGCAAGGTCTCACCGTCGAAGGTCTCGGTTGGAGCCTGCCGCTCCGCGTGGCTCTCTTCCATATCGCCGAGCAGTAACTCCAGTTGCTCGATCTCGCGCTCGAGTTTCTCCGACGAGCGCCCGAAGCGCGCGCGCCGCAAAACCGCAAGCTGCATTCGCAGCTTCTCGATCAGTAAGGTCTTGGCGTGAACTTCCGCAGCGAGCGCCACCGCGAACTGTCGCAGTTCGGTTGGATCTTCCGGCAAATCAGCGGCGGGGCGCGACATACATTCGCTTATCACAAAGCGTGCGTCGGCGCATTCGAGAAAGTGTGGAATCTAAAGGAAAGTCGGGCGTTCTGGGGCTTCAGGAGCAACGGTTCTGCGCCAATCGATCCCTTCGATCAGCAGCGCCAGTTGCGCCGGCGTCAGATGCAGCGCGCCCTCGACAATCGGCGGCCAGACGAACCGCCCTTTTTCAAGACGCTTGGCGAAAAGGCACAGGCCGGATCCGTCCCAGGTCAAAATCTTCACGTAGTCGCCACGCTTGCTCCGGAAGACAAACGCCGCGCCTGCATAGGGATCGGCGCGCAGCGTCTGCACGACGTCCGCAGCTAGGCCGTCGAACCCGCGCCGCATGTCGACCGGCTTGCAGGCCAGATAGACCTTCACTCCCGGCGCGAACTGAAGCATCAGCCGACGCCCAGCGCGGACAGAACGCGACGAAGCGCTTCGGCGTCGACGTCGGCATCGAGCGACACTTTGGCGCCGTTCGGCAAGCTGATCTCCATCGCGCCGCGCCGCGCGCTTCGGCGCACCTCTCGCGCGGGCTTCGCCAACGCGTCCGCAAGCGGCGCTGGCCTCGCGTCCAACTCCAGCAACTTCACGGGAACGAAGGCCGGTCCGGTCAACTCCGGCGCCGCTACCGCCTCGGGGCTTTCTCTCGCAGGCCCGCGCCGCCGATCTAGCCAGCCCTCGCGCGAGCGCCGTATCCACTTGAAAATTAGATTGCCGTTCAATCCATGTCGCCGCGCGACCGCCGCGACAGAAGCGCCAGGAGCAAGCGCTTCCTCCACAATCTGTTTGCGCTCAGTGAGGCTTCTCGTGCGCCGCCGCTCTCTCGCTCCGCTCTGCGCCGCCATCAGGTGTCCACCTCACAATAAGTGAACACCTAATCCATCCCAGATGCGGTCTAAAAGGCGGCCATCAGATCACGCTTACGCATCAGGCGCGCGCGGCGCTCTTGATGATCGAAGCCACGACGTCGGGCTTCGACACATAGACGGCGTGGCTTCCTGTGGTTTCCACGACCGTGGCGCCCGCGCGCGTTGACATGAACTGCTGGGCCGGCGGCGGAATCATCCGGTCTTCGGTGACCAGCAGGTACCAGCTCGGCTTCGTCCGCCAGGCGGGTTCGCTTACCGCGCCTTCGAGCGCCGTCACGCCCCACGGAACCTGCGAGTCGGCCATGAAGGCCGCCTTTTCGGGCGTGACGTCGGCGGCGAAGGACTCGGCGAATTTTGCCTTGTCCAGGAAGAGGAAACCGTTCTGGATGAAATGGATCGACCGTGTCGGCCGCCGCGTGAACCTGCGCGACCTCCATATCGCGCTCGCCGTTGCGGACGCCGGCAGCATGACGCGCGCGGCGGAGGACTTGGCCGTGTCCTACCCCGTAGTGTCCAAGACAATTTCGGACTTGGAACGCTCGCTTGGCGTCAAGCTCTTTGATCGCAGCCTTTCAGGCGTTGAGCCGACGCACTATGGTCGCGCTTTGCTTAAGTCGGGCGTCGCGGTGTTCGACGAAATGCGCAAGGGCTTGCAGGAAATCGAATTCATCAAGATGCCGGATTCTGGCGACCTACGAATCGGTTCGTCGATCGTGGTCGACGCCGGATTGCTTCCGGCGATCATCGAACGGTTTTCAAGGGATTTTCCGCGCGCCGCGCTTCACGTATTGCCAGAAAATATCGCGACCCAGCAGTACGACAATTTGCGCAACCGAACTGTCGAGCTTGTGCTCGGCCGACTTCCTGTCACGATGAACTAACCTGATTTGGTTGCGGAGACGTTATTTGATGAGCCAAATGTGGTCGCCGCCGGCTCCGAAAGTCCCTGGGCGAGACGACGGAAACTGACACTTCAGGACCTTGTTGGCGAGCCTTGGGTGTTAGCGCAGCCGGGCAGCCTCGCACGGTCGCTGCAAGACGAAACGTTCCGAAATAGCGGCGTTGATCCTCCGTCTGCGAGCGTGCTGACGGTCTCGCTCCATCTCTACATGCGCTTGATCGAAACGGGACGTTGGTTGGGTCTCGTTCCCGCATCCGTAATGCGGTTCGGCGGCGAGCGCATACGAATCAAAATTCTTTCGGTCAAGATCTCGCCCCCTCCTGCGCCGGTTGGTCTCATTACCGTCAAGGATAGGGCGCTAACGCCACTTGCGCAACGCTTTATCGATTGCACTCGCAAAATCGCCCTTTTGCATCCTGGTCACGCGTCGAGGTAGGGCTCGTTGCTCGTAACTGGTATTTGCCTGGTCGCGGATCGTACCCACTTGTAAGTCAAGTCGAGCCACGGGTGTATGCGATTGGATCGCGCATTCGCTTACCGCTGCGGTCGTTCCAGCGCCGCTTGGGTTTAGGCCCGCAAGAAAATGCAACGGTTGTCCGTATCACTGCCGCGATGGTTGCCTTCCAATAAGGACGGCAAGCGCACTTCCTTGAGGCCACCCCATAGAAGCAATTCCAGCTCTGGTCTCGTTCGGCAGTCGGTTGTCAACTCCGACTCGTTATCCGGAGTGTTGCACATGATGTTTCGCGATTCTTCAAAGCGTCCGCGCCGCTCCCTCCACCGCGGTGGAAAGGGCCGCCAACGCGGCGGGAAGGAGGTCGATCGGTAAGTAGCCAAAACCGAGCCGTAGAATAGTGGAAGACTCTCCAAACCAAGCCCCATCGCCGATTTGGAGCTCCGCCCTGGGAAGCGCCGACCAGAAGTGAGCAACTCGAGCTTCATCGAAGACGGCAGGGTTCAGCCGAAGGCAGCAGAGCGCTCCGCCATCGGGTTTCACCCATTCGATCAGACCGTTTTGGCGACCGACCCAACTCTCCACTTGCGACAGCCCATTCGCCAGAAGGTTGCGACGCACACTCAGTATTTTCTCGCGATTCTCCAGGATGGCGGCGGCCAAAGTCTCATCGAGCGGGGACCCAGAAATTACCAAATTCAATTTCGCGGTCATCAGCCGTTCGCGAAGTCTGGGCTCTCGAACCGTCAACCAGCCAACACGAAGTCCCGGTGCGCCATGAGCCTTTGATACGGACCCACCAGTGACAACGGCCCCATCAAGCGTCGCAGCACTCTGAGGAGTGGCGCCATCCGCATATGTCGCATCGCGATAGGTCTCATCGACGAAAAGATGCGCATCGGGAGCCTTTCTGCGCATCAGGTCCAGAATGGCCCTAATTTCCGGAAGACTTGTCGCAACGCCACTCGGATTCTGCGGGCTCGCGATGCTAACAAGCCTAGTTTGTTCGCTGAGAAGCGGTTCGAGCGCGTCAGCCGTTAGCTTGAATCCTTGGTCAAAGGTCAGTCGGCATTCGCGCAAAGCGACCCCAGCGCCGACAAGCGAGTCGCGAGCCGGAGGGAAACAAGGTGTCGCGATGACGGCTTCGTCGCCGGCGCGACAGAGCTCAAAGGCGAGCATGAACAGACCTAGGGCCGTACCCTGCGTCGTGATGACCTCTTCCGGCCGGACACCCGTCAGTGCGGCGATACCAACACGAAGCTGCGGGAGCCCTGCGGACGATCCGTAGCCCATCCTGAGATTACCTAAAGCGGTTGGGCCGCCGGCCAAAACTAGAATTTCGCCGAAGGTCAGATCTTGAGCCGTGCTCTCGGCCAGGTTGTATCGTCTGTTAACGTCCAGCAACGAGATAATCTCATTTCGAGGAAAGCGGCCCTGCCAGTTCGATTCGCCTCTCACGTCGCACTCCACGTCCTATGATCCGAAGCTACTTTAGACGATGATAAGGACTCGTATCCTCAAAAATTGCGATTGCTGAACGCACCCTGTACGACGGCGTCAGCACCGCTCCAACTCAAGGCGACGAACTTGGCGAGTTGTTCGCCTAGCTATGCGATCCCGCATTGAAGCAAATCCCCTGGCCGGAGATAGTCGGGTTCGGGCTTGTTGCAGGCCACTCCGTTTGGCGTGCCGGTGAGAATCACATTGCCCGGGGAGAAAGCGCATGAACTCGCTGAGATGGGCGACAATCTGCGGCACAGTGAAGATCATTCGAGATCGCGCCGGCTCTCGAGGCTTTGAGAGGCAGCAGCGCAGGTTGCGTTGGCTGTCGTTTTCTCTCCGATCAGGCGCACTTCACAAAGCGCTTTAAGCAGCCGACCGATACGACGCCACCGCTCTACGCAAAGATGATCCAAAGAGTGTTATTGAATCCAACGTTAGAATTGGAGTCTATTCACACTCGCGCGATTGTTTGCCGAATGGCTTGCGGCTTTTGGTCGGAGCTCTCGGCCGGAAGGCGTCGGCATTGGATCCGCGGGCCGCCAGATCGTTCATCGCCTATGTTCGGACGCGCCCCCACCGTGGCGTCGCCTGTAAGTCTCTGTGGGGCTTGCGGCAACTGATGCAATCTGCTTGGCGCATAAATTAGAGTTTAGGTGGATTAGCCAACGCCGTACTCCAAGAGCCGTGCGTCTAGTGGCTATCATCGTCAGAAAGAGTACGAATGCGTGCGGTTGTCGCCGGCCACCCAATTGGTCCCTCGACGGCGTTTTGAATTGAGAATGCTTCCTTCCGAGGCAGTAGATCGTAGCATCGCCGGAACCGATCTGTGGCGTCGAGGCACGTCTGCAGACGACCGAAGGAGGAACCATGCGCATCGCACATTTCGAGAAGGAGGGTGTCCCCGGGATTGCGGCGGATGACGGCTTGGGCTGGTTTGGCGTTACCGAGCGCGAAGGCGGATTTCCGGGCACACTTCCCGAACTGATTGCGCAAGGTGCAGATCTATTGCGCACGGGCCGCGACCTTCTGCTCATGCATGCGATCGACCTCAACAAGATGCAGATACTACCCCCGGTCCCCAACCCTTCGAAGATTCTCTGTGTCGGCCTCAACTACGATGATCATCTCGAGGAGAGTGGGCTCAAAAAACCTGTCTATCCCGAGATTTTTGCGCGTTTCGCGACGAGTCTGATCGCGCATCGTGAACCGATACTACAACCATTTGAATCGCTCACGCTAGACTATGAGGCAGAGCTCGCCGTCGTAATCGGTCGGAGAGGACGGCGGATCAAACGCGACAAAGCCCTCGAGTACGTGGCTGGATATTCTCTATTCAACGATGCGACGATTCGCGAATTTCAACTGCGGACACCCCAATGGACAATGGGCAAGAATTTCGACGCTACTGGAGCGTTCGGCCCTTGGCTAGTTACACCCGACGCACTTCCGAGGGGGGCTCGCGGGTTGCGCATTCAGGGCCGCTTGAACGGTCGGGTAATGCAGGACGCGTCTACGGACCAGCTCATCTTCGGTGTCCCCGCATTGATTGAAATGATCAGCGTCGCGATCACCCTAGAGCCAGGCGATGTGATTATCACCGGAACGCCGGGCGGCGTTGGGGCCGCGCGCAGGCCCCCTGTATTCATGCAACCGGGCGATATTTTCGAAGTGGAGATTGAGGGGATGGGTGTCCTGAGCAACCCGGTTCAGCGCGGGTTGCAAGAGGAGGCCCCGCGTTCATGAGAAAGTTATTTTCCGCAACCCCGGCGCGAATGGGACGAGGCGATGGGCCGCCAAAGTGCGATGCAGTCGCCGCTTCCCTGGTTAGCGGTACGCCAGGTGGTCTCAAGGCCGATCTCGTCGCCCTCCTGGGAAAACATTACGTCCTAGCCAGAGCGATTGATCTCGTACGGTTTGCCTCAGACGCGAGCCCGTATCGGCTCGTTCCTCAAGTTGTCGTGCAGCCCAAAACCCCCGATGACATCGTAAAACTTTTCCGCTATTGCCGAGAAAACGGAAGGCACGCGACGCTGCGGGCCGCTGGAACGAGCCTAAACGGTCAATCCCAATCGGACGACATACTTATCGACGTGCGTCGTCATTGGTACGGCGCCAAAGTGGAAGACAATGGCTGCCGAGTGCGCGCCCGCCCAGGAATGATCCTAGGCCATGTCAACGCCACGCTCGGGCGATACGGACGGCGCCTCGGACCCGATCCCGCAAGTTCGAACGCGTGCACCATTGGCGGCGTGATAGCCAACAACTCCGGCGGCATGCGCTGCACCGTCAAAAACGACGCTTATCAGACCGTCTCGGCGATGACGTTCGTCACGCCATCCGGCGCCATAATCGACACCTCGGCCTCAGATGCGGAGGCGGCATTCGAACGAGCCGAACCTGATCTTGCTATCGGGTTGTTGGAACTCCGCGGACAGCTTCTCGCCGATCGGGAGCTGGTCGACCGAGTGCGACGGAAGTATGCGATAAGGAATACTCATGGCTACCGCCTTTGCGCTCTGCTCGACGGCGAGACGCCGCTCGAAATCTTTCGTCGCCTTCTCGTTGGGTCCGAGGGCACGCTTGCGTTTGTCGCCGAGGCCGTAATCGAGACCGTTCCTGCCCCCAGCGTGACCAGCGTCGCCTGGATACCGGTCCCAACCATCGACGAAGCGGTCGGCATTGTCCCTGGCCTCGTCGGCCTCGGAGCCACAGCCGTCGAGTTAATGGTCGCCCCCGCTCTAACTGCCGCGGGCCAGGCCTTCGCGCACACCCCTACATATTGGAAAACTCTCGATCCGAAGGCTGCGGCACTCCTCGTCGAGTTCGGCGCCGAAGACATGCGAGCACTTGAGGCATTGCAAAAACGGGTCGTGGAATTGACCGCCAATTCCAATTTAATCCATCCAGTGGATTTCACGAGCGTGGAGGAAGCTGTCGAACTGGCGTGGCACGTACGCGAAGGACTGCTCGGACTGATCGGCAAACTGCGTCCCCCGGGTTCGACGCTCATAACCGAAGATGTGTGCTTTCCCCCACAACGCCTGGCGCAAGGAGCTCGGGATATCCAGGAACTACTCAGCAAGCATGGCTTCGTCCCCGGAGTCGCCGGCCACGCGGCCCACGGGAATCTTCACTTCACATTGGTCGCAGATTTTGGCGACCCTGAGGGGCACAAACGATACGCGGCCTTCATGAAAGAACTCGTGGACCTCGTTGTGAGTAAGCATGACGGCTCGCTAAAGGCAGAACACGGCACCGGTCTCAACATGGCGCCTTTCCTTGAGTCGGAATGGGGCGCAGAGGCCACCGCCATGATGTGGCGTATTAAGGAACTCGCCGACCCCAAGGGCATTCTGGGACCGAACGTGATCCTGACCCGCAATGCAAAACTGCACTTGGAGAATCTGAAGTCTGTGCCGCAGATCGAGAGCGTCACGGATTCTTCGCAATGCATAGAGTGCGGATTCTGCGAACCGGTTTGTCCCAGCCGCAACGTCACCATGACGCCGAGGCAACGGATCGTGCTCAGGCGTGAAATGGCCCGCCAATCTCCCGGATCGCCGATGCTTGCGCAGTTGCAGGAGGAGTATCAGTACGACGGGATCGAGACCTGCGCCGGCGATGGCACGTGTGCAATTCCTTGCCCGATCGGAATCAACACCGGTGCACTGATCCGGGAACTTCGTGCGAGCGAGACGACTTCGACGGCCGACAAGGTAGCGCTTCAATTAGCCAAAAACTGGAGCGCAGTAGAGACGCTATCTCGCGTGAGCCTATCCGCTACGCACGCGTTCTCGGCTCTCTTCGGTGTCAAGCCGCTGACGACCCTAACCGGTGTCGCGCGAGCATTCGCGAGCCCCGATGTTATGCCAAGCGTACCGGGTCCGATGCCTAGGGCCGCCCGGGCTCCGCGATCGACGCAGAAGAACGGCGCAGCAGCCGTCTACTTTCCCGCTTGCATCAACCGGATGTTTGGCCGCGATCCGGACGGCCCGGCATCGCCGTCCTTGCCGGAGGCGTTCGTGGGATTGTCCGCAAGAGCCGGAAAGCCGCTGTGGATTCCACCTGATGTCGTCGGTCTATGTTGCTCCACCCCTTGGAAATCGAAGGGCTATCCTAAAGGCCACGAGTTCATGGCCAAATCCATCGCTGACGCAATGCTGAGGTGGAGCGACGCCGGCAAGATCCCGATCGTCGTTGATGCGGCATCGTGCACTCTCGGTCTAAGCCAAGATATTGCTCCACTACTCGACGCCGAGACCAAGGCCAAGTACGAGAGTCTAACCGTCGTCAACTCGATCGCGTGGTGTTACGACCTGCTTCCAAAGTTGACGATCCGGCGTAAACTGGAACGGATCGCCGTGCACCCAACGTGCTCCATAACGCATTTGGAATTGGCTAAGACACTCAAACAGATCGCGACACATTTGGCCGATGAGGTCGAAGTGCCAATCGGGACGACCTGCTGCGGTACGGCCGGCGATAGAGGCCTCCTGCATCCCGAGCTCGTCGTCTCCGCGACTCGCGAGGTGAAAGCAGTTCTGGATGCTTGCCCAGCCCAGGCCTACATCTCGGCGAACCGAACGTGCGAGATGGGCCTTCGGCACGCAACCGGGCGTCCGTATGAGTCGTTTATTTTCCTGCTCGAGGAATTGAGCCGTCCGGAGGCGGGCTGAAGAATCCGAAAGAGCATCGAGATACCTTCCCGTCAGGAAATGGTCATTTGGAGAGCCTCGGCAATTCGCGGGTATTGGCCCGAGCGTCGTTGCAGATGTCTGTGTTCAACCCCTGCGCATCCTGCCTATCACGGACCGATACCTTCGCACGTCGCCGCTCGTAAGTTGTCATGGCCTGCGACCAGGCTCGGGAGACGACGGATCATGCAGAACCATGCCTCTGAAACGGAGCCACGCCCATGCAATATTCCAACTACCATTGTTTCCAGTTCAGGTTCGATTCTGGAGTTGCTTTCGTCAGCATCGATCACCCGCCGATCAACCTCCTTGATGAACCGCTGTCGGCAGAATTCGACAGACTCGGCAGGGAACTCGAGGCCGACGAGACCGTCCGTGTTGTAGTCCTCCAGAGCGCGCTCCCTGATTTCTTTATAGCCCACTCTGGATTGGGCCGGGTTGGCGCCGCATCGAAATTGGTGTCCCACACCCGCAATTTTCGTCTTACGCAGATGATCGGCGAGCGGTTTAGGAACATGCCTAAGGTAACCATCGCTAAGATAGAGGGGCGAGCCAGGGGTGGCGGGAATGAGATCGCACTAGCCGTGGACATGTGTTTTGCTGCCGCGGGTAAGGCAGTTTTCGGTCAACCAGAGGTAGCGGTCGGGCTTGTGCCAGGCGGTGGCTCTACGCAACGATTGCCACGGCTTATCGGGCGAGGCCGCGCCCTGGAGGTGCTCTTGGGTTGCGATGATCTCTCTGCGGAACTGGCGGAATTCTACGGCTTTATCAATCGAGCGTTGCCGGCAGACCAACTGACACCTTTCGTCGAGAAACTCGCTCACCGCATAGCCTCATTTCCTGCACATACGGTCGCTCACGTCAAGGCGGCCGTGGATCGGGGAGCATTTGGCTCGTTGGCGGAGGGGCTTCTGGTGGAAGCCCATGAATCGGATTTGAGCGTCGCCAACGAAGTTACCCAAGCGCGCGTTGCGGAAGCATTGAAGGTCGGCGCCGAAACTTATGAAGGCGAATTGGAATTGGAGTTTCTATCAAGACTTTCTCCGTGAGGATAACAACGCAAACGGATATCGATCGCGCGGGTAACGCGCGCCGAGCTGCTCGCTTTTGCCAGGAATGATTGAGCTATACGGCAATGCCGTCTGATATTCTTGAACCGATCAAAAAGTTGCGAGCCGATCTTTCCTCCACGATGATGGTCCGATTTTGGTCCCCGAGCGTCGTTCGTTGGGAAACCAATCTGTCGCGCGCGACGGCGAGCGCACGCTCGGCCCCTGTTTTCCGTCGGGTGCGAGGCTTCAGCAGCACTTCCTTGTCCGTGCAGCTGAGGCCGTCGACCGGCGCACGTAAGGCGCATTGCGTATGCACGTAAGCTAAGGTTCAGCGATCACAACGAAAACGGCATCGTGCAAGACGCTCGTGCAATGGATTGCGACCTGCACGACCTGTCATTTTTTGCGCTACGCAGTACGTGGGAGGCACGAGGCATGCCAAGAACGGTCGCGGATCAGTGCGCCGAGATCCTCGCGGACGTGGGGGTCAAGCGCGTCTATGGAATTGTCGGCGATAGTCTGAATGGCCTGACCGACGCGATCCGCCGGCAAGGCAAGATCGACTGGGTCCATGTCAGACACGAGGAAGTGGCTGCATTTGCCGCCGGCGCCGAGGCGCATCTAACGGGCGAACTCGCAGTGTGCGCGGGCAGTTGCGGACCGGGCAATCTGCATCTTATCAACGGACTTTTCGATTGTCAGCGCTCCCGCGTTCCGGTGCTTGCTATCGCTGCGCATATTCCTTCGGCGGAGATCGGTTCAAGTTTCTTTCAGGAAACCCACCCAGAAGCCCTGTTCAAGGAGTGTAGCCACTATTGCGAACTCGTTTCAGCGGCGCACCAGATGCCGCGCACGTTGGAAATCGCGATCCGGGAAGCGGTCTGCAAACGCGGCGTTTCGGTGATTGTGATTCCTGGCGACGTTGCGCTGCAGGCAGCGCCGGATGTGCCAGCGCGGAAGATCCAGCCTCTGTTGCCACGAGCGCCCCTCGTGATACCCGCAAACCGAGAGCTCCATGGGCTCGCCGCGTTGCTCAATGGCGAGGGCCGTATAACGATCCTGTGCGGCTCTGGCTGTCAAGGAGCCCACGACGAGTTGCTGGCTCTGGGAGCGCGTCTGAAGGCGCCTATGGTCCACGCCCTGCGCGGAAAGGAACATGTCGAATGGGACAATCCCTATGACGTCGGAATGACGGGCCTGATCGGATTTTCGTCCGGCTATTACGCAATGCTCGATTGCGATGTTCTGCTGATGTTGGGGACCGACTTCCCGTATCGGCAATTCTACCCGGAGCGGCCTGGTGTCCGCATTGCGCAGATCGACATCAGGCCCGAGAATTTGGGGCGGCGCGCTTCGGTGGATCTTGGGATTGTTGGCGATATCAAATCGACCCTCACGGCCCTGCTGCCGCTTCTGGACGAGAAGGGAGATAGCTCCCACCTGGCGCAAGCGCGTGAACACTATCGGAGGGCGCGCAAGCAACTTGACGATCTGGCAGTCGGGAAGGCCGGCGGACAACTGCTGCACCCGCAACAAATCGTCAAATCGATCAGTGACCAGGCAGAGGGCGACGCGATCTTCACCTGCGATGTCGGCCTACCGACAGTATGGGCCGCACGCTACCTGACCATGAACGGCAAGCGACGGCTGCTTGGATCCTTCTGGCACGGGTCCATGGCCAACGCGATGGCGCAGGCGATCGGCGCGCAATGCTCCTTTCCCACCCGACAAGTCGTCTCGCTCTCGGGCGACGGTGGCTTCGCCATGCTCATGGGCGACTTCCTCAGCCTTACTCAACTCGAGCTACCGGTGAAGATCGTCGTCTTTAACAACGGCACGCTCGGCTTTATCGAGCTCGAGCAAAAATCGACTGGCTTCCTCAGTTTCGGCACCGAGTTCAAAAACCCCAATTTCGCGGCGATGGCGGAAGCCGTTGGTATTCGAGGAATTCGGATCGAAACGCCTCATGACGTGGATGCGGGAGTGGCCGCCGCCTTGGCGCACCATGGCCCGGTACTGATCGACGCGGTCGTGAGTCGAACCGAACTGGCTATGCCGCCGTCCATCACCGTCGAGATGGCGAGAGGCTTTACGCTCTACATGGTGAAAGCCGTCATGAACGGGAAAGCCGACGAGCTCATCGATCTCGCGAGATCCAATCTTTGGCGCTAGGGGTCCAGGTATTCGACGTCTTTGCGGTCCCCGTGTCCCATAAGGCGATCGTCGAAAACAAGCGGCTGTCACGTATGCTCTCATGGTTTCCGGACCGCCCGGCCGCGGGCAATCGCTTGTCCATCAAAGCAAGCAGCCAAGCGCGTGGACATCTGCCGTGCTTGAATGAGGGAAGGCGAAGGCTTGGCTGTAAAATCGCTTGCAATAGTGACCCCCTGAGGGGCGGTTTTCGCGTCCAATAACGACCCCCCCCCCGACGTTGTGTCAGCGTCCTTCCTTTGGCCCAGATCGGCCGGGAAGGGCTGATGGGGATGTTTCGGGTGGATAAGATCGGGTAGATACGGCGGGCCTATTTCGAGCAGGGACGGTCGATCAAGGAGATCGTTCGGACGCTTTCGTTGTCGCGCTCGACGGTTCGCAAGGTCGTGCGAGGACGGCAGACCGAGTTCAAATACGCGCGGGACGTTCAGCCTACGCCGAAGTTCGGCGAGTGGCTCGAGCCGCTGATAGAGATTTTGGAGATCGAGTCCAAGCTGGCCAGGCGCGAGCGTGGCTCGACCCAGCGACTGTATGAGGAACTGCGCGGGCGCGGCTACGACGGCGCCCATGACAGCTTGCATCGGTTCGTGAAGTCCTGGCTGGAGGAACGCGCGCGGGTTCCCGTTCAAGCTTATGTGCCGTTGAGCTTTGCGCCGGGGGAAGCTTATCAGTTCGATTGGAGCCACGAGACGATCACGCTTCAGGGGCTGCCGCTGACGGTGAAGGCGCGCATATGAAGCTCTCGCACAGCCGAATGCCGAAATGCCGTTCGTGCGCGTCTACTTTCGCGACACCCAGGAGTTGGTGTTCGACGCCCACGACAAGGCGTTCCAGTTTTATGGTGGGGGTCTGCCGACGCGGCATCTACGCATCTTTGCATCGCCGTGGCCTCGGCGGTCATTCGCGCCCGAGCCCGAGGGCGCTTCTTCAATCTCGTCGATCTCGTCAACCAGCTCGAACAGGAAAAGGCCGCCGGCGGTTCGGGTCGCCTGTCGGAATACCTGCTGCGCTACGATCTCATCGTCATCGACGAGTTGCGCTATCTCCCGTTCAGCCAGCCCGGCGGCCAATTGTTGTTCCATCTCAGCAGCAAGCTCTACGAAAACACCTCACTGCTGATCACGACCAATCTCGCCTTCGCCGACTGGCCACAAGTGTTCGGCGAACAAAGCGTCTCATGATGCCTTCCTTCTCGATCGCCTGGTAAGCAAAAGACCGCGATGCCCGGCCTGTGCCGTTCTGCGTCCGTAAACATAAGCGCCGGCGTAGGCCGGGTTATGCAAAATATTGCGGACCTGACTGGCGCTCGCCTCCCGCCAAACGAGTTCATGGGGAGAAGGGCCGGCCAGAGGCCGCACCGGAAGGCGAAGGGTGTTTCGGCGCAGATAAAGCATGACGGCGCGTGCGCTTTGCAGCTCACGGAACTTGGCGAACGCCAGGCGCAGACGCGCTTGAACTTCCTCGTCCGGATTGAGGGCGATCTGGCCGCTCCGGTCATAGATAAGCCCTCCGGGAAGCGGCATGCGAAGCTCGCCCCGTGCCGCTTTCTGTAGTTCGCCCTGATGCAACCGAATGCGGATCTGATGCAACTCCGCCTCGCTCATGATGCCGGAAAGGCCGAGCGGCAGGCGATCGTGATACGCACCGGGATCGTAGAGTTGTTCGCCATCTGCGATGATCACGCCAAACAGGGAACACAGTTCAAGAAGCTGATGCCAGTCCCGATTGTTGCGCGCCAGACGAGAGGCGTCGAGGCTGATCACCAGCCCGGCATTGCCCAGGCCGATCTCAGCGATCGTATGGATAGTCGCGCAGGCGAGGCGGCAAGTGCATCGGGAACAAATTGAGAACTAAAATGCCGACGTCAAGGAGCCCGATGGGTGAAAGGGCGTTGGCCTGTGGAGGAGTGCCGATATGACCGAAGCCGCTTTGACACCGAATCACACGTAACATTGCTGCGCGCATTTGAGGTTTGCGACCGTCACCGCGTGGTGGCCACAAGCCAAACCGACATGCCCGGCTCGAGGTCGTCGTCATCATCGGCGATCGGGTCCAGACGAGCAAAGAAGCTGTTGAGGTCGTGGTCGCCGACGGCGCGGGTCGCCTGCCAGGTCGCGAAATCGCCGAGCGGGCGCAATTCAACGACGCGTGCGGATGTGATCTTTCCGTCGCTGCGCCTCAGCTTCATCGTCGCGCCGATCGCAAGATCTCCGAGTTCGTCCTCGCGTATCGCGAAGGTGAACCAGGGACGCTCCTGGGGGACGATGGTGACGACCGTTTGTCCCGCTCGCACGATTTCGCCGACCTCTCCCACCACGGTCTTGCTGACGCCTTCGACGGGTGACGTCAGCGAGGTTTCCCGCACTTGCGCGGCGGTCACCTCCGCGCTCGCCCTCGCGTCGAGCAGATGAGCGTCCGCTACGCCCCGATCTTCCCTTGTCGGTCCGGCGGACGCCTCGGCGAAGGCGGCTTGCTTGATCGCCAGGGTCGCACCGGTCGAAGCGAAATTGGCGTTGTCCTTGTCCACCCGCTCCGGGGTGGCGAACCCTTTTGCTAGGAGCGCGTTCGCGCGATCACGCTCCTCGCCGGCCAGAACGACGTTGGCTTGCGCAGCGTCCACTGCCTGCTGCGCGATATTCTTTTCCTCCTCGCGCACGCCCGCATAGGTGTTCGCGCGATCGGCGGCGGCGCTCGCGGCCGCCGCGTTGGCTTCCCTGAGGCTCGCGCTCAGTTCGGGCGCGTCGAGCAACGCAACTACCGCCCCTTTCGCGATCCGAGCGCCGGGCGCCACTGCGATTGCGCCGAGCCGGCCGCTAATCCGGGGCGAGATTCGGATCTCGGTGCGGCGCACCATGCCGAGGATAGGCTGCGGCGCGCGCTCCGCGCGTTGCGAATCGTAAACGGCGTATCCGCATCCGCCGACGACCAACGCGAGCGCCAGGAGCGCCTTTGCGCGATATCGAGCGTGCGCGTTCATGCGGACCTCCTCGAAGCTTGGAGCGCGATCAGCAGCGTCGCGACCGCGCCATAGAGCGCGACGAGCAGCCAGAGCGTCGACAATTGGCCGTGAAGGTCGGCGAGCGACGCCCCCATCTGGTTGGCGCGCAGCAGCCCGTCGATGCCGGCGCTGCTCGGAATCAGCTCGGCCGCCCTGCTTAGCAGGCGGGGAATCACTTCGCGCGGCCACGCAACGCCAACCAGAAAGAACAACGGCAAACTGACGCCGATCAACAAAAGTACCGCCGCTTCCCGGCGGATGATGAGGACGCCGAGACATTGTCCGAGGAAGCTTATGGCGAGCGCGTAGGGCAGCGCCAGCAGCGCCAGCGTCAAGGGCGGCGCCATCGCGCTCAGGCCATAAAAGCGCGGCAGAACGTAAAGATATAGCACGAAGCCGGGGGCGCTGAACGCCACATGCGCGAGGGCGCGGCCAAGCACGACCGTGATCGCGTGGCGCGTGCGGCGAACGACGCCGCTCCGCCATGCGGACCCGGCGCCAAGCGTGGTGACGGCCATCAGCAGGGTTTGCTGCAGGATCAACAAAAACGCCGCGGGCACGACATAGCTCGCATAGCCGCCGGTCGGATTGAACAAGGGCTGCGAGAGCACCGAAACGGCCTGGGAGTTGGCGAGCGCGTGGAATGCGAGGCTGCCGTCGGAGCGCGCGCTTCTCGATAGCGCCCGGCCGCTGACCTCACCCACCGCTTCGATGATTCCGCCGAGCACGCGACTGTAGAGGATCAGATAGGTCGAATCGACATAGGCTGGCAGATGCACGACGTCGCCCTTCAGAAAGTCGCGCTCGGCGCCGGGCGGAATCTCGAGGAGGCCGAATACGCG
This sequence comes from uncultured Pseudomonadota bacterium, assembly GCA_963807735.1. Lineage (GTDB taxonomy): Bacteria > Pseudomonadota > Alphaproteobacteria > Rhizobiales > Beijerinckiaceae > Roseiarcus. Next base: position 385,254 of record CAWEDI010000004.1, on the reverse strand, counting down.
CCGCTGCGCGAGCAGCCGCTGGCCGTCGGCGAGCGTGGCCGGTCGTTCCGCCACCGTCAGCGACTGATCGGCGTTCAATGCCTGTACGATCTCGCGGCTGAGCGCCGTCCCGTCGCCGTCAACGACGCCTATTGGGACTTGTCGCACCAGTTGGCCGAGATAGGGTTGCGGGTACAGCACGCCGTAGATCACCGGGGCGAGCACCATCAGACCAAAGGCGGCGCGGGATCTGAGGATTCGCAGACACTCCACCGTGAACCCGGCGGAGACGCGCGAGGCGGGAAGCGGCGGCGTCTCAAGGTCGGGCTTCGGCTCGGGTGGGCCGCTGAAAATCGCCTTCAGCCGCAGCAACGCGAGCGCACAGTAAAGGATCGTCAGCCCCGCGAGCCAGGCGAAGGGCGTCGCCGAATCCGCCTCGGGAGAACCGCGCGCGGCTTGGTCGAAAAGAACCTGCAAATACCAGCGCAGCGGCAGCATGGCGCCCCACGCCTTGGCGAAGCCGCTCATTCCCAACACGGGAAAGCCAACGCCGGCGAAGCCGAACGCGGGCGAGCAAATAACGCCGGTCAGAGACAGTCCGGTGGCGAGATCTTTCGCCAGCGCCTGGAACAAGGCCCCGAGCCCGAGGTAGCCGGCGATCAGCAGCATCGCGGAGATCGCGGTCATGACGGGATCGCCGCGAAACTGCAGATCGAAAGCGAGATGGAGAATGGCGACGCCGACCGCGAACTGCGCCAGAAACAACGCCAGATAGGGCGCGAGCTTGCCGGCGAGCGCGGTCGACGGCCGGCCGCCGGCGGTCGCCAGCCATTCCGAGAGATTGCGATAGCGGAATTCTGACCCGACCGCGAAGCCGCCGGAAATCGCGACCAGAACGTGCAACACCGTAGGCAGAATCGCCCGCAGCAGGAATTGCGCATAGTTGGTCTGCGAGTTGGTCAGCGCATAGCGTTCGACCGCGAGCTGACCGGGTCGAAAGCCGCCGCCGCTTCCCGAAGTCGGCAATCGCGCGGTGACGGCGCCCAGAGCGGAGCGCAGCGACGAGGAAACGAGATTGCCAGCGGTGAAGAGTTGTTCGTTGTAGAACACGACGATCTGAGGTCGCCGGCCGGCCAGCGCGTCGCGCTCAAGATGTTCAGGTAGGAATACCGCGGCGATCGCATCGCCGGAGCGCACGGCGTGCATCGCCGAGGAGAGATCGTCGAAGCGCAAGGCGACGGCGACGCCAGGCGCGGCGTCAACGCCTTGCGCATAAGCCATCGAAGTTTGCGTGCGGTCCTGATCGACGATCGCCACGCGCATGCGACGAATGACCGGTTCGCTGAACGTCGCCGCCAGGATCGAAGCCGCGAGCAGAGGGATGATGAAAACGAGCAGGAACGCGGCGCGATCCGCAAAGATCCATCTCAGCTCTCGTTCCGCGACGGCGAGAAAGCCGGTCGGCCGGCTCATCGTTCTGCGCCCTTCCATTCGAAATAGGCGCTCATCCCAGGCCGCAGCGCGGGCAACGGCCCGCTCGGATAGGCGCGAACCTCAAAGGTGCGCAGATCGAAGTCGCCGGTGGCGCGCGTCGCCCGCCAGCCCGCGTATTCGCCCTTCGGCGCGATGGTCTTCACCCGAACGTCGACCAGGCGATCCGCCAGCGCGGGGACCCGCACCTTGAATGTGTCACCGACCTTTAGACCTCGGGCCAGGTCCTCGCGCAGATCGAACCGGAACCAAACGTCACTGAGATCGACGAGCGACAGCAGGGGTACGCCGGGCGAGACATATTCGCCGAGCTCGCTGCCGATCTGATAGACCTGCGCGGAGATTGGCGCCTTGACCTGAAGCTCGGCGACTTGCGCTTCCAGCGTCCGCACGTTCGCTTCGGCTCTCACCACACCTGCTTGAGCCACAGCGCGTTGTTCGCGGGTCGCGCCCGCAACCGCTTCATCGCGGGCGGCCTTGGCCTGAAGCAGCGTGCTCTTCGCAACGTCGAGGGAAGCCGTCTCCTGCTGCAATTTCTGCTGCGACGCGAAATCGTGCTCCGAGAGCTGCTTGGTGCGATTGTACTCCTGCTGTGCGAGTACGAGGCCGGCCTCGCTGGCGCCGACGGTCGCCTGGCGCTGCGCGATCTCCTCCTTGCGGACGCCCGCCAGAACATTGGCGAGGTTGGCCTCGGTGGCCGCACCGGCGGTGTGCGCTTCGTTGAGCTTGGCGACGAGCTCCGGGTTGTCGATGACGAGCAGTAGCTGACCCGCAGCGACACTGTCGCCTCGGTTGACAGGACGCTCATGGACCAGCCCGTCGACCCGCGCCGCAATATCGATCCGCGTCGCATCCGCCTCGCCTTGCACGACCAGCGGCTGGGCCTGGAACAGATACCAGAGCGAAAGGCCGGAGATTGCCGCCACGATCACAAACAACACGACCGCTGTACGTCGCGCCGGCTCCGGGGCTCGGGGGGGAGGCGGTGTCTCGGCGCGCGCGGTCTCCGCTTCGTCCAGGTGGGTCAAATCGAGCGGCGACATGTCGAGCAAACTCCTAGAAAGCAGCAAGCATCAAGTTTCTCGCCTGAGAGACAGCGGTCACTGCGTGGCTCGCTTGGTCAGACTGAAGGCAATGGCGGGTTTCGGGTTGTTTAGATCCTCTCGAGCCTGCTCGCTGAAACTGCGCAACGGATCCACCGCCGGGCTACCCATCATGGCGCGCAACTCCGGAAATGTCTTGTTGGGCGAGAAATAAGTATCAACGATCGTTCGAACGACCGCCTCTGCACTCTCGATGATAACCGGGCTCGACAGAACGTGCATCCGGCCGATGAGAGCATAGACGCTGACGAGCGCGGAAATCTCCGCCTGGTCGTGCACGAGCGCGTCGGCGTAGAGTTTCGACGCTTCGTCGATGAACAGCATGTATAGCTTCTGCCGTCTCGCCTTGTCCTGCGACAACCGGGTCGCCCTATCCTGGCGCGCCCGATTGAGCCAGGCTGACGCGAATGAAGTCATGCCGCCGATCGCTGATCCCGCCAGCGCCGCCAAAGCGGGAACGTAGTTTGGATTCATGGCGAAGAATCCGCTCGGCTCCCCGGCTCTAGGGCGGCGGCGCGCGACGGCTCCGGGATCAATCGCGAACCGCGCTGTCCGGTGAAATAGGACCAGAGCCATTGCCTTTGCACCCTGAGCCGGTTCTGCAGTTGCGGCAGCGACATCAGATGCAGAAAAACCCAAACGAGCCATGTGGCGAACCCGCTCATTTGGAGCCGCCCGCTCTCCAGAATCGCGAAATTCTTGCCGACCACCGCCATATTGCCTTTGTCGAAATATCGGAACGGTTGTTCGGGTTCATGGCCCTCGAGCTGGCGCGAGATCAGGCGCCCGACATAGCGTCCTTGCTGGATCGCCGCTTGCGCGACGCCCGGCACCGGCCGATCTTTCGATACCACTGAGGAGGCGTCGCCGACCACAAACACGCCGGCCACGCCCTCCAGGTTCATGAAAGGTCCGACCGCCGCTCGCCCCGCTCTGTCGGTCTTGCCGCCAAGCTGCTTCAAGAGCGGCGATGGCGCGACGCCCGCGGTCCACAACACGGTTGCGCTCGGAATCCTTTCTCCGTTGGCGACGACGCCGTTCTCGTCGACCTTTTCGACTTTGACGCCGGTCATGATCTTGACGCCGAGCTTCTCGAGCCTTCGCGCAGCCTTGCCGGCCAGACGTTCGGCGAATGTCGGGAGAATTCGCGCGCCCCCTTCGGCCAGAATGATTGTGCTTCTGGCGGTATCGATATTTCGGAACTGCCCGCGCAGGGTGAGTGTCGCCATCTGCGCCAGGGAAGCCGCCAGCTCCACGCCGGTAGGCCCCGCGCCAACCAGGATGAACGTCATCGCGCGCGCGCGTTCGCTGGTGTCGTCGGTCGAGTCTGCGAGTTCGTAGGCGCCGAGGATTTTCGCGCGGATAGTCTCCGCGTCGCTGAGGTTCTTGAGGCCGGGCGCGTAGCGCGCAAATTCGTCGTGACCGAAATAGCTCGGTCGCATTCCGGCGGCGACCACCAGAAAATCGAAAGCGACTTCGCGCGCCCCGACGCCGGGGCATTGCACGGCAACTGTGCGGGCGTCGAGATCGACGCCAGTCGCCTCTCCCAGCAGCGCGCTGAGGTTAACCTGCCTGCCAAGGAGGTGTCGAATGGGGGCGGCGATCTCTGACGGGGCTAGAACCGCGGTCGCCACCTGATAGAGCAGCGGCTGGAAGATGTGGTGGTTGCGCCGATCGATGAGAATCACATCGGCTTCAGATCGCCCGAGAGCCCGCGCCGCGGCGACGCCCGCGAAGCCCGCGCCAACGATCACGACACGCTTTCGCGCGCCCGGCCCAACCGTGGCGCGCGGCGAAGTCGCGCCATCGGACTGCAGAGACGCTTCTACATGGCGTGTCGCCACATCTTGCAATGCATTGCTCATTGTCTTGCCTCGTCCAGGTCTGGCGCGCTCGTGGAAAAGCCCGGGGCAAGCGCGCGCGAGCCGCCTTCATCGCGATGCGGCGGCACCCTCGATCTTCTTGCGCAATTCGAGCAATCCGAGCAGGACCTCATCACGCTGGTCTTCGAGCTCGGCGATCGAGCGGGTGCCCACCTCTTCGTGCAGCCCGGCGGCGAGTTTGCCTTGCACGGCGGGCGTCAATTCGGGCGAGCCGAGCACCTTCCACCACGCCGTCATCGGACCCGTGAATTGCTCGAAGAAATGTTCGATGCCGCCTTGGCCGCCGCCGAGGTGGTTGAGCAGGACTTGCCCCATGATGCCCCAGCGAAGCCCAGGCCCCCAGCACAGCGCCTTGTCGACGTCGGTGACGCTGACGACGTCTTCGGCGACGAGATGATAGACCTCGCGCGCCAGAGCCGACTGCAGGCGATTGGCGACGTGGCCCGGGACCTCCCTGCGCAGACGGACCGTCTGCTTGCCGAGCAAGTCATAGAATTCTGTCGCGCGCCGAATTGTCGCCTCCGAAGTCTTCGCGCCGCCGACGATTTCGACCAGCGGAACCAGGTGCGGCGGATTGAAGGGATGACCGATGACGCAGCGCTCGGGATGAAGCGGACAATCCGATTGGATCGCGCTCATGGTGAGGCCCGACGAGCTCGAAGCTATGATCACGTCGGCGGCCAGCAACTCGTCGAGCTGGCGATACAGCTTCTTCTTGAAGTCGATCCGCTCGGGCCCGTTTTCCTGCACGAAGTCGGCCGTTCGCATGGCGGTCGGCAGATCAGCCGTGAACGAGAGGCGGGATTGCGAAGCGCCTGGCGCAAGGCCCAATCTTTCGAGAGCGGGCCAAGCCGCCTTGACGAACCGCCTGAGCGAGGACTCGGCGTCCGGGGCGATGTCGGTGGCGACGACGTCCAGCCCCTTCGCCAGGAACTGCGCCGCCCAGCTCGCGCCAATAACGCCCGTACCGATGATTGCGATTTGGCGAATGGGTCTCACCATGTCGGACATGTTTGTTTCTCCCGTTGATCGAGGCTTCAGATTTCGGCGTAGGCGATGCCAGTGAGATTGCCCTGCGCGAAGAGAAAATTGCGCTCGCTGGTCCCGTCGAGCTTCGCGGAGTAGACGGAGCCGCCGAAATCGGTGACGAACATCCGATCTCCGGGGACATCGAGAGCGACGCCGATCCCTTCCATCAGATGCGTGATGAGGATCTCCGGCGCGGCGGGCTTGGCGTCGATGGAGGCGCGGTTGACCGTGTTGCCTCGGGGCGGGTCGCCGCGATCCGTCCAATAAAGCATGCGATTTTTCAGATCGAGTTCGAGATCAATCGGCTCCGGCAAACGGTCGAAGAAGACCTCGATGTCGGAGCGGTTGGCGGCGGTTTCGCCTTTGGGAATATCGAGCCCGGCGCGCAGGAGGCGGCCCTTTTCCGCGTTGTCCGGCCCCTTTTGCGTCCAGTAGATCTGCTGGCGGACGGGATCGATGGCGATGCCCACGCACCACCTTGTCTGGTCGCGGCGGTCGGAGTCGCCTCGGCCTGTCTCGACTAGTGTTTCGATGAGCGAGCCGTCGAGGTTCGCGCGCATGACCCGCATCCCTTCGCGGTCGCACCAGTAGAGCTTGCCGTTCCTCTTATCGAGTTGGATCTGCTTGGGCGTATATGTAGTCCCGGACGGAACGATGATTGTTCGATTGCCGCCGTCTAGATCGGCCCGCTCGATCGAGCCGTCGTTTGTCGCCGGGCTTCGACCCATGTTTGTCCAGTAAATGTGGCCGGCCTCGACGTCGAGCGCGACGCCGTCCGGCAGTTGACACTCGGCGACAACGTCCTTCCGGTCCGAGCCGTCAGGTCGCATCGAATAGATTCGGTTGCTGCTCAACTCGAGTACGAACAAACGACCGACCGCGGCGCTGCCGTCGGTGGCGGCCTTCGATTTGGTTGCGAGACTTCTCATTCATGGTCTTCTCCTTTGCGAGCGGGTTTTGACCCGGCGTGTTCAAGCGAGCCGCGGCTAGGCGGCCGCGGCGGATTTCCCGGTCTTGGTGAAATCAGGCGGGCGCTTCTCCAGAAACGCCGCGAACGCTTCCCTCGCGTCCGCGGACCTGAGCATTACGCTGTACTGCTCGTTCTCGAGCTTCATCGCGGCCTTGATCTGATCGACGAATGGCGCCCGCATGAGTCTCTTGCTAGCCCGCAGGGCGCCGGCCGGCTTCGTCGCCAGTTTCCGCGCCACTTCGGTCGCCGTGGCGAGAACGCTGTGATCGGGCGCGACCTGAGTGACCAAGCCCAGTTCCGCGGCGCGTCTGGAGTCGAAGGGCATTCCCAACAGGATCAGCTCCGCGGCCCTGATGTGCCCGATCCTTGCCGGAATCGAGCAGCTCGATCCAAACTCCGGCGCCAGGCCAAGATCGATGAAGGGCATGCGGAACTTCGCGCTTTCGCCCGCGTAGACGAAATCACAGAGCGTCAGCATGGTCGTCCCCCCTCCGATGACCGCGCCTTGGACCGCGGCGACGATCGGCTTGTCGAAGTCGACCAGTGCGCTCATCAACCGGGCTTGCGGAGAGTCTCCCGGCCCCGGAGCGTTGTTGAGGAAATCCTCGATATCGTTGCCGGCGCAGAACGAATCGCCCGCGCCATGCCAGAGCGCGACACGCGTGCGTTCGTCTTTGGCGGCGTCGGCGCAGACATCTGCAAGAGACAAGTACATGCTCTGGGTCATCGCGTTCCGCTGGACGGGCGGTTCAATTCGATGCGAAGCACGCCTTCGGAATGCTCGGTCACAATCTCGTTCATCGTTTGCCTCCTGGATCGAATGCTCAGCCGTGCAGCTTGTTGGCGACCGCCGCGATCTTGCGGCCCTGATAGCGAGCTCCCTCAAGCTCGTTCGCGGTCGGTTGGCGTGCGCCATCGGCGCCGGCGATCGTCGTGGCGCCGTAGGGCGAGCCGCCTGTTATCTCTGCGAGCGTCATCTGGCCGGCATGACCGTAGTCGAGGCCGACGATCACCATGCCGAAGTGCAGGAGATTGGTGATGATCGAGAACAACGTTGTCTCCTGACCGCCGTGTTGCGTACCGGTCGAGGTGAACGCGCCGCCGACCTTGCCGTGCAGGGCGCCGCGCGCCCAGAGCCCGCCGGCCTGATCGAGGAAATTCGCCATTTGCGACGATAGCCGGCCGAACCGGGTGCTCGCGCCAATGATGATCGCGTCGTAGTTTGCGACCTCTTCGATCGTTGCGATCGGCGCGGCCTGATCGATCTTGTAATGCGCCTTCGCGGCGACTTCCTCGGGCGCCAACTCGGGCACACGCTTGACGTCGACTTGCGCGTCGGTTTGGCGGGCGCCTTCGGCCACGGCGTTCGCCATGATCTCGATATGGCCGTAGGTAGAGTAGTAGAGAAACAGCACTTTCGACATGACACTCCTTTCGTCTGGCTATCGGCGGCGCAGGCCACCGCCCCCGAATGCGTCAACCACGATCGGCTCCGAACTGTTTGAACGTTACGCCGCACGTTCCTTTTCGTGAGGAACGGTTCCGCTTGCGCGCAACGCATCGACCTCGGCCGCGCTGAATCCGAGCTGCTCGAGAACCTGCTGATTGTGCTCGCCGATCCTCGGAGCGCGTTTCGCAGACGCCTTGTCGACGCCGTGCACCTGAATCGGACTGCTGATTGTCGAAGTGAGCGTCCCGCCCACGCCTTCAAGTGGAACGACGATGCCATTCAGCCGCAGCTGCGGGTCTTTGATCACCTCCTGCGGGCCGCGCACAGCGCCGAAGGTGACGTGAACGCCGTTGAACACTTCGTGCCAATGCGCCATCGGCTCCTTGGCAAACACCTCATCGAGAATGCCGGCGAGTTGCGGCATGTTGGCCATGAGCTTGGCCGGATCGGAGAACCGCGGATCGGTGTGAAGGTCGGAAAGGCCGACCGCCTTCGCCACCGCCTCGAGTTTGTCCGATGTCACAATCAGGACAAACCAGACATCGTCGGAGGCGCGATAGACGTTCAGCGCCGCATTGGCGGGGTTCTTCCGATCATGCAGCCCGTAAAACTTGGCGTCGCACAGCGCGGCCTGGATCGAGACGCTGGCCGACCAGACACCCTCGGCGAGCAGCGACGTCGTGACATAGGCTCCCTTGCCGGTGCGCTCGCGGCGATAGAGCGCGGTGACGATCGCGGAATAGAGACCGACGGCGGTGGCGTTGTCGCCGCTACCCGCAACAGGCCAAGTTGGCGGCGCGCCGGCGTCGCGGGTCATCGAGAGCAACCCGCTGCGCGCCCAGTACGAGGTGATGTCGAAGCCGGGCAGTTCCGCGTCCGGTCCCTTCTCGCCAAAGCCGGTGAGATCCGCGTAGATCAGGCGCGCGTTCCACTGCGCCACATCGTCGTATTCAAGCTTCAAACGCTTGCGCGCGGGATGCGGCGTATTGACGATCAGGACGTCGGCCCATTTGACGAGCCGTTCCATAACCTGCGTTGCGCTCGGCGACTTCAGGTCGAGCGCGAGGCCGCGCTTGTTGCGATTGGCCAGGTGCCACTGATAGGGGACGTCCGATTGAGGTTGCGGCGGCAGCTTGTGTGCGTGTCGCCAGAGATCTCCCGCGGGTGGCTCCACTTTAATGACGTCGGCGCCGTAATCGGACAAGATCACGGCGGCGCTGGGACCGGCGATGAAGCTCGCGAGATCAACCACCTTCAGGCCGGAGAAGATATTTTCGTTCGCCATGGGACTTTCCTTGAGTTGCTGCGGATGAGCGCCTTTCAGCGCCCGTGGAATTGCGGCGCGCGCTTTTCGAGGAAGGCGGATGTCCCCTCGCGCTTGTCATCGGTTGCGGCGCAGAGGCCGAAGTACGAGGCTTCGAGCAGCAGGCCTTCGCCTTGGCTCGTATCCATCCCTTTATTTGCCGCCTCGAGCGCGAACTTGACGGCGATCGGCGCGTTGGCGGCCATCTTCGTCAGTATCGCCTCGGCGCGCGTTATCAGATCGGCTGCAGGAACGATCTCGTTGACCAGGCCGATGCGATAGGCCTCCTGCGCGCCAATCATCTCTCCGGAAAGGATCAGATGCAGCGCGCGTCCCTTGCCGACGAGCCGCGGCAGGCGCTGCGTCCCCCCGCCGCCGGGAATCAGCCCGAGCGCCACTTCCGGCTGGCCGAACTTAGCGCTTTCCACCGCGAGCCGCAGGGTGCAGGCCATCGCGGTCTCGCAGCCGCCGCCGAGCGCGAAGCCGTTGACTGCCGCGATCACCGGTTTGCCCAGGTCTTCGATGAGATCGAGGACTCCCTGTCCGAACCGGCTCGACTGCTCGGCTTCGAAGGCAGTGATGCGCGCGAGCTCGCTGATGTCGGCTCCGGCGATGAAGGCCTTGTCGCCGGCCCCGGTCAGAATGACGCCGCGCACGGTCGCGTCGTCGCGGGCGTGCTCAAAGGCGCGTCGCAGGTCGGTCCAGGTCGGCGTGTTGAGGGCGTTGAGCACCTTGGGCCGATTGACGGTCACATAGGCGATCGCGCCCTTTGTCTTATAGAGGACGTTTTCGAGGTTGAGGGCGGGCGCCTCTGACGAGGCCGCAAGCGTTTCCGTTGCGGAATCCATATCCCGTGTCTCCTGTCTGAAAAGGAAAGCGGGCGAACCGCGGTCAGCGCCGGCTCGCCCGACGCGTCATAGGAAGGCGCCGAGGCCCGTGATCGCCTTGCCGACGATCAGATTCTGCATCTGATATGTGCCTTCGTAGGAATAGAGCGCTTCGCAGTCTGTAAAGAACCGCGCCGCCTTGTAGTCGGCGACGATGCCATTGCCGCCCAACACTTCGCGCGCCCAAGCAACCGTCTCGCGGCATTTGGCGGTGCAGAACGCTTTGGCGAGCGCCGCATGGGCGTCGGACAGCTTGCCTTCGACATGCAATTGCGCTTGCCGCACGATCAAGCATTGCGAGGCCGTTATGTTGGCGATCATCTTGGCGAGCAGGTCCTGCACCAACTGGAACGAGGCGATAGGCCTGCCGAACTGCATCCGCTCCTGCGCATATTTGAGCGCGGTCTCATAGGCGCCCATCGCGCATCCCGTCGCCATCCAGGCAACGGCGTAGCGGGTCATCTTCAACACCTTGGCCGTGTCGCGGAACGAGTTGCCGCCCTGGAGGCGGTTGGCTTCCAACACACGAACGTCCCGCAACGTGATGTGCCCGTTCTGGACCACCTTCAGCGCGATCTTGTTTTCGATCTTTTCCACGCTGAAACCGGGAGTCGTCTTGTTCTCGACGATGAAACCCTTGACCTGGTTGTCCGCGACGTCGCGCGCCCAGATGATGGAGACATCGCACCAGGGCGCGTTGCCGATCCACCGCTTCTCGCCATTTAGAATCCAATCATCGCCGTCGCGCTTCGCCGTGGTCAGCAGGCCGCCGCTGGCGCCGGACCCCACCAGAGGCTCTGTCAGGCCGAAACAGCCGATCTTTTCGAAGCGCGCCATCGGGGGCAACCACTTCTGCTTTTGCTCCTCTGAACCGTCGATGTAGATCGAACCCATCGCCAGGCCGACGTGAACGCCAATGAACGTCGAGAACGAGGGGTCGACGCGCGCAAGCTCCATTTGCACGAAGCCCAGCAGCGCCAAGCTTCCACCCGCGCAGCCGTAGCCACGCATTCCGATACCGCCGATGCCCATCTCCTTCACCGCCGGCAGCAGTTCGAAGGGAAACGCGTTTTCGACCCAGTATTTGGTGATGACCGGCGCGACCTTGGTCTCCATGAACGTGCGCACCCGCTTCACTGCTGCGAGTTCCTCAGGACTCAAGGTTTCATAGAGCTCATAGAAATCGCTGTTCGGGGCCGGGAGGTGCTTCGGTTCGGTGGCTTTTCTTTCGGCTGCGACAGCCATGTCAGTTCTCCTTGCTGTGAATTGCATTCAAAGGATGGTTCGATTGCCTAACGGCGCTCGCTGGACGCCGGACCGCGCGGGCTCGGGAAGCAGTTTTGAACGCGGCGCCCCGCGAAAGACACACGGCTGCTGATGATGTCGGGATGCTGTTGTTCCTTTTGTTCAAACTTCGCGGGGCGAGTGCGAAGGGACCGGCTTCGGGGGCGGCCCGCACGCGCCGCAGCCCGAACGATCACGGCGCCCGCGCGATGGCTGAGGCGCGATCCAACTTGATCACGTGATGTTCTCGACCAGCATTTCCCAGACGTCCTGGCCTTTGCCATGCAGCATCGCCTTGGCGGTGTAGACGGCCATCCCGACCACGGCCTCCGGCGAAACGAGGGGCGAAGGCGGCGTGACCAATTGCATAGGTTTCACCTTCACATCGAGCACCGCGGGGCCGGGCTGCGCGAGCCACGTCTGCACGGACTCCTCGAGTTCCCCCGCCTTCGAAACCTGACGTCCCCAAAGACCCATCGCCCTGGCGACTTCGCCGAAATCCGGATTCTTCAAGGCCGTGAAGACGGGGATGAGGCCGGCCGCCTTCTGCTCGATATCGATGAAGCCGAGCTTGCCGTTGTCGTAGACGGCGATCTTGATCGGCAGGTTTTCCTGAACGGCGGTCAGCAGGTCGCCAAGCAGCATGGCGAAGCCGCCATCTCCCGCAAGACAGACGACCTGTCGCCCCGGCTGACACTTTTGCAGGCCGAGCGCGGAGGGCATTGCGCTCGCCATGGTGCCATGCAGCAGACTGCCGAAGGTCCGCCGTCTGCCGCCAGTTTCGATATGGCGAAGCGCCCAGACCAGCGCGGTCCCGTCGTCCGCGGTGAAGAGGGCGTCTGGGGCCGCGTGCTGATTGATCACTTTTGTCAGGTACGTGCCGGAAATGGCGTCCGAGCCGGACGCCGTCTCGGCCTTCGCCGCCGCCTGGTCTTTTTCATGCCTCTGAAGGTGGCCCTCCAGGAACGCGTTGTCTTCGTGTTGCTGAAGGCGCGGCAGCAAGGCTTGCAGGGTCGACCTGACATCGCCGACCGCGCCGATCGCTACCGGATGTCGCCGACCGATATGCGTCGGATTCTCGTCGATCTGAACGATCGTAGCCTTGTTTGGATAGAACTGCGGCCAGGCGAAGTCGGCGCCGAGCAGCAACAACGCGTCGCAATCGAGAACGGCGTGATAGGCGGCAGGACCGCCGATGATGCCGGTCATGCCGACATTGTAAGGGTTGTCGTACTCGACGAAGTCCTTGCCGCGGGACGTGTGAGCCATCGGCGCCTTCAATCGCGACGCCGTCGCGACGATTTCGTCATGCGCCCCGGCGCAACCAGCGCCGGCGTAGATCGTGATCGCCTTGCTCCGATTGAGGACGGCGGCGATCACGTTGAGGTCCGCGTCGCTGGGGCGAAGAAGCGGGCGCGAGGTATGGACAGCATAGGGCAATTCGTCATGCGCTTTGGAATTGGCGATGTCCGCGGGGACGATCAGCACGGCGACGCCGCGTTTTGTCAGAGCCGCCTGGCAGGCCGCAACCGTTTTGCGGCGGGCCTGCTCCGGCGTCAGGATCATCTCGCAGAAGACGCTGCAGCCCTTAAATACGGCGTTGAAATCGATCTCCTGAATGGATTCGAATCCTATGTCATGCCGTATGATCTGGGTGGCGATCACGATGACAGGGGCGCGGTTGCGATTGGCCTCGTAGAGGCCATTGATGAAATGGAGACCGCCAGGACCGCAGCTTCCCGCACAGGCTGTGAGTCGGCCGGTGAGCTGCGCTTCGGCTTGCGCGGCGAAGGCGCCGGCTTCCTCGTGCCGCATATGGACCCAATCGATCTCGCTGCGATCGATGGCGTGCGCGATGTGGTTCAGCGTGTCGCCGACGATCCCGTAGCAATTCCTCACGCCAGCCGCTTGCAGCGTCTCGATAAGTACATCTGCTACTCGCTTGCTCATGCGCCGCTCCTCTGCGTTTTTTATTAATAGTAGTGATTGGTGTCCGGCCGCACTCTGCCCCTGAACACCGTGTAGTTGGTCGCCGTGTACAGAAGCATTAGGGGGAAAATGAAGAGACCGGCGCCCCAGAACATGAAGGCCAGGCTCGAATGCGGCGCGGCCGCTGCCTCGATCGTGATCGAGAAAGGAACTATGTAGGGCCAGAAGGAGAAAGCCAGCGTGCCGAACGCGGCGGCGAAGATGACCGCTACGATCCGAAACGGTGCGTTATCGCTGCGCCTCTGGAGACTCGTGGCCAGGAGGATCGCGCATACGAGCCCGATGGCGGGAAAGACAAAGAGATAAGGCCGTTCGAGCCATCTGTTCATGACCCGCAGTTGCTCAACAAGCGCAAACCCGAAAACCACGATTAGAAACAGCATCAACGCGACGGCCAGCAACGAAATGAGCCGGTAGGCGGAGTCGCGAACGTCGCCGTGGCATTTGCGAACGAGCCAGCAGGCGCCGAGCAGCGCGTATCCTACGCAGAGGCCGACGCCGCAGAGGAGCGCGAAGGGGCTCAGCCAACCGAGGTCGCCTCCGATATACTGGCCATTGGCGATCGGGAGACCCTTGACGAGCGCGCCGACCGTCAGGCCTTGCGTGAAGGCGGCGACGAGCGATCCTCCGGCGAAGCTCGCATCCCACAGCCAGCGCCAGCGCTCGGTCTGATGCCGGAATTCGAAGGCGACGCCGCGCAGGATCAGCCCCGCCAGCATCAGTGTCAGCGGGAGATAGAAGGCCGACAGCAGCGTCGCATAGACAATCGGGAAGGCGCCCCAGACCACGACGCCGGTCACGACGAGCCAGGTCTCGTTGCCGTCCCAGATCGGGGCGATGGCGCTCATCATGGCGTCCCGCCTCGCATGGCTGCCCGCTCCTGCGCTGAGGATGCCGACGCCAAGATCGAAGCCGTCGAGAAGTACGTAGAGCAGCGTGCTGATCGCGAGGATGGCGGCCCAGAAGAGAATCATCGGCTATTCTCCAGGCGCGAAGTCGGGCGAGCCCGGCAGGGCTGATTGATCGAGGACGGACATCGGACGGCTGGGGACCGCGGCTTTCGGCGGCAGCGCGAGACTGCCGAGGGGGCCGGCGCGAAGCAGGCGATAGATGTAGAGGACGCCGAAGCTGAAGATGAACAGATAGACCGAGCCAAAGGCGACAAGCGAGATCGCCGCTTCGCGAGTCGTCAGGAAAGGCGTCAGCGCCTGCGAAGTGCGCAGCAAGCCATAGATCGTCCAAGGTTGGCGACCGACCTCAGCGGTGAACCAGCCAGTCAGAATCGCGATATAGGGCAGAGGGAAGCTGAGAAACACGCACCATAGCAGCGGGCGATTTTGCTCGAGGCGGCCCTTGACGCAGAGATAGGTCCCGAGCCAGGCGAGCAGCAGAATCGCCATCCCGCAACCGACCATGATGCGGAACGCGAAGAACGGGATGAGCACCGGCGGCCTGTCCAGGGCCGGAAAATCGGTCAGGCCGATTTCCTTTGAGTGGACGCTCATGCTGGCGATCAGGCTGCCAAGGACCGGAACGCTGACGGCGAAACGGTTTGTCTCGGAGGCGGAATTGGGCAGAGCCATCAGCACCTCGCTCGCCGGCTGTTCGTCATGCCAGCGCCCTTCGATCGCCGCGAATTTTGCCGGCTGATGGTCATGAACGAAGTCGCCCGCAAGGTGACCGAAAAACAATTGCACCGGCAGGAGAACGGCGGCGAAATAGAGGCCCATGCGCAGCATGATGCGCGCTTCGGCCAGGAAGTCGCCGCGCAGGAGATACCAAGCGCCGGTCGCGGCGACGCAAAACGCGCCCGTCAAGTACGAGGCGAGCAGCATATGTGGAAAGCGGACCCAGACTACGGGGCTGAAAATGATCTTGCTCCAATCAATGGCGACGAATTCGCCGTTCTCGATGGCGTAACCGACCGGGGCCTGCATCCAGCTGTTGTTGACCATGATCCAGAACGCAGAGAATGTGGTGCCGAGCGCGACCATGGCTGTCGAGAACAGATAGAACCACGGCGGAACTCTCTGTTGGCCGAACAGCAGGATGCCGAAGAAGCTCGCTTCGAGCGCGAAGGCGGTGAAGGTCTCGTATGTGAGGAGCGGTCCCTGTATCGGCCCCGACGCCCGCGAGAGCTCGCTCCAATTCGTGCCGAACTCGAAGGCCATCACGATGCCGGAGATCACGCCGAGCCCGAAGGCGATGCCGAAAATCTTGAGCCAGAAGTCGAAGACGACGCGATAGGCCGGTCGCCCGGTCGCCAGGTGCATCGCTTCGATCGTCGTCAACCACGCCGCAAGTCCGATTGTGAAGGATGGGAAGACGATGTGGAAGGAGACGGTGAACGCGAACTGCAGTCGCGATAGCAGCAATGCCGACATGTCCATTGCGCGTACCTTTGGCTACACCGAGGCAGAGCGCAGGCGAACCCGGGGAAGGGCCTCGCCGAACGTCCGACCAGATGAGCGCGCAAGACGAACCATCGCGCCGCATCGGGGACATCGTGACATCCGACCGGCGAACATCCCCGCGTTCTGCTGCGACGCACATTGATGATGTGGGCCGCCGCGGTCTATTGCGCGGGGGGCGTGGCCGATGGCGTCAAGGTATCGCCACCCTTAACCTTTGTTTATTTGCGGCAGCGAATTGGATAGCGCGAACTTGTTGAGGACCGCTATTGGTCCCAGTCGAACGCGCGCTGCGCCGGAAAGAGCGCCTGGGAAATGTGGCGCGGAATAGGATGACGTCGCAGTTAATTGGCGGGCGGCGCGGGCCGACAGGTCTGCCTTATGGCCCGACCGCGGATTTGAGGCGTCGCTCAAGAATGTTGCGGCGTCTCCGGCACCAGTTGAAGCTTGTCGGCCATCCTGCCGAGCTCCGGCAGCGATTGCGCGTTCATC
Organism: uncultured Pseudomonadota bacterium; assembly: GCA_963807735.1. Taxonomy (GTDB): domain Bacteria; phylum Pseudomonadota; class Alphaproteobacteria; order Rhizobiales; family Beijerinckiaceae; genus Roseiarcus. The sequence goes on along the minus strand of CAWEDI010000004.1, from coordinate 368,983 downwards.
TTCCGCATCGCCCGACTGCGGTGAACCTTCACCGTGGCTTCGGAGATGCCAATATCCCCGGCAATTTGTTTGCTGAGGCGCCCCCGAGCCACCTGAATCATGATCTCGCGCTCCCTGGGGCTAAGCGACACGAAGCGCTTCTTAAGGGCGGCCAAAGCCTCTTCGCTCGAACGCCGTGCGCGATCGCGCGACAGACCGAGTTGAATAGCGTTGAGGAGTTCCTGATCACGGAAGGGTTTGGTTAGAAACTCGATGGCGCCGCCCTTCATCGCCTGAACAGACATCGGGATATCCGCATGCCCGGTGATGAAGATGATAGGAAGCTGTGTGTTCCTGCCGCCGAGTTCGCGCTGAAAATCAAGACCGCTTTGCCCCGGAAGCCTTACGTCGAGCACCAGACAGGCGGGGCCGTCCGGCGGATCGGATTTAAGAAACTCGGAAACAGACGCAAATAGTCGAGCCTCCAGGTCGAGCGATCGCAGCAGTCGCCCGACGGAGTCTCGAAGGTTAGGGTCATCGTCGATGACCAGGACGGTTGGCGTTGTACTAGGCATCGCAGTCTTTCGCGATCAGGTATAAGGGAATTTATTGGAGCCTCATCGGGACTGATGCGTATGATATACACCCAAGCAGCGGCGCAGAATAGCCCAATTATCGCGTATGACCGCGCGGCCTAATACCAGTCCCCACGAATGTTGACTCATTTGCGATTTCCCAATCGGCGTGGGGGGTGATTCAAACGGGCGAACGGGAGAGGTTCGCCATGAGAGGGATTGCGCTTCGGTCGGATTTTGAGGCGGCGGAGCTGCGCGCTTCGGCGCGGGCGTCGAAGAACGGAGCGCAGACGCGGCGTCTTCTGACGCTGGCGGCGATCTATGACGGAGCCAGCCGGTCGGAGGCCGCCAAGATCGGCGGAGTGACGCTGCAAATCGTCCGGGACTGGGTGGTCAGATTCAACGCCGAAGGGCCGGATGGGCTGATCAACAAGACAGCCCCTGGCCGGACGTCCATTCTCGACGCAGCGCAACGCAAGGCGCTGGCGGCGGTCGTGGAGAGCGGCCCGCTTCCCGCAATCCATGGCGTCGTGCGCTGGCGGATCGTCGACCTGTGTCAGTGGGCGCATCTGGAGTTCGGCGTTTCGCTTTCCGAGCAGACGATGAGCCGCGAATTGCACGCGATGAACTACCGTAAGCTCACCGCCCGCCCGCGCCATCACGCGCAGGCCGAAGGCGCCATTGAGGATTTTAAAAAAACTTCCCCGCGCGCCTGGAGGAGATCGCCCACAAGCAAGGCGTCAAGACCGGCGACATAGAAGTTTGGTTCGCCGACGAGGCGCGCATCGGCCAGAAGAACAAGATCACGCGCCGATGGGCCAAGCGAGGTTCGCGGCCGAGCGCGCCGAAAGACCAGCGCACGGCGTCGGCCTACATCTTCGGCGCGATCTGCCCGAAGGAAGGCAAGGGCGCCGCTCTCGTCCTGCCGCGATGCGACACGCAGGCGATGAACCTGCATCTGGCCGAAATCGCCAAGAACGTCGCGCCCGGCGCGCATGCGGCTTTGCTCGTCGATCAAGCCGGCTGGCATCTCTCCGGCGCTCTCGTTGTCCCGCCCAACATCACCATCGTCGCGCTGCCCGCCAAATGTCCCGAACTCAACCCGCAGGAGAACGTTTGGCAATTCATGCGTGAAAACTGGCTGTCCAACCGCATCTTCAAATCCTACGAAGACATCCTCGATCACTGCTGTTACGCTTGGAAAACCCTCATCGACCGACCGTGGCGCATCATGTCCATCGGACTGCGCAGGTGGGCACATGGGTACTGATCATTGAGGAGTGGTATAAGCCAAAGTTTACGTCCGCTCGGCCGACCTCGACCTTGCTGTGGAGTGCTGTTCGGCATAAGCCAAAATGTGGGCCTTACGCTATTGCGCTGGCGGCGGTCTTCGGCGCAGGTTGCGAAACCCGCATTCGGGCGCGAAGGCTCTACTGAGGACGCCCCGCTGGAGGCCAAATGCCGAAAGCGCCACTGGTCTCGGTCGTTGAAGACGACCGCTTTTTTCGCGAATCCATGAGGCGGCTGATGAGGTCATTGGGCTACCGCGTCGAGACTTTCGCGGCCGCGGCTGATTTCCTCGCGTCGCGTCGTCTAGCCGAAACAGCCTGTTTGATCGCCGACATCAATATGCCGGCGATGACGGGTCTTGACCTTCATCGGCGCCTCATCGCGGCGGGGCGTGCGATTCCGACAATCCTGGTGACCGCTTACCCTGATGAGGACGTCATGGCCCGCGCTTTGAAGGACGGCGTCGTTTGTTACCTTCGCAAGCCGGTCGATCAGGAGCATCTGTTGCGATGTATTGGCGCGGCGCTCCGTCGCGACGACGCAGATGAAGGGAATTCACGAACTCCCTAGCGCACTGGGTAAGGTGAACAGGAACGCGGCGCCGCGCGGCTTGTTAGGCTCCACCCAAAGTCGGCCGCCATGGGCCGAGACGATCGACCGGCAGATCGACAGTCCCATCCCGACGCCGCTGGATTTGGTTGTATAGAACGCGTCGAAAACGCGTTCGAGATGCCCGGGATCGATGCCTTGCCCGGAATCGCGCACCGTGACGAGGAAGCCGGTCGTCTGGTTTTGTTCGGTGGTGATCGTCAGCTCCCGCGCCTCATCGCCCACCCCGCTCATCGCTTCGACCGCGTTCAGGACCAGGTTCAGGAGGACTTGCTGCAACTGCACGCGATCGCCTCTGACGGGCGCCATTCGCGTCGTCAGCCGCGTGTGGACGGAAACACCATTCTTGCCGATCGCGCTTCGCGCCAAAGCAATCACCTCATTGATCGCCTGAGTGAGATCAAATTGGTCGGTTTTCGGCGGCGCCTTTTTGATGTAATCGCGAATCCGGTCGATGATGGCGCCAGCACGGCCGGCATCCCCGACGACACATCTGAGCGCTTCCATGACCTCGCGCAGGTCCGGCGGGTGCTTGTCTAAAAAATTGAGGGCGGCGCGGGCGTTGTTTCGGGCGCTTCCAACCGGTTGCGCGATTTCGTGGGCGAGCGAAGCGGCGAGTTCGCCCATCAAGCTCAGTCGGTTCATGTGGGCCAGATCCGACTCGAGTTGGCGTAGCCGCTCATGCTCCTCCAGGGCGCGCATTGTCGCCGTCACATCGGACCCGGTGCCGCGATAGCCACGGAACCGCGCGTCGGCGTCAAACACGGGCTTGCCGCTGGATCTTACATACATTGGAGCGCCGTTGCCGCCCACGGCGAGATAAACGAAGTCACGGACGGGTTGGCGTGAATCAAGCGCGGTCCGAACAAGCCGCCACTTCTCGGGTTCCGATTCAAGGTCAAGAGCGTGATCCCAGCACGCCGCGCCGATTCGATTGGCCGCGTTTGAACCAAACGCATTCTCGGTCAGCAGCGTGAATTTGTATTCCGGATCGATCTCCCAGAACCAATCGGAGGCCGTTTCGGCATAGTCGCGTAATTTTGCTTCGCTCTCCCGCAACGCCACTTCGATAAGCTTGCGTTCAGTCAAATCGAGCACGAAAGTGACAGATTGGTTTCCTCCTTCTTCGAAGGTCGCCGCACCCAGCAAAATGGGGACGCGGCTCCCGTCTTTGCGGAAATATTCCTTCTCTATCGGCTGCCGGACCCCGGTCCGTTGTTGCTCTTCGATCCATCCCGCGTCGCGCTCGCGCCAGTCCTGGGGGGTCAAATCCCGCCAGTTGATGCGGCCCGCCGCGAGGTCCTCGCGGTCGTGTCCGACGATCCGGAGAAACGCGTCATTGGCCTCGAAAATCCGACCCTCGAAGTCCCCGAAAAAGACGCCAATAATGTTGGAGTTGACCAGGCGCCGGATCTTCCCTTCGCGATCTAGCAGATCGCGATTGGCGTGCGCCAGCGCGAGCGCGCGTTGTTTCTCCGCTTCGAACAGGCGCGCGTTTTCAATTGCGATGACAGCGTGGTCGGCGAAGGTCTCGATTAACGCGATCTCTTCGTCTGAAAACGGTCGGACCTCCCATCGCCGCACCAGAATGATTCCAACCAGGGCGTCCTCGCGCAACAACGGCGTCGCAAGCGTCGTACGATGGCCCTCTCGTTTTGCGTTACTACTGCCCACCGGGTACTCGTTCTGCTCAGCGGCAAGATCATGGACGTGTATGGTCCGACGATCGCATGCGGCTCGTCCTGTCACCGTATCCCGGCTTGTGGCAACGCCCCGGTAGGCGTTGATTACCACCGGAATTTCTCCGTATGACGCCACCAAACGAAGAAGGTCGTCCTCCAGGCGGAATATTTCTGCATTGCCGGCGTCGCTCAAACGCGCGGCATTTTCAGCCACTGCGTCGAGCATCGACTGAATTGGCGAATTCGAAATGATGCGCAACATCTTGGAGGTGGCTGTTTGTCGCTTCTCGCGCTCCTGGACGTCACGATACAGACGTGCATTCTCCAAAGCGATCGCGGCGTGCGAGGCTATCAGTGTCAGGACCGAGATGCGGGCGGCCCCGAATACGTGGGGCGTCAAATTGTTCTCGAGGAAGAGCACTCCTGTGACTTTGACCCGATTGATCAACGGCAGACAGAGTATGGAGCGGGAGGGATGCCGAACAAAATAGGGATCGGCAGCGAACGGATTCTGCAGATGACGCATCATCGAGAATCACGCTTTCTCCGGGTACGAATTACATATCGAACGAGCGACTCCGGCATCGACCGGCGAGCGAGCGCTCCGCGCGGCAGTTGCACGGCTACATCCTCACCGCTCGTGTTCGCTTCCGCCTCTACCCGAGGTTCGCCTCCTCGCCGGGCAATCAAGAGGCCTCGCTCAGCGCCCGCGTGCTCGATCGCCGCGCGCATGAGGGTTTCAAGCAACTTTTCGAGGACGATCTCGCCCGAGATAGCCTGAGACACCTTGATGACGGTCGCGAGGTCAAGAGCCTCCGCAGGCGCCTCGAACGTACTCTTCGAAGTGGCGCAAGAGGTCCTTCATCGTGAGGCGCGGATGGATCTCTTCGAGCTGCCTCACCTTGCCATCGGCGCCCCAGCGCAGATAGCCGTCGCGCGCCCTTTGCAGATAAACTTGCGCGAAATCCTCGAAACCGCGCGCCTCGTAGAATCGCGCCGCCAATTCGTAGGCGAGCGCCTCGTTGTGGACGAAGCCGTTGGCGCGCGCGGATCGGATGGCCTGTTCGTACAGTCGCTCGGCGTCGATCTCGCGACCTCGAGGCGCGCAATCTCAGCGCCGACCAGCGCCGCGCGGTTCTCGAAATTCTCCGGGCAGTTCGCGGCCCACTTCTCGAACTGGCGGTGATGGGCGGCCAAGGCCTCCAGGTAGTGGGCCCGCTCCTCGCCGACCGCCCTGTCGCTGAGCGCGGCGCGGGCCAGCGCGGCGTAGAGATGGTACTCCGCCAACTGGAAAAACGTCAGCGAGGTCCAAAGAAAGCGTTCCGCCTGTAGGGCTGCGGCAAGTGCGCTCCCATAGTCGTGGGCTAAAACAAGCGCCTGCAGCTTTCGGATCCAATAGAGGCAGGCGGCGATCGCCAGGCGTGGGTCCGTCTCCAGATGCCGCTCGAAACGAGCCTCGTCGAACTCGGCGTCATTGAAAGAGCCGAAGATCGGAGTCAGCCCGCGCATTGTCCGGATGAGCTGAAGCGGTGGAGTGATGATGTCGACTTGGAGGCCAGAGCTTAGCTTGCGCACGAAGTCTAGCCTTGCCTCAGCCTCGATCTGCACATCGCGGAGCGGGTCGCCAGCGGCGATAAGGTCAAAGACCTTAATGGCGCAGCTATAGCCGGCAAACGTGCGGTCGCCCAGTCTTTCGGCCGCGTCGAAAGCGCGCTGGGTCAGGCTGCGACCGCCGCGGATGGGCTGCGTCCACGGGATGATGTCGATCGCGAGGACTAGATAGACGCCGGCCTCGAAGCGATCGAGCCCGCGCAGCTGCACCAGGTCGAGGCCGAGTTTGCCGAAGCGAGAACTCGCGCCGTAGTCGCCGAATTCCGATCCGAGGACCGCGCCGACCAAGGCATAGGCGTAACACGACGCATCGCTATTGCCGTGCTCCAAGCTGAGGTTCACCATGCGGCCGATGACGAGGTATTGCAGGTTCTGGTCGATGAACCTTGCCGGCGTCGCGGCTTTGGTGAGGACCTCCATTGTCCCGCGCTGCTCGGGGTCGGTCATCGCGGGCAAATCGAGGAGTTCTTCAATCGAGCGGCTCCCGATCCGCCGCCAGATCCGCTCGTATTCTTCGCGGACCTCCTGCTTCGTCGGACGCGCCGACCACGCGATATCGACATGGCGAAGATACTCGAGACATACGTCGACGGCGCGGTCACTTTGACCGAGGGTCATGAAGAGATCTTCCCGCAGCCGGGCGACTGCGGCCAACTCGGGTCGTCCGAGCGCCTGGCTGGCCAGGTCGGCGAGGCGATGATCCGCTTGCGCCAGCGCGCCGGTCAGGAATTCGCATTCCGCCCAGCCGAGCTCCAGCGCGAAGGCGAGATCGGGGCGGCGCCTCCAGGAGTCTTGCGGCAGGAATGCCGCCCCGGCGGTGAAATAGGCCAGCGCCGAGGCGTATGCCGTCGACGCCTTCGCGCGTTGTCCCGCGATCAGGTTGAGGTCAGCCAGCTGCTCGCGCTCCTCAAGCTCGCTGATCAAGGCCGCGCTGCGGTTGAGTTGATTGACGATCTCGAATATCGTTTCCTCCCTCTTCTCGGGAGGCGCTCGCTCGAGGAGAAGCCGCCCAATCCGCAGATGGGCGGCGGCGCGCTGTGTCTGCGGAATTAGCGAGTAGGCGGCTTCCTGCACCCGGTCGTGGACAAACCGGTACGCGTTCGACAGACGCTCGACCAAATCGAGGCGAACCGCCTCCCACAGCGCCACATCGAGATCAACCTCTGACGTCCCTGATATGATCGCAAGCGTCGAAAGGTCGACGACATTGCCGAGACAGGCCATCCGCCGGAGGGCCTCCTGGGTATCATCCGGAAGACGGGCGAGCTTGCCGACCATGAGGTCAGCGACATTGTCCGAGTAGGCCCTGGCGCGGATGCGGTCGATATTCCAAACCCAGCCCGCAGCACGATAATCGAAACCGAGCAACCCATCTTCCGCGAGCGAAGACAGAAATTGAATGGTGAAAAACGGATTGCCGCCGGTCTTCGTGTGCGTCAGTTGAGCGAGAGGCGCGGCGCGCTGCGCTTCGCACCGAAGAGCGTCCGCGATCACATAACCGAGATGCTCCGGCTTGAGCGGCGCAAGAGCGATCTCCGCGACTTTTCCGCCGGCGGTCTTGATGGCGTCGAGCTTGCGCATCAGCGGATGGCCGGCGTCAACCTCGTTGTCCCGGTAGGCGCCGACGAGCAGCAGGTTTCGCACGTCGGCCTGGGTCAGAAGATCCGCGATGAGGTCGAGCGTCGCCCCGTCCAGCCATTGCAGATCGTCGAGGAAGAGCGCCAGCGGATGCTCCCCTCTGGCGAACACGCTGATGAAGCGCCGGAATACGAGTTGGAATCGCGCTTTTGACTGATGGGGCTCAAGCTCTGGAACGGGCGGCTGGTCACCGATGACGAATTTCAATTCCGGGATAATGGCGGTCATCAGGCGGCCATTCGGCCCCAGCGCCTCGAGCAACGCGCGCCGCCAGCGCGCAAGCTCGACATCGCTCTTGCTGAGCAGCGATCGCACAGGACCCTCAAAGGCCCGAGCGAGCGTCGAATAAGGGATATCGCGCTTCAACTGATCAAACTTGCCGGAAGCAAAAATCCCACGCGGCGGCACAAGCGCCTTGTGCAGCTCGTTGACGACGGACGATTTGCCGATGCCGGAAAAGCCTGAAACCAGGACCAACTCCGGCGCGCCGCTCTCGACCACGCGATCGAAGGCTGAGAGCAGAGACCCGACGTCGTGCTCTCTCCCGTAGAGCTTTTCCGGGATCATGAGCCGATCGGGCCTGTCCCGTTCGCCGAGCGCAAAAGGCTCGACTCGCCCATGACGCTCCCATTCGGCAAGACAATGCCTGAGATCGTGCTCGACGCCGGCGGCGATCTGATAGCGATCCTCGGCTGTCTTGGCGAGGAGCTTCATGACGATCTCGGAGATCGGGGCCGGAACGCTCCCCAACCTTTGCGCAGGCGCCGCAGGCGTTCGTGCGATGTGGCAGTGGACCCATTCCATGCGATCGGCCGCGCTGAACGGCAGTCGCCCCGTCAGCATCTGATAAAACATGACGCCGAGCGAATAGAGGTCGCTGCGCGAGTCCACCGAGCGGTTCATTCGTCCGGTCTGCTCCGGCGCCATATAGGCGAGCGTGCCGGCGATCGCCGCCGGCGGCTCGGGCGCGCGCCGCTCGCGAGGCAGCCGAGAGGCGACCCCGAATCCGGTGAGCCGCGTCGCCCCGTCCGGGCAATTGATCAGGATATGGGCCGGCTTGAGGTCCTTGTGCACGAGGCCGCCCTGATGCGCCTTGCCCAGCGCAGCGACGATGCCGATAGCGAGGCGCAGCAGCCTTCCCGTCTCAATTGGCGCGCCGACCAGTCCTTCGAGCGGTTCGCCACCGGGATCCTCAAGCCACAGCGCCGTTTGACCTTTTTCGCGGCTAAGCGCGAGCGGCCGCGCCGCCCATCGGGGGTCGAGTGCGTCCCTCAGTTCAAACTCATGCGCGAGGCGTCCGAGGGCCGCCGGCGACGGGCGCTCCCCGACGAGCAGCACGCCCAGCGCCACGCTGCGGCCGCCGTCTTCGTTTAGCCGCCACCCGCGGCAGAACACGCGCTCGCCGTCCTCCCACAGGACCCGAAGGCTGTCATCGGGATACGCGTCCTTCGGCGAATACGGCGTCATCTGTCACTCCGAAGCGGGGCCCCTCCCTGCGCTCGGCTGACCAAGTATAGCACGTTAGACAAACGCGCTAAGTCCGGTGATGGCTTTGCCGACAATCAACGTGTTCATCTCCCGCGTGCCTTCGTAGGAATAGATCGCCTCCGCGTCCGCCACGAAACGGCCGACATGGTGCTCGAGCAATATCCCGTTGCCGCCCAGGAGCTCGCGCGCATATCCCACGGTTTCTCGGCACTTGACCGTCGTGAACGCCTTGGCGAGCGAAGCGTGCTCGTCCAGCAACAGTCCGTTGTCCTGCAATTGCGCCAGTCGCGCCATCATCGCCTGACACGCGGTGACGTTGCCGAGCATACGCACAAGCAGGTCCTGGACGAGTTGGAAGCCTCCAATCGGCCGGCCGAATTGCGTGCGTTGCTGCGCATAGCGCAAAGCGTGCTCGTAAGCGCCCATCTGGCAGCCGACAGCGAACCAGGCGACGCCGGCCCGCGTCATACGCAGGACCTTCGCGGTGTCCTTGAAGCTGTTGGCGTTCTGCAGGCGGTCGGACTCCGGCACGCGGCAGTCCTTCAACGTGATGAGACCGTTTTGCACGACCCGCAGCGCCATCTTGGTTCTTATCTTCTCAACCGAGAAACCGGGATTGTCCTTGGCGACAACGAAGCCCTTCACCTGCCCGGAGGCTTCATCGCGAGCCCAGACGACGTTGATGTCGGAGAACGTCGAATTGCCGATCCACTTCTTCTGGCCGTTGAGAACCCATGCGTCGCCCTCACGGCGACAATTCGTCGTCATTCCGCCTGAAGTCGCGGACCCGACAAGCGGCTCGGTCAATCCAAAGGAGCCAATCTTCTCCCAACGCATCATCGGCGGAAGCCAGCGCTGCTTCTGCGCCTCGTCGCCGCAAAGATAGATCGAGCCGGCGGAAAGGCCGGTGTGGACTCCCCAGAAGGTCGCGATCGAGGAATCGACGCGCGCCAACTCCATCGCGATCAAGCCATTGAGCAGCCAACTGCCGCCGGCGGCGCTGTAGCCCTCGTAGCCCACGCCCGCGATATGCGCATCCAGCGCGGCGAGCTTCGGCACGATCTCATGCGGGAACTGGTCCTTGCCCCAGTAATCCTCGATGATCGGAGCGACTTCCGATTCCATGAATTCGCGCACGCGCTTGACGATCCCGCGCTCGTCGGGACCAAGCAGATTTCTGATTCCGTAGAAGTCGCCGTCGACCGGCGGCGGGACATATTCCTTCGCTGGCGCGGCGGTTGCGTTCGCCATGTGCGGCTCCCTGGATAGGGCGCGGCGGCCGACTTGCGGCCGCCGCCCGAATTCATGCTGGCGACCTTGTTAGGACTTGGCGGCGCCGCTCGGGCGCGAGAGCGCTTCGCGAAGCTCACTGAGATTTTCGTGCATTCGATCCTTGATGATGGTCGCCGGGTCACTCGCTGCCTTCTTAGCCAGTTCAGCGACGTCGCGGGTGTTCTGCAGCGTCGCTTCAAACGCCTTCCTGGCGAATTCCGACTGCTTGGCGACGACATCCGTCGGATTCCCCGTCGGCTTGAAATCGCGAACCGCGTCCGTCGTTTCGCGAAATGCCGTTTCCAGAATTTCCCTTTGTTTGGCGGCGAGCGCCTGAGCGCCCTCGCCCGCGGCCTGCGCGGCGCGTCCGAGCGCGTCGATGTTCTTGCGTTGAACCTCAACCAGCTTGTCGACGTCGACCTTCGGCAGGCTGAGGTCGGCGCCGAATTTGTTGATCAGGTCCAGAAACGGCTGTCCGAGGTTTTCTGTCATTCTTTCCTCCCTTTTGACGCCGGCGACGAGGGCCCTTCCTCGCCTCGGCGGAGCCCTATTGCAACCCCATGGCCCGCTCGCCCACATAGAGCCCAAGCCCCGCGAGCCCGCCAACCAAGGTGCCGTTAAGTCGAATGAATTGCAGGTCGCGACCGATATTCAATTCAATGATGTCGATCATATGCGTGACATCCCACGACTTGATCTGGTCGGTTATGAATTTTGCAATTTCGCGCTTGTTGGAGCCGATGAAGGCTTGCAAGACCTTCACCATGCCGTAGTTTATCTCGGCGCGAATCTCAGTCGCCGTCGCGAGCTTGCGGCCGAGGTCGGCCAGAAAATTCGCCAGGTGTCGGTTGAGGATCGAATCGCGCTCGCAGGCGTCCCGCGACAGAAACGAACTTACGCTTCGCCATAGGCCTTCGGCGAGTTCGGCTGCTTCCGGACGGGCCAGAAAGTCCAGCTTCAACCGCTCGATCCGCTCGGCATAGTCTGGCGAGGAGCCGAGCTTCTCGACGAAGTCTCGGACGAAGCGATCGAACTCGCGTCTGAAAGGATGATCAGGATCGTCCTTGGCCTCCGCGATCGCGGTAGAGACCAGTCCGACGAGACGGCGCACGAGATAGGCGTCGGCGCGCAACAGGTTGAACATCGTCGGCAGCTCGCGCCGTAGTTTTTCCCGTATCGTGTTCAGCGTCTCTTCGTCGTTGAGCACCCGGTTCAACACGGTGAGCGCTTCCTCGAAGACGCGCTGGTGGCGCCCGTCCTCCACGAGCGCGGCCAAAAGCTTGGCGGCGAACGGGGCAAGCTGCAGCGCCCGAAGCTGCTCCATCAGGCCGGCGGCGATGAACCCACGCAAGCCGGTTTCCTCGATCGCGGTTAGCGCTTGCGGCGCCAATCGCAACACGAAGCGTGACAGCCCGAGGCTGCGACGATCGTCGGCGAGCCATTCCGCCGCGAGTGCGGAAAAATCGACGGACCGCAGCTTATGCGCGATGGCGTCTGTCGAAAGGAACTGATCCTCGACAAAGGCGCCGAAGCTGTCGGCGATTCGCGTCTGGTTGCTCGCAATGATGGCGGTATGCGGAAGCCGGACGCCGCAGGGATGGCGAAACAAGGCGACGACTGCGTACCAATCGGCGAGTCCGCCGACCGCGGAGGCCTCTGCCCAGGCCGCGACATAACTGAAACTCCAATGATAGGGCGACGCCGCTCTCGCCAGAATGGCGATGAGAACGCTGCAACCGAGAGCCACGGTGGCGATCGCCTTGATGCGCGCGAGATCCGCCGATCGACTGTCGTGGCTCGCTTCACCCGCCAAAGCGGATGAGGCGATCACTCCAAAACGATATCTGATCAGGCCCACCTCCACGTCAACCCTCGTCGAGAAAGCGCATAAACATGGACGCCGTTTCCGCGGGCATCGTCACGATGAACAGGTGCCCGCAAGGCATGACCTTCAGTCGCGAATTCGGGATCAGCCGCGTCAGAACGCGGCCGTTGACAAGCGGCACGATCGGATCGTCGCGGCCCATGACGATCAGCGTCGGCTGTTTCAGCCACGGAAGCCAAGGAATGCTGGTCCAGCCCGCGACGGCGAGCAACTGATAGACGTAGGCGAGATTTGACGATCCTTTCATGTTCGAGGCGTGCATGCCGGCGAGATCAGGGTCCACGCGGAATTTTCCGCCGTAAATCTCCGCTGCGACCGACTGCATATATTTGGGGTCCATATAACGGCGCGGGCTCGCCATCTTCCACAGAACCGACGGCTTGCCAGGAACCATGAGGACTCCGGGCGCAGTGGCGGCCAGAATCAGTCGTCGGCAGAGTCCCGGGAATTGATGGGCGAATTGTTGCGCCATCGCCCCGCCCCAGGAAACCCCAGCGACGTCGAGCCGATCGTAGTTCAGTGCGCTCGCCACGCCCGCCGCCCAGCGCGCGACCGTCGAGGGACGATAGGGCAAGCTCGACGGCGGCGAATGGCCCACGCCGGGGATATCGAAAATCACGGTCTCGACGTCGCCCATCTCGCGCAGGAAGGGCTCGGCGAGCTCCGTATTCGCACCGATCCCGTTGAACAGCAGCAGCGGCGGTCGCGTCTTGGCGCCGGGCTTGACGACCACCCAAAGGTTCTGGTCGCGCACCTTTATCATTCGTCGAATCATCGCACCTTCCTGACCCCATCGCGGGGTCGATTGCGGCTGAGCGAGTGGTTGCATGGGGATCGGCGCCTCAAGCATTGAACACGTACGTTCCCGGGGCCGGCGCGCCGGCCGGATACGACGCGTCGCCCAGTCCCGCGGGCGCCGGCGCCTTTCCTTCCGAGCGCGTCGACAGCCATTCGCTCCAGTGGCGCCACCAGCTTCCCGATTGTTTCACTGCGCCGGCGGCAAAGGCGTCCGGGTCCGACAGATTGGATTTCCCTGTCACGAAGGTCGCCTTCGGGTTCCCCGGGGGATTAACGAGGCTTTGCAGGTGGCCGGCGTTGGACAGCACGAATGTGGTCTCGTCGCCGAGGATCCTGGCCGACTGATAGACCGATTTCCAAGGCGTTATGTGATCGGTTACCCCGCCGACGACATAGGCGTCAGCGACGACCTTGCCCATGTCGATCGGCGTTTCCGACAAAGTGAGTGCGCCGGCGCGCCGGAACGGATTGAGCGTGATGAGATCCAGATAATCGGAATGCAGCCGGGCCGGCAGCGACGTCGTGTCATTGTTCCAGAACAGAATGTCGAACGCCGGCGGCGCGTTGCCGAGCAGATAGTTGCTGACCCAGTAGTTCCAGATCAGGTCGTTCGGTCGCATCCAGGCGAACACCTTCGCGAGTTCGCGACCGTCCAACAGTCCCTTGGCCTCGGACGAGGCTCGCGCCGCTTCAATGGTAAGCGGCGTGATCAGGGCGCCCAGAGTGGTGTCCTCGGCGGTCGAAGGATCCAAAGTGCAGACAGCGAGAACAAGGTTTCGAATCGTGGCCTTCCCGCGCGCTGCGGTCCAGGCTGCATAAGCGCACGAAGTGATGCCGCCGGAGCAGGCGCCCATCATGGTGACGTCCGGGCACCCTGTGATCTCCCCGGCCGCCTTCACCGCACGGTCGACCGCCTCGACATAGGTGTTCAATCCCCAATCGCGGTGCTGCGACTTGGGATTGCGCCACGAAATGCAGAACACCTGATAGCTCTCCTTGAGAAGGAATTGAACCAGGCTTTTCTCAGGGGTCAGATCGAGCGAGTAATATTTGTTGATTTGCGGCGGCGTGACGACGATGGGACGGCGCCAGACCTCCGGCGTCATCGGCGCATATTGGATGAGTTCGAACACATCGTCGCGGAACACCACGGCGCCAGGGGTGGCCGCGATATTTCGTCCTACCTCGAATGGTTTGACGTCAACCTGAGATGGCATGCCGCCGTTCTTGACGAGATCGTCGACATAGTTCTGCAACCCCGACACCAGGCTTCGCCCGCCGGTGTCGACAAGTTTCTTGAGCGCGGCCGGGTTGGTCAGAATCGCGTTCGTCGGCGCCAGCGCATCGACGACGATGGTGGAGATCAGCTTGACGCGCGCACGGTCTTGATCTTTCAGATCGACCTTGTCCACATAGGAATTGATGGCGTCCGCCCATGCGAGGTAGCTCTGCAGCAGTTTCTGGTGCAAGGGGCTGGACTTCCAGGCGGGATCGTTGAATCGCTTGTCGCTGGGCTCGACGGAACGCGCCGCGCCGCCCTGCAGGGCGATTTTGCCGATGTCGCCCATGAGCCCGAACCATTGGCCTGCGGCGATTTGCGGCTGTTTGATGAGCGAGGTCAGGACAGTCTGTGTGGCCTCGACGAAATCCTTGCCTTGCAATCCGACGAGCGGGTTGAGCGCCATCGTGTACCTGGCGGCCTCGTCGCCGACTAACCCGCCGGACACGTCTTCGTTTTCGGGCTTGGCCATGCTCAAACGCCTTCCTCTCGACGGGGCGCCTTCGCCGGAACAATCAGGGCCAGCGCTTCGGCGATCAACGCCGGCTTCTCGCTATTCTCAATTTCCAGGGTGTTGCGCGTCTTGACGAGCAACTGTCCGTTCCCCTTTTCTTCGACGCTGTCGAGGACGACCCTGAGCCTGACGCGCGCGCCCGCCGCGACGGGCGCTATAAAGCGCACCTTCTCCAGTCCATAGTTGAATCCCGCGCCTGCATCGGACGGAATCACGCCGACGTCGATGGAAAGCGATCCGACCAGCGAAAGCGAGAGATAGCCATGGGCGACTGGCCCCTTGAAAGGACTTTCCCGTTTCGCCCGCTCGACATCGACGTGGATCCATTGGCGATCCCCAGTGCATTCGGCGAAGCGGTCGATCCTTTGCTGATCGACCAGGAGCCACGGCGAAACCCCAAGCTCCGAGCCGATATGATCGCGCAAGGTCGCCATAGTCGCTTCTTTCATGTCGCCCTCACCTCGACCACCTCAGAGGCGCCGCCTGAATGAGACGGGGCCACGCTAGTCGTCTTGCGTGTAAAGCTTGCGCAGCAGCTTCTTGTCGATTTTGCCGACGCTGGTGCGCTCCAGGTGGTCGACGAACAAGACGGTCTGCGGAATCGCATATTTGGAAATCACCCCACGATCCGCAAAGGTCCCGACGTAGGATTTGATCGAGGCCTCCGTCGCCCCCGGTTCGGCTTGAGGATCGCGTACGATGAGCGCGGTTGGCCGTTCACCCCACTTCTCATCCTTCACCCCGATTACCGCCGCCTCTTTGACGCCCGGCGCCCTCGTGATGATGTCTTCGAGCTCGAGCGAGGAAATCCACTCGCCGCCGGTCTTGATGACGTCCTTTATTCTGTCGGTAATCTGAAGATAGCCGTGCGGCGTCATGTTGGCGATATCGTTGGTGTGCAGATAGCCGCCTTGCCAAAGTTCCTCCGACGCCTTTGTATTGTCGTAGTAGCCCTGCGTCAACCAGGGGGCGCGCACGACGATCTCTCCCGCGGCCTTGCCGTCGTGAGGGACGTCGCGCATGTCGCCATCGACGATGCGAACGTCGACGAACGGGATGGGTCGCCCCGTCTTGGTTCGGAAATTGACTTCCTCATCGGCCACGCCGCTGAGCATTGAGGCCTTCAGGTGCGCCAAACTGAGAATGGGTCCGGTCTCCGACATGCCGTAGCCCGTGAAGATGTCGATCCCGCGCGCCATGGCGCGTAGGGCGAGCGTTTTCGGCAACGCGGCGCCGCCAATCACCATCGTCAAATGGCTCAGATCCGTTTCCGCGCTCGCCGGGGCATCAAGCAGCATCAGCAGAATCGTGGGAACGCAGTGGGTGAACGTGACGCCTTCCGTCTTGATCAACTTCAACAGGAGATCCGGGGCGTAGCGTCCGGGATAGACTTGTTTGGCGCCGGCCGCCGTGGCCGCGTAGGGAAACCCCCAGGCGTGCACATGAAACATCGGCGTGATCGGCATATAGACGCTTTCGCTATGAAAGCGCCCCTGTCTCGGGGCCATACCGAAGGCCGCGAGCTCGCTGATCGTGTGCAAGACCATCTGCCGGTGACTGAAATAAACACCCTTCGGCAAACCGGTGGTGCCGCTCGTATAAAACGTCGTCGCCTGCGTGTTCTCGTCGAAGTCGGGAAAGTCAAATTCCGGCGACGCCGAGGCCAGCATGTCCTCGTAGTGGCCGGCGGCTTCGCTTTCGTGCTCCGCGGTCGCGTCACCGTCGGACATAAAAATCACCGCTTTCACCTTGGTGAGGCGGGGGCGAATGGCGGCGAGAAGCTCGCGGAATTCAACGTTGACAAGCAGGGTCGTCGCGCCAGCATGTTCGATGGTGTAGAGGATCTGCTCATGCGACAGACGAACGTTGACGGTCTGCAGGATCGCGCCCATCATCGGAATAGCGAAGAACGACTCTAGGAACCGGTGCGTGTCCCAATCGAGAACGCCGACGGTGTCGCCTGGCCGCACGCCGAGTGATGCAAGACCGTCCGCGAGTCGGTGGATTCGTTCCTGCAGCGTGAGATAGGTGAACCGCTTCTGGTCGCGATAAACTATCTCCTGATCCGCCGCATGCATCATCGAGGAATGCAAGAGCTGTTTGATCAACAGCGGATAGGAATATGCCGACGGTGTGATGTTGATGAGACGGCCGGACAAAATCTCCCCCTGTCGTTCTCCGTTACGACCTTGCGTCAGCTGGGCTTCGCCTATCGCGCCGTGCGTACGGTTAAGGCGCTCTGCCCTCTGGCGCCCAGCAATTATGCAGGAATTCATTCATCGCACCTTTCGCTATGCTTACAAAGGGGTTCTTCCGGCCAAGCAGGGGGTATTTTCGGCCAGCGATGTTGCGATCGCGATCCCATGAAAAGGCGTGACTTAGTGATGTTCGCCCTCGCGAGGGCTGTCCGACATACGCCGGCGAAATTCGAGTGGCGAGGTTTGCTTCCAGCGTCGAAACGCGTGGCGAAAATTCGCCATCTCGCTGAATCCGAGCGCGCGGGCGATGTCGTCGATCGTCATCTTCGTGTCGCGTAGATATTTGATCGCCACTTCAGCCCGCAATTGATCGAGGATGTCGCGAAACGAGGTTTGCTCTTCCTGCAATTTGCGCCTCAGCGTCCGGATCGGAATCTCCAAGCGCGCGCTGACATCCTCGAGGCTGGCGTGACGACCGAGGTTCGCGAACAGCAGGCTGCGCACCTTGCCGGCGAGGCCCAGCCGATTGCGTAACCGATCATGCATGTCGTCGCACAGCGCGATCACGGTTGAATAGGCGATCTCGTTGCCCAGGGGCGGGATTTTATCCAGCCAGGCCGCCTCGAACTGGAGGCAGTTCGTCGACTGTCGGAACGCGACCGGACAGCCGAGCGTCTCCTCATAATCGTAGTCGCCGGAAGGCGCTTCATAAGTGACGTGCGCCGCAAGCGGACGAAACTCGGCCCCCATCACATCGCGTTGCAGCGAGACGTGAACTCCGAACTGCATTTCGACGATGAAGCGGTAGAGGCGCGCCTCGACGGCCGGATGTGGCAAAGGATCGATCAACCAGGCGGCGAAGCCCGCGTCCTCGACGAATCGCAGCTTGACCAGCGGCGTGGCGAGCTCGTGATAGCGCACCGCGAACTGCATGGTTTCGCGGAAATTCATGCTGCTGAGAATCGCGAACCCATACATTCCGTAGAGTGCGAGATGCGTGTTCAGACCGGTGCGGAAGGCGAAGTGCGGATCGTGCGCCAACCGCAGAGCATTGCGATAGCACTCGATCACCTGGTTCACGGACACCAGGATCGCGGGCGAGCGCAATTGTTCCAGGGTGATGTCCGTTCCGCGCAAAGCGTCCCTCGGCGCTACGCCTTCGGCGGACAGCGCGTCGACGACGTGCGCGATCTTGGCTGCGGGAAAGATGCGCTGCTCCCATCCGATCGCGGTCATGTGCTCGACAATCTCATTGGCGTTGCCCCAACTCGGCGCCCGCGCGGCGCCCCACGATCGAATCTTTCTTGCCCCTAGGAACATGTTTGCCTGTCCTCACGGATCGGCGAAGAGCGTTGCGCAAGGCCATCGCACAATCGATCAATCGTCGTTCTTGAAGCGCCGTCAACGTCGGCGCGGTCCGATTTTCCAACGGTTGCGCGGGGCGCCAAGGCGGCGCCGCCCTGGCGAATGGCTCTTGCCTGCGTTGCGCCAGGCGCGCGGCGCAGACTTGTCGTTGGGCGTGGAATCCATTTTCATCAGTCGCGTTCGCGGCGCGGCGGTTTCGACGAGGCGGCGGCGCCGGCTCGCTAAGCCGCCTTCGGGACGCTGGCGCCTTGGACCTCGGAAGGGTCGGCGACGATCGACGTGAATCGCGCCCTCGCGAAGGCGGCGATATCGGACACGGCTTGCGTCGCTTCGGGGACGAGGCCGGCGTAGAGCTGGAAGTCGTGCCACATCGAGGAATGCTCACAATGGTTGACCCAAACGCCGGCCGCGTCGAGCGCTGCCGCCAGACGTCGGGAATCGTCACGAAGAATTTCCTCCGATGCCGATTGAATGTGTATCGGTGGCAAACCCGCGAGATTTGCAAATAGGGGCGAGACGCGGGGATGCGTGGCCGGTCGGCCGTCGAGATAGGCGGCGGCGCCCTGTGCGAGCCACGCGGCGCTAAGCAGCGCATCGCTTGCGACCGGCGCGAGTTGGGTCAAGGTCAAATCCGTCCAGGGCGAGATCAATGCGACGCCCGCTGGCTGCGCGAGACCTTCCTCGCGCAAGCGCAGACATAGCGACAGCGCCAGCCCGCCGCCCGCGGAATCGCCGGTGACCAGGATCCGCTGCGGCGCGTAGCCGCTCGGAAGCAGCGCGCGGTAGCAGGCGAAGGCGTCGTCGAGCGCGGCCGGGAACGGATGTTCGGGGGCGAGCCGGTAGTCGGGGGCGAACACGGCTGCGCCCGTCAGTTTGGCGAGGCGCCCCGTAATGCTGCGGTGGCTGACCGGCGAGCCGATGAGGAACGCGCCGCCATGCAGGAACAATATCGCATGGGCGGACTCCCCCGGCGCGCTGCGGGATTGGACCCGTTCGGTCGGCACGCCGGCGAGACTTGTCTTCGCGAAGCGGACGCCGAGCGGAACAGCGAGCGTACGCGTGGCGAGGCTCGCCCAGATACGTTGCATTGCAACCGGAATCTTCGGTTGCAAGGCGGGCTTCAGGCAGTTGCGGACGACAATGCGGGCAGCTCTAGCGGCGATGGATTGGCTCACGGGTTCCTCCTGTCTTTCCTTGAAACGCGATGATTGACTTATGCGGTCGCGGGTTCGAGCCGCTCCGGCGCAAGCGTGCGTGCGGGCTCGCGCGGTCGCGCCGGGGACACTTCGCCAATGATGTTGTAGGCGGTCAGGTCGAACTGGCATGTGAGCTTGCGATAGGTGAACGTGAAGCCCGACCAGTTGTTGGTGTTCTTGCCGCTTGCGGCGATGTACCAGCTCTTGCAGCCCGCGGCCCAAACCGTGCCACCGAGAGCACTCTGCAGTTTGGCGTTGAAGCCGCTCTGCACCTCGGGCTTGACGTCGTAGGAGGCGTGCGGCGCGGCGCTCAGTCCAACCACGGCTTCCTTGACATACTGGATCTGGCTTTCCAGCATGTACACGATGGAGTTGTGACCGAGGTTCGTGTTCGGGCCGTAGAGCATGAACAGGTTCGGGAATCCGCTGACAGTCACGCCGAGATAGGCCTCCGCGCCGTCACGCCATGCGGCGCTGAGTTCCTGACCGCCGCGGCCGCGGATCTCCATCGGAGCCAGAAAGCCGGAGGCGGCGAAGCCGGTGCCGAAGATCAGCGTGTCGACTTCGTGCCGAACGCCGTCGTCGGTCACGACATAGGTCTCGCCGACTTGTCTGACGCTCCGGGTCTCGACCGCGACGTTCGGCCGGGCCAAGGCGCGATAGTAGGTGTTGTCGAACAGGATGCGCTTGCACCCAAACGCGTAGTCCGGCGTCAGCTTGGCGCGCAAAGCCGGATCCTTGATTGTCAGCCTGAGATGCGCTGACCAGGCCGCCGCCAGCGGCGCCAGCACAGGTCGGAATTTTAGCAGGCCGACACCGAGCGACTCGAAGATCGAATAGACGGTTCCGCGCACCAACTTGCGGGCCATCGGGACATTGCGATGAATCCAATGCTCGGCGCGCGTGATCTTGCGGTCGGGCTTAGGCAGCACGTAAGGCGCGGTGCGCTGGAACAGCGTCATATGGCTGGCGCGCTCGGCGACATGCGCGACGAACTGGATCGCGCTCGCGCCCGTGCCGATGACGCCGACGCGGCGGCCGGTCAAATCATGGTCGTGATCCCAGCGCGAGGAATGGAATGTCTTGCCGTGAAATTTCTCGAGCCCGGGGATCTTCGGATAGGCGGGCCGGTTCAGTTGGCCGGTCGCAGTGATCAGCGCTCGCGTAAGAAGGCGTTCGCCGTTCGAAGTCTCCACACGCCACAGGCTGCGCGCCTCGTCGAATTCGGCGCGAGTTACGTCCGTGTTCAGACGCACATGCTGGGCCAGCTTGTACTTTTCAACGCAGTGGCGCTGATAGCGGTGGATGTCGGGCTGGCGCGAATAGAACCGCGGCCAGTCGAAGTCCTGCTCGAACGAGAACGAATAAAGCGGCGAAGGAACGTCGCAGGCGGCGCCGGGATAGGTGTTGTCGCGCCAAGTGCCGCCAATCTCGTCAGACTTCTCCAGCATGACGAAGTCGAAGATTCCGGCCTTGCGAAGCTTGATCGCCATTCCGATTCCGCCAAAGCCCGTGCCGACGATAAGGGCGGTCAGGGGGCGTTGCGGCCCGGCGTCGTGGTAGGTGGTCATGTTCCGTTTCCTCCGTGTCCATCGCCCGAAATCTGTGAGCGACATGGGACTGAGGTATCCGGCGCTCTCGCACCTAGACATCACGGAGAACCGTGAATCGCACAGTCACGGAGGCGGCCGTCAGGGGCCAAGCAGGGGGTCAAGTTGACAGCCGGGCGGCGTGGCCGCAGCATCCCCTCGCCCGTACGGGATAAGGCGCCGCCAAATGGAACAGAGCGCGACAAGCCAGGGACTGCGCGGAGCCCGTTTTGCGCCGCCTAGGGCGCCGCCCGGCGCCGTGGCTCGTGCGCGGCTGGTCGAGCAAATCGAGCGCGCCGACGTCAAGCTGACCCTGATTTGCGCTCCGGCCGGCTTCGGCAAGACGACGCTGATGCAGCAACTGCGCAAGCGCTATCAGGCGCGACGGTTCGCCACCGTCTGGCTGCAGGTCAAGCCGGGCGACAATAGCCTCGGCGCTTTTTTGCAATCCCTGGCCGGCGCCCTGCGCGCGACGCTTCCGGAAGGCGCGGCGCCGCTGGGCTTGCGCAGCTTCGAGGCGGTCGGGTCGCCGCAAGGACTCGCGGCCGAACTTATCGAACTTCTGTCGCTGGCCGAGGCGGAAATCGCCTTGTTCCTCGACGACGTCGAAATATTGATCTCAGAGGCAATATGGGCGTTCCTGCAGCGGTTCATCGAGGAACTCGACGCGCGCCACCGTCTCGTTTTCGCCTGCCGGCGTACCCCCAGTCTGGCGCTGGCAAGGATGCGCGCCCAAGGCGAGGCGATCGAGTTCGGCCAAGACGACATGCGCTTCACGTCCGAAGAGACCTACGCCTATCTCGAACGCCAGAGCGTAAGCACGTCGGCCGCTCAGGCGCTGCAACAGCGAACGGAAGGCTGGCCCGCGGCCCTCCAACTCGCGGCGGTCGCCCTGAAAGCGAAAGGCGTCCGTGACCTCGACGGGTTGCGATCCTCGCCTCGCGCCGACCCCGCAGTCGCCGAATATCTGGCCCAGGAAGTCCTCGAAACCCGTCCGCCGAGGCAACGCGACTTTCTGTTGCGATCCGCCGTTCTCGGCGAATTCTCTGCTGAGATGTGCGACGCGGCGCTTGGGCGCACCGATAGCGCCGAAATGATTGAGGAGGTTCTGCGCAACAATCTCTTGTTGTCGCCGATCGACGCCGAGCACCGCTGGTATCGTTATCATCCACTGTTCGCCGATTTCTTACGCGCACGAATGGAACGGGAAGCGAAAGCGGACCTGCCGGTCCTGCATAGTCGCGCGGCGGCGTGGTCGGCCGAGCGCGGGTTGACTGACGAGGCCGTATCGCACGCGCTGGCCGCGAACGATCACGAATTCGCCGCCGACTTGCTGGCGAAGACCGCCATGGAAAAAGTGCGCACGGGTCGCGTCGCCGCTACCGCGCGCGGCATCGAGGCGCTGCCGGACGCGGTCGTGCTCGCTCGCCCCGCCTTGCTGAGCGCGGCCGCTTTCGCGGCCATCTTCGCACACCGATACGAGACGGCGCGGCGCTATATGGACGCCATCGAGCGATCCGAGGACGCCGCTCGCGGCGCCGAAGACGACATCGCCGCCATGCGGCTCATGCTGTTCGGTTGGACGGACCGAGTGACGGACCTGCTGCAAGCCGTGGAATCCTTGCGCGCCAAATCGTCACGCTTCGGGCCATTCACCCGGGGCCTGGCGAGCAACGCCAGCGCCTATTGCAATATCGCGCTTGGCCGCTTCGTCGACGCGCAACGCGATCTCGCCGAAGCGCGGGAGGCGTGCGAGCCGATCAAAGCGCTCTATGTGTTGAGCTACGCCGCCTGCTTCTCGGCGGCGATCGAACTCAATCATGGTCAAGCCGCCTCGGCCCGCGCCACGCTCGTCAACGCGCTCGACCGCGCCATCGCGGAGGGCCAGAGATATGGCAGCTCAGGCGCGGTCGTCGCGACCTATCTCATCGAGCTGCTTTACGAGGCCAACGCGCTCGACGTCTGCCAATCGCTCGTCGAAGCCTACCTGCCCATCATCGCCGAGACCGGCTTACCCGACCATCTCATCCTGACCTATCGCATCGCCGCGAGATTGCATTTCCTGCGCGGCCATCGCGACGCGGGTCTGGCGCTGCTCTTACAGCTCAACGAACTCGGCGCGCGGCGCGGCATCCGGCGATTGAGCTCGGCCGCATGGTTGGAGCGAAGCTACGCGGCGCTGCGCGAAAAGGATATCCAAAGCGCGCGTCGTTTCCTGGCGACCGGCGACGATCCCGCGACATGGGAGACTTTCTCTCAGCTGAACATGCACGCCAGCGACATCGAAGACGTCACCATCGCCGAAATCCGCGTAAGTCTCGCGTCAGGCGGGGCGAGGCAAGCGCTTGTTCAGGCTCAGGCCGCACGGGCAGTTGCGGAAGCGGCGGGGCGGCGGCGGCGTGGTCTGCGCTTGCAATTCCTCGAGGCCCAGAGTCTCGAATCGCTTGGCCGCGGACGCGAAGCCGGGGCGGCGCTCGACATGGTGATTGCGGCCGCCGCCGAAGACGGCATGGCGCGCGTCCTGCTGGACGAATGCTGGGCGACGGGTTCGCTGATCGCGCGCGCCCACTCGACCGAGGATTCTCGCGCGACGGCGCTGCTGCGGGCGATGGCGGAACCGCCGGCGACCGCGCATCCGGCGATTGTCGACGGGCACACGACATCAGGATTTCGTCTGACAAGCCGGGAGGCGCAAATCCTGCGGCTAGTCTGGAGGGGAAGCTCCAACAAGGCGATCGCCCGCGACCTGTTCCTGACGGAGAATACCGTCGAAACCCACCTGCGCCGCATCTTCGGCAAACTCGGCACGCGCAATCGCACCCAGGCGGCGGCCCTTGCGCGCGAGGCCGGCGCGATCTGACGCCGAAGCAATATCGTCGGCCACGAGTTCCGGGGGGTCTGCGCAATCGAAATAGCCAGGGAGTTGAACGCGGAACCGGCTATCCGAGCGCCGGCGTTTCGGCGGCATTGCGCGTGGAAATCTATCCCTCGTTCGCTATCTCGACATGACGATATCGACTGACGCGACATCCATGCCTTCCGGACGGATGGTCACGCTCTGTTTGCGACCGTTCGTCCTCACGAAAATCTCTGCTCTGAAGCCGGGGCATGTCACCACACCGTCTATCATTCCGCGGTCCATCGTACCGACGATGCCGCCGTTGGCGTTGCGCGTCGCCTCTTGCCAGCTCCCTTGAATGTTATGGCCATCGGATTGGATGTTGCTGCGAATGTCGACACGATAACTGTCGCTTGCGCAAACCAGGGCTTGAGACAAGCTATACGCGTCGGCGGACACAGAATAGGTAGCGCGGCATGCGACGCTTTAGCTGTGTCCCTGCGCGTCGCTGCTGCCTTGCTCTCGCTCGACAACCGCTGCGCCGGACTGTTCACCGTCGGGAGGGAGTTGGCAACCGAAAAGTCGCCAACCGGAACCCCCGACGCGCGCAATCGGCGGGCCGTCGGCTGGCTCAAATTCGTCCGCCGTGTCCCTGACGTCCTCGGGCGGGTCGAGCGACTGAGTAAGCAAATCGATCTCGGGCGGCTCGAACCCTGTCGCCTCGAGGTCGAAATCAAGCACGATGTCGGAGAGCTCTTTCAGAACAATTGCTACTTTGCGATCGTCCCAGCTCGAGCGGTCCGTCAGTTTGTTGTCGGCCAGCATGTAGGCTTTCGCCTGCTGCTCGCTCAGATGCTCGAGAGGGATCACCGGCGCCTCGGCGAGACCGAGAAACTTTGCCGCCTCGAGCCGGCCGTGCCCCGCTATGACCCGGTTCGCCTTGTCGACGAGAATGGGGCATTGAAGCCGAACGCGTCGATGCTGCGCGCGATCGCCGCAACTTGCTCTCGCGTGTGAATTCGAGGGTTATCGGGATCGGAAACCAGAAACCCGAGGAGGCGACGCGCACTGAGCGTGAGCAAAAACCTTCTCGCAGCTGCCGCAACCAAACTTCGCCCGTGAAGGAGGAGGCGCGGCGCGCCTTTTCGGAGACCACAATCCGCGACATTGCCGATCGCGAGCAGCGGAGGGAACGATCGATCCGGCAACCGCTGTCGCTGGCTTAGCCTGCGCTTCTTCGGCCGGCTTTCGCACGTCCAGAACTCATGCCCATCGCGTTTCAAGCCCTCTCGCGGGGAAACGGAAATTCACGCGCAGAGACTGGCGGCGGAGATCGGCTATACGCGGCGCGAATAGGCGCGCCAGGACGTTGGCAGACTCCGAACGCGCCGGTCAACCCCTTGAGTTTTGGCGGTAAATTCCAAGCTAGGAAATGAGAGCCATTCCGGCCGGTCCTTACCCGCGATAAAGGCGGCGGCCTCGCCGCAAAAGTCTCGATCGCGGAATTTCTCCTGCTTGTGGCGAGGAAGGAGAAGCGGCTGGAGCGTCACAGAGTGTTCCAGATTCGAATACTTGTGCTCGATCAGCTTACCACCGTCGGAGCATAATCAAAATCTTATCAGAGGCGCTAACCGAAGCGGCGCCGGTCTCACCAACGCCCTACTTCAAACCCGCGCAATTGGACGTCGATGGTTCCCTGTTCAAGCAGACCAAAATCCCTGATACGCCAAATTAATTCCCTGTTCGGATTCCCGGGGAAATATTCTGCAAACTATTGATCTCTACACGCTTTTCGTCGCAAAGGCCCACTCTTAACCCGAAAAAACCGCCTATTCCCTGCATATTTCCCTGTTAGCAGGGAATTCTCGCGCCAGAGACTGGTTTGCAGGGACTGCGTTCACCACCAGGCAGTCGCGCGAAAGTCCGCTCATTTCCTAGATTGAAATTTACCCCCAAAACTCAAGGAGTTGTCCGGCGCGGACGGGGTCTGCCAACGTCCTGGCGCGCCTATGCGCGCCGCGTATAGCGGATCTCCGCCGCCAGTCTCTGCGCCTGATTTTCCGTTTCCCGGCGCGAGGGCTTGAAACACGATGGGCGTGAGTTCTGGACGTGCGAATGCCGGCAGAAGAAGCGCAGGCTTTAACCTCAAGTCGAGCTCGCTGTCAGTTCGTGGACGCGGATCGGAGCCCGAGAGCGACCCATTGCTCGCTCCAGCCCGAAGGCAGGTCCATCAAGCGCTTTAGGCCGAAGCCACGCGGCAGTCGCGCGTCCAGCGCTGCGGCGACGAGGACGGGGTTGAGGAAGGCCAACGACTGTGTTTGTCGGATCGACCGCTCGGTCCGCTGCTCACGATCCGCGATGTCTTGGGTTGAGGACTTGGGATTTTCAGTGAGAAGGTCCAACCAAAAGCGAGCCTTGCCGTAGGCGACCGCAAAGGCGCGGCGCGCTTCGATGCGCATCGGACGCAGGTCGGAGGCAGGCGCGCCATCGCCTTGCAGGATCTCTCGCCGCCTCCGAGTAGGCGTCGGCGACCAGGGGAGGGAAAGTGTCAGGGGAGGGTCATCCGAGTTCTCAGCCTTGCGCCACCGGATGGTCAGGCTGGTCTTGCCGGCGACGACTTTCTCCAGTCCGGTCCGGATCGCATCGTCGGATGGTATCTGTCCCGGGGCCGCCGCCCGGACGGCTTCCAGCACCGCACGCTCGAGAAGCGGCGCCGAGACGCGGGGAAGCGAGCCGGCATTCTGTTTGCAGCCTTGCAGGATGGCCTGAGAGACATAGTAGCGCCATCGCTTGGCCCCCTTGGCGGCCTCGCTCGGGCTCATCCGGAACCCGCGATCATCGAAGAGCTTGCCGGCAAGCAGCGCGCATAGGGGGCGGGAAGGATTGCGGCGGGGCAAGGCGTGCGACGTCAGTAAGGTCTGGGTTTGCTCCCAGGTCTCCTGGTCCACGATCGCCGCGTGCTGCCCAGCATAGTCGAACCCCTTGTGAGCGAGCCGGCCAATGTACAAGGGGTTCGACAGGATCTTGTAGAGATGCCCGCGGCTAAACGACCCGCCGCCGGTTTGACGCCCCGCGCCGTCGATGCGGATCGGCAGGCGAATGTTCTCGGCGTCGAGATCAGCCTTCAACGCGACGACCGATCCGCAGGCGAGATAGCGACGGAAAATCCCGCGCACGATTGCGGCGTGGTCTTCGACGACTTGCAGCGCGCGCGTCTTCACGCGATAGCCGAGCGGGACCACGCCGCCCATCCAGATGCCTTTCTTCTTCGAGGCGGCGATCTTGTCGCGAATGCGCTCGCCGGTGACTTCGCGTTCGAACTGGGCGAACGACAGCAGCACGTTGAGGGTCAATCGTCCCATGCTGGTCGTCGTGTTGAAGGCCTGGGTCACCGAGACGAACGAGACGTCATGCTCGTCGAATAATTCGACGAGTTTTGCGAAATCGGCAAGCGAACGGGTCAGACGATCGACCTTGTAGACCACAATGATGTCGACGCCGCCCTGGCGAACTTCTTCTATGAGCTTGCGCAACGCTGGGCGCTCCATCGATCCGCCCGAAAAGCCTCCGTCGTCGTAGCGGTCGCGGATCAATCGCCACCCTTCGTGGGCCTGGCTCTTGATGTAGGCTTCGGCGGCCTCGCGCTGGTTGTCGAGCGAGTTGAACTCCTGCTCGAGACCGCTGTCGGAGGAGACGCGGCTGTAGATGACGCAGCGCAGGTTGGGCTTGCGCGCTTCGGGCTTCATCGCGGCGCCTCCAGACGGGAGGCAGCGGCGAGCGCCCGCTCCCGCTTTGTCTGTGCAGGCGCTTTCGTTGTGGTCCCTGTCTTTCCTACCGACGCGCGCGCCGCCGATCGCAGGCCGAAGAAGCGGTGGCCATTCCAGCTCGTGCCCGTCATCGCCTTGGCGACCTGCGACAGACTGCCATAGGTCTTGCCGTTCCAGGCGAAGCCTTGCTCGAGCGCCGTGACCCGTTCGAGCTTGCCCCGCCATTCCCGAGCGAGCAGGGCGCCGGGCCTGAGCTCAACGCCCTCGCGGGTGGCGGGGGATCGAGGCACGAAGGGAGAGGCCAAAGCGTCGGTCTCTCCTCCAACGCTGTCCCTCTCTCGCTTCAACTTGAGCAAGGTCGCCCTATCGAGATCGCCGCGCGCCGCCGCCTGCAGGCGAAAGGCGAGAACACGCGTCAGCAGCCATCGGGGCAGATGGGCGGGAACGGTCCCGCCCAGATGGTTGCGCCAGAACAGGTTTAACCCCGCAACATCGAGAGCCGGCAAAGCCGCGACCAGCGCGGCGATGTCGTCTCGACCGCGGGACAAGGTCGACGCGTCAGAACTGGTCGCGCCGACCCCGATGCGATGGGGCCCTCTCGTCATTGCGCGGCCTCGTCGACGCGCTCGGTCGATTTGCGTCTGTCGCGATCCGGCTCCGAGGCAATCCGATACACCGAGCCTTGCTGGCGATCCGCTCGTTCCAGAATCAGGACGTAGCCGCGCTTGCGCAGTCCCGTGAGCGCGGCTCGCGTTGTATGCGACAGCCAGCCCGTGGCTGCGATCAACTGCGCCAGGGTTGCGCCTTCGACCCGAGAGAGCAAGCCGATTACCATCGCGATCTTGCTCGTCGAACGGGGGGCGCCCTGAATGCGCGTCGGCGACGACGCTGGCTCCCGTTGGCCACGAACCTGCGCCTCCGACGATGGCGTTTCCTCGGTTATGGAAGACGCATCCGCCCGATCTGCGATCTCTTTGCTTGGAAGCGGATCCTCCGCCGTGATCGCCTTGACGCCGACAGCCATTAGCTTGAGCGCGAACGCCGCGCCCGTTTCGCTGTCACGACGCCACACCGGCGCCTCGGCCTTTGCTTTGACCTCGCGCGCATAACCTGCCGCGATCAGCGTCTTGCCCAAATTTGCGGCCTGCGCGCCGCGCAGCGACGCCAAACGCGTCAAGCAGCGATCCTCGCGCTGCATGGCCGCCCTCAGCAGCAACCGCTGCGCATCGCTCAGCCTGATCGCCGCTTGGGTAGGTTTCGCTATGAGCTTGGACAAATCTGGACCCTCGTCTTCGAGAGGAGCCAGCCGATTCCAGCCCCTCACTGAGACGAGCCCTGGATCGCTGCGATCGGCAGGGCGAGGGTCTCGGCGCACCCAACAACGAGGCGGCGGCGACAACGACACCAATGCTCTCTTTGCGGACGAAGACCAGTGATTTCTTCGGCGCGCTCGATGACTTCTGGCGCGCGCGTGAGCGAGATGACCCAGATGCGGAAGCAGGGCGTGAACAAGGCGGACGGCGTCGCGGATTCCGAGGATCGTGCTTGATGGAGCACGGTCGTGAGGACCGACCTACGGGGCGATACAGTTACGGCGCTCGAGTCTGCAATTGATCTTGGTGCAGGGGCTTGCTCACCAAAGTACGGTGTAGCCGCGAAACAGAAATGTGCTGCCCGTGCGCTGCGCGTCCAGGATGCAAGAGGCGTCTGCGTTAAACCGGGGCGTCGCCAGTTTCTCAAAGAAAATAGATGGTCTAGGCCTATCGGAGCTCTCCCGTAGCGGGACCGTTCGAACTCCCGTGCCGCTTCTGTCACGCTGTTTTTCCTGATCCGCCAAAGTTGCTGAGAAGCTTCACAATGTGGCGTCGTGTGCTTTTCAGGCACTTGAGAGGTTGAGTGAATCAATCGTAGTAGGGGTGGGCGGCCTGGAGGGCCTATCGATGCTGAGCGATGCCGAAAGGTTCGGTAGCCTGAGCGCGTTGAAGTTGCTTGCGCGGCGAACCTCGGCGCTCGCGCTGCCAGGGATGATCGGCGTCGCGACGCTGTCGTCGGAAGGCGCCGACGCCGACGAAAGCGGCGTGAGCTTCTGGCTTCCGGGAATCTTTGGAAGCTTCGCCGCCGTGCCGTTGCAGCCCGGAATGTCCTTCTCGACAACAAATTACTACGCGTCAGTCAGCGGCGGAAAAAGCACCGACTTTCAGATCGGCGGGCGCGTCGTGGCCGGCTTGGACGCCCGTGCCGATCTCGATTACTCCACTCTCGCCTACGCGTTCCCGACCCCTGTGCTCGGCGGAGAGGCGATCGTCAGCCTGAGCGGTGTCGTCGCCAACAGCGACGTGTCGATTTTCGGAACCTTGACGGGACCGGACGGCCGGACGATTTCCGGGAGTCGCGACCAATCGACCACGGGCTTCGGCGATCTTTATCCGCAGGCGTCCCTGCGCTGGAACCAGGGCGTGAACAACTTCATGAGCTACCTGACCGGCGATATTCCGGTCGGCGACTATAGTTCGCAAAACCTCGCCAATATCGGCATCGGACACGGCGCGATCGACGCCGGCGGAGGCTACACCTACTTCAACCCACAGACCGGCAACGTGCTCTCCGCCGTCATCGGCGCCACTTACAATTTTATCAATCCGAGCACGAATTACCAGAGCGGCGTAGACGGCCATCTGGATTGAGCGGTGTCGCACTTCCTCGGGCCAGGCTTCTCATTCGGGGCGGTCGGTTACGTCTATCAACAGCTCAGTGGTGACAGCGGGCCGGGCGACAGGGTCGGTCCTTTCAAGTCGCGCGTCGTCGGTGTTAGACCACAAGTGACATCCTTGTTCCACGTCGCGGGCATGCAGGGTTCTCTCAACGCCAAGGCGCACACGGAATTCGCCGGCGACAATCGTCCGTCGGGCTACAACGTTTCGTTTTCCATATCGCCCGCGGCGCCGAGGCCGCCGACGGCGATTGCCGCGAAGTATTGATCCTGATCTTGCGCGGGTACTTGCAATCGTCCAAAGCGAAGTCTCACCAACGCATTGAATAATAGTCTTCCAAACGGCTCTCATCGGGGACTGGAAACGGCTTGATTCGCCGCGAGGCACAGCAAGATAGGGAAGCGAACACTCGCGTTTGTCCGCATACCGACGCTGCAACTCGCGCCCATCAGAGAGGCGGCGCCCATGGTGATTATTGTGCTCGGCTACCTTCTGATTGTTTGGTTTATTTTCTTTCGCCTGCGATGGCTGCCGTTCAATTGGCCCTGGCGCGTCGTCTCCGGGCTGGTCGGGGTTGGCATTGTCGTCGTCTTCCTCGCTCTGCTCAACACGCTGACGCCGTCCGGGCGCGTCGCTGTCATCGGGCGCGTGGTGGAGATCACCCCTGATGTCGCGGGTCGGGTCACTTCCATCTCCGTTCAGCCCAATACCCTTGTGAAGGCCGGGGCGTTACTCTTCAACATCGAGAACACTCCCTACACGAACAAGGTCAAGCAGCTGCAAGCGGCGCTTGCCGAAGCGCAGCAGAAGGTCGAGCGTATGAAGGCGGATGTGGCCCTATCCGTCGCCGAAATCGCGTCGGTCAAAGCACAGCTCGATCCGGCGAAACAGCGACGCGACGATGTCGAACGGCTCACCCGTGCTAACACTTCGTCGCAATTTCAGCTTCAAGACGCGGACAAACAAGTCGCTCTGCTCTCAGCGCAGCTCGATGCGTCGACGGCCAGGGCCGACAGTGCGCGCCTGGCGCTCTCTTCGACAATTGATGGCGAGAACACCTCGGTCGCCCAGATTCGGGCGCAGCTGGACCAGGCGCAATGGGAGCTCGACCAGACAACCATCCGAGCGCCGTTGGACGGCTATGTCACGAGCATGTCGCTTGCGGTTGGGAGCCGCGTCGTGCCCCTGCGCGCCGCCATGTCGTTCATCGTCGCCGACGAACCCTCTATCGTCGGGTTCTTCCCCCAGAACGGCTTTGCGCGTGTCAAACCAGGAGCTCGCGTGAAGCTCTCGATGGTCAACCAACCGGGCCGTGTCTACGAAACGACGATCACCGAGGCACTGAGCGGCATCGGTGAGGGGCAAATCGCCGTCTCGGGCAATCTGGCGAGGGTTACCCAATTCGGCATGACTGGCGATTACCCGGCGCGGATCGCGCCGCCAAACGGACTCGACCCCAGCTTCCTCCGGCTCGGCATGGTCGGCTCTGCAACGGTTATTTCGCAGGATGCCGGGCCGATCGGCGTGCTGGCGACGATCCTGCAATGGGTGCAGGCCTACGCGATGTATCTATGAATCGACGATGACCGTTGGGCGAGCCGGCTTCCTACGAGAACAAAGGTTGTCCACGCAGCCGCCAGTCGCGAATAGCAAACGCTGCGTAGGCGGGTTGAAGGTGATAGTCGTCAGCGGCGCAATGCCCGCATTGCCGCGTTCAGCGACGCCGGCCGACGCGACCGCGATGCCGCACGTGAGCGCCGCCATGATGGCCGACACGGACGCCCGCACGAAAGGCTGCGCCGCCATGATGGCCGACATGAACGCCGCGGCGAATGCCTCCACCCACGACGACACCGCCGCGCCAACCATTCCAACCCACTGCTCCGCCCCAGCCCAGGCCATGCCTCAAAGCATAGCCACAGCGGTACCAGCCGGGGCCTCTCCATCCGTCGTCATACCAGCAGTAGCTGTAGCCGCCGTAGACATATGCAGCCTCTTCGATCGGTGGATGCAGCTGAACATGGCCGGCAATCACGCCTTCGCCAATTGCGGCGTCCGCCGAGCTGGCAAGAGGAATTGTTGCGGCGGCGAGGAGAGCGAAAGACAAAGCGAGCCTCTGAAACATCTTTTATATTCCTTGCGACGTCGGCTGCGGGCGCCAATTGCGGCGATACTTTTTCTGGGCAACAAAATCACCGGCGACATGAACGAGGAATGAATAGGATGTCTCCCTCCGCTAAGTCGCGCGTGAGTGCGACGGGATTAGCAAAGGCTGCAAACCTAAGAAGGTTACCACAAATCGGGCCAGCCGGAGTTGTGCGTTTGAGCGAGGCTGTGCGGCCATGGGATAGGCGAGTCGCCAACTCTTTGGTGCGACTTACGGCTCCAACGATCTTATACTTCACTGGAGGAACGGCTTCGGCTACTTCCGACCAGCTGAACGAGTTCAGGGCGCCGAGAGCGCCGGCGACGACCTCACCGACCCCGTCAACAGGATGGAGTTCCTCAATCGATGGAGCGAGGCGTACGGGCGGGGCGTCGCTCCGGGCACAACACAAACGGTGCATACGGATCTAACCTTTCTGCGCCTCGATAGTCGTATCAATTTCGCGCCGGAGTGGGAGTTGGGGCTCAGAGCTTAACTTCCTTATATTGCTAAGGACGCCGTCACGCCCGACAACCGGACCGGCGAGTGGGAGAGCGGTGTAGGGAACGTGTTGACGCAAGCGACCCTCATCCGAGCGTTCAATGAACGATGGGCTGCCGGCGTCGGGGCGCAGATCATCGCGCCGACTTCGACCAACGGACTGGCGTCGGGGAAGTGGGAAGAGGTTACTGGCCTCGCCGTACGGAGCATGCTCTTGGAGATCAGCCCCGGCAGTTATTTTGCGCCGCAGATTCGTTATGCATTTAGCTTCGCGGGCGATCCCACGGGTCGCAATGTTCGGCAGCTCCAATTTTCGCCGACGCTCAATATCACTCTGCCGCAGAACTGGTTCCTCACGCTGTATCCGAGCACCGACATCAGGCTCAATTGCGGCGACCCAATTATACGGTTTTCGGGTGATCAGTTCGTATTGGCGATTTTGGGCCACCAGTTGAAGCCTGTTCGGGATTTCAAGGTGGATCGATCCTGCGCGAGTGTCACGCAGCGACGGGAGATGATTTCGTCGAGCGTCTCAAGATCCGGGATATGTTTGTTAACGATGGGCTCGTCGGGGAGTTCCCACAGTGTCTCGGCCGGTTGAAGCTCGGGCGTGTAGGGCGGCAGGAAGACGAGACGGACGCCCTCGGGGACTTCGAGGTTGGCCGGCCCGTGCCAGCCGGCGTTGTCGATCAGGAGAACAATGATGCGGTCGCGTCCGGCGCCGGCCTCCTCGGCGAAGGCGTGCAGCAATTCCTCGAAATAGGGCTTGGATACGCCGGTGTGGACATACCAAAAGCATTCTCCCGTCGCCGGCGAGACGAAGGCGGTGACGTAGAGCCATTCGAAGCGGTGATGGCCGAGCGCTACCGGACGCTCGCCGATGGGCGCCCCTATTCTTCGCATGACGGGCTTCAGCCCGAGACGATGCTCGTCGCTGCAAAACGTCTCGACGCGAACGCCCGGATGGCGCCGCGCCTCCCCGGCGACGACCTCGGCGAGTTTTTTTTGAACTCGTCCTGCTCTTGGGGCGTCGCAGCCTCAGGATTGCGAGGCCGTGGCCTTTGGATCGACCATCCAAGCGCCTTCAGAGCCTCCCATCCGCGCGTCGGCGACAGCTGCTCCAGGCCCAACTGTTCGGCCATCCAGCACGCGACCTTCTTGCATGTCCAGCACCCACCGTCGGGCGGCGGGTCGTCGAGCCGCCGACGAAGCTGCTCCAGCAGTTCTCGCTTCAGCACGCTCGGCGCGGACCCGTTGTCGCATCGCCGGTCGCCCAGCGCGCTCGGTCCGAAGGCGTTGTAGCGCTCACGCACCTGATCGATCCAACGCTCGCCAAACGACATCGTTTCGGAAACCTCCCGAACCGTATGCCCCTTCGCCAGAAGCCAGATCGTTTGAAAATGCCGCGCCTGCGTGACGTCCGCGCAAGCGCGATACCGCCCCTCAAGTTCTTCGATGCTCAGATAGTCAGCGACCGTAGCCATGAACCCGCTCCGCGAATCATGGCCCTTCCATCTATCAGCCAGATTCCGATAAAGGAATCCCAACGATACCGAGTCAATAACCCGAAAACCGTATTACAGGTCAGACCGGGCGACTGTTCGTGCCTCTGGATTTCTTGGTTGGTTACAAGCCAACGAAGCAACTGGTTCTTTCCTTGGAGCTCGGCGTGCCGATCATCAAGGATTTTCCCGTCTACAATTTCAAGAGCCAATTCAGGGTCGGTTACCTGTTTTGACAGTTTTCCGCCTGACGTGAAGGCTCACCCAGCGCGTTGCAACGGCGGTTTGGTCCAGCCGCCATTCAGCGCTTCAGCCTTCGGCCAATAGAGCCGCAGATACATGCGGAACGGCCCCTTCGGCGCCGGCAGCCAGTTGGCCTCTTTGTCCTTCCCGGGGAACTCATTTTGTATCAGCAAGGTTAAGCCGCCATCGGCATCGCGATTGAGCTGAGGCAGCATCGGTGAGTTGATCAGATAGCGATTGATCGGATTTGCAACAAGCAGGCTCTTCGGCAATCCATACATCGTCAGCGACCAGAACGAGTTCACCGGCGGTAATTGGCCTGGGGGGAAGCGCAACGCATAATTGTTCGCTCCGTTCAGCGGTTCGTTCGCCTGATCCACGCCGTAGATCGGATAGATCGCATCCTCTTTTGAATTGCCGTAGATGCCAAGCACGGCGGCGCCCATTCGGTAGAGATAATTGTTCTTCAGGAACTCCCGCGTTCCGAATACATCCCCCGACGTCACTTTCCCTTGATCGAATTGTTTCAGCAAAGCGCTGAAATCCGCCCACGCATCCGCCCTGCCGTCCTCGATCGCCTTGGTCGTCTCGGGCGAAAGCTTGCTGGCGTCGAACGACCGACCCGCGCCCACGCCGATCCGGGCGAAGCGTTTCATCAGATCGACCTCGGAAGGGTCGGGCGGGCAGTAGCGCAGCACGAAGTTTAGAATGTCGAAGAACTCCAGGGAGGTCTTCTGGGTTTCGACGGTAAGCGGCTTGATGAAATCGATGGGCGGCGCTGGCGGTGGAGAAGGTTGGCCAAGGAAAGCCGATAGCGTTTGCACCTTGAAGCCCGCCTGTACTTTCTTCAGATTCTCAAGGTCGCCCTCGTTGAAAAGCTGCACGCGATATATCGGCATGAGAAGGTCGGTGTCAGACCGATACACCTTCTTTACGCCGTTCGGCGTCTCGCCCTTCCAATCGGGTCCAACGACCAGGAAGTTCGCTGCGCCGTTGCCTGTGCTCCGGGTGCCCGCGTAATCGATGTTGAACGTGTAGGCGTCAGTGAATTGGATGCTATAGTAGCGCCCTTCCTCGACCTCGGGCACGGTCAGCACGATCGGTTCGGCGCGAAGGTCGAGGCCCAACCAAGAATAAGGCGTGTCGGAGTTGGGCGTTTGGATCGCTGTGTCGTTCGGCGTGTAGACGCGAGGGGTGTTGGCGATGTGGTTCCAAGGCGCCTTAAACTCGGCCCCCTTGTCGTCCACGAAGTAGTTATATTGAACGCGATAGCTGTCCACCAACGGGAAGCCGTAAATGTAAGCCTCTTTGGCGATAGCTCTGGCTTCTATGGCGCCCACCTCGGATTGAGCGCGCGTTGAAGTGAAACGGAGAGCGGGAAGCAGACCAACGCCGCCCGCAAAGCTTCTTCGCGTGATTGTTTTCATGATCGATTCGCCTCTCTGCAATTTCTGTTGAGCGCGTCACTCCACCAGTTCAAAATCTCCCGGCTTCCACGTCTTGTCGAACCAGGGCTCCAATGGCGCGTAGAGACGCAACAGTGAGTTCCAGCCCTTGCCGGCTGTGGTCTGCACCCAATTCGTTTCATGCCCGGCGGGGGCTTTGGGAGCGAACCACACCGTCACCGAGCCATCAGCGTTTTTCTGTATGTCCTTCTGGTTGCTGTTGAGGCCCGCGAGCTTCTGGTCGGTCTCCAACATCGAGCGCGTCTGCCCGTCATAGACCATAAACGACCAGAACTGCCCGGCCGGTATCGGCGCGGGCAGCGTGATTTTGTAAGTTTTGCCGCCGTCGAGGTAGTGGCCCATCGAGTCGCGACCAGCGTACGCATAGGCTGAGCCGGTGCCGGGTTTCGAGAAAGCCATCGCCGGGGTGATGCCCGTAGCGTAGTAATGAAATAGCGCGCGCGCATCCAGCATTCGTTCCCCTTTGTCCAAGAACTCATAGCTGCCGCCCACGAAAGTCGTTCCCCACTGGCGATCGGGATAGAATTTCACTCGCTCGTCACGAGGTGCAAATACGATGGCGCGGGCGGTTGCGTTCGCGACGGCCACCGCGTCGGCGAGGATGCCTTTCATGCGTGCGTCCGGCGAAAAAGGCTGCCCTTTTTTGATTCCGATTGCGGCGAACAGTCCAACAATCTCCGGATCGAACGCGTCGGCCGGCTCGTGTTGGACTACGGCGTTGAGCTCCTCGTAAAATTGGAAGGTGTTGGCGTGAACGGTATTGAATTGAAGGCCGGACGTGTTGATGAACGTTGGTAACGGCGGGTCGGCGGCGGCGGAAAGCGGGTAGACCTTCGCCTTGGCTTTTACGTTCCTCACTGCGGCGGCGAGGTCGCCATTCTGAACGAATGCGCGATAAAACATCAAATTGCTATAGCTAGAGGACCTAAAGACGAAGTAGCCCTGCAACGGCAGGTTGCCGGTGTAGCCCGGAGGAACAAACAAATATTTTCCGCCTTTTCCCTTGTCAGGCCCAATCAATCCCATGTCGGCGACATAGCGAAAAAAGGCGTCATCGACCGGCCCAAGGACGCCAGGCGGCACTTCAACGACTATCGGCCCGTCCTTGAGGTCTATGCACATCATAACGTAGGCAGTCGTGGAGTTCGGAGTGAGAAACAATGAGCGAGCATCCATTAGGTCTTCCGTGATTCCGATGCCGACGTTCGGCTTGGCGCCCACGCTACTGATGCCTTCGCAAGCCGCGTAAACCGAAGCCGCTGGCATGCCGCTAAGAAACGCCTCCACACCGCGCGCGAAATCGAGATTGTCATAGACCTTCTGCACCGTCTCCGGGTCGGGAAGCCCGTCGAAGAACTTCAGCGGGCCGATGCGCGTGTTCACCGTATCGGGCGTCGTGATGTAGGACGGGACCTTCGCAGAGTATTTCGGCGCGGGTTTATCGGCGCCGGCGAGTTGCAATCCGAGAAGCGAGAAACAGGCGGCTAATCCTAAGACATTGATGGGGTGTTTCATTGCGACGTCCCTCCATACCGGATCACCTTCGCTAAGACCCTAGCTGATCATCGTCCTCGGCTCCCCCGCTAACCTCGCCGTTCGTTCCTGATTTCGCGGTAAGAAGCGCTTGGAGCCGCTCGTAGCTCGCGTTTGGCGAACTCTGAGAGGTGGTCGGATGCTCTCACAGTCGGGCTGCCCGGATTGGGCAATATCAGTTAGAGCGCACGTGACCACGCTTCTCACAAGCGCGCGTCAATCTTCCGAGGTGACCGGCTCATCTGTCTGCTGCTTCTCCTGCTTCACCTCCGCGACGGAACCGAGATATTTCACCTTCACCTCTGCAATCTTACCGGTGAAGGGAAACGGCGCTTTGTCGTAGTAGTCCACCGACACCGGCGACCCCAAATCGGTTCCGATGTCGAGGCAGTCGTTCGCTGTAAACAGCAAAGGCGCGCTGATCGGGACTTGGCCTCGGGCAACTTCCTCGCCATTGACCTTCAGCCTCACATCGAGGGGACCGGCGGGCTTCTTCACGGCGTATTTCGTCTCGACTTCGATCTTCACGTTGCCCGTCGGCAACCCGCGCCGAGCCTTGATGTGTGTTCGTTGAATCTCGAACAGATTGTACTCGTACGACAAGACGCCATCCTGGACATAAAGGGCGAGCCCGCCGGAAAACCCTCCCAGCGCGTACAACACGCCGTTGGCGTTGGCGGGAATGTCGGCGTCGATCGTGACCAGGTTCTCCTTATTGCCGAGCGCAGGCGCGGCGAACTCAGGCATTCGCGTCATGTTGCCCGCAAAGGTCCATTCCGCGTAGGGCGTGGACAGCCTCAGGTCCGGACGCACCGCGGGAACAAACAGGCCGCCCCCTACGGGAAAGCCATTGTTCCTGGCAAACTCCATCGTGAACAAATCTTTCAACTCGGCCAGTTTTTCGGGCATCTGGTCGGCGAGATCGCTGGCCTGGGTCCAGTCCTCGTTCAGGTTGTAGAGCTCCCATTTGTCCTTGTCGGGCGACCAGGCGAGCTTGCCCTTCTCATCGAAAAAGCCCTTCGGCAGACCAGGCAACCATGGGGATCTCGGGCCAAAAGCGCCGGCAAACCAGCCGTCGTGATAGATGCCTCGGCTACCCATGATCTCAAAATATTGTGTGAGCTTGACTTCCGGCGCCTTGGGGTCGCTGAAAGTGCTCACGAAGCTCTTGCCGTCGAACGGGTCCTGGGGAATGCCGTTCACCACGCGGGGCGGCGTAATTCCGACTAAATCATAAATTGTGGGAACGACATCGTTTACGTGCAGGAATTGAGAGCGCAGCGCCGCGTCCGGCTTGATCTTTGCTGGCCAACGGATGGCGAGCGGATTGCGCGTGCCGCCGAAATGGGCCGCGACAAGCTTGGTTGACCTGTACGGCGTGCTGCCCGCCCACGCCCAGCCGGCGTGATACATATTGTCGGTCTTGGGCGAGCCGAGTATGTCGAGGCCGCCGAGGTCGTTCATCGCCTTGATGTGCTGATCGATGGTCGTCGGGATGCCGTTCTGAGCCAGAAGTTCACTGATGCTCCCGCCCTGGCCTTCGGCGGAGGAGCCATTGTCGCCCCAGATATAGAGAATGACGGTGTTGTCGCCGTAGCCGAGCCGCTCCACCTCATCGACGATCCGCCCGACCTGAAAATCGACATGCTCGGTGAAGCCCGCGAACAGCTCCATAAGACGGCGCTGAAAGGCTCGCTCGCTCTCGGGAATCGAGTCCCACGCCGCGAGGGTTTCAGGCCTTGTCGTGAGTTGCGCGCTTTCCGGAATGTAGCCCATCGCTTTTTGCCGCGCGAACGCCCGCTCCCGGTATTTGTCCCAGCCGTCGTCGAATTTGCCCTTATATTTGTCGGCCCATTCTTTCATGATGTGATGCGGGCCATGGGACGCCCCGCTTGCCCAATACATGAAGAACGGTTTGTCGGGGAGAAAAGCCTTGTGATTTTGCAACCAACCGATGGCGTCGTCGGCCAGATCCTCACTCAAGTGATAATAATCGTGGCCGCCCGAGGTTTTGGGCGGATGAACGGTTGTGGTGTTCCGCACCAGGTTGGGTTCGTACTGAGACGCCTCGCCTCCGAGGAAGCCGTAAAAATATTCGAACCCATAGCCTGTCGGCCAGTAATCGAACGGGCCCGCGGCGGTCGTGTCGAGAGCGGGCGTATTGTGCCATTTCCCGTAGGCGGAGGTGCTGTAGCCGTAGGCCTTCAGCACCTCGCCCACCATGGCGCTGCTCTTAGGCTGGATCCCGGAATAGCCGTCCCAGTCGTTCGCCAATTCCGCAATCTGTCCTGCCCCGACGCGCTGGTGATTGCGTCCGGTCAGCAGCGCGGCGCGGGTGGGGGAGCACATCGCGGTCGTATGAAACCGGTTGTAGGAAATGCCCTCCTTCGCAATGCGACTGAGGGTCGGAGTATGAATCTCGCCGCCATAGGTATCGGGCAGGGCGGGACCGACGTCATCCAGCAACACAACGATGATGTTGG
Organism: uncultured Pseudomonadota bacterium; assembly: GCA_963807735.1. GTDB lineage: Bacteria > Pseudomonadota > Alphaproteobacteria > Rhizobiales > Beijerinckiaceae > Roseiarcus. The sequence continues at coordinate 328,824 of CAWEDI010000004.1, read as the reverse complement.
GCGCGTCCTTCGGCAGATGGCTTACCGCCGCCTTCGGGCGGTAGACCGAGTCCTGGATGGTGCGCCCCGCGGTGCTGCCTGATCCCTTGGGTGCGAACGGCAGCACCTCTTGCGCCCAGGCGGGCAAGGGCGCTCCTGTCGCACTCAAGGCGGACGCGAGCGCCGCTAGAAAGGCCCGTCGCTTCATGGCTTCCTCCTCATTTCCTTTTCAGTTCGCTTCTATCCGCCGCGCACGACGCAGCGAAATCCGACATGACAGGTTGCTGTGTCGATCGGTTGGGCCATCCGCGCCGCCGGCCGGTAGCGATGGCAATAATTCGGCGCGCACAGGTACGAGCCGCCCTTCATCACTTTGCGCGGTATTTTGATCGTATCGTCTTGCGGATCGTAGCTGGCGTCACGCTCAGCGCCCCTTGGGTTGTTCAAAGTGCAGCAGGGGCTTTCGATCTTGTCGTGGTTCTGAAACCAGTCGGTCGTCCATTCCCAGACATTTCCGGCCATCTCGTACAGGCCGTACCCGTTGGGAGGAAACGAGCCCACCGGCGCGGTCCACTCGTAGCCGTCCTCAAAGCGGTTCTGCGAGGGAAATTCTCCCTGCCAAGTGTTCGCCATGTGGCGACCCGCGGGCGTGAACTCCTCGCCCCAAACAAATTCGGCGCCTTCGAGGCCGCCGCGCGCGGCGAACTCCCACTCGGCTTCTGTCGGCAGCGCCTTACCCGCCCATTTCGCGTAGGCTTCCGCATCTTCGAAAGCGACATGCACGACCGGATGGTTCTCGAGGCCCTTAATGGTGCTTGAGGGTCCACGCGGGTGGCGCCAATTCGCGCCGGGAACATAAACCCACCAGCGGTAGGGATCGCTGAGACCGACGTCACGCGGCGCCTTCTTGAAGACGACGGACGACGGCGCCAGACGTTGCGGGTCGGCCCCGGGATAATCGGCCGGGTTCACAGGACGCTCGGCGAGCGTGACGTGTCCAGTCGCATCGACAAAGCCTCGATACTCCGCGTTGGTGACCGCGAAACGGTCCATCCGGAATTCGTCGACCGCGACACGGTGGACAGGCGCCTCCTCTGGATAGTGCCGGTCGGATCCCATGGCGAAGACGCCGCCGGGAATCCAGACCATGCTCTCAGAGTGGGAAACCGGCGCAGGAGTTGGCTGCGGTCCGTGCGAGAAGCTGCCAGTGGTGGAACTCAACTCCGCCTCCCAGAGACTTCGTGGACCACGCCCGTCGTTCTAAGCTCGCCCGATAGCCAACGGAGCCGCTACGTGGACAACACAGGTTCGTCATTCACTTGGATTATTTCAGCACGATATCGAACAGATTAGCTATCTGCGCGCGTGACATGAGGAGCCTGCCAATAGCCCTGCCGCAAGGGCATTCGGTCTCCACGGCCTAGCTTTGCGTCCGATCAATAACGTCTAATGCCGCCTGGGTGCGACCACTACGGCGCGGCGAACCGGCGCAACAACGAGCGGGCGCACGACCGGACGGCGAACGCAACCTGCGCCATAGGCGCCGACCGCGCAATACACGACGGCGTTGGCTTCCGTAACGGAGAAAGCCATCAATAAGGCTACGATTGCGTATTTCATCTTCGCATCCCTTACAGAAAATTGTCGGCCGCACGTAAGGTTATCCCAGGACGGCCAAAAAAACAAAGGCGTAATCATAGTATCTATTTTGCAGGTAAACGAACGCGGGGCGAATTCCGGTAGTGGGCCGACTGGCCCACTACCCGAATTCCGGGCGGTGGGGAGCCGGGGTACTGCGTCCCAAGGGGATAGGGGGTAAATTATTGATGGCCGAAAGTATCCAGCGGGCGATTGACAACTTGTTCGGCCGCGCCGACTGGCCGATGGCGGTTCGTCTGGCCATACAGCCGATCATGGCCGCCGCTTTTGCGTTACGCGACGGTCTACGGGACACCAGACTGGATCGACCCCCGTACGGATTTTCGCTTTTCCTGGACCCTGAATACCGCGGACATCGACGTCGAGAGGATTGGAAGTCGATTCGAACCGTGTTCGCATGCGCTAGTTGCGGATGTCGTCTATTACTTCCGCCTCCGAGTTTGGAACACATGTGCTTTGCTTATCAAGTGGCAGGCGCGGCCCCGCGCAGCGCCACGAGAGTACAAGTTGAGATCGATGCGATGGAACGCCTCGGTCTCGACGAGTTGCGGTTGCAATGGCGGAACAGATGGGGCCGGCTCCCTCCGGCCCACATTCCCCGCGCTCTGCTCTTTCGACGGGTTGGCTGCCGCACACCTCGCGCGCCGCGCTCACGGGCCTTCGCAAGCGCGGCTATGGAATCGAACGACGAGCCCGACCGGAAGGCGGGAGCGCCTACGCCATCAATGTCGTGCGTTAGGTTCGATAGCCATGAAGATGCGAGCCATGCGATCGCTGCGGGTCGCGATGATTTCCAGCGTCGCCCCCTCGTTGCGCTGTAGAAGCCCCAGCACGCTAGCGATCTTTGTGCGTTCCCGTAGAGCGGTTGCTAAGGTCGGACACATCACCAAAGGAGCGGCTATCTCGGCCACCGACTCCGCCGCGCCGCTGTCGACCAGGGCATCGGACGTGTCCGCTTCCCTCGTGCTCGGCGCTGCGTCGAATTCGCCCTGCACCGTAACGCCTTCGTCTTGGGATCGCCCACGGCGGCGATGGCCTTGTGTCCGGCAGCCGTCAACTTGAGCGCAAACGATTTCCCAGTATCTTCGTCGCGGCGCCAAACCGGCGCGCCCGTCTTCGCCTTGATCTCGCGCGCAAGGCCCGCCCCCACGAGTTTCGCGGCGATTTCAATCAGTGCGCTCTCCTCGGGTCCATTCCGCGGCTCAAGACTGCGATCCTCGCGCCGCGCGGCGGCGCTCATCATTACGAATTCGGTATGGCCAAGCGAACTGGAGTTACTTTCCGGTCAGAGCGACCCATTTACTTGCGCGCTCATCCGTCAAATTTCAAAATTTTTGGAGAAAAAATTGGGATTGCGCGCAATCAGGCGGATCATAATCAGAGCGTGATGGAAAAGAGGGTCAATCTCTTCCAGAATCAACATCAGGAAGCTTGAACGCGCATTGCGGATCATCGGGCAATGGTCAGCCTGATCGTGCACTCTGGGTGACGGTCTTTAAACCTTCTGCATGTATTGACTTTACCGTCCGCCTTGTTGACTGACTAGGAACGTTGCAGAATGCGTGCGCAGCGCGACCGTCGCCACTTCGCAACTCGTCCCAAAGACCCGTGGACGGAGCTTCTGAAGTCCGCAACCCGCAACCAGCAGCTTGAGGAGGCGCTCGACGTAGTTCCCGGCATGGTGGCGATCTATGACGCTGACGATGAACTTGTCGCCTGTAACTCTCAGTATCGCGAGTCTTCACGCGCTGGCGATAGAAAAACTCGGCGAAACTTGGCGCTACCAGGACCTGATGCGTGCGACGGCGGAGCAATGGGTTGACCCGCAAGGAATCGAAGACTGGGTGAACGACAAGGTCGACTTGCAACGGCTAGCCGATGGCGTTCCGCTCGAACAGCGTTACCCGGGCAATCGCTGGGTTCGTGTCGTCAAGCAACGCACGCCGAGCGGCGCCATTGCTGGAATTGGGATCGACATCACCGAGCTTAAAAATCGCGACCAGGCGCTTGCCGAAAGTGAGGAGCGCTTCAAGACCCTTACAGAGACTGTTCCCGTCGGAATCTGGCAACTGAATCGCCAATGTCAGACGCTTTACGCCAACCCGGCGATGTGCGCGCTGCTTCAGGTCGAGAGTGCGAGCGAGCTTGATTGTCGCGCCGCAGACCTTTTGGAGATGCATCGGCCGGACGGCGTCGACGGCCTTTGGGGTGGTCCGATGGACGAACCCATCCGCTGCGAGGGGCGTCTGCGGGGAACGGCCGGGCGCGTTTGCGATGTCCTGATCATCCGGTCGCCTCAAGTCGAAGCGGCAGGAAACGCGAGTGTGCTCGTCACGGTTCTCGACGTTTCCGAACAGAGGGCGGCCCAGGAACATATCCGCTATCTGGCGCGCCATGACGCTTTAACCCGCCTGCCGAACCGTCTCCAACTCCGAGAGCGGCTCGATGCTGCTGTCACCAGCCCGAGCGGCGGCTCCATCGCGGTCCTTTGTCTCGATCTCGATGGCTTCAAGCCGGTCAATGATAGCCTCGGCCACGCCGCGGGCGATCTTGTGCTCAGGCAGACGGCGGCCCGGATCGAGGCCGCTATTGGCGGGGCGAATTTTGTGGCGCGAGTGGGTGGCGACGAATTCGTCGTATTGTGTCCTCATGCGAACAGCGCCGGCGCGGAGGCAGTGTGCCGCAAGCTTCTCGAAGCCGTGGCTCAGCCGCTGGAACTCGATGGGCAAATGACGCAGATTGGACTGAGCATTGGCATCGCATTGGCGCCGTGCGATGGGCGCACGGCCGACGACTTGCTGCGCAATGCCGATCTCGCCCTCTACAAAGCAAAGACCGATGGCCGCGGAACTTTCCGCTTTTTCCATCAAGAGATGGATGAGCAAACCCGCGCCCGGCGCAGTCTGGAACTCGATCTACGTTCCGCGGTGGCGCGCAGCGAATTCGTCCTGCATTTCCAACCACGTTTCCCGGCCCAGAGCACTCGAGCAGTCAGCGTGGAGGCGCTGCTGCGATGGGTGCATCCGCAGCGGGGCATCATAGCGCCATCCGCTTTCATTCCCCTGGCCGAGGAGACCGGGTTGATCGTTCCGATCGGAACGTGGGTTCTGTTTGAAGCTTGCCGGCTCGTCGCGACGAGCGACTCTCTAAGCGTATCTGTCAACCTCTCTCCGGTTCAGATTCGCCGTGGCGACATCGTCAAAACCGTTAAATCGGCCTTGGAGGCCAGCGGCTTGCCGCCTCACCGGCTGGAGCTTGAGGTGACGGAAGGCGTCCTTCTTGAAAACACCACTTCCGCATTGGCGACGCTCACCGCGCTCAAGGAGCTGGGCGTCGATCTTGCGATCGACGATTTCGGGACCGGCTATTCCTCGCTGAGCACTCTGCATTCCTTTCCGTTCGATCGCATCAAAATCGACCGCCATTTCGTTGCCGCGCTGGGCCAGGATCGCGACGCCGATGCGATAATCCGCGCTGTCATCGGTCTCGGGCGCGCTCTTCGGATGGAGACTGTAGCGGAGGGCGTAGAAACCATCGAACAGCTCGCCTTTCTGCAAGCCGAGGGCTGCAGCGAGGTCCAAGGCTTTCTTCTCGCGCGCCCCTCGGCCTTTTCGGACCTGACGCGTATTATCGGAACCTGAAGGGCCGGTAGTCCTTTTCGCCGCGGTTTCTCACGCGCCGGTGACGGCGCACTATTGCGCGGCATGCCGCGTCGTTTGCGGCGCGGGCAGTGACTTCATCAACGCCCGCTCGCCCTTGACCGACAAGGCGCGCGGCTGAAGTCTGGAGTCGCGGACGCAGTAATGCTTACGACCGAGGTCGCGGCCCCCCGCGGGCTCGATCTGCTACAATGTCGGCCAGGCGATCATTTCCCACTGCGCTGCAGCCGCCGAAGCCCATTACACGAAGTCGCTTGAAGTCGCGCGATCGCAACAGTCGCGCGCTCTGGAGCTGCGTTCTGCACACGCCTTATACCAAGTCTCGCAAAGCGTGACTCGCCGCGAGCTTTCCGAGTTCGATCGGGGTCTGATTCAAGGTGGCGAACGAAGGAGGTTTGACGGAACGATCTGCCGGGTCCATCAACTTGGGACCGGCGCAAAAGGGGGACTCAAAATCAGGCCATCGGACGCTCGCGCGGCGGGTTGACGACCAAGATCGGCGCCCTCGTCGACGCTTTGGGCAATCTGATCAAATTTGTCTTGGTTGCCGGTCAATGTCATGATGTGAACCTCGTCGAGAAGCTCATGGAAGGCATCCAATGCGGCGCCTTCATCGGCGACAAAGCCTTCGACTCGAAGAGGGTTCGCGAGCCGCTCGCCGCCGACCACATCGAAACTGTCATCCCACCGCGCAAGGGGAACGCGAGGCAATGCGGGGCATGATCGCGAGAAATACAAATGGCGACATCTGATCGAGAATTATTTCTGTCGAATCAGAGCCTTCCGACGGATCGCAACCCGCTGCGAAAAAACCGACGCTAGCTTCGCGGCGATGATATACGCCGTCAACATCGCAATCATTCCATTCTGAATGTAAACAGGCCAGCGTATCCTTGGAATGGTTCTTCCCCCTTCGCTGAGCGCCGGTGGAGCGACAGAAGGAGCGCGCCACGATCGGCCATTCCTGCAAGAAATAGCGAGCAAATCATCTCAATTCGAACAAAGCTCATCTCCCCCATCAACAGAACGCAAATAGCTGCCAGGTTAGAACGCGAACGTGGCCATCTTTACATGAGCATAATTGAAAACTGAACATCGTCCACATGGAAAGCGCGTCGCACTCCACTTTAAGCGAGCCTTTTCGTACGTTTCTGAAGTGATATAAGGTGGCGCGCGAGGATTTGCACAAGTGCTGACCGTCCCGCTGCCGAGGGGCCACAGACAGCCGGTCTGAAGGCGAGGACTCAGAGTGGAGCTATCTTCTCGACTCAACTCCGTCGGAATTGGCGGCCTTGAGATGCTCACGGAGGACAGTAGCCTTGTCTTCTGCAGGGGATGGCGCGACAGCGCGGAGGGTAGGCGCAACAGCGTACTGGTCGTGCTACCTGCCTCCGAGCAACCGATAAGAGCCACCCTCGATCGTCTCACCCACGAATATTCCTTGAGGGATGATCTCGATCGTTCGTGGGCCGTGCGGCCGCTACAGCTGTTGCGAGATCGAGGGCGCGCTGTTCTGGTGCTCGATGATCCCGGAGGCGCTCTGCTCAGCGGGCTCCTGGACGCGCCAATGGAAGTGGGGCGCTTCCTGCGCCTCGCCATCCGCGTGGCCGCCGCCCTTGGCAAGGCGCACCAGCATGGCCTGATTCATAAAGACATCAAGCCGGCCAACATCCTGGTGAACGGCAGCGGCGAAGAAGAGGTGCGGCTTACCGGCTTTGGAACAGCGTCGCGCCTTCCGCGCGAGCGGCAGTCCCCCGACGCTCCCGAGGTCATCGCCGGTACACTGGCCTATATGGCGCCCGAGCAGACGGGACGGATGAACCGCTCCCTCGATTCTCGAAGCGACCTCTACGCCCTCGGCGTTACCTTCTATCAGATGCTCACGGGCGCGCTCCCCTTCACTGCGAGCGACCCCATGGAATGGGTCCATTGCCACATCGCCAGAACGCCGGCGCCGCCGCGGCAACGGTTAGAGACCATCCCGGCGCCGATTTCAGACCTCGTTATGAAGCTGCTGGCCAAGACCGCCGAGGAGCGCTACCAGTCCGCCGCGGGCGTCGAGCACGATCTTCAACAGTGCCGCGCCGATTGGGAGACGCGGGCTCGCATCGACGACTTTCCGCTCGCTGAGCACGATTTTCGGGACCGGCTGCTGATTCCTGAGAAACTATACGGGCGATCGCGCGAGGTCGAAGCCCTCCTCGGCGCGTTCGACCATGTGATAGCCACAGGCGTACCGGAGCTGGTTCTCGTCTCCGGATATTCCGGCATCGGCAAGTCCTCCGTCGTGAACGAGCTCCACAAGGTCCTGGTTCCGCCGCGCGGCCTTTTCGCCTCCGGCAAGTTCGATCAGTACAAGCGCGACATCCCTTACGCCACCTTGGCGCAGGCTTTTCAAACTCTCGTCCGGCAGATTTTGAGCAAGAGCGAAGCTGAGCTGCAAGACTGGCGGGAGGCGCTTCGCGGCGCTCTGGGCCCGAACGGGCTGCTGATCGTGGATCTCATCCCCGAACTGCAACTCGTCATCGGCGAACAGCCACCGGTTCCCAATCTGTCCCCCCAAGAGGCGCAGCGCCGTTTTCAGACAGTGTTACGGCGCTTCATCGCCGTCTTTGCGAAACCGGAGCACCCGCTGGCGCTCTTCCTCGACGATTTGCAATGGCTCGATGCGGCCACACTCGATTTGCTCGAAGATATTCTCACGCAACGGGATATCAGGCATTTGCTGCTGATCGGCGCCTATCGAGACAACGAGGTCGATGCTGCCCACCCACTGATGCGCAAGCTCGATGCGATCGGCGGGGCGGGCGCGACAGTGCAAGACATCATTCTGGCGCCGCTCAACTATGAGCACCTCGCGCAGTTGATCGCCGACGCGCTGCACTGTGAGGCGGGTCGGGTGAGCGATCTGGTTCAGTTGATTTTACGAAAAACCGACGGCAACCCGTTTTTCATCAATCAGTTCCTGTCGACATTGACGAATGAAGGTCTGATCGCGTTCGATTCTGTTCGTTCGCGCTGGTCGTGGGATCTCGAGGGCATCTACGCGAAGGGTTACACCGATAATGTGGCCGATTTGATGGTCGGCAAACTCGTCCGGCTTCCCGCCGCAACCCAAATGGCGCTGCAACAGCTGGCCTGTCTTGGTAATATCGCCACAACCGCGATGTTGGCCATCGTTCACGACATCGGCCAGCCTGAGCTGCACGCCGCGCTCCTCGAGGCGCGTCGGCAGGAGCTGGTCGATTTCCTCGAGAGCTCCTACCGGTTCGTCCATGATCACGTCCACGAGGCTGCCTATGCGCTGATCCCAACCGAACGGCGGGCCGCGATGCACTTGCGGATCGGCAGGATGCTGGTCGCGCGCACGCCTCCCGGCAAGCTGGAAGAGGTCATTTTCGAGATTGTCAACCAACTGAACCGCGCGTCAGCCCTGATGACGGCGCCAGAGCGCGAGCAACTGGCCGAATTCAATCTGCTCGCCGGCAAGCGCGCGCAAGCTTCCTTCGCCTATGTGTCCGCATTGAATTACCTGAGCACAGGAGCTGCCCTCCTGACGCAGGAGAGCTGGCAGCGACGTAGAGAACTCAGCTTTACGCTGCAGCTGACCAGGGCGCATTGTGAGTTCGCATCGGGAACGGTCGCGGCAGCCGAAAAGCGTTTGCGCGACCTTTCTATTCACGCCCTTACGACGGCCGAGCGCGCCGCGGTAGCCTGCCTGCAAGTGGATCTTTATCAGAGTATCGATCGAAGCGATGAGGCCGTCGCTGTGGGCTTACGTGTGTTACGACAGCTGGGGATCGACGTTCCGATGCATGCGACGGAGGCCGATGCTCGACATGCCTACGACGGCGTGTGGACCCGAATGGGCGCTCGCGCGATCGAAGACCTGGTCGATCTGCCGATCACAAGCGAGCCGGATACCCTGGCGGCTGTAGACCTTTTGTTCAGAGTTGCGGTCCCGGCGGTTTACTCTGACTCCTGGCATCTATTTGCAGTGGTCGTTTGTTCAGCTGTCAGCTTAGGGCTTGAGCGAGGGCACAGCGATGCATCCTGTATCGGCTACGTACAACTGGGCTTGTTGGCCACCCACTTCGGCGAGTTCGATGCCGGCTACCGCTTTGGACGTTTAGGCTGTGAGTTGGTCGAGCGACCGGGATTGCGCCGCGGTCAAGCCAGAACGTTCTTGACAATGGGTTTCCTCGTACCTTGGACTCAGCATGTCCGAGCGGCGCGTGAGGTCTTGTTTCGCGCCTTCGACCGTGCCAACCAGACGGGTGAAATCAGTTACGAGGGATACGCATTCGCTCATCTAAATACCAACTATCTCTTCGCCGGCGACCCCTTGGTCGAGGTTCAGAAGCAAGCTGAACGCGGGCTCGGCTTTGTCCGCAAAGTCGGATTCGGAACACTCGAGGGGTGGATACTAGGCCAGCTGAGTCTCACCCGAAGCCTGAGGGGGCTAACCCTCCGTTTTGGCGTCTTCGACGACGCGCAATTTCGTGAAAGTGACTTTGAGTGTGGTCTGTCCGGCAAGCCAGCGCTGGCGTTCGCGGAATGCTTTTATTACGTCCGCAAACTGCAGGCGCGTTTCTTGGCGGGCGAATACGCGGACGCCTTGCTGGCAGCCTCCAAGGCGCAATCGAACGTCTGGAACATTGTCTCGCGTTTGGAGGTCGTTGAATACTATTTCTACGACGCACTTTGCCGCGCCGCGGTCCATGACTCCGTTTCATCCGAAGATCGCGAGCATCATCGGGCGATCGTCGTGGGGCACTTGAAAAAGCTCGACACCTGGGGACTCCACGGCCCCGAAAATTTTGCAAATCGCGCCGCGCTCGTCGCGGCGGAGGTGGCACGGATCGAGGAACGAGACGCCGACGCCATGCGCCTCTACGAACACGCAATCCGTTCGGCCCGAGCAAACGGCTTTGTCCACAACGAAGCGCTCGCCTGCGAGACAGCCGCGCGCTTCTACGCAGCGCGCGGCTTTGAGGACATCGCCGAATTGTATCTCGCGAAAGCCCGCGACGGCTATTTGCGCTGGGGCGCCGACGGCAAGGTGCGGCAACTTGAGGCCCGTTATCCGCGATTGGGGATGACCGATCCTCTTGGCAGGATGAGAGAGGCGACGTCGCCGGATCAACAGCTCGACGTCGCCGCAGTTGTGAAGGCATCTCAAGCGCTGTCCAGCGAAATGCTGCTGGCCCGCCTGATCGAGCGGCTCATGATTATCGCCGTGCAAAATGCGGGCGCCGAGCGTGGCTTGCTGATCGTGCCACACGAGAGTGATTACCGAATTGAAGCCGAGGCGCGGGCGGATGGCGAGCAAATCGTCCTCCATTACGGTGCCTCTATGGGTCAGACGGTTCCCGAAAGCATCATCCGCTACGTCATGAGGACGCAGGAAAGCCGTGATCCTCGACGACGCGACCAAACAGAATCTCTTCTCTGAAGACCCATACTTGGATCTTCGGCGACAGCGATCGATCCTTTGCCTTCCCCTCCTCCGTCAAGGGGCGCTGGTCGGATTGCTTTACCTGGAGAACGCGTTGGCGTCGCACGTCTTCACGCCGGATCGCGCGAGGCTTCTGGAGCTTTTGGCCTCGCAGGCAGCAATCTCACTGGAAAACACCCGTCTCTACGGCGACCTCCAGGAACGAGAGGCGAAGGTCCGACGCCTCGTCGAATCCAATATCATCGGGATATGCATTTACAATCTTGACCGTCAGATCGTGGAGGCCAATGACGCGTTTCTCAGCATTCTGGGATACGGCCGCGATGATGTCGTTTCGGGCCGGCTGAACTTTGCGACCTTGACGCCACCCGAGTGGGCAGAATCCGACGAACGACGCCTAGCGGAATTGGTTTCTACTGGAACCTGGAAACCCTCTGAGAAAGAATTTTTCAGAAAAGACGGCAGCCGCGCGCCCGTGCTCTTGGGCTCGACGACCTTCGGCGAACTCCGGCGCCAGGGCATCGCCTTCGTCGTCGACCTGAGCGAGCGAAAGCGCGCCGAGGCGGAGCTGGCGCACGCCAACCGCGTTGCGACAATGGGCCAGCTCGCTGCCTCCATTGCCCACGAGGTCAACCAACCGATCGCCGCCCTAATCACGAATGCCGAAACCGCCGCGCGCTGGCTTGCCCGTCAGCCGCCAAATGCGGAAAAGGCCAGGTCGTTGGTCGACCGCATTATCAGCGACGGGAAGCGGACCGCTGATATTGTGAGCCGGATTCGGGATTTCTCCAAAAATGCGCCGGCACGGAAGACGGACTTGGAAATTAACGAAGCTATTTTAGAGATTATGGTACTGGCCCGCGCCGCGATGTCAGAGCATCGCGTTTTGTGTACGATGCAACTATCAGAGGGGCTGCCGCGCATTTTGGGGGACAGAGTCCAATTGCAACAGGTGATTTTAAACCTGATCATGAATGCGATCGAAGCGATGAGCGACGTCACGGAAGGACCGCGCGAGCTGCTGGTCGGCACGAGTGAGGCGTTGGGCGGCGTGCTAGTCAAGATAAGCGATTCTGGCGCGGGTTTGCCTCCGGCGAACCTTTCTCGCATCTTCGAGGCGTTCTATACAACCAAGCGCAGCGGTTTGGGGATGGGGTTGTCGATCTGCCGTTCGATCGTTGAAGCGCATGGCGGCCGGCTCTGGGCAACGTCGAACGAACCTAATGGCGCCGTTTTTCGCGTGATGCTGCCGATTGAAAAAAAATCGCCTGACAACTTAGAGCCTGTTTGATTCCTGAAAACATTATGCGTTTCGCCGCGCGATGCGTCGCATGAGCAGGAAGACGCTGGCGGCGTAGGCCATGGCGGAGATTGTTTCCAGGCCGACTTCGCAGACACGCCAGAGTTGGCGGCAGCGGGACAGGGCCGCGGTAGTCCGAATCGGCCTAAGTCAATTCCAGGAACGGACATTGAAGCTTCGCGGCCTTCAGCACTGCGGCCCCGCCGACGGAATCGTGAAGGCAGGCCGTCGGAAACCCTATAATCAGGAAGCGCCCGTCGACGTCTACAAGGGCGCGCCGCTTCAGGTCGGTGAGTTTCTTGTTGGCGTCGTAGTCGCGCGGCGCCGGCGCTTCGGTCGCCTTCACCGTCTGCGAATCGCAGCCCGGGTCAACTCTCAGTGGAAATCAACACATAGGCTTGCGTGGCTCGGGGCTCCAGGGAAAAAGCCGCACCCGAGCGCTCTTGGACGCTTATAACGAGCCAGGGGGCAAGCGGGCTGCGGAAGTCAAATGCCTGGTCGACCAATGGATTAGCCGGGCCGGGACTGTGCCCGTCTAGGGCCACTTTGACTATACGTTGATATGATCAACTGTCCCGAAGGTCCGATAGCCGGTCAGGCTCCTCGATGCAATTCTGCTTTGATCAGACGGGCGTCAGACCGTGGACTGGTTGCGCTGGTGAAACGGTGGCGTTGGGGGCGCAAGTTTTGGTCTTCCGAAATAGGCGCCCAGGAGAACAAACAAGTAGTCGCGCGGAGCTGAGATCATGCCTTTCGATCCGCTGTTTCTATCGCGCCTGCAGTGGGCGTGGGTAATCGGGTGGCATATTCTACTGCCGGCATTCACGGTAGGATGCGCCTCGTACATCGCCGTGCTCGAAGGGCTTTCTTATTGGCGCGGCGATCCGATCTGGGCGCGAATTTCCCAATTTTGGACGCGAATCTTCGCGGTCGCCTTTGGCATGGGCGTTGTGACCGGCATCGTCATGCCGTTCCAGTTCGGCACGAATTGGTCGCGCTTCTCTGATGCGACGGCAAATGTTCTCTCGCCGATGCTCGCATACGAGGATCTAATGGCGTTCTTCTTGGAGGCAAGTTTCCTTGGAGTGCTCCTATTCGGCCGAAGGTTGGTGCCGCGCTGGGCGCACTTTCTTTCCGCCTGCATGGTCGCGCTCGGCACGCTCATGTCTTCATTCTGGATCCTTGCCGCTAACAGTTGGATGCAGACGCCGACGGGGGCGGTGCTGCGAGAGGGCCGCTTCTACCCGGTCGATTGGTTCGCTATCGTGTTCAATCCATCCTTCCCGTACCGCTTCGCCCACAACGTCACCGCTTTCTACGTGACGACTGGGTTTGTGGTGCTTGGGGTCGGCGCATTCCTGGCACAACGCGGCAGGGATCGTCCGGAGGGCCAGCGCATGGTGAAGATGGCGCTCGGGTTTTTGGCGGTGTTCGTGCCGCTGCAGATCTTTCTCGGCGATCTGCACGGCCTCAACACGCGAATGCACCAACCGGCGAAGCTCGCGGCGATCGAAGGCCGTTGGGAGACAGCCGCGCCCGCCCCTTTGACCCTGTTTGCAATCCCCGAACAAGCGCGGGCGCGGAACAGGGCTGAGATCGCCATTCCCTACCTCGGGAGTTTGGTTCTCACGCATTCGCTCAAAGGCGTCGTGCAGGGTCTGAACGATTTTCCCGCTGACGCGCGTCCGCCTGTCTGGCCGGTATTTTTCGCCTTCCGCCTCATGGTGGCGATCGGGTTCTTAATGTTGGGGGTCGTTGTCGTCGGACTCTGGCTATGGAGGCGAGGCCGCCTGTTCGCCTCAACGTGGTTCCTGCGCGTCTGCCAGTGGACGGCTCCGTTGGGCTTTCTCGCGGTTCTCGCCGGCTGGACGGTCACCGAGGTCGGGCGACAGCCCTGGACGGTCTTTGGCCTGCTGCGCACGGCCGAGTTGGTTACGCCGTCGCTGACCGGTCCTGACGTGATCACGTCGCTGGTTGTCTACATGGCGCTCTACCTCACAATGTATCCAGCAGGCTTTGTGGTCCTGGTTCATCTCATTCGGCAGGGCTGCGCCGCGCCGGATGCGCCGGAGCCGGCGGTCGCCGCGCTAAGGCCGCGGGGCCCTTACGCAGTCACGCCAGCGGAGTAATGAACATGGGCGATGGTTCCTTTGATTTGATCCCGATTTGGACCGCAATCATGGCGCTAGCAGTGTTCTTGTATGTCCTACTCGATGGATTCGATCTCGGCGTCGGGATCCTCTGGGGATTTGCTCCGAAGGCCGAACGTGGCCGGCTGATGAACGCCATCGCCCCGGTTTGGGACGGCAATGAGACGTGGCTTATCCTTGGCGGTCTCGCTTTGCTGGCCGTATTCCCCGTGGCCTACGCTATCATTATTCCCGCGGTCTACTTTCCGATCTTGCTGATGCTGCTGGCGCTGGTGTTCCGCGGCGTCGCCTTCGAGTTTCGCTTTCGGCAGCCCTGGATCGAATGGTTCTGGTCACGCGGATTCTGCGCGGGATCAGCGATCGCCGCCTTTGCGCAGGGCGCGGTTCTGGGCGGGTTCATCCAGGGCTTCGCCGTTGAGGATCGCGCCTTCGTGGGATCGTCGTGGGACTGGTTGACGCCGTTTTCCGTTTTGACGGGCGCGGCCATGATCGCCGGATACGGACTATTGGGCGCGGGTTGGCTGATCATCAAGACCGAGGCCGGGTTGCAGCAATGGGCGCGACGGATGGGACGCGTCTGTCTTGCCTTGGTATTGACGGCGATCCTCTTCGTTAGCATTTGGACGCCAATGAAGGATGCGGCCATTGCGGAGCGCTGGTTCTCTTGGCCGAACGTTGCGTTCCTTGCGCCCGTTCCGATACTGACCGTCGCGATCGGGTTTGCCGCATGGCGCGCCCTTCAGGGACGTGGCGGCGACAAGGCGCCCTTCCTGGCGGGCATGGGGCTATTTTTGATGTCCTATCTCGGTATCGCCATCAGTCTGTGGCCGATGATCGTGCCACACCATTTCTCGCTGTGGCAGGCGGCTTCCTCGCCCAGCACACAGGCTTTTCTGTTGATCGGCACACTCGCGCTGCTGCCGGTAATCCTGATGTACACCGCGTGGTCATACTGGGTGTTCCGAGGCAAAATCCGGGATGATATCGGCTACCGCTAGAACATGCGACCTTGGTGACAGCATAAAGTTTAGTTGCAAGTTCTGCTGAAGCTATGCGCGCTAGTTCGAACTCGCTGCCGGATCGTGACCCGATCGCTAAGGTTGTCGGAGCAGAGGAACGAGCAGATGAATGCATCTATCAAGACGATGGCGCCGACGATGGAGCACCCCACCGGTTACCAATTGCTGCGCGATCCGCGCCTCAACAAAGGCAGTGCCTTTACCGAGGCGGAACGGCGTGCCCGGGGCCTCGAAGGTCTACTGCCTCCCTCTATTGCAAACATCGAATTACAGGTGGCGCGCCGGCACGCCGAGATCGCCGCTCTTGATGACGATTTGCAGAAATATTTGGTGTTGTCCGACCTGCAGGCGCGCAATGAGACGCTGTATTACGGCGTCTTGATGTCGGATCCCGCCACTTATATGCCGTTAGTCTACACGCCCACAGTTGGGGAGGCGTGCCAGAAATTCGGCCATATCTTTCGTGCGCCGCGGGGCATGTATCTGCCGATCAGCGCGCGCGGTCGCCTGAAGGAAGTGCTTTCCAACTGGCCGGAAAAAGACGTGCGCTTCATTGTCGTCACTGACGGCGAGCGCATCCTCGGTCTCGGCGATCTCGGGGCCGGCGGCATGGGCATACCGATCGGAAAGCTCGCGCTTTATACCGCCTGCGCCGGGGTGCCGCCCCGAGGCTGTCTGCCAGTTGTTCTCGATGTGGGCAGCAACAATCAAGTTCTGCTCGAGGACCCGTTTTATCTTGGCCTTCGCCAGCACCGTGTAAGGGGCGAAGAGTACATAACCTTTATCGATGAGTTCGTAGAGGCGGTTCAACAACTTTATCCGAAATGCTGCATCCAGTGGGAGGATTTCGCAAATTTCAACGCGATCCCAATCCTGGCGCGCTATCGCGACAAGACTTGCACCTTCAATGATGACATTCAGGGAACAGCCGCTGTCGCGCTGGCTGGCATCCTTGCCGCGGCGCCCCTCACCGGACAGAAACTGACTGAGCAACGGTTTCTGTTCCTTGGCGCCGGGTCGGCCGCCACCGGCATCGCCGAACTGATCAGCCTCGCGATGGCGCAGGAGGGCATGAGCCTCGCCGAGGCGCGGCGTCGCAACGCGCTGTTTGACATCAGCGGCCTTGTTGTGACATCGCGCGCGGATCTCGCCGACTTTCAGAGGCCGTTCGCGCAGGATCGGGCGCCAGTCGCAACCTTTGCCGACGCGGTTGAGGCATTGCGGCCCACCGGCATAATTGGCGTCAGCGCAACGCCAAAGCTATTCAACCAGGCGGTGATCGAGGCCATGGCGCGGATCAACCAGCGCCCAATCATCTTTCCCTACTCGAACCCGACGTCACGCTCGGAATGCACGGCCGAGGAGGCTTACCGGTGGTCCGAGGGCCGCGCGGTATTCGCCAGCGGCAGCCCGTTTCCTCCAGTCGAAATCGACGGCAAAAGGTTCATGCCCGGCCAAGGCAACAATGTCTACATCTTCCCCGCTATGGGCATGGCGCTGTTTGCCACCGAAGCGACCCGGGTAACCGACGAGATGTTCATCGTCGCGGCAAAAGCGGTCGCCGAGCAGGTCACCAAGGAGAACCTCGCGGTCGGGCTGATTTATCCACCGCAAGGGCGCATCCTCGAGGCATCGCTTCACGTCGCCGCACGAGTCGCAACCTGCATATTCGATCGGGGCCTGGCGGGGGTGGCGCGGCCAGACGATATCGGCGCGCTAATTCGCGCCCGCGTCTACCATCCCGCTTATCTGGGGTGAGGGGAATTGCTCGACATTGCTCCGTTAGCCCGGACTTGAAGTTACGTA
Source organism: uncultured Pseudomonadota bacterium (assembly GCA_963807735.1). Classification (GTDB taxonomy): domain Bacteria; phylum Pseudomonadota; class Alphaproteobacteria; order Rhizobiales; family Beijerinckiaceae; genus Roseiarcus. The sequence continues at coordinate 311,794 of CAWEDI010000004.1, read as the reverse complement.
TAATTGCTGATTCCGAAGCGACGGGGGCAATCGCGGATCCGACGACTGTCAATCGGAGACCGGAACGGAAAATATGCTCATGAACAAGTCGCCATCAGTTCCGCTGTACGAAATCCCGGTCGGGATCGGCGCGACTGGCAACCGCCACGAAACCGACTCGATGGGCGGCATCGACGTACCGGCCGATCGCTATTGGGGGGCACAGACCCAGCGTAGTCTGTTGCATTTCTCGATCGGCGATGATCGCATGTCGAAGCGCGTCTATCACGCGTACGGTTACGTGAAGAAAGCAGCGGCGCTGGTGAACACCGCGGCAGGGCGGTTGCCCCCATGGAAAAGTGATGCGATCGTACGCGCCGCTGACGAGGCCATCGCCGGCAAACTCGACGGGCACTTTCCCCTGTATGTTTGGCAGACTGGGTCTGGCACCCAGTCGAACATGAATGTCAACGAGGTCCTGTCGAACCGGGCCATCCAGTTGGTCGGCGGCAAACTCGGCAGCAAGTCGCCGATCCATCCCAACGACGATGTCAACCTGGGGCAGTCATCGAACGACACTTTTCCGACCGCGATGCACATCGCGGCGATCCTGGAGCTTGAGGAGCTTCTGCTACCGAACGCGGAGCGGCTTGCTGAATCGATCGAGGCGAAGGCTAAGCAGTGGAGCGATGTCGTCAAGACCGGGCGAACGCATCTTCAAGACGCTGTGCCGCTGACAGTCGGACAGGAGTGGTCGGGGTACGTGCATCAGATCCGTGACGCGCTGGATCGCGTCCGTTATTCCGAAAAGGACCTTTTCGAGTTGGCAGCGGGGGGGACGGCCGTCGGCACCGGAATCAACGCGCCTGAGGGTTTCAGTCGGGATATCGCGTCCAAAATTGCCGAACTGACCGGGCGTCCCTTCGTTACCGCGCCAAATAAATTTGCCGCCCAAGGTTCCCTCGACGGCATGGTGGCCGCTATGGCGGCGCTTCGTGGGCTGGCAGTTGCATTGATGAAGGTCGCCAATGATATGCGGTGGCTCGCGTCAGGGCCACGCTGCGGCCTGGGCGAGATCATGCTGCCCGAAAACGAGCCAGGCTCATCGATCATGCCTGGTAAGGTAAATCCCACCCAGTGTGAGGCGATGGTTATGGTATGCATCCAAGTCATCGGCGAGGATAATGCGGTGGCGTTTGCGGGTAGCCAGGGAAATTTCGAGCTCAACGCGATGCGCCCGATTATCATCAACAACTTCATTCATTCTGCCCGCATTCTTGGCGATGCCTGTGACAAGTTTCGGCGCTTCTCAGTTGACGGCACAAAACTTAACCGTAAACGCATCGATGAAATGCTCGGGCGTTCGCTCATGCTGGTCACCGTGCTAAGTCCGGTCATCGGATACGACAAGGCCTCGGAGATCGCGCACAAAGCAAATGACGAGGATCTCACTTTAAGGGAGGCCGCGCTTCTTTCCGGCTACATCGACGGGAAGCGCTTCGATGAAATCGTCAGTCCCAAAAGAATGACGGGGCACGGTGTCTCCGGCGCTTGACATCAGCTATCAGCCTTGGGAGGAATGCGCGCAATGAACGAGCGGGCACGGCTGTTGGCGTGGGACATCATCTACGCCCTGGCCCTGGTCATCCGTGTTGCCAACTCGCGCTTTCGCCGGTGGGCGGAGGGGGCCGGCCTGGTCCGTCCTGAGGCGGAACCCGGAAAACCACCTCAATCGCGTCACCTTCGATTTCGATGCGGCGCACGAGAATGCGGATGATTTCCTGCATGCCGGCGCCATCGAGACCGTCGAGGCGATTGGCGACCTTGGCCGAGAAATCCTCCAGACGGCTGATCACGAGCGAAAGATCGCGCTCGGCCTCGATGGCGTCTAACGCGGCTCGATGCCGCTCATCGAGTTGGGAAAGGCGCTGTTTCAGACCCGCGATGCGCGGCTCGAACTCGGCCTTGTCGATGAGGCCTTCCGCATAGCTGTCGATCAGCCGACCGATGCCGCGCCGCATCGTCGTTATCTGCTGATGGAGACGGACGATCTCGTCCGGCATCGCAGCGCCATCACGCGCCAGGCCGATGCGTCGCCGATATTCGTCGGTCATGCGGTCCGGTTGTTCCAGGAGAGATCTCACTTGGCTCCAAACGACTTGCTCCAACTGGTCACCGCGCACGGGTCCGTTTTGGCACACCGCTTCGCCATGGAAACGGTAGCCGTCCGCGCCCGTACAGCGATAATAGCGCAAAGTATTTGCCGGATCATACGTGCGTGATCGCGGCGCCGTCTTGCCATAGTAGGCGTAGCCGCAACACCCACAAACCGTCAGACCTTGTAGCAGCCAGCGCCGGCCGGGCTGGCGATCTCGTTTCCGGCTTCGGTTCTCCGCGAGTTGAACGCGGGCCGCCTCGAACAAGGCGGGCTCAATCAGGGCGGGAACCGGAATCTCGATCCATTCGTCGCGTGGCGTGGCCACGCGGGAGGTCGCCCTCGGCGACGGTTTCAGATGTCCCCGGATCGGTCGCAGACGGGGCCGAGGCGCTAGAAAGTGGGCTCGCCCGAAAGCGGCGCGCCCGATATAGGCGGGATTGTCCAACATGCCGCGGATTGTCGAAGCATACCAAAATGTCGAGCCGCGTCGGGTACGGCAGCCCATTTGATGCAATCGCCGACATACTTCGCGCAGGCTCAGCCGATCCAGGCCGATCCACGAGAAGATGAGCCTGACGATATGCGCCTCATCTTCCACGACTTCGAAGCGCGCCACCCCGCCGCCCTGAACGCGGCTCACGTAGCGATAGCCGAACGGAGCCCCCGTCAACGCGCTGACAGAGCCTGACCGCGCGGCATGGCGACGGCCACGCCGGCTACGTTCGAGGATCTTGGCGCGTTCGTATTCGGCGATCACGCCTTGTACTTGTAGCAGAAGATCGTCCTCCGCCGTGCCGCCGATCGCGCGGTTCAGGAAAACGACCTCGGCTCCCGCACGACGAAACTCATCGACCAGAAGAACCTGATGGGCGTAGCGGCGCGCCAACCGATCCGGCGCATGGACATAAATGCGTTCGATATGGCCGCCTGCGACAGCGTCCCTCAGCCGCTCCAGCGCCGGACGAGACAGGATCGAACCGCTGTAACCTTCGTCCTCGTAGCTGTGACCCGGCTCGAGTAGGAAGCCATCGGCGACGATGCGCTCGCGTAACGCGACGACCTGGCTTGCGATCGTGTTGTCGCGCGCCTGGCTCTCGCTCGACACACGCGCATAGAGCGCGCACCGCACGGCGATCATGGTTCACCTCCCGCATTCGCTGTCTTCAGTGGAGAAACCGGGACACCGTCGCGGGTCGACCGGGGGCGAGCGCGTCGAATGGTCGGTATGAGACGATCGTAGGCCTCGATCAGGTGTTGGGGGCTCAATCTTGTCGCTTCGAACGATACGCGCACTCGCAGCAGGGGGGGATCCTTGGGCCGGACCATGTGCGCCTCCATCGGCCGTCGATCCTGATGCGGGCCGCCGATGGCGCAACAAAACTTGAGGCGACACTGATTCGCCTGCGACAAATCGACTCGCTCGGCGCTCAATTGCGGAAACTAGAAGCGGCCGCCTCCGACCATGACGTTCAATGAACGAAGACCATTCAAAGCCCAAAATAGCAACATTGTACGGCGGTCCACGACCCATCTGCGCGGCAGCACAACGAAGCCCTCGGCGATGTCGGAGCGTTTGACGATTTCGATGGTCCATTGGCCGTGTCCGACAAGCGCTTGCGCCAGTTTGGGTCCGGCATAGCCGCCGTCGGCGAAGATGTGACGCAGCCAGGGAAAACGGAAACGAAGAGCTTTGATGACGATCGTGTCCCGAGGCGTGGTGTAGCTGAAGGTTGTTCCACCACGGCTTCCGGCTAGGGCCGGATCGGTCAGATGGCCACGGCGGGCAATCCGACGACGGCATCATCGCTCAAGGTGGCGATGGTTTCCAGCGTCATGTAGCGCGCCCGTTGGACGGCCCATTCGTCGTTTTGTTCGAGCAGGATAGCGCCGACGAGCCGAACGATGGCTTCGTCGTTGGGAAAGATGCCGACGACTTCGGTGCGCCGCTTTATCTCGCCATTGAGGCGCTCCAGGCCGTTGGTGGAGTGGAGTTTTGGCCAGTGATCGGACGGGAACGCCATGTAGGCGAGGACGTCGTTTTCGGCCTCGTCCATGAACTCGGCGAGCTTGCGCAGCTTGGGCCGTAATTGATCGGCGACCTTGCGCCACTGCGTCTTGGCGGCGTTCGCGCTGTCCTGGGCGAAGGCGGTGGCGATGAAGGCCGAGACGACGCGCCGGCTGTTCTTGCCGGCATGGGCGAGCGCGTTGCGCATGGTGTGGACCCGGCAACGCTGCCAGCTCGCGCTCATCAGCTTGGCGACGGCGGCCTTGATGCCCTCGTGGGCGTCGGAGACGACCAGCTTGACGCCGCGCAGGCCGCGACGCCTGAGCTTGCGAAGGAACTCGGTCCAGAAGGTCTCGGCCTCGGAGGGGCCGATATCCATTCCCAAGACCTCGCGCCGCCCATCGCCGTTGACGCCGACGGCCACGATCACCGCGACGGACACGATGCGATTGTTGCGGCGGACCTTCACGTAGGTCGCATCGAGCCAGACATAAGGCCATTCGCCCTCAAGCGGGCGGTCGAGAAACGCCTTCACGCGTTCATCGATTTCCTCGCAGAGCCGGCTGACCTGGCTCTTCGAGATACCTGTCCCGCCCATCGCCTTGACGAGGTCGTCCACCGAACGGGTCGAGACGCCGTGGACGTAAGCCTCTTGGATGACCGCCGTCAGCGCTTTCTCCGCCATGCGCCGCGGCTCCAGAAAGCTTGGGAAGTACGAGCCTTTGCGCAGCTTCGGTATGCGCAGTTCGACTGTTCCTGCCCGAGTCTCCCAATCCCGGTCGCGATAGCCGTTGCGATGGGCGAGCCGGTCGGGCGAACGCTCGCCGTGGCCTGCGCCGGTCTTGGCGCCGACTTCCATCTCCATCAACCGCTCGGCGGCGAAGGCGATCATGTCGCGCAGAATATCCGCGTCGGGGGCCTTCTCGACCATCGCGCGAAGGTTCATCATCTCGTCGGTCATTGGTGGGTCCTTGGTTGCGTTGAGATTCGCAACCCGACCCTAACCGGGGAACCGCCAATGGCCACCGCAAGCCGCTCGCTCGCTACGGCGCAATGGAGAGCGCGCTTCGCGAGCGGCTTACTCCCGACAAGCTACACCACGGGCCGGGACACGACCTTGATGTGGGCTTGATGACCTCGGGAGCGCCGTCTCTATCCTGGATATTGGCGGCGTGGATTAGCACGAAGAGCAGGAAACCCAGCGTATCAGTGACGATGTGACGCTTGCGGCCCTTGACCTTCTTTCCGGCGTCATAACCTGCAATTGCGCCGCTTTCGGTCGTCTTGAAGCTTTGACTGTCGATGACGCCCGCAGTCGGGCTGGCCTCTCTGCCCGCCTGCTCGCGCGCCGCCATCACCAGAGGCTGGTTGATCGCCGAGAACAGGCCCGCATTGCGCCAAGCGTAGAAATAGCTGCGAACCGTCGAGACCGGCGGAAAGCATTTCGGGAGCGCCCGCCACTGGCGGCCGCTCGAGCCAATATACAGAATGGCGTCGAACACCGCACGCAGGCAGGTAGTGCGCGGTCGCCCGCCGCGCCTGGCGGGCGGCAACAACGGCGCAATCAGCGCCCATTCTCGGTCCATCAAATCGCTTGGATAGCGGGCGCTGTCGCGATTATGCTCGCGCTGGGCGATATCAGTCCAGGCCATGATCTTCCTCTCTCGATTCAGCACCGAAAGGGAATCACAACCTACTGACATAGCTCAACCTCTTTTAAATCGGGCTCTTAAGCCCACGTCCTCTGCGCGGATTGGCGCATCGTTGACGAGGCGGGAGCCGGTTATCCAGGGGAGATTCGTATGCGAGGATGCAAAGACGCGCGCTTCGCGCAGCTTCCCCTCATCGAAATCCGGCCAAAATGCTATCCCTCTCATGGCGAACCTCTTCCGTTCGCCAGCTTTGAATCACGCCCCGAGCCGATTGAGAAATCCACCTATTCGTGATTGGTATTTCCCGGCGCCTCGAGCTGCGCCACGGTCACCCTAAGCGCCTCCTCAAGGGCGTCCAACTGCTCGTCTGAGAGCGTTGAGATATCGAGCTTGCGAGTGAGTTCGCCTCTAACTGGCGTGCTGTTTTCGACCATCGTCCTGTCCCCGTGCCTTCTCGGGCCGAGTTTGTCCGTCTGCAGTTGCTTTGAGGAAATCACCGCACGCGCCACATCGGGCGCAATCGCCCCCGAAATCATGTCCGACTCGATTTCGGCCGCCTCGGCAAGGAGAGAGGCAGCTTTTCAATCCCATTTCGCTTTGTCTTCTTTTGTCATCGGCCCCTTAACAGCAACTACGCCGGTTCGCATATCGATATCGATGTCGTCGGGATGCGGCAGGGGCTCGGGCCCAGTCTCTCCAGATCGGCGGCGCCGTTCCAGTTCGCTCTCCCATTGGACCTTGTATGTGATGGCCGCTTGGAGATATTCATCGTGCGCAACCTTGTTGGCCCGCTCCGTGCCCGACAACGGCGCCATGAAGGCTTGGGCCGCGCGCAGCTGACCGCGCGCTGCGTTCACGGCCAGCGAGCGGACGACGGCCTGGGCCATGGACAACGTGAACCGCTTGGCGCCCTCGTTGACTTTGATTGTCCGGTAAGCCTCGTCGAGGATGATTCCCTTCAGCCTCTCATCGTAGAGCGCGGGACGCTTGTTTCGCGCCCCTTTCGGTCGGCCATGCGGATTTCCAGAAGCCCCCTGTTTGAACTGGTGTGCGACCGGCGGCTTCTTGTAGCCGACCTCATGCGCGTCGGCCTCGGATGACGGCGGTTTGAGCGGAGGAGTAGTTTTGCTCCGCATTGACTACTCCCCGGGCGCCGCATTCTGAACCCCGCGCTCGAGCTCGTCTTCATTTAAGGACGATTGGTCAACTGCGCCCACCGCAGGAAAGGGCGCTTGGCCTTGGTCGGAGCCGCTCGAATTTCCTTCCCGCCCAAGGATAGCAGCAGAACCGATTCCGCACGCAATCAATTCGGCGTCGTCCTTCGCGAACTTCTCCCAGCGGGCGAGAATGCGGTCGCAATAGACGGGGTCCAGTTCGCACACCTTGGCGCGTCGACCTGTCTTGTGCGCGGCGATCAGGGTGGACCCGGAGCCGCCGAACAGGTCGAGCACGACGCCCTTCCGCCGCGAGACATCCTTGATAGCGTCGGCGATCATGACGACCGGCTTTACCGTCGGATGCATCGCGAGCTCTTCGATCCGGCCGGCTCCCCGCGAGTTCGCGCTGCGATAAACCCAGACGTTCGTACGATACCGGCCGTGCTGCCCGAGTTCGAAGCTGTTGATATGCGCCGCCGCGCCCTTCTTGAACGCGAAGACAAGTTCATGCCGGGAACGATAGAACGTACCCATGCCGCCGTTGTCCTTGACCCACACGATGAGGTTTTTGAGTTCCGCGTAGTTGGCGCCGCCGGCCTCGAGCATCTCTCCCATATGCCGCCAATCCATGCAGACGAGGTGGATTGAGCCGTCGGCGCTGTGAGCGGCGAGATTGGCGAAGGCGCGAGAAAGGAACGCCGTAAATTCCTGCGGGCTCATCTCACCCGAGGCCATGGCGAACTCCTCGTGACGCACCTTGCCGAGTCCGCTCACATTGCGGTCGATGCGCACGTTGTAAGGAGGATCGGTGAACACCATTTCGGCGGTTTAGCCATCCATCAGCGCCTCGACGGTCCGCGCGTCGAGCGCGTCGCCGCAGATCAGCCGGTGCGGGCCGAGGCGGTAGATGTCGCCCGGCTTGCAGCGCCGCAGAGTGGTGGCCGGATCGGGCAGAGCGTCTTCGGCAGGATCGCCCGCCTCTTCTGGAGAGAGCCCCTCGATCAGGGCGTCGAGCGCGGCGATCGAGAAGCCGGTGATGTCCAGCGAAAAGTCGAGATCGACCTCGCTGAGCTCCTTGAACTCCAGGTCCAGCAACTCCTCGTCCCAGCCGGCGTTCAAGGCGAGCTTGTTATCGGCCAGAACATAGGCGCGCTTTTTTGATGCGCTCATGTGGTCGAAGCGCAGGCACGGGACTTCCATCATGCCGATGAGCTTGGCCGCCTCGACGCGACCGTGGCCGGCCAAAATCCGGTTCTCGCCATCGATCAGCACCGGATTGGTGAACCCGAACCGTTCGACGCTGTCGGCGATCTGCCGCAGCTGCTTTCCCGAGTGGGTCCTTGCCTTTCGCGCCCAGGGACGAAGCTGGGTAATGGCGATGCGTTTGATCTCCGGGCGCCGAGAAGGCGGCGAAAGCTTGTTGACCCAGTTGTGCGCGCGGACGAGCGCCATGCCGATACTCCATATCGGTTGGCGGCTGCGCTGAATTTCGGAAATGACCGCCGCGGCGTCGGAGTGCGAGACAGACATTCACCGAGACCGCGTAGCCGCGAATTTCGTTGAAGTCCTGTCGCAATCCCCCGAGGGCGCACAGGGCGTGGAAGCGATCGTCAGATGCCCGCCGGGGGCGGCGATCGCTTCGATTTTTAGATTAACCGAAAATCAGATCCAAAGCAAGCGTCAGCAACGAAGCGGCGGCGGGACTTTATTGAGCAGCAATAGCGACCCCACGCCGTTCCCAGGACGTTGTTCAATGTCGAGCCAAGGGGGTCGACGATCCAGTTCCACCTCGCGTCGACGCCAGCCGGGTGTCCAACCATCAGGAGGTTGACGCGACGGAGTTCGTTGCGCCGCTAGGACGGGTGCGACCTTGTCATGTCGCTGGCGCAGAGAGTCGGATCGCGGAGTCGGTATTTTAGGCGCCGCCGCCGGCGCGCCAGGAATCTCGGTCGACAGCGGCGACGAGATTGGCATGTGCCTGCGCGGCCCGCGAGGCGGGCCCCACCGCGAATTCCCACATCGCCGCTCGGCGTTCCCTGTTCCGGCGCTGGTCGTTCCCTGTTGAGCAAGATAAATTCCCTGTTCGACAGCGCAGGTATTTCGCCTCCAACCTACTGAAATTGCAGCGCAATCCTCGACGTTTCGTTGCTCAAACGGCTGTTTTGCATTGAAAATCCCTGTATTTTCCCTGTTACCAGGGAATTGCTCGCGGAGACCGGTTCGCCGGGACTGCGTCCACCACCAGGCAGTCCAGCGTAACGACCCACATTTCCGCGTCTGGGATTTGCCCCCACATTCCAATGCGTTATTTGTCGCAGGCTTGGTCTGCCATCGTTCTCGCACCCGCTTTGTCGCGCAGTTGAGCCCGTCTCAGCCCCGTGTCTCTGCGCCTGATTTTTCGTTTCCCGACGCGATGCTTTCGAGCGCATGCAAGTGGCGGTTTCGCGTCGCGAATACGGGCGGGGGAGGCGGCGCGTCAGGCCGCCAGATTTCGCTCCTATGCCGTTAGCGACGAGATGAGGTCTGAAGGCCGAGTGCGCCCCATTGCTCGCTGCGATGCTTTCGGAGCCCATGCAAGTCGCAGTCTGGCGTCGCGAATGCGGGCGGAGGAGGTGGCGGGCCAAGCCGCGGGATTTCGCTCTTATGCCGTTGGCGGCGAGATGAGGCCTGAAGGCCGAGGGCGGCCCATTGCTCGCTCCAGATCGGCGGCAAGTCCATCATGCGCTTGAGGCCGCAGCCGCGCGGCAATCGACCCGCCAACGCCGCAGCGACGAGGCCGGGATCCAGAAAAGCCAGCGACAGCGTTTGCCGGATCGATCGTTCCGTCCGCTGCTCGCGAGCGGCAATGTCGCGGATTGTGGTCTTGGGATCGTCAGTGATAAGATCCAGCCATAGTCGGGCTTTGCCGTAGGCCGCCGAAAAGGCGCGCCGCGCCTCCATCCGCATCGGGCGGAGGTTGAAGGCCGGCGCGCCATCGCCTTGCATAACTTCGCGCTGCCGGCGCGTCGGCGTTGGCGACCAGGAAACAGAGAGATCGACGACGGGAGCTTCTGAGGCCTGTGCGTCGCGCCCGACGAGTGAAAACGCCGGCAGGTTTTCGCAGCTGATTTCGGATTTGCCGAGGGGCTAGCCGCAAGGCTCGCAGGCGATGATGAACGTCGGGGAAATCCGGGTTAGGTGGCCAACTGCCGTAAGAGCGAGATCACCTTCCAGGCACTCTCCCCGAGTCCGAGTGCCGTCCATTGCTTGTAGTCCGTGAACACTCCGACTATGGACACGTATCCGTGCAACAGCTTATCTGCGTTGAGGATGGGGCCGCCCGACAAGCCAACAGGTCGCGGCGCTTGGACCAATCTGCCTGTGCGGCCGTCTCTGTTCCGGTGCTTGGGAAGATGGATGCCCGTGTATCCCGGCCCCGACGCCGCACGTCTGTTGGTGTAGATGTACGGCTGCGGCCTAAGTGAATGGGTTGATAGTTGACGGCGAAAATCGCGAGACAACAAGCCATAGATCGAGACCAAACGGCAGGTTGCTTCAGTTGGCAGAAGACACGACATCGGAAGCGAGCCGGCGAGTTTTAGCTCGTCAACAAACACGGCTGCGAGATCATGGCCCACCGAGTAGGCAACCTCGCGTGTCCGCAGTTCGAACAAGCCTCTTAAGCCGCCGTCGAAGACAATGTGTTTTGTGAACGGATCTTCGGGCTCCCTCTCGTAGCGATGGCCGTAGAGGATATGGCGAGCGGTGACTAGGACCGGTCGCCCGGACCAATTGATGCGAAACCCTGTCCCAACTTGCTTGACCGCACGGTCCGAGCCGCCGGGGCGCTCATAGATCGCCACAATCGCGGGAAGGATCAATTTGTTTGCGTTCTCACTAACGCGGTTCATCGCCCGCTGAACCAGTATGGAGCTTGAATCCCTCATGGTGCTCACTCGTTGGAATAGGCGGACGTCCCGACGACATCCCGTTTTTTGATTTTCATTCGGTTCCCGCATCTGCCGTTCTTGTAAAGGCTCCCTGGCCGTTGTGACACGAGGTCCACCGTCCAACTCTATCGCAATCGAGTGACGTAGCAGGAAGGAGGAAGGGGCGACCGCGCATTCTGATGCGACCGCCCCTTGGCTATTCTCGGTCGACCGGGTGCGTTGATCGCGGTGGCGCGGGCAATCCTGCCCGCCCGCTTTGTCGCGCGGTTGAGCTCGTCTCGACCCCGTGTCTCTGCGCCTGATTTTTCGTTTCCCGGGGCGATGCTTTCGAGCGCATGCAAGTGGCGGTTTCGCGTCGCGAATGCGGGCGGGGGAGGCGGCGGGGCAGGCCGCGAGATTTCGCTCCTATGCCGTTAGCGACGAGATGAGGTCTGAAGGCCGAGTGCGGTCCATTGCTCGCTCCAGATCGGCGGCAAGTCCATCATGCGCTTGAGGCCGCAGCCGCGCGGCAATCGACCCGCCAACGCCACAGCGACGAGGCCGGGATCCAGAAAAGCCAGCGACAGCGTTTGCCGGATCGATCGTTCCGTCCGCTGCTCGCGAGCGGCAATGTCGCGGATTGTGGTCTTGGGATCGTCAGTGATAAGATCCAGCCATAGTCGGGAGTCGGGCTTTGCCGTAGGCCGCCGAAAGGCGCGCCGCGCCTCCATCCGCATCGGGCGGAGGTTGGAGGCCGGCGCGCCATCGCCTTGCATAACTTCGCGCTGCCGGCGCGTCGGCGTTGACGACCAGGAAACGGAGAGATCGACGACGGGAGCTTCTGAGGCCTGTGCGTCGCGCCATCGGATGGTGAGGTTGGACTTACCGACCACGACTTTCTCAAGCCCGGCCCAGATCGCCTCCTCGGGATACTTGCGGTTCGGCGTCTCAGCCCGGATGGCGTCCACAACCGCAGCTTCGAGGAGCGGAGCGGAGAGGCGGGGAAGCGAGCCCGAGTCTTGGCGACGCCCCTGTAGGATGGCTTGCGAAATATAGTAACGCCAACGCTTGGAGCCCTTAGCCGCCTCTCTCGGGCTCATGCGGTTGCCGCGATCGTCGAACAGCTTGCTGGTTAGCGCAGCGTCGGTGGCCCGGGGAGGATTATGGCGGGGCAGCGCGTGAGCGGCCAACGAGGCCTGCGTCCGTCCCCACGTCTCCTGATCGATGATCGCTGGATGCTGCCCAGCATAGTCCTGTCCCTTGTGGGCGAGCCGGCCGATATAAACGGGGTTCGACAGGATCTTGTAGAGATGGCCGCGGCTGATGAGGCCGCCGCCGGTCTCGCGACCCGCGCCGTCGATGCGGACGGGCAAGCGAAGGTTCTCCCCATCGAACGTCGCCTTCAAGGCGACTACGGACCCGCAGGCGAGATAGCGGCGGAAGATCTCGCACACCATAGCCGCGTGTTCCTCGACGATGTGCAGTGCGCGGTTCTCGACGCGGTAGCCGAGCGGAACCACGCCGCCCATCCAGATGCCCTTCTTCTTCGAGGCGGCGATCTTGTCGCGGATGCGCTCTCCGGTGACCTCGCGCTCGAACTGGGCGAAGGACAGCAGCACGTTGAGCGTCAGCCGCCCCATGCTGGTGGTGGTGTTGAAAGCCTGCGTCACCGAAACAAACGAGACGTCGTGCGTGTCGAACAATTCGACCAGCTTGGCGAAGTCGGCCAGGGACCGGGTCAGCCGATCGACCTTGTAGACGACGATGACGTCGATCCGGCCCTGCCGGACTTCGTCCATGAGCCTCAGCAGGGCAGGGCGCTCTATCGAACCGCCGGAGAAGCCTCCATCGTCGTAGCGATCACGGAGCAATCTCCAGCCTTCATGGGCCTGGCTCTTGACATAGGCCTCGGCGGCTTCGCGCTGGTTGTCGAGCGAGTTGAATTCCTGCTCGAGGCCGCTGTCCGAGGAGACACGGGTGTAAATCACACAGCGGAAGCTCGCCTTGCGGTTTTCCGGCTTCATTGCCGCGGCTCCCGATCCAAAGCCTTGAGATACGAACGCCGTCGCCCTCTTGATTTTGACGGCGCGATCCCGCGGATAGGGAGAGCCGCCGCTCGCAAGCCGAAGAAGCGATGGCCGTTCCAGTTTGTGCTGGTGATCGCTTTGGCGACTTGGGACAGGCTGCCGTAGGTTTTGCCGTTCCACGCAAAACCCTGTTCAAGCACCGACACTCGTTCGAGTTTGCCGCGCCATTCGCGTGTGAGCAGAGCGCCGGGCCTGAGATCGACACCCTCGCGGGTGGCGGGAGCGCGACTTGCGAAGGGGGAAACCGAGGGGCCGCCATCCGCGCCGCTGCTCTCGCGCTTTAGCTTGAGCAGGGTCGCCCGGCCGAGACCGCCGTAGGTCGTCGCCTGAAGGCGAAAAGCCAAAACGCGGATCAGCAGCCATCGGGGCAGGGGACCGGGAACGGCCCCGCCCAGATGATTGCGCCAGCACAGAGTTAGAGCCGCGAGATCGAGTTCGGAGAGCGCCGCGACGAGCGCGGCGATGTCGTTCTGATCCGACGATACCGCGGGCGCGCCCGAACCGGGAGCGCTAGAGTATCCGTTTTGGACAAGGGGGAATTTGAGGCGCCGTGGGGCATGCTGCGCTTCGGCCTACGGCCTTCGCTGCGCGCGCCCCACGGCGGTTAGGCGGCGCGTCTTGGCTGGCAATGGCGATTGGCTTTGAGCAGCGCGTTGGCGAGGACGATGAGCTTTCGCATGATGGCGGCGATGGCGACCTTGGCCGGTTTTCCGCTGTCGACGAGACTGCTGATATTTGGCCTTCAGGTCCGGGTTGAAGCGCATCGCGACGAGCGCGGGCATGTAGAGGGCTTGGCGGAGGCCGGCGCGCCCGCCGCGAATGAACGAGCGGCCCGTCCAGCGGCCTGATTGCCGCGCGATAGGCGCTAGGCCCGCGAGACTAGCGGCCTCGCCGGCCTCCAGCGTGCCGAGTTCGGGCATCTCCACGAGGAGAGCGAAAGCGGTAATGGCGGAAACGCCGGGAATGCTGGTCAGAATGGCGAAGCGTTGGGAAAGGTCGGGGTCCGCGTTGACGATGTCACGCATGGCGGCTTCGACAGCCGCGATTTGACGTTCGATCTGGTCGAGACGCTGGGCGTTGTGGCGTTTCAGCAGCGCCAAGACCAGAACCTTTCCCCGGTTCTTGGCCGCCGTCCGGTCCTTGACGAGGGCCTCGCGCGCGAGATGAAGCTCTTTCAGTTCAAGGATGATTTCGCTGCGAGGCGGCCGGACTGGCAACTGAAGCAAGGAGCCCATCCGCGCCAGCATCGCTGCGTCCAAGCGATCCGTTTTCGCGAGCTTGCCGGTCGCCTCGGCGAAGCGGCGCGCCTGGCGGGGATTGACCTTGGCGAAGGGAACGCCGGCCTCTGCGAGCGCGCGCTCGAACGTGCGATGATAGGGACCGGTCGGCTCGAAGACGACCCGCTCCAACGGCTTCTCGGCGCACCACCGCAAGAGCGCCTTGTGTCCGGCTTTGTCATTGGCGAAGCGGCGGCTTGCGCCGTCGGCCAACCTATGCGCGTCGAGGCAGTCTTTCGAAACGTCGACGCCAATGGTATCGTCGGTTCCGTTCCTCATCTTTTCCGCGCCTCTGCTTGTCATTCGCGGCTTTCCCGCGGGTATCCGTGCAGGCCATCAGGAAAAGACGAGGGCGATCCAACTCTAGCTCGACCCGTCAAACGGTCCGCAGTATCGCGATCCGACCCTCGCCGCTGACGAGAGGGCTGCCACCCTCTCCCAGCGGCTCCTTTTCCGCCCTTCGGCGTGGAAAGTCATAAGACAAGCAGATACCGATCAGACAGAATCGGCCCGTCATTGCGAGCGAAGCGAAGCAATCCAGCGCGCCGAGATCGTAGTCTAGTAGTCTGAGTCATTCGAACTGAGGGTACAGGGACTTCAGCTTAATTCGAGCGTCGTCAGTTGTGAATTGCCAGTTGGCCTTGACGCATCGTTTGTTACGATTGTCCTGCCATGCGGCGACCTCGGCGATCCATGTCGGCTTGTCGGGGATTCGGCGGTCCAGGCATTGGGTTGCGAGAACCGCGAGTTCGGATTCCGCCAAGTCGAGCCAGCTTCCGTGCTTTGGCGTGTAATGCCATTCGAAGCGCTCGACGATGCGTCGTGCCTCGAGCGCGGGAAAGGCGGCGTAGAGCGAGGCCGGCGTGTGCGTCGAGAGGTTGTCCTGCACCAGCACGATTTTCGCTGCGCCGGGGAAATGGACATCGGACAGTTCTTTTAGCACTTGGGCGTAGTCGGCGGCGGCGTGGCGGTCGGCAACCTCGACGTTGCGCCAGCCCTCCAGCGGCGCGAACATCATGAACAGGCTGGACACGCCATTGCGCTCGTATTCGTAATCGTGACGCGCCTTGCGCCCGGGCGCCGCCGGGATGGGAGCGCGCGTCTCGGCAATCATTTGTTTCGTGGTCTCGTCCAGACATACCACGGGGCGCAGCGGATCGTGCGGCCGCCGATAGACTTCCAACACGTCTTCCATGTTGGCGACGAAGGCCGCATTGGCCTGCGGCGCGATCACCCATTGCTGTTTGAGATGCGGTTTGAGAATGTTTTTTTGAGCGTGCGTCCGATCGTATTGTCGCTGGCTTTCTCGACAATGTTCAACTCGACGACCTTCTGTTCGAGCAGGCTCAGCGTCCATCGGGCATAGCCGGCCGGGGCCGGTCCGCAGGCCAGCGCGATCAGCTTGGCTTCCGCCTCGCCGTCGAAAATCCGCTTCGGCGCGCAGCGTGGATTGTACTTGCGCGTCAATACGGCCTCGAAGCCTTCCTCCACCAGTTGGCGTCGCGTCCTCTCGACGTTGGCCACGCTGGTGTCCAAAGCCTCGGCGATCTTACTGTCGCTCCAGCCATCACCGGCTGCCGAAATGTCCGCCTTCAGAAGGATGCGCGCCTTCGTCGACAGCTGCGCCGAGCGCTTGCCAGAGCGGATGAACTCCCACAGCCGCTCCCGCTCATCCGCGCTCAAACGAACCACGAACTTCTTGACCGAAACCTCGTTTCCCGCCACGAATCATCTCCATCGCCGCCACCAGGCGAAAGAGATTCAGAACTCACCGTCAAATGCAATGACGGGGAACACTAGTCGGTGAAGCTCGGCTCGGCGGAGACGTGGATGGCTTCGCTTCGCTCGCCATGACGGCGGTACAACTTGATCGGTAACCGCTTGTCTTATGACTTTCCACGCCGAAGGGCGGAAAAGGAGCCGCTGGGAGAGGGCGGCAGCCCTCTCGTCAGCGGCGAGGGTCGGATCGCGATACTGCGGACCGTTTGACGGGTCGAGCTAGAGTTGGATCGCCCTCGTCTTTTCCTGATGGCCTGCACGGATACCCGCGGGAAAGCCGCGAATGACAAGCAGAGGCGCGGAAAAGATGAACGATGATACCATTGGCGTCGACGTTTCGAAAGACTGCCTCGACGCGCATAGGTTGGCCGACGGCGCAAGCCGCCGCTTCGCCAATGACAAAGCCGGACACAAGGCGCTCTTGCGGGGGTGCGCCGAGAAGCCGTTGGAGCGGGTCGTCTTCGAGCCGACCGGTCCCTATCATCGCACGTTCGAGCGCGCGCTCGCAGAGGCCGGCGTTCCCTTCGCCAAGGTCAATCCCCGCCAGGCGCGCCGCTTCGCCGAGGCGACCGGCAAGCTCGCGAAAACGGATCGCTTGGACGCAGCGATGCTGGCGCGGATGGGCTCCTTGCTTCAGTTGCCAGTCCGGCCGCCTCGCAGCGAAATCATCCTTGAACTGAAAGAGCTTCATCTCGCGCGCGAGGCCCTCGTCAAGGACCGGACGGCGGCCAAGAACCGGGGAAAGGTTCTGGTCTTGGCGCTGCTGAAACGCCACAACGCCCAGCGTCTCGACCAGATCGAACGTCAAATCGCGGCTGTCGAAGCCGCCATGCGTGACATCGTCAACGCGGACCCCGACCTTTCCCAACGCTTCGCCATTCTGACCAGCATTCCCGGCGTTTCCGCCATTACCGCTTTCGCTCTCCTCGTGGAGATGCCCGAACTCGGCACGCTGGAGGCCGGCGAGGCCGCTAGTCTCGCGGGCCTAGCGCCTATCGCGCGGCAATCAGGCCGCTGGACGGGCCGCTCGTTCATTCGCGGCGGGCGCGCCGGCCTCCGCCAAGCCCTCTACATGCCCGCGCTCGTCGCGATGCGCTTCAACCCGGACTTGAAGGCCAAGTATCAGCAACTCGTCGACAGCGGAAAACCGGCCAAGGTCGCCATCGCCGCCATCATGCGAAAGCTCATCGTCCTCGCCAACGCGCTGCTCAAAGCCAATCGCCATTGGCAGCCAAGACGCGCCGCCTAACCGCCGTGGGGCGCGCGCAGCGAAGGCCGTAGGCCGAAGCGCAGCATGCCCCACGGCGCCTCAAATTCCCCCTTGTCCAAAACGGATACTCTAGGGTCCGAACCCGACCAAACCATTGATGGAGTGCGGCTATTGTGATTCAAGCTTCTAAAGGGAGCTTGAGACCATGGCAAACGAATTTGGGTTCACCGACGAGCAGTGGGCGAACATCGAGCCGCTGTTGCCGAAAAACCGCCCCGGCGCTCACCGCGTGGATGACCGGCGCGTTCTCAGCGGAATCGTGCACGTTCTGAAATGCGGTTGCCGCTGGCGCGACTGCCCGGCTGTGTATGGTCCGCACACCACGATCTACAATCGATTTCGGCGCTGGACGGAGCAGGGCGTCTGGCGGCGGCTGTTTGCCCAGCTTGTCGAGGTCGCGCCCGGCGACGCGCATCTGATCGACTCGACCTCCTCGAAAGCTCACCGCAGCGCGGCGGGCGGAAAAGGGGGGCGCAAAATCAGGCGATTGGCCGCTCGCGCGGCGGCCGCACGACGAAAATCCACGCTGTCGTCGATGGCGACGGCCGACCGATAGCTCTTGAGGTCACACCAGGGCAACTCGGCGACGTCCGCGCCGCCGAAGGGCTCATCGAACCCTTGCCGCCAGCCGCCATTTGCGCCGCCGACGCCGCCTACGACAGCAAGGCTTTTCGACAGTTTCTCACCGACCGCGGCACTCTGCCGGTCATTCCAAACAATCCAACCCGCAAAAACCCTCATCCGTTCAACAAAACGCTCTATCGAGAGCGCAATCTCGTCGAGCGGATGTTCTGCCGCCTGAAAGACTGGCGCCGCGTCGCCACGAGGTACGACAAGCTCGCAGCGACTTTCGCCGCCTCAGTCTTCATCGCAGCTGCCGTGACTTGGTGGATTTGAATAAGTCCGGACCCTAGGTGGAATCCTAGCGCGGAAATCGACACACCCTGCTGATGACGCCGAGATGAGCGCCCAGCACACGGTTGGAAAGGCCGTCAGTTGGAGATGCGGTAGACGCGCGCCGCGTTATCGTGAAACAACGCGTTCTTGTCGCTCCGGGACGCGCTTGTGACGATGTGCTTCAGCGCATTCCATAGGGTCACAAAGTCGCAGGAACGCCGATCAGCGGGGTAATTGCTTTCCATCATACAGCGCTCGACGCCGAAGATCTCGATCGCCGTCTCGGCCCAAGGCCGCCAGACGGATGCAAGCTCAAGATAGGTGGGAAGCTTATCTCGGAGCTCGAAACCGAATCCGAAGTAGGGCTGCCCCATTCCACCAACCTTGCACATGACGTTCGGGCGCTGCGCCAGGGCGGACATGTTCTCTCGCCATATCGCGAACACCTCCGCTGCACGGTTCGGATCCGTCAATCCCGTGGCTTGTCCAACGTGGTTCAGCACTATCGTCAAGTTCGGAAACTGGTCCGCGATGCGCGCGATATCCGGCAGTTGGCGATAGAAGACCGCGGTGTCGAAGACGAGATCGCGCGAGGCCAGCTGCTTCAGGCCAGAGCGAAATTGGGGATGACTCAGGATACCCTGCGGCGACGGATGGGGAACGTACCGCCAGACCTCCGGGTCGGTCTCCTCCATCGTGCATTGACGTATACCACGCAGTCGATCAGGGGCAGCCGCAAGTCCACGGTCCAGCAACTCGCCGACCGCATCGCCGTGTCTCAGGTCAGCATAGCCGACGATAGCGGCTGCGATGCGGCATGGACCGTACTTGCCCGCGGCGCTGACCGCCGCGACGCCATTTGCGAATTCGATCTCGCCGATCGGTCGAAGCACCTCCGGGCCGTCCAGCCGATGCATCGTCATGCACTCGACGTAGACGGACGCCACGATATTGTGACCGCGCTGAACGTCCTGCACGTAATCATCGAACATGTAGTAGCTGTCGCGGCGGTCGCGAAGATGATGATGCGAGTCGATGATCGGGAGGTCCGGCTCCAGAATGGTGCGGACCGAACCGGGGTAGGTTTGCATAACGTGTTCTCCGATTCCCTTGTTTCTTAAAGCTGCTCGACTACGACCAGGCGCTGTGAGGACGCGCGGACGGTGTCTGTCGCGATCAGGCGCTAATTCACGTCTGCTACTCCCGGGACGCGCCCTCACGCGGTGACGTCGACAACTCGCCGCGAGAGCCGGATCACAGGTTCGAAGCCCCGATTGACCCATTGCCTGTGACACTGGCCATCGCGCTTCCATGGGTCGCCGAGAATTCCGTATCCCGCTGGTAGATGCCGTTGATCCGCCGCCGGACAACAAGGGCCGTCAAGAGGGAGACGATTGAAATCGCGGCCATAAAGAGAGCCGGGTATGTATCCGTACCGCCCCCGAGGGTCACGAGGTAGGTCGCGATGAAGGGGCTGAGCCCTCCGAGCACGCCACCAAGACCATACGCGAACCCCGCGCCGCTGTAACGGAACTCGGTGTCGAAAAGTTCAGTGAAGATCGGCTGCTGCACCGAAACCATGCAAACGGCGGCGCCCGCTAGGACAACCACCGTGGCGACCACAATGAGGAGGGAGTTCCCGCTGTTCAGGCTCCAAAAGAACGGGAACGCCATGACTGCGGCCAAGACGGCGCCGAAAACAAAAACCGGCATATAACCGTTCTTGTCAGCGTATTTCCCGGCAAGCGGGACGGTGAAGAGGGCGGCCGCAGCGGCGATCGTTGTTGCGATGAGGAGCACGCTCTTGCCGACGTGGGCATACACCGTACCGTATGCGATCGAAAAAGTGAGCACCGTATAGGTCGCGACATTCGCTCCTAGGTAGAGACCGACGACGATCAGGAAGGATGTCGGCTGCCTCTGCATGGCTGCAAGCAGCGGAACCTTCACCACCTTGCCTTCCTGCTTGGCCTGTTCGAACTCCGGGGTGTCTTGCGCCGCGCGCCGTACCCAATAGCCGACAAAGAGGATGACGGCGCTGAGAAGGAATGCGATCCGCCATCCCCAGGACTTGAAAGCATCTTGCGGCAGCAAGGAGGAGAGAAGGAAGAACACGCCGTTCGCGAGCAGAAGACCCAGGAACGCGCCGCTCTGCACGACACTACCGCGCAAAGCCTTTTCGCCCTGCGGGGCCGATTCAACCGCCATGAGGGCCGCTCCGCCATACTCGCCGCCGACGGCAAATCCTTGCACGGCGCGAAGGAGAACAAGCAAGAGGGGCGCCGCGAT
Source organism: uncultured Pseudomonadota bacterium (assembly GCA_963807735.1). GTDB lineage: Bacteria > Pseudomonadota > Alphaproteobacteria > Rhizobiales > Beijerinckiaceae > Roseiarcus. Next base: position 291,336 of record CAWEDI010000004.1, on the reverse strand, counting down.
GCCGATCTGAGAGTACGTTGGGAGCAGCCCCATCAGAGTGCTTGCGCCCGCCATCAGCATCAAGGTCAGTACGAGCATGCGCTTTCTTCCGAGCTTGTCCCCGAAATGACCGAAGACGGCGCTGCCCACGGGGCGAAAAAAGAACCCCACCGCGAAACTGGCGAACGCCGCCAGAGTCCCCTGCGCAACGCTGCCAGGGAAGTAGAGCGGACCAAACACGATAGCGGCGGCCGTTCCGTAGAGAAAGTAGTCGTACCAGTCAGCCACCGCGCCGACCATGCTCGCCATGGTGGCTATACGCGCCCGTTCCCGAGACACCTTCTGAGACGCAGCGCCTCCCATTACCTGATCCATCCTCTCCTCCCGATCTTATTTGTTGAAGCGCTTCGGATTACCGGCCCTGTTATCGGCGTACCTCAGGCGCGAATCGACGCCAACTATGAAGGCTCGCGTCCAGAAGCAAAGCTCCTTCGCTCAAACTGGAGTCTGCGTGAAGGAAACCGGCCCGACGTCGATACCCAAGGGGCCGTCTTGAAGTAAGCGCCGATGCCCGGCGTTCCTTAGGATGGCTCAGGCATGCTGGCCTGGCGGCAGACACAAATGTTTGTGTCACGACCAACCTATGCGAGGCTGCCAGGTGTTCCAGGCACTCCGCCGTATAGGCTCCAGCCGTTGGCCGCGAGTAGACCGGCGTCGACGAGGAGATCGATGCCTGTGATCGCCGCCGCGCGATCGGATGCGAGGAACTCGATGGCCTCCGCGACCTCAGAGGGCTCGACCCGGCGCCCAAGCGCAAAATGATCGTTCACGTTGCCTGCATAGCGGCCCGGAGGACGGGCCAGGACTCTCTTGACCAACGTCAAACCCGGAGAAACCGAGTTCACCCGAATGCCTGAACGTCCCCACTGCCCGGCCAAGCTGCGCGTCAAGTTCACCACGGCAGCCTTGCTTGGACCGTAGGCGTGGAGCGGTTGACCGCAGTAATTGGTGGAGGATCCCACATTAACGATGCTGCCCTTCTTTCGCTCCAACATTCCCGCAGCGAACGCCGTGCAGCAATTGAATGTCCCCTCGATGTTCACTACAAGGATATTACGGTATTCCTCCATCGGAAATTCGTCCGGCTTATATCTGTTTTGGACGACGGCCGCTGGAACAATCAGCGAATGGACCGGCCCGATGTCGCGTTCGACAACCTTGGCCAACGCCTCCACTGCTGCGCGATCTCTGACGTCGACTTGATAGCCATGAGCGCCGATCTCGGAAGCGACGCGATTCGCCGCCTCGCCGTCGAAATCCGCAACCACCACCTTCCATCCACGTTTCACCATCAGGTGAGAACAGGCTTCCCCGATCCCGTTCCCGCCGCCGATCACGACGCCGAGTTGCTGCTGTTGGTGCGCGCCGGAAAGGTCGCGTTTGGGACGTACGTATCGCAGGCCTCATGGGACATGATGCCCGCACTCGCCAAGACGGGCATAGACTTCGTCAGGATCAGCGCACACCACTCCTTCGACGCAGCCCTGCTGAGCAGGACAATGACGGCCGCCGCGGCCGTCGGTCTGACGCCCACGGTGAGGGTCTCCAGTCGGCCGGACGACATCGCACAGGCCGTGCGGCTTGGAGCGCAGAGCCTCTCGGTTCCAGACATCCAGGACGCCAACGAGGCGCGGACGATCGTCGAGGCCGTTCGCTCGGCCGGCGACGCACTCGTCTGGCCGATCGGCGGCGCAGACGCGCCCGCGCGCGGAGCTCTCGTATCCGTCAACATCGAAAGCGTTGAAGCCCTCGCCGACTTAGAGGAAATCGCAGCGATCGACGGCGTCCACATGTTTCAGTGCGGGCGCACGGACCTCGCGAAATCATTCGGGTTTCCGGGCCAAGGGACCCACGCCAAAGTCCTTGAAGCCGAGGACCGGATTTTCTCGGCCGCGCAGCGCAGCGGGAAATGGGTTTCTCTCCATCTCTTAGCCGGCGCGATGGGGCGTGGCCTTTCGGGCCCAGGATGGGCCGCCCAGGTCGTCACGCTCGGGTCTGACGTGACCTATGTAGCCGAGGGCTTGCGCGCCCATCGCGCCGCCTTACGAGTCGAATCGTGAACATGCCGCCGAGATCCGCTGTTCGCGAAATGCGAGCGTAGCCGGATGGCGAGCCCTGACAGCCACCCCTCCAAGATGCGAAGGCCGTTGGGCCGCAGACGATCGGAATGCCACGCCGAGACGTCGCTGCGCACGAGATGATCCGTCGCCGTCGTCCCGGCGTCAGAGGAGACACCACCATGGATACGCCCAAGGTCTTCAGCGAGCTTTTCATCGGCGGGGCCTGGGCTAAGCCGCTCGGCGCCGGAACGTTCAACGTCATTTCGCCGTGGAGCGAGGAGATCGTCGCCACGCTTCCCGACCCGACGAAGGGCGATGTCGACCAGGCCGTCTCGGCCGCACGCAAGGCGTTCGATCAAGGGCCCTGGCCGCGGCTATCGCTAGAGGAGCGCACGGCCGTGCTGCGGCGCGTCGGCGAAGGATTTGAGAAGCATCGTGAACGCCTCGCCCGCACCATTACGCAGGAGATGGGGAGCCCCATCACGCAGTCAATCAACATCCAGGCGGCGGTCCCCCGCGTGATGATCAGCTCGTTCATCGAGCTCGCGACCAGCCGCGAACCTTGGATGCTGCGACAGGCGAGTTCCGGCAACGGCGTGGTTTTCCGCGAGCCGAAGGGCGTGGTCGTCGCCATCGTGCACTGGAACGTACCGATGATGACAACGATGATGAAGCTCGCGCCCGCCCTCCTGATGGGCTACTGCGTGATTCTGAAGCCCGCCCAGGAGACGCCGCTCAGCGGCTACATCCTCGGCGAGATCCTTTCGGAGGCAGGTATCCCGGAGGGCGTGGTCAGCATTCTCGCGGCCGACAGGGAGGTCAGCGAATATCTCGCCGTGCATCCCGGCGTCGACAAGGTCTCGTTTACGGGCTCGACCCTGGCCGGTCGGCGGCTCGGCGCGCTCTGCGGAGAGTTGGTGCGGCCGATCACGCTGGAGCTCGGGGGCAAGTCGGCGGCCCTCATCCTCGACGACGCCGACCTGTCTGCCGCCGTCGAGTCGCTGCGCATGGGCTCGTTCCGAAACTCCGGCCAAATCTGCAGCCTCAAGACTCGGGTCGTGGTGTCCAGAAAGAAGGAAGGCGAGTTCCTCGACCGCATGAAGGCGCTTGTGGTTTCGATGCCTGTGGGTGATCCCTTCGATCCCGCGACTCAGATCGGCCCGATGGCGACCGCCCGGCAGCGCGACCGCGTGCAGGGCTACATCGAGCGCGGCCTCGCCGAGGGCGCCCGTCTTGTCTGCGGCGGCCCTGGGACCCCCGACGGCCTGGATCACGGCTGGTTCGTGCGTCCGACGGTGTTCGCCGGCGTCGATCCCGGCGCCACCATCGCGCAAGAGGAGATCTTCGGACCCGTGGTGTCCGTCATGACGTTCGACAACGAGGACGAGGCCGTCGCCATCGCCAACAAATCGGACTACGGGCTCAACGGAGCAATCTTCTCCGCCGATGTCCCGCGCGCGCTGGAACTCGGCCGGCGCATCAAGACGGGCGTGGTGGAGATCAACGGCTGCGGCGTGGGCTTCCACTCGCCAATCGGAGGCGTGAAGCAGTCGGGCATCGGACGCGAGGCCGGGTTTGAAGGGCTTGACGCCTACGTCGAGATGAAAGCGATAGGGGTGCCGAAGTCCTTCGCCGATTCCCTTGCGGCGTCCCAGGTCGATTGATTCGCGGCTCGCTCGGGGAGGTCGACGGATTCGCCGACCGGTCGCACGAGCGAGCCGCCATCCCTGAAGGTCGCGAGAAAGGAATTCGTCATGTCGGCTGAAAGCTCCACGGCGTCTCCGCCGCAATCCGGGTCGGAGCAACTCTCCGACCTGATCGCGAACGATGGCATCGTCGAATCGCTGCGGGCCGCGTCGCCCACGGCCTATGCGGCCGCCGAGCGTTTCTGGAGATCGGGGAGCAAGAGCTCCGCCCTGTCCCCGCGCATGCGAGAGCTGGTTCTCCTCGCCCTCAACGCGACGCCGACGACCCTGCACGGCGCGGGCGTCAAGCGCCACGTCGATCGCGCCAAGGCTGCCGGTGCGTCCGACCGGGACGTCATCGACGTCCTGATCACGCTCGCGGGGGTCAGCAATCACGCGCTCTACTGGTCCCTCCCGATTCTTGTGCGGGAGTTGCAGGCGGCAGGGCGCCCCGTCGATTTCCCGCTCACGCCGGCGGCGCAAAAGATCAAGGACGACTTCATCCGCGAGCGCGGGTTCTGGAACGAGCAACGAGACGTCATCGCGCGCACGATGCCGGACTACTTTTCAGCGCTCAACGTGCTGTCCACGGAGTCGTGGAAAAACGGCTCCTTGTCCAACAAGGAACGCGAGCTCATCTGCATCGCGATCGACTGCACGATCACCCACATGTACGAGCCCGGTCTAGTGATTCACATCAGGAATGCTCTGAAACAGGGAGCGACGGTCCAGGAGATTCTGGCGGTGTTTCAGTTGACTGCGCTGACGGGCGTCACGAGCTACGTCCTCGGCGCCGAGGCGCTGTTCTCCGAGGCGGAATGAGTGCGCCGACCGGCCGAGAACGATCCTGGCCACCCAGAAATTGGTCGGCGCCCTTCTTGGCCTGAGTTGATGAGGCAATTCCGGCTTTCTACCGTTCTACCGGGCTGAACGCCTTGAGTGCGGCGCCGATGGACTATCAGAGGCCCTTCCTCGTCCTCATCGGCCGAGCAGGAAATCGGGCATGATGTCCATGACCGCCTCGACCATCTGCACCCCGTCGGCAGTCTTGCAACCCGCAGCCCTGGCCGCCTGAAGCAACGGCGTGACGCCATGTCCCGCGATCACGTCCCCGACGAACATCGAGGGGGCGAGCAGCTTGGCGTCCACGGGAAGCGGGTCCTCGGAAGACATGCCCAGCGGGGTGGCGTTGCACACGACGTCGCAATCTTTCGGGTCGGGCGGTCCCGCCAGAACAGAGCCGCGGCCGCGGCGCGCAAGGAGGGCGACGAGATCTGCGAGACGGCGCTGATTGGTGTCGTGAAGAATCAACTCGCGGACACCCGCGTCGAGCGACGCGATGGCTATCGCACTGCCGACCCCTCCGGCGCCGATCTGCAGAACGCGGGCGCCTTCCAAGCGCGCGCCCTGCTTGCGCTGCGCGGCCACGAAAGCGAGGCCATCAAGCATATCGCCGTGCCATGATTGATCCGGATTCCGTCGGGTCACGCTGACCACGCCAAGCAGCCTCGACGTTTCCGAGGCTGTGGCGCACATCGGGAAGGTCGAGTTCTTGTGCGGCATCGTGACCAGCAAGCCGCGCACGTTCGGCGCCGCCGTGAGGCCCTGGACGACGGCTTCCAGCTGCCCCTCCGGCACCTGCATCGGGACGCAGATGCCGTTATGTCCTCGCGCCTCGAACTTGGCCGACAGCCTTTGAGGAGCTTTGACGTAGACGATCGGGTCGCCGATAATGGGATAGAGCTGTGTTTCGCCGCTCAGGTTCTCGAGCATCCTGATTTCCCTTCTCACTGATGCGAGGCGCGGACTCGTTCGCGCGCGTTTAGACAATGGTTCTCTTGTATCCGCCGGTGCTCGCTTCGGCTCACAGCTTGCTCCCGACTAGACGGATCGGCGGCTCGGGATCGGACCGGTGGGATTGAAGGCATATCCATTCAATGAAGCGTGGTCTCAGGGATGTTTGTGAGGGCTCGCGCCGAGATACGCCTCCTTGACGAGATCGCCTTCGCGAAGTTCGCGGGCCGTTCCGCTGCCTGATATGCGCCCACGGGTGACCAGGTAGCCGAAATCGGCGATGTCGAGCGCCCGTTCGACGAGTTGCTCGACCAGAACGATGGCGCACCCCGACAGGTGCAGCGTCTTGAGAACCTCCAAGACCTGATCGACGATCACCGGCGCAAGCCCAAGCGAGGGTTCGTCCAGCAACAGTAGACGCGGCGCGCGCACCAGAGCCTGTGCAATCGCCAGCATCTGCTGCTGACCGCCGGACAACGACCCACTCAACAGGTCGAGCTTCTCGCCAAGAACCGGGAAGATATCCAGGACATACTCGATCCGGTCCCGCTCCCGGCTGCGAGACAGGCCGGCGCCGTAGAAGCCGAGGTCGAGATTGGCCCGGACGCTTTGCTCCCGGAAGAGCTTTCGCCCTTCGGCGACGTGGAGCAAACCGGCCGCGACGATCTGATGGGGCGCCAGTCCATTCAAGACGCGCCCCTCGAACTCGATCGTGCCCTGGGTCACAGGAAGCAGGCCGGATATCGTCTTCAGGAGCGTGCTCTTCCCGGCGCCATTGCTGCCCACAATCGCGACGAGCTCGCCCTCGCAGACCTGGAGCGACACCCCGTCGAGGACCTGGACCGAGTCATAGCCGGAGACGAGACCCTCGATTTTGAGCAACGGACGCCCGCGGTCGACTTCGCTCATGTGGAAAGCGCTCCTACCGGCTTCACGCCCATATAGGCTTCGATGACGCGCGGATCGCGGAAAACATCGGCCGTTGCACCGTCCGCCAGGACCTTTCCACGGTCCAGCACCGTCACGTTTTGGCAAAGCTCGGTGATAAGGTCGAGGTGATGCTCGACGATGATCACCGTGACGCCCGTCCCGGCCACCGCGTGAATGACGTTCCTCAGCATCACGAGCTCTCCCATGGCAAGACCCGCAGCCGGCTCGTCCAGGAGCAACAGGCGCGGCTGACCGGCCAGGGCGCGGGCGATCTCGAGCAGCCGCTGCTGGCCGTGCGTGAGACTGCCCGCACGTATGTCCGAGAATTCGCCGAGCTGGACGAAATCGAGAAGGCTCAGCGCTTCGGCGCGAAGACGTTTGTCTTCCCGTCGAGCCGAACCGCTTCCCACCAAGATCGACAGGATGCCCGACCGCTCGTCGGCGAAGGCGCCCAGCATCACGTTCTCAATTACGCTCAGATCGGGAAGGAGCTTCGGGGTCTGGAACGTTCGTCGCACCCCGAGCCGCGCAATCCGATGGACGCTTCGGCCGAGAAGTGCGGCGCCGTCGAGCCGGATGTCTCCCGCATCGGCCTTATAGTAGCCCGAGATCATGTTCAGGAGCGTCGTCTTGCCGGAGCCGTTGGGGCCGACGATCGCGTGGATGGCGCCACGCGGGATCGTCAAGGAGGCGCCGGCCAGGGCCGTGACGCCGCCGAAGCGCTTCACGAGCCCCGATATTGTAACCTCCGCCCCAGGCGCACTCGATCGCGTGAGCGTCGGCGCCGCACCGTGGCGTTCGCGCTTGACCACTTTGCCGAAGCCGAGCCTGTGACCGAGCGCTTCCGCGAAGCTGACAAGGCCGGAAGGAGCGAACAACACGACCGCCAGCAGGAACACGCCGAAGATCGCGAAACGCCAGCTTTCCAAAGCGCCGAGCATTTCGGGAAGCACGAAATAAACGGCGGCGCCAAGCATCGGCCCGTGTAAGCGGCCCTGTCCGCCGAGGACGATTATGATGAGGAACGTGATTGAATAATCGGGAACGAAGTCATCCGGCGTGACCACGGTCTTGTGCACCGCCAGCAGAGCGCCGCCCAAGGCAGCGAGGCAGGAACTGATGATGAAGCTCAACAGCCTCATATGAACCCGGGGCACGCCGCATGCCGCCACGGCGAGCGGGTTGTCGCGCAATCCCATGAGGCCGCGACCGATCCGCGAGTTGATGAGGTTGCGCACCCCAACGAAGGTGAGCACGGCGAGAACCGCAATAGCACGGTAAAGGTCCAATTCGTTGAGGACATACGAGCCGATCATCGGCATCGGGATGCCGACGACGCCGGTGAAGCTGTGGGTCAGCCAATCAAGCTCGATGACCATGCTGTGGAAGACGGCGGCGAACCCGAGGGTGATCAGCGCAAAGTACCAGGCCGACAGTCGGGCGGCCGGAATGGCGAAAAGGCAGCCCACGGCAGTCGTCGCCACGATCGCGAGGGGCATGGCCAGCCAGAACGAGAGGCCGTAATCGACGGTGCCGATGCCGACGACGTAGGCGGCCAAGCCCACCAACGCTCCGTGACCGACGGATGTCTGGCCCCCGTATCCGGACAGCACGTTGAGTCCCATAGAAACGATGTAGACGATCAGCGCCTCGGTGAGCAGGAAGGTGAGGTAGCCTCCAGTAATGACAAGCGGGAGCAGCAGCAGCAGCCCCGCAGCCGCGACGGGTCCAAAGGACTTCAGGCCGAGGCTGTTCATCAGACTGCGCGGCTCGTCTGCTTGCCGAACAGCCCCGAGGGCCTGATCATCACGGCCAGGATGAGCACCACGAAGGTGGCAAGGTCTTGGTAGCCAGGCGTAAGGGTGGCGGCGGTCACGGCCTGCACCAGGCCGAGCAGCAGCGCGGCGCACAGGGTGCCAACGTTGCTGCCGATCCCGCCGACCGCCACGACTTCGAAGCCCTTGAGAAGAAGGGCGGAGCCAAGGTCGATCGAGGCGTAGATCTGGGGGGCGGCGGCGATCCCGGCGATCGCAGCTATGGCGCCGCTGAAGAGGAAGGCCGAGTTGACGAGCCGGGAGGGATTGATCCCCCGCAGGAGCGCGGCTTGCCTATCTTCCGCCAAGGCCAATACGGCCCGCCCCGTACGGGTCCGGTAGATCAGCTCCGCGGCGATCAGCAAGCCGAGCGTGAAAACGCAGAGCGCGACCTGATAGGCGCTGACGTTCAAAGGGCCGAACGTGTGGCCCGCCGTTGTCAAGGGCGGCGGCGGGGGCAGCAGCAGAGGATCGGGACCGAAAATCTTGCCGCTGACGTTGTCGATGATGATCGAGAGCGCGAGCGTGCTGATGACCCATCCATGCGCGCCAGGCCTCGCCAGCACCGGGGCGATCGCAACCATTCCCGCAGCAACCGAAAGCGCGGTCACAAGCAGGATGCTGACGAGAGCTGCGACATACCATTCCATACCGGCCCGGAGACCTATGGCGCAGGTCATCGCGCCAAGCATGATGAGATTCCCGTGGGCGAAGCTGAAAGCGTTGGTTGGTCGGAACAGCACGTTCATTCCGAGACCGACGAGCGCATAGAGCGATGCGGTGACCACAGTCGAAACCAAAATGTCCCACAACATCGCAACTCCCTCGGCCGCTCGGGAAGCGCCATCGCGACCGCGACGGAGCCTCGATCAGATCCGCATTTCACATGGTCGCCCGTTGGCGAAAGATGTTCATCGCCTGCGGGTCCCTGCCGGACATCGCCGAGACGAGGACAGTCTGGTCCGTTTCCCACCCCGAATGCTTCTGTGGCGTGAAGCGGATAGGGCCGAGCAGGCCGTCGAAGGTCTTGATGTTATCGAGCGCCGTCTTCAGCTTGTCGATATCGAACGTCTTCTCTTGCTCGATCACCTGCTTCAGCAGGTACATGTAGTCGTAGAACGGACAGCTCGCGACCAGTGGGCCCTGACGGGTTGCTTCCGGATATTTCGCCACCTTCTCTGCGAAGGCTTTCTGGCGCGCTCCGATCGGTTCCGTAGGGGTCCACGAGAGATTCTTGATGAAAGTCCCATAAGCCTTTTTGAGGACGGCCTCGGGGGCAAGTTCGAATAGGCTGTCGCTGAGCAGCGACACATGTCCGGCGATCTCGGGATACCATTGCATCCGGTCGAGCGCCGTCATGGCTTGCGCGACGTTGGGTGTGATGCCTGCCCAGATCAGCAGGCCGTCAACGCCGGCCCTTTTCAAATTCGCCAGGTAGGGTCCGAGGTCTGGGGCGTCATAGCCGAAGACCTCTTCGCGGACCAGCTTCAGCCCTCGGCGGTCGAGCGCCGATACCGTTCCCTTGCCGAGGAGTTCGCCGAAACTGTTGTTGTCGCGGATCACGCCAATCTTCTTGATCCCCAGATCATCGGCAAGATAGCGAACGCCCGCTTCGGCCTGCTGCTCCGTCGTGAAATTCAGCGAGTAGAAGTACGGATACTTCACCCCGTCCCCGACCTGCGGCACATTCGCCTGGGCGGTCTGCAGCATCTTGTTTTTCTGCGTGGCGCCCAATGTCGAAAGGGTCTGGGTCGAACCGACCGGTCCCACTACGAAGCGCACATCGGCGTCGGATAGCTTGCGAACCACTTCCGGCTCGCGCGCCGGACTTCCCTGGTCGTCCTCTTCGACGACCGAGATCTGCCGTCCCATGATGCCGCCGGCGGCATTGATCTCCTCGATGGCGATCCGACCCGTGACGAAGAGGGGACCGTTGCTGGAGGCCAGCTTGCCGGTGATGGACTTGATGAAGCCGACCTTCATCGGCTCCTCCGCCGACGCGGTCGATACGACGCCCGCACGGAAGATCTGTGAGGCGCCTGCCACCGCGCCGAACGCGCCTCCCAGCCGCATCAGGTCGCGCCTGCTGAGAACGTCTTTGCCGGATCGATTCTCTTTCATTGAGGTTCCTCCCGAGGACAACGGCGCGTCTTGGCCTATGGTCGCGCGCCTTTGACGTGTCAGCCCCTGCGGCGCTCGGCCGATCGCATCGAAAAGGGAAGCGGCGAACTGCTAGCGCGCAACGCGCGTGGCCGCCCAGTCAACACTTCGACACAGGCGGATCGAGGACGAGGAGGTCCGAGACGGGCACAAAGCGTAAGAGTGTTGGCGCATTTGATTGTGCGCGCAGCGGCGCGGGACTCATGGCCAGGGCCGATGCAGCTCCGATTAATCTCAGACGTGCGGCGCCTCACGGTCGTTCTCCCAACGATTGTTATTGTAGACTTGCTAAACGCTCGGATGTGAGGTGAGCTAACCAGCCACCGCTGTGGACACTGACAATAAAAACAGCAATCTTTCTTTTCAACCAAGTTCACTCGCCATCTGGCGCAAAGGAATATTCCGCTTAGCGCAAAGTCCGGTCACCGCTCGGCGCACTGACGCGCACGGAGAGCAAATCGTCGCCGCATACCCCGGCTAAAACGAAATGATGCAGCCCGACGTAGCTCCCCTCGCCAAATGCAGGCGGCTCTTGCCTACACGCCATTGAGATCAACAGGACAGATTACGCCTTCATGACGACGCCCGCCCGCCGTTCGCAGGCTCGCGGTAACGCAGCGCGTCGACCAGCATACTGAAAGCCGCCGAGCGGTGTCGCCGGCTCGGATAGTAGAGGTGGTAGCGGGGGAATGGCGGACACCAATCGCCGAGCACTTGCACCAGCCGGCCGCTGGCGATCGATCGTTGCACATGCTCTCCCGATAAATAGGCGAGACCCAACCCCGCCGAAGCGGCGTCGAACATCAGATCGACCGTGTTGAAGATGTGCTGTCCCTCGACCCTGATTTTGGTCTCGCGTCCGGCCTTCTCAAACTCCCAGGCGTAAAGATTGCCGCGCGTACGCAGGCGAAGATTGATGCAGCTATGGTTCGTCTGGTCCGGCGGCGTGCGGCCGGCGAAATAGGACGGTGCGCCGACCACCACCATCCGCATGTCGGGGCCGATGCGCACCGCAATCATGTCCTTGGCGATCAGCCGCCGATCCGAACTCCGGCGTCGAAGCCTTCGGCGATAATGTCGGTCAGACCGTAGTCGACGAAGCTTTCGACCTTGATGTCGGGACGGTCTAGAGCGATTATCGATCAAGTTGTACCGCCGTCATAGCGAGCGAAGCGAAGCCATCCACGTCTCCGCCGAGCCGAGCTTCACCGACTAGCCTACGATCTCGGCGCGCTGGATTGCTTCGCTTCGCTCGCAATGACGGGCCGATTCTGTTTGATCGGTATCTCTAGCAGGAATTTTTCAAGTACCGGCCAGAGCGCGCGACGCGCCGCCGGGCTCGTCGGCGTTGATGCGGATCGAACCGGCCGGCTCGTCGCGCATCGTACGAAGCGCGGCGAGTTCGGCGTCAATCTCCTCCAGCCCCGGCCCGACCTCCTCGATCAGCCGCTCGCCCGCCTCCGTCGGCGACACGCTGCGCGTCGAGCGGCGCAGCAGCGGCACGCCGACGCGGGTCCCCAGCGTGCGCACCCTCTGGCTCAGCGCGGATTGCGACCCCCCCAATTGCGCCGCCGCGCGGGTAAAGCTCCGCCTTCGCGACGCCGAGAAAGGCGGAAGGGTCGGAAGCGGCGGGCCTCGTCATCTATAAGCATCTCTAATAGGGCTATCCCGATTATAGCGCATTATCGCGGAGGTGCGGAGGGTCCATATTGCCGTCAGCCGAGAAAGCTCAAGGAGACGGACATGGACATCAAGCGCAGCGGTTCGCAGCCTTCGGGCAAAGGCCCTTCCGACTGGTTCACCGGAACCGTGCGCATCGATCCGCTCATCAATCCGCCGGCGCCCGCACGAATTGGCGGCGCTACCGTGACTTTCGAGCCGGGCGCGCGCACCGGGTGGCACACCCACCCGCTCGGACAGATGCTGATCGTCACGGCCGGTTGCGGGCGCGTGCAGCGGGAGGGCGGCGAGATCGAGGAGATCCGGCCAGGTGACTTGGTCTGGTTCGCGCCGGGCGAAAAGCATTGGCACGGCGCCGCGCCGACGACGGCGATGACCCACATCGCCATTGCCGAAAGACTAGACGGCAAGGCGGTCGATTGGTTGGAGCGCGTCTCCGACGCGCAATACGCCGGCTGAGCCAGGGAGACCGTCACATGAAAACTTTGCCCCTGATCGCAGCGGCGGTCCTTCTGAACACCGCGACCGCAGCATTCGAACAATCGAACCCCGACCCGCATCCGCCTGTCCCCACCGACGTGAGCGCGGTCGCACCGGCGCTGGCTCGCGACGCGCAGGGCATCATCGCCGACAAACTGTGGAAACGGTCCGGCCTCTCCTTGCGCGACCGCAGCATCGTCACCGTGACGACGCTGATCGCGCGCAACCAGTCGGCGGATTTGCCGGGCTATATTCGGCTGGCGCTCGACGCCGGCGTCAAGCCGTCCGAGCTTTCGGGGATCATCACCCATCTCGCCTTCTACGCCGGCTGGGAGAACGCGATGGTCGCCATCGCCGCGACGCAACCCGTGTTCGCCGAGCGCCATATCGGCGCGGATCAATTGGCGCCGGCGACGATGCCGCCGTTGACCAACGACGAGAAGTCCGAAGCGGAGCGGGCCGTGTCGGTCAACAAGGCGCTGGGCTCGGCCGCGCCGGCGCTGGTTCAGGACACGACTGACGTGCTGTTTCACGATCTCTGGTTGCGGCCGGACCTCAGCCCGCGCGACCGCAGCCTGGTCACGATCAGCGCGCTGATCGCGACAGGTCAGTTTGGACAACTGCCTGGCCATCTCGTTCGCGCCTTGAACAACGGGCTGACGGAGACCGAAGCGTCGGAGGCAATCAGCCATCTCGCCTATTACGGCGGCTGGCCGAACGCCTTTTCTGCCGCGGCCATCGCCAAGACCGTATTCGAGAAGCGCAACGCCAACAAATGAGCCGGAGCTAGCAGACAGTCATGCAAACGCGCCATCTCGGACAAAGTGGGCTTACTGTTTCCGCCCTCGGGTTAGGCTGCATGGGCCTCAATCACCATCGCGGCCCGGCCCCCGACCGGGGCGCGATGATCGCGCTGGTGCGCGCCGCCGTCGCGCGCGGCGTCACCTTCTTCGACACGGCGGAATCCTACGGCCCGTTCACCAACGAGGAGCTAGTCGGCGAGGCGCTGGCGCCGTTCCGCGGCGAAGTCGTCATCGCCACCAAGTTCGGCCACGATTTTGCGCCGGGCTCTGACGGCCTCGACAGCCGGCCGGCGCATATCCGTGAGGTCGCGGAGGCGTCGCTGCGCCGCCTGCGCGTGGAGGCCCTCGACCTGTTCTATCAGCATCGCGTCGACCCCAAGGTTCCGATTGAGGAGGTCGCCGGCGCGGTCAAGCGGCTGATCGAGGAGGGCAAGGTGCGGCATTTCGGGCTGTGCGAGGCCGGCGTCGAGACGATCCGGCGCGCCCACGCCGTGCAGCCGCTCGCCGCCGTGCAGAGCGAATATTCGCTGTGGTGGCGCGAACCGGAGTCCGGGGCGCTGCCGGCCTGCGAGGCGCTCGGCATAGGCTTCGTGCCGTATAGCCCGCTGGGTCGCGGCTTCCTCACCGGCGCGATCGACGAGGCGACGGCCTTCGGCGGCAACGACAACCGAACCAGCCTGCCGCGCTTCACGCCCGAGGCGCGCAAGGCGAACCGTCCCGTGGTCGACCTGTTGCAGACGATCGGCGATGAGAAAGGCGCAAGCCCGGCGCAGATCGCGCTCGCCTGGTTGCTCGCGCGGAAGCCGTGGATCGTGCCGATCCCCGGCACGACCAAGCTCGGCCGGCTCGACGAGAACCTCGGCGCCGTCGATCTCCCCCTGACGGCCGACGACCTCGCCCGCATCGATCGCGCCGTCTCTGAGATCACCGTGCACGGCGATCGCTATCCGCAATCGGAAGCGGCGCGCATCAACCGCTGACTTCAAGCAAAGAGGACCCCATGACCCCCACCTACGATTTCCAAGGCCAGGTCGCGCTCGTCACCGGCGCTAGCTCCGGCATCGGGCTGGCGACCGCGCAAGGTCTTTGCGCGCTCCGGGGCGGCTGTCGTGCTCGCCGACCGCAACGAGACACGCCTGAAGGCCGCCACCGAGGCGCTTGCTGAGGCCGGTCACGAGGTAATCGCCGTCCCCTGCGACGTCTCCGACGAGGCGCAGGCGGCCGCGCTGGTCGCGAAGCACGGTCGCGACGTTCGGCCGGCTCGACATGGCCTACAACAACGCCGGCATGCTCGGTCCGATGGGCCGATGATGGAGGAGACCGCCGAGGGTTTCGACGACGTCAACGCCGTCAATCTGCGCGGCGTCTGGACCTGCATGAAGCATGAGCTGTTGCAGATGACGCAAGCAGGGCAGCGGCGCGATCGTCAATTGCTCGTCGCTCGGCGGCCTCGTCGGCCTGCCCGGGACGCGCCGCCTATCACGCGACCAAGCATGGCGTGATCGGCCTGACCAAGAGCGCCGCGCTCGACGTCGCCACCACGGGCATCCGCGTCAACGCCGTCTGCCCCGGCTGCATCGACACGCCGATGGGCGACGGAGATCGATCCCGCCGCGATGCAGGAATTTCTGAAGATGCAGCCGATCGGCCGGATGGGTCGGCCCGAGGAAGTCGCCGCCGCCGTGCTGTGGCTGTGCAGCCCCGCCGCCAGCCTGGTGCTCGGCGTCGCGCTGCCGGTCGACGGCGGCTTTGTCGCGCACTGATCGCAGGGAGGCAAGCTCATGGACGCTTTCATAGGCAAGGTCGCGCTGGTCACCGGCGGCGCCGCCGGCATCGGCCTTGCGACGGTCCACGCGTTCGCGCGCGCCGGCGCTTCCGTCGTCATCGCCGACAACGACGCGGTAGCCGTCGAAAGCGCGGCGGCGGCCGCGCGCGCGCAAGGTCATCGCGCGTTGCCCGTCGTCTGCGACGTCTCCAACCGCGCGCAAGTCAAGGCGATGGTCGATCAGACCGTCGCGACCTTCGGCCGCCTCGATGCGGCGTTCAACAACGCCGGGATCAACTGCAAAGGCGCGCCGCTGCTTGAGTCCGAGGACGAGGAGTTCGACAATATCATCAATGTCAATCTGCGCGGCGTCTGGAACTGCCTAAAGGCGGAGCTGCGCCAGATGACGGCGCAAGGCGAGGGCGCGATCGTCAACTGCTCCTCGATCGGGGGCTTGAGAGGCTCCAAGGGCCGCGCCGCCTATTCCGCCAGCAAGTTCGGCATCATTGGCCTCACCCGCGCGGCGGCGCTCGACTATGCCGCCAAGGGCATTCGCATCAATGCGGTGTGCCCCGGCATCATCGGCAACACGCCGATGGCCGCGCGCGTGTCGAACAACAACGATCCCGACGCCGTCAAGGCGATGATCGCGGCCGAGCCGATCGGCCGGCTCGGCGAACCCGAGGAGATTGCGGCCGCGGTGCTGTTTCTCTGCAGCCCCGCCGCGAGTTTCATGGTCGGTCACGCGCTCGCCGTCGACGGCGGCGTGCTTGCGTGACGGTTAAGCAAGGAGGACCCGATGAAAGAAGAACCCACCAACGCCCGCAAATCCTTCGGCGACATCGCCCCGCATCTCGCCGAGATCACCGACAAGGTGCTGTTTGGCGACGTCTGGGACCATCCGGCGCTGTCGCCGCGCGACCGCAGCCTGGTGCCATCACCAGCCTGATTTCGCTCTACCGCACCAATGAAATGCCGTTCCACCTGAAGCGGGCGATGGACAACGGCCTGACCCACGACGAGATCATCGCGACGATCACACATCTCGCCTTCTACGCCGGTTGGCCGCCGGCGATGACCGCGCTGCAGATCGTGCGCAAGATTTTCGAGGAAGCCGACAAGTAGGCGGAATTCCCATCCAGACGAGGATCGCCATGCCGTGGCCGCCCGAAGAGTTGAGCAAGATAGCCGCAACAGACGATCTGCGCATCGCGCCGTTTCGCGACGACGGCGAAACCTACGGCACGCTCACTTGGATCTGGTCGGTCGTCGTGGACGGCGGCCTTTACGTGCGCGCCTATAACGGTCAAGCTTCGCGCTGGCATCAGGCGGCCCTGCGCCAGAAGGGCGGAAAAATTACCGCCGCCGGCCTGACGCGGGACGTCAAGTTCGAGGCTGTCGATGGCGCGTTCAACGACCGCATCGACGAAGCCTACCGCGCCAAATATGGCGCGAGCCGCTATCTCGAACCGATGATCGGGGCTCGCGCCCGCGCCGCCACAATTGAGATCACGCCTCGCCAGCGAGATCCAGCGCGTTCCCCCCATGATTGAAGGAGCTGATTGATGCAAACCACTGTTCTTCACGGCGCGCGCGACATCCGTTGCGAAGAGGTCGCCGCGCCGAAGATTCTCAAAGACACCGACGCCATAGTTCGGTTGTCGGCGACCTGGATTTGCGGCTCAGATCTCTGGCCGTTCCGTGGGCTAAATCCGATCTAGCCTGGAGGAGGTCTCGCCCAGCGAGTGGACCGAGTAGGTCTACAAGCCCGACATCCTCAACGGCCCAGCAAGCTTTACAAGGAGCCACATCCCCGTCGTGTCCGTCGTCTGGAGCTATACCCGCCGGACGACATGGCCAACCGCGTCTCGATCTACGAACGCGGCGTCTCGGCCACCGTCAACGACATCGAGCACATCGAATCGCAGTCGGTCGCCGGTTACGGCGTGGTGAAAGTGTTCTTCCAGCCGACGGTCAACATCAACATCAACATCAACGCCGCGCAGGCGCAGATGACGGCGATCTTGCAGACGATCCTCAAACAACTGCCGCCGGGCGTGACGCCGCCACAACTGATCGTCTACAACGCCTCCAGCGTGCCGATCATTCGGCTCGCGCTGTCGAGTGAAACGCTGTCGCAGGTCGAGCTGAACGTTCCCCGGGGGGCTTGAACAGCGCCGCGACCTGGTGTTGATGAGGGCAGCCGAAAATCCAGTTATCTTCAGGCTTTGGCGCCCAGGGCCCGGCCACGCAAAATTTCCCTGATGCCAGGCCGCTCAGGCGCCGGAGGCCGGATTGCCACTAATCGGCACGGAAAAACGTTTCACAACGCTCCACCGGATCAAAGCACTCCGGGGCCGAGCCGCTATTGTTATCAGTAACGAATTTGCCGTCGATTTACGTGGGATCGCGGTATCAAACGCTCTCAGACTAGCGGCTATTTGCGAATAAAAAAACGTTACACGGACTTGACAAGAGACGCTCTGAGGTAGCACGAACGCATCGAATGGGAGGCGCGGCAAGGCGCCACCGACCGGGAGGACTGGGATGAGCGGCGCAGATTCTTGGTTTAGGACGCTTGCCGCCTGCGCTGTCCGGAAAATCGTCGCCCGTTTCTCGCGATCTCACACATTTCGCCCGCGCGGCGTCGCCCGGGCCCAAGTGCTGCGCCCTTAGCGCCGCAAACGCACCCGTCGTCCGCAATCCGTTGGCTTTCGACGGGCAAATCAGGAGGAAGCATCTATGGTTGGTTCTTGGAAAACGCGTAGCGTGGCCTTGTCGGCTGCCGCCCTGACCCTGGGTTTGCTGGGAGGAAAGCCGGCTTTTGCCGCGGAGCTTTCCAATGTCACCGTGGCGTTCCTTATGCCTGACGAGGGCTCGACACGATATGAAGAGCACGACCATCCCGGTTTTGTCGCCGAAATGAGCAAGCTCTGCCCGAGCTGCAAGGTGCTCTATCAAAACGCGAATACGGACGCCTCGCGTCAGCAGCAGCAATTCAATTCGGTGGTTTCGCAGGGCGCCAAGGCGATCGTGCTCGATCCCGTCGACTCGACGGCTGCCGCCTCGCTCGTGAAGCAGGCGCAGGCGCAGGGCATCAAGGTGATCGCCTACGACCGGCCCATTCCGTCCACGCCGGCCGATTACTATGTCTCGTTCGACAACGAGGCAATCGGAAAGGCCATCGCCAAGTCCCTTGTCGACCATTTGAAGGCGACTAACGTCGCGCCCACGAACGTTGGCGTTCTGGAGATCAACGGTTCTCCGACGGATGCCGCCGCGGGCCTGATCAAAAAGGGCATCCATGAGGGGCTCGAAGGCGGCGGCTACGCTACCCTCGCCGAATACGACACCCCCGATTGGCTCCCGTCCAAGGCCCAGCAGTGGGCGAGCGGCCAGATTTCGCGCTTCGGCAAGAAGATCGTGGGCGTGGTCGCGGCCAATGACGGGACGGGCGGCGGCGCGATTGCGGCTTTCAAGGCGGCCGGCGTCGATCCGGTCCCCCCGGTCACGGGCAATGACGCGACCATTGCCGGGCTCCAGCTGATCATCTCCGGCGACCAGTACAATACGATCAACAAGCCGAGCGAGATCGTGGCGGCGGCGGCGGCGGATGTCGTTGTTGGGCTGCTCAGCGGCAATCCTCCGAAAGCGGACACCACGTTGTTCGGCACGCCGACGAAGCTGTTCACGCCGACCCTCGTGACAGCCGAAAACCTCAAGGCGGAGATCGTCGACAAGCAGATCAACGGCAAGCCGATCGAGGCTCCTGCCGTGCTCTGCACGGACCGTTACGCCGCCGGGTGCAAGAAGCTCGGTATTAACTGACGGCCGTCGACGGCGATCGCCTTTCCTCCCACAGGCGGTCGCCGTTTGATCTCGTTCCGATTGACAGCAATGGCGCGCCTCCGATGACGAACATCTCCGAACGAAAGCCGCCCTCAGGCGAGCTGGTGCTCAGCCTCCGGGGCATATCGAAGCAGTTCGGCGCCGTCTCCGCGTTGACCGACATCGATCTCGACGTGCATGCCGGCGAGGTGGTGGCCTTGGTTGGCGACAACGGCGCGGGGAAATCGACGCTGGTGAAGGTCCTGGCCGGCGTGCATCCGCAAACCAGCGGCACCATGACCTTCGGCGGCAAGGAAGTGACCCTTACGGGTCCGAATGACGCGCTGGCGCTCGGAATCGCCACGGTGTTCCAGGACCTCGCTCTTTGCGAAAACCTGGATGTCGTGGCGAATATCTTTCTGGGTAAAGAGCTTCAGCCCTACGCGCTCGACGAAGTCACCATGGAAATACGCGCCTGGAAGCTCTTGAACGAGCTCTCGGCCCGCATCCCGAGCGTGCGCGAACCGATCGCCTCGCTCTCGGGCGGCCAGCGTCAGACAGTCGCCATTGCGCGCTCGCTGCTGCTCGACCCCAAGCTCATCATGCTCGACGAGCCGACCGCCGCGCTCGGCGTAGCGCAGACCGCGGAAGTGCTGAACCTCATCGAACGGGTGCGCGACCGCGGCCTCGGCGTCATCATGATCAGCCACAACATGGAAGACGTGCGCGCCGTCGCGGATCGGATCGTCGTCTTACGCCTCGGGCGCAACAACGGGATCTTCTACCCTGACACGTCGAACCAGGAGTTGGTGAGCGCCATTACGGGCGCGGCCGACAATGCCGTGTCCCGTCGATCGGGGCGACGTCAGACGCAACAGGATAGCATCGGGGAGGCGCGGGCGTGACCGGCACGAGCACAAATCCAGGGGCGCCGCCGCTCGACCGTGCGGACGTTCGCGTGCGGCACGACGCCGGCCTTGCCGGCACTGTCCGCAGCTTCATCGACAGCATACGCTCGGGCGATCTCGGCTCACTGCCGGTGGTCGTCGGGCTTGTGATCATCTGGACCGTATTCCAAAGCCTCAACCCGGTATTTCTGGCGAGCAATAATCTCGTCAACCTGCTTTTCGACTGCTCGACGACGGGCGTCATCGCGCTCGGCATCGTGTGCATTCTGCTCGTCGGCGAAATCGATCTCTCGGTGGGCTCGGTAAGCGGCTTCGCCTCGGCGCTGCTTGGCGTGCTGTGGGTCAATCAGGGCTGGCCGGTTATCATCGCGATCCT
Source organism: uncultured Pseudomonadota bacterium (assembly GCA_963807735.1). Classification (GTDB taxonomy): domain Bacteria; phylum Pseudomonadota; class Alphaproteobacteria; order Rhizobiales; family Beijerinckiaceae; genus Roseiarcus. Next base: position 271,014 of record CAWEDI010000004.1, on the reverse strand, counting down.
GGCCGCCCTTGTGGTCGGCGCCCTCATCGGCGTGATCTACGCAATTCTGTTCAATCGCCTCGGCATGCCGAGCTTCGTGTCGACGCTGTCGGGCCTACTCGCAGTGCTGGGCCTGCAGCTCTACATCCTCGGCGCCAGCGGCTCGATCAACCTGCCGTACGGCTCGACGATGGTTAATCTCGGCCAGACGCTGGTGATGCCGCACGTGGTTTCCTACGCGCTTGTCGTCATCGCGGGCGCTACGGTCCTCTACACCGGCATCCGCACGGCGACACGGCGCAAGACCGCGGGTCTCACACCGCCTTCGATCGCCGGTATCGTCGCAAAAGCGCTGATTTTGACGGTCGCCCTTGAGCTTGTAGCCTACTATCTCAATACCGATCGCGGCGTTCCGTGGATGTTCGGCCTGTTCGTTGGTCTCGTGGTCGGGATGAACTACGCGCTGACCCGCACCCAATGGGGGCGCTCGATGACGGCGGTCGGCGGCAACCGGGAAGCGGCGCGGCGCGCCGGCATCAACGTGCGGTTCATCTATATGAGCGCCTTCGCGTTGTGCTCGACCTTTGCGGCGCTCGGCGGCGTTCTGTCCGCGGCGCGTCTCGCCTCGGCGAGCCAGCAGGCGGGAACGGGCGACGTCAATCTGAACGCCATTGCCGCCGCCGTGATCGGCGGAACGAGCCTCTTCGGCGGTCGCGGCAGCGCCTACGCGGCGTTGCTCGGCATCATCGTGATCCAGTCGATCGCGAGCGGACTGACGCTGCTCGATCTGTCCTCGTCGCTTCGGTACATGATCACGGGCGCCGTGCTCGCGATCGCCGTCATCGTCGACTCCTTGGCGCGGCGGTCACGCGTCTCGCATGGTCGGGCCTGACGTTCAACCTAAGCTCGGATCGTCGAGCGCTGCCGGATGGCGCCTCTGCAGGGTGAGTTTGATCGGTATTGGAACGCGCGGGCGTTCGGCCGCGGCCGAGCGTTCCCGCCCCCCGTGTTTCCATCGTTGTTAAGGAGAAGTCTTCCATGGCCCAAGACCTAAGCGGAAAAGTCGCCGCCGTGACAGGCGCGGCCTCCGGGATCGGGCTGGAGTGCGCCAAAGTTCTTCTCGAGGCCGGCGCGCGCGTTGTCCTCGTCGACTATGCCGCCGACAAGCTCGACGAACTCTGCGCGGAGCTTGGGCCTAAGGCCATACCGTTGGTCGTCAACCTGACGAACCCTGCGAGCGTCTCCGGCATGATGCCCAAGCTGCTGGAGAAGACCGGCCAGCTTGATATCTTTCACGCCAATGCGGGCTCATATATCGGCGGCGAAGTCCTCGGCGGCGATCCCGACGCGTGGGACCGGATGCTGAACCTCAACATTAATGCCGTCTTCCGATGCGTCCATGCGGTGCTGCCGCATATGGTCGAGCGCAAGACCGGCGACATCATCGTGACGAGCTCGGTTGCAGGCTTCATCCCAGTCGTATGGGAACCGATCTATACGGCGTCCAAGCACGCCATACAGGCCTTCGTCCATTCGACCCGACGTCAGGTGATCAAGCACGGCATCCGGGTTTGCGAGATAGCGCCCGGCCCCGTCGTAACGGCTCTCCTTAAGGACTGGCCGAAAGCCAAGATGGACGAGGCTCTGGCTTCCGGAAGCCTCATGGAGCCGAAAGAAGTCGCCGACGCCGTCCTGTTCATGCTGACGCGACAAAGAAAGGTGGTGATCCGCGATCTGGTCATCCTGCCGCACGCTCTGGATATGTAAAATCGGTCTTTGCGTCGGTTTGGCGGCGAAGGAACGCACATCTTTTCGGCAATCGAAGTCTGCCGGTTCTCGACCGATCCGTAGGCGCAACACGACGATAGGTAATTTGGCGACGATGACTTATCGGTACAGGCCAACGGCTAGAGCGGGTTTTGCCTTTCGGGTCTAGTTTCGCGCACGACAGCAGGCCCCCGAAGCCCACTTGATCGAAGACCAGCTCAAGGGCAGAGCAGGGGACGGCGTGAGGCGGACGGGATTAGAATTTTGTTTCAGCGGAAATCGCCGTCCATACGCGACGTCGCTGAGCGGGCTCAGGTCTCGACCGCTACGGTATCCAATGTGCTGGCCGGACGGCGTTCCGTCGGTCCAGACCTTGTCGAGCGCGTTAATTCGGCGATCGATAGCCTCGGCTACGTCGCGGATGTCTCCGCTCGCCGCATGCGATCGAACCAGTCAACGATCGCCGGCGTCCTCGTTCCCGACCTCGCCAACCCATTTTTCGCGCTTTTTGTGGCGGCGCTTGAGAAGGCGGCGCTCCGCAGCGGTTTCGATCTCCTCGTCGCCAGCAGCCGCGAGGACCCGGAGCTTGAGGAATCCCGCCTCAAAGCCCTGGTGGGTTGGCGCCCGATCGGCATCATCGCCATTCCCTGCGACCTCGACTTTACCGCCCGGCGGCACATGATCCGGTCCTCCGTGCCTTTCGTCGTTGCGGATCGCATTCCGACCGATCCGCCGGCGGACACCGTCGCGATCGACAATTACAAGGCCGCGTTCGAGGGAGCGACCATGCTGTTCCGCAAGGGACATCGCTCCATCCTGGCCGTCGCCTCGGATTTGAATACCGCCAATATCAGCGAGCGCTACGCGGGCATCACGGCCGCGACGAAAGCCTTCGGGCCGGGGGTGACCGCGTCCGTGATCGAGGTCGGCACGCGGCCGGACGCCATGCGGCCCGTGATTTCGGCATGGCTAGGCCGGATGGCGGGCGCAACAGCCATGTTCTCGCTGACCAATCTGGCGACCTACGGGTGTTTCAGCGTGCTCAAGGACAGGGGAATTTCCATACCCGATCAAATGGCGCTGCTCGGGTTTGACGACTACGACTGGATGTCCGTCACGACGCCCGCCATCTCCACCATTCGCCAGCCTGTCACCGAAATGGCCGAACATGCCTGGGCCGCGTTGATGGCGCGTGTTCGCGAGCCGTCGTCACCGCCGCGCCTCATACGGCTGGCATGCGAGCCAATGCCAAGGGGCACGACCGGATAATTCTCGCCGTCGATCCAAGTCTTCCGTTGTCGGCGCGAGGCGAGCGATGAGGACAAGATTGAAGGCGGGACGTCAGTCCATTTCGCGTTTCCTCGATTATCGGCGTGCGATGCTCACGACTGTCCCTGATGCGCAGTTACCCCGTCGACATCGTCGCATGTCGAACCGACGTTTTCTGATCACTACCTGACGTCGCCTCGAAATGCGGTCGTCTTGTGGGTCTCTATTCAATTTAATGTTCATAAATCGTTACACATATACAGCGGCACTGCGTAGGTGTTATTCTCCCAGATGATAATTCAAACGAGTTGAGAAAACTTGTGGAGAAACATAAAGATGCGGGTCGAACTCGGAATATATCCGCACGAGCTCACGCAAAAAAACGTTTCATAGCGGTTGACAAAATCGCTCTGCAGTAAGAAAGCTCGCAGCGACCTTGCGGTCGCAACGACAAGATCGACCGAAACGGGCCGAGACACGGTTTTTTCAGTCCTTCATAGCCCGCCGATGACGTTCGCTTTATTGGGCGCGCACAATTCGCAAACCGCAGCGGCTGCAAATTCGGATTAAGTGACCGAGCGGAATGCCGCAGCATCTGAAGATCGCCAAATAGGAGAGAAATATGAATCCCTTCGGCTTGCACGCGATGGTCCTCGTCAACGATTGGGACGAGCCGGGCTCGGAGAAAGCCATCCGGTTGGCGGCGGCCTTGGGCTATGATTTTATCGAGGTGCCGCTCTTCGATCCCGGCACGACCGACCTCAAACGCACGCGTGAATTGCTGCTGCAGCACCATCTGAAGCCGACCGTCAGCCTCGGTCTGACGCCGGAAACGGACATCTCCAGTGCTGACAGAGCAATTTCAAGAGCTGGCATCGCCAAGCTGCAAGAAGTCGTGGAGGCGACGGCTTTCATCGGCGGTTCAACGATCGCTGGTGTGATCGGCTCCGCTTGGCAGAAGTATCTTGTTCCCCCTACAGAGGCTGGCTATGCGAACGCGGTCTCAGGCTTGCGGGACGTTGCCCAGGCGGCCAAAGCAAAGGGGGTCACTTTGGCCGTCGAAGTCGTCAACCGCTTCGAATCCAATCTGTTGAATACGGCAGCCCAGGCGGTTCGGTTCGTCGACGCCATAGGTGAGGACAACGTCGGTATCCACCTCGACACATTCCACATGCACATCGAGGAGCCGGATGCCTCGGCGGCAATCCGATCCTGCGGATCTCGTCTTTGCTACTTCCACGTCAATGAAAACCATCGCGGCTACATGGGGACCGGCAGCATCGACTTCGCGCCGCTGTTCCGCGCCCTTGTGGCGGCCGAATATACCGGTCCGATTTCCTTCGAAGCGTTTTCGTCGTCGACCTGCACGCCGGCAATCGCCGGCAAGGCGGCTATCTGGCGAAGCGTCTACGAGGACGGTGCGGACGTGGCGCGCCTTGCCCTGGAGGGCCTCAAGTCGGGCATGGCGGACGCGCATCGTGCGATGACTTTGGCAGGTGCAGCATAGCGTTCGCGGATGCGCGGGCCATGCTCGCCATCGGTCCTCACTCTTCGAGTACATTGTCACGAGATCGGCCGAGCCAACGATCGAGAAGCTGATCGGCGGCGAAGCGTACGGCCGCCGCGGGCGCCTGACGGATGGTCCAGCGCCGCACCGCCGATATCGTCCGCATCGGCTGCCACACATTTCGCGCGACAGGGGTCACCGCCTATTTGGAGGCCGGAGGAACTTTGGAGAACGCTCAGGCCATCGCGGCGCACGAAAGCCCACGCACGCCCAAGCTTTATGACCGCGCCGGCGACGAAATTTCGCTCGACGAGATTGAGCGGATTGCGATTTGAGAACAAAGTTTCTTGTTATCAGCCTGGTTATGGATAGCCGCAGCGGCGGACGCCAACCTTCAGGACCTATTCTATCAAGATCGAGTTGCCCGCTTTGCGTCTAACACGGCCGAAGCTAGGTCGCTGTCGGGCGAATGTTCCCCCGTGGGTCTAGCGCAGCCGGGCGCCGAATGTCCGCCTTTTGTTTGCTCCATACATCGGCCAGCCAAGCCAACAGGGTTCCGGGAACGCTATCCACGATCAAGGCGACTCGCGGTTTGCTCGTCGTCGTCGTTCCTATAAATAGTTCTTTTAATCTACGTTCCGATGTGCGACTCTGCTTTGAGATATGGGAACGAAATTCGTCGGCTACTCCAGGGTTTCGACCCTGTACCAAAAACCGCAGCTTCTGCTCGATGCGCTGAAGGCGGCCGGTTGCGACAAGATCTTCGTCGAGCGCGCCTCGGGCGCCAAGGAAGAGCGGCCGCAATGGATGGCGACGCTCGACTACCTGCGCGCCGGCGACACGCTCGTGGTCTGGAAGCTTGACCGGCTTGCCCGCTCGATGAAGCAACTCATCGAACCGTCGACCAGTTGAAGACGCGCGAGATTGGCTTTCGCTCGCTCACAGAGGCGATCGACACGACCACGGCCGCCGGCGAACTGTTCTTTCACATCTTCGGCGCCCTCGCTCAGTTCGAGCGCTCGATCATCCGGGAGCGCACGAATGCCGGCCTTAAGGCCGCGCTTGCCCGCGGGCGAAGGGGCGGCCGGCGAATTCAGTTAATATAAGTCGCTGAATTGCGCCTTCGCGTAACATAAAGCGTGGTTGTGTTACGCGAATGTCATAACCATCTGTTGTAGCAGCATTTTTTGACACGCCCAACCACCCGCGCAAACGCCGAGAACTCGGCCGCTGCCGAAAACCTCAGGCTTCGGCAACCGCTCGCGCTTTCACGCGCGCATTGGATGCGGCCCAAGCTACTTGCCAGCTTCCGCACCACGGACCACGCTCGTCAGCTCTGGGGTGAAGCTCGTGTCGTTCGCGTCGATGTGTCCGGTCAGTCGCGAGGTGACCTCCTGCAGCACCCAGGCGTTGCCGTCGGGATCGCTAAATGAAGCGTAGGAGGCGTAGCTCTTTCGCAGCGGATTTGGTCCAGCGACCAGGCCTTCCGCGCTGGCGTGGTGGAATATGCCGCCGGCGTCATGGAACGGCTCGCTGATCCCCACCCCGCGACGGAGTAGCTCCTCGCGGGCGATCTGAATGTCGGAGACAATCAGGTGCAGCCCCTTCGCCGAACCGGGCGCGGCTGTCGTAACGTTTTTGCCGAATATGACCGAGCATGCGGAACCGGGCGGCGTGAACTGGATTACCCGGAAGCCATCGCGGGCGAGATAGTCGATGTCGAGCCTCCAGCCCAGACCGTCATAGAAGCGCTTGGCGCGATCGACATCCGAGACTGGGACGACGACGACTTCGAGCTTCATGTCGATCGAACCCGCGCCCAACTTTTCGACGGTGGGTTTCCTCTCGATTTCAGCGATGTTCATATCTGGCTCCTTGGAGCGAATGTTGTCTGTTTACCGCTGAGAGCGCGCCGTGAAGACGGAATGCGCTGCCTTCACGATGTCGCGGCGAGCGCAGGCGTAGTGGCTTCCTGCAGCGCCGATTTAAGTATGGCGACGTCCTGCGCAACGGCCCCGCCGCTGACCCCGACGCCCGCGATCAATCGGCCCTCGCTGGTGAGCGGCGCTCCGCCGCCCATCGAACAAAACCGTCCTTCGGACAGCCCCATCAGAGGGAACAGCTCCTGGCCGGGCTGCACGAGCGGAGAGAGATCAGCCGTTCGAAGACCCACCAGCGCAGACGTGTAGGCCTTCCGCTCTGACAACTCGATCGAGAAGGCCGGCGCTCCGCTCATGCGATGCTTGAGAATGATGTTGCCGTGGATATCCATGACACAAACGGCAACCGGTACTTTGGCGCGGGCCGACTCCGCCTCGACGCGGTCCGCAACATTTTTCGCGAAGGCGAGCAAATCCATACGGCGTCCTTTCTTGTTGCGCGGATGAAGAAATTTAGTTTTCGGGCTCTTCGAGTGCGTCAGCCTCTCTGGCCGAGCTCCCCTACATAGAATCCGAGCCGATCTTCTGCGTCTCCGGGCCTGTGAAAGCCTCGTTCAAACAGGGCCTTTAGCTTGCCCTGCGCGGCCGGCCGACCGATCGAGGCCATGCAAGCGTCCCAGCCGGCGGCTATCTCGACGTCCGCTGGCAAGCTGTCGGCATTAACGAGGCGCTTGGTGTTCGCTATCGCCCACTTGTCGAAGGACGCAATACGCCTGGCCAGGGCATCGACGAAACCGTCGAGTTCGCCGTCCGGCAACGATCTATTCACATAACCGTAAGCTTCGGCGAGGTCGCCCCCGATGTCGTTTGAGCTTAGGAGCACTTCCAAGGCTCTCTGTCTGCCCATTACCCTTGGCAGGCGCGCCATAGGTCCTCCCCCCGCGACCAGGCCTACTCCCACCTCCCACTGCGACAGAAGCGCTTTCTCGCGGCTCGCAAAACTCATATCGCAGGCTAGGGCGATCTCACTTCCATTCCCGGTGGCGCGGCCGCGAATCAAAGCGATCGAGACGACGGGCATCCGCGTTATCCGAACGAGTATGTCAGGCCACGCCTCCAGTCCGGTCGGCCCTTGAGGCATGCCGGTCAGCTCTTTCATATCGGCGTTGAAATCGCTGTGATTCAGGAAAAATCCGTCAACAGCGCTATCGAAGACCATCACCCTGACGTCCACGTCGGCCTCGGCGGTCGTGACGATCTCTCTGAGCTCGCGGACGAACTGCGGTCCCATGACGTTCAACGGAGGATTGTCGAACGTGACCCGCCAATGGGCCCTCGACGAGCGAGTGAGCCGGATTTGTGCTTTCTCAGTCATTGCGGGCATGGGCGCCTCGATGCGATGGTTGTCGTGAAGCGACAGCCGACGGGATGATAAAGCGGGAGGTTGGTTTCGTTCAACCAACCGTTGAGGCGTGTGTCGAGAGCGGCTCTCCAAACTGCAACCGCGGCCCCGTCCATCGAAAATCCGCGGGCGCCCTATCAGTTGGATCTATCGAGCCCGGGCTGGATTGGCCTTTTGCTTCAGCGCCGTCATCAGCGTCTTCGCCGCTGGCCCCGACGAATGTGGGTTTTGTCCGGTGATCAGCTGGCCATCGCTGACCACATGAACTTCCCAGTTGGCCTTCTTCGAGAAGATCGCGCCGAGCTTCAGCATCTCATCCTCGACGAGGAAGGGCACCACTTTGGTGAGGACCACCTCGTCCTCTTCGCCGTTGGTGAAGCCGGTGACCTCCTTACCCTGCACCAGCGGCTTGCCATCGGGAGACTTGACGTGCCGCAGCGCTCCCGTTGAATGACATACGACGGCAATTGTTTTGCCGGCGGCAATGAAAGATTCGATCAGCTTGACGGAGTGCGTGTCTTCGGCGAGGTCCCACATCGGACCGTGTCCGCCTGGGTAGAAGAGGGTGTCGAAGTCTTCTTGCCTGACACTGTCGAGGCGAACGGTCGTGTTGAGCTGGGCTTCCGCGGCCGCGTCGTTCTCGAACCGGACCGTAAGGTCGGTACGGAATTCGGGCTCGTTGCTCTTCGGGTCTAGAGGCGGCCGTCCGCCTTTTGGCGAGGCGAGCGTGATTTCCACGCCGCCATCCTTGAAAACGTAGTAGGGAGCTGCGAGCTCTTCGAGCCAAAAGCCGGTCTTTCGTCCGGTGTTGCCCAGTTGGTCGTGAGACGTGATCACCATCAGCACCTTCATGACTCTCTCCCTTGTTTGCGGGCACGGGATGAAGCGCCGCCCGGCGTCGCAACAGGCTTGCGACCCGAAATCTCGTCTCTTCTCTGCTCTTCACCGAATATCCTCCGGATATTTTGCGAAGGCCGCCGCAGTTGGTGTTAACAGAATGACCTCTCAGCAGTCGCTCATACACTGAGCGCTGATCCCTCATACGTTGATATGAGCGACATCTTCACAGCGCTGAATCCTTGAGAAATGAGCGAGGAGACATTCTCCATTCAACCACCGCACGGAGCGCGGCGCCCACCGCTCTCACAAGCATTCGCGAGCGCTGGGAGTCAGTGATCGTTGAGCAAAGCCTGATCGCTGAAAGGGCCACACGTCGAACACCGCCTGCGCCCGCCCACGACGGCAATCCAATGATCGAGAGCACCTCCGTTCGGGGCGCGCCAAGGCGGCGGCGCGGCGTGGGTTAAGCAACAGGCGCTTGCCGATTTCCGACGGGCAGTGGCGAGCACGAAATCGTCGGCGATCGTTTTTGCCGGGCGGCGGGTCGCTAGGGTAGAGACGGATGGGACTCTGCACAAAGTGCATTATCTTGTGACGGCGCTTTTGGACACATAAGGCGGTCTTATCCGCCGCGCCTGTCGGCTTCTCGGTCTCTTTTATCTATAGGCTCGCCGCGAACAAATCCCATAGTCCTGGCAGACCCTTTAACTCATGCGAACCCCGTTCGGCGAATTTTAGGCCAGCGCCGGCGACGAGATCAGTAACCACTCTTGAAACAAGAACCTCGCCCGGAGCACAATGCGCCATGACGCGAGCCGCGGCGTGCACCGCGATGCCCCCAACGTCTTGGCCTCTCAGTTCGATCTCGCCGGTATGCAGACCGGCGCGCAACGGCAGACTCATTTGTTTGGCGGCGGTTTCGAACGCCAGCGCGCACCGCACCGCACGGCCAGGGCCGTCGAATGTCGCGAGAACGCCGTCTCCTGTGGTCTTGATCAGACTGCCCCGATGCTTCTCGACGACCTGTTTCGCGATTCTATCGTGGCTGTCGAGTAATCGACGCCATTGCTGATCGCCCATTTCGGCGGCGCTGCGCGTGGAGTCGACGATGTCAGTAAACATGACCGTCGCCAGGATGCGCTCGAAGTCAGAGGCGGCGCTATCTCGCTCCCCGGTGACAAATTCCTGGATGTCGCCGAGAACCGTCTCGGAGTCGCCAGTGTAAGGAATATGGTCGCCTTCGGGATACTCGATGTATCTGGACTCGGGGATGAGCGACGCGAGTTCACGTCCGCACTCGACAGGAACCAGCGCGTCGGTTCGCCGATGGAGCACGAGCGTCGGCACGCGGACGCTGGGCAGGATCGATGTGACATCGATCTGCGTATTCAACAACATAAAGGCCTTGGCAGCACCGGGGCTCGCGGAAAGCCGCTCGAATTTGGCGAGCATTTTGACCGCCTCCGGATTCGAGGAAACGCTCGCAACCGCTCGACTCATCAAAGCGCCCGTGCCCCAGACCTTCGTCCGCTCCAAAACGGCCTCTTCCGATGCTGAGGCCTTGGCGAAACCGCCGAAAAGAATGAGCTTCGTTACGCGCTCCGGGTTTGTAGCCGCGAAAAATGCACTCATCGGCGAGCCTTCGGAAATTCCCAGGAGCACGGCACGTTGCGATCCGATGTTGTCCATAACGGCGCGGACATCGTCTACTCGCTGCTCGAGCGAGGGGGCTCCCGAAATCGCGTCCGACATGCCTTGACCTCTCTTGTCGAAGGTCACGACGCGGGCGAAAGTCGCGAGACGACGGAGAAACTGAGTGTATTCGGCGAACTCGTGCAAAAACTCGACATGAGACGCGATCCCGGGCACCAGAATGATGTCGATCGGCCCGTCGCCCATAACTTGAAAAGCGATGTTGACGTCTCCGCTCAGCGCGTAACGCGTATCGGGCAATTCAAAATCGCTCATGGGTCCAAGTCCCTCCGAAATTGCGCCCAATTGCGTTCGCCGCCATCAGTATACGACTTTAAATGTTGGGCTGTCCTCCGGCCGCGTGCGCCGATGATCGTAGATGCGCGTGGTGGAGATGCTGGCGTGGCCGAGCCATTCCTGCACCTTGGGCGATGTCGACCTGGGGGTCGAGCGCGTTGGCGGCGGCGGTCGCGCGTAGCGCGTGCGCGCCGATCTGGAAGCCGATCTGCGCCGAATAGCCCCGCACCAAGCGATAGACGCCGTCGGCGGTGATCGCTCCTTCGAGCCGTCCGGTGCGGTTGTTGCGGACCGGCCGGAACAGCGCCCCGCCTTCATTGAGGCCGTGCCCGGCGGCGTCGAGATATTCGTTGATTAGCCCGTTCTTGCCGGGGTGCAGCGGCAGATAGCGCGTCTTGGCGCCTTTGCCGGAGACCTTCAGATGCGGCGCGCCTTTGCGCGCGTGCCGAAAATCCTTGACCTTCAGCTTGCACAGCTCCTCGCGCCGCAACGCATGGAACAGAAGGTTGAACGGATCGCGCGATCGCGCTTGCTCTTGATCGTGTCGGCCTCAGGCGCATCGAGCAGCTTGCGCGCCTGGTGATCGCCGATCGCCGGCGTCTTGCCTTCGCCGGTCGCGGGTCCGAATCTAGCGCAAAGCAGCTAGCGACTCCGCCGGCGCGGTCAAGCGCTACAATGCAGTCATTGACTGCAATGGCGTAATTGCTTACAATGGAGTCGGCCTCGGAAAACTCCATGACCACTCTGACCATCCGCAACCTCGATCCCTCCGTCAAAGACCGGTTGCGCGTGCGCGCCGCCCAGAACGGCCGGTCCATGGAAGCCGAGTTGCGCGCGATCATCAGCGACGCTGTCGAAACACCCGCCCGGCCCCCTGAACTCAATCTCTACGACCGCATTCGCGCCCGCTTCGAACCGCTTGGCGGCGTCGATCTCGAGCTGCCGCCGCGCGGGCCTGCGCGCGAACCGCCCACCTTCGAATGATCTATCTGCTCGACACCAACGTGCTGTCGGAGACCATGAAGCCGCGCCCAGCGGTCGCCGTCGCAACGTGGATGCGCGCGCAACCGCTGCGAACGCTCTTTACCGCCGCTATCTGCCAAGCGGAAATCCTCGCCGGCATCGCGATCATGCCGACAGGCCGGCGACGCGCTGAACTCGAGGCCATGGCGCAGGCGATCTTCAGCCAGGATTTTGACGGTCGCATCCTGCCCTTCGACGGGAAGGCCGCGTCCGTCTACGCAGAGCTTTTCGCCATCCGCCGACAGATGGGCCGGCCAATCGCAACGGCCGATCTGATCATCGCCGCGACAGCACGCGCTCACGACGCGGCCGTGGTCACCCGCGACGCCGGCGGTTTCGAAGGCTGCAGTCTTACCCTTGTCGATCCATGAACGCTGGCCTATGTGCGCAACTGCCGTTGGCCCGAGACGATCGCGGGCCCTGTATGACCGAAGGTCGTTTCCTGGCCTACAAACGGTCGCTGGCGGCGATCGTTATCAAACGCATGGGGGGCCAGCGTTCGCGCACGAGGCCCGTCAGCGGCCTTCCAGAAGGCGCTGGGCCCATGAATCGGTTTAAGGGTGGCCTGTGGCCTTCTGAAGCTTCGCAATCGTCAAGTCGGGATGAGCCGGCGAGCCGGCCGTTGGCTTTGCAAGATACGTAGGCGTCAATCGACGCCGTCACCGAGACTGCCGATGGATCTGGGTGGAGACCTTTTATCGAGCCATCCGCGAATTGGCAGGCGGCGAGATAACAGGCATTGTCGCTTCGGTGCGCGATGTCACCGCGAGAAAAGCGATAGAGATCCAGCTCGCCGAGGCCAACAGACGTTTGCAGGCGCTAGCGGCGCGGGACCCGCTGACCGGCCTTGCAAACCGGCGGATGCTCGACGAGACCCTGGCGAGGGAGTATCGCCGCGCTAAAGGGCGAAAAGCGGCCGCAAGCACGACGTCAGGATGCACGGGGCATCAATTCATGCGTTCCTTGGGCGTGGATAGGCTGTTGCGCGACAAGACGCGGCCCTCGCTCCCGAAACTCGGCCCTCTGTCGCGGAGCGCGTCGTCGAACTACGGGGGCATTCGAAAGATCGAGGCCGACGCGTATGGCCGCTAACCTGAAGCGTCGCCGGGGGCAACGGGAAGAGGCTAGCGGCCTGACGCTGTGAACAGTCGGGTTAACGCTACGCTGCCCGGCGTGATCGACCCTATTCCGGAACCCTTGCGGGGAACCTAACGAAACCCGCTCGGCAGATCACGTCCCGGCGAGCGCGTCGAGCAGATCGAAGGCGGCCTGTCATTCCATAATGCGCCTTCGGCGAATCCGACACGCAGTTGACACGAGCAGGATCAGCTGGAGGTTAAATCGCCCGAACGACGTCGGCGGTCTAACGCCGCGCGAGCTTCCGGTCGCGCACCCGCGCCGTGCCGGAGCGCGCGTTTGACGCCGGCGCGGTTTGGTTCAATTGGAAAAGCAAGTCTCGGGGGATACCTTGAACGCTGTTGTTCGGTCGTTCGCGATCGGCGCTCTCATATTCGCCGCGAGCCTCGCGGGCATGGGACTGCAAAGCCTCATCCCGGCCGACATACTGAACATCTCCAAGAGCGCTATCGGCGCGATGACCGGCGTGATGGCGCTGCTGCTCGCCCTCGTGCTCGGCCTGCTGATCTGGACCGCCTTCGCCGTGTTCACGGGCCAGCAGTCGGAGGCGTTCTCGCTCGGGCCGCTCATTGCGGAGGTCGATCTGCTCCTGGAGCAGTGCGGGCCGGAGGCGGCGGGCGGCCGCAGGGGCTTGCGGGCCGCCCTGCAAAGGTCGCGCGACCGGTTCTTCGGCGGCGACGGCCCGCGCATGCTGACGATAGCCGAGATCAAGACGACCCGCTCCAACCTCAGCCAGTATTTCGACAACACGCGGCTCTCCGACGACAGGCGCCAGCGCCTGTTCGACGCGGCGGGCGCACTCGCGCGCAAGTATCACGAAACCCAGGCCGCGATGCTGATCCGGCTCGAAAGCCCGTTTCCCTCGCGCGTGCTAGACATCGTCGTGTTCTGGGCGGCGCTCCTGTTCCTGGGCGACGGCGTCTTGGCGCCGCCGAATGTTGTGACCGTTTGCGCCCATCTCGCCGGCGCTCTGGGCATTGCGACCGCCGGCTTTCTCATTCTCGAGCTGAGCCATCCCTACAGCGGCTACATCAAGCTCGCGCCGGACGGCCTCGACCGCATGCTTCAGGCGCTGGGAACGGTCGAGGTTTCGTCGCCTGCGAAGAAGGCCGGAGCAGACGCCGCGGCGGAGGCAGGCTGACGCGCGTCCGTTGTTCCGCCGCCCGACGCCTCGGTGTTGTCCCTTTAATGCCGAGCCATCGGCGGACGGTCGAAACCTGCGGCTTTGCCGCCCCCCTGTTTCGCATAGGATAATAAAGCGCCCACAGGGTCTGTATGGTTTCCCGCCGGAGAAGGGGTCTTGCCCATCCGAGATCACGCTTTGCGGGGTCGAACGCGTTGCGATCTGACCGTCACCGAGGGTTCGGCCAAGTCATACGGTTTTCGAGTTATTGACTCGGTATCGTTGGGATTCCTTTATCGGAATCTGGCTGATAGATGGAAGGGCCATGATTCGCGGAGCGGTTTCATGGCTACGGTCGCTGACTATCTGAGCATCGAAGAACTTGAGGGGCGGTATCGCGCTTGCGCGGACGTCACGCAGGCGCGGCATTTTCAAACGATCTGGCTTCTGGCGAAGGGGCATACGGTTCGGGAGGTTTCCGAAACGATGTCGTTTGGCGAGCGTTGGATCGATCAGGTGCGTGAGCGCTACAACGCCTTCGGACCGAGCGCGCTGGGCGACCGGCGATGCGACAACGGGGGGTCCGGTCGTGTCCCGGCCCGTGGTGTAGCTTGTCGGGAGTAAGCCGCTCGCGAAGCGCGCTCTCCATTGCGCCGTAGCGAGCGAGCGGCTTGCGGTGGCCATTGGCGGTTCCCCGGTTAGGGTCGGGTTGCGAATCTCAACGCAACCAAGGACCCACCAATGACCGACGAGATGATGAACCTTCGCGCGATGGTCGAGAAGGCCCCCGACGCGGATATTCTGCGCGACATGATCGCCTTCGCCGCCGAGCGGTTGATGGAGATGGAAGTCGGCGCCAAGACCGGCGCAGGCCACGGCGAGCGTTCGCCCGACCGGCTCGCCCATCGCAACGGCTATCGCGACCGGGATTGGGAGACTCGGGCAGGAACAGTCGAACTGCGCATACCGAAGCTGCGCAAAGGCTCGTACTTCCCAAGCTTTCTGGAGCCGCGGCGCATGGCGGAGAAAGCGCTGACGGCGGTCATCCAAGAGGCTTACGTCCACGGCGTCTCGACCCGTTCGGTGGACGACCTCGTCA
This sequence comes from uncultured Pseudomonadota bacterium, assembly GCA_963807735.1. GTDB lineage: Bacteria > Pseudomonadota > Alphaproteobacteria > Rhizobiales > Beijerinckiaceae > Roseiarcus. Next base: position 255,999 of record CAWEDI010000004.1, on the reverse strand, counting down.
AGGCGATGGGCGGGACAGGTATCTCGAAGAGCCAGGTCAGCCGGCTTTGCGAGGAAATCGATGAACGCGTGAAGGCGTTTCTCGACCGCCCGCTTGAGGGCGAATGGCCTTATGTCTGGCTCGATGCGACCTACGTGAAGGTCCGCCGCAACAATCGCATCGTGTCCGTCGCGGTGATCGTGGCCGTCGGCGTCAACGGCGATGGGCGGCGCGAGGTCTTGGGAATGGATATCGGCCCCTCCGAGGCCGAGACCTTCTGGACCGAGTTCCTTCGCAAGCTCAGGCGTCGCGGCCTGCGCGGCGTCAAGCTGGTCGTCTCCGACGCCCACGAAGGCATCAAGGCCGCCGTCGCCAAGCTGATGAGCGCGAGCTGGCAGCGTTGCCGGGTCCACACCATGCGCAACGCGCTCGCCCATGCCGGCAAGAACAGCCGGCGCGTCGTCTCGGCTTTCATCGCCACCGCCTTCGCCCAGGACAGCGCGAACGCCGCCAAGACGCAGTGGCGCAAGGTCGCCGATCAATTACGGCCCAAGCTGCGCAAGCTCGCCGAGTTCATGGACGAGGCCGAAAACGACGTCCTCGCCTACATGGCGTTCCCGTCCGATCACTGGCCAAAACTCCACTCCACCAACGGCCTGGAGCGCCTCAATGGCGAGATAATACCACCCCTCAATGATCAGTACCCATGTGCCCACCTGCGCAGTCCGATGGACATGATGCGCCACGGTCGGTCGATGAGGGTGTTCCAAGCGTAACAGCAGTGATCGAGGATGTCTTCGTAGGATTTGAAGATGCGGTTGGACAGCCAGTTTTCACGCATGAATTGCCAAACGTTCTCCTGCGGGTTGAGTTCGGGACATTTGGCGGGCAGCGCGACGATGGTGATGTTGGGCGGGACAACGAGAGCGCCGGAGAGATGCCAGCCGGCTTGATCGACGAGCAAAGCCGCATGCGCGCCGGGCGCGACGTTCTTGGCGATTTCGGCCAGATGCAGGTTCATCGCCTGCGTGTCGCATCGCGGCAGGACGAGAGCGGCGCCCTTGCCTTCCTTCGGGCAGATCGCGCCGAAGATGTGGGCCGACGCCGTGCGCTGGTCTTTCGTCGCGCTCGGCCGCGAACCTCGCTTGGCCCATCGGCGCGTGATCTTGTTCTTCTGGCCGATGCGCGCCTCGTCGGCGAACCAAACTTCTATGTCGCCGGTCTTGACGCCTTGCTTGTGGGCGATCTCCTCCAGGCGCGCGGCGAAGTTTTTTTAAAATCCTCAATGGCGCCTTCGGCCTGCGCGTGATGGCGCGGGCGGGCGGTGAGCTTACGGTAGTTCATCGCGTGCAATTCGCGGCTCATCGTCTGCTCGGAAAGCGAAACGCCGAACTCCAGATGCGCCCAATGACACAGGTCGACGATCCGCCAGCGCACGACGCCATGGATTGCGGGAAGCGGGCCGCTCTCCACGACCGCCGCCAGCGCCTTGCGTTGCGCTGCGTCGAGAATGGACGTCCGGCCGGGGGCTGTCTTGTTGATCAGCCCATCCAGCCCTTCGGCGTTGAATCTGACCACCCAGTCCCGGACGATTTGCAGCGTCACTCCGCCGATCTTGGCGGCCTCCGACCGGCTGGCTCCGTCATAGATCGCCGCCAGCGTCAGAAGACGCCGCGTCTGCGCTCCGTTCTTCGACGCCCGCGCCGAAGCGCGCAGCCCCGCCGCCTCAAAATCCGACCGAAGCGCAATCCCTCTCATGGCGAACCTCTCCCGTTCGCCCGTTTTAATCACCCCCCACGCCGATTGGGAAATCGCAAATGAGTCAACATTCGTGGGGACTGGTATAAAGCGGCGCACCGAAGTCGTCGGCATCTTTCCCAACGACGAAGCCATCGTTCGGCTCGTCGGCGCTATCCTGCTCGAACAAAACGACGAATGGGCCGTCCAACGGGCGCGCTACATGACGCTGGAAACCATCGCCGCCTTGAGCGATGATGCCGTCGTCGGATTGCCCGCCGTGGCCATCTGACCGATCCGGCCCTAGCCGGAAGCCGTGGTGGAACAACCCTCAGCTACACCACGCCTCGGGACACGATCACGGGTCCGCGCCGAGCGTGCTGAAGCGAGAACTGCTGGAGCAGCTTCGTCGGCGGCTCGACGACCCGCCGCCCGACGGTGGGTGCTGGACATGCAAGAAGGTCGCGTGCTGGATGGCCGAACAGTTGGGCCTGGAGCAGCTGTCGCCGACGCGCGGATGGGAGGCTTTGAAGGCGCTTGGATGGTCGATCCAAAGGCCACGGCCTCGCAATCCTGAGGCTGCGACGCCCCAAGAGCAGGACGAGTTCAAAAAAAACTCGCCGAGGTCGTCGCCGGGGAGGCGCGGCGCCATCCGGGCGTTCGCGTCGAGACGTTTTGCAGCGACGAGCATCGTCTCGGGCTGAAGCCCGTCATGCGAAGAATAGGGGCGCCCATCGGCGAGCGTCCGGTAGCGCTCGGCCATCACCGCTTCGAATGGCTCTACGTCACCGCCTTCGTCTCGCCGGCGACGGGAGAATGCTTTTGGTATGTCCACACCGGCGTATCCAAGCCCTATTTCGAGGAATTGCTGCACGCCTTCGCCGAGGAGGCCGGCGCCGGACGCGACCGCATCATTGTTCTCCTGATCGACAACGCCGGCTGGCATGGGCCGGCCAACCTCGAAGTCCCCGAGGGCGTCCGTCTCGTCTTCCTGCCGCCCTACACGCCCGAGCTTCAACCGGCCGAGACACTGTGGGAACTCCCCGACGAGCCCATCGTTAACAAACATATCCCGGATCTTGAGACGCTCGACGAAATCATCTCCCGTCGCTGCGTGACACTCGCGCAGGATCGATCCACCTTGAAATCCCGAACAGGCTTCAACTGGTGGCCCAAAATCGCCAATACGAACTGATCACCCGAAAGCCGTATCAGTACGGCCAGATATAGTTCACGATCGCTGTCTGCCGTAGAAGCACTTTGCGGATCACGTGTGCGGCCTTGACGCGGTCCGTAAAAATTGCGGCTTCTCCTGTTGCTCCCGCCGGGAGGCGCGCCGCGAAAGCCGTGTCGTCGAGTACGACGCGGGCGACGAACGGCGCCGTCTCGACGGCCTTCGGAGTCACCGCAGCGCACGAGGCCTGGACCTGGCCCGTGGCGATTGCCCGCAACACCGTTTCAACTTTGCCGGAATAGACAGCGCCCGGCATGAACTTAAACGTGATTTCGGCGTCCTGGCCCGGCGCGACGTAGCGGGCGTCGATCTGCGGTATCTCGATGCCGGTGATCGTCGCCTACGTGTCGATGAAAGCCATCACGGGTGCGAGCGGCAGGTTGGTGACGCGCGCACCTTTGCGCAGGGCCAAGTTGGTGACGTAGCCATCCGCCGGAGCGAGTACGACCGTCTCGTCGAGGTCCCATTGCGCGCTGCCGAGTTCGGCGCTGACGCGCGCGACCTCGGTATTCACGCTCGATCTGTAAGGCCAGCGCGAGCTGAGTGCTGGTCTCCTGCGCTTGCGCTGCGTTGAGCTGGGCCGTTAGCGTATCGACCTGCTTCTGCTCGTCCTCTAACCGGAACCCGGTCGCGCTGTTGCTCTGCGCCAATCGCGCGATCTCATCCTTCCGTTTCTGAGCGTAGCCCAGCTGCGCTTTGAGCGCGGCGACGTTGGCCGTCGCCGCGGCCACATCCGCCTTCAGTTGTTCGGCTTTCTGCTTCGCTGCAACGACTTGCGCCTGGAGTTCTTTGAGCTTGAACTCAAACGGCGCCGGGTCGATGCGAAACAACACGTCACCCGCCTTGAGCGGCGTGTTCGGCTTTGCGGCAACCTCGATCACTTGGCCGGACACGTTGGGTACGATCTGCACCGAATTGCGTACGACTAGCGCCGATCCTTGTGGCGCGCCCCAGCCCATCGGAATGAACAGGCCGACGAGCAGCAAGAGCAGAACGATAACCGGCGAGACTTTCCAGAACAGAGAACAGATTGAAGCGGACAATTTTCAGCTTCACCAGCGCGACGCGGAGCGCGAGATAGATATTGAGGAGAAGGACGATCACGGTGCAGTTCCCGGCCCGGCGCGCCGGGGTACATCGACGTAAGCCCAGATGAGTGCGATCGGCCACAGCGCAAAGCCGAGGAACAGCGTAACCCAGCCAGTGACCGCGACGGCCTGCGCTCAGGGATGACCGCGTTTCCGGGCGATCATGCCTGGAGCCATCGCTAGGAAAACGACGACGGCGATCGTCGAGGCTATGACCGTGACGAGGACGATCCAGGTAAAAATATCCAGAGCGGACATGGGAGGCCCCTTCTCGGTCGCTTCTATTCAACCTAGCGGGCGCGCCGGCGATTTAAGGGCAGGCATCCCAAAACCCTTGGGTTCGCGACGGGTCGGTGTAGTACCAGCAGAGACCGGGTCCGGGCGCAGCGCCGGCCCAAGCGGCGGCTGTCGCCGCAGTCACCCAACCGATTGCCGCCCCCGCAGCCACGGCTCCCCCCGCCACCCACCAATATCGGCCCGGGCGCGCCCAACGACCCCGCCTCGTGCCTGCGCCATGCCAACCGGGCCGGACCACGGTCGTCCGGCGCCGCGCCGACCGGCAAACCCACCACGATGGACGAACCCGCCTCCGGCGAAAGACAATGGGGTCCGCCAAGGAGGGCGCCGCCAGTCGAAGCCCGTCGGTCGTGCTGCCAATACTGCAGCGCTTGAAGTCGTTCTTGATAAAAAACTCCTTCTCATTGTACATATTCAGGTTCCAGAATACGGAGACCGGCGGAATCTTGTCCTTGTCGAAATGGAGGACATATTTGTTCGCGCCGGACAGCGGTTCGCCTTTGTCATCGACGCGAGTCTTCGGATAGAGGATTTCTTCCGGCACATCGGCCCCGGTAAGATTGGCCGCGAAGGCAGCGCGCATCGCGTAATCAAATCCGGCCCGACCACCGCCCATGGTGAAGCGCCATCCATTCACAATTTCAGCGGCGTTGGCGTAGGTGTCCGCGATGATCGCGGTCGCTGTGATGGCCGCGCGCGCCAGACCTCGTTTCGTCGGTTCGTCGAGGTCCCTCCACTCGAACCCTTTCGCGACGCTGAGACCGATCTGGTGGGCGGCGGCGACATCTGAATCGCTGAAGTCATCACTGCGCGAGAGGAATGTCTGCATCCCGAAACCGATAGCTTCGAACAGCCGGAGCGCCTCTGGCGCGGCCGGAGCGAATTCGAAGCGCGCATAATCCGATGGCTTGGGAACCTGGAAACGAAGTCCTTGCTTTTGGAAGACCGACAGAGGAAGCAACTGGAAGCCCTCCTGCGCCGCACGGGCGCTTGGCAGATCGGCCTCTCCGTTGACGAAAACGCGATTGGCGACCACCGCAAGCCTGGTGCGGACTTTGATTTCCTTCATCCCGGCGGGGACTAAACCGTGGTAGTCTGGCCCGGTCACCAGAAAGAGGCCGGGCTCTGGCCCTTTGCTTCCGCCAATGTTGTATACAACCTGATCGTAGTAATCCCCAATTTGTAAGATAGTCCAGCGGTTGTCCTTGATCGTCGGCACGCTGACGACCACCGGCTCGTCGCTGATGTCCGCGGCGGCATAAGCGTCTATGGATACGTTATTCGGCGTGTTGACGAACTTGTCCGCCGCAGTCTTCAGGTTGGAATATTTGCGGTAGTAGTTCAAACCGACCGCGCCGGCCTTGAGACCTCCGGCAAGGGTGCGAACGTTGTCGACAAATGGCTCTCCCCAGAGCGCGGTCTGAACGCCGGCTGCGTAGGCGCGCTCCTCACGCAGCTGATCGGCAGACATATTGGCGGAAACCGTCGCGGACTCTGCGTGTGCCGGCAGACATTGCATCGGCAAGCAGACCACGAACAATGCGAGTAGGCCGGTTTCATAACGCCGTCCGAATTCACCGCCTCGCCATCAGTTTAATTTTTCGACGTCCGGCAGCACCCATGTTTTGTCGACGATCGGTTCTTCTGCGCCGTAGAAACGGAAAATGAGTTCTAGACCTATACCGGCCTTGGTTGGTATCCAGTTTGACCCCTTACCCGCGAGGGCTTGCGGCCCGATCCAAATATCCGTCGAACCGTCGGCGTTGACCTGTAAATCGGGGGCGAGCGATGAACGGCTGGCCCAGCCGACGTCACGGATCAGGGCGTGGGTCGAGCGGTCATATGCGGTCACCGACCGGTATTGGTTGACTGGCACCTTTGACGACAGGCGGGTGGCGCTTAGGCCGGTGGTTGTCGGCCGCGACATCGGCGACCATGTCGAAGTCACCTCTGGACTCACCCTCAGCGACCAGCTCGTCAACAACCCGCTGGAGTCGATCGCCACGGGCGACGTCGTGCAACTGGCGGCCTCGCCGCCACAGGGCGCCGCCGTTGCCACCTCCAAGAAAGTCGACGCGAAACCCACCGCAAGCGACTGATCGCAATCGCCGGCGCCGGCGTTTTGCGACCTCATCTATCAAAGGAACCAAACATGGCGAATGACAGCGAAAGCCGACGATCCCATCCCACTGCGTCGTCGCCGAGCCGGCGGCAGGCGCTGCTCACGGGCGCCGCCCTGGCCGCGGCTCCGATGCTGGCGAGCGTAGCGGCTTTTGGCCAGACGCCAACGCCGGCGGCGTCCGCGACGAGCGCGAACGACGCTCTTCCCCAGCGCCCGCTCAGCATGGGTTATCTGACCGGCGCTATCACCGCCGACACTACCTTCGGACCCAAGGACTTCCGCACCATGTTCCCGCGCTTCACGCCCCAGGCGCGCCGGATCAACCGGCCGGTCGGCGAACTCCTGCAACGCGTCGGTCAGCGGATGAACGCCACGCCGGGACAGGTGGCGCTTGCTTGGTTGATGGCGCTGAAGCCTTGGATCGTGCCCATTCCTGAACCGACCAACGCCGCTCATCTGGATCGCAATCTTCGGACGCTGGCGATCAAGCTGTCTCCCGGCGACATGAAAGAGATTGAAGACGGCTTTTCGCGCATCCATATCGAGGGCGCGCGAGCGACCGAGGCGCTGCTGGTGAGAAGCGATTTGGGCGCCCGACTCGGCACAAGCTCAGTCCGCGGCCACGGCATGACGCCTTCGCCGGGAACGGTGACCCAATAGGTCGAGGCGCACCGGCGTCGGCATGTTGAGCGTCGCGCATCGCAGCATGCAACGCGAGCGACCTATAACGGATGGAGCGTTTCGGGTTATTGTTTGGTAGGGGCGAGCGTCCGCGCTTCATGATAATCTCCGCGACCGCCGCCGGCAACGAGGACTTTCTCCATGTCTCTCTCTCGTCGCGAAGTTCTTCGTTGGTTCGCGGGCACAGTTCCCTTATTAATGCTGTCGGCCGGGACGGCGATGCCGGACGCTCCATTGCGGATCGGCGTCATCCGCGCGGGGGCGCTCGGCAGCACGTTCGGACGCCTTTGGTTAAAGTCCGGGCATCGTATCATGTTTTCGACCCTGCACGCCGAAGATCTGCGGCCCATGGCTGATGAGCTTGGCCCCTCGGCGATAGCGGGATGTATGGTCCCGAACCGCTGCTGGCGCCGTTCGTCGCGGCGGGGTCGGCGAAGTTGGTCCTGGAGGATTGGTCCTCGGCCGGGCCGGTCGGCCTTTGATTATTACTTCAGCAATACGAAGCGCGTATCGCCGCCCTCGAACGGCTGGTCGGAAAGCAGGCTTGGAATTGGAGCTTCTAAAAGGGGGTCTACGAAACGCACCGTCGGCGAGAAGCGGGCCTATGTCCGCGATTGTCGGCCCGAGGGCGTCTCCGTCGCCGAAGGATGCCGGCTGATAGGAAGCTCTCGTTCGACCTACTACGACGCGATTGTAGCCGCGTCCGACGATTGTATGAAGGACAGATTGTGCGTCATTTTCGTGGGCGAGCAGGATGGAGGCTTGGCCGTTCACGCCGCTTGGCGCGACTTCTCCCATCGCAAGTATGCGCTGTGGCCAGCCCAAGGTTTTGCGGGCGAAAGCCACCAGATAAGTCCCGAGGTCAAGCATCGGACCGCCCGCGAGGTCCTGACGCATGATCCGATGCTCCGGCCGGAACCACTCGCCGTGGTCAGCATCACTTGCGCAGCGAGCCCAGCGCGCCGCCTGCAAGCAATTGTCTGATTACGTCGAACTTCGGCAAGAAGTCGGGCCAATAAGCTTCCATCAGCAACCCATCCCTCGCCGGCGGCCTCGACAAGTCGCGGCGCCTCCTCGGCGTTAAGAGCCAGTGGCTTCTCAACGAGCACGTGCTTGCGCGCATCGATCGCGGCGAGAGCGTCGGGAAGATGCCGGGTGTGGACCGCGGCGACATAAACCACGTCGACGTACGGATCGGCGAGCATATCCTGACCGCCGTAGCTGCGCGCTATCCTGTGCCGCTCAGAAAATTCTCTGGCCCGCGCTGGATTTCTTGACTGAACGGCGATGACCTCATGCGTGGTGCTGGCCTGCAGCGACGCGACGAAGCGCTCGGCGATCCAACCAGGGCCAACTATGCCTCAACGAAGTCGAGGCGCTCGATCGAGATCGCGCCGGGGTGGCGCAGGGAGGCTTAGCGGAAAGGTCATTGACGTGATCTCCTAGGCCGCACATTCGGCGACGTAGATGTCCGACAGAATTTTCACCGCTGCGGGATTAGCAATCAAATTCGGGGCTTCTCGGCAGCTCGCCTTTTCTCGGCCACCGCGACGGACAACGCCGCCGCCAATGTCACCGTGGCCGCAAGGGTCCGAAACCCTTCGAAGTCGTTCTCGGCAATTTCAAACCAGATATTTGTGCTCAACGCCAGCGGGCTGAATGGACTGTCGGTTATGGCGACCAATGGTGTCTTTTGCGCTACGATTTGGCGCGTCAATTCCAGCGAAAGGGAGGCATAAGGCGTAAAACTGATAGCGAGCGCAGCATCGTTCGGCCCCGCAAACGAAATCACCTCTCGATCCACCGCGCTCGGCGCCCCGGCGAGAACCGTTCTTACGCCCAAAGTCGCCAAGGTGTATTGCAGATAAGAAGCAATCGGGTACGAGCGTCGAAATCCGATGATGTAGATTGTCTCGGCGCGCGCAAGAATGTTTGCAGCCTCGTTCAAATCTTCCGGCTTGGTGCGCTCTCTGAACTTTTCTATGGATCGAAGCGAGGCGCTGCTGAACCCGTCAATCAACGCCAAAGACACAGGATGACCGGTATTGCGCGTGTTCAATGCGTTCAATCGCGCATCGTAGGGACTTGGTCTGTCACGCAGCCGTTGCTGAAAAATAGCTTGAAAGTCGCCAAAGCCACGGTAGCCTAACGCCTGGGCAAATCGCACCAGCGCGGAAGGTTGAACGTTGGCTTGCTGGGCGATACTGCCCACCGTGCCGAACGCAATATCGTCCGGAAACTCCGCAGTGAACGCGGCCACTTGCGCGAGCCTCCGAGGCAGCTTGTTCTGCTGCTCGATAATCAGGTCGCGGAGTTCATTGAACTCCGTCGGTGGGCTCGGCGCCAAGGCGTTTCTCGACGGTGTCTTGCTCACTTTGCCGCAAATCCTAACAGTCGCTCGGTCGACGCCGATGAAAGTCGAATGCGTCGCTCCGGGATTTTGGAACGAACATATCTTGTTGTCGCTATTTTTAGCACTGACAAGAGGAAACGCCAAAGCGATCCGAGCAGTAGGCGACGGATATAGAAGATAAATTCTATGTTGTATCGACGAAATCGAGGAGACGAGGCCGCGGTCAAGGCGCCAAACGGCGAACATCCGGCGACGTTGGATCGCCGGGGACCGCGATAGGTCGGAAGCCAAAACCCTGCCGCCCTGGCGTTCCCCCGGAACGCTCGGCGCGTGTTTTCGCGGCGGACGGTTGTTGGGAGGGCGCTAACGTTGATAATCGCCAGAGGCCCCCCTCAGGCCGAGGCTGCGTCAAGCCCCGTTTCGCGCGCCAATTGCTTGAGCGCGACGAGGCCCATGTTTTGGTAAAAGAACGGTTCGCGCACCGCGCTGTCCTGCTCGGCCTCGATCACCAACCAGCCCGAATAGCCGTGCTGGGCGGCGGTTTTCAAAGTCGGCGCGAAATCGACGCAACCCTCTGGGTCGCCCGGAACCGTGAACACGCCTCGGCGCACGCCTTCCAGGAACGACAGTTTCTGCGCCCTAACCTGTTTCATGATGTCCGGTCGCACATTCTTGCAGTGGATGTGCGTGACGCGGTCCATATATTTGCGCGCAACCTCGGCCGGATCAGAGCCGCCGAACGTGCAATGACCCGTGTCGAGCAACAACCGAGTGTGAGGGCCCGCCATCGTCATGAAGCGGTCGATATCGGCGGCGCTCTCGATGATCGTTCCCATGTGGTGGTGATAGCCCATCTTCACGCCCTGTTCGGCGGCATATCGGGAAAGCGCCTCATAGCCCTTGGAAAAGCGCTCCCATTGCGCGTCGGTCATGATCGGGCGATCGTTGACCGGTACGCCGTCGTTGCCGTGAACCGTATTCGAGCACTCGCAGGCGTTGATGTGATCGCCCCCTGCAGCTTTCGTCATGTCGATGAAACGCTGAAGCGCGACCTTCTCGGTATCGATATCGTTGACGAGCAAATTCGTCGAATGCCAACCCGCCGCATAGCGCAGGCCGTATGCCGCGAGGCAGGCTTTCAGCGCGTGGCCCTCGTCCGGCATTTTGTGGCCCTTCTCGATTCCATCGAAGCCGATCTTGCGGCAATCCGAGAGACAGTCGTCGAGCGTGAGATGCGCGCCGATCCGGAAGTCGTCGTCGTTCGACCAAGCGATTGGGTTTGTCCCGTAGAAAATCATCGTCGTGCCTTCTTTGAAAGATGCGGTCCGCGACGCGGAAGCCGCGGGGACCATGGCCGTGAGGCCGGGCTAGTCGTAGACGCGTTGCAGCCCGAATTGCCGCTCGTAATTTTCGCGCGCGGCGCGCAGCTTCGGGGTGTCGCCGACCGCTGGGACGGCGACGTCCCACCAGCCGCCGCCGACGCCCGCGCCGGTCTCCGCCTCCGTATCGATGACCAAGACGCGCGGACCCTTGCGCGCCGGTTTCCTGTCGAGCGCGGCCTCGAGCTCGGCGATGTCGGCGATCTTCAACGCCTCGACTCCCATGGATCGCGCGTGCGCGACGAAGTCGATCTCCGGAAGTTTTTGGTGCAGCGAATCCTTGTACATGTTGTTGAACTCGGCGCCGCCGCACTCCTGTTGCAACCGGTTGATGCAGCCATAGCCGCGATTGTCGGTCAGCACGATCGTGAACGGAACTTCGAGCATGACGGCGCTCACCAGCTCCGAATTCGCCATCATGTAGCTGCCGTCGCCAACGAAGCAAACGACTTCCTTGTTTGGCGCAGCAAGCGCGATTCCCATTGCGCCCGCGATCTCATAGCCCATGCAGGAATAGCCATATTCCATGTGATAACCGCCGGGCGCCGAGCGCCACAGCACCTGCAACGCGCCCGGCATCGTGCCCGCCGCGCACATCACGATGGTGTCTGGACCCGCGTGACGCTGCACCGCGCCGATCACCTGCGCGTCCGACGGCAGCGCGTTGGCGGCCTCGCTGTTCGGCGCCGCCATCACGGCGTCTGTGGCTTTGAACCAGGCGCCGCGCGCGGCGAAGTCGGGATCGGCGGCGCGATGACCGCCAAGCGCCTTGCTGACAAGGTCGAGCGTGACTTTGGCGTCGCCGACGATCGGGATCGCGCTATGCTTGCTGGCGTCGTAGGCGGCGAGATTGATTGAGGCGAGGCGGCGTTCTGGGTTGGCGAACGCGGTCCAGCTTCCTGTCGTGAAGTCCTGGAACCGGGTGCCGACGCCGACGATCAGGTCGGCTTTCGCGCAGAGCGCGTTGGCGCAGTCGCTGCCGGTCACGCCGGGCGAACCGAAGTTGAGCGGGTCGCGCCAGTCGTTGGCGCCCTTGCCCGCCTGCGTCTCGACGAAGGGAATGTTATGACGCGCCGCGAAAGCGGCGAGATCCTTCTCCGCCTCGGCGTAAATCACCCCGCCGCCGGAGATCAACACCGGCCGGTTCGCGGTGCGGATCGCCGCGGCGAGATCCTCGACCTCGATCGGGTCCGGCGAAACTCGGCGGATGCGCCAAGCCTTGGGGGCGAAGAAGCTCTCGGGCCAGTCATAAGCGTCCGTCTGCACGTCCTGACAGAAGGCGAGCGTGACGGGCCCGCAATTGGCCGGATCCGTCAGCACGCGCATCGCGCGCGGCAGCGCGGTCAGGAGATGCTCCGGCCGGCTGATCCGGTCGAAATAGCGGCTGACCGGGCGAAAGCAGTCGCAGGCGCTGATTGTTCCGTCATCGAAATCCTCGATCTGTTGCAGCACCGGATCGGGACGCCGGTTGGCGAACACATCGCCAGGGATCAGCAGGACAGGCAGGCGGTTGACATGCGCGAGGGCGGCGGCGGTTATCATGTTGGTTGCGCCCGGCCCGATTGACGACGTGATCGCCATCGCCTTCTTGCGCTTCATCGTCTTGGCGTAGGCGATCGCAGCGTGAGCCATGGTCTGCTCGTTCTGGCCCCGCCATGTCGGCAGTTTCGCGCCGATCCCGTGCAGCGCTTCGCCGATGCCGGCGACATTGCCGTGGCCGAAGATCGCCCAAACGCCCTCGATGAATCGGTCGCCTTCAGGCGTGAGCTGGACGGACAGCCAACGCATCATCGCCTGTGCGGCGGTCAGTCGGATCGTTTTCATGACAAGGCTTCCTTGGAATTGGCGGACGTGAGCCGGACTTTGTCCCACACCGCGCACAAGCGCCGATAGCGTTCGGCCATCGTCTGCACCGCCTCTTCATCGCCGATCTGACCTGCGAGCCATTCGCGGGCGACCTGGCCGAAGATCGTCCGGCCGACCGCGAAACCTTTGACGAGCGGAAAATCGGCGGCGACGCGAAAGCTTTCGACAAGCTCCTCCTCGGGCGCGTCGAGCCCCAGCATGACGACGCCGCGGGTATGGGGATCATGCTCGGCGATGGCCGCGCAAGCTTCAGCCCAGGCGCCCGTGCTCTTCATCGGTTCGAGTTTCCACCAGTCCGGGTAGATGCCGAGGGCGTAGATGCGGCGGATGAGCTCGGCGACGGTTCCGTCGTCGACCGGCCCGACCTTCGAGGGAATGAGCTCCAGCAAAAGCTCCAACCGGTTGCGGCGCGCCGCGTGGAAAAGGCGCGTCAGAACGGCGGCCTGCTCACGCCAGATCTCCGCGGAATCGTCGGGGTGGCAAAAGCAAAGCACCTTCACGACATTCTCAAGCGGCCATTCCTCAAGACCGCCGAAATCCGGACCTAGCTCGGGCTCGAGCGACAGCGGCCGCGACCCCGGCCATTCGACCGGTCGACCGATCCAAAGACCTGTTCCGCTCGCCGCATAGAGCGCATCGCGGCCGAGGCGCGAGTCGCACAGAATTCCGTATCCGGAGCGGCCGCCCGAGACCTTCAGCGCGGCGGCGAGGCATAGTTGTTTGAAAGCGCCGATCTTTTCGGTGGTGGCGCCCTCCATCTCCTCAAGTTGCATGCGATGGTCGAAGGCGAAAACGCGGACATGCGGCCAGTCGCCATGGCGATTTGTCGACCAGTGGAGCTGCTCGAGCTCCTCGTCCTTGCGGAGCGCCTTTTGTTTGACCCCGCGCTTGAGAAAAAATGCAAGCTCCTCCGCGGAGGGATAGGCCGGCGTGCAGCCGTGCCGGCTGACCGCAAAGGCGCCGCAAGCATTGGCGTATTCGAGCGCGCGCGGCCAGGGCGCATCTTCGAGCCAACCTTTGATGAGGCCGGACATGAACCCGTCGCCGGCGCCGAGGACGTTGAACACTTCGATCGGGAAGCCCGGCCCGGTTTCGCCCTCGTCGAGCGCGTTCGGAATCGGCCCGGTGAAAACTACCGCGCCCGCCGCGCCGCGCTTGCATACCAACGTCGCGTTCGAAACGCCGCGAACCGCCCGCAGCGCCGCGAGCGTGTCGGTCGAGCCGCCGGCGATATGAAATTCTTCCTCGGTGCCAACGATCAGGTCGAACAGATTCAGATGGCTCTGCAGTTTACGCGTGACTGCTTCGCTCTCGATATAGCGGCTTTCGCCCTCCCCGTGACCGGCCAGACCCCACAGGTTCGGGCGATAGTCGATATCGAGCGCGGTCCGGGCGCCGTGCTTGCGGGCGAGCCGCAGCGCCTTCAGCACCGCCGCTTCGGTGCGGGCATGGCTGAGATGCGTGCCAGTCGCGATGACGGAGCGCGCTTCGGCGATGAAGCCCTCGTCGATGTCGTCTTCGCATAGCGCCATGTCGGCGCAATCGGTGCGGTAAAATATGAGCGGAAACTGCTTGTCGTCGCGGATGCCAAGCAGCACCAGGGCGGTCAGGCGTTCGGGATCCGTCTTGACGCCGCGCACGTCGACGCCCTCCTTCGTCAGCTCCTCGCGGATGAACCGTCCCATATGTTCGTCGCCGACGCGGGTAATCAGCGCCGAACGAAGTCCGAGGCGGGCGGTTCCCGCCGCGATATTGGTTGGAGAGCCGCCGATGTATTTGTGGAACGACCCCATATCTTCGAGCCGCCCACCAACCTGAGCGCCGTATAGGTCGACCGAAGAACGGCCGATCGTGATCAGGTCCAGGGGTTTCGTCATCTCTTACCTCGCGGAACCTTAAGGGCGGCGCCTTCAGCCTCGGGAAACGGGCGCCGACTCGATCGCCCTGGCGACGAAATCCATGCTCCGCTTCGCCGCCGCCATCGGATCCGCGAGCGCATGGACCTCCGCAGCGAATGGCTCGAAGCTGAACGGCCCCGCGTATCCAAGCGACAGCAGATCCCGGATCTGCGCGATGTTTTGCAGACGATCGCCGTCGTCAATCAAAACGCGGTGGGCATCCAACATTTCCGCAACCGCGACCCTCGGGTCGTCGACGCCGGAAATGTGAACGAGGCCAGTCCGATCCGCAAAGTATTCCGTCTCGTCGGCAAGATGGTGATGGAACGTGTCGTGCACCAGCTTGTAGATGTCTGCGCCATCCGCGGCGTCGATCGCCGCAATCGCCTCTCGCTTGGTGCGTAGCGACGAGATCGGGAACCCTAGCGGTTCGACCAGTCCAACCAGACCCCGTTGCTTGAGAACCGGCTTGAACGCCTTCAGCGCTTCGATAGCGCCTTCGAGCGGCACGCGCTCACCATTGTTGAGCGGACACATGACGATCGCCTTCGCCCCGCACTTTTGCGCGTAATCCGCCAGCGCCATCGCGCGGTCCGGCAGATCGCCTGACCAGAGATTGAAGGGATAGAGGGCGTTGATGGTGATGATCGATACGCCGGCCGCCTGCGCGGCCGCGCGAACTTTTTCCGGCGGCGTTGTTCCGACGACATCGGGCAGGTCGTTACGGATCTCGACTTCGGTTGCGCCAAGCGTTCTTGCGCCTGCGAAAAACGCTTCGAGCGAGAGCTTGGGAGCGAGGATATGGTTGAAAGCGAAACGCATAGGGATTGGCCTCAGTTGTACAGCGCAGGGCGAACGGGCAGGTTGATGGCGACCGTCTCGCCCTCACGCTCCTGCGCCGCGACGCAAGCGTCCGACGTGATGGCGGCGACATAGCCGTCCCAAGCGGTCGGTCCCGACACGCCGCCCTTCGCGGCGGCGTTGATGAAGTCGCGAAGCTCGACATCGTAGGAATCGATGAAGCGATCCTTCCAGTCGGTCAGGATCGGATTTTGCAGCGTGGCGTCGATACGCACTTGGACCGCCATCGGCTCGGGCAATTTGGCGATGCCGTCCTCGCCAACGATCTCGCACTGAATATCGTATCCGTAGCGGCAGTTGACGAAGACCTCGACGTCGATCAGCACGCCTTTCTTCGTCTCGAGGACGACGACCTGCGGATCACGCAGCCTTGCGTGGCTGCGAGCGGCCTTGCGCGGAAAGAGGACGCGGGCGGAAACGTAGTCGTCGTCGAGCAGCCACCGCAGAACGTCGATCTCATGGATCAGTGTGTCATGGATCGCCATCGGCGTGACATATTGCTCGGGGACCGTCGGGTTTCGATGCGCGGCATGCACCAGGATCGGCGCACCGATGCGCGAGGCGACCGCCTGCTTCAGCGCGACATATCCGACGTCGTAACGACGCATGAAGCCGACCTGAACCAGCCGCTTGCCATGCTTCACTTCGGCGTCGACGATGCGCTTGGCGCCGTCCGCGTCAGTCGCGAGCGGCTTCTCGCAGAAGCACGGCTTTCGCGCAGCGAGAGCGGCCAGCACATATTGCTCGTGCGTCGCTCCCCACGAGGTCACGAGCACGGCGTCTACTTTCGCAGACTCGATCAGAGCTTCGCCGGTTGCAAATATTTCGGCGGCAGGCGCAAGGTCGGCCTTCACCTTCTCAGCCGAGGCCCCATTGACGTCGCTGAGCGCCACGACCTCAGCGCCCGCGAGCACCTGATTGATGCGCCGGACGTGCTCGCGTCCGATCGCGCCCGTGCCTATGACACCAATTCGAACCGTCATGACTTACCTTTCAGATCGATTGAGAAGTTGAGATGCGTCGCCGACGCTTATTTCCGATGCTTGTCGACGTACCGCTGCATTTCCGCCCGCATGAACCGGCTGGATTCGTCGGCCTTGTCCTCCCAGGCGAATACGCAGGCGGTCATGATCCCATCGAAGCCGATCTCAGCCAGCGTTCCGAAGAAGTCGTCCCAGGGCACTTCGCCCTGGCCGATGTTGAGGTGCTGATGTACCCGCGCCGCCGTGCCGGGGGGATTGAGAATGTAGCGCAGACCCGAGGAGGCCCGATGATTGAACGTGTCGCCGACATGAACATGGGCGAGCACGTCGCGGCATTGCCGCAGCATCGATTTGGTGTCGTCCCCGAAATAGAAAGTATGGGGCGCGCAATAGAGGAACTTCACGTTCTTCGAGTTCACCGTGCGGATGATGTCGACGGCGGGTTGAAGCGTCTCGCACCAATCCTCGGGATGCGGCTCGACGTGCAGCGTGATCTTTTCGCGCTCGAAGATGGGCACAAGCTCCTCCATCGAGCGCCACCAGGCGTCCTCGCAGGCCTCGATCATCGAGCCCGTATGGCAGCAGTAACAGGTCCCCTTGTCCGGATGCGGCCCGCGGCCGAACTCGGAGTTCATCGTATCGACTTCCATCTCGACCGCGATCTCGATGGCGCGTTTCCAATGCCGCACCGCCGCTACCCGCTCGACCTCATCGTTCGAGGCCCAACGATACATCGGCAGCAGCGAGGCGATCTTGACGTTCTCCTCAGCGAGCGCGCGGCGGAAGGTCTTTATTCTCTCGGGGAAGACGCGCGGCGCCTTGAACCATTCGAGAAAGTCGCCGCGCGGGCTCATCTCGATCCAATCATAGCCCAGTTCGCGCACCTTTCGCGGCAATTCTTCCAACGACAGATGCCGATGCATGAAGGGATCAAGGGCGATACGCATCATTGTCTCCGGGGGGCTGCGCTCCGAAAGTCGGACGGAACGCGCTTGTCAGATGGTTGATCGGTTCGCGTGTGGCCGCTCGGTCTCGAGGCTGAGGCCGAGAGCTGGCCGGCAGGCGCGCCTGAATCTCCTCAAACCGTCTTCCGCCGACGTTGGCGATACTGGTCCGCAACCACCGCGGCGACGATGACCCCGCCCTTGATGATTTCTTGATAGTGCGCATCGACGTTCAGGAAGGTGAAGCCCGAGGTCAGGATGCCGAGAATGATTGCGCCGATCACCGTGCCGGTGATCCTCCCGACGCCGCCGGACAGCGAGACGCCACCAATCACCGAGGCCGCGATAGCGTCCAGTTCGAAGCCGACGCCAACGCCGGCCTGACCACTGATCGCGCGCGCCGTATGAACGATGCCGCACAGGCCCGACATCAATCCGGCGATCATGTAGACCAGAATCATGTGCCGCTCGACGTTGATGCCCGAGACCCGCGCGGCCAGCGGATTGGCGCCGATCGCATAGGTGAACTTGCCGTATCGGGTGAAGCGCAGCGCAATGTGGAAGATGAACGCGACGCCGAGGAAGATGATGACCGGCCACCAGCCTGAGCCGATCGCGGCGAAGGAATCGGATAGGTTTCCGATCGGTTCGCCATTGGTATACCAATCCGCGACGCCGCGCGCCGAGACCATCATGCCGAGCGTGGCGATAAAGGCGGGGATCTTGGTGTACGCGATCAACGCGCCGTTGACCAATCCCGCCAGCAATCCGCACAACAGGCCGGCGGCGACCGGAAACACGGGATTGAGGCCAGTCAGGGAGGGGTAGACGGCGTGGGTGTACCCGGCGATCTGGGCGAGGCTCGCCGCGATCATCGCCGTCATGCCGACAACCGAGCCCGACGACAAGTCGATCCCGCCCATGATGATGACCTGCGTGACGCCGACGGCGATAATGCCGATTTCCGCCTCCTGCAGGATCATGATCTTGAGGCGCAGCGGATTGGCCACGAAACTCTGTCCAACAAAGATCCATCCTAAGATCTCGAAGAGCGCCATCATCCCGAACATGACGCCAAGGATGCTGAGCTCGGGAGGAAATCGCCGCGCCCGCACGTGCGGCGTTTCTTTCACCGGCGCTGTGGTCGAAATGTCTGAAGCCATGGCGTGTCGTCCCTAAATGAGTTGTTGTTGTCGACGTTATCGCGAAGCAAGCTCCATGACGCTGACCTGATTGGCGTCCTTCCGATCGAGAATGCCGGTCATATGGCCCTCGTGCATTACAAGGACACGGTCGCTCATGCCGAGCACTTCCGGGAGTTCGGAAGAAATCATCAGGATCGCCACGCCCTGGCCCGCCAGTTCGGTGATGAGCTTGTGAATCTCGGCTTTTGCGCCGACGTCGATGCCGCGCGTCGGTTCGTCGAGAATGAGGATCCGAGGCTTGGTCATCAGCCAGCGCGCGATCAAGACCTTTTGCTGGTTGCCGCCGGACAGATTGATGATCGGCTCAGCCAAGTCCGGCGTTCTGCACTCTCAGCCGCTGCTTTTGCTCCTCGCACAGCTTCTCGATTTCGCGCTCATTTACGAAGCCCGCCGTAGCGTGCCCGTGGCGCAGCAAGGCGATTTGCATGTTGGATTGGATGTCGAGCACGAGAAAGCAACCGGTGTCCTTGCGGTCTTCGGTCAGGAAAGCGAGGCCGGCGTCCATCGCGACGCCGGGCGTTTTCATGTCAATCTCTTTGCCGTCGATCAGGATTTGACCCGAGGTCGCCGGCGTCACGCCAAAGAGCGTCTCCGCAACGTTGGATCGCCCAGAGCCGACGAGGCCCGCAAAACCTAGGATTTCGCCTCTGCGCAGGTCGAACGAGACGTCGCTGAAGCGGCCTTGCAGCGTGAGATTGCGCACCGACAGGATGACATCGCCGATGGGCACGGTCTGTTTCGGGAACATCTGAGTGATTTCGCGACCAACCATGAGGCGGATGATGTCGTCCCGCGTCACGCCCGAGGCCGGGTGCTCAGCGATGAACCGGCCGTCGCGGAACACCGAAAATTCGTCGGCGATCTCGAACAACTCGTTCATCTTGTGGGTGATGTAGATGATGCCCTTGCCTTGAGATTTGAGGGTTCGGATGATCTTGAACAAATGCTCAACCTCGCGCTCCGTCAGCGCGGAGGTCGGCTCGTCCATGATGAGGATGTCAGAATTGTAGGAGACCGCCTTGGCGATCTCGACCATCTGTCGGTTGGCGACCGACAGGTCGCGCACCTCACCTTGGGGATCGAGCGGAATATCGAGCCGATCGAACAGCTCCTGGGTTTTGCGCCGCATTTCCTCGTGGCGTACAAAGCCGAACGCGTTCAGAGGCTCGCGTCGGATCCAGATATTCTCGGCGACCGTCATGAAACTCATCAGATTGAGTTCCTGATGGATCATGGCGATGCCGTACTGGAGCGCGTCGAGCGGCGACGTCAGCCGGATCTCCTGGCCTTTGAGCCGGAAGGAGCCGGAGTCCGGCGTATAGATGCCGGCGATGATCTTCATCAGAGTCGACTTGCCGGCGCCGTTTTCCCCCATTAGCGCGTGAACATGACCACGCTTCAGGCGAAAGGAAACGTCGTCGAGCGCCAACACGCCGGGAAACGCCTTGCGGACGCCCAGGACTTCCAGAAGATATTCGCTATTTGGTACGGCCCCGCTCTGACGCACCATTTCCGCTGTCGAGGGACTGAAAGTCGCCATGGCCGTCTCTCCCTAGGTTACGAGCCCCTTCCGGTTTCGGAAGGGGCTCGATCAATCAGTTCTTCTTCAAAAACTTATCGGCGTCGGCGGGAGTCACAAGCTGGAAGGGAACGTTTACGATCTTGGGCACGGTCTTGCCCGCCGCGAGGGCGAGCGCGGTGTCGATGGCGCCCTTGCCCTGTCCGGCTGCATCCTGAAACACGGTGACTTTCAGGTCGCCGGTCTTCATGGAGGCGAGCGCGTCCTGCGTCGCGTCGACGCCGCCAACGATCGCCTTCTTGGTATCCACGCCAGCCGCCTTCAACGCTTGCATTGCGCCGATCGCCATCTCGTCATTGTTGGCGATGACGGCGTCGAATTTCAGGCCCTTGGACAGCCAATTGGTCATCAGGTTCTGCGCCTGCGTGCGGTCCCAGTTGGCGGTCTGCTCGGCGATGATCTTGATGCCGCTGCATTCCGGCGTTTTGAGAACGTCATGCACGTCGGCGGTCCGCTGCACGGCCGCTTGGTTGGAAAGCTCTCCCTCGATCACGAGAATCGATCCTTTGCCGCCGAGAAGCTTGCAAATTTCCTTGGCCTCAAGCGTTCCGGAATCCCTTTCATCCGACCCGACAAAAGCCGCCTTTGGTCCAAGCTTGTCGATGTCAGCCGGCAGGCGATTGACGTAGACGAGCGGGACGCCTGCTTCGGCGGCGGTCTTCGTGATAGCTGCGGTTGCGCTTGTGTCGACCGGATTAACGATGATGGCGGTTACGCCGTTTGCTATGAAGTTCTGAACCTGGCTCAACTGCTTCGAAACGTCGTTTTTCGCGTCTTCGATTTGAACGGTGACCCCAGGCTGGGTTTTGGCGTAGTCCGCCATGCCATTGCGAAGGACGGTAAGGAAGTTGTCGTCGAACTTGTCCATCGACACGCCGATCTTGGCGGCGAATGCGGCGTTCGACAACAGAGTTGCGGCAGCCAATCCGAGCAAAATGCGTTTCATTGCTTTCCTCCCAAGGCGCAGTGTCTTCGGTCTGCGCCGATCGTAAATCTAGACCCGGCGTCAGTCGTTCCGCAAGCGATGCGGCCGACGGCAATTCATGTATCGGACGTTCTATTTTATGTCAATGGCGGAATGAAAATTCTATGTCATTTTTTGGTATTCTCATTTGCGGTCCTTAAGGGGCGTGCCAAAAAGTTTCTATATATCGTAATATATCAACTAGTTACGGACATGCTGGCCGTCACATAGGCGTTTTGGCTTGAGGTCACCGCGTGAATATCCATTTCTGATTGCGTCGCGTTTTGTGGCGTGCGGTTTGTCATAGATGAGGCAAGGAGAACGAGAGTTTAATTGCACAGTTCGTCCTGGAGATGAGATCTCCAAAGCCGCGCGGTCGCATTTCGGGTGCGTTAGTCAGCGTGGCGGCGCCGCCCACTCGCTTTCGGGTTGAATCTGTGGCCGCGATTCATGCCGGCCGGCCACCGCCGGAACTTCAGCAAATGCTTTGCCGCGAAGGATGATCCGCCTCACAAATCTGCTAAAACTCTACAGACCAATCGCTGGCGATTGCTCTGGTCAAAGATCCCGCATAATCCGACCACATACCGAGCCTCAGCGCGAGGCGTCGTCGATCACCGTCCGCACCGCCTTGTCCCAAGCGCGGAGCTGGGCTGCTCTGCCATCATCGCCGAGGCGTGGTGCGATCACGTCGGTCGACGCGGCAAGCTTGGCGGCGATCGTCGCTTCGTCAAATAGGCCGCTTGCGATCCCCGCCATGGCGCCGGCGCCGAAGGCGCTGAGCTCCAAGATCTGCAATCGCTGCACAGGCCTTCCCAGGAAATCGGCCTGCCATTGCATCAACAGGTTGTTGCGCGTCGCGCCGCCGTCAACCGACAGCATGCCGAGCGGCGAACCGAGATCGCGCTCCATGGCAACAAACACGTCGCGGATCTGAAGCGCGATGGCTTCGAGCGTCGCCCGCGCGACGTCGGCGCGGCTCGTCGCCAACGACATGCCGGTCAGCGCGGCCCGCGCGCGATCTTTCCAATGCGGCGCGCCGAGGCCCGCCAGCGCGGGCACAAAGCGGACGTCGTCGTCCCCGGATGCCGCGGCGGCGAGGGCGGTGAGCCCTTCGACGTCCTTCAGGCCCATGAGGTCCGCCATCCAGGCCGCGGCCTGCGCCGAGACGGATATGTTGCCTTCGAGCGCGTAGGCGACCTTGCTCGCGCGCCGCCATGCGACCGTCGTCGACAGGCCCGACCGCGACCTTAGCGGCGCGTCGGTCAGCGTCATCAACGAAGAGCCAGTGCCATAGGTCGCCTTCACCGCGCCAGGCCGCCGCACGCCGTGCCCGAACAAGGCGGCGTGGGAATCCCCCATCATCGCGCGGACGGGAACGCCGGCTCCCAACCGACCAACGCCGGCCGTCGAGCCGAAGCGAGCGTCGGAATCCTCGACTCGCGCGAGGATCCCTAGAGGCACGCCGAAGAGCTCGCCGAGGTCGGCGCTCCATTGTTGCGCATGAATGTCGAACAGCTCCGTGCGCGAGGCGTTGCTCGCGTCGGTCGCGAACACCCGGCCGCCGGTCAGCTTGAACAGCAACCACACGTCAATCGTTCCCGCACAAAGATCGCCTGCGTTCGCGAGCACGCGCGCCTCGGGGAACGCATCGAGCAGCCATCCGATCTTGGCGGCGGGGAATAGCGGATCGAGGCCGAGCCCGGAAATCGCTGCGACTGTCTCCTCGCTCTCCGGGCTGCGGATGGCGTCGATCCGGTCCGCCGAGCGCCGGCATTGCCAAGTGACGCACGGACCAACGGTCTCGCCGGTCGAACGGCGCCACAGCAGCACCGACTCGCGCTGGTTGGAGATGGCGACTGCGGCGATGAGCGCATCCGCCGGGAGCCCAGCGAGACAACCATCGATCGCCTCGCAAGTCGCCCGCCAGATCTCGGCGCCGGATTGCTCGACCCATCCAGGCCTCGGATAGCGGATTGGCGTGGCGATCGAATGTTTCCTGACGATGCCCCCGGACCCATCGAGCGCCAGCGCCTTGGTGTTCGTAGTCCCCTGGTCGATCGCGAGGACGTACGCGCTCACGGCCCGCGCCGCATTGCGATGGCCTCCCGCGCGGCGCGCTCGACCCCAGCCGCCGTCAGGCCGTATTTCTCGAATAGGAATTCGACCGAACCCGTCGGCATAAAGCCCGGAAAGCCCAGGATGCGAACCGGACAGGGCCGATAGCCGACGACAACCTCCGCGACCGCCGCGCCGAGGCCGCCGCGTTGGGAATGTTCCTCGATCGTGACGATCGCCCCGATCTCCGCCGCCGCGCGAATGGCCGCCTGATCGAGCGGCGCTATCGAGGCCATGTTGACCACGCGCGCCGCGATCCCGCTTGCGGCCAGCGCCTCGGCGGCTTCGAGTGCGCGCGCAACCATTATGCCGTTCGCGATGATCGCGACGTCCCCACCCTCGCGCAAAGTTTCGGCCTTGCCTATAGCGAAGGACGCGCCATCCGGCCGGGGCAATTGCGGCACGCCAAAACGGCTTACTCGAAGAAACACCGGCCCCTCATGCGCTGCGGCGGCCTTGACGGCCTCGGCTGTCTCCCAGGGGTCAGCGGGCGAGAGGATCGCGACGTTGGGCAATACGCGCAGCCACGCGAAATCCTCGATTGAATGATGCGTGGGGCCGAGTTCGCCGTAGCCGATGCCCGGCGACTGGCCGACGAGCTTCACATTGGTGTTGGAATAGGCGACGTCCGCCTTGATCTGCTCCAGCGCGCGACCCGTGAGAAAGCAGGACGCGGCGCTGACGAACGGAATCTTACCGCCGTTGGCGAGACCCGCGCCGACGCCGACCATATTCTGCTCGGCGATGCCGACATTGATTGTACGTTCCGGCCAGCGCTTGCGAAAGCCGTCGAGCTTCGACGAGCCCACGCTGTCGTTGACGACGATGACGACGCGCGAATCTTTCTCGGCGATCGCCTCCAAGGTGGTCGCGAAGGCGTTGCGGCAATCAAACAGGCGTGAAGAGGTTGGCTCCTGTGCGCTCATGACACGCTCAACTCCTTGATCGCCTGTTCCAACTGCGCCTCAGTCGGCACGCCGTGATGCCATCCGACCTGGTTTTGCATGAAAGAAACCCCTTTGCCCTTGATCGTGTGGGCGATTACGCAGCGCGGTTTGGAGCGGCCCTCGGGTCCTTTGAACGCTGCGATCAGCGCCGCCGCATCGTGGCCGTCGGCGTCGACCACTTCCCAGCCGAATGCGCGGAATTTGTCCGCGAGCGGCTCGAGATCGTTGGTGTCGGCGACGCGCGCGCCCTGCTGCAGAGCATTGCGATCGACAATCAGCGTCAGATTGGCGAGCTTGTGATGGCCGGCCGCCATCGCCGCCTCCCAGTTGCTGCCCTCCTGCAATTCGCCGTCGCCGGTGATGACGAAGACGCGATAGTTCGCGTGGTCGATCTTGCCGGCTAGCGCGACGCCGACGGCGATCGGCATGCCGTGCCCGAGCGGCCCGGTGTTCGCCTCGACGCCCGGCACGTAGTTGCGGTTGGGATGACCGTTCAGCGCCGACATCGGCTTCATGTAAGTCGACAGCTGATCGACGGGTATGAAGCCGGCTTCGGCGAGCGTCGCATAGAGCGCGCCGCTCGCATGGCCCTTGCTGAGGATCAGCCTATCGCGGTTCGGATCGCGCGGCGCCCCGGGGTTGACGCGCAATACGCCGAAATACAACGTCGCCAGGATGTCGGTCACGGACAAGTCGCCGCCCGGATGTCCAAGCCGCGCGCGATGAACCATCTCGAGCGAATGCTTTCTGATGGCGCGCGCCTTCTCCTGAATCAGCGCGATCGCTCGCAGCGCTGCTTTGGTTTGGGTCCATAGCGTCAGATTCCTGAAAGCCTGGGAGAGTACAGCCTCGCCGTCCGGCGAGGCCTCGTGTCGATAGGTCGGCCAACCGAGATACCGCGAGACGGCCTCGTTGACCGCATCGGCGTAATGCCCTCGCACCATCGCGACGTGGTGCTCGAAGCCATTGCGGGCGATGAAGCCAAGCATACGGCGCAGTCTCGCGACCTTGGTGACGGCGATACCGCCGTCCATCGGGAACGGATCGTCGGTGAATTCGCCCTCGCCGACATAGGTCTTCACCACGCCTTGCCGATCGTCGGTGGAGGCGCGGAAGAACGTCATCGGGCCGGCCTTTACCTTACCCTTGACCGCGCCGAAGCACTTCTCTCTGCCGATCACCGCGCCAAGCACGTCGAGCTCGCCGATCTCGGGCGTCTCGCCAATAAAACTCTTCGGGTAGTTGCCGCAATGCGTGCACACGCATTTGTCGACCTCGTGGCCGTAGTTGTTGTTCCAGTCGAGGATCGCCGATGGCGCCTGCGCTGCGAGCGCGAGCGCATACATCGAGACCGCGCCCATCACGTCGACCTCGCAGGCGCTGGGCATCAGCTTTTCACCCATCATGCTCATCGTCACGCAGGTTGCGCAGCCAAAATTGTCTTGCAGACTGCGCCAGCACTGGATGGCGCTGGCGTCGCAATCGTTCTCTTCGATCCAACGGTTGACTGCGATCGTCCACTTCGCCTGCTTGACGATATTCTCGCGCTTGATGTGCGCGGGGATGCGGCCGTAGGCGGCGATCTCATCGAGCTTCGCCTTCACTTCCGCGTCGTCGTCAACGAGCGCACCGGCGGTATGGATGATCTCCGAGAGGTCGACCGTCACCACCGTCAGGCCGGAGCCCTGCAGCAGCTTTTCGCTGAAGCGCATGGTTTGGAAGGCGCCGGTGCGGGCGCCGATCGCGCCGATACGGGCGTTCTTGAGCCCCCGCACGACGCGACAGACGCGCACGAAGCGATCGAGGTCCGCGGCGAACTCCGCGCCGTCCACGTCGGAAGTGTGGCTCGTCGTGTCCGTGAACGGCACGTCGTACTGGTAAAAATTGTTGGCGACCGAGAATTTTCCGCAGAACGCGTCGCGCCGGCTCGCCACGTCCACCTTGTCGACCTCGTCGTTGGCCGCCTGCAACAGAATGGGCACGCCGAGCCGCGCCTCAGCGACAAGCTCCATAATCGCGATCTCGTCGCCGAAATTCGGCAGGCAGATGACGAGGCCGTCGATTGAATCGCGCTCGGCGCGGAAGTGCTGCGCGTACCGCCGCGCATCCTCGCGCGACTGCACCGCGCCGTTTTTTGTGGCCTCGAGCGGCAGGATGCTGAAGGCGACCCCCAACTTGTCGAGCTGCGCGATAAGCTGCTCGCGCGTGGCCAAAGCCGGCGCCGCGTTGAAGAACTCCCGGCTTCCGACGACGAGCCCGAGCTTGACCGGTCGCAGATTTCGTTTGGTCATCGTTTCCGCCCCGCCTCGTTGTGGCGATTCCCATGGCGCGTTGCAGCGGCCATGTTTCGAGAAGTTTCTATTTTTTTCATTTAATCGCAAACCGAGACGCCTGTAAAGGGCGACAGCGCTGCCGAGCGCGCAGCCTCCTTATGCGCCCAAAATAGGCGTGGCGATGCGTGGCTTAGACGTGAAAGCGCTGGGGTCGCGTCATGGTCGGTCTTGTTCCGGCATTCCATTCCGGAGCGCGCAAAACCGCAGAATTTGCTGCTCAGGACGCTGCCGCAATCGAAACCGTTGGACTTCTTGAGCCGACGCGCCACGTCGCGGCGCGGATGACCGGGATAAGCTCGGCCATGACGCGGAAAGCATCGTGCAAATCGGCGTTTCGGCGCTCATTCGGTCTCCGCCAATCACGCGCCCGGTTGCCTGCAAGAGCGCGTTCGTAGAGAATTTTTGCTATATCGCCGAGCCGCGTTGACATCATTTCGAATTGATGCGACATAATCGATAACAACCGAGATAATTCGCACGGAAATTGGGGGAAGCCGGGAGTGTCATGGGCGTGGCGCCGCAGCAGTCGACACCTGGTTACGGGCGCTCGCTCCCCGCGACGGGATTTTTCCGGCCTTTGCAGAATGACAGGACTTCGTGCGGACGGCGGCCACGCCGCAGCTCCGGCCGGGGCCGTCCGGGTCCACGAAACTTATCCTTGTAAGACAAGGATGAGCATGGCGCGGCGCGCGCGCAAAGAAAAACGCGCAACGGGAGAAATGCACATGACACTGTCGAAATCGCTCAGTCTCACAGCGCTCGCGCTGGCGATGGCGCTAGGCTCGAACGCCGCGAAGGCGGACGGGAAGCTGATCGCAATCATCACGCCCTCGCACGACAATCCGTTCTTCGCTACCGAGGCGGACGGCGCGGCGGCCAAGGCGAAGGCGCTCGGTTACGACACGCTCGTCCTTGTCCACGACGACGACGCCAACAAGCAGAACCAACTCATCGATACCGCGATCGCACGCAAGGCCGCCGCGATCGTCCTGGACAACGCCGGCGCCGACGCCTCGATCGAAGCGGTGCAGAAGGCGAAGAACGCCGGCATCCCGAGCTTCCTCATCGACCGCGAGATCAACAAGACCGGCGTCGCCGTCACGCAGATTGTCTCCAACAACTATCAGGGCGCGACCCTCGGCGCCCAAGAATTCGTTAAGAATATGGCCGAGAAGGGCAACTACGCTGAGCTGGTCGGCAAGGAGTCCGACACCAATGCGGGCATCCGCTCCAAAGGCTATCACGACGTGCTCGACCAGTATCCGGACTTGAAATCGGTCGCGCGCCAAAGCGCCAACTGGAGCCAGACGGAGGCTTATTCCAAGATGGAGTCGATCCTCCAGGCCCACCCCGACATCAAGGGCGTCATCTCCGGCAATGATACGATGGCGATGGGCGCCTCGGCCGCGTTGCAGGCCGCGCATCGCGCCGACGTGATCGTCGTCGGCTTTGACGGCTCAAACGACGTGCGCGATCAGATCGAGGCCGGCAAGATCGCGGCGACCGTGTTGCAGCCCGCCTTCCAAATCGCCCAGCTCGCAGTTGAGGAGGCGGACCAGTATCTGAAAACGAAGTCGACCGGCAAGCCCGAGAAACAGTCGATCGACTGCGTGCTGATCACCAAGGCGAACGCCGACAAACTCAACAATTTCACGCTCAAGTGAACGCGGCCCGCGCGGCCGACCCGCGCGGTCTCAACCGCTTGCTGGCGACCGCGCGCTCCAGAGCGCGCGGTGCGTTTGATCGCGCCGGAGTTGTCGACCCGGCAAGAGGCCAGATGATCCGCTACTCCTCCCTGCTATTCGCGGCGCCGGCGCTTCTGCTTTTGCTCAGCGGTTGCAAAATCGTAAGCAACAAGGACCTCGTCGCCGAGGAGAAGCATTCGTCCGACGCGTTTGACCCCACCGCCTATGTCGCGAAAGTCTGGACACCGAAGGAGGTCGAAAATTTCAAGGCGAAGGCGATCGATCTCGCGACGCTGCTGCCGGCGATCGAGGCGGATCCGAACAAAGCCGGACAAACCTATGGGCGCGGCGGCGGCGAGGGCAATCCCTGGTCGTACGAGGTGAAGGGCGAAGGCAAGATTACCGCGGTCGACTTCGAGTCGCGGCACGGGCTTATGACGGTCGAGATCGCGACCAAAGAGGGCCCGCGTCTGGTCGATCTTCAAATGGGCCCGGTCATCTTCGGCACGGCGTTGCGCGACAGCCTGCCGTTCGTGCATTTCGGTGACTTCGTCAACCAGATCCAGTTCGCGCAGGTCTCGCGCGCCTTCAACGATCGTGCGACAAAGGATCTGAGACGCGCGTTCGATCCGAAGGCGGTTGTCGGCAAGACCATCAAATTCTACGGCGCCGCGACGCAGGGTTCGGCGGGGACCAAAATGAGCGTGACGCCGATCGCCGTTGAAAGCCTCGAGGGGACGCCATGACCGCGGCGCCGGTTTCGACAGATGACGTCATCCTGCGCGCCGAGGGCGTCGGCATGGTGTTTCCCGGCACGATCGCGCTCAGCCACGTCGATTTCGAGGTCCGACGCGGGGCGGTCAACGTGCTCGTCGGCGAGAACGGCGCCGGCAAATCGACCTTGATGAAAATACTCGCCGGCGTGATCGCGCCGACGTCGGGGAGGCTGGTTTTGCGCGGCGCCGAGATACGCTTCTCGTCGGTGAGCGACGCGGCGCGCAAAGGCATCGGCATCATCTACCAGGAATTGAACCTCTGCCCGAACCTCAGCGTGGCGGAGAACCTCAGCCTCGTCGACCCGCCGACGCGCTTCGGCGTCGACATCGATCGCGCGCGGCAATTTGAAAAGGCCCGCGCGCTGCTTGCTCGGCTCGAACAGCCGATCAATCCAAACACGCTTGCCGACGACCTGCGCATCGGCCAGCAGCAGATCGTCGAAATCGCCAAGGCGCTCGCCGGCGACGTCGACATCCTCATCATGGACGAGCCGACCTCCGCGCTCAGCGCACGCGAGGTCGAGATCCTGTTCCGCGTTATTCGCGACCTCAAGACGCATGGCGTCGCCATCATCTATATCTCACATCGGCTCGAGGAAATTCTGCGCATCGGCGACTACGTCACCGTGCTGCGCGACGGGCGCCGTCAGGCGGACGCGCTGGTCAAGGACATTTCGGTTGCCTGGATGGTCGAGAAAATGGTCGGGCCGGCCGGCGCGGTCCCTCAACGGCGCGCCGCGCCGAACGCCGAGATTGCGCTCTCGCTCGACAACGTGACCCTGCCGCGCGCCGCTGGGGGATTTTTGGTCGATCACGTCTCGCTGACGGTGCGCGCGGGCGAGGTCGTCTGCCTGTATGGGCTCCTCGGCGCCGGGCGTTCGGAGCTGTTCGAATGCCTGATGGGGCTGCATCCGATGGCGCGCGGGCGCGTCGAGCTGAAGGGCCGGGATATTCAAGGCAAGTCGATTGCGACGCGCATTCGCAGCGGGCTTGTGCTTGTCCCCGAGGACCGTCAACGCGAAGGCCTCATCCAGACAATGTCGGTGCGCGAGAATCTCACTCTCGCCAGCTTGCGGCGGTTCGCGAAGTTCTTCTCGATCGGCAGAACGCGCGAACGAAACGCGGCTCGTGATATGATTCAACGGCTCACTATAAAAGTCTCGTCGATGGACGTCGAGGTGACCGCGCTCAGCGGCGGCAATCAGCAGAAAGTCGTCATCGGCAAGGGACTGATGACGGAGCCGAGCGTCATCCTGCTCGACGAGCCGAGTCGCGGCGTTGATGTCGGCGCCAAGGCGGAGATCTTTCGGGTCATGCGGGGTCTAGCCGAGGCGGGGCTCGGCATCCTGTTCTCGACCTCTGATCTCAAAGAGGCGCTCGGCTACGCCGACCGCATCGTCGTGATGTCGGGCGGTCTGGTTTCCGCGGAGTTCTCGGCCGCCGACGCGAGCGAAACCGCCATCGTCGCGGCGTCGTCGCCGACCTCCGACATGGAAGGACGTTCGGCATGACCAGCGGAGCGATCCCCTCGAAGAGCGCCGCCAAACCTCGGCAGAAGCGTCCGCTGACGCTTTTGCTGATGAGCTTTAGAACCTTCATCGCGCTCATCGCAGTGTTCGTGTTCTTCGGCGTGACGACGCCGAATTTCCTCGACGTCCCGACGCTGGTCATTGTCGCCAAACATGTCGCCGTCAACGCCATTCTCGGCATCGGCATGACCTTCGTGATCCTCACCGCCGGCATCGACCTGTCCGTCGGCTCGATCGTCGGCGTATCCGGCATGATCGCCGGCTATTTGTTGACCAGGGGGCTCGCGGTCCCGCCGCTGGAGATCACCATATTTCCAAGCGCCGTCGAGACAATCCTCATAACGCTCGCCGCAGGCGCGGCGATCGGCCTCGTCAACGGGCTGCTCATCACTCGCCTCAATGTCGCACCGTTCATCGCGACGCTTGGCATGCTCTATGTCGCGCGCGGCGCGGCGCTTCTGATATCGGACGGGGCGACTTTTTCGAACCTCGTCGGCGATCCGCGCTTCGACAACACCGGCTTTCCGTTCCTCGGCTCCGGCCTCATCCTTGGCGTTCCGACATCGATTGTCGCGCTTGTCGTATTCGCGGCGGTGGCCGCCTATGCCGCAGCGCGCACGCCGTTCGGCCGCCATGTCTATGCGGTCGGCGGCAACGAGCGCGCCGCCGCGCTCTCCGGCGTTAAGGTCGATTGGATCAAGATTTCGACTTACATGATCTCCGGCTTCTGCGCGGCGTTCGCCGGCCTCATTGTCGCCTCGGAACTGGTGGCCGCGCATCCGGCCTCGGGCGAAACATTTGAACTGAACGCCATCGCCGCCGCGGTGCTCGGCGGCACGTCGCTTTCGGGCGGACGGGGGACCATCGCCGGGACGCTGGTTGGCGCCTTTGTCATCGGCGTGCTTGGCGACGGCCTCGTAATGCTTGGCGTCAGCTCTTTCTGGCAAATGGTGATCAAGGGTCTCGTCATCATCGCCGCCGTGGTCCTCGACCAGATGCAGCGTCGAATGTACCGGCGCTTCGCCCTGCAATCGCAAGGCGGATGAGCCGGCTCCGATCCGCAGCCGCGGAGCCATTTGAGGCGACGCGTTCAGCAGGCCTGCCGGAATATTACGCTTCATCGACCTTGGACGTGGAGTAAGCTGCCGGCTCGAATCTCGGTGAGAGCGGCCGGAACGAAGGAAATCGCGAAGACGGCCGTTCGCTTGGGAGCTCAAACTGTCGGAATTTCGAGAGAATTCAGCAATGATCAGAAATTCGAGACCCATTCGGTCGCCTGCGCGCGCGCGCGTCGACATCGGCGCGCAGGCAAAGCCGGACCTTAACGGACTGCTCGCCGAGCCGCGACGGCGCAAGATTCTCGACTGGCTCCAAGAAGAGGGAAGCGCGCGCGTCCGCGATCTCAGCGCCGCGTTCTCGGTCTCGGAGGCGACGATTCGCCAGGATCTCGAAAAACTCGAGGTGGACGGTCACATCAGCCGGCAGCATGGCGGCGCGTTCTTGCGCACGGTGCCGCGGCAGGTCGAGACGATGTCGCTGCAGCATATGGAGAATATCGACAAGAAGCGGAAAATTGGGGCGAAGGCAGCCAGCCTCGTCGGCGACGGCGAGACAATAATTCTCGACGCCGGTTCGACGACCACCGAAATAGCCCACAATCTCGTTGGCCGCACTTCGCTGACGGTCATCACGAACGCGCTCAACATTGCGCTCATGCTCGGCGCGCAGCCGGACCAGGCGGTGCACATGCCCGGGGGCCAGTTCAAGGCGCCGACCCTTTCGCTTAGCGGCGACAAAGCGGCCGACTATTTTCGCGACGTATACGCCGGCAAGCTGTTCCTGGCGACGGCGGGCGTTGCGCTTGACACCGGGCTCACCTATCCGAGCTTCGCCGACCTGCAACTCAAGCAAGCCATGATTGGCGCCGCCTCGCGCGTCTATCTCGTGGCCGATTCAACCAAGATCAATCGCTCGTCGTTCACGCGGCTCGGCACGCTCGACGTGATTCACTCCTTCATCACCGACGACGGCATCCGCGACGAGGACGCGCGCGCGTTCGAAAGCCGTGGAATCGAGGTGATCATCGCCTCGTGAGAATCCCGTGATCGGTGGTTTTGCCCGTCATTTGTGGACGGCCCCGATTGACAAGCGGGTCTTACGGAATGATCCGTTTGGTCGGCTGCGGTCATGTGTCCGGCTATGGAGCGCGGATGCGGATTTTGACCGCTGGCCCTTTATCGCCTCGAAGCGAGGCTGCCGTTGCGATTGATCGAGGCGAAGAACCGTTCGACTCCCGGCGCTTTGGCGAGACTACGAAGCCTGATTGACCGGCGATCTTGCTGACGAGTTTGAGCCGAATCTGTCGAGCCGCGCGCCGCCGACGTGCAGGACCGCGACGACCGCGGCGCGCTGCTTCAAGTGTCGCGAAACCACTATCCTGGCGGGAGGTGCGTAGGTGAACGCCTGCGCATACTTCCTAGCCGCTCGCACGACGATCGGCGGGATGCTCGGCTTCACGCCGAAGCAAATTGCCGCCGTCCATGTCTTCGACACCGGGCATTTTGGCGCTGGAGACGCACGCTTCGGAAATTGCAGCCGCGATCCGGGCGTTCCTCCCCAACTAGAGCGCTTACCGAACAAATTGAATCGGCTTCGTCATTGCGAGCGAAGCGAAGCAATCCAGCGCGCCGAGATCGCAGGCTAATCGGCTAGGCCTGGCTCGGCGGAAACGTGGATGGCTTCGCTTCGCTCGCCATGACAGCGATTCAACTTGATCGGGACTCGCTCTAAGTCTGCACGCCGGGTCCTTGGATGAGAGCGGCGGAACAACCGGGGCGCCGCTTCGCGCCACGATCAGGCGCGCAATGCCGTCTTTAAATGATCGTAACTTACGGGCGGATCTGGCAGCTCTCTCGGAAAAGGGCGCCGGGCGCGGCAGGAGAAGCGCAGGGCGCCTACTCAGGTCTGAGTTGGGGGCGCGCTCAGCCCGGCGTTATCCACCCCCCCAGCCAAGCCGAAAACGCCAACCGAAAGGGGACATTCATGAAGTTCGACGCCACGCGGTTGACGGGGTAGAAAGCCGGAATGGCCCTGTCTCAAGCCGCTATCCAAACCCATCCCGAGGTCGCGCCCATCCTCCGGGAGCGCGCGCGGCAGCTGTTGGGGCTTCACATCGACAATCCGCGCAGCGCCGGCATTTTCGCGACCCACCAACGCTGGCTCTTGGCGCATATCAGTCTGGCGGCGCAGTTTGAGAATGCCCGGGCCGGCCGCCGTCCGGGGATGCACGCGGCGCAGGTGGCCGACGCGGCTCAGGACGCCGGCGTCTCCAGCCGCAACACCGCCGAAGCCTTCCTTCGCGAAATGGTGGCCTACGGTTTCGTAGAAGCGGCGCCCGATCCCGGAGACCAGCGTGTGCGCTGGCTCGTCGTGACGTCGCACGCGCTCACCGACGTCGGTGCATGGCTCTACGGCAATCTCGCCACGCTCGACGCTTTCGACGCGGGCGCGCGCGCCGCGACGTTCATCGCGGCGCCGCAAACGCTGGCGGCAGTGCAGCCCGTTGCGGCGCGCGGCTTTCTGGCATCGCCTGATATCAGAAGCCCAGGCGCCAGTTTTGCGCTGTTCGACAGGGTAGACGAGGGCGGCGCTGTGATGGACCGATTGTTCTCAACGCACCGGGACGAGGTTGACGAGCACGGCCGCCATATCACCGGCGTAGGGGGTCTTGCCGAATTCGGCGACAATCTTCGTCTGTCGCGCAGTCACCTCACCCGCAAACTGCGTGAGGCGGAGGCGCTGGGCGCCCTCGGCTGGACCGGCGCGCGGGGACGCTCGCCGATCTGGATCTCTCAGGGCTTTGTGGACGATTACGTCAAACGTCAGGCGGCGGAACTGGCGGCGATCGAAGCCGGCTATCACGCCGCGTTCGCCGACAAGTTTTCCTGAAAGACCGTTTCGCCTGGGGCCCTCTCGGCGAACTTCTGGTCCTCGCAACGCTCGGCGACAAGCCGCCAGT
Source organism: uncultured Pseudomonadota bacterium (assembly GCA_963807735.1). Lineage (GTDB taxonomy): Bacteria > Pseudomonadota > Alphaproteobacteria > Rhizobiales > Beijerinckiaceae > Roseiarcus. Next base: position 221,423 of record CAWEDI010000004.1, on the reverse strand, counting down.
AGTTGTAGGTCAAAGCCTCCTCGACCCACTTTTCAGCGATTTCCTTCGGTGCTGAACGCTTTCCGCGTAATCCGCGCATCGCGACCTCCAACTCAATCGTCCAGGACATTTTCACTGTTTGGCCCTGCCAAATGTTAACTACGCAATTTATTTGAATGATCCGGCGCTACGAAGCTAAACGAAGCGCGACCGCAATAAAGGCGTTTAGACACGTTCCGATCTAATCATTTTTGGGGCGATTTTGCTTCGTCAGGCTCGTCTCCGGTTGACGCCAGCGCTTCGAGGACTGCTTCGAGGGCGGACGCCAACGCTTCCTGCGCGGCGGGCGTTAGGCGTGCAAGCGCAGGCGCGAGCAGCGCGAGCGGATCGCGCGCCAACAGCGTTTCGCCCTCGGCCGTGAGTTCGATCGCCTCGCTTCGCCCTCGCCCCGCCGAACCGGCCCTGCGAAGCAGGCCCCGTGAGATCAAGGTGCGCACGGTGCGCGAAACCGGGCCGAACGCCAGCCCCTGGTACCGCGCCAGCGCCATCGCGGTGCGCCGTTCGCCGACCGCCGTCTTAAAATAGCGTAACGCCGCCCATTGCGCGGGATAGAGCCCGTCGGAATGCGCGCGCGCATGAGCGAGCCGCGTCGCCAGTTCGAAAGCTTGCACCAGTGCAGCCAGGCGCGAGATCCGCGCGTCAACCAAGGGGCCATTCGCCGTCTTTGTCAGGGCTGTTATCCTAGTGATTTTGCGAAACTATCGCGCAGAATGGCTGGGGTCTACCCGTCACGCGCGCCTTGACCGCTCTCCCCGTCAATGTGTATACTGCTCACTGAGCATTTTAAGAGGCGTGACAAACGCCTTGTGCAGGAAACGAGGGCGAAATGGCCGGAACAACCTACGTTTGGAACTCCGCGACCAGCGGCGATTGGTGGGACACCACGCATTGGAATCCCGTCGGCGGCTTTCCCTACACAGACGACACCGCCGATCTCTCCGTCGGCGGCGCCGCCTTCACAGTTACGATGGAGGACGGAACGATCACGACCACCGGCGGCGGCAGCACGACGATTACCGGCTATGCCGTCGGGTTCATCAAACTTGGCACAAACGGCACGCTGCACGCTGAGACCAGCCAGCTCGACATTCAAACCGGCGCCGCCAATTCCGGAAAAATCATCGCCGACTATAGCCTGCAGGTTGGCTACACCACGGCGAACGCCGTCGTTTCCATCACCTCGCTGACCAGCGCGATGGGCCACATCGTCCTAAATGGCGCGACCGGCGCCACTTTGTCAGGACATGCCGCCGGCATCGAGCTCGACCTGCACGGCCAATCGCTCGAAGGCTCCGGGACCGTCCAAAACCTTAAGCTCAAGGTGTTCGACGACTCCCGAATCAACGCCAACGCCAGCGGGCAGACGCTCGCATTGGCGACCGGCGACGACATCCTGAACAATGGGCTTATCGAAGCGACAGGCGGCGGCGTTCTCACTATTTCCAGCGCCGCCATTCGGCAAGGCGCATTCGCCAGCGGCAACCTTGCAGGCGTCATCAACGCCAGCGACGCCAACTCCAAAGTCTATCTCGCCTCCGACACGATCTACGGCGGCGCGATCACCAATTCCGGCGGCGGGACCGTCACCTTCAACGACAGCAACAATCTGATCGACGGCTCGACCAGCGTTGGCGCCGTCGCGATCAGCGGCGTGCTCGAAGGAGGCGGATACAATTTCACGCTGAAAGGTGAAATTCAAAATCAGGGCGTCATCGATGTCCGATCTGCGACCCTATTTGTAGATTCGACGATCGGCGTCACTCTGAACAGCGGCGGCGCGTCAACTCACGGCGACGTTAAGCTATCAGGCGGCTATATCAACAGCGCCAGCAACGTCGCCAACGGCGCCTTCTTCGACAATATCGACAACACGATCCAGGGTTACGGCGCCATCGTCAATCTCAGCATGGTCAATGAGGCCACCGGAACGATTAACGCCAACGTATCTGGTCAAACCCTGTCGATTGACGGTTCCGACCATTTCATCGACTACGGCGTTCTCGAGGCGAGCAACGGCGGCATTCTGAGTTACACCAGCCAGGGCATAGATCCGACGCTCGGCGGGAAATTCGTCACCGACGCGACCTCAACGATCCAGATCGCCAGCGACACGTTTTACAGCGGCTCCTACAACGCCAACTTCACCTTCGTCGATTCCAACAACATATTTGACGGTTCGATCAAATCGGGAACGACGTTCGCCGTCAATCTCGACACCGGCGGCTACAATGTCACGTGGAAGGGCGCGATCCACAATAAGGCCCGCTTCACCCCCCGTAGCGCGACGTTGATCATCGATTCCTATGGTGTGACGCTCGACAGTGGCGGCGCGACGACCAAAGGCAGTATCGTGCTCGCCGGCGGCTACATCAACAGTTCGCTCAACACCGCCCGTGGCTCCGCCTTCGACAACGTCGACAATCAGAATTCTCGGCAGCGGCGCACTCGTCAATCTGAAGCTGACCAACGAGGTCGGCGGCGTCATCAACGCCAATGTGAATGGCCAGACGCTGTCGATCGACGGCTCCGACCTGTTCGTCAACAAAGGGCTGATCGAGGCGACCAATGGCGGCGTCCTCAGCGTCTCGAGCCAAACTTTGGTCTATCAGACCGGCGAGCGCATCACGGCGGGCGCCGGCTCCACGGTCGACATCGCCAGCGATACTTTCAAAGGCGGCCAGTTCGCGGTCGCGGCCGGCGGCGCCTACATGTTCTCTGATAGCAACAACATTTTTGACGGCTCGACGGCGGCGGGCGCCGTCACTTTCACGCAGTCGCTCGACACCGGAGGCTACTATGCGACGTGGAAGGGCGCGATCCACAACCTCGGCGCGTTCAGCGTTCGCAGCGGCGTGCTCCAGATCGATGCGGCCGGCGTCACGCTCGACAGCGGCGGCGCGGCCTCCAAAGGCAGGGTCATGCTCGCCGGTGGCTACATCAACAGTTCGCTCAACACGGCGCAAGGCTCCGCCTTGGACAATATCGACAATCAGATCCTCGGCGCCGGCGCCATCGTCAATTTGAAGCTGACCAACGAGGCCGGCGGACTCATCGACGCCAATGTGAGCGGCCAGACGCTTTCGATCGACGGGTCCGATCTGCTCGTCAACAAAGGTCTGATCGAGGCGACCAACGGCGGCATCCTGGTCCTATCGAGCCAGACCGTCGTCTTTCAGACCGGCGAGCGCGTCACAGCCGGCGCCGGCTCCTCAATCGACATCGCCAGCGACACCTTCGAGGGCGGCGTGTTCGCCGGAATCGGCGGTGGCGCCTTCGTGTTCGTGGACAGCAACAACGTCTTTGACGGCTCGACGGCGGCAGGCGCGGTCACTCTCGCCCAGTCGCTAGACACCGGGGGCTACTACCTCACCTTGAAGGGCGCTATTCACAACCTCGGCGCACTCACCACACGTGCGGGCTCGCTTGACATCGACACGGCGGGCGTAACTCTTGACAGCGGCGGCGCGACGACCAAAGGCAAGATCCTGCTCGCCGGCGGCGCGATCAACAGCTCGGCCAATGCGACGCAGGGCTCCGACCTCGACAACGTCGACAACCAGATTCTCGGCTATGGCGCGATTTACAATCTGAAGTTGACCAACGAGGCCGGCGGACTCATCGACGCCAGTGTGAGCGGGCAGACCCTGACGATCGACGGCTCCAGCACGATCACGAACAAGGGCGTCCTGGAGGCGACGAGTGGGGCCACGCTGGGTTTGGCCGATCTGTTCAACGACGCAGGCGGCAAGCTTGTGGCGAACAACGGCGCGGTCGTCGTCTCGGGCGCCGTCACGGGTGCGGGAACGGCGCTGATTGCCGCCGGCGGCTCCATTGAGTTCGACGGGACGTCCAGCGAAAACGTAAACTTCCAGGGTCGCGGGTCGCTGACTTTTAACACCAACTACACGGGCGCGATCTCCGGCCTTGCTCTTGGGGACGCGATCAATGTCGTCGGCGTCACGGGCGACGCGGCGCACGTCGACGCCAGCGACAACCTGATCGTCACCGAAGGCGGCGCTGTCGTCGAGACGATCAAGCTTTCGGGCGCCAATTCGAACCTTGTGTTCGCGGTAAAACAGCTCTCGGGCGAGACGCAACTGATCGCACTGCCGAACCCGACCACCGTCGCCATCTTTCAGGCGGAAAAGGCGAACTACGACTTGGTTGCCGGCGGTTTCACCGTCGCCGATTCTCTTCCCAACCTGACCTCGCATCTGGGGGTCCTCGACGGCGACAGCCATATCACGGAGCTCTTTGGGACCGGCGGCAGCGCAACGATCTCCGGCGGCGCGCCAATATATGCGCCGGCCTTCGTGCTTGGAGGGACCGGCACAACCCTCACAGTTTCCGAGAATCTCACACTTCATCGCTTGACTTTGGGCGCCGGCGCCGCGGTTTCGATCTCGTCGGGCGATACGCTGACACTGGCGGGCGCCACGTCGTTGTCCGGCGTGATCACGGGCGGCGGCGCACTGACGTTCAACGGCGCCTCAACCACAATCAACGCCGGAGCGACACTCACGCAATCGAGCTGGACATTGTCAGGCGCGGGGGCTGTGACGCTGAACGAGAACCTCAGCTACGGCGGAGCCTTTTACCAGGGCGGCAACCCGACCATTTCGATCGCGTCGGGCGACACGTTGACTTTGACGGGCGCCTCGACCCTCTACGGCGCGATCTCGGGCGCCGGCGGCTTGACGCTCGGCGGGGGCGCGACCGCCATCGACGCCGGCGCCAAGTTCAACCAGGCAAAGTGGACGCTGAGCGGCGCGGACGCCGCGAGTTTGAACGAAAACCTCAGCTACGGCGGCGCGTTCCTCCAGGGCGCCTCGGCGCTTTCGATCGCGGCGAACGACACGTTAACCCTGACGGGGTCCTCGTCCCTAGCGGGTGCGATCTCCGGCTCGGGGAGTCTCGCACTCGGCGGTGGATCGACGTCAATCAACGCGGGAGGCAAGCTCGGGCAAGCCAAGTGGGCCGTGTCCGGCGCGGGGACCTTGGTGACACTGAACGAGAGCCTTAACTACGGCGGCGCGTTCGCGCAAATCGGAAACTCCACGCTTTCGATCGCATCGGGAGACAAATTGACGTTGACCGGCGCTTCCACTTTGGCCGGCGCGATCGCCGGAGCGGGCGACCTGACAATTGGCGGCGGGGCCACGTCAATCAACATCGGGGCCAAATTGCTGCAGGCGAATTGGACGTTGTCCGGCGCCGGAGTCGTGGTGACCGTGAGTGAAAATCTCAGCTATGGCGGAACGTTCTCGCAAGCCGCCAACGCCGCGCTCTCCGTCGCATCGGGTGACACGATGACGCTCACGGGCTCATCGACCCTATCCGGCGTCGTCTCCGGCTCCGGCGGCCTGACGCTTGGCGGCGGCGTGACATCAATCAACGCCGGGACAAAGCTCACGCAAGCGAAGTGGACGCTCGCCACCGCGGGCGCCGTCTCGTTGAACGAAAATATGACCTACGCCGGAACGTTCGTCCAAGCCGGCAGCCCGACGCTCTCGATCGCCGCCGGCGACACGTTGGCGCTCAAGGGATCGTCTACGCTCTTCGGAAAGATTACCGGCGCGGGAACCCTCATCACCAACACCGGCCCCGTGATCCTGGAGTCCACCGGAACCGTCGCAACCTCCGACTGGTCGAGCGCCGCCGCCGCATTGACGATTATCGGCGCCCACACCTTCGCCGGCGCGTTCAGCGCCTCGGCGGAGACCATCACCTACAGCGGGGCGGAGAGGGTCAGTGGCGCGGGAACGTTGTCGAACGTGACGCTTTCGGGCGCCGGCCAATTTCAGTTGGCGGCGGCGTCGACGATCTCGCACGGTTTGAAATTGGCGAAGACCGCCGCCGTCGTCGACCTCGCAACCATCTCGCAGAGTGCCGGCGACGTCGTGATGGGCGACGCCTCAGGCGGCGCGACGACATTGATTGTATCCGGCGCCGCCTCGATCTGGGATATTACCGACGACTCGGATATTGCGCTAGGAAATGCGGCGGCGTCCGCAATATTGAACGCCGGCGTGTTCGAAAAGTCCGGAACCGCCGGCGTCAGCACGATTGGCGCGGCGCTGACGAATGCTGGCAAGGTCGAAGCGTTGTCAGGGACGCTTGAACTCCAGCGCGCTGTCAGTGGCACGGGCGCCGACATCGTCGGCGGAGCCTCGACTCTTGCGTTCGACGCGGCTGTCACCGGCGGACAGACAATTCAGTTTCAAGGCGCTGACGGAACCCTCGAGCTTAAGGACCTCGCCACCTTCTCGGGTGTTCTGTCGAATTTCGACAGCAATGGGGCGACCGGCGCCACGATTGATGTGTCGGGGCCTTGGAGTTGGCTCGGCTTCGACCAGAGCACTAGCATGATCAACTTCGCCGATGGTGGCGCGCAGCACGCGATCCACCTGCTCGGAAGCTACGTCGCCGCCGATTTCCATCACCAGGTCATCGGCGGCGTCACACAAGTGACCTACGGCTGAGACGCAGGCTGACTCCAGTGGGTCTCCGCCAGCCGAGCGACGCGTCCGTTGGCTTGGCGAATTCTCCCGCTCGACCGCGCAACGAGTATTATTGCCGCGTTGGCGGCGTCGCCGCTGTTAAATGTCGCCGTGAGCGCATTCATGGCGGCAGCACACCGCTTCCGCTTTTGGCGGGAGCGCGTCCGGCGGGACTTTGGCTCGGGCAAAGCCGATTGAAGCGGCCCCGGAAAATGGGACCGTTGTTTAAGTTGGAACAGTCTGCTCGGATATAGGCAGGAACGGAGCGGAAATAGCGGCGCTGTAGGCGAATATTGCGCGGGAGGCGTTGCGCGAGCAGGCGACAGTGAGTGATCTGGCGCAACGCCATCAGGTGCATCCCAACGAGATCTACGCCTGGAACAAGCAACTTCTCGAGCATGCGGCGCGGGCCTTCGACGCGAAGATCGCAGCGAATGCGCAGGCGGCGTCTTCGCGCGAGATTGAGTAGCTTCACGCCAAGATCGGGCAGCTGACGATTGAGAATGATCCTCGGGTCGAACTCGAGGACAGGCTTTTTCGCCAAGAGGTTCGGCAGATGAGCGCGTCGGACCGCAGAGGCTGGCTCGATCGCACGCATCACGAAGCTGTCGATCCGGCGGCAATGCGAGATGCTGGGCCTGGCGCGCTCGGGCGTCTATCGCAAGCGGCGGTCCGCCAACGACAATGATCTGGAAGCGATGCGACGCATCGATGCGCTGTTTACGGCGCGGCCGTTTTTTGGCGCACGGCGGATCGCGGCGACGCTGACAGACGATGGCTTCCCGATCGACCGTAAGCGCATGCGGCGCCTGATGCGATTGGTGGGGATCGAGGCGCTCGGGCCGAAGCCGAGAACGACACAGCGTGCGCCGGACCACAAGATTTTCCCCTATCTCCTGCGCGACATGAAGATCGACCGTCCCGGACAAGTTTAGGCGGCCGACGTCACCTATGTCCCGATCGGCAAGGGCTTCCTCTATCGGGTGGCTGTGATCGACTGGGCGAGCCGGGCGGTGTGTCCTGGCGGCTGTCGAATACGATAGACGTAGCGTTCTGTGTCGAGGCGCTGGCGCGCTACGGCCGGCCCGAGATCTTCAACACCGATCAGGGCAGCCAGTTCACCGGCGCGGCGTTCACTGGCGTTCTCGTCGCGGCGGCCGTGCGCATCTCGATGGACGGCCGAGGCCGATGAATGGATAACGTTTTCGTTGAGCGGCTTTGGCGTTGGCTCAAATACGAGGACGTTTATCTCAAGGGCTACGCCGACGGGATCGAAGCTCGCGCGGGCATCGGCGATTGGATCACCTTCTACAACGAGCATAGTCTTCACTAGTCGCTCGACTATCGCGCGCCGATGGCGGTCTTTCGAGCGGGCGCGATGGTCGGCACCCGTGGACATGTGGACAACGCGCACCATAACAAGCCCAACCCGCGCCGCTGCGCGTTGACCACGTAGCCACAGGAGGAGCAGAAACAGCGGACAGGGTCTTTGGTAGCTTGAGGGCAACACATCCGGCAGACGCGCTTCCAACTTAACCCGACCTAAATTTGGTCCGCTTCGCGGGGCCCTTCAATGCGCGCAAATTGGTCGTTGCGCACGCCGTAGCGCCTCATCCAAAAGCCTCGGTCGGAAGGTTGCTTATGAATCACGCTTTCCTGATTTGCGAATCCCCTAAATGAAGACACGCCGTAGTCCAGCGGAGGCGCAGGTCGCTTGGATGGCTGAAAAAGGCGGCAGGGTGAAATGTGAGGAGCGAGAAATGATCAGGCCGCCGCTCACGCCGGCCGAATTGATAGCGGCCCGCCGGCTATTGGGATGGTCAAAGATGTGGCTCTCGGCGCGCATGGGAATTAGCGAAAGAGCCATAACGCGATTCGAAAACGAGGGAGCAGTCTTTCGAGCGTTCGACCCTTCCCGGTGCCGCGACGTGCTCGAGGCCGCTGGAGTGGAGTTCACGAACCGTGGGAAGGCTGGAGTGAGGCTGAAGAAACGTGAACCAAAAAAGCACTGGTGAAAAGAAAGAGATTCCGTGCGAAAAATGTGCTGGTCGGGCGTTAACATTTCTGCTTATCTATCGCTCTTCCATTGGGAGGAGCTAACAATGTCAGATCGCAAACTTTTTGGCATTTTTTCCGGAGCTCAAATCACTGCGATAGTCATCGCAGGGATTGTGACGCCCGGAGCCGTCTACGCCGTCGCCACATCGGCGGTAACGATCACCGATCCTGCTACGGGCCACCAATCCGCTGTCGACGCCAGCCGCCGGCTCTACGTTTACGACCCCGTTGCTGGCCTCCAGAATTCCCCGCTCAATGACAAACGAGTATCGGGCTACTGCGATTCCGGCACCGCCAATCCGGCGTCCTATGCCCCTCCCTCGGGTTACGCTTTAATAGTCAAATCGGCGGATTTCACTTTTTGGAATGGAACGTCGGGTGCCGACAACTATGTATATTTGTCAAGCACCGCGGGTTGGATAGCTGGGTTGGACAGTCCTAACACAGCGGATTTTAAAAACTCGGACCTTGGCAATGGTTATTACGTAAGGCCAGGAGAAAGTATCACTTTTTCATGCGTAGCGACCGCCGGTTTCGACTCCAATTTCAGTGTTGAGGGATATCTAGTGCCGTCGAATGCAGTGCCACCATCCGTAGCCGGCGAATCGGCCGTCCGGCCAGGAGGAAGCGGCAAGCGCTCTTAAGTAAGAGCCCGCAAGCGGCGCTTGCGTTGGAGGCTCTCACCCGAGACGCTGAAATCGACCTCGCCGCACAGTTTTTCGCCGCCGTCGAAGCGGCCAAAGAGGCCGCCGGGATACGGCAGGCGGAAGGGCGGGCTGACGGGCTGAACGCGAAGAAACGTTCAGTCTGCAAGGACTCGCCTTTATGCCGGCTCGCACCCTGGTGGCCGTTCTCGCGAAAAGGGAGGTCGTCGACCGTTGCTACGTTCGGCTGAGGTCTCAGCGCTATCCAGACGGGTGCAGCGCCGAAACGGTTGTGGTCGAGATGGCGGAGCTGCGCAAGGCGAAGGAGTAACGAACTCAGGAAGCCGACGAAGGGCTGTTCTTCGTCCGCAATGCCGCGCGAGCGGCAAGCCGCCTAGCAGGATGTTCCCAGCGACGCGTTGACTGCGCTCCGTCGCCGCGCCGTCCAACGCCAGCACAATGCCCTCCAACATTCGTCAAGACGACGCAGACCCCCGCTGTGACAATCGTAGGGGGGACGCCGGCGGCAAGAACAGCGGCAATAATGGCCGTTATCTCGTCTGACCTGCGTTAACCGGCCTGGTCGAATGTTTGGGCCCCACGGCCGGAGAACCCGCCCCCCGTTTCGGCGAACCCATGCAGGGGCAGGACAGGAACGAGGTGAGCGGACCCGTAGCGCCCGGAACCGGGCTAACGGGCTTCCTGGTTCTCTACGCCGCGCTCTACAGCGCCTACGGGACTATGTCGGCCTACCTGCCGGCGTTCCTCCTGAGCCATGAACTTCCCGTGGAAAGGATCGGGCTGGTTCCAGCCGCAGGGACCGCGGTGCGCATCGTAAGCGGGACCGCAACGGGTCGGCTTGCAGATCGCCTCCGACGGCGGCGGCGGGTCCTGACGGTCGCCGTGGCCCTTTCTGGCCTCGTCGGCTCGGTCTATCTCGTCGCACACGGGTTTGCGCCCCGCTAATTGTCGGGACAGTTCACGCCGCCGCGACGGCCTCGCTCGCCCCACTCTCCGACGCCCTTGCGGTCGCCGCGGCGTCAGAGGATCGAAGCGGCTTTAAATACGGGTGGGCGAGAGGCGCCGGCTCAGCAGACACGAATTCTAACCAGAAAGCCGCTTACATAAGCAGTTTCTGTCCAGTGTTCTGAACGACAGGAACAAACCTCTTGGCGAGAAGCCGGAGCAGAAAGGGTAGTTGAGCCCTCAGCTCAACGTAATCGTCTTGGACTTCGACACTTCCTCGAATGGTCTGCGACAGCGCAGCCAAGCGAAATTTCATCCGATTGTCATCCCACTCAATTTCCGACGCGTGCAGATATTGCCTGTATTGCGCGTTCGCGGCAGCAACTCCGCCGGCGATCCGCTTTTTGGCCTCCGTCGCACCAAGCGAGTGCGGAATGCGGAGAACTAGATCATTTTCAGCCATGCCACTCTCTGAGATTAAACAGGCGCCGCCTCGGCGGCGGTTCGTTCCTTCGGGCGTCGCGGGCAAAACAGACCATGCAACGCAGAGTTTCGGACGCGAAGGTTTCCAGCCTATCCACCACGACGTCCGCTTTGTCTTGGCACGCAAGGCATGTCGCGATGACGGCGTGGACGCCGCTCCGGTCCAGGTTGCGGGGCGGGAAGACCGCTCGGAGCAATGGGGCCGGCTATGGGTTGGCGGATTAGATCAGTCCACAGGCGTGGCGCATTTGAGAGGCTGTTCACCACGCCTTCCGGCTAGCTCGGGATCGGCCAGACGGCCGCGGCGGGCATTCCGACGACGGCATCATCGCTCAAGCGGCCGGTGGTTTCCAGCGTCATGTAGCGGGCGCGTTGGACGGCCCATTCGTCGTTCTGTTCGAACAGGATCGCGCCGTACGAGGTAGCAGCGGTCATCCACGTCCGGACGTCCGATGAAGGTCGAGAATAGGGAGCTGGCGGCTGTGATCGGGAGGGTCGGAGTTTCGCGACCTCGCGCACAGGCGCAGAGAGACCGGTTCGCCGGGACTACCTCCTCACCAAACTCTCCACCCAAGCCGCTACAGTTTCCCTGGTTGATTATATTGATCGACAACACAGCGCGAAGCCGTGCGGTTGGGGCCGATCAAAAGGTTTTGATGCGCAAAAGTCCCGAAGGGTTGCTGGTTTCCGCAATCTCGGCGGCCGTCGTCAGCAAATCCGAGGCTAGCGCGAACATTCGTTCTTCGGTGAGACGAAAAACGGGGCCGGCGATGGTCACCACCCCGATCGCGCCGCCGTCGCGCGTCCGCACCGGCGCTGACATGGCCGCCATGCCGGGGGCGAAGACTTCCACGATTGTGCTGAAGCCCCGCTTGCGGGCGATGCGAAGAAACGGAAGCAACGCTTTCACCGTCGTCGGCGCCCGGGGCCCGTATTTTTCAGGAGCGCCAAACCCCTGACGCGCCACCAGCTCAAGCGCTTTCTCCTCGCTCATCGTCGACAACCAGGCATGTCCGGCGGCGCTGCACGAGAGCGGAATCGAAAGCCCCATGTCGGGGTCGTAGCGAAGCGCGCCGGTTGCGCCCTGGGCCTTGGCCACAAAAATGAGATCGAGGTTGTCGACGATCGCCAGCCGCACCAATTCGCCGGACTTGGCCGCGAGCCGCTCCAGCAGCGGTTGCGCAATATCCACGATGCCAGAACGGCTCAGAAACTTTAGCCCGAGGGCGGCGAGTTTGATCGTGAGCGTGTAATCGCCATGTTCGCGATTCTGTCGAACGTAGCCGCAACGGGCGAGGTCCACCAACAGGCGATGAGCGGCGCTCGCCGGCATATTGGCGGCTAGGGACAACTGGGACAGCGAACATCCTTCGGGATGATCCGCCAGCGTCTCCAAGACAGTCAAGCTTCGTTCCAGGGCGCTGGACATCGGAAAGTTCCTCCCCGCTTTCTTGCAACTCAGCCGCCTCGCGGGTCAACGAATTCGTTTATGGAATTGGTTTCCATTATTGAATGAAATTCCAATTGTGGTATCGCTGGGAAGCCGGGGGCGAATGCGCTCGAACGCCAAAGGGGCGGAATCACATGGCTGAGGCATTGAGCGCCGCCGCGCGCGAGCGCATGGCGACACGCGCGGTAACGGCGGCCACGATCGGCACCGCCCTCGAGTGGTTCGACTTCACGCTTTACGGCTCCGTTTCGGCGACTGTTCTGCCCAAACTCTTCTTCCCGAGAATGGATGCGACCGCCGCGCTGTTGGCGTCGCTCGCCACGTTTGGGGTAGGGCTCGCCGCCCGGCCGTTGGGGGCGATCGTCTGCGGCCAGCTCGGCGACAAACTTGGCCGGCGGAACCTGATGCTGGCGACAGTCACCGTCATGGGCCTGGCGTCCGTCCTGATAGGCGTTCTGCCCACCTACAACAGCATCGGGATCGCCGCGCCCGCGTTCCTGGTGGCGTTGCGGGTCATCCAAGGCTTTGCGCTGGGCGGTGAATCAACGGGGGCCCAATTGATGGCGCTCGAACACGCGGACCCAGATCGTCGAGGCAAATATTCTGGGCTATTGGGGACCTGCTCTCCCCTCAGTCAGATTTTGGCGAACGCCGTTCTATTCGTCCTCGCCACAACACTGACCGCGGCTGAGTTCGAATCCTATGGTTGGCGACTTCCCTTCCTTCTCAGCGTCGTACTCGTGGTGGTTGGGTTTTATATCCGGTTGAAGGTGAGCGAGACGCCGGCCTTTGTCGCCCTTCGGCAAACGGTGACGGCAACGGTCGGCAATCCGCTGCTCGACGCTCTCCGCCTGCACTGGCGCACCGTGCTGCGATGGATGTTTTTCTTTTGCGGGCCGGCGGCGATCTTCTATCTCATCGTCGTATATTCGCTCAGCTACGTCACCAATCAGCTCGGCGTGCCGAAGCAGACAGGATTTGCGCTTCTCATGGGCGCTAATGTCTGTGCAATCGTCGGTGCCATGGCGGGCGGATTGCTGAGCGACCGATTGGGTCGCAGGAAAGCGCTGGCGATCGGATCAATAGCGACGCTTCTGATTCTTTTCGTTTATTTCCCGATTCTGGATACGAAAAGCTTCGTTCCCATGCTGATCGTGATGGGGTTGTTTCTGGGGTTCACCCAGTTCCAAAGTGGAATTCAGCCGGTGGCGTTCGCCGAGGCGTTTCCGACAAACGTGCGCTATTCCGGCTCGGCTCTCGCCTATACCGGGGCCAATCTGCTCGCCGGCGGCCCCATGCCGGTTCTGGCGGCCTGGCTGGTGAGCGCCGGCGGAGGCTCTCCATGGGGCGTCGTCATATTGTGCGCGGCCTGGAACGTGCTTTCGCTCGCCATGATTGTGACGGCGCCGGAAACGCGCGGAATCGACATGAACCGCGCCGATGAAATTGGCGGCTCCTAAGCCGCGACCGCCAAACCACGCGAAGGGTCATTCGATGCCGCAGCCGGTCTACGTTCTAAACGGCTCCAATCTGAACATGCTGGGAAAACGCGAGCCGCACTTATACGGCACGACGACGCTGGCCGAAATCGAGCAAAAGTGCCTTGCGCTTTCGTCCGAACTCGAACTCGACTGCCAATTTCGACAAACAAATCACGAAGGGCAAATGATCGACTGGTTGCAGGAGGCCTTTCAACGAGACGCGGCCGTCGTCATCAACCCTGCCGGCTTCTCGTTCGGATCGATCCCGGTGCTCGACGCGCTCAAGCTGATTCAAAAGCCGCTTGTCGAAGTTCACATCACGAATATTCACAAGCGGGATAAACTCTATCGGCACTCGCGCGTGTCCCTGGTGGCGACCGGGGTCATTTGCGGTCTCGGACCGGACGGATACCTGCTGGCTTTGCGGGCGGTCGCGTCTCTCCTGAAAGGCGCTGCGGGCTGAAAAGGCGCCAAGCGGTGCGCCTGAAACCAACCCGCTCGCCTCGGTTGCGATGCGGTGTTTCGGGCCATAGAAGCTAACCCCAACGCGATAGCGGCGCCATTTGTCCGTCCCTCGGCAAGCGGCGCTCTCGGCCTCAACGCGAGCGAACGTGTGGCCTATCGACTGAAAATACGTGCGAAGGGAGTCGCCATGGGACAGGTCATCAGAGTGATATCGTCGATGGCGACGCGCCGCGCGCTCGCCGAACTCGTCGAGAGCTATCGGCGCGCGACGGGACGGTCCGTCGAAATCGAGTCGGTCGGCGGCGTCGACGCGGCCAAGCGGGTGCGCGCCGGCGAAGGCTTCGACCTCGTGATCCTCGCCGAGGATGTGGTTCAGAAACTGGAGTCGGAAGGCCATATTGCGGTGGGAAGCCGGGTCGGCTTCGTGCGCTCTCCCATGGCGGCGGCGATCCGCGCGGGCGGCGCCCGTCCCGACATCAGCAGCGAAGACGCGATCCGAACGGCGCTCCTGAAGGCGCGGACGATCGGCTATTCCACCGGGCCCAGCGGCGCGCATCTGTTGGCGACGCTGAAGGCTTGGGGCCTCGATCCCGAAACGGAACCGTCGCGGTTTGTCCAGGCCAAGCCCGGCGTGCCCGTCGGCGCTCTTGTCGCGCGCGGAGAGGCGGAGATCGGCGTCCAGCAGCTGAGCGAACTCCTGGGAGAACCCGGAATCGATGTCGTCGGTTTGTTGCCGGCCCCCGTTCAACTGGTGACGGTCTTCGCCATAGGTCGCGGGGCGCATTCGTCGTCGGCGACTGATGCGGACGCGCTGATCGCGCATCTCAACGCGCGCGACGCTGATGCGACAAAGCGCCGGCTCGGGATGGAGCCGGGATAGCCTCGCGGGAAGGAATTGATGTTCAGTTCCTTATGTCAGCGACACGCCCTGCGACGCAGACTGCCGCCGTCAGCGAATGATCGTCGCGCCGCACCGCCGGTGAGGCCGCCCAGACCGGGGCGCCGGCGCAACGTCCGCGATAAGGCGACGCGGCGCGGTCTGGCGGGGAGTTTCCGTCGACCAGCGGCGGTTCCGTGGACAACGGGCTGGGATTCCGCCACGCAACTCCGCTACATCGGACTGCTTCGAGAAACGGCCAACGCTCTTGCGATTTTTAGCCCTTTTGATAGGCTCCAAGCAGCAAAGGCGGATACGCCAAAGAACACAAAACGCTGCGGCGCGCTCCGATGCGCCTTGGCCAGCAAGTTGGAGGAAGCGGCTGCCACTCGCGAGTGGGCGCACCGGGAAGGGGTACCATGATAACCGACGAATTTCGACCACGCGATCGCGCGATCCATCCGCCCGCGTACACCCCGGTCTACAAAACGAGCGGACTGCGTTCGCCGCGCATTGCGCTATGGTCGTTGCAGAACTCCCTTTCGGAAATCACGGGTCCGCAATTCACGCCTGACGAACTCGGGCCGCTCGATAACGACCTGGTTCTCAACTACGCCAAAGACGGCGACTCAATCGGACAGCGCATCGTCGTTCACGGCTTCGTGCTGGATGAAAACGGCCGCCCGGTCACCGGGACTCTCGTCGAGGTTTGGCAAGCCAACGCCGGGGGCCGCTATCGCCATCGTAACGATACTTTCAACGCGCCGATCGACCCGAATTTCGGCGGCTGCGGGCGAATGATAACAGACGACCACGGTCATTATTTTTTTCGGACAATCAAGCCGGGCGCCTATCCGTTTCGAAACTTCGTCAACAGCTGGCGGCCCGCCCACATCCATTTCTCGGTGTTCGGCTCCGGCTTTGCGCAGCGCTTGATCACCCAAATGTATTTTGAAGGCGATCCGCTCATTCCTCACGATTCCATCATAGCCACCGTACCCGATAAATCCGCCGCGGAGACGCTCATCGCGAAGCTGGACCTTGATATGGCTGTCCCCTTGGAGTCTCTGGCCTATCGCTTTGATATTGTGCTGCGCGGCCGGCGACAAACTTTCTTCGAGAACAAGCTTCAGGGGAGCTGACATGAATTGGACGATGAACGTCAGCCGATCCGACCTGCGCGAAACGCCGTCGCAGACAGCGGGACCTTACGTGCATATCGGGCTGATTCCCCAGCAAGCGGGGTTCGACATTTTCGAGAAGAATTTCAGCAACGATATCGCCGCGCCCGGCGTCGAAGGCGAACGGATAACGATCGAAGGCCGAATCTTTGACGGCTCCGGCGGCGCGACGAGGGACGTGCTGGTCGAGACATGGCAGGCGAACGCCGCGGGACGTTACGCCCATCCCGACGATCGACAGGAAAAGCCGCTCGACAAAAGGTTTCGCGGCTGGGCGCGCACCGGAACCGATTTCGAGACCGGCGTCTACACCATTCGCACGATCAAACCGGGAAGCGTCGTCGGCCGCAAAGGCCGGAAGGCCATGGCGCCCCACATCAACTTCTGGTTGGCGGCGCGAGGCGTCAACATCGGGCTCGCCACGCGTATGTATTTCGAGGACGAGCAAGCCGCCAACGCCATCGACCCCGTCTTGAACATCATTGAGCAACCGAAGCGGCGGCAAACCTTGATCGCCGCGCGGTCGGAGCGCAACGGCGGGACCGTCTATACCTTTAACATCTATCTCCAGGGGGAGCGGGAAACCGTGTTCTTCGACGTGTGACGACCGTTCGGGTTTCGCTTGCGGACGACGCCTAGGAAATGACGATCTCCCAAGTTTCTCATTCGGGCGGAGGATCAATTGGCGACAAACGAGGAAATCCTGGCCACCGTGAAGCGCGGCAAGCCGCCGCCGGATAGCCCGGTCTTGGGGACTTGGGCGTTGCAGTCCTATGTCAGAGAGCGTCTATCCGACGGACACCGACACAATCAGTTCGGAGAACAACCGCAGGGGTTTATCGGTTATGCTCCCGACGGCCGGATGTACGCGATCTTCACCCGTGATGACCGGATTACCCCTCGCGATGTCGTCCCCACCGACGAAGAGGGCGTTCAACTGCTGGGGTCGATGGTCGCCTATGCGGGGACGTTCTCGCTTGGCGAACAGGTCGTCGTCCACCACATCGACGTTTCCTGGAATCAAACCTGGACAGGCACCGATCAGATACGGCACTTCGTATTGGAAGGCGACACGCTGACCATCACCACGGCGCCGTACAAGAGTTATCTCGACGGTACGATGGGCCGTTCAATCTTGGTGTGGAATAAAGTTCGCTAGCCTGAAAATCGGTGCGATCAGCAATGGTCCTCGATCGAAGGGTGAGCTTCTGAACGCGAGGCCGGGAACCATGGATACAAGCGATCGCTCCGCGTTCGAGTCCAACCTGGACGCCAATCGGGCCAACTTCGTCCCGCTGTCCCCCGTCAGTTTCCTGACGAGGGCGGCGGCCGCGTTCGCCGACAAAGTCGCTGTCGTCGACGGCGAACGCCGCTACACTTACACGCAGTTGCACGATCGCAGCGTCCGGCTTGCGAGCGCGCTCGCCAAGCTCGGGGCGGGAAAGCTCGATACCGTGGCGATCCTGGCGACCAACGTCCCGGAGTTCATCGAGGCGCTGTACGCGGCGCCCATGCTCGGGGCGGTGCTCAATCCTCTCAATACCCGGCTGGACGCGGCGAACATCGCGTTCTGCCTGGCTCACGGCGGCGCCAAAATTCTCATTGTCGAGCGCGAATTCCGCGCTCTGGTGCAGGAGGCTTTGAGCCAGGTCGAACACGAAATCATCACCATCGAATTTGATGCGCCCGGATCGACGTCCGCCCCGCCGGCCGGCCAACTGGCCTATGAAACGTTGCTGGCGGAGGCCGATCCCCATTTCGCATGGCCCGGCGTGACCGACGAATGGCAGTCGCTGTGTCTGCTCTACACGTCCGGCACCACCGGCGATCCGAAGGGCGTCGTCTACAGCCACCGCGGCGCCTACTTGTCGGCGCTCGGCAATGGATTGAGCTTCGGGCTGACCTTCGACAGCGTCTATCTCTGGACGCTGCCGATGTTTCATTGCTGCGGCTGGTCTTATCCCTGGGCGGTGGTGGCCGCCGGCGGCACGCAGGTCTGCTTGCGCAAAGTCGAGCCGGCCGTGATCTTCGCCCTCATTGCTGAGCACAAGGTCACGCATCTGTGCGGCGCGCCGATCGTGCTCAACATGTTGGCGCACGCGCCGGCCGAGCAGCGCGCGCCGTTCAGCCACACGGTGACGATCGCGACCGGCGGCGCCGCGCCGCCGTCTTCGGTATTTCGATCGATGGAGGCGCTCGGCTTCCGGGTCACCCATCTCTACGGCGCCACCGAGAGTTACGGCCCCGCAACGTCTTGCGTCTTCCTGCCCGAGTGGAGCACGCTGCCGGATGACGAGCGTTTCGCCAAGATGGCCCGTCAGGGCGTGGCCTATCCGATGGTTGAGGCCGCGATCGTCGCCGATCCGGAAACGCTGGTCCCGACGCCGCGAGACGGCCAGACCGTCGGCGAG
Source organism: uncultured Pseudomonadota bacterium (assembly GCA_963807735.1). GTDB lineage: Bacteria > Pseudomonadota > Alphaproteobacteria > Rhizobiales > Beijerinckiaceae > Roseiarcus. Next base: position 202,868 of record CAWEDI010000004.1, on the reverse strand, counting down.
ATCATGATCCGCAGCAACACCGTGATGAAGGGATATTTGAAGAACGAGACGGCGACCGAGGCGACGTTCGCCGGCGGATGGTTGCATTCCGGCGACCTCGCGGTCTGTCACCCCGACGGCGCCATCGAAATCAAGGACCGATCGAAGGACATCATCATTTCCGGCGGCGAGAATATTTCGAGCCTGGAAGTGGAGGAGGTCTTGACCCAGCATCCGGCGATCATGAACGCCGCGGTGGTGGCGCGTCCCGACCCGAAGTGGGGCGAGACGCCGTGCGCGTTCCTCGAACTGAAGCCGGGCGCGGCGCAGCCCGATGACGCCGAAGTCCTCGGCTTCTGCCGCGAGCGGATGGCGCGATTCAAGGTTCCGAAGACGCTGATTTACGGCCCGCTGCCCAAGACATCGACCGGAAAGGTGCAGAAATTCGCACTCCGTGATCGGGCCAAGTCTTTGTGAGGAACCGGGCGGGCGAGACGCCCCGGCGGTTCAACCTGCCTTAAAGCGGCGTCGCGAGGAACCGCAATCCCGCGCAAAGCGCAGACGCGGCGCGCAGGGATGCGCCCGTCGCCGCGAGCATCTGCGGAACGATGAGCCACTCCAATGTCCAGGCGGCGCCGGACCGTTCATTCTCATGCACCAAAGCGTGATGCTGACCTGCGAGCAAAGTCGCATTGAAACGAGCCAGCGACACGAGGATTTCCGCCTGCACCGGATTCGACTTGTGCGCCATCGCCGACGAGGCGCCGCCGCCCGACAATTGCGCCTGACCGACCTCGTTCTGCACCATCAGCGCCACGTCTTCGCCTATTTTGCCGAGCGAACCCGACACCAGCGACAGCCAGCCCGCCAGCTCCGCCGGGCCGTCGCGTTCGGCTTGCCAGCTTCGCCCATTGTGGAGTCCAAGCCGCCGCGCCAATTCAAGCGCGATCGCATCGCCGCGGCCGTCGAGCCCGCTGCGGGCGCCAACCGGACCGCCGAACTGAACCACCAGAAGACGGGGCGTCAATTCGGCCAGCCGCACGAGATGTCGTTGCAGAGGCTCCCGCCACATGCGGAGTTTGTCAGCCACGGTGATCGGCAACGCCCGTTGCATGCGGGTGTGAGCCATGAGCGGCATAGAGCCCTGTTCGACATCGAGTGCGCCTAGCCGCTCAATCAACGCTTCAAGCCGAACCGTGAAGGAACACAACAGCGGCTTCAGACGCAAAACAAGGCTGGTGTCGATGACATCCTGGCTGGTGGCGCCGAGGTGGACCTTCTCGGCATGGGGCGGTCCCACGCTCCGCCGCAAATCCTTGATGAACGCGGGAACGACGACGCCGTCTTTAGCTGTTCCGTTGCGAAGTTCAGCTATGTCCGGCGCAAATCCGGCGCAGACTTCGCCAATCCTCGCCGCCGCCTCTTGCGATATGAGACCCGCTTCGGCCTGCGACGCGGCGAGCGCCGCCTCGAAGTCGAGCATCGCGCGGACGTCCGTCTCGACAGAAAAAGCGCGCGCGACCTCCTCGTCGCTCAACAACGATGAAAGAAACGGGTGATCGAAGGCGGATATGGTCATCCCGGCTCCGCGCTAGCTTTCGCGCTCACGACTTTGCGTCCGCGGCCTCGGCGTAAACCGTCCTCGCGATTTTGAACGCGCGATTGGCCGCGGGAACGCCGGCATAGACGGCGACGTGGAACAGCGCTTCGCGAACATCTTCCGGCGTGGCGCCGGTATTGGCGGTCGCGCGCACATGCATCGCCACCTCCTCGTCGTGACCGAGCGCCGCGAGCAGGGCGATGGTGATAAGCGAGCGCTCGCGCTTGGTGAGTTGTGACCCCGACCAGACCGTGCCCCACGCCCCTTCGGTGATGAAGGTCTGAAACGGTTGATCGAACGCCGTCATGGCCGCGGTGGCGCGGTCGACATGCGCGTCCCCGAGCACGCTCCGACGCGTCGCCATGCCCAGCTCAAATCGCTCGCCATTCGGATCAGACGCGGTCATTTCCCACCTCCGCCATATGAGATTCAATGAGGGCGCGCAGAGCGTCGGGCCTCTCGATGCAGGGCAGATGACCGGCGCCGGCAATCACTTCGAATTTGGCGCCCGGTATCAGCGAAGCAAGCTCCCGGACGAGCGCAACGGGGGTGGACCCGTCCTCATCGCCGACGACGCAGAGGGTCGGAACCGCGATCCGGCGGGCGCCTTCGGTGAGATCGGCGTCGCGGATCGCGCGACACGCGACAAGATAACCTTCGACCGGCGTCCGGGTGAGCATCGTTCGCCACCCCGTCAACACGTCGGGGCTTGTTCGGTGATAGTCCTTGCTGAACCACAGCGCCATGACGCCATCGGCGATCGCCTCTATCCCTTTGGCTTCAATCAAGCCGGTGCGTGTGTTCCAGGAGGCTTCGGTCCCGATCCGATGCGCGGTGTCCGCAAGCACCAGCGAGCGAACAAGATCGGGACGAAGCCGAAGCAGCTCCTGAGCAATCAATCCGCCGATCGACAGACCGACGATCGTGGCTTGTTTGATCTCGAGCCGGTCGAGCAGCGCCGACAGATCGGTTGCGAAATCGGCGATGGAGGCCGGCCCCGCCGGCAATTCGGACAGGCCATGTCCACGTTTGTCGTGTCGGATCACGCGATGATGCTGGGTCAAAGGAGCGGCAAGATCGTTCCAAATCCGGAAATCCGTGCCGAGGGAATTGATGAAGACGAGGCACGGCGCGCCGCGCGGCCCCTCGTCGATATAGTGTTTGACGCCGCCGTTGACGCTGGCGAACTGCATCGAATGGTCCTTTCGCCCAAAGCCGCGGACTATTTTCCGATCAATCCGCGGCGATCCTTTACCCCGTTGCGCGGCAGCCCTTGCAAGCAAAGGCCGCCACCCGACGTCGCGACTATTTCCAACTCAGGTCGCGGCCAGCACGCTCGCGCGACGAAGGCGGTCATATTCGGCTTTTTCGACAGGCCGCGCCCCGGGTTCGTCCAGGTCATTGAGGTGCATGCGGTAGGTCTCCCGCGCCGACCATGCTGCGATTGCGGAAATGATCGTTATGCCGAACGCGAGCGAGCCGATGATCCACGGCACGTTCGTTGAGCCTGGAGGCGCCACGGTCGCAAACAACGCCGGCAGCAGCGCCGTCAGCATGGTTCCGACATTCTGGGCGATCGCCATGCCCGAGACGCGCGCCTTCGTCGGAAAGAGCTCGGGATAGAAACTCGGAAACACGGCGTTGTATCCCTGGTAGACGACGCCCCACATCAGGATTGACAGCACGATGGCAAGCGGCACGCTGTGAATGCTGATGGCGTAGAGGTAGCCGAAAGACAGCAGGCCCGCGCAGAGCGAGCCAATGACGATCGGCATGCGGCGTCCGATGCGGTCGGAGAGATCGCCGACAAAGGGGATGACGACGATCGCAACGATGTTGCCGATGACCGGAATCCAGAGATAGACGGATTTGTCCATTGCCACGCCGTATCCCGGCTGCACCGCGTAGGCGGCGCCGAAGATGGTCGCCACCACCGGGATCACGTTCATCAGCGCCATGCAGACCACGCGCAACATATCCGGCCCATGGTTAGACAAGGCCTCGACGACAGGCGACTTCGGCACGTCATGATGCGCCTGTTCCTGGGCGAAAGCCGGGGTCTCCTCGACCTCGCGACGGATGTAGTAACCCGCAATGAGAACCACCACGCTGAGGATGAACGGCACTCGCCATCCCCAGGACATGAAGGCGTCGTTCGGCAACACGTAGCTCAGCGGCAGGTACACCGCCGCGGCGAGAATCTGTCCGGCCTGGACCCCTTGCAGAGTGAAGCTTGCGAAGTAGCCGCGCCGTCCAAACGGCGCGTGCTCGAGGATCATCGAGCTTGCGCCGGAAATCTCGCCGGCGACCGCAAAGCCCTGGATGAGGCGCAGCACAACCAGAAAGAACGGCGCCCAAATCCCGACTTGAGAGTAGGTCGGCAGCACTCCGACCGCCATGGTCGAAAGGCCCATGATGAACAGGCAGATGAGCAGCACGTTCTTGCGACCGTGGGTGTCGCCTAGATGGCCAAGCACGACGGCCCCGATGGGTCTTGCGACGTAGCCGACGCCATAGGTGGCCAGCGAGGCGATGATCGCGACAGTCGGGTTGGTGGAGGGGAAGAACTCTTGCGGAAAGACGAGTGACGCCGCGGTCGCATAGATGAAGAAGTCATAATATTCGAGCGCCGAGCCGATCCAACCGCTCGCCGCCGCTACCCTGCTTTGATGCCGACCTGCCGGCTCGTGTAATGTCGCTGCCGTCATTGTTTCCTCCCTTATCTTTCTGCCGGATCCGTGTCTCAGTATTGAATTTGCGCGGATCTCTCTGAGCTCGTCGGCGGTCGTATGGGGAAAGCCGAAGAACTCCAGATAGGCCGGAATCTGCTCGAACAGCATTTCGACGCCGACCTGCGTTCGACATCCTTGCGCTTTCGCGGCGGCGAGGAAGGCGGTCGTCTCCGCCTTCAGCACCACCTCGCCGACGAAGGTCGACGACGAGAGGCGGGAAACGTCCATCGGCATCGGGTCGCCCGGCTTCATGCCGAGCGGGGTCGCGTTGACGACGAGGCCGAAGCCGGCGGGATCGTTGGAGCCTGTCGTCACTTTCAGCTTGGGATAGTTCTGCCGCAGGCGATCGGCGAGCGCCTCCGCCGAAGCGCTGTGGACGTCGTAGAGCGCGATCTCCTCGGCGCCGGCCGCCGCGCAGGAGGCGGCGATCGCCGAACCGACGCCGCCGGAGCCGACGACCAGTACGCGACTGCCGGCGATCGAGCCGCCGTTGCGCGCGACGCCGCGCACGAAGCCCTCGCCGTCAAACATGTCGCCGATCAACCGGCCGTCCTCCCCGCGCTTCACCGCGTTGCAGGAACCGGCGACGTGGACGGCCTTGGAAACCTCATCGAGCATCGCCATCACCGCGACCTTATGCGGCATGGTGATGAGGGCGCCGTGGAAATTGGTGAAGCGGGCAGATCTGCGGGAAGGCGGACGCGAAGTCCTGGCTCCTGACGCCGAGGGGCATGACGACGGCGTTGACGCCGCGACGCTCGAACCACGGATTGTAGATCATCGGCGATTTGAACGTCGTCGTGGGGTAGCCTATATGCGCGATAAGTTTTGTTTCGCCGGTGATCATGGGGTCCGCTCCTCGCTGTGAACTAGGCCTCGGCGTGTTATTCATGGTCCGTAAGGCTCGCCTGCGCGGCGAGGCGGATCGGCGTGTTCGCGGCGCCGAACAGTTCGTAGTTGTGGCGCTCCACGATCTCGAAGAAAAATCGATCCTCGAACGGGCGCGTGTAGATGTGAAAGAATTCGCCGTCCTTGACACGGTCGTAAAGTACGCCGTGGGCTTGCATCCGCTCCAGCAATTCGGGCGCGAGCTCGTAGCGGGCCGCAAGATCGACGTAATAGTTTTCCGGGATCGGCAGGAACTCGACGCCGCTCGCGGTCGCGGCCTCGACCACCGAGAAAATATCGTTCGTCGACAGCGCGATCTGCTGGAAACCCGCGCCCCCGAACGTCTCCAGAAAACGCGAGACGCCGGTCGCGCCGCCTTCGCCGATGTTGAGCGCTATCCGCAGCGCGCTGTTGGGACTGCGCAACAGCCGACTATAGAAGGCGCCGTGGGGATCGGCGAACTCGACCTGCGGCTGCGGCAGGAGCCCGAGGACCGTATTGTAGAACAGCGACCAACTGAGAAACTCGCCGCGTCGCACGACGTTGGAGAGGTGGTCGACCTTTTCAAGCCGGCCGCGTTCCTGGCTTGCCGCCACGGCCTCGAAGTCGCGGCGCCATTCGAGATTTCCGGGGCCCACGAAATAAATGAGGCTGCCTTCAACGCCGGCGACCGCGGGCACCGTCGTTTCGCCGGGACCGATCTTGCCGGAATAGCTGTGACACTCCAGCGCGGCGGCGCGCTCAAGCGCCTTCTCCACGGAATCGACTTTCAGCGCCAACGCGCAGACGGACGGCCCGTGCAGGCGGGAAAACTCGTGCGCCAAACCCTTGCGTTCGCGGTTGACGATCAGGTTGATGTCGCCCTGCGCGTAGAGATCGACATCCTTTGAGCGATGTCGACCGGTGCGCCGGAAGCCGAGGCCTTCGATCGCCTGAGTGAGCGCGTTCGCGTGCGCCTCGCTCGCCGCGAACTCCACGAATTCGACGCCCTCGACTTCGGGCGGAGGCGGCAGAGGCGCAATGTCGCGTACCGGCGCCGCGCCCTGCTGGGCGCGCTTGGCCGCGAGCCCTTCTCCGGCGGCGCGCAGCGAGCGGATGCCGTCCACGGCCATCGCGGTTGCGGACGCGCCGCGGAACTGATCGTTGAAGATTTCGAGCGACAGCGGGCCGCGGTAGCCGGTGCGCGTCGCGGCGTCGAGATAATCGACGATCGGATAGTCGCCCTGGCCCGGATAGCATCGATAGTGCCGGCTCAACGACAACGGGTCCATCACCAGCGCCGGCGCGTCCGCCACCTGCACGAGCGCGATCTTCTCGGCGGGATATCGGCCGAGCGGCTCGATCGGATTGCCGCGCACGCAGATATGGAAGCTGTCGAGAACGATGCCGAGATTGGGGCGGTCGGCGGCGCGCACGATGTCCCAGGCCGCGGTCCAATCTTTGACATGGCGGCCCCAGGCGAGCGCCTCGTATCCGAGTCGCACGCCCTGTTGTCTGGCGATGTCGGCGAACTCGGCCAAATCGTTCGCCGCTCGAGCGGGGTCGTCGATGGTCTCCGGCAAAACGTTGGAGCACAGACAAAGCAGCCGGGCGCCGAGTTCCTCAACCAGCTCCAGTTTTCGCCGCGCCCGCTCGAAATTGCGGCGGCGCATTGGCTCCGGCATCGCTTCGAAATCGCGAAACGGCTGCAGCGCGACGATCTCGACGCCGAGATCCGCCGCGATACGCCGCACTTCGCGGGGCTTGCCGTTGAAGAAGGTCAGATCGTTTTCGAACAGCTCGATCGCGCGAAATCCGGCCTTCGCGGCGGCGGCGAGCTTCGCCTCTAGCGATCCTCCCATGCAGACGGTGGCGATCGACCATCTGAGCATCCGCCATCCTCCCTCCGCCCGCGCGGACAGACGCGATCGGGAATATTTCTCCTTTCTTGCCCCGCAACATCACAATCGTCAAATAGCAAGATGGCGAGCGCGGGGTCGGCTTGCAGGCGGGGTGCGACGGCCAGCGCAACCTCCCGCGGGAAGACAAGGCGGGACGACACCTCCGCCCGCCCGCGGCGTCGCGGCTGGCGGGACTAGCCCTTGGATTCGAGGAGATGGGCGACGCGGCGCAGGGCGAGCAAATACCCTTGCGTGCCAAAGCCGGCGATGACGCCGTCGGCGCGCGAAGACACGAAGGAGTGATGTCGGAATTCTTCGCGTTTGTGCACGTTGGAGATGTGCACCTCGAACACGTAGGCGTCGAAGGCGTTCAGCGCGTCCAGAATGGCCACGGAATAGTGCGTGAAGGCGGCCGGATTGATGACGATCCCGCCGGCGATTTCCCGCGCCTCGTGAATCCAGTCCACGATTTCGTATTCGCGGTTGCTTTGATGGAAGCGCAGTTCAAGGCGGAGTTCATCCGCCAGAGTGCGGCAGTCTCGCTCTACGTCGGCGAGTGTCTCGTGGCCGTAGATGTGCGGTTGCCGCTTGCCGAGCAGGTTCAGGTTGGGACCATTGAGGACGAACACGAGCCGCGACGTCGGGACGGTCGTTGTCCCCGAAGATTGTAAGGATTGAGCCATGTTCGATCTCCTCCCGGCAGTGGCTGCCTGCGGAGTATAGCTTTGCTGAAGCCTGACCGACAGGCGCCGGTTCCCTTGATCGCTACCGGTTGACGCGAAAGCCGCTCCGATGTCAGCCTGACGAACATGCCTGCGGACGTCGATTGCGACCTATTGGTTATCGGCTCCGGCGCCGGCGGCCTTGCGGCCGCGGTGACGGCGGCTTGGCATGGGCTGAACGTGGTGGTGGCGGAGAAAGAGCCCGTGTTCGGCGGCACGACCGCCTGGTCCGGCGGATGGATGTGGACGCCGCGCAATCCCCTGGCGATGCGGGCGGGGATCGTCGAGGACAGCGAGGCGCCGCGCGCCTATCTGCGCCACGTGCTTGGCAACAATTTCGATGCCGTCAAGGTCGATGCTTTTCTTGATGCGGCGCCGCGCATGGTGGCGTTCTTCGAGGAGAAAACCGCGGTTCAATTCGAGCCGGGTCTGAAGATCCCTGACACCTACGGCAACGCGCCCGGGGCGGGAACGGGGGGACGCTCGGTCATCGCCGCCCCCTACGATGCCCGCAAGCTCGGCGAACTCGCCAGTCGCCTTCGCACGCCGCTGCGCGAGACCACGTTCATGGGCATGACCATTCAAGCCGGCCCCGACCTCGCCGCGTTTATGAACGTAACCCGGTCCCCTCGTGCCGCGCTTTATGTCGCGAACCGGTTCGGCCGTCACCTGGTCGAGCTTGCGCTGTATCGCCGCGGAATGCAGTTGCGCAACGGTCTCGCCTTGATCGGGCGCTTATTGCGTTCCGCCGCAGACCTGGGCGTCCAGTTGCGGACCTCTTCGCCGGCGATCCGCCTGCTGCGCGATCACGGCGCCGTTGACGGCGCCGTGATCGCCGGACCCGACGGCGAGACGATTGTTCGAACGCGGCGCGGCGTGGTGCTGGCGACGGGTGGCTTCGGCCATGATCCCAAGCGCCGCCGACGGCTGTTCCCCGCGGATTCCGAGCATCTCACGCTCGCCGTTGCTTCCGCAACCGGCGACGGGCTGCGGCTCGGGGAATCGGTCGGCGGCGTCGTGGACGAGAGCCTCGCAGCGCCCGGCGCCTGGTGCCCCGTGTCGCGGGTTCCATACCCGGACGGGACAACGGGCCGCTTCCCGCACATCATCGAACGCGGCAAGCCGGGGATCGTCGGCGTGCTCGCCGACGGACGCCGTTTCTGCAACGAAGGCAACGGCTATCACGACTATGTCGACGCCATGTTGCGCGCTGTGCCGCCGGGGCAGGAGGTCGCCTCGTGGCTTGTCTGTACGCGCGCCTTTCAGCGTCGTTACGGGTTGGGCATCGCGCGTCCGTCCCCGCTTCCGGTCGAGCCCTATGTAAGCTCGGGCTATCTGAAAACGGGCCGCACGGTCGCCGAACTGGCGCGCAACGCCGGCATCGACCCGGAGGGATTGGAGCGCACGGTCGCCGAGTTCAACCGGCACGCCGCGCGCGGCGAGGACCCGGAATTCGGCCGGGGGTCGACCGTCTACAACCGCTATCAGGGCGATGCGCGCATAAAGCCAAATCCCTGCGTCGCGCCGCTAACTCCGGGGCCGTTCTATGCGGTCAAGGTGTTTCCGGGGAGCTTTGGCACGTTCGTCGGCCTGAAGACCGATGGCCATGCGCGGGTGCTCGATGCGGCCGACGCGCCGATCGCCGGGCTCTACGCCGCCGGAACCGACATGGCGAGCGTGATGGGCGGCTACTATCCCGCGGGCGGCATCAACATCGGCCCGGCAATGACATTCGGCTACATCGCCGCCCTGCACGCCGCGGGCGAGACCTGACGGAGAGCGTCCCGTGAAGCGAAGCTTCTCTCTCGCGCACCTGACCGTATTGAGCCTCGCGCCGCCGCAGATGATCGAGGTCGCCGCGCGCGCGGGGTACCAAACCGTGGGGCTGCGCCTCATCAAAGTGACGGAGACGACGCCCGGCTATCCGCTGATGACCGACAAGCCGATGATGCGGGCGACCAAGGCCGCGATGGCGGCCACCGGTATTGGGGTGCTCGACATAGAGTTTGTCAAGATCACGCCGGAGATCGACGTCGGCGCGCTCGAACCTTTCCTCGCCGCCGGCGCCGAACTCGGCGCCAGATATGTGATTACCGCGCCCTACGACGCCGATCTCCCCAGATTGGCGGACCGGCTCGCCGCCATCCACGATCTCGCCTTGCGCTATGGTTTGCGCGCCGTGCTGGAGTTCTTTCCCTGGACGGTGGTCCCCGATCTCGCCGCTGCGGTCGCCGTGGTCGAGGCGGCGGAGCGGCCCGAACTCGGCATCCTGGTCGACACGCTGCATTTCAACCGGTCGAAAAGCCGACTAGAGCAGCTGGATAAGATTCCAGCCGCCCGTCTTCCCTTTGCCCACGTCTGCGATGCGCCGGTCCTGGAGAGCTATACGACCGAAGAGCTGCTGCACACGGGCCGCGCGGAACGGTTGCCGGCCGGGGAGGGCGGCATCGATATCAAGGCTATCCTCGGCCATATGCCGCGGGACATCCCGCTGGCGCTGGAGACGCCGATGACGGCGATGACCGCCGCCGAGGGGCCGGAAGCCGTTGCCTTCCGTGTGCTTCGGGCGGCGGAGCGATGGCTTGGCGCCTAAATGTGCGCGAGGGGGCGCCGCCGATGCGCGAAAGGGACGGGACGTCCGCTTGATTCTCGCCCGCGTCGGGTCGTAATGTTCGGCAGCGCCGCGTTCGAACACAGGACGGGCCGTTCGGGAATCGCGCCTTAAGCCCGCGAACCGAAGCAACGAGGAAACGTCATGGCGACGAGGCTAGTCGGCTACCCCGGGCGTCCAAGAAGACCAGGCGACCGATTGCGAGCCAGCCCCGGCGCGCCGCGCTGAGACCGGCGCGCCTCCGGCGAACCCCACAGAGGAAAGCGGCGCCGACAGCCAGTTCAATTTTGATGGAGGGCTAGTTGAGTCAAGACCCAAGCTCCAAGCCTGCCTCCTCGGACCCTGATCCTTTCGGGATGATGCGGCAACTCGGCTCCGCGTCGGCGGACATGATGTCGGCCTGGAGCGACGCCTGGGGCTCGATGTTGAAGGCCCGCGGCGCCCCCATCGGCGAGGCGATGATGAAGGGTTTCACCGCGCCGTCGTCTTGGCCTACGGCGCTGATCCCCATCCTCGAGGAAATCCAATCGTCGCTGAAGCTGCCGACCTTCTCCGACATGCCGGGACGCGACCTGTTCACGCTGCCGTCGCCGGCGCCGCTTTTCGGATTGATGCAAGTGTCGCAGGAATATGCGGCGATCAGCGTGCCGATCTGGGTCAAAACCGTCGAGCGCTTTGTCGCGGAGACGAAAAAGCGTCAAGAGGGCGCGGACGGCAAGAGCCTGGAAGCCGGCGCGCTGATGGATGTCTGGAACAACGTGCTCGACCTCACGCTGATGGAGTTCAACCGCTCCGGCGAATTCGGCCGGGCGCAGCAGTGGTTGCTGCGCGCCGCGTCGGAGCACCGCCGCGAACTCGGCGGCGCTGTCGAACGGCTCGCCAAGCTGGTCGATATGCCGACCCGAACGGAGATGACCGACGTCTATCGTCGGCTGCACGATCTCAACCGAGAGGTTCATGCGCTGCGCAAGGAGGTCCGCGAGTTGCGACGCAGGCCGGAACCCGCCGCCGTCGCACACGGAAAAAAATGATCTGGGAAGGAAGATCCGATGCCGACAGATTTGACCTCCGGACTTGCTGAACTCGCCTCCTACTCGACGAGAGCGGCCAAAGCCGCGGCGATGCTGAGCAAAATCCGCGACGCGGACGTCGATATCGCGACGACCCCGCGGGAGCTTGTCGCTCAGATCAACGGCCGTTCGCTCTATCGCATCGCCATCGACGCGCCGAAGCGCGTCAAGACTCCGGTGATGGTGGTCTATGCGATGGTCGGCCATTGGACGATTCTCGATCTCCAACCCGACCGATCATTCCTGCGCAACCTGGCCGAGGCCGGCTGCGAGGTGTACATGCTCGATTGGGGCCATCCGACCGCCGCCGATCAGTTCGACGACTTTTCCGACCTGGTCGACATCTACATGGATGGCTTCGTCGATGCGATCCGCGATCGACACGACACGGACTCGATCAACCTTCTCGGCATTTGCCAGGGCGGCGTGCTCTCGTTGATCTATACTTCGCTTTATCCCGAGAAGATTCGCAATTTGATCACCTGCGTGACGCCGGTCGATTTCCACGCCGACAAGGACAGCGGGCGGGTCGACCGCGGCTTCATGAACGTTTGGGTCGGCAATCTGTCGCCGGACGAAATCGACTTGATGATTGATTCGTTCGGCAATGTGTCGGGAGAGGTGGGCGGCGCGTTCTTTTCGATGATGACGCCGTACCGCAGTCTCGCGAAATATTGTCTGACCCTTGTCGACGTCGGCCAGGACAAGCAGAAGCTGCTCAACTTCCTGCGCATGGAGAAATGGCTCGCCGACCGGCCCGATCATACCGCCGCCTCCGCCCGGCAATGGCTCAAGGATCTCTATCAGTCAAACAAGATGTACACGGGAGAGCTCGAAGTAGGGGGGCGCCGTGTCGACCTTAAAAATATCGTGATGCCGGTGCTCAATCTTTACACGGAGACGGATCACGTCATTCCGCCGCCGGCGAGCGTCGTGCTGGGCGAGAAGGTGGGGAGCAAGGACTACACGCAGGACATCGTCTCCGGCGGCCACATCGGCGTGTTTGTTAGCCGGGACGGCGGCAAGCTGCGCGACAAGATCGTGCGCTGGCTCGAGACGAGATGATTTCTTCCCAGTTTGAAAGCGTCAGAGGCTCGAAACGAGATGGCCGCCGTCAACGGCGACCACGCTGCCGGTCATGTACGTGCTCGCGTCTGAGGCGAGCAGCAGCAGCGGGCCGTCAAGTTCCTTGGCGAGGCCGAGCCGTCGTTGCGGTATCCGTTTGACAAGCGACTTTCCGGCCTCGGAGGTGAAGAAAGCGTCGTTGAGCTCGGTCTCGATATAGCCGGGCGCGAGGGCGTTGACGCGAATCTTGTATCGAGCCCATTCGAGCGCAAGGCTCTTCGTCAATTGCACGACCCCGGCCTTCGACACCGCATAGGGCGCGACGCCGCCCGCGACGCGCAGGCCGAGGATCGAGGCGATATTGACGATGCTACCGCCGGTCCCGTTCTTGACCATGCGCCGCGCGGCGGCTTGCGCAGTCAACCAGACGCCCTTGAGGTTGGTGTCAATCACCTGATCCCAAGCTTTCTCGTCGACGTCGATCGCCGCGCGCGTCGAGGTCACCCCGGCGTTGTTGATAACCACCGTCACCGGCCCGAACCGAGCCTCCGCGCCATCGAAAGCGCGCTCAATCCCCGCGGAATCGGTGACGTCGACGACGAGACCGTGCGCCCGATCCGGCCCGACCGTTCGCACGGTTTCGGCGAGCGCTTCGGCGCGTCGCGCGCCGAGCGAAACCAGCGCGCCCGCCGCCACGAGAACGCCGGCGAAGTGGCGGCCAAGGCCGCTCGAAGCCCCCGTTACGAGAACGTGTTTGCCGCTAAGTTGGAAAAGCTCTGACACTTGTCGCCTCGATTGTTGACCCCGAGCCGCGCCAGCGGCGTGAAGCTTAGCGCGATTCCGGGATTTGATCGACAGAATTCGGTCGGGCGGCGCGTCCGTATCGTCGAAAAGTCGAGGAGACCGCGCCCGCCGCCCATGGCGCCCCTTCAGTCAGCGCGATCGGAAGGCGAGCAAGTCAGAGCGGGTCCGCGGTCGGAGCACCAGAGCGCGTTTCCGGGCCGGTAAACCGTCGTTTCGCCGACGTAGTGATAGTTGCTGTTAAGGCCATTGTTTTCGGCGGCCGCCTGAAAGACGTCAAAGGGTTCGATCGTCATGGTTGTCAGATGCGTCCCCGTGGTTTGCGAAGTGACGCCGAGGTCGATCGAGCCCGGCGCTTTGCCGTGCTCGACCCAATCGACGAGCTGCGGCATGAATTGCACGGTCGTGGCGGGATCCCCGTCCACAGGCTGGCCGCAGGGGCAGTGGTAGAGCCCTGGGATCATATACAATCGACTGAAGGTCTCGGCCGCGGCCCGCCCGCCCATCGTTCTGACGACGGCGCGGTAGTAGTCGATGCTCGCAAACGGCGGAATCGCCTGATCCGCCCAACTATGGTAGATGATGATTTTGCCGCCGTGGGCCCGGAACGCGTTCAGATCCGGGTCGGTCGCGTTGTATATGCCGCCGAGTTGCTGAAGCTGTTGGTGCATGTCGGCCGTGAAGGGCACCGTGTCCAGACCAAATCTGCTCCGGCGGTTGGGCATGAAGGCCATCTCGTTCAGGTAGCCCATGCCGATCTGTGCGGCATAGGTGTCGCCCGGCGCGGCGGCGTCCGCCGCCGGCGTCACCAGCCAACCCGCCCACGCAAGCTCGGAGCCGTAGGGCTCTCCGCCGTCGAAGAGATTTTTGCCCCTCGAATCTGTCGTTCCCCGATATTCGTCGCGCACCACGCGAATCTGCTCATCCGTCAGACAATCCGGCTTGTCTTCGCCCGCGCAGCGCAGGCTCGCGGGATTGAAAGCGCAGGCTCGCGGATCGGGTATGAAGCCCTGCGCGTTGGCGCAGGCGGCCATCACCGCGGCATGAAGAGCGGGCAGTTTCTCCGCCGTCAGAATTTGTCCGCCCTGAGCATTGCGGTTGCTCGCGGCGAGCCAGGTCTCGAACAGCGCGAGCGCCGCCCAATTGTTGGCGGGCGCGCCGGCGATGATTCCGTCGAAATCATCCGGATAGCGCTGCGCCAGGACGAGCGCTTCGTGGCCGCCATCGGAAACGCCGCTGAAATAGGAGAAGCTCGGCTTGCGGCCGTAATAGGCGCGGATGATCGCCTGCATGGCTTGCGCGAGTTGGTGCTCGGACGAATAGCCGAACACCACGCGCAATCTGAGGTCGGTTCGCGCCCATAAAGCGTCGCCGTTGCTGGCCGCTTCGTGCCCCTGGTCGTCGGCGGCGACGACCATCTCTCCGTTCGCCAGGGGAGCGTAAGGCGCCTGATAGCCGCTCGTACGGGAGGGGTCGTCGAGGCTAACGTCGGCCTTGCCGCAGAGACCGCCGCAACCCTGCTGCAGATAATCGCCTCGCCATGTCTCCTGCGGAAGCAGCGCCTCGAACTGGGTGGCGGGGCTGATATAGCCCTTTATGTCGCAGAACGAGTGAGCGTTGCGCGTCGCCACGGCGGCGGCCGTGATTCGGGTGTCCAAAGGCGTGAGATCGAGATTGGGAAGCGCCGTGCAGGACATCGTCGGGCGAATGTCCGCGGTTTCCTCGGCATGGGCCGGAAGCGCGAGCGCGCTCCCAATGGCCAGCACGATTGCGCCAAATACGACTGGGTTTTGCGCAGTCGGCATGTCTCTCCTCCCGGTGCATTCGCGTTGTGGCCGCACAGCTGAAGCCGCGCTGCTGCGTGACGTTAGGACTTCGACTCCGTCGGCGCCAGCCCTCTCAAGTTCGCGCGCGGTTTTTTGAAGTCCATTGTCCCTCTGACCTTCGCCGTGGTCGTCGCGCAAGATGAATGCGGACAGGAAGCGTCCGTCGGACCGTTTCGCGCAAACTTGGCCCGATACGGGGGCCGGCGCTGCGAACTTGGGCCCCGCGTCCCGTGCTGCGTGACCCGCCCCAACCCGATAGCTGACGGCCCCGGAACGCCGCAGGGGCCATTTCCATGGCCCTTGCCGGGAGGGCGGCGATTGGCGTCGGGGCCGCGCTGGCGACGGGGTTCGTCGGCTTGCAGCCGATCCGTGCATTCGTCCGACTTCGCGCGGCGGGCTCGATTGTGTTCGGCTCGTGGACGCCGTTGAGGCGGCCTGGCTCAACGTTCGCGGCCGTCGCGTCTTCCCTTTCAACAACGTAGGTTGAGGGCCCCGCTTCATACAGGGCGAGCCACCCGGGCTCAGGCGGGCGCGCGCAAGCCGAGTTTCGGATAATGCAAAGGCAGTCCTCCGCAGGACGCGGCGATCCGTTCGACCCGTCCGCGCGCGACCTCGGTGACGAGCAGTTCGCCGCCGGCTAAGGCGAAGGCGCAGTTTGTCGGGTTGTCGCCGTCGAGCGGCAATCTTTCCGCGACCGATCCGTTGTTGTCGAGCACGGTGACGTTGCGCTGCCCGTAGACCGTGCAATAGAGGCGGCCATCGTCGCCCCAGCACATGCCGTCGGGACCGCGGAAGTCGTCGCCCTCGAAGGGTTGCAGGACGTTGCCGAAAACTTCACGACGGGGTCGTGCGGCGGCGAAGACGTCGTAGCGATAGACCTCGCCCGTGAAAGAGGCGTTGGCGTAGAGCGCCTCGTCGGGACCGAAGGCGATCCCGTTGGTGAACTGGATGCCGCGATCGAGGACGCGCACAACCTTTCCCGCGACCGGATCGATCTCGTAGACGCGCCCGTCCCAAGGCAGCTTGCGATAGTCTTTCGCGAAGTTCTGCCCGTCGAGAAAATCCTGCGCCGCCATCCCGGAGTCGGTGAGGTAGAGATGGCCGTCTTTGCCAAAGCAGAGATCGTTGGGAAGGCGGAAAGCCTGCTCGCCGTCGTTTTCAATTCGCAAAATCTCGCGACCCTCGGGGTCGATGCAGACGACCGCGCGCAGGCCGGCTTCGGCGATCCAGAGATTGCCGTCGCCGTCAGCGGCTAGGCCGTTCGGCCGGCCGCCGGTCCGACTGATGACCTTCCGGCCGCCGTCGGGATGAAGCCGCGTGACCTGAAGCGTCGCCGCCGACATCTCCGTCACGTACATGGAGCCGTCCGGCAGGCACACCGGGCCTTCCGGCGCGCCCAGCCCGGTAGCAAAGAACCGCCCCGCCATTCGTGTCCTCCCTTTGGTTGTTTGCGCCGGGTTATCCAACCCATTCGCGGATCGTCTTGGCGACTTCGCCCGCCGACAACCCATAGCGATCGTGCAACGTCGGCAGCGCGCCGGCGTCGAGAAATTCGTCCGGCAGCGCGATCTGCCGGAACCGGTTGTAGACGCCCTTGCGCATCAGCAGCGCCGCCACCGCCTCGCCGAGGCCGCCGATCGCCGAATGGTTCTCGGCGACGAAGATGGGGCGGCCGGCGCGGCCCGCATGCGCAAGTAGGGACGCCTCGTCGAGCGGCTTGATTGTCGGACTGTGCAGCACCGCAACCGATACGCCCTGCGCGGCGAGAATGTCTGCGGCCTCGAGCGCGCGCATCGTCATCAAGCCGCTGGAGATCACCAGCGCGGAATCGCCGTCGCGCAGCAGCTTCGCCTTGCCGATCTCGAAGCGGTAATCGTAGCGGTCGAGCACGACCGGCACGTTGCCGCGCAGGAGCCGCATGTAGACCGGGCCGGGGTGGCTCGCGATCGCAGGGGTCGCCTGCTCGATGTCGATGGCGTCGCAGGGATCGATGATCGTCAGGTTCGGCATGCCGCGGAAGATTGCGAGATCCTCGGTCGCCTGATGGCTGGGGCCGTAACCCGTCGTGAGGCCGGGCAGCGCGCAGACGATCTTCACCGGCAACATTTCCTCGGCGATCGCCATGCAGATGAAGTCGTAGGCGCGGCGGGTGGCGAACACGGCGTAAGTCGTGACGAACGGCGTGAAGCCTTCCCGCGCCATGCCGGCCGCGGCGCCCATCAGCAACTGCTCCGCCATGCCCATCTGGTAGAAGCGATCCGGATAGGCTTTGGCGAAAACGTGCAGGTCCGTGTATTTGGACAAGATCCGCCGTGAGGCCGACGATATCGGCGCGAGTCTTGGCGAGTTCGACCAGCGCGTGGCCGAACGGCGCCGCGCGCGTCGGCTGGTCGGCGCCGGCGATCGAGGCGATCATGGCCGACGTTTTCAGCCGCGTTCCGCCGGGCGGCTGGCTCAGGAACGCCGGGCGCTTGTATTTGTCGCGGATCACATTGGCCTCCCGGCGTCGAGCGCCTCCAGCGCCAGCGTCCACTCTTCCGCCTCGACGCGAAGGAAGTGGTTGCGTTCGCGCGCCTCCAGGAAAGGCACGCCTTTGGCCATCTTGGTGTCGCAGATGACGATGCGCGGACCCGTGGCTGCGCCGTGGCGGGCGGCGTCGAAGGCGCGCACCAGGGCGTCGATGTCGTTGCCGTCGACCCGCTCCACATGCCATCCGAAGGCTTCGAACTTCGGGCCGAGCGGTTCGAAGTTGAGCACGCCCTTCGAAGGACCGTCAGCCTGCATGTTGTTGACGTCGACGATGCCGATCAGATTGTCGAGCTTGTAGTGAGCCCGCCGACATCGCCGCCTCCCAGACCGCGCCTTCGTCGAGCTCGCCGTCGGAGAATAGGTTATAGACGAAGGCTTTCGACGCCTTGCGCTTCAGCGCCAGAGCCATCCCGACGGCGATGGACAGGCCCTGGCCGAGCGAACCGCCGGTGATCTCCATGCCCGGCGTATAGGCCGCCATGCCCGACATCGGCAGCCGGCTGTCGTCGCCGCCATAGGTCTCCAATTCGTCCTCGGGCATGATGCCGGCCTCGATCAGCGCCGCATAGAGGGCGATGGCGTAATGGCCGATCGAGAGCAGGAAGCGATCCCGACCCTCCCATTCCGGCTCTTCGGGCCGGTAGGTCAGGGCGTGGAAATAGGACACCGCCAGCACGTCGGCGACGCCGAGCGCCTGCGCGATATAGCCCTGACCCTGCACCTCGCCCATGCGCAGCGCGTTGCGCCTGATGCGGTAGGCGCGCTCGCCGAGGCTGAGGTTCGGTCGGACGGTTGTGCTCCTGGGTCATTGCGCGCCTCAGTGGATCAACATGCCGCCGTTGACGTCGATGACCGCGCCGGTGATGTAGGCGGAGAGGTCCGAGGCGAGGAACAGGAAGATGCGGGCGACATCCTCCGCTGTGCCGAGCCGGCCGAGCGGAATGCCCTTGAGGATTTCGGCCTTCATCGCGTCGGTAAGTTTGCCGCCGGTGATGTCGGTCTGGATGCAGACCCGGCGTGACGCTGTTGACGCGGATGTTGTCCGGCCCCAGTTCGCGCGCCATCGCCTTGGCAAGGCCAAGCACGCCGGCTTTGGCCGCGGAATAATGCGGGCCCGCCGAAAATGCCGCCGCCGCGCTGCGCCGAGACCGACGACATGCAGGCGATCGAGCCGCTCTTGCGCTCGCGCATGTGCGGCACGACGGCCTGCGAGAGATTCAGCACGCCCGTGAGATTGACCTCGATGATGCGTCGCCAGCTGGGGCCGTCGATCTCCATGAACTTCACCGGCTGGGTGATGCCGGCGTTGTTGATGAGGATGTCGATTTTTCCGAGCCGTTCGATGGCTTCAGCCGCCGCGGCCCGGCAAGCGCCGGCGTCGGTGACGTCGCAAACGACGCCGACGATGACCCGCGCCGAGGCCCTTCGCGGCCGCTTCGGTCGCGGTGGGTTCGATATCGAGGATCGCCACGCGCGCGCCGTGCTCGGCGAACAGTCGCGCGGTCGCGAAGCCCGATGCCGCGCGGCCCGGCGGCTCCCGAAATGACCGCGGTCTTGCCGCTCAAAAGCATGGCTGTCCTCCCTTATTCGCTGGGCTCGACCATTGCTCGCAAGGCCGGCGGCGAACTCAAACGCGAACTTTACAACGATTGATGAACCTGCTTCACCATTCCGAGATGCGGGTTCATCATCGGGCGGGCGTCGATGTGCTCAAGGATGTCTCACTTCGACCGTGAAAGCGTTCGAGAGCGCGGCGCGGCACGGGTCGTTTCGGGCGGCCGCGTCTGAACTGAACCTCTCGCCGAGCGCCATCAGCCACGCCATCCTGAAGCTTGAGCAAACGTTGGGCACGAACCTGTTCGAGCGGGAAGGCCGCTACGTGCGCCTCAGTCCCGGATGGCGAAACCCTGATGCTCCATGTCGGACTAGCCTTCGACGAATTGCGGCGCGGGATGGAGGTGGTGTCGAACCGCGGCCCGCTGCTGCTGCGGCTTCATTCGGCGCCGAGTTTCGCCGCCCAATGGTTGACGCCGCGACTGTCAGGCTTCTTCGGGTCGCATCCGGGCATTGAGATCCGCCTGGCGGCCAGCACGGACTACGCGCGCTTCGTCAATGACGAATTCGACGCCGACATCGTCTATGGCCCTTCCCGCGTCGAGGGCGTCGCTCTCCGTTCCGCTTGGGATTGGAGACGTGACGCCGCTTTGTTCGCCCGAGTTCGCGCGGCGCGTCAAAAGCCTTCGAGGATCTGAAGAGCGGCGTGCTGATTCAGAGCGACCTCAAGCGGGTGCGCTGGTCCGACTGGTTCAAGGCCAACGGCATCGAGCCGCTCATGCCGCACGGGGCGCGCTTCGATCGCAGCTTCCTCGCCATCGCTGCGGCGTGCGAGGGGCTTGGCATAGCGCTCGAATCCACGCGGCTGGCGGAACGGGAAATCAAGAGCGGCCGGCTCGTCGCCCCGCTGGCGGGGCATCGCCAAGGACGTGGAATACGTCGGGCACTATTTGGTATTCCCCCGCGCGGGGCGGCAGCGCCGCGCGGTCCGGGTGTTTTCCGAGTGGCTGCTCGACGCGCTCGGGCTTCCCCCGCTGGACTGAAGCGGTTCAAAGGTGAATCCCGCTCATCGGAGCTTGCATTAATCGCGTTTGTCACCGGCGCGTGGCGACGGCAATGTTCCGTCCGTGACCCTTCCGCAGAAGGGGGTCCGGGAGGAGCTTCATGTCCGTCGCCTTGCGATGCGCGCGCGTCATCCAACCCAGTGGGGGGCGATACGCTTGAGCGCCAACCCGACGACGGATTTTGTGCTCGAAGCGCTCGATATCGAGAAGAGCTTCGGCGCGACCCAGGTTCTGCGGAGAGCCAATCTTCGCGTCGCCCGCGGGGAAATCCACGCGCTGCTCGGCGGCAACGGCGCGGGAAAATCCACGCTCATCCGCATCGTCTCGGGTTCGCTGCGCCGCGACGCTGGCGCCATCCACGTGGCCGGCCGACCCGACTACGATCCCAACGCCATCGCCGTGGTCTTCCAGGAGCTCGCGCTGCTCCCCGATCTGTCGGTAGCCGAAAACATCCATCTTCCCCATCGCCGCGACGCCTTCGGCCGAATGGACCGCCAAGCAGATGCGCCGGCTCGCCGCTGAGGCGCTGGCGATGATTGATCCCTCGCTCGCCGCCTCGCTCGAAACGCCGGTAAGCCGGCTAGACCTGCATCAGCGCCAGCTCGTCGAGATCGCGCGTGCGCTCAGCTCCGGCGCGAAACTCGATCCTGCTCGACGAGCCGACCGCCAATCTGACGTTCGCCGACGCCGAACGTCTGTTCGACATGCTGCGGCGGCTGACGACGCACGGCATCAGCATTCTGCTGGTGTCTCACCGGATGAGCGAAATCCGCGCGGCGGCCGACGTTTGCACGATCCTGCGCGACGGCCGCTCGGTCGTCGACCGGAGATCGCTCACCGACATCTCCGACGACGAGATCATCCAGGCGATGATGGGCGAGGGGCGCGAGAAGGCCGCCGCGGCCGCTGCGGCCCGCACAACGCCGGCTACGGGGGTGACGCTAGGGCTCGCCAAGGGCGACGTCGTGCTGACGCTCGCGCCCGGCAGCGTGTTGGGGCTGGCCGGCGCGCCCGAGGGGCCCGCGGAGGTGATCGGCGCGTTGACGGGCGCGGGGCCAAGCGCCGGTTGGGCGGTGACCGTCGATGGCCGGCCTCGACGGTTCCGCTCGCCCGCGGACGCGGTGCGCAGCGGCGTCGGCTATGTTTCGGGCGACCGAGCCGAAAAGGGCATGCTGGCGACGCTGCCCATTCTCGACAATCTCGCCGCCGCCGCTCGGATCGCCCGCCGCCGCAGGTTGGTGCGACCGGACGAAACGGCGGACGCGGTTGGGCGTTGCGGCGCCTGGCGATCAAGGCTTCTTCTCTCTATGCGCTGCCGCAAACCCTATCGGGGGGAACCCAGCAGAAACTGCTGATCGCGCGCTGGTTGAATCTGGCGCCGAAAATCCTCGTGCTTGAAGAACCGACGCGCGGCGTCGACATCGGCACCAAGCGGGAGATCTACCAGATTATTCGAACCGTCGCCGCCGCAGGCTCCATCGTTGTGTGGTGGTCGACGGAGTTTTCCGAACTCGCCGAGATTTGCGACCACGTGATTACCTTTGGCCTTCAGGGCGAAGTCAGCGGCTGTTGCAGGCGCCTGAGATCACCGAGGTCGCCATGGCGCGCGCGACCGGAATGGCGGCTTGAGGGCGAGATGATGAAAGCGATGTCAGCAAGAGACGGGGAGACGAGGATGGCGGCGCCCGAAAAGACGCTTGCCGGCGGCGGCGATCCCGGCGTTCTCGACGCCCCGCGCGCGAGTGCGCTGCGACGGCTCGCCGCGACATACCGGTCGGAATTCGCGCTGGCGGTCGCGATCTTGCTCATCGAGGGCGTGGTGAGTTTCTGGTCGCCGCAGGTGTTCTCCTACGGCAACATCGCCAATGTCGCCCAGGCGGCGGCGCCGCTCGTCATCATGGCGCTCGGCGTCCTGCTCGTCATCATCACCAGCGGAATCGACCTTTCGGTCGGTTCGACCTTCTCGCTCAGCGGCATGGTCGCGGGCCTGACGATGTTGGCCGGCGCGTCGTGGCCGGTCGGCTGTCTCGTCGGGTCTCGCTGTGGGCGCCGCGGTCGGCGCCGTCAATGGGCTGCTGGTGACGTTGCTGGGCCTCGCGCCCTTCGTGGTCACGCTCATCACCTATGCGGTCGCCGGCGAGCCTCGC
This sequence comes from uncultured Pseudomonadota bacterium, assembly GCA_963807735.1. Lineage (GTDB taxonomy): Bacteria > Pseudomonadota > Alphaproteobacteria > Rhizobiales > Beijerinckiaceae > Roseiarcus. The sequence continues at coordinate 180,400 of CAWEDI010000004.1, read as the reverse complement.
CTTCGTTATCACCGACGGCCACTCCATCGCGCTGCTCGATCCCAACTTCTATCTCCTGAACGGCGGCAGCCTCGTTCCCGGCGTGGCGAACTACGCGCTTTTCTGCCTGATCCTGACGGCGGCGATTGAACTCGGCTTGCGGAAGCTGGTCATGGGCCGCTGGGTTTACGCCATCGGCAGCAACGACAAGGCGTCGCGACTGCTCGGCATTCCCGTCAACGGCATCCGGCTCGGCGTCTATGTCGATCGCCGGCCTGCTTTCGGCGTTCGCCAGCATGCTGAGCCTCTCCTATATCAGCAATTCGCTGAAGCGACGTCCGGCGCCAACATGATGCTGCAGGCTATTGCGGCCTGCGTGATTGGCGGGCGCGAGCCTGTTCGGCGGCACGGGCTCGGCGGTTGGCGCGGCTCTCGGCGCGATCATGATCACCGTCATACAGAACGGCGTCAACCTGATCGGCATCAACAGTTTTTGGCAGGGTTCGGTGACTGGACTCGTCATCCTCGTGGCGGTTCTTATCGATCGGCTGACCAAGATCCGCGCCTGACCCGCGCAACAACCGGGGCCTCGCCCCCTTTTCCTACGGAGGAAACCGAATATGAAGACTTTCTCTGAAACATGGCGCGATGCTCGCGATCGCCGACGGTTTGCGGTCTGTGCGACCCTCGCGCGGCAGGCGCGGCGAAGGCCGAAAGACAAGAAATTCACGGTCGCCATCATCATGCCCTCGCTCGACATCTCCTACTGGCAATGGGTCGCCTATGGCGCGAAGACCAAGGCGCAGGAACTCGGTATGAATTACCATCGAGCTTGACTCGCACAACTCTCCCACCGAGCAGATGTCGAACATTCAAGCACCGCGATCACCAAAGGCGCGAACGCCATCGTCATCGGCCCGGTCAGTTCGACCAGCACGCCCGCCGGTTCTCGGCCTATCTCAAGGACGCAGAATATTCCTGTCGCCTTTACCGGCATCGGCCCGCAGCCCGGCCAGACGGACTATACGTCCTCGGTCACCGCCAACAACGAGGAATCGGGCAGGCCGAAGGCAAATTTGTCTGCGAGCTCGCCAAGGAGCGCGGCGGAAACAAGGTGGGGATGCTGTCGCTGCCGCAGGATCGCGAGAACGCGCAGAAATACCTGCGGGGCGCGCAGGCGGCCTTCAAGGAGGACGGGCTGCGACCTCGTTCAGATTCTTCCAGACCAAGGGCCTGACCGTGCGCGAGGCGGTCGACGAAGCCAATGATCTCCTGACCGCGCATCCCGACATCACCGCGATCTACGGCATGTATGACGAGGCGGCGACCGGGGCGGCGAAGGTTCTTGCAGACCCGAAATCTCGTCGGCAAGGTCGCCGTCGTGACCGCCGACGGCAGCCCGACCACGGTCAAATTGCTGCGCGACGGCATTATCCAAGGCCTTTTCCTGCAAGAGGCGGGCGGTCAGGGAATTGAAGCGACCCAGCAGGTCTTAACGCGCTGACCGGCAAGCCGACCACCAAGGAAATGCCGCTGACCGAACCTCTGGTCACCGCCAAGGACGTCGGCAGCCAGGAGGCGCAGGCGAAGCTGAAGCGCGTATATCCGCCGTCAGCGGGACAGTACTGACGAACCCGGGCGCTTGATGGGAAGGGCGGCGACGCCGCCCTTCGCTCAGTGGATTGCCGGCCGCTGTTTTCGATTTCGACGCCGAGCGCTTGCGCGTCGAGGTCGAGCCCGGCCAGCACGCTCCCTTGTCCCATGGCGCTGCTTGGCGCTTCGACGCGCAGCGCCTTTTCTCCCAAGCGGCGGACCAGATCGTCGACGAACGCCTCCCCAGCGGACAACACCCGCGGCGCGGCGCGTTCATCGTCGCCTGCGTGCGCTCGATGAACCGGAGCGCGGCCAGCACGCCCTCTCTGCGCAGTTCGACCCTCGACCACGTCTGTCGCGAAGCCATCTCGCGTCCCCGGGCCGGGCCGGAATTGGCCAAGCGAAGCATCGAGACCCGCTCGAAATATGCGGTCGCGGGAATGGCGTTCGCAACGGCGGCGGGCGACGTTGCGCACAGGAGTATGGGGCCGGCGCGCGAGATCAGGCAATGTCATCCCGACGAGGGCGGCGCGCAGGAACGCCGCGAGGGCCGATCGTACGAAGGAAGCCGGCAATCGACAATACGGCGAGACGCGCCGCGTCAGATATTCGCCGTGCAGCGATTTCGCCGGGCCATCCGCCAACACAGGCAACCCGAACACCCGTCGCCAGGCGAACATCGCGGGGGGAAGGCATTTCGGTTGCGCGGCAACCTCGTCGCCATCGCGGGCGGTTGAGCCCGGGAACGTGGCTGAATGACCGGCGAGAATGCATGGGAAACTCCGATATGAGCACGCTCACCACCAAGGACGGCGTCGAAATCTTCTACAAGGATTGGGGGAAGGGCCAACCGATTGTCTTCAGTCACGGGTGGCCGCTGTCGGCCGATGATTGGGACACGCAGATGCTGTTCTTCCTTCGCCACGGCTATCGAGTCATTGCCCACGATCGACGCGGCCACGGCCGCTCCACCCAAACCAGCGACGGGCATGACATGGATCATTACGCCGATGATCTCGCAGCCCTCACCTCGCATCTCGACCTCCAACAGGCGATCCATGTGGGACATTCGACAGGCGGCGGCGAGGTGGTGCGCTACCTTGCGCGCCACGGCGAAGGTCGCGTCGCGAAGGCGGCGATCATCAGCGCGGTGCCGCCCCTGATGGTCAAGACCCCAGCAAATCCCGGCGGACTCGCCAAAGAAGTGTTTGACGGCCTCCAGAGGCAGCTCGCCGACAATCGGGCGCAGTTCTATTACGACCTGCCAGCCGGGCCGTTCTATGGCTACAACAGGCCGAACGCCAAAGTCTCCCAGGCCGTGATTTGGAATTGGTGGCGCCAAGGCATGATGGGCGGCGCCAAGGCGCACTATGACGGCATCGTCGCGTTCTCCCAAACCGATTTCAGCGAAGACCTGCGGCGGATCAACGCGCCGGTTTTGGTCATGCACGGCGATGACGACCAGATAGTTCCCTATTCCGACGCCGGACCGTTGTCCGCGAAACTGCTGAGGAATGGAGCGCTCAAGACCTACCGCGGCTTTCCGCACGGAATGCCTACGACGGAGGCCGCGACGATCAACGCCGACTTGTTGGCCTTCTTGAAGGGCTGATGACTGCGAGGACCTCGGCCCGCGGTCGGCGTTCAACATCGCGTAGCGCCAGGAGAGGAAAGTCGTCACATTCCGCATGGAGGAAATCATGACAAACGCGCATCAACAGGCGCCTTTGCAAACGCCAACCGATCTCGGCGTCGACGCCACGCGCGACATCGCCGCGGCGCTCACCGGGTTACTGGCCGACGTATTCGCTCTCTACCTGAAGACAAAGAATTTTCACTGGCATATGTCGGGGCCGCATTTTCGCGACTATCATCTCATGCTCGACGAACAGGGAGATCAGATATTCGCCGCGACCGATGTGATCGCCGAACGCGCGCGCAAGATTGGCGGCGCGACGCTGCGCTCGATCGGTCAGATCCATCGCATTCAGCGATTGTTGGACAACGACAGCGAGTTCGTTACCCCCGAAGGCATGTTGGCCGAGCTTGCCGAAGACAACCGGCGTTTGGTGTCCATTCTGCGAGAAACCCACGGCGTTTGCGAGGAATACAATGACGTCGCCTCGACAAGCCTCCTCGAAGTTTGGATCGACGAGGCCGAGCGGCGCGCATGGTTTCTCTATGAGACGACCCGCAGACTGTGACGTGCGAGGCGGGCGCCGTCGGTTAGGGATCACACAGCAGGCGACAGGCGGGAACTCAGGCAAGCTCGTCGAGGAGCTGTTTGGCCGCGCGGAGGTCGTCGGTGCCGAAACCTTCGGTGAACCGCTCGTAGATCGGCGCCAGCAGCGCATGCGCTTCGCGGCCGCGTTGTTCGTCGCGCCAAAGCCGCGACAGGCTCAACGCGGTCCGCAACTCCCATGAAAATGTCTTCTGGCGCCGAGCGATGGCGAGCGATTCCTGCAGGATCTTCTCGGCCTCGCCGGCGGCGCGAGGCGCGGGCCCGCGCAGGACCAGATCTCCTCGAATGCGCAGGAGCTCCGCCACGTACCAACTCTCCTCGTTGCGCCGGCTTCGCGCCAGCGCCTCGTCGATCGCCGTCAATCCCTGGCCAACATTTCCCGCCCGGCCGGACGCCTCGGCGAATTCGCCGAGGAAGACGATGTAGTACACGCCGTATTCGATGTCGCGAAGATCCGCCAGCGCGGCGCGAAGCAGGGTCAATCCGACATGCGCGTGGCCACGGCGGATCAACAGCACGCCCTTGAAGCAGCGGCCCCACGCCTGCCAGAACTCGAGACCGTTGCGTTCCGCGCTGTCGATCAGCATCTCCACGAAGCGCGCCAACCGCGCGAGATCGCCGACCAGCAACGAAACCGGGCACGCCGCCTGGACCAGCACTTGGCACAACGAGAGCACATCGCCGCCCTCGACGGAGCCATTCACAATATCTTCGACGAGCGCAGTCGCTTGATCGGGAAGGCCCTGCAACCAAAGAATGCGGGAAAGAAAGCATCTCGAGGTCGCGCGCTGGTCAAATACGAACCGGATCATTTGTGAGCCGATCACCGGCGGCTCGTAGTGATCGAGCATTCGTTCGATGCGGGAGCGCGCCGCCTCCTGTTCCCCCAGCAAATGCAGGATGTAGCCGGCCATGCGGTCTCCGACCCAGAGATCGGACGCGTCGTCGCTGCTCCCCGCGACCTCGTAAAACCGCTCAGCCAGCGCGAGCGCCTTGCGCAGTTCGGACTTGTTGAGCAGCCCCGCCCAAAGCCCCCAAAGGGCGCGCAACTGATAGTCGATGTCGCCCAGGCGTTCGGCGATTTCGAGCGTGGCCGTCCAAGCCGCCGTCGTCGGGGGCGTCGAACCGCGGGTCTGCATCAGCGACCAGGCAAGCGCCGATTGCAGCGCCATTCGCCGATGCGGCGCGTCGCCGTCGCCCAAGCTGTCGAGCGCCCTTTGAACGCGCTCGCCCGCTTCGCTTAGCAGCGAGAGTTGATACCAGAGCGGCACCGCGGCGACGGTGAGGGCGACGCCGAGCCCGCTCTCGCCCATCGGCGAGTACGCCCAATCGAGCGCGGCGCGCACATTGTCGAGCAGATGGCGGTGCTCGTCCAACCATTCCGCAGCCTGCTGCCGGGCCCATTTCACCCCAGCCCGTTCGAGCAGATCGCGATAGTGTTCGGCGTGCGCGCGCGCGAACGCCTCGGCTTCGCCGCTCTCGACGAGCTTGCCGCGCGCGTAGGCCCGCGTTGTGTCGAGCAACCGGTACTGTGCGACGCCGCTGTCGATCTCGGCGCTAACCAGCGATTTGGCGATCAAGTTGGCGACGCTGTCGACGGCGGCGGCGGAAGAAACCCCGTCTCGCGTCAACACCGCGCTGGCGGAATCCATCGTGAAGACGCCGGCGAACACCGACAGGCGGCGCAACACCACGCGCTCCAACTCCGGGAGCAACGCATAGCTCCAATCAAGCGTCGTGCGCAGCGTCTGATGCCGGGTCAGAGCAGTGCGTCGGCCCCGCATCTCCAGCCGAAAGCGATCGTCCAGGCGGGTGGCCAATCCGGCGATTCCGAAGGCGTCGGCGCGAGCGGCGGCGATTTCGATCGCGAGCGCGATGCCGTCCAACCGTCGGCAGATGTCGACGACGACAGGCGCGTCCGCGTCGCTGAGTTCGAAGCCGTCGAGGCTCGCGGCCGCGCATTCGACGAAGAGTTGGATGGCGGGGAACGTCAGCGCCTTGGCCGCCGTCAAGCCCTTGAGGTCCGGCGGACTCGTTAGCGGCGACAGTCGGTGGATGCGCTCGCCCTCGACCCGAAGCGGTTCGCGGCTCGTGGTCAGGAGATGCGTCCGACGCGAGTGCTTGTGGATCTCCTCGAGCATCGGGGCGGCGCCGTCGATCACATGTTCGCAATTGTCGACGACGAGCAGCGCCTGCTTGTCCTTGAGAAAGGCCACCAACGTCGCCACCGCGCGATCGGAACGCACGGGGACGCCGAGGACGGCCGCGACCGCGCTCGGAACCAGCAGCGGGTCGGCGAGCGGCGCGAGATCGACGAAATAGACGCCGTCCGCGAAATTCGGGATCAACGCATTGGCGACGGCGAGCGCGACGGTTGTCTTGCCGATGCCGCCGGGGCCGACGATCGTGACGAAGCGATGGCCGAGCAACCGCTGGGACAGGCCGGTCGTTATGCCGGCGCGTCCGACCATGCGCGCCAGCGGCGGCGGCAGATCGTGCTGACGCTCGACCGGGAGGGGCGAAGCCGCCGCTGGCTTCGCCGCCTGTGACAGCGAGATCGGCGCAACGAAACTATAGCCGCGGCCCGGGACATTGGTTATGAATCGGTTGCCGCCATGCCCATCGCGAAGCGCGCGCCGCAGCGCTGCGACGTGAACCTTGAGATTGCCTTCCTCCACGAAGGTATTCGGCCAGGCGCGCGCGACCAATTCCTCCTTGGAGATGATTTCGCCAGGTTTCTCCAGCAGGGCGGCCAGGATGTCGCGCGCGCGGCTGCCCAGGCGCACGGGGGTTTCGCCGTCGAGCAGAAGCTGCTGTTTCGGAAACAGGCGGAAGGAGCCAAAGGCAATCTGTTCGGACGCGTCCGAGCTTTCGATCACGCTTCCCTCGCTCGACCGCGACCCGTCAAGGCGCGATTGCTCCCGCCGCACGCCCCCGCCGCGACTTCCCCATAGCGCGAGTTGATTTCGCCGGGAAGTCATACGTAATCCGCGCGGCGACGACCCTGGCTCCGCGGTTGCGCGCTACAGCGCGGTTTCGTCCGGCCCGGGAGTTCGCCGCGATCCCGCAAGCGCGCTCATGAGATCGGCCCGACGCATCGTCCGGGTCTGAAATTCGGCGGTGAGTTCGCCCCTGACCATCACCAGAATGCGGTCGGTGATTTCTTCAAGTTCCCACATGTCGTCGGTCGAGATGACGACTCCCATGCCGCCTTCCGCCAAAGACCGTATAAGCTGACGGATCTCTTCCTTGCCCGCGACATCGACGCCGACCGTCGGCGCCTCCAACAACGCCACCGGAAGGTTCGAATTGAGCCAGCGACCGAGCACCGCCTTCTGTTGATTGCCGCCGCTCAACTCGCCGGCCGCTTGTGCCGGCGACGAACAGGCAAGCCGCAATCGCTCAATCAGCGCCTCCGCTCGCGCCCGGACGTTTGATTGAAGCACCACGCCCGCCACCGATAGATCCCGCAACCAGGGAAGGCTGATGTTCTCGGCCACCGAGCGATCCGGGAGGATGCCGTCGCGCTTTCGATCCTCGGGAACAAAGCCGACGTAGCGCCCGACCACCTGCGCGACCGTTCTGTCGGCGATCTCGACGCCTCCGATCTTGATTGACCCGGACGCGGCGCGCTCGGAAATCAACGATCGGATCATCTCGTGCCGTCCCGAGCCGATGATGCCGGTTACGCCGAGAACTTCCGAGGGGCGCGCCTCGAAACTGATGTTTCGGAAGTGCGGTCCGCCGCTCAGCTTCTCCACTACGAGCACCGGGGCTCGGATCGCGCCGACGGCCCTGGTGGCCGCGGTCTTGACGTCGCCGACCATCAGCCGAACCAGTCGCGGGACGTCGAGTTCGTGCGTGCGGTAATCGCCGACGCAGCGTCCGTCGCGCAACACGACGATGCGGTCGGCGACGGCGAATACCTCCTCAAGATAATGCGAGACGAACACCACCAACTTACCGATGGCCTTCAAATGGCCGATGATCGAGAAGAGCTTCTCGCGCCCTTCCGCGCTCAATCGCGCGGTCGGTTCGTCGAACAGAATGACATCGGCCTTGAGCGCCAGGACCTTGGCGATCTGCGCCATCTGTCGCATCTCGATCGATAGTGTGGCGACCTTGGCCTCGGGGTCCAAGGCGCCGAGGCCAACTTCGCCAAGAACCCTTCGCGCGCGGACGGTGATCTCGTTCTTGCTCACCAAACGGATGCCCAGCGCCCGCGGCGTCAGCGGCTCGCGGCCCAGATACATGTTCTCAGCCACAGTGAACTGCGGCACGAGATCGGTCTCTTGGTAGACGACGCCGATCCCGGCGCGAAGCGCCGAGGCGGGGCTCGAAAGATCGAGCGGCCGGCCGTTGAGAGAACCGGTAAAGCTGGCGTCGGGATAGAGCCCGGCCAGTACTTTCACCAGCGTGGATTTGCCGGCCCCGTTCGCCCCGACGAGCGCGACCACTTCGCCCGCGGCGACCCTGAAATCGACGCGGTTGAGGGCCTTGAAATCGCCGAACGCCTTGGAGAGGTTGCGCAGATCCAGCATCGGCTCGTCTTACGGCTCAACCGAACCCGGCGTGGGAGCCCGATCGCGGGCGCGAACTTCGACTGATGACGACGGTTACCAGCAGAATGCAGCCGATGACGAACGGTTGCCAGAACGGCGAGACGCCATTGAGATTGAGGCCGTTGCGGATCACCCCGAGCAACAACACGCCGAGCACGGTGCCGCCGATTGTTCCCGTCCCGCCGCCCAACCGGGTTCCGCCGATCACGGTCGCCGTGATCGCTTCGAGTTCAAGCCCGGTCCCCGCGTTGGTGAGAGCCGTCCCCGTCCTCGCCAACAGCAGCAGGCCGGAGAGGCCCGCCAAGCCGCCCATCAGCGCATAGCCGCCAATCACCGTGCGGCTAACGGGCACGCCGGCGAGCCGCGAAGCGGTCTCGCTGCCGCCGATCGCATAGACATAATGCCCGAACCGCATCTTGTTGAGGACGAACCAGGCGAACGCGACCGCCGCCAGGAAGAAGACGCCGGCGATCGGAAACATATGCCATCGCCCGAGCGCGATGGTTGTGATCTCGGCGGCGTCGCCCTGGGCTCGATAGATCGTGCCTTCGCTTGCGATCAGGACAATTCCCCGCGCGATGCTCGCCATGGCGAGGGTCGCGATCAGAGGGTTTATGCCGATCCGGCTGATCAGGACTCCGTTAAGCAAACCGACGCCGGCGCCGGAAAGCACGGCGGCGACGGAGCCGAGGATCATGTAGGGCAGGGCGCCGTCGTGAAACAAAACGACGGCGATCAACCCCGATAGCGCGGCCACCGCGCCGATCGACAAATCGAAGCCGCCGAGGATCATGACGATCGCCATTCCCACCGCGGCTACGCCGACGATTGAAGATTGCGCGAACACGTTCGAGAGATTTTGGAGGCTGCGGAAGCGTTCGTCGACAATCAGCAAGATGATCGCCGGCGTCAGCAGCGCGAGCAGGAAGCCGTAGCGCCGCACCAAGGCGCCGGCGTCGATGCGCCGCAAAACCCCGCGGCCCCGCCTGTCGCCGCCGGCGGAGACAAGCGGGTGCGAAACATCTCCGCCGGGCGCGGTCATCGTCGCTTCGGGATCGGTCGTCAGAAGCCGCGGCCCTCGCAAACGCTGTAGGTCGCCGGGGTGCAGACGACGATCGGCGGATTCCTGGCGAACGCCGGCAGCACGTGGTAGTCGTCCGCCTTGTGCATGGCGACGATGGTCCTGATGACCAACCGCCCCATGTCGTGCACGTCTTGGAACGCGACCGCGTGAAGCGACCCGTTCTTGATGTCGGCCTCGTCGGCCTTGCAGAAATCCATGGTCGTGAAGATGATTTCGTCGCGTCCGTTCTTCTTGGCCCAATCGATCGCCGGCGGGATCATGCAATTGCCCATACTCGCGACCAGCGCCAGATCGCCCTTGTTCGGGTAGCGTTGCAGCAAATCCTGAAATCCGGTCAGCGCCTTCTCAGGGATCCAATCCGCCGTCACGCTCTCGATCTCGATGTCTTGCCCCGACGCCTTGAACACCTCCTGCATGCCTTGCATTCTCAGGCGGTCCGGACTGCCGCCGGCCGTGCCGCGAAACAGCGCAATTCGCTTCTTGCCTTTCACGTCCTTCAGGGCGTCGAGCATCAACCGAGCGTGCACGCGGCCATATTCCACGTCGTCGACGCCCACGTACGGCACTCCTTCGATCGCGCCGAGCGCGGCGACGACCGGCACTCCGGCCTTCTCGGCTTCCGCTACGGCGGGTTTGACGCCGACGATGTCAATGGGAAACACGGCGATCGCGTCAACCTTGCGAACGATGAAATCCCTGATGTTGTCGACCTGCGCCGACGCGTCCCACTTCGGGTCGCTGAGCGCGATGCGCACGCCTTCTTCCTTTGCAGCCTCGTTCATCCCGGCAACGATGGGAACCGCCGCGGGCGTCGAGGACACGTCCCAAATGCTGACGCCGATCGTGTAGTCGGCGGCGAGAACTCCGTGCAGACTTGCAACCAGGAACAGCGCGGTAAAGGCCGACGAAAGGAAGACCCGTTTTGCGGGGCGACCGCCCTCGGATTTGAACATGAATCGGCACTCCTCATGGGAAATGGACGTCATAATCCCCGTCGCGTCGACCATTCCGTCGCCCCTCGCCGAGTTCCGGAACCCTGCGGCTACGGACCCAGTTAGGGCCGCCTGCGACCGCCTCCGCTTTCCACTCCAAGCGCAATTTGAACGGCGAATCGCCTGATGTGTCGCTGTTGTGGCGATCCGCTTTTTGGCGCCGTCCGGCCAAATCCGCTTGGGGCGGACCAACCGACGCCACCGGAGGGCCTCGAGTGAATCGAGAGCCAATACGAACGACGATTCCGCGCGAGAGCCTGAACCAAAGGACGCGGCCCTTAATAATAGTACAGTTCGTGTCCCGTCAACCTTGGCCTTAAGCGCTCGCGAACGAGGCGCGATCGGTGGTCATGCCCATCAGAAATGCGGGGGGCGGGAAAAGATATCATACTTTGGTGTTGGCGAAGACAGAAATACGCTAGCGCCGCATAACCTCCAGATAATCCGTCTTCAGGCCGAAATCTTCGAACGCAGGTCAGTCGAAGCGCTAAACGCAGGAGCCCAATTAAGGCGTGCAACGCAACGCGAGTATTTTCAATTTACTGATCCGAGGCAACCAAGTATGCGCCCGCGAGTGCCCTACAGTGCGGCCTATTGCAGGTTTGACCTTAGTCCTTGATTTCCGCGCGTTGCGACCCCTGCGCGGCGGAGCCGCCGGAGCGCTTCGGACCTTATGGGTCGGGTAAAACTAGGGACCGCGTACAAAAATGGCGCCCCGGTTCAATTTTGATGCGAGCGTCAGCGCTAGCGTGATCCGCGCACGTCGCAGTAACGCGCCTCAAAAGTAGACATCGTCATCTTGTCCTATTCCATTCGTTCAATCGAGCGCGCCGCCCCCAGAAGGCCCCAGGAGCGGCCTTCGCAGCCGGCTGCGCCTTATCTTGTCCCGCGCGGAGAACGCCAAATGAGCGAGACGCCGCGGCCCGAAAGCCCTGTGGTCAAACAATCCGCCGACGCGCCCTCGGGACTGTCTGGGCTCGCTGCGCCGGACTCGCCGCTGATCGATCGCGCGATCGCGTATTCTCGGCAGCAGTATGATCCTTGCCTGTTCAATCATGTGATCCGTTCGTGGTTGTTCGCGGTGAGAATCGCACGCACAAGAAGGGCGCAGGTCGATGACGAGGTGATCGCGATCTCCGTGCTGATGCACGATCTCGGTCTGACGCCGGCCTTCGCGGGCCCCGATCGCTTTGAGGTCGAGGGCGCCAACGCCGCGCGGGCGTTCGCCCTTCAGCACGGCGTGGATCGTCGCCGTGGTCAGCTCATTTGGGACAGCGTGGCGCTGCACGCGATCCCCTCGATCCATGCGCACAAGGAGCCCGAGGTTGCGCTTTGCGGCGCCGGCGTCGGTGTCGATCATGAAGGCCGCGGGCTTGAACAAATTCCGGCGGACGAATTGTGCGTCATTCTCGACGCGTTTCCCCGGCTCGACCTTAAGCGCGTGCTGAAAAGCTGCTTTTGCCAGCTCGCCCAAACAAAGCCGGCCGCGTCGCACGAGGGGCTCGTCCGTGAATTCGCCAGCCGCTTCGTCGCCGGCTATCGCAGCGCGTCGGCCGCCGACGCCATCCTGAGCGCGCCGTTCGAGACGCTTTGAGCGCGCATTCTCAAACGGCTGCGCGCCCGGAGATGACCCGATCGGCGGGATCGCCTATGGATAGCCATCCTGCGTCGGAGTGAAACTTCGTCATGCCGTGGATCGCGCTCTCCTCGGTTGTCCTGTTGCTGGCCGCCGCCGCGCCTTTCCTGCCGGGTTCCCGGCGACCCCGGCTGCGGCTTTGCGTGACCCTGGCACTGCTGGCCGCGCTCACGCTCTCGTTGTGCCGGCTCGTCGGCTCCCCGGTTGATCCGCATTTCGGCGATAGCGACAGCACGCAGAGACTTGCCGAAAAGCTCTTCGTTGCGCTGTGGTGGCTGCTTGTCGCCCGAACAACCATCGCCTGCGGGCAGATCGCTTTGCAGGTCAACCCGGCGCATCACTCGTCGCGCCTGGCCTCCGATCTGGCGGCGGCGATTGTCTACCTCGGCGCGGCGATCGCCATTCTTGACCTCGCCTTCGGGGTCTCGGTGACCGGGCTGATCGCCACCTCCGGGATCATCGCGATCGTCCTCGGCCTTGCCCTGCAAAGCACGCTCGGCGACCTGTTCTCCGGCATCGCGATCGGCATCGACCGGCCGTTCAAGGTCGGCGACGTGGTGATGATCGAGGGCGCCGTTCGAGGGGCGCGTGGTCGAGACCAACTGGCGCTCGACGCGGGTCGCGACGGCGACCAACGATATTGCGACGATTCCCAACAGCGTGATCGCCAAATCGCGCATCACCAACCGCAGCGCGCCTTCGGAATCGCACATGGGGAGCGTCAAGATCACGCTCGATCCCAACGCGCCGCCGATCAAGGCGATCGCGATGTTGCAAGCCAGCGTCCTCAGTACGGAATTGGTGTCGGACAACCCCCCGCCGATCGTCGCCTGCACCGATCTCAGCGGCGACGGGGCGGTTTATGAGATCAGTTTCTCGGCTCCGCTGCCGCAACTCGTCGCGGCCCGATCAGACTTGCTGCACCAGGTCGCCCGTCATGCGCGTTACAACGGAATTGCATTGGCGCGCGCAGGCGGCGTCGCCATCACGCCGGTTGAGGCGCCCGACGCGCTCGGGCTTCTTGACGACGTGGCGGTGCTCGACGCCGTGCAAGGCGAAGACCGGGCCCGCCTCGCCTCGCGCCTCGCCCGGCGCGAGGGCGACGCAGGGGAGATGCTGTTCCAAGAGGGCGGCGCCGTGGCTTCGTTGTTTGTCATCGCGAAAGGCGCGTTCGAGGTGACGCGACGCAATGACGAGCGCGGCGCTCGCCGGCTCGGCGCAATCGGCCCCGGCGATTTCGTCGGCGAGATGGCGCTGCTGACCGGGGCGCCGAACGCCGCGACGGTGACGGCGCTGACGCCGTTCGTCGCCTACGAGTTGAAGAAGGAGATGATCGCGCCGCTGCTGGTGGCCAACGCCGACTTGCTGCACGCCTTGGAGGCCGGCGCTTCGCGGGCGCAGGCCCTGATTGCCCGAAGCGCGGCCGCGCAGGCCTGTCCGAAGCCGTCCGCCAGCAGCCCGCTACGCGACCGCATTCGCGCATTCTTCGGCGCGCCGCCGCAGCTTGCCGACGCGGGTTCCGCCACGCCGGCGCACGTCGTCGGGTCCGCGCCGGATGACGCGTTTGTGAGTGCGGCGACGCGAGCGACGGCGCCATAAAGGCCATAAATCCGGCAGGCAAGCGCCCATTGTACAAGCCAGGACGTCGGCGGCGCAGCCAATGTGGGGGAGCCTCGGTCATCCGAGGCGCCCCATTGCCGCGAATTCGAACGACCAATCGAGGATGGCTGCCATGCAGATCAACAATGTCGCCGATCTCATCGTCGAAACGTTGCAGCAAATCGGGGTGAAGCGAATCTTTGGCGTGGTCGGCGACAGCTTGAATGGTCTGACCGAGTCGCTGCGCCGCCAAGAGACGATTCAATGGATGCATGTACGGCATGAGGAGGTCGCGGCGTTCGCAGCGGCCGGCGCGGCGCAAGTCACCGGCGAACTCGCGGTCTGCGCGGGGTCCTGCGGGCCAGGGAATTTGCATCTTATCAACGGCTTGTTTGACGCGCATCGGTCGCGCACGCCCGTGCTGGCGATCGCCGCGCAAATCCCTTCCGGCGAAATCGGCGGCGGATATTTTCAGGAGACGCGTCCGCAAAACCTGTTTCGCGAATGCAGCCACTATTGCGAGCTGATTTCGGACGTGTCCCAGCTGCCCTATGTGCTGGAGAACGCGATCCGCGCTGCGGTCGGCCAGCGCGGTGTGGCGGTGATCGTGATTCCCGGCGACGTTGCCTTGCGGCCGGCGCCGAAGCGCGGCGTCTCTCCCAATCTTGGGCTGCTGCCGCCGCCGCCCGTCGTCACGCCGGCGTCGGGCGAGCTTGAGGCGCTGGCGTCGCTGCTCAACCACGGAGGGCGGGTTACGCTGTTCTGCGGCCGCGGCTGCGCGGGCGCGCATGCTTCGTTGATGCAACTCGCGGAGGCGCTGAAAAGCCCGATCGTTCACGCGCTCGGCGGCAAGGAATACGTCGAGTACGACAATCCGTACGACGTGGGCATGACGGGGTTCATCGGTTTCTCGTCGGGCTACGCCGCGATGCACGCCTGCGATGTCCTGCTGATGTTGGGCACCGATTTCCCTTACAAACAATTCCTGCCCACCGACGCCAAGATTGCGCAGGTCGACATCCGTCCTGAGAATCTCGGTCGACGCTGTAAGCTCGACCTCGGCCTCGTCGGGGACGTCGGCGCGACGATCGCAGCGCTGCTGCCGGCGTTGAAGGTCAAGACGGATCGCGGCCATCTCGACGATTCCCTCGCGCATTACAAACGGGCTCGACAAGGCCTTGACGATCTCGCGAAAGGCACGCGCGGACGCAAGCCGATTCATCCGCAGTTTCTCGCCCGCGTGCTCAGCGAGGGCGCGTCAGACGATGCCGTTTTCACCGCCGACGTCGGCACCCCGACCATCTGGGCGGCGCGTTATCTCAAGATGAACGGGCGTCGTCGGCTGATCGGCTCCTGGGTGCATGGGTCGATGGCGAACGCGATGGCCCAGGGCATCGGCGTGCAGGCCGCGTATCCCGGCCGCCAGGTCATTTCGATGTCCGGCGATGGCGGGTTCACGATGCTGATGGGCGACTTGATTACGCTGACGCAGATGAAACTGCCGCTGAAGGTAGTGATCTTCAACAATGGCGTGCTCGGGTTTGTCGCGCTGGAAATGAAGGCGGCCGGCTTCGTCGACTCCGGCGTCGAACTGAAGAACCCGGATTTCGCGGCGATGGCGACGGCGATGGGCATTCACGCGCGCAGGGTCGAGGACCCCGGCGATTTGCCCGACGCGGTTGAAGACATGTTGGCGCATGACGGCCCCGCGCTGCTCGATGTCGTCACCGCGACGCAGGAGCTCTCGATGCCGCCCACCATCAACGCCGAGCAGATCAAGGGCTTCAGCCTGTGGGCGCTGCGCGCGGTGATGAGCGGACGCGGCGACGAGGTGGTCGATCTCGCCAAGACCAATCTGCTGCCGCGGTAAGAGTTCTGCGCCGCCGTTCTGAAACCTACGAACGCTGACGACGCGACGGCTCCGCGCGCGCATTGGGAGAACTCGCATGTCCGGCGTCGCCGTCCTCCCGCGTTGCGCCTCTCACCATGCGCACCAGCTCGCGTGGGCGCCGCGGTGATCTTCTATTTCTGCGAGTCCCGCCCGGAGTTCGCCCTCGAGATGACGACGAACCCAAACGCAAA
The DNA here is from genome assembly GCA_963807735.1 of uncultured Pseudomonadota bacterium. Classification (GTDB taxonomy): domain Bacteria; phylum Pseudomonadota; class Alphaproteobacteria; order Rhizobiales; family Beijerinckiaceae; genus Roseiarcus. The sequence continues at coordinate 164,631 of CAWEDI010000004.1, read as the reverse complement.
AACGGTCTAGAGTATCCGTTTTGGACAAGGGGGAATTTGAGGCGCCGTGGGGCATGCTGCGCTTCGGCCTACGGCCTTCGCTGCGCGCGCCCCACGGCGGTTAGGCGGCGCGTCTTGGCTGCCAATGGCGATTGGCTTTGAGCAGCGCGTTGGCGAGGACGATGAGCTTTCGCATGATGGCGGCGATGGCGACCTTGGCCGGTTTTCCGCTGTCGACGAGTTGCTGATACTTGGCCTTCAAGTCCGGGTTGAAGCGCATCGCGACGAGCGCGGGCATGTAGAGGGCTTGGCGGAGGCCGGCGCGCCCGCCGCGAATGAACGAGCGGGCCCGTCCAGCGGCCTGATTGCCGCGCGATAGGCGCTAGGCCCGCGAGACTAGCGGCCTCGCCGGCCTCCAGCGTGCCGAGTTCGGGCATCTCCACGAGGAGAGCGAAAGCGGTAATGGCGGAAACGCCGGGAATGCTGGTCAGAATGGCGAAGCGTTGGGAAAGGTCGGGGTCCGCGTTGACGATGTCACGCATGGCGGCTTCGACAGCCGCGATTTGACGTTCGATCTGGTCGAGACGCTGGGCGTTGTGGCGTTTCAGCAGCGCCAAGACCAGAACCTTTCCCCGGTTCTTGGCCGCCGTCCGGTCCTTGACGAGGGCCTCGCGCGCGAGATGAAGCTCTTTCAGTTCAAGGATGATTTCGCTGCGAGGCGGCCGGACTGGCAACTGAAGCAAGGAGCCCATCCGCGCCAGCATCGCTGCGTCCAAGCGATCCGTTTTCGCGAGCTTGCCGGTCGCCTCGGCGAAGCGGCGCGCCTGGCGGGGATTGACCTTGGCGAAGGGAACGCCGGCCTCTGCGAGCGCGCGCTCGAACGTGCGATGATAGGGACCGGTCGGCTCGAAGACGACCCGCTCCAACGGCTTCTCGGCGCACCACCGCAAGAGCGCCTTGTGTCCGGCTTTGTCATTGGCGAAGCGGCGGCTTGCGCCGTCGGCCAACCTATGCGCGTCGAGGCAGTCTTTCGAAACGTCGACGCCAATGGTATCATCGTTCATCTTTTCCGCGCCTCTGCTTGTCATTCGCGGCTTTCCCGCGGGTATCCGTGCAGGCCATCAGGAAAAGACGAGGGCGATCCAACTCTAGCTCGACCCGTCAAACGGTCCGCAGTATCGCGATCCGACCCTCGCCGCTGACGAGAGGGCTGCCGCCCTCTCCCAGCGGCTCCTTTTCCGCCCTTCGGCGTGGAAAGTCATAAGACAAGCAGATACCGATCAGACAGTATCGGCCCGTCATTGCGAGCGAAGCGAAGCAATCCAACGCGCCGAGATCGTAGGCTAGTCGGTTAAGCTTGGCTCGGCGGAGACGTGGATGGCTTCGCTTCGCTCGCCATGACGGCGGTACAACTTGATCGGTAACCGCTCTAATGCAGACTTCTCAGACCGCGAAGCGACGACGTCCGCTCGGTCGAATCGGCGACGTCACCCATCTCGCGATCCGCGTCGAAGGTCATCGACAGGAAATTGAAATTGGGCGCCACATGAACGAAATCGAGGACGCCGAGCAGGCGGAAATCGAGGATGCGGAACTTTCGTCGGCCGCGCCGCGCAATCGCGCCGAACTCGCGCAAGAAGGTCAGATAGCGTTCGATCGTCGGCGCCGCGATCTCAAGATAGTCGGCGATCCGGTTGATCGACAGCGGAAGCTCGAAACCGTCGGGATCGTCGAAGGAGACGCGATGATTCATCTCGAGAAGAAACGCGTTAAGCCTAGCGGTCGCCGTGGTCCGACGATTGGAGGACAAATGCGCGCGCGTGCGCGAGATCGCGTCGCGCTCCAGGCCGGCGAGCGCCTCGCAGACGGTCGGATCGACTTCGGTCAGGAAATCGACGCCCCAGCGGGGGTAGACGGCGACCACGGTGTCGTCGTCGGCCGCCTCGATGGTCAAGCCTTCATCGTCGGCGACGAGGAATCCGAAGTAGTCGCCCGGCAAGAGAATGTCGATGACGTGGCGCGAGCCGTCGGCGCGCGACGCCGAACGGCAGGCGGCGCCGGATACGATCCGATAGCAGTTCTCCGCGCTGCGCGCCTCGCAGCAGATGAACTCGTCGAGATCGTAGCGCTCGACACGCGCGAGATTGTCGAGATCGCGGAGCGGATGTCCGCGCGAATCCGGACGGCCGTCGAAGCGGTCGCTGTCGTGGGTCCGGGTTTGGAAGGTCGTCCGCATCAAAGGTCTCCTGCGATGTCTCCGGGGTGTCGGCGGCTGCGTCACAGCTTAGGATTTCCAGGCGCGGCGCCAGACGCCGGGCGTCGCGCCAACCAGCTTCGAGAACACTTTCGTCAGATGGCTCTGATCCGCAAAGCCGCACGCCAGGGCGATCTCGGAGATCACCGTCTCGGTCTCGCGCAGCATCTGCTTGGCGGCCTCGACGCGACGATGCAGCAACCATTCGTGCGGCGAGAAGCCGGTCGTCCGCTTGAACGCCCGCGCGAAATGGCTGCGCGACAGACGGCACTGCGCCGCCAGTTCCCCGAGCGAGATGTCGCCTTCGAGGCGACTGCTGATGAGGTCTTTGGATCGGCGCTCCTGCCAGGGGGCGAGCCCGCCGCGAGCGGGAGCGTTCGCCGAATGCATCCCACCATAGGCCTGGGCGAAGTGGGTGTTCAGCGCATTCGCCGCGAAGTCCAGAAACAGCTGATTGGCCTGCTCAGGATGCTCCAGCGCCGGGAGGATCGTCAACCCAAGATGATGCGTGGTCGCATCGACGGCGCCGTGCGGCCATCGGAGTCCGCCGATCCGCAGCGCGCCGTGATCTTCCGCGATGTCGTCGAGAACGGCGCGCGAGACATGGAACTGCAGGCAGTCGAACGGATTGGGCAGGTGCGCCGAGGGACTTTGCTCCAGATCGAGGATGCTGACCGCGCGCTCCGGATAGTCGCCGATGGCGACCGGTCTGTCGTTGAACCACAATCCGTGTCGCGGCAGCGGGCGAAGCTGAAGGATGACGATGAACGCCCGTTCGAACGGGATCGGCGTCGAGATATGCGTCAGTCCGGTGTCACAGCGCAGCCGCGTGACCGCCAATCGCCCCTTGCGGAGCGTCTGCACCGCGACCGGATGCTCGCGATCGGGGCGAAGGTATTCCGCGACCCGACGTCCGAACGCCAGCGGCTCGCTCGGCGGCGCCGGGGGCCGGAGCGGGGCGCGATGCGGGAGGCCGGGGCTTGGGGTTGAGATAACTTGCGTCAGCATGGGGCGCCTTTGGGTTGGAGCCGCCGGCGAGCCCGTGGCTCGCGTCGGATGTCCAATCCTTAGAGTCTCCAGCGGAATTTCCCGAGTGAGATGCGGTGAACCCTGGTTAATTCTGGTTAAACCGGTCCGCCGGGCAGCCTTGCCCCGGGGCGGGATGATCGCCCCGCCGTTCCCGTCAAGCCTCGCCGCGCCTCGCAAACTTGCTCTTTGCCGGCGGATTGTCCATTAGGCGCGACCACTCGCTCCCCGCGAATCCGTTGAGCTCTCGCCGATGCGCCTTTCCCGCTACTTCCTGCCCCTCCTCAAGGAGACGCCGAAAGAGGCGGAGATCGTCTCCCACCGGCTGATGTTGCGCGCCGGCATGATCCGCCAGGAGGCGGCCGGCATTTACGCCTGGCTGCCGCTGGGCTTGCGCGTCCTGAAGAAGATCGAGCAGGTCGTCCGCGAGGAGCAGAACCGGGCCGGCGCGATCGAGTTATTGATGCCGACGATGCAGTCGGCCGAACTTTGGCGCGAAAGCGGGCGCTACGAAGATTACGGCAAGGAGATGCTGCGCATCAAGGATCGGCACGACCGCGACATGCTGTTCGGACCGACCAACGAGGAGATGATTACCGAGATTTTTCGGGCGAGCGTGCGCTCTTACAAGGACCTGCCGCTCAATCTCTATCACATCCAGTGGAAATTCCGCGACGAGGTGCGGCCGCGCTTCGGCGTCATGCGCTCGCGCGAGTTCCTGATGAAGGACGCCTATTCCTTCGATCTCGACGCCGAGGGGGCGCGTCTGAGCTACATGAAAATGTTCGCCGCCTATCTGCGCACCTTCGCGCGGCTCGGCCTCACCGCGATCCCGATGGTCGCCGACACCGGGCCGATCGGCGGCGATCTCAGCCACGAGTTCATCATCCTCGCCTCGACCGGCGAAAGCGAAGTGTTTTGCCACAAGGATTATCTCGGCTTCGCGCCGCCGCCGGCCGACATCGACTTCGACGACCGCGCCGCGATGCAAGGCGTGTTTGACAAGTGGACCTCGCTTTACGCCGCGACCTCCGAGAAGCACGACGCGGCGGCGTTCGCGTCGATCCCCGAGGATGCGCGCATCTCGGCGAGGGGCATCGAGGTCGGCCACATTTTCTACTTCGGCACGAAATATTCGAAGCCGATGAAGGCGGTGGTCAACGGGCCGGACGGGCGCGAGCATTTGGTGCATTCCGGCTCCTACGGGATCGGGCCGAGCCGGCTGGCGGCGGCGCTGATCGAGGCCAATCACGACGACGCCGGCATGATCTGGCCGGAGACCGCCACGCCATTCGAGGTCGGGGTCATCAACGTGAAGGTCGGCGACGCCGCCTGCGACGGCGCGTGCCGCCAACTCGTCGCCGCCGTCGCCAAGACCGGCGGCGAGGCGCTTTACGACGATCGCGACGAGCGGCCCGGCGCCAAGTTCGCCGCGATGGACCTGATCGGGTTGCCCTGGCAAGTCATTGTCGGGCCGAAGGGACTCGCCGACGGCAAGGTCGAGATCAAGAACCGACGAACCGGCGAACGCGAGATGGCGAGCGTCGAGGCGGCGATTTCGCGTCTTGGGGGGGCGGGAACGTGAGATGAATCGCCTGTACTATGGGGATAGCCTAGAAATTTTGCGAGAGCACATCGATCGGGAGTTTGTGGATCTAATTTACTTAGATCCACCATTCAACTCCGACGCCAGCTACAATGTTTTGTTCAAATCGCCCACCGGAGAATCCAGCCCGGCGCAACTCGAGGCGTTTGGTGATACTTGGCATTGGAATCAGTCGGCGGAAGATGCTTTCGATCAGGTTATGAGGGGCAGAAAGTCGGATGTCTCGGAAATGCTGCGGTCGCTTCGCGGATTTCTGAAAGAGAACGACATGATGGCATATTTGACCATGATGGCGGTTAGACTTATCGAATTGCAGAGAGTATTAAAGAGAACTGGATCTATTTATTTACATTGTGACCCAACAGCGAGCCACTATCTGAAGTTAATTATGGACGCAACCTTTGGAAAATTAAATTATCGCGCGGAGATCATTTGGCGAAGGACAAACGCCAGAGGTACATCCGGGAAATGGCCTCGTTTGCACGATTGTATCTTTTTTTATTCCAATTCCGACGAATACTACTTTGCACCTCAGAAGGCTAAGGCCGAGATAAACAAAACTCCGCACACGTTAATAACTGGGGTCGACGGACTTAAATATCAGACCTACGAATTGACCGGGGCAGGGCAAACAAAGCAAGGTGAGAGCGGTTTGCCTTGGCGCGGATTTGATCCGAATAAATTCGGTCGGCATTGGGGCTACTCGCGCGCACAATTGGAGGAATGGAGCCAAGCGGGCTTGATCCATTGGCCCAAGGAAGGCGGATTTCCCCGGCGGCTCGATTCCGTTCCTTTCGACCCGCATGCTCGACAGATCGTCGTAGGGTCTGTGTGGACGGACATTGACCGTCTGAATCAGGCTTCAAAGGAGCGGCTTGGCTATCCTACGCAGAAGCCGTTGGCGCTGCTGGAAAGAATTGTCAGCGCCTCGTCCAGGGTGGGCGACATCGTGCTCGATCCTTTCTGCGGCTGTGGGACGACGGTTCATGCGGCGGAGAAACTTGAACGAATGTGGATTGGCGTTGACATTACCCACTTGGCTGTGAGTTTGATACGTCGGCGTCTTGTGGATGCTTTTCCGTACAGCAAGTTCGAAATTGTCGGCGCGCCGAAGGATATTGGCGGTGCGCGGCAGCTCGCCGAGAACGACAAACACCAATTTCAGCTTTGGGCGCTCTCTCTCATTGAGGCTCAACCTTTTAAAGGCGGCCGAAAGGGGGCCGACGGCGGCGTGGACGGATATCTATATTTTAAGCCGGACGGCAAGACTACCGAGAAGGTGATTGTATCCGTCAAGGGCGGTGGAAACGTAGGCGTGGGAATGATCCGCGACCTGATTGCCACGGTGGACCGAGAGGCGGCGAAGGTTGGCGTGTTTCTGACTCTGGAAGACCCGACCACTCGTATGCGTGTTGAATCCACCGCGGCCGGTTTCTACGAAAGCCCCTTGCACGGAAAATTTCCAAAAATTCAAATCCTGACCATTGAAGAGCTTCTGGGCGGATCGAAGCCGCATTTGCCATGGATCGACTCTTCAATTTTTCGCAAAGCCAAGCGCGAGAGTTCGATTAAGCAAGGAAACCTCGACCTGTGACCGCCTCCGCCCTCGAAACCGCCGCCGCGGCCGTGTCCGGACCCACCCCGCGCCCGTTCTCCGCCTTCGAGTGGCTGATCGCGTTCCGCTACTTGCGCGCCCGGCGCACCAAGCGCTCGATCTCGGTGATCGCCGGCTTCTCCTTCGTCGGCATCATGCTCGGGGTCGCGGCGCTCATCGTCGTCATGGCGGTGATGAACGGCTTCCGCCTCGACCTGATGGACAAGATCATCGGGCTCAACGGCCACGTCTTCCTGCAAGGCGTCGAACAACCGCTCACCGATTACGCCGCGGTGACCGACCGTGTCGCCAAAGTGCCCGGAGTCAAGCTCGCGCTGCCGATCGTCGAGGGGCAGGTGTTCGCCTCCTCGCAATTCGGCCAGTCCGGCGGGCTCGTCCGCGGCGTCCTAGAGGCCGACCTCAAGCGGCTGCCCGGCGTCGCCAGCAACATCACGCAAGGGACGCTCGACGGCTTCGACTCCGGCCAGGGCGTCGCCGTCGGCGCCAAGCTCGCCGAGCACCTGAGTCTCAGGGTCGGCGATCAGATCACGCTCATCACCCCGCATGGCGCGCAAACTCCGTTCGGCGTCACGCCGCGCCTGAAATCCTACAATGTCGCGGCGATCTTCAAGGTCGGCATGGCGAATTTCGACAGCGCCTTTATCTTCATGCCGCTCGCCGAGGCGCAGACGTTCTTCAATCTCGACGGGCAGGCCAACGTCATCGAGGTCTATGTCGACGATCCCGACCATATCGACCGGCTGCGTCCCGCCCTCACCGCGGCCGAGCAGCGGCCGATGATCGACACCGATTGGCGCGAGACCAACCGCACGTTCTTCGACGTGCTGGCGGTCGAGGCGAGCGTGATGTTCGTCATTCTCTCGCTGATCGTGCTGGTGGCGGCGCTCAACATCGTCTCCGGCCTCATCATGCTGGTGCAGGACAAGGCGCGCGCGGTGGCGGTGCTGCGCACGATGGGGGCGACGCGCGGCGCGATCCTGCGCATCTTCCTCATCACCGGCGCGGCGATCGGCTTCGCCGGCACGTTCGCCGGGCTGGCGGTCGGCCTCGTCGTCGCCCACAATGTCGAGCCGCTGCGGCGCGGCTTGAGCTGGCTAACCGGCATGAACCTGTTTCCGGCCGAGATTTACAATCTCCCCGGCCTGCCGAGCCGCATCCAAACGCCCGACGTGGTCGCGGTCGTCGCGATGGCGCTCATCCTGTCGCTGCTGGCGACGATCTATCCCTCCTGGCGCGCGGCGCGGCTCGATCCGGTCGAGGCGCTGCGGTATGAGTGAGACGCCGGCGCTGTATCTGGAAAATCTGTCGCGCCGCTACGGCGACGGCGTCGGGGCGGTGGAAGTCTTGTCGGGCGCGGAGCTGGCGCTATGGCCGGGCGAGTCGGTGGCGCTGGTTGCGCCCTCCGGGGCCGGCAAATCGACGCTGCTGCACATGGCCGGGCTGCTTGAGACCCCCGACAGCGGCGAGGTCTACGTCGCGGGCCAGCCGACGTCGCGGATTTCCGACAAGGCGCGCACGGCGCTACGGCGCTCAGAAATCGGCTTCGTCTATCAGTTCCATCATCTGTTGCCTGAGTTCTCGGCCGAAGAGAACATCATGTTGCCGCAGATGATCGCCGGGCTTTCCCGACACGAAGCGGCGGAGCGCGCGCGGGAGCTGCTGACGTTTCTCGGCCTGGGGCCGCGCGCGCGGCATCGCCCGACGGAACTGTCGGGCGGCGAACAGCAGCGCGTCGCGATCGCGCGCGCGTTGGCCAACGCGCCGCGGGTGTTGCTGGCCGACGAACCGACGGGCAATCTTGATCCACGCACCGCTGATCATGTGTTCGCGACGCTGACGTCGCTGGTGAAGGCGAGCCGCGTGGCGGCGCTGATCGCGACCCACAATATGGAGATCGCGTCGCGCATGGATCGGCGGGTGACGATAAGAGAGGGGAGGGTGGTGGAGACGTGAGACCGCATCGCGGCGCGACGATGCTGCGCCCATTTGATTTCAAAAGATTGCGTTTGAAATTTTGACACGGAAAGTTTTGCATTTTATCTTCATGTACGGCGGAACTTGCAGCAGGGTTGTTTTGATATAAACCCGAGATCAGACAACGCCAGGATTGAGGCTCCAGAACCCAAAGCGCCCGTAAGCATTGCAGGGGCGCGTTGAGGAAACGCTCATGTTCGGCAGCACCATCATAGACGTCGCCGCAGGCGTGATCTTTGGTTTTCTCGCCATCAGCCTGTTTTCCAGCGCGCTCATGGAGTTGATTAATTCGGTGTTCGGCTTGCGCGCCAGCAAGCTGAAGGAAGGCATCCAGAATCTCGTAAACGATCCCAATTTCAAGAGTTTGGCGCAGCAACTCTACGCGCACGCGCTCGTCAATCCGCTCGGCCCCGGCGGCGCTTCGCCGGAGAAAAACAAGCCTTCGTACGTCAAAGCCGAACATTTCGCGAGCGCGCTCCTGGACGTGACGAAATTGACGACAAGCCCGCAGACGGTCGCGGATTTGAAGACGACGGTCGACAAGATCGCCGACGACCAAATCAAGCAATATCTGTTAGGCGTGATCGATCGGACGAGCGGCGACCTCGAAGCGATGAAGCAAGAGGTCGCCGATTGGTTCGACGCCGCGATGGATCGGCTCAGCGGCGAATTCAAGCGGTGGAATCAGCTTTGGACGTTCCTGATCGCATTGGCGGGCGCATTGCTTTTCAACTTGGATTCCATCCGTCTCGCGCGAACGCTGTGGACCAACCCGGCCTTGGTCAGCAACCTGAACGCGGCCGCGGCCGACAAGAAAATCCTCGATGACCCCAACGGCGTGCAAAACGCGGCGACCCTCATCGATCAGATGTCGCAGGCGCGGCTGCCGGCGGGTTGGGCGCCGGGGCATTTCCTCCAATTGTACGTAGAGGAAGCGGCCGACCAATGCGCTGCCGAGGGCTCGCCGTGCACTAAGACCCCGGCTTGCGACCCCGGGGACGCCGCTTGTGTGGCTAAGGCGACCACACACAAATGGGAGGTGTTCTATCGAGCGCCCTGGCAGGTTTGGATTCTATCCGTGCTCGGCTGGCTGGTCACGGCGATCGCGGCGCTTTTCGGCGCGCCGTTCTGGTTCGATGCGCTGCAATCCATCGTACGGGTCAGAGGCGCGGGCCTATCTCCAACCGAAAGCGCGAAGGATAAGGCGGCCGCCAGTTAGCCTGACGGAAGTGCGTTGACGGCCCCCGTCGGCGCGGTAAGCTTTGCGCCCATGTCGCACGATCACGACCATTCCGAACTTTCCGAAGTCGCCGCCCGTGTGCGCGCCTTGGAGACCGTGCTCGTCGAGAAGGGCTATCTCGACCCCGCCGCGCTCGACATTATCGTCGAGACCTATGAGACCAAGATCGGCCCGCGCAACGGCGCGCGGGTGGTCGCGCGGGCCTGGAGCGATCCCGCCTATCGCGAACGGTTGCGCGCCGACGCCACCGCGGCGATCGCCGAGCTCGGCTTCAGCGGCCGGCAAGGCGAGCACATGGTCGCCGTCGAGAACGGCGCTGAAGTCCACAACCTCGTCGTCTGCACGTTGTGCTCCTGCTATCCGTGGTCGGTGCTGGGCCTGCCGCCGGTCTGGTACAAATCGCCGCCCTACCGCTCGCGCGCGGTGATCGATCCGCGCGGCGTGCTCGCCGAGTTCGGCGTCGCGTTGCCCGAGACGACGGAGGTCCGCGTCTGGGATTCGACGGCGGAGACGCGCTACCTCGTCATCCCCGAGCGGCCCGCGGGAACGCAGGATTGGAGCGAGGAGCGCCTCGCCGCCCTCGTCACCCGCGACAGCATGATCGGGACCGGTCTCGCCCGGCCTGCGGATGCGGCGTCGTGAACGGCGCGCAGGACCTCGGCGGCATGATGGGCTTCGGCCCGATCGCGCCGGAGCCGAACGAGCCGGTGTTTCACGCGGAATGGGAGAAACGCGCCCTCGCGGTGACGCTCGCCGCCGGCGGTTGCCGCCTGTGGAGCATCGACGAGGGCCGTTACGCGCGCGAAAGCCTGCCGCCCGCGCAATATCTCTCCAAAAGCTACTATGACATCTGGATCAGCGCGTTGGAGCGGCTCGTCGTCGCGCACGCAATGGCGTCGGCCGACGAACTCGCCGCCGGCCATGCGCTCACCCCAGCCCGCGCGGTTCCGGCCAAGCTGACCGCCGACCGCGTGGCGGCGACGCTCGCTCATGGCGCGCCCTGCGATCGGCCGATCGCCGTCGCGGCGGCGTTCGCCGTCGGCGCTCCGGTGCGGACGCGGGTGATGAACCCGACCGGCCACACCCGGTTGCCGCGCTACGCGCGCGGCAAGCTCGGCGTCGTCGAGACGGTGCGCGGCGCCTTCGTCTTTCCCGACAGCAACGCCCACGGGAAGGGCGAGGACCCGCAATGGCTCTATACCGTGCGTTTCACCGCGCGCGAGCTTTGGGGCGCCGAAGCGGACGCGCGCATCTCGGTGAGGATCGACGCCTTCGAGCCTTATCTTGATCCCGTCTGAGCCGAAGACCTTCGCCGAGCCGTGGCAGGCCCAGGCGTTCGCCATGGCCGTCGCGCTGAGCGATCGGGGCCTGTTCTCGTGGGCCGAGTGGACGCAAGCGCTCGGCGCGGAGATCGCGCGGGCACCGGAGCGTGACTACTATGAGTGCTGGCTGGAGGCCTTGGAGCGCCTGTTGACGGAGAAGCGCGCGACGACCCGCGGCGAACTGGCGGCGCTCGCGCAAGCCTGGCATGAGGCGGCGGAGGCGACGCCGCACGGGCAGCCGATAGTCCTCAGCCGACGCCCGCCGTCGGACTGAACGTCATTCAGAACTTCATGTCGGTGCGAAATCCGAGCAGCGCCTCGTCGTGCGCCTTGGTCAAGCCGCCGGGGCGGATGACGTACTGGAAGTCCGGCCGCACATCCCACCAGGGCGTCGCCTGGATGCTGTAGAACGCCTCGATCGGATATTCCGCCTGGGGAACCTGCACGCCGGGGGACGCAAGCGACAGCGCTTCCGCCGCGCGAGGATTGTACGCGGTGCGCCCGGCCGCGAGCCCGACGGCGTCGTCGGGCCGCGCCGACGACAATCCTACATAGGTCAGGCCAAAGTTTACCTGATTGTCGAGCGTCGACGTCGCGCGATCGGCCGCGACGAAATTGAAGAAAACGCTGAGCCCGTGTTGGTTCTTCCAGCCGTTGTCGCGATCGTAGATCGCGCTACCGGTGAGTTGCTGAAGACCCTGAACATAGACGCCGTAGCTGTCGGAACGATGCTCCGCCGGCAGGCCCGTCAACGCGAAGGGGCGGCCGTCGACGCCCAGCAATACGTCGGGGCCGCCGGCCGTGTCGTCCCATACGCCGGCCTGGTAATGGCCGACGAGTTTTTGCGCGCCGAACTGCGGCGTCCAGCCGATTTCGAAATGCCCCATGGCGCCTGTCGCGCAGCAGAACCAACCCGGCGAGAACTGCAAATCGAGGTCGCGCGGGTTGACTTCGTAGACGCCGGCCATCACGTCGAATTCGGCGAAGTCGTAGCGCGCCCAGGTCGCCCATTGCGAGATCGGCCAATTGTACCAATAATTGCCGACGATATTGCCGGCCGGCGCGCCGCAAAACGTCAGATTGACAAAATCGCAGGAAAAGCCGTTGAAGTCGCCCTGCGGCATACGGCCGAATTTGATCGTCAGGCTGTCGTCCAAGAGTTTCTGGCGGTACCAGAACTCCGTCAACCGCGCGACATTGCCGCGCCCGTAGACTTCGGCCGATTGCTGCAACAAACCGCCCGGCGGCGGCTCTCCTTCGCGTTGCGTGATGGTCGTTTGCAGCGTGCCGCCTGGAAGGCCCCAAAGTTTCTGGGTGTTCAAAGTGGCGCCAACGTCGAATTCGCCGGACTGCGCCCCGAACTTGGGCATGTCGCCGTAGGTGTTCCTTATGGCTTCGCCTTTGAAGGCCCCGGTAATGTCGACGCCCATGTTGTGCAACTGCGTTCGCAATCCGCCCCAGTCGCCGGTCAACGTATCCGGGGGCGCCTCCGCTTGCGGAGTCGACTGTTGCTTGCCGGCCTGGCTCGGCGTGATCTCTTGAGCGCTTGCCGCCCCCCAGACTCCACCGCCGACCAAAGCAAGGACGACGCAAACGCGCCGCGCGACGTCGAGCCCGTTCGCCATCGAAGCGTCCCTCCCGCGATCCGTGCGAATTTTTTACTTCACTCGCGCAGGAAACACCCAAATAGCGCGTCCGAAAAGTCAAATCCTCGAACGTTTGGCGGAAACGACGCGGGAGGGCAGGGCGGGGCCGAAGGGATGGCTTAAAACAGGTCCGGGATCAGCCAATCGCTTCCGGGTCGCCCATCGCTTCGCGCGCGCGCTGCAGCCGTCCTCGCGCGCGCGTCCGCTGTCTCCACTCCACGCCGCCCTCGACGTCCGGCAGCATCAGCGGTCGGCTGAAATAGAAGCCCTGTCCGACCCTTATCCGCGTGTGGTCGCAGAGATAGCGGAACTCCGCTTCGGTCTCGACGCCTTCGACGACCACCTCGGTCGACAGCGCGTCGCCGATCGACTCGATCGCCCGCAGCAGACTTTGGCTGCGCGGCCGTCTGTCGATGTCGGTGATGAGCGAGCGATCGACCTTCACCTCGTCGGCGGTGATGTCGGCGAGCGTCGCCAGCGAGGAATAGCCGGCGCCGAAATCGTCGATCGAGATGTGCGCGCCGACTTCGCGGATCATCGGCAGGACGCGGGTCTGGAACTGATTCGAAGGCAGGAACGCCTCCTCCGTGATCTCCAGCATGAAGCGCGGCGCCTGGCCGGAGGCGGCGAGTTTTTCGAGGAAACCGCGCATGAAGCGCGCGTCGCTCGCCTGCCGCGCGGCGATGTTGAATCCGAGCCTTGGCGCGCGGCCGAATGCGGCGTTGATCGCATCGATCGAGGCGAGCGTCTCCTCGAACACCAGCGCGGTGATCTCGTTGATGAGGCCGCCCTCGCGCGCCAAATCGAGGAAATCGCCGGGGGCCGACCATTCCCCGCCGTCGTCGCGCCAACGCATCAGCACTTCGAGCGAATCGACCTCGCCCGTGCGGAAATCGAGCTTGGGCTGGAAGGCGCAGCCGATCCGCCGGTCGCGCAGCGCCTGTCGCAGCGCGTTTTGCGAACGCGCGCGCGATCGCTCGCGCGTTTCGATTTCGGCCTCGAACAATCGCGCCCCGGCCCCGGCGCGCCGCGCCTCGCGCGCCGCCGCGTGCGCCTTGCGTCGCAGTCCGTCCGCCGTCGCATCGCCGGTGGGCCAGAAGCATAGGCCGGCGTTGGCGGCGGCGAAGATCTCCACGCCGTCGATGAGATAGGGCTCGATCGCCCGCTCGATCCAGCGCGCACAGGCGGCGAGCGCCTCCTGCGGAGCGCCGGGCTCGGCGATGACCAGGCAGAACTCGTCGGGGCTGACGCGCGCCACGAGATCCTTGGCCTCGCGGGCGAGCCGTTCGCCGATCCGAGCGGCAAGCGTCTCGCTCGCCGCCGCGCCGTGAAAGACGACGATCTCGTGAAACCTGTCGATCTCGACGACGACGATGGCGAATGCGCCGCCGCCGTCACGCGCCGCGATCAGATCGGCGATAGCGCGGTCGCACAATTCGCGGTTCGGCAAGCCGGTCGACGCGTCGAAAAAGGCGCGGGCGAACAGATCGTCCTGGATTCGCCGTTGCGCGTCGAAGTCAACCGTCGCGACGACGCGGTAGTCGCGACCGGCTAGCGTGAAGGCGCGCTGGTCGATGAGCTTGGCGCGTCCCTCGACAAGTCGCTCGACCGGGCGCAGCGCCTCGGGCGGCGCCGCGCCGACGCGGCTCGCGGCGTTGGCGAGAACCGCCGCGCCGCTGGCGTCGCGCACTTCGAGGCCGGCGCCGGCCGCGTCGAATGCGGCCGCCTTGAGCGCGGTCGCGCCGTCGGTCACGAGGCGCCGCGCATCAGAATTTGCGCGCGCAATTGTTCGAGCCGCGCCGCAGCGGCGTCGGCGCCGCCGACGGCGCGCGCGGCCGGCGCCGGTCCGGTGAGCGACTCGGGGACATCGTCATGCAGATGCGCGCCGCTCGAAGCGCCGCGCCAGCGCTCGACGACCTGGCGCACGAAGCCGCGCGACGCCCCGGCTTCTTCGCCGTCGTCGTCGAGCCGGAAGGTTTCGCTATGCGGCAGGCGCTCGGGCGGCAGTTCGGTGAAACGGAGCCGCGTCGGCAGCGGCAGCCCCTCGCCGAACGCCACGACTTCGCGCGTGCCGAGCGAGGGCACGAAGGCGAGCAGGTTAGCAACCGCGTCGGTCACCGCCGAGCGCAGCAGCGCCTGATCGCGCTCGTTGGCGAGCCGCATGGCGAACAGCGTGTTGCATTGCGAGATGATGGTCGGATCGAGTTCGCCGGGCCGCTGCGTAACGAGGCCGAGATAGACGCCGTACTTGCGCCCCTCCTTGGCGATCCTGAGCAGCGCGCGCCGGGTTGGCGCGAAACCGGCGTTGCGGTCGGCCGGCGCGTATCGGTGGGCCTCCTCGCAGACGAACAGCAGCGGCATCGCGCCGTCGCTCCACAGTCCGAAATCGAAAGCCAGCCGAGCGACGACGCAGACGACCGCGTCGACGACCTCCGTAGGCAGGCCGGCGAGTTGCATCACCGTCATCGGCTGGCAGTTCGGCTCCAGGCGGAACAGGTTCGTGAGGATCTCCGCCATCGTGTCGCCGCCGACGTTGGCGTTCTCGAACATGAAGCCGTAGCGGGGATCGTTCTTCAGCGCGTCGAGCCGGGCGAGCAGGCGATGGCAATGCATGCGCGTCGCGCGGTTTTCGAGCTTGCCCATGCGCTCGTCGATCAGGTTGACGAGGTCCTGCAGGAGATAGGGAACCGGCGTGTCGACCGTGAAGCCGGCGCGCTTGGGGTCGAGCTTGCGCAAGCCGAAACGGTCGGGCTGTGTGGCGCGCTGCGCCAGATACATGCCCTTGGCGACGGGGATATGCTCGCTGAGGATTTCGAGCTCCTCGTCGATCGCCGGCCGGCCGCCATAGACGACGTCGATCAGCTCCTCGAAATTGAACAGCCAGAACGGCAGCTTCAGGCTCTGCGGATTGACGACGTTGGCGCGCGCGCCGAAGCAGCGGCCGAATTCGTTGTGGCCGTCGAGCAGGAAAATGCGCATGTTCGGCGCGGCGTCGAGAACGGCGTTGAGGATGACCGCGACGCCGCTCGATTTGCCGACCCCGGTCGAGCCGAGCACGGCGAAATGCTTGTTGAGCATCTCCTTCAGCGAGATGCGGGCGGGGATGGTTTCGTCGTGATGCACGGCCCCGATTGTCGCGCCGTCGTCGTCGCCGGCGTAGATCAGCCGCAACTCCTCGCGATCGACCACGCCGGCCGCATCGCCGATGGCGGGATAGACGGAGACGCCGCGAACGAACCGGTCGCGTCCCTGCGCGTCGCAAACGATCTCGCCCATCACTTCGACGCGGGCGATCGCGTTACCGGTCGATGGCGACGCGCCGACTGCCGCGCTCTCCACCTCGGTGATCATGCCGATAAGTCGCCGCGCGCCGGCCCAAATGCGCACGAAATCACCGACCGTCGCGCGAACCCCGGCGTTGGGCACCGGCATGACGACGCGCGCCTCGCCGCCGCGCACCCCGAGAATCACGCCGACCGACGCCGATGATTTGAGAGCGACAACGCTCGATGCTTGCGCAATATCGTTCACTCGAAATACCTTTTGCCCCGGCGCCAGCCCCTCGACGCCTCGTTCGCGCCCATCCTCGCGCATAAAGCTTGTCTCAGCGTTAAGTTTCGTATGTTGTCTGTTCTTATCTGACCAACGGCCCCCGTGAATCCGCTCGCCAATCTTCCCGTTTTCGTTCGCCTGGCCGGCCGCAAGGCGGTTCTCGCGGGCGACGGCGACGCGGCCGCCTGGAAGGCCGAATTGCTCGCCGCCGCCGGCGCCGAGGTCGCCCTATTCGCCCCGTCCGTGAGCGAGAAGTTGCGCCAGACGATCGCGCAGCTCGGGCTAAACTGCGAGCCGCGCGCTTGGCGCGACGCCGACCTCCAAGGCGCGGCGATCGCGGTTCTGGAAGCCCGCGACGACGCCGAGGCGGAGCGCTTTCGCGCCGCCGCGGGGGCCGCCGGCGTGTGGGTCAATGTGATCGACCGGCCGAAATTCTGCGATTTCTCGTTCGGATCGATCGTCGAACGCTCGCCGATGGTCATCGGCGTCTCGACCGACGGCGCCGCGCCGGTGTTCGCGCAGGCGGTGCGCTCGCGGATCGAGGCGATGTTTCCCGACAGTCTGCGCGATTGGGCGCAGGCGGCGCGGGATTGGCGCGAGCGTTTCGCGGGGCAGGCGCTCACGCGGCGCCGCGCGATCTGGCTCGATTTCGCCGCGCGCGCCTTCGCCAGCGTCGATCGCGCGCCAACGGAGGCGGATTTTGCGGCGCTGTCGCAGGCGCCTCGGGCGGGGCGGCTGCTCGTCGTTGGCGCCGGTCCCGGCGCACCCGATCTGCTGACCTTGCGAGCGGTGCGCGCGCTGCAAGCCGCCGATCATGTCATCGCCGACGGTCCGGTTTCCGAGACATTGCGTGATTTCGGCCGGCGCGAGGCGAGTTACGAGCGTTGCCCGGCAGGGGCGGGTGCAACGGTTCGCGCCGCAGCGATCGACCGCGTCCGGGACGGCGCGACCGTCGTGGCGCTGGTTTGCGGCGATGGGAGCGGCGGCGCTTGGTCGACCGACGCCGTAGGCGCCGGCGTGCCGTGCGAACTCGTTCCGGGCGTGGCGTCGTGAGTGTGTTCGCCTTCGGTCTCGGCTATTGCGCGACCCGCATCATTGCGCGCGGGGCGCTCGGGCCGGCCGGCGGGACGGCGCGCGGGCGGGCCACGGTCGACGGATGGCGCGCGGCGGGCGTTGACGCCTTCCTGTTTGACGGCGCGCGCGCCGACGACGGTCTTGCGGCGGGGTTGGCGCGCGCCGATGTCGCCCTGGTGTCGATTCCGCCGGACCCGCAGGGCGACCCGACGCTTCGGGCGCTGGGATCAGCGCTGCGCGACGCGAGGCTGGAGCGCGTCGTCTACCTCTCGACGGTCGGGGTTTACGGCGACACCGGCGGCGACTGGGTCGACGAGACGAGCCCGACTCGGGCGATCACCGCGCGGGCGCGAGCCCGCGTCGCCGCCGAGTCGGCTTGGACGATGTTCGGCGACGAGGCCGGCGTCGTTGTCGACATCCTGCGACTCGGCGGCATCTACGGAAGCGGCCGCAGCGCGCTTGACCGGTTGCGCGACGGGACAGCGCGGCGGGTGGTCAAGCCCGGCCAGGTGTTCAATCGCATCCACGTCGAGGATATCGCCCGCGCGGTCGAGACGGTGGCGGCGGCCGGGCGACCGGGCGCTATCTACAATGTCGTCGACGGCGAGCCCGCGCCGCCCGAGGACATGATCGCCTATGCGGCTGAAGCGCTCGGGCGTCCGCCGCCGCCGGCGGAGCCGTTCGCGACGGCCGGGCTCTCCGGCATGGCGCTGAGTTTCTACGAGGAGAACCGCCGGGTGCGCAGCGATAAACTGCGGGCGCTCGGCTGGACGCCGCTTTATCCGAGCTATCGCGAGGGGTTGCGCGCGATTCTTGCCGAAGAAGCGCCGTAGGTCAGCCGTCCGCCATCGGGCGCCCAGCTTCAATCACGGAACGATAGGTCTCCGTTATCAGCTCATCAACCAAAGCGGGCGGAGGCTCGCCGCGTTGCAGGTGTTGTTTGACGGCGACGAGCGGGACTTCCACAATCGCGAACGTCACGCGCCGGAGATGCGCCGGCGTCACGGCGCCGAAACGAGCCTGCGCGAATCGCGACAAGCCTTCGATGAACCGGTTTTCCTGGTCCTTCACGCCCCGTCGCAGTCGCTCCGGCCATTCGCCGCTGACAAAGTCGTGGCGACTGTGCAGCATGAGCAGGCGCGCGTCGTCGCTGTGCTCACGCACCCAGGCGGGGGTGTGAAGGGCGGCGCGAAGTCCGTCGTTGGCGTCGATCGCGGCGAAGAACCCCTCTTGAAATTTAAGCGCCGTCGCCAGCCAGACCTCGCCAACCAACAAATCCCGCGAGGCGAACCGATAGTAGAACGAGCCCTTCGGCGCGCTGAGGCGTCGCGTCACGGATTCGACGGTCACTGCCGACGGGCCCTGATGGATCGCGATGGCGCGCGCCGCCGCCAGGAAGCTTGCGTTGTCGAAGCGGGGTCGCGCCATAATTGTAGACTACTTGGTCTAGACTGAGCGGTCAACATCTGGCATAAAGGGGTCGCGGGGCTTACGCAAGGAGCGCCCAGATGTCGACATCCGAAACCAGCGATCTCGTCCATCGCCTGCTCGACGCGGCGGCTGCAAACGTCGCGGAGTGTCCGTTTTGCTGGCTGCTGGCGACCGGCGCCCCGCCGAGGCCGATGGGGCCCATTGCCCGCCAGCTCGATCCGCAGAGCTGGAGTTTGTCGTTCATCACCGACGGGCGCTCGCAAAAGGCGCAAGCGCTGCGGCGGAGCAGTGACGTCTCACTGCTATTCAAACGCGACGGGCAGGAGGCGTACGCAGAGCTGAGCGGCCGAGCGAAGCTCGTCGAGGATCGCGACGAGGTCGGCCGCCGCTGGCGGCGAGGTTACGACCCTTACTTTCCCGCTCCGGAGGACCGGGGCAACGCGACATTCCTCGACGTCCGGATCGCCCGGATGAGCCTCTGGATTCGCGGCGTCACGCCCGAGCCCTTCGGTCTCCATACGACGACGCTGGAGCGCGACGAGCCGGGCGACTGGCGGCTGGCTTAGCAGTTCGACGCTTATCGGAGACAGGGCGGATGGGGTCGTCCAAGCGAACCTTGCAGATCGTCAGCTACGGTCTCGCGCTCATTCCCTTGCTGACCGGCTGCGTTGGCCTTCTCGGCGTCGACGACCCGCTTTACGCCGGCCTCCCTCGCAACGTTCTGCTTGACACGAATCTGCGGTTCTTCGCCGGCTTCTGGCTCGCGATGGGTCTTGCGATGCTGTGGGCGGCGCGTCGGATCGAAACCGAGACGGCGCTGTACCGCGCGATTTGGGCGGCGATCTTCATGGGCGGCGTCGGCCGGGCGATTTCGATGCTCGCCGTCGCGCCGCCGCCTTGGCCCTTTATCGCCTTCACCGGCCTGGAGCTGATCGGCGCGCCATTTTTCATGGTGTGGCAGGCGCGGGTGGCGCAGTCTCGCGCCGCCCGATCGCCTTGACTTCGCCGCCGCCACGGCTATTTAGACTGCATGCGCGCGTCGGGGCGACCCGGGGCGCTCTTTTCATTCGCCGCAACGCGCAGGGTTCGTCATGGCCAAGGCCGCTACGCTCAAGATCAAGATGCTGTCCACCGCCGACACCGGCTATTTCTACGTGACCAAGAAGAACGCCCGCACCAAGACGGAAAAGTACACGTTCACGAAATACGACCCCGTCGCGCGCAAGCACGTCGAGTTCAAGGAAACCAAGATCAAGTAAGCCGGCGCGGCTTGCAGGAAACAGGGCGCCTTCGGGCGCCTTTTTCGTTTTGAACGAGGACGACGATGATCGACGAGGCCGGCCACGACAAGCTGCTGATTGTCGATTTCGGCAGCCAGGTCACGCAACTCATCGCCCGGCGGGTTCGCGAGGCCGGCGTTTATTGCGAGATCGTCCCGTTCCAGAAAGCCGAGGCCGCATTCCGCGAGCTTAAGCCGAAAGCGGTGATCCTTTCGGGCGGCCCGGCTTCGGTGCCCGACGAAGGCTCGCCGCGCGCGCCTGACGTCGTGTTCCAATCCGGCGTGCCAGTGCTCGGCATCTGCTACGGGCAGATGACGATGGCCGCGCAACTCGGCGGCCGCGTCGAGAGCGGGCATCACCGCGAATTCGGCCGCGCCGAGGTCGAAGCGCTACAGGACAGCCCGCTGTTCGCCGGTTGCTGGACGCCGGGCGAGAAGCACGTCGTCTGGATGAGCCACGGCGACCGCATCGTCGAACTGCCGCCGGGATTTTCCCGCGTCGGCGTCTCCGCGAACGCGCCGTTCGCCGTGATCGCCGACGAGCGCCGGCGCTACTACGGCCTGATGTTCCATCCCGAGGTCGTCCACACGCCGGACGGGGCCAAGCTGATCGGCAATTTCGTCCACGCCGTCGCCGGTCTCAAGCGCGACTGGACGATGGCGGCGTTCCGCAAAGAATCGCGCGAGGCGATCCGCGCCCAGGTTGGCAAAGGCCGGGTGATCTGCGGCCTCTCCGGCGGCGTCGATTCCTCGGTGGCCGCCGTACTGCTGCATGAGGCGATCGGCGATCAGCTGACCTGCGTGTTCGTCGATCACGGACTTATGCGGGCGGGGGAAGGCGCGGAGGTGGTGCAACTGTTCCGCGACCATTTCAACATCCCGCTCGTCCATGTCGAGGCGGCCGACGCGTTCCTAAGCGAGCTCGCCGGCGTCGCCGACCCGGAGACCAAGCGCAAGACCATCGGCCGCCTGTTCATCGAGACCTTCGAGCGCGAGGCGCGCAAAATCGCCGCCGACGGGCGCGGGCCGGTCGAGTTCCTGGCGCAGGGCACGCTCTACCCGGATGTGATCGAGTCGGTGTCGTTCACCGGCGGCCCCTCGGTGACGATCAAGTCGCACCACAATGTCGGCGGCTTGCCGGAGCGCATGAAGATGCGGCTCGTCGAGCCGTTGCGCGAGTTGTTCAAGGACGAAGTGCGCGCGCTCGGCCGCGAATTGGGGCTTCCGGCCGCCTTCGTCGGCCGCCATCCGTTCCCTGGCCCCGGCCTCGCCATCCGCGTGCCCGGCGAGATCACGGCGGAAAAGCTCGACGTGCTGCGCAAAGCCGATGCGATCTACCTCGAAGAGATCCGCGCCGCCGGGCTCTACGACCAGATCTGGCAGGCGTTCGCGGTCCTGTTGCCGGTGCGCACCGTCGGCGTGATGGGCGACGGCCGCACCTACGACAACGTCTGCGCGTTGCGCGCGGTGACGTCGAGCGACGGCATGACCGCCGATTTCTATCCCTTCGACATGGCGTTTCTCGGCCGCGCGGCGACCCGCATCATCAACGAAGTGAAGGGCATCAACCGGGTGGTCTACGACGTAACGTCGAAGCCGCCGGGGACGATCGAGTGGGAGTAGGGGCCGCTCGCGACTGCGGCGTCCGGAGACCCGTGACCCCGGAAGCACAAACGCACTAGGCGGAATCAGTTAAGATTTACTCTTGGTTTTGGGTAACCGCCGGCCCCTCTAATCTGCTTCCACGCGGCGAAAAGACTGTCGGTGGGCATAAGCGCATCGAGGCGCAACGGCTCTGTTTGGCTCACAAGATCGAGTTCAGACAGGCGCAGTCTGTAGTATTCGTCTGTAGTGTCACCCTCCTCGATGCTGCTTGGTAGTAGGCTGGGTAGTCGCATCACAATTGTTTCGATTACTTCCCTTGCATTCCCAAGCAAACATTCGACCGGAAGGCCAGTCTCGCGCCGCCTGTAGGCGTGTTTCAAGTTGCGCAATGCCAGTAGGTAGCCTTTCTCACGACCGCTAAGAGCAAATAAATCTGCAATCCGCCCGATCAACGTGTTGTACTGAAAGCAATATTCTCTCGAACTCGCCAGATGAAGTATAGCAGCATTTCGAAATAGAACGTAGATAATGTCCGCAAGGCACAAATTAGGCCAGTACGCCTGCATCGCAGTTGGCAATCTAATGATCTGCGTCAGTGCGTCATTTCGCTCGGGTAAATAATCGGCCTTCGGCGTGTATCGCTCCATTGTTGAAGCTAGAAAAGCGCCCTCATCACACAGTATGTTCCCTTCTTGCTTCAGGTGCTGGATGAATAGCGAGCGCACGTCTGCCATGCGTGCGAAGCCGGCCCGGTCAAAAACCGAAACATTCCATGCGTCGGCGGTCCAGCGCGCAATGATTTGATTCAGTAAGGTCGAAGGCGACCCTATAAGTAGAACATCACGGTCGCTGAGGGCATCCGCAGTCCTGCGGGCCTGCGAGCCAAATATGCACACGCTTATCATTGTGGCCCACCTAGGAAGAAAGCTTTCGATATATTGTTGAAGTTAGCAACGCGAAAAGAACAAAGCCGAGGATCGCCTCGCCGCTGACAAACAGCCTCCCGAGCGGCTCCTTGGGGACGATATCTCCAAAGCCGACTGTCGTCATGACCACCGTGGAGAAGTAAAAAGCTTCGAGGAAACCCCCAATAATCTTAGTATCGTCATGGAGGCCGAAGGGGCCGGCAAACTGCCAATTCAACGTCGAAACCAGCATGAGTAGAACTAGGGCGCTGATCGCGAATCGCCCCAGGCGCATCCCCGATCCCAGCAACAGATCAAAGATTAGAAGTCCTGAGAAACGAAAACATACCCAAAAATGGAATAACGAAATCCGGCCTGCTCGAAGTTCCTCGCGGAGTTGGAACCTTTGCCACCTCCTAAATTGGTATTGCGCCTCATCTGCGAAGTCAGGTTGAGCTTGTTGTCGACTGTTTCGCAGGAGTTCCTGGAAAAGATACACGCCGATGTTGGCGAATTTCCGCTCAGGAATGCACTTTACAAATGACCGCGGATCAACGAAGCAATCTTCAAACTCGATCCGATGTGGATTGCAATTCAAAAATCGACACGAAGTGAAGCGGCAATTTTGGAAAATTGTGCTTATGAATAGGCATTTCTCAAACGTGCAATTTCTAAATTCGAAATCGGCGATTCTTGTTTGCTTGAAACTCACGTTGTGAAACGAAATCTGATTAACGCGGAATCGCCAGGGATGGTACGGGCTTGTCAGGGCGTCCGGCCGGTAAAGCATGTCAGAAAACGATGTTGCGCCAGCCATGAGAAGCTGCAGGAAGGCCGCCTCTTCGATGTCATTGACGTTACCATCTAGCGAAAAGTAATCGTGTGTCAGAACTGTGTTCCTCCTGTGAAACAAACATACTCCTCAACTATGTGGGACGCTACCCAAGAGTCATTTCTGTCGCGAGGGATAGAGTGCACGCCTACGCATTGAGCGACTTCGGCCCGCTGACGAACAGGCTCCCCCTGACATAGAACCGCAGCACGCGCTCCGCGTCGCGCGTAATGCCGATCCGGACGCTCTCCCCGATTTCGCCGGGGTCGACGTCGCCATCTCCCAGCCACAGCGGGCCTTTTCGGCAAAGGTCGAGGCCATCGAGCCGGCGGTCGATCTGCAACGCGGCGGCGAGCCGCCCAGGTCCGCGCGCCAGATCGCGCGAGCGCTCGACGCCCCGATTCACCCGCATGATCGCCAAACCTTCGAGCGGCTCCAGCGCCCGGATCAGCACGCCGTTTCCGACCCCGGGCGTCTCGCTCGAAACGTTCAGCATGTAGGAGACGCCGTAGGCGAGGTACACATAAGCGTGGCCGCGTTCGAGAAATAGCGAGCGATTGCGCGCCGTCATTCCGCGAAAGCCGTGGCCGGCGGCGTCGCCGATGATGTACGCCTCGGTCTCGACAATTCGGCCGCTGACGACGCCTTCCGGCAACGCCCGCACCACAACCTTGCCGATGAGATAGCGGGCGAGCGAGGCCGTATCGATCGGCAGTTGCGCGCGGGCGAGCGGGCGGCGAGGGGCCACCCTTCAGGCCATCCGCTCGACCCATTGCGCCCGCGAAGGCCCCGGCTCGAACGGATCGGCGAAATACTGGGTCTCGCGCGCCACCTTGCCTTCGACGAACTCCATCACGCTGACCGTGTAGGACGGCTGTCCATCGTAGCTGAGGACAAATTCCGTCACCCATAGAGCGCCCGAGCCGACGATCCGCCGCACCGTGAAGCGCTTCTGGTTCGGTTGCGCGGCGCGAGACGCCTGGATGTTGCCCCGGCCGCGGATGCGCTCGCCCGATTGCGGATATTCGAGCACGGCGTCGTCTCGGTAAATGTCGTGCTCCGTCTCGAAGTCGTTGGCGTCGGAGGCGGCCCAGTGGCGATCCAGAGCCGCGCGAATCTCCCGGTCTTCCATATCGACGCCCCTGCGCTGTCGAAGTTGAGCGTTCCTACCATTTTGGCGGCGATAAATTCACCTTCGACGCGCTTGCGGCGAATCCTTTTCCCCCGCCCATCCGTCTTCACGCCGGTATCGAAGGAGACGGTTATGGATATGGCGTCCTCATCAGTCATCGTCACGGGCGGCAGCCGCGGGCTCGGCCTGGCGATCGCGAAATCGCTCGCCGCGCGCGGGGCGAAAGTGACCCTCGTCGCCCGCGATCGCGCGCGGCTGGAGGCGGCGCAGGCGGAACTGCCGGCGGCGATCGAATCCGCCGACGTCGCCGACGGCGCTCGCGCGCGGGCGCTCGTCGAGCGCATCGCGCCCGACGCCATCGTGTTCGCCGCGGGCGCGGTCCCGCCGATGGCGCCGATCAATACGATAAGCTGGCAGGAGTTTTCAACGACCTGGGAGACGGACACGCACGGCGCGCTCGCCTGGATACAGGCCGCGCTGAATGCGCCGCTGCGGAAAGGATCGCGCTTCGTCACGATTTCGAGCGGCGCCGCGATCGGCGGGTCGCCAATGTCGGGCGGCTATGGCGGCGCCAAGCGCATGCAATGGCTGGCGACGAACTATGCGGCGGCGTTTTCCGAGCAGACGGGCCTCGGCATCGATTTCCAGACCTTTGTTCCCGGCCAGATGATCCCCGGCGGGGCGGTCGGCGATGCGGGCGCGGCCGGCTACGCCAAACGGCTGGGCGTCTCGGTCGAAAAGTTCCTGGAGCGGTTCGGCAAGCCGCTCACGCCGGCGGACGTCGGCGAAGCGGTCGCGCGCATCCTCACCGAGCCGGCGTGGGAAGCGGGGCGCGCGTTCCGATTCACCGGCGACGGCGGTCTCACCGTGCTAGAACCGACGGCATGACGTCCCGGCGCGACGAACTGGCGGACCTGCTCGTCGCCGCCCGACGCGAACTGCATCGCTACGCCAGCCGAATGCTGGGTAGCGGCTTCGACGGCGAGGACGTTGTGCAGGACGTGGCGGAGCGGGCGTTGCGGTCGATCGAAACGCTGGATTCGCAGACGCCGCTGAAACCGTGGCTGCTGCGGATCGCGCACAACCGGGTCGTCGATGTTTTGCGCGCGCGCGACACGCGGGCGCATTCGGCCGCGCTCATCGAGGGCGGCGAGGCGCCCGAAACCCCGCAGGAGGCGCTGGAGCGCGCCGAGATCGTCAGCTTCGCGCTTTCGCGCTTCGTTCGCCTCCCCGTCACGCAGCGCAGCGTCTTGATCCTCAAGGATGTGCTGGAACTGTCACTCGAAGACATCACCGCTGCGCTCGACCTGTCGCCCGCCGCGGCGAAAGCCCAATTGCATCGGGCGCGGCTCGCGGTCCGGGCGCAGCCGCCCGCGCCCGACGCGCCGCCCGTGTCGCCGGGTCCCGAGACGGCCCGCTACGCGGACTTGTTCAATCGCCGCGACTGGGGCGCCTTGCGGGCGTTGCTCGCCGAAGAGGTGCGCGTCGTCCAACACGCGCGGGCGACGCTGCGCGGACCCGAACAAGTCGCCGGCACGTTCCTCAGCATTTATGGCCGTCTCGACGATTGGCGGATGGCGCCGGCGCGCGCCGAGGGGCGCGACGTCGTCGCGGCGCTCGACCCGGATGGGCAAACGCTGCTCTATGTAACCCGCGTCGAGTGGCGCGACGGAGAGATTGTCGAGATCCACGATTATCGCCACGTCCGCTACGTCGTGGAGGATATGGTCGTCGCGCGGGCGGGGTGGTAAACGCTGTCTTGCACGATTTCCCACGCAGGTCGTCATGCCCCTCTCTCCCTACGCCACCGCCGCCGAACTCGCCCGCGCGCTCAGCGCCCGCGAAGTCTCCGCCGTCGAATTGACCGAGGCGGCCATCGCGCGCATCGACGCGCTTGACGGACCGATCAACGCGATCTGCGTCAAGACCTACGACCGCGCGCGCTCCGCGGCGAGGGCCGCCGACGAGCGGCTTGCCCGGGGCGAGCGCGGGGCGCTGCTCGGGGTGCCGATCACGATCAAGGAATCGTTCAATCTCGCAGGGACGCCGACCACCTGGGGCGTCCCCGACGCGCGCGACTTCCGCCCCGACGAGGACGCGCTCGCGGTGCAGCGCGTCGAGCAGGCGGGTGCGGCGATCCTCGGCAAGACCAACGTGCCGTTGGCGCTTGGCGACTGGCAGAGCTACAACGACATCTACGGCGTGACCAACAACCCCTTCGATCTCGCCCGCACGCCGGGCGGCTCGTCCGGCGGGTCTTCGGCCGCACTGGCGGCCGGGTTCGGAGCGCTTTCGCTCGGCTCCGACATCGGCGGTTCGCTGCGCGTGCCGGCGCATTTCTGCGGAGTTTTTGCGCACAAGCCGACGCATGACCTCTGCCCGCCGCGCGGCCAGACGCCGCCGGGCATGCCGGCGCTGCCGGGATCAATCGACCTCTCGGTGATCGGCCCGATGGCGCGCAGCGCCGAAGACCTCGAGGCGCTGCTCGACGTCATCGCCGGCCCCGATCCGCTCGATATGGGCGTCGGCTATCGTCTGGCGCTGCCGCCGGCTCGCCACGGCCGCATCGCCGATTTCCGCCTTCTCGTTTTGGACCGGCATCCCCTCCTCGACACCGAGACCTGCGTCGCCGAGGCGATCGCGACGCTGGCGGCCGGCCTCGAACGGAAGGGCGCGAAGGTCGCGCGCGGCAGCGAACTTCTGCCCGACCTGACGGCGGGCGCATGGCTCTATGTTCGTCTGCTTTTCGCGACGCTCGGGGCGCGCTGGCCGGAGCCGGAGGCCGCCGCTGCGCGCGAGGCGGCCGCGAAGCTCGATCCGGGCGATGAGAGCCTGGCGGCGCGGATCGTGCGCGACGCCACGCTCGATTTTCGAAGCTGGGTCGGCGCCAACATGCGCCGGAACTGGGCGCGCGCGCAATGGCGGGCGTTCTTCGCGGAATTCGACGCCGTGATCGCGCCTGTGACGCAGACGCCCGCCTTTCCGCACGACCATGAGCCCGACCAAGGCAAACGGCGGCTGATCGTCAACGGCGCCGCGCAGGAGTACCTTGGCCTCCTGGCTTGGCCGGGCGTCGCGACGATGCCGGGCCTGCCGGCGACCGCGCTGCCGATCGGACGCTCTCCGGAGGGACTTCCCATAGGGGCGCAGATCATCGGGCCATGGCTGGAGGATCGCACGCCGCTCGCGCTGGCGCGGCTCATCGAGCGCGAGTTCGGCGGTTTCTCGCCGCCGCCGCTGTGAAGCGCCTCAGTCCGGCGCGTCGCGCTTGAGCAACTCCGCGGCGAGCGCGCGCGAAACCTTCTTGCCGCGCGCCAGCGCCTCCGCGTCGAGCGCCTCGACGAGCGCGCGGGCGTCGCCGAGCGAACGGTCGAGCCGCCGGGCGATATAGGCGATCAGCGACGGTTCGACGGCGAGCTGGCGGTCGCTGAACAATTTCGTCAGCACCGCTTCGATCAGATCGACCTCGGGCGGATCGAGCGCGACGATCGGAGCGAGACGCAGCCGCGACAGCAAATCGGGCGTTGCGATCTCCCAGAGGTCGGGCGGCCGCCGCGCGGTCATTAAAACCGTGGCGCCGAGCGCGCGAGCGCGATTGAGCAGATGAAAGAACGGCGCTTCGGCGCCGGCGAATGCGTCCGCGTCGTCGATGACGAGCGCAGACTCGTCGGCAACCTGTTGCGGATCAAAGCTCGCGAGATCGCGTCCCGTCAGCCGCCGCGCGCCCGCCGCGTCCGCGAAAATGGCGGCGAGGTGGCTCTTTCCCGACCCGGACGGTCCGATCAACAACATATGCGGCGCAGGCCAGCGCGGCCAAGCGTCGAGCAGCGCCTTCGCCGCGGCGTTCGACGGCGCGGCGAGGAAATCGTCGCGCGCGAAACTCGGTTCATGCGGCAACGGCAGCGGCAGTTGCCGCGTTTCGCTCATGAGCCGACGGCGGTCGCCGGCCGGCCGCGATAGAGCGGGCTTTGTTGATAGCTGCGGATCAAATGGCGAATGATCACGCCGAGCGCCGCGGCCGTCGGCACCGCGACGAGCAGGCCGGTGAATCCAAACAACTCGCCGAACGCGAATAGCGCGAAGATCAGCCACACCGGATGCAGGCCGATCGATTCGCCGACGAGTTTGGGCGAGATGACGTAGCCTTCGAGGAACTCGCCTGAGCCAATCACGGCGAGCGTCATCGCCAGCATGTGCAGGTCCAATCCCTTTTGCACAATCGTGACGCCGAGCGCCAACACCAGCGCCGTCAACGAACCGATATAGGGCATGAAGCTCAGCACGCCGCCGGTGACGCCGATCAGCAGCGCGAAATCGAGGCCGATCAGCGTCAGGCCGATCCCGAACCAGCAGCCGAGAAAAAGGCAGACTACCGACTGGCCGCGCAGGAAACCGGCGAGAGCATGGTCGATTTCGGCGGCGATCTGTCGAAGCTCCGCGCGATTGTCGCGCGGCAGCCAGGAATCGACCGTGTCGATCATCTTGTGCCAATCGACCAGGATGTAGAACGCGACGACCGGCGTGACAATGAGGAAAGACAGGAAGCTGACGAGCGCCGCGCCGCCGACGGCGAGTTTCTTGAGACCAGTCAACGCCCAGGCGCCGCTCTGACTCATCAGATCGCCGACGGCTTTCTGTATCTGGTCGGCGGTGAACGTTTCGCCGAGCCCGAACTGTTGCAGCCAGGAGCCGTGCGCCGCCACGAATTGCGAGCCCTTGGTCGCGATCAACGTTTGCAAGGTCGTGATGTAGCTGGGCAGCTTGTCTGAGAACTGCGCGATCTCGCGCAGCAAAGCCGGTACCAGGGTGACGCCGGCGAGACCGACGACGCCAATGAAGGCGAGCAGGATCGTCAGCGAGGCCATCATTCGGCTGAAGCCGAAGCTCTGCAGACGATGCGCGACCGGATTGAGCAAATAGCCGACCGCGATGCCGCAAAGGAACGGCGCGATTTCCGATCCCAGCGTGTTGACCACCAGCGCGAAGGCGCCGATCGCCACCGTCCACAGCGTGATCTGTCGCTTTAGCGGCGCGGCGGGGACCGAACGGTCGCGCTGAATCAAATCCCACTTGCCGCCCCAGGGGTCCTTGAACACCGCGACCACGCCGTAGAGCTCACGCCGCGGGCTTTCCAGAAACTCGACGCCGTTTTGCGTGAAGCGCTGGTGATCGCGGATGAAATCGTCGGTCTCGACAAAATAGCCGACGCGGCCGCCGGCTTGCCCGCCGACCGTCGCGAGCTGCTTGTCCCCGTCGGCGCGGGCGATGACGATCCGCGCGCCAAATCCCGAGGGGTCGCCGACGACCAGCCAACGCTTGTCGCCGCCGAGCGGTCGGTCCTCCAGGACGACGAAGCCGAGTCCGTCGCGGAACCACGCGACGGCCGCGTCGTAATCCGGCGCCAGAAACGCAACGGCGGCGAGACTGTGCGCCAAACCTTCGATCTCCCCGAGCCCTCGCTCGCTCTATAGACCGGCCAGCGTGACGGCGTCGAGCGACGTGACGAGCGTTGACATTACGTCCGCCGCCTCCGAACCTGCGGACGGCGAAGCGGGAGAACGGCATGAAGGGAATGGGGCGCCCGCAGGGTTGTCGCTTCGCCAGGATCGGCGAAGCGTGACTGATCCGTTCGCTCTTCTGACCGACCCCTCGGCCTGGGCGGCGCTGGCCACGCTCATCGCCATGGAGCTTGTGCTCGGCGTCGACAATCTGGTGTTCCTCGCTTTGGTGACTTCGCGGGTTGCGCCGCCGCGCCAGGGCGCGGCGCGGGTCGTCGGGCTGGCGTTTGCGCTGCTGCTGCGGCTGGCGCTGCTCGGCGCGCTGGCGGCTCTCGTAAGTTTCACCGAGCCGTTGTTCGCCCTGTTCGGCCACGGCTTTTCGCTGCGCGATCTTGTGCTGATCGCAGGCGGCCTGTTCCTGCTCGCCAAGGCGACGCAGGAAATCCACGATCACGTCGAGGGCCACGAGGGGGGCGCCGACTTGGCGCCGCCGCTCGGCTTCGCCGCGGCGATCGTCCAGATCGTCGCGCTCGATTTCGTGTTCTCCATCGACACCATCGTCACCGCGGTCGGTATGACCGATCATTTTCCGGTGATGGCGGCCGCGGTCATCTTCGTCATCGTGCTGATGGGTCTGGCCGCCGGGCCGTTGTCGAGGTTCATCACGTCGAACCCGACGCTGGTCATGCTGGCTTTGAGTTTTCTGCTGATGATCGGCATGATCTTGATCGCCGATGGCTGCGGCCTGCATGTGCCGAAGGGCTATATCTACGCGGCGTTCCTGTTCTCTGGCGGCGTCGAGGCGCTCAATACTTTGCGCCGGGTGCGCCGGCGGCGACGAAAACCCTAACGGCGGCAACGGTTTTTGAACCTGCGCCGGCTATTCCTTGGCGTTGTCAAGGAGCCCCAGGTGACCGATTTCGCAGCGCCGGGATTTGCAAGAGCCTACGTCGAGCCCCAGCGCGCGCGCACTTTCGCGCTGGTGTCGCTGGCCTACCTCGTCGTCTATTTCGTGATCAACGCCGTCACCGATCACCGCAGCCTCAATGGGTCGCCGATCACCCTGTGGAGTCCGGACAACGCGCTGAGCGTCATGCTCATCATGGAATCCTGGGCTTACACGCCAATCGTGTTGCTGGCGCAGATCGGCGTCGACATGGCGTTGGGTCACGCGCATCACTCGATGGCCGCCGTGGTCTGCGCCGAGACGACGCTGGCCGCCGGCTACCTCGGCATGGCCATGGTGCTGCGCCACGGCTTCCACCTCAACATTCGCGCCATGCGGCCGCGCGACCTCACCGCCGTCATGGCGGTGGCGCCGCTGGGCGCCGCAATTACCGGATTGATCTATTGCGGCGCGTTGACGGGGGTCGGCGAATTGAAGCCGTCGGCGTTCCTGCCGTCTTACGCGGGCTTCTGGATCGGCGACGCCGCGGCGATGGGGGTGTTCATTCCGGCGACCGGCGCGCTGCTGCGGGTCGTCGCCGCGGCGCCGTGGCGGCGGCCGCGCATCGGCTATCCGATATTCCTGTTCGCCGTCACGTTGATCTTCGTCGCGCTCATCATCATCGTAAGCGCCTCGACGGTTCACCGGCGCTATCTGTTCAATCTGACCTATCTGCCGATCCTGCTGATCGGCCTCAAGTTCGGCTACGACGCGGGCGCGCTCACGCTGATGTTCGTCCAGGTCTTTCTGCTGGTCGCGATGGATTCATTCCATATTCCCGACCGGCAGTTCGGCGCCTACCAGGTGATGATGTTCATTCTGTCGGTGTCGGGACAGGCGCTCGGCGCGACGGTGACCGAATGGGAGGCGGCGACCGCGCAATTGCGCCGTCAACAGGCCGAACTCGCGAAGGTCTCGGAGCGCGCCACCAATGGCGCGCTGGCGGCGGCGATGAGCCACGAAATCAGTCAGCCGCTCGCTTCGATCGCCACGTACGTCGTCAGCGCCCGGCGACTGCTGGAATCCGGACTCGGCCAGGACAAGGCGCTGGCGGCGCTGCGCAAGGCGGAGGGCGAGGCGGCGCGAGCGCGGGGCATCGTCGAGCGGCTGCGCGATTTCGTCGCCAAAGGGGAGCTGACGCGCGAGCAGGTCGATCTCGACGAACTCGTGGAGACGATCGTCAAGCTGCAGGGCGACGCGGCGCGAGAACGCGGGGTGCGGCTCCGTCGCACGGGCGCGGAGAATCGGCCGCTCTTGGCCTCCGTCGACCGGGTCGGCGTCGAGCAGGCGCTCGCCAACCTCGTGCTTAACGCCATCGAGGCCGCCCCGGCGCACGGCGGATTGGTTTCGGTCGACCTGCAAGGGCGCGAGGACCGCGCGGTGCTCGCGGTCGAGGACAACGGGCCCGGCGTCGCTCCGGAAATCGCCGACCGGCTGTTCGAGGCGTTCGAGACGACCAAGCCGCGCGGCATGGGCCTCGGTCTGCCGCTCGCCAAGGAGATCGCCATCCGCCACGGCGGCGAGTCTGACGTGGCGCCGGACGCCGACCGGCGGAACCCGTTTCGAGCTGGAGTTGCCGCTCGCATGACCAACTCACCGGCGAAGCGTCGCGTCTTCATCGTCGACGACGAACCCGAAATCCGCGAGGCGCTGACGCTGCTGCTCTCGACCGTCGGCTTCGTCACCGAGGAATACGCCTCCGCCGAAGGGTTCTGGGAGAACGCGCCGCACGACGAGCCCTATTGCGTCATCCTCGACAACCGCCTGCCTGGCCTCAGCGGGATCGACATGCTCGCCCGTCTGACGCAGCGCTCGAAGCGCGCCTGCGTCATCATGATGACGGGACACGGCGACGTTCCGACCGCGGTGAAGGCGATGAAACTCGGCGCCTATCATTTCGCCGAGAAGCCATTCGACGCCGAGAGCCTGCTGAGCGTGGTCGAGGAGGCCCTGAGCCACGCCGAACGCGAGTCGGAAAACGAAACCGAAGCGGCGCGGTTTCGCGAGCAGCGGGCGACTCTGACGGAGCGCGAGGCGGAAGTGTTCGCGCTTCTGTTGGAAGGCTGCCCGACCAAGACGATCGCCGCGCGCCTCGACATCACGGTGCGGACCGCAGAACACCATCGCGCTGCTGTATTACGCAAGTTCGACGCCAAGTCGATCTCGACCCTGTTGCGTGTAGCGCTGGCCAATAATGATTAATCAACCACGAAATCGCGCTTGCGTAGGTAGTCTCGACAATTTCGCGGATGTCCTTCTCAGCGTAGTCTCCAAGCATGGGCCGGGCGCTTCCTTGAGCCGCTAGCGCCCTCAACCCGTGAGCAATTCTTGGAGCGAAGTCATGATGAAAACAATCCGGGGTTTCGTCGCCGACGAGCAAGGCGCGACCGCCATCGAATATGCGTTGATCTCGTCCTTGCTGGCGATCGTGCTGGTGACGGTGCTCACCAACCTCGGCACCCGCCTCAGCTCCGAATTTTCGGAAGTCAGCAGCGCGCTGAAATGATCGTGGCGGCGCGCCGCCGCATCGTCGTTGGCGGCGCCGTCGAGACGGCGGCGCTTGCGCGTCGCCAACGCCCCACGCAGCCGGCCCGTCGCCTCGCACGAGGCGAGGCGACGGCGCGTCGGCCTGCAGCGTCCAACAGATTTAGATCGAATGCCAAGTAATCGGCAAGGCGCTCGCTTACCTTCGCTTGCAATCGAATTACTCTGGGTAATAGTGGGAGGATATGTTAAGAAATATGTCTGCTAGTGGACGCTTCGGACGCCATGCTTGTTGAGGAAAAGGCGTCAGCGGGGGAATTTTGTAATGCGTCTTCTGCAATCGTTTCTTGCCGCTGAAGATGGCGCGACCGCCATTGAATATGCGTTGCTCGCGTCGATACTTGCGATCACCCTCGTTACTGTGCTCACTAACCTAGGCACGCAGCTCAGTTCCGAGTTCTCGGAAGTGAGCAGCGCGCTGAAGTGAGTCGGTCGAGCCGTCGGCGTCCGTTCAGAGCGAGAAACTGACGCCGCAGCCGCAGGAGGCGACCGCGTTCGGGTTTTTCACCTTGAACGCGCGGCCCATCAGGTCGTCGACGAAATCGAGCTCCGCGCCCTTCATCATCTCCAGCGACACGGGATCGACGAGCACCGTCACCCCGTCGCGCGTGGCGACGAAATCGTCGTCGGCGCGCGCCTTTTCGACGTCGAACTCATACTGAAAGCCCGAGCAGCCGCCGCCTTTGACGGAGATGCGCAGCGCCGCGTCGGGGTCGTCGGCGAGCACGTGGTTCAATTGCCGCGCCGCATTGGCGCTGATCGTCAGGGCAGGGACTCTCGCTCATGTCGCGATCCGGTTGTAGAAGGTTTCCCTCCGCAAGATAAGCCGTGCGGCCGGAACCGCAACCCGAACTCGCATGTTGGCCCCGACTTACCCGCCTCATTCGCCGCTCGCCGCCGATCCCGACGCCTCGCGCGGCCGGCTGCGGCTCGAGTCCGCCTCGCCGACGCGCACCCCGTTCCAGCGCGACCGCGACCGCATCGTCCATTCCACGGCGTTCCGCCGGCTCGCCCACAAGACCCAGGTGTTCGTGCATCACGAGGGCGACCATTTTCGCACCCGCCTCACCCACACCATCGAGGTCGCGCAACTCGCCCGCGCGCTCGGCCGCGCCTTTGCGCTCGACGAGGACCTGGCCGAGGCGATCGCGCTCGGCCACGATCTCGGCCACACCCCGTTCGGCCACGCCGGCGAAGAGGCGCTCGACGCCTGCCTCGCCGAATTCGGCGGCTTCGACCACAACAGCCACGGGCTCCGGCTCGTCACCGAACTGGAGCGCCACTACGCCGAGTTCGACGGCCTCAATCTGACCTGGGAGACGCTCGACGGCCTAGTCAAGCACAACGGCCCGCTGATTGACGCGCAAGGCCGCCCGGCGCCGCGCTGGCGCGCGCGCGGCGTGCCCGCCGCCATCCTCGCCTACGATCGCCGCCAGCCGCTGCGGCTCGCCGAATATCCTTCGTTGGAGGCGCAGGCGGCCGCGATCGCCGACGACATCGCCTATAACGCGCACGACATCGACGACGGCTTGCGCGCCGGTCTGTTCAGGCTCGCCGACCTCGCGAGCGTCCCCTATCTCGCCGCGCTGATCGCCGAAATCGAGGCCCAGCACCCGGGTCTTGAAGACTCGCGCGCCATCCATGAGTTGTCGCGACGCGTCATCACCCGTTTCGTCGAGGACGCGCTGGTTGCGACCCGCGAGCGGCTGAAGGACGACGCGGTCGAGACCGCCGCCGAGGTTCGGCGGGCGGCGCGGGCGATGTTCGCGTTCTCGGCGCCGATGGCGGCGGCGGAGCGCGAGATCAAGGCTTTCCTGTTCACGCGGATGTATCGCCACCCCGACGTCAACCGGATGCGCGAACAGGCCGACCGCATCGTGCGCGCGCTGTTCTCGGCTTACGCTGAAAAGCCGGCGGAGATGCCGCCATTCTGGGCGGCGCGGGCGGCGGCTAGCGGAGCGGAGCGCGCCTCGGCGGATTACGTTGCCGGCATGACCGACCGATTCGCGCTCGGCGAATACCGTCGCCTCTTTGACCCCGAGGCGCGGTTGAGCTAGAGGCGCGCGCAAGGTTTCAGGACAATGATGAACATCTTCGCCGACTTCGAAGCGCGGGTCGTCGCGCTGTTGGCCGGGCGCGTCGCCGCCGGCGCGCTGCCGCCTGGGCTTGATCTCGGCCGCTTCGTCGTCGAGCCGCCGCGCGATGCGAGCCACGGCGATCTCGCCGTCAACGCCGCCATGGTCTACGCCAAGGAGGCGAAGGCCGCCGGCTCCAACCCGCGCGCGCTCGCCGAGGCGTTGGCCGAGGGCCTGCGCCGCGGCGAGGACGTCGCCTCGGTCGAAGTCGCCGGGCCCGGCTTCCTCAACATCAGGGTGAAGCCCGCGACGTTCGAGACCGTGTTGCGCGACGTGCTGCGGCAGGGCGCGGCTTACGGGCGCGGCGAGGCGAGCGGCAAGGGCGCCGTCAACGTCGAATATGTCAGCGCCAATCCGACCGGGCCGATGCATGTCGGCCACGCGCGCGGCGCCGTGTTCGGCGACGCGCTCGCCAATTTGCTGGCCTTCTCCGGCCGCAACGTCACGCGCGAGTATTACATCAACGACGCCGGCGCTCAGGTCGACGTGCTCGCCCGCTCGGCCTTTCTGCGTTACCGCGAGGCGCTTGGCGAGGCGATCGGCGCGATCCCCGAGGGGCTTTACCCCGGAGATTACCTAAAGCCCGTCGGCGAAGCGCTGGCGGTCGAGTTTGGCGCGAGCCTGCGTGAAAAGCCCGAGGCGGAATGGCTGCCTCTCGTCCGCGCGCGCGCCATCGCCGCGATGATGGCGATGATCCGCGACGATCTCGCCTCGCTGGGCGTCGCCCATGAGGTGTTCTTCTCGGAGGCGTCGCTGACCGGCGATCCCGACCGCGTCGCCGAGGCCGTCGCGGCGCTGCGCGCCAAGGACCTCATTTACGAGGGCCGCCTGCCGCCGCCGAAGGGCGCTCCGGTTGAGGATTGGGAGGACCGCGAGCAGACGCTGTTCCGTTCGACCCGTTTCGGCGACGACGTCGACCGGCCGCTGATGAAGTCGGATGGCAGCTACACCTATTTCGCCAGCGACATCGCCTATCACAAGGACAAGATCGACCGCGGCTTCGCCAACCTCGTCGACGTCTGGGGGGCGGATCACGGCGGCTACGTCAAGCGGATGCGCGCGGCCGTGCAGGCGCTGTCGGACGGCCGCGTCGATCTGGAAGTCAGGCTTTGCCAGCTGGTGCGGTTGATGCGCGCCGGCGAGCCGGTCAAGATGTCGAAGCGCTCCGGCGACTTCGTCACTCTGCGCGAAGTGGTCGACGAAGTCGGCGCCGATCCGGTCCGCTTCATCATGCTGATGCGCAAGAATGATGCGACGCTGGATTTCGACCTCGCCAAGGTGATCGAGCAGAGCGCCGACAATCCGGTCTATTACGTGCAATACGCCCACGCCCGCACGTTCAGCGCGGCGCGGCGGGGGCGTGACGCCTTCCCCGATCTCGACCTCGCGCCGGCCGCGCTGGCGGAGGCGGAGCTTGCCCTCCTGGTTGAAGACGGCGAGCGGGCCCTGCTAAGGAAGCTCGCCGACTTCCCGCGCCTCGTTGCGCAGGGGGCCGAAGCACGGGAGCCGCATCGAATCGCCTTCTTTGCTCACGAATTGGCCACACAATTTCATTCTTACTGGACTAAAGGAAATGAGCAGCCGCGTTTGCGGTTCGTTAACGAAAAAGAACGAAGTGTAACGGAAGCGAGGCTAGCCCTCGCGGCCGGCGTAGGGCAGGTGCTGCGATCAGCGCTTGCAGTTTTGGGCGTCGGGGCGCCCGAGGAAATGCGCTGACCGCGATGTGCGGGGTCTCGCCCGGTCGCAGCGCGCGGAAGAATTGGGGGCGCTCCTTGCACTCCAGCCTTCATAGCGCGCCGTTACTATGGCGAGGACGCAAGTGAACATGAGCAGCGCGAAACCCAAAGCGGTCGCGGAAATCAACCTGGAAGAATTCGAGCGCCGGTTGCGCGCGTCCGTGGCGCCCTCGGCGAATCTGGAGGACCCGCTCGCCGAATTGACCCGGCTGGTCGATACGATCGGTTTCGAACGCACGCCGTCCGAGCGCGCGCTGGAGTTCGGTCGCACGCCGCGGGCGCCCGCCAATTCCGACGCGGCGCTGCCGCCGCCGGCCAAGCCGACGCTCGAGGCCGCGCCGCCGCCGCCGCGCCCGAGCGTCAGCCTCGATCCGCCGGCGAAGCCGAGCCTCAGCCTCGCGCCGCCCGTCGAGGCGCGCGTCACGCCCCCGGTCGAGACCCGCGCCGCGCCGCCGGAAAGCGAGCCGCCGGCGCCGGCGCCGGTTGTTCCCCACGCGGAGGCGGAGCCGGATTTGCGCCCGTCGTTCGACGCGGAAGATCTCGATTCGCGCGCCTTCGAGCCGCCGCTGTCCGCTGCGGAAGCTTACGAAGCCGTCTCCGCCGAGGTGTCGGGCTCCCCCGCAGAGGCGCCGCCGCCGGCGCGCGCCCGCAACTGGGGATTGAAGATTGGTGGCCTGATCGCCGCCGCCGCCGTCATGGCGGGCGCGGTCGTCGTGTTCAAGGTCGGCGGGCACGCGCGCTCCGGCGCGCCGCCGCTGATTCTCGCCTCGACGGCGCCGACCAAGGTCGCCCCGCCAAGCGAGGAGACGATCCACACCGCCAACGAAACCGGCGCCTTGCTGAAGCGCGACACCGCGCAGCCGACGCCGACGCCGCCGAAGCTGGTCGAACCGGCGGAGGCGCCGGTCGATCTCGCAGCGCGGCCGCAGCCGTCGGCTTCCGCCGCCGCGCCGTCGCCGACGGCGAGCGCCACGGAGGCCGATTCGTCGCCGGTCGCGCCTTCCACCGATACGCCGATCGTCGCGTCGGTCGCCCCCTCGGCGACGCCGCTCTCGCCGGTCAGCGCCGACCCGAGCCGCGTCAAGACGATCTCGGTCCGGCCCGACGGCACGCTGATTTCGTCGGGTTATGAATCCGCCGCAACGCCTTCGCCGACGCCGAGCGCCGCGCAGCCGGAGAAGCGCGCGGTCGCCGCCGACGATGGCGAGGCCGCAAGCCCCGCCGTCGCGCTGCCGACGAAACTGTCGCCGCCGAAGAACGGCGCGCGCGTGATGTCGAAGTCCGACACGACCGCGCCCGCCGACGCGGGCGCCGGACCCGTGCCGGTCACGCCGAAGCCGAAAAAGCCAAAGACGACGCCGACGGCAACCCCAACCCCCGCCGTAGCCGACGCCGAGCCGAAGACCGACGACGCTACGGCCACGGCCACGGCCGCCGCCCCGGCGACGCCGACCGGCGGCTACGCCGTGCAGCTCGCCGCGCCGCGGAGCGAGAGCGAGGCCAAGGCGCTCGCCAAGAGCCTGCAGGGCAAATACGGCGAGGCGCTTTCCGGCGCCTCGATGGCGGTGCGCAAGGCGGAGCGCAACGGCGAGACGATCTACCGTGTGCGCGCCGTCGGGCTGAGCCGCGCCGACGCCGCCGCGATGTGCGCCAAGGTGAAGGCTTCCGGCGGCGATTGCTACGTCGCCAAGAACTGATGCGCGCTTTCGTCTGCGGCTGCCTGGGGACGCGCCTCAACGACGAGGAGCGCGCGTTCATAAGGTTTTACCGGCCCTGGGGCCTGATCCTGTTCAAGCGCAACGTCGAGAGCCGCGAGCAATTGCGCGCGCTGACAGGCGAGTTCCGCGCGCTGGTCGGCCGCGACGACGCGCCTGTGCTGATCGACCAGGAGGGCGGCCGCGTGCAGCGGATGGGGCCGCCGGACTGGCCCGCCTATCCCGCCGCCGCGCGTTTCGATGCGGAACTTGGGCCGGGTCGTGCGGAAGACGCGGCCCGCCTCGTCATGCGGCTGATCGCCCACGATCTCCGTGAGGTCGGGATCACCGTCGATTGCGCGCCGGTGCTCGACGTCGCCGATGAGGCGACCCATGCGGTGATCGGCTCGCGGGCCTACAGCCGAGACCCGCAGCGCGTCGTCGCCCTGGCGCGCGCCGCGATGGCGGGGCTGCTGGCTGGCGGCGTCGCCCCGGTCGTCAAGCACATGCCTGGCCACGGCCGCGCCCGCGTCGACAGCCATCTCGAACTGCCTGTGGTCGAAACGAGCCGCGAGGCGCTGGAGCGCGATTTCGCGCCGTTCCGCGCGCTCGCCGACGCGCCGGCGGGAATGACCGCGCATGTCGTCTATACCGCGATCGACAAGGATCGCCCGGGCACCACCTCGGCGAAGATCATCGGGGAAATCGTGCGCGGCGAGATCGGTTTCGAGGGCCTTTTGTTCACCGACGATCTCTCGATGAAGGCGCTTGGCGGCCCGTTCGACGCGCGCGCCCGCGACGCCTTCGCGGCGGGCGTCGACATCGCGCTTCACTGCAATGGCGATCTCGCCGAGGCGCGGCCGATCGCCGAGGTCGCGCCGCCGCTCGCCGGTCGCTCGCGGGCGCGGGCGGAGGCGCTGCTGGCGCATATCGCCGTCGGCGCCGACGATTTCGACGTCGAAGCGGGCAGGGCGCGGCTCGCGGCGCTGTTTCCTGCGGTGTAGGGCTCAGCTCTTCGGGAAGTCCGCCGCCAGGCTCGTGGCGCGCTGGCCTTCGATCTCGGCCAGCCGCTGTCGCAGGTTCTCGACGATCGTGCGGTAACCGAACTCGCCGAGCACCAGGTGACGCGGCGGGTTCGCCGTTTCCGTCAGCGCGATCATCGCCTCCCCGGCGCGAACGGGGTCGCCGGGCTGCGCGCCGCTGTAGCCTTTGGTCATTTCGAGACGTTTTCCCGCCGTCTCCGCATAGTCCGCGATCCGAGTCGGGGTCTGGCGCAACGAGCGTCCCGCCCAATCGGTGCGGAACGGGCCGGGCTCGACGCAGGTGACGCCGATGCCGAGCGGTTGGACCTCGGCCCGCAGCGCATCCGACCAGCCTTCGACGGCGTGTTTGCTCGCGGCGTAATAGCCGGACCCCGGAAAGCCGATGAGGCCGGCGACCGAGGTGATATTGATGATGTGGCCGCTTTTCTGCGCGCGCATCAGCGGCAGAACAGCGCGGGTGAGCGCGAACAGGCCGAACACGTTGGTCTCGAACTGATCGCGAATCTCGGTCTCTTCGCCCTCTTCGACCGTGCTCTGGTAGCCGTAGCCGGCATTGTTGACGAGCACGTCGATGCGCCCGAATTTTTCGTGGGCCGTCGCCACGACCGACAAGATCTGCTTGGGATTGGTGACGTTGAGGTCGAGCGCCAGCACACGGCCGCCTTTCGCGATGTCGGCGAGTTGCGAGGCGTCGCGCGCCGTCACGACGGCGCGCCAGCCGCGCTGGATGATGAGCTTCGCCAACTCGCGCCCGAGGCCAGTCGAGCAGCCGGTGATGAGCCACACCTGATCGTTGTCTCGCGGCATCGTCGCTCCCAATGTAGAGAAGGTCCCGGATGCGGGCTGCGCCTGCTTTAGCGCGGCGGGAAAGACTCGTTAATTCAAAAATCCGGCATGCGGCTATGTCTTCGATTCATAAAATTGGAGGCTTTTAGAACTCCATCTCCAGCCGCAGCTTCGCCTGCGAGCGGGTGAACTCGACGAGGTTCAGCGCGCGCGCGTCGCCACGGGAGCGGCCGGCGAGTTGTTG
This sequence comes from uncultured Pseudomonadota bacterium, assembly GCA_963807735.1. Lineage (GTDB taxonomy): Bacteria > Pseudomonadota > Alphaproteobacteria > Rhizobiales > Beijerinckiaceae > Roseiarcus. The sequence goes on along the minus strand of CAWEDI010000004.1, from coordinate 123,533 downwards.
CGTCCAGGCGCCGGACACGTCGATTTTCTCGGTGAGTTGGTAGTGGAACGTCGGCCCCAGAAAGAGCGCCGATCCTCGCCAAGCCTGCGCCGCGAGGCCGTCGAACTCGCTCAAAGCGTCCGCCTCGGCGCCGATCATCGCGTCCGGCGTGAAGCGCCAGGAAAGCGCGCCGCTCGCCGTCAACGCCGAGCCGCGCGCCCAGGCCGCGCCGTCTGCGCGCGAAACCTCCGGGGCGTAGGCGAGGTTGAGAACGGCGTAGAGCCGGCGGGCGATCGGTTGCGCCTCCAGTATGAACAGAAACGGCAGCGTATAGTCTTGGCCCCGCGCGCCGCCTTCGAACAGCCGCGCCCATTGCGGCGTGATTGTGAACGTCGCCTGTACGCTCCACGGCCCCGCGCGCGGCGCCAGTACATAGCGCCATTCGTTGGACAAGCCGCTGAAGTCGACGCCGGAATAGTTGGCGACGCCGGGATCGTCGCGGATCGACTGACCGAAGGCGTGCGCGCCGAATTCGATTCCGAGCCGCGGCGTCGGGGTGATTTCGTAGATCGCCTCCTGCTCGACGAAAGCGTAGGTTCCGGTGCGTTTGAACAGCGCGGCGGTGGTTTCCAACTCGACCGAGCGATCGCCGGCCTCGCCAACGTCGGCGCCTTCCAGCGCGCCGAACAGGTTTTTGGTGTCGAGTTGGTAGAACGGATCGGCGCCTTTGGGCTCGTCGTCCTCGCCCGCGCGCGCGGCCGACGCGAAGGCCGCCGCCGCGAAGCCGATCGCCAACAAGACGCGCCGCATGTTCCCCCCGAAGCGGAAAGTCTAAGCAAAGATTCTTGGACTGTCCAACTCCGTCATTGCGAGCGAAGCGAAGCAATCCAGCGTTCGAGCGAGACAATGCATGGTCCGTTTACCCAGCAATTTTCTGCAATTCCGGGTAAAATTCAAACAGACCATCACGGCGACACTGGATTGCTTCGCTTCGCTCGCAACGACGAAGGTTGGTTAGGCCACAAGATTCTGCTTAGCCGCTCGAAGGGGCGCCTTCAATGGCGACCCCGGGGTTTGCCATCGCCGCGTCGCGCGGCTATAGGCGGCCGCGTTCAGCCAACGCTTACGCCGGACCGTTTCGGCGAGTGAGCCAGGAGACGACCATGATTGACGTGACTTTCCCCGACGGAGCCTTGCGCGCTTACGAGGCGGGGACGCCCGGCGCGGAGATCGCCAAGTCCATTTCCCCTTCGCTCGCCAAGCGCACGGTCGCCATGATCGTCGACGGCGCGCTGACCGATCTCGCCGATCCCATCGTGCAAAACGCCCGCGTGGAGTTTATCTCGCGCGACGATCCGCGCGCTTTGGAATTGATCCGCCATGACGCCGCGCATGTTCTGGCGGAGGCGGTGCAATCCTTGTGGCCGGGAACTCAGGTGACGATCGGCCCGGTGATCGAGAACGGTTTCTACTACGATTTCTTCCGCAACGAGCCGTTCACGCCCGAGGATTTCCCCGCGATCGAGAAGCGGATGCGCGAAATCATCGCGCGCGACAAACCGTTCGTCAAAACAACGGTGTCGCGCGACGCGGCCAAGGACTTGTTCGAGAAGAAGGGCGAGGCGTTCAAGGTCGAGCTGCTCGACGCCATTCCCGCCGATCAGGAGATCAAGCTCTACAGCCAGGGCGATTGGTTGGACCTCTGCCGCGGTCCGCATATGACGTCAACAGGCAAAGTCGGCGACGCGTTCAAGCTGATGAAGGTCGCCGGCGCCTACTGGCGCGGCAACTCCAACCGGCCGATGCTGTCGCGCATTTACGCCACCGCCTTCGCCAAGCGCGAAGAGCTTGACGCTTATCTTAAGCAACTCGAAGAAGCCGAGAAGCGCGATCACCGACGTCTCGCCCGGGAGATGGATCTGTTCCATTTCCAGGAGGAGGGACCGGGCACGGTGTTCTGGCACCCCAAGGGCTGGGCGTTGTTTCAGATCCTGATTGCCTACATGCGGCGGCGGTTGGCGGCGGACTATAAGGAAGTGAGCGCGCCGCAGGTGCTCGACAAACACCTGTGGGAAATCTCCGGCCACTGGGGCTGGTATCGCGAGAGCATGTTCATGGCGCGTCCCGCCGGCGAGGAGGCGGAGAGCGAGGACGAGCGCATCTATGCGCTGAAACCGATGAACTGTCCCGGCCATATCCAGATCTTCAAGAACGGCCTGCGCTCCTATCGCGAGTTGCCGCTGCGGCTCGCCGAGTTCGGCGTGGTACATCGCTACGAACCTTCGGGCGCCCTGCACGGCGTGATGCGGGTGCGCGCGTTCACGCAGGACGACGCGCATATTTTCTGCACCGAGGATCAACTGGCGTCCGAATGCCACAAGATCAACGAGCTGATCCTGTCGGTCTACCAGGATTTCGGCTTCGACCGGATCGTGGTGAAACTCTCGACGCGGCCGGAAAAACGCGTCGGAACCGACGCCGCGTGGGACCACGCGGAAAACGTGATGATGCAGGTGCTGGAGGAGATCAAGCAACGGCACGGCAACGTCGTGACGACGGCGATCAACCCCGGCGAGGGCGCGTTCTACGGACCGAAGTTCGAATACGTGCTGCGCGACGCCATCGGTCGCGATTGGCAATGCGGCACCACGCAGGTCGACTTCAACCTGCCCGAGCGGTTCGGCGCGTTCTACATCGCGCCTGACTCGAGCAAGACGACGCCGGTGATGGTGCATCGGGCGATCTGCGGCTCGATGGAGCGATTCACCGGCATCTTGATTGAGAACTACGCTGGGCATTTCCCGCTGTGGCTGGCGCCGGTGCAGATCGTCGTCTGCACGATCACGCAGGACGGCGACGATTACGCGATGGAGTTTGTCGCCGCCGCGCGCAAGGCGGGGTTGAGGGTCGAGACGGATCTCTCCAACGAGAAGATCAGTTACAAGGTGCGCGAGCATTCGCTGACCAAGACGCCGGTGATTATCGCCGTCGGCAAGCGCGAGGCGGCGGAGCGGACGGTCTCGGTGCGCCGGCTCGGCTCGAACGGGCAAAGCTCGCTCGGCTTCGAGGCGGCGATCGCGGGCTTTGTCGAGGAAGCGACGCCGCCGGACGTGAAGCGCGCTTCGTGACCTTCGTGCGACCTTCGTGGACTTGGTGTTGAAAACGCGGAGGGGGATTGGCGAACCGTTCACCACAAAGAGCACAAAGATATCACAAAGGGCACAAGATGAAGATTGCTCTCAACGACGGCCGCAGCATCCCGCAGCTCGGGCTCGGCCTCTGGCAGACGCCGAGCGGTGCGACCGCCGAGATCGTCGCCGCTGCGTTGAACGCCGGCTACCGGCATCTCGACACGGCGGCGGCTTACGGCAACGAGGAGGGCGTCGGGCAGGGGATTGCCGACTCCGGCATACCGCGCGACGACATCTTCGTCACAACCAAACTCTGGAACGACTCGCAAGGCTATGACGCCACGTTGCGCGCCGCCGAACAAAGCCTAAAGCGGCTGAAACTCGCTCACGTCGATCTCTATCTGATCCACTGGCCGGCGCCGCGTCGCGGGCTCTACGTCGATTCCTGGCGCGCGTTAATCAAGCTCCGTGACGACGGTCTTGCGAAATCGATCGGCGTCTCCAATTTCGGCGCCGAGCATCTGGAGCGCATCATCGGCGACACCGGCGTCACGCCCGCGATCAACCAGATCGAGCTGCATCCCCGCTTCCAGCAGCGCGCGCTGCGTAAGGTCTGCGCGGCGCGCGGAATCGCTGTCGAATCCTGGTCGCCGCTCGGCCGCGCGCGCCTGCTCGACGATCCGGCGCTCACGAAAATCGCCGCCAAGCATAAGCGCACGCCGGCGCAAATCGTCATCCGCTGGCATCTCGACGAGGGCCTGATCGCCATCCCGAAGACGGCGCGGCGCGAGCGGCTCGCCGAGAATTTCGACGTGTTCGGTTTCTCGCTTGACCCCGAGGATCGCGCCGCCGTCGCCGAACTCAACCGCGCCGACGGCCGCATGGGGCCCGATCCGATGACGGCGGCGTTCTGATGCGCGAGGTGGTGTTCGACATCGGCAACGTGCTGCTGCGCTGGGACCCGCGCAACCTTTACGAGCGGGTGTTCAACGACCCGAGCGAAATGACGCGCTTTCTGAGCAGCGCGCTGGCGATGCCGTTCGTCGTCGAGACCGACGTCGCGCCGCGTTTCGCTGATGCGATCGAAGCGCAAATCCTGCGGTTTCCGGAGTTCGAGCGCGAGCTGCGCCTGTTTGACTCGCACTGGTTGGAGACGCTCGCCGGCCCGATCGAGGAAAATGTCTCGCTGATGGAGAGCCTGCGCGCCGGGGGGCGGCGGGTTCACGCGCTGAGCAATTTCGCGCATGAGAAGTTCGCGCTCGCGGTTGACGCCTATCCCTATCTCGGCAAGTTCGACGTGGCGGTGATTTCTGGCCAGGTCGGCTTCGCCAAGCCCGACCGGCGCATCTTCGAAATTCTCATCGAGCGGGTCGGGCGGCCGGCCGGCGATCTGGTGTTCATCGACAATTCGCCGAAGAACGTCGAAGCCGCGAACGGGCTGGGCATCGACGCCCTCCTTTACGCGCCGGGAGTCGACCTCGCGGGCGAATTGGCGAGCCGAGGCCTAAGCTGAGGCGGCGCGGTTTGCGCACGCCTCGCACAGACCCGTGACTTCGATGACTGTTCGCTTGGCGACAAAACCGGCCGATTGCGCAGCGCTATCGACGGCGGCGCCGACGCCCGCGTCCTCGATCTCCACGCTGCGCCCGCAGGTTTCGCAACTCAGCAACACACCGCGGTGCTCGTGGTCGAAATGCGCGCAAGGGGCGAACACGTTGCGGCTCTCGATGCGATGCAGGAAGCCGTGCTCGATGAGGAAATCCAGCGCGCGGTAGACCGTGGGCGGGGCGATCGGCTTGCCCTCGCGGCGCGCCAGCGCCTCGATGATCGCATAGGCGCCAAGCGGCGCGGCGTGTTCGGCGATGATCGTCACCACGCCCGCCCGCGACGGCGTGAGCTGCAAGCCGCGACGCACGCAGGCCTGCCGAACCTGGTCGCCCCAGCCCGGCGATAAGACGTGTTCGGAATGCGCGGCCATGATCGAATCCTAACATAGGCGACGCGGTAGGTCTTGCCAGAGCGGATGTTATAACATAACATCGGAGGTCCCAATTGGGAGTGCGCCATGAAGACCTTCGCCCTGTCCCTAGCCGCCCTGGCCCTGCTTGGGGCTTCCGCCTCTGCCGCGCCCGTCCGCATTGTCGCGGCGGAGAATTTTTATGGCGACCTCGCTCGCCAGATCGGCGGCGACGCCGTAGAAGTGACGAGCATCCTGTCCAATCCCGATCAGGACCCGCACCTGTTCGAGGCGAGCCCGGAGACCGCCAAGGCGATCGCGGCGGCGCGTATCGTCATCGTCAACGGCGCCGACTACGACCCCTGGATGCAGAAGCTGCTCGCCGCCGCAAAAGGGCAGGGACGCCAGGAGATCGTCGTCGGCGAGCTGATCGGCGCCAAGCCCGGCGACAATCCGCATCTCTGGTACGCACCGACCACGATCCAGAAGGCCGCCGACGCCATCGCGACCGCGCTGACGCGCGCCGATCCCGGCCACGCCGCCGACTACAGAAAGGGCGCCGCCGCCTTCCGCGCCTCGATGAAAGGCGTCGAAGACAAGATCGCCGACATGCATAAGCGTTACGCCGATATTCCCGTCGCCGCGTCGGAGCCGGTGTTCGGTTACGCCGCGCAGGCGATCGGGCTCGATGTCCGCGAGCAGAAGTTCGCGCTGTCGATCATGAACGACGCCGAACCCGCGCCGTCCGACGTCGCCATGTTCGAGAGCGACCTGAAGGCGCACAAGGTGCGCGCGCTGCTGTATAACGCGCAGGCGAGCGAGCCGGCGGTCGAGCGGCTGGTGGCGATCGCCAAGGAGAGCAAAATTCCCGTAGTTGGCGTCACTGAAACCGAGCCCCCGAACATGCGCTATCAGGACTGGGTTGCGGGAGAGCTCGACGCGCTCGACCGCGCGTTGGGCGCGCCGACGAATTGAGCGCGCTCGAGTTCGACAAAGTTCAAGTTCGCCTCGGCGGCCGGACGATCCTGCGCGAGGCGAGCTTTCAGATCGAAGAAGGCGAGTTCGTTGGCATGCTCGGCGCCAATGGCGCCGGCAAGACGACGCTGTTCCGCGCTGCGCTCGGGCTGATTCCGGTATCCTCGGGGTCCATTCGCGTGTTCGGGGCGCATGCTGTCCGCGGCGGCGCGCGCGTGGGTTACATGCCGCAGAACCGCGCGGCTTTGCTGACCGCGCGGCTCTCGGGTTACGCTGTGATCGCCAGCGCGGCGATGGGGACGCGGTTCGGCTTTTCCCGGCTCGACGCGGCGACGCGGCGAGAGATTGATTGGGCGCTCGATCAGGTCGGCGCGCGCGAGCTGGCGCGTCGGCCGATCGCCGAGCTTTCCGGCGGCGAGCGGCAGCGCTTGCTGCTGAGCCAGGCGCTGATCGGCCGGCCGCGTCTGCTGCTGCTCGACGAGCCGCTGATCTCACTCGATCCCGCCCATCAAGGCGCCGTCGTCGACATCGTCGCGCGGCTCCGGCGAGACTTGGGGGTCGCCGTGCTGTTCAGCGCGCATGAACTGAACCCGCTCGTCAACGCCATCGACCGGGTGCTTTATCTCGGCGCCGGCGCGGCCGTGCTCGGGACAGTTGACGAGGTGGTCAATTCCGAGACCCTGTCGCGGCTTTATGGCGCGGAGGTCGAGGTGGTGCGGGTGCGCGACCGGGTGTTCGTGATGTCGGGCGGCGTCGAGCTTGAAAGCGAGGCGCACCGGCATGAAGACGGGCATCATCACCATCATGCGCACGGCTGACGAGCATGTTTGAGTACGAATTCATGCGCACCGCGTTCGCCGCGGCGGGGACGGCGGCGGTGCTGTCGGGCGCGGTCGGCTATTTCCTGGTGCTGCGCGGCCAGACGTTCGCCGGCCATGCGCTGAGCCACGTCGGCTTCACCGGCGCGACCGGCGCGGCGCTGGTCGGCCTGTCGCCGCTCGCGGGATTGGTGGCGTTCTCCGCCTGCGCCGGGCTCATCATGGGGCTGATCGGCGAGAAATGGTCGGAGCGCGACGTCGCCATCGGCATGACGCTGTCGCTGTCGCTCGGGCTCGGCCTGCTGTTCCTGCATTTCTACACCTCGGCGGCGACGCAAGCGACGGCGCTGCTGTTCGGCAACGTGCTGGGCGTGGACACGGCCGCGCTGACTTCGCTGTTCGCGCTTGCGGCGCTCAGTCTCGTCGCGTTGGCGTGGATCGCGCGACCGCTGATCTTCGCCAGCTTGCAGTCGGAGCTTGCCGAGGCGCGCGGCCTGCCGCTGCGCGCGCTTTCGGCGGCGTTCCTGGTGATCGTCGCCATCGCGGTGGCGGAGAGCGCGCAAATCGTCGGCGTGCTGCTGGTTTTCGCGCTGATGGTCGGACCGGCCGCCGCGGCGCGCAACTGGACGCACAGCATCGGCGCGGGCGTGACGCTGTCGGTGGCGCTGGCGTTAGCCGAAGCCTGGGGCGGTCTGACGCTGTCGTTCTATACCGACTGGCCGACCAGTTTCTGGATCGCCGCGCTGTCGGGCGTGATCTATTTCGCGTCGCTCGGCGTCTCGTGGGAGACAGCGCCGGTCGCCGCTACATAGGAACCGTCATTGCGAGCGAAGCGAAGCAATCCATCTCCGCGAGATCGCCTGTCAACAGGGTAGAGCTCAGCGTCGGCGCCGTGGGTTGCTTCGCTTCGCTCGCAACGACGATCCAGCTACGCCACCGCGTGACAAGCGACCGCGCGGCCATCGCCGCGCGGCAGCAGGCTCGGGGCCTCGGCGACACAGCGCGGCTGCGCCAGCGGGCAGCGCGGCGCGTAGCTGCACCCCGTCTTGGCGTCGGGAAACGGCAGCGGGGCAGGCGCGCGCGACGGCGCTTCACCGAAGCGCGGCGCGGCCTCGACCAGTTCGCGCGTGTAGGGATGCGCCGGGCTTTTCAGCAGCAAGTCGGCCGGTCCGGTCTCGACGAAGCGGCCGTGGAACATCACCGCGATCTCGTCGCAGACGTGGCCGACCACCGCGAGATCGTGGCTGATGAGCAGATAGGTGATCCCCGCGTCGCGCTGCAGATCGCACATCAGGTTCAGCACCTGCGCCTGGATCGACACGTCGAGCGCCGACACCGGCTCGTCGGCGACGACCAGCTTCGGCCGCGTGACCAGCGCGCGGGCGATGGCGATGCGCTGGCGCTGGCCGCCGGAGAACTCGTGCGGGTAGCGTCGCGCCGAAGCCTCGTCGAGCCCGACGGCGGCGAGACCGGCGGCGATCCGCGCCGCCTTCTCGACGCGCGACAGTCCGGGCGGCAACGGCTCGGCGACGATGCGCGCGATCGTCATGCGCGGATCGAGCGAGCCGTAAGGGTCCTGGAACACCATCTGGAAATTTGCGCGCGCCGCCTTCAGCTCGCGTCGCGCTCAGCGCGAACAGCGATCGGCCGTCGAGCCGCACTTCGCCCGCACTTGGCCGGATCAGCGCCATGACCAGCCGCGCGATCGTCGACTTGCCCGAACCCGATTCGCCGACGACGCCGAACGAGCGCCCGGCCTCGATGCGGAAATCGACGCCGCCGACCGCGACCCGCTCCGGCCGCGGTCCGAACCACGCGGCGCGGGGCAGGCGGAAGCTCTTCCGCAGCCCCGAGACTTCCAGCAGCGGCGCGCTCATGTGAGCTGGCCTTCCGACGTCACCCGCACGCAGCGCACGACGTGGCCGTCGGGCAGGGCGACCGCCGGCGGGTCGTCCTTGCAGGCGGGCAGGGCGAGCGGGCAGCGGGTCGAGAAGGCGCAGCCCTGCGCCGCCGCCCCGCCGGCGCCGGGGATCGCCGCCAGCCGCGCGCCGCGCGCGGCGCCGAGCTGCGGCCGCGCCGCGAGCAGCGCTCGCGTGTAGGGATGCAGCGCCTGCGCCGAGCACGGATTCGACCGGCCCTTCCTCCATCACCGCGCCGCCGTACATCACCAGCACGCGGCGGCAGTGTCGGGCGATCACCGCGAGATCGTGGCTGACGAGCAGGATCGACAGGCCGCTCTCGGCGCCGAGCGCGGCGAGCAGATCGAGGATTTTCGCCTGCACGGTGACGTCGAGCGCCGTCGTCGGCTCGTCGGCGATCAGCAGCTTGGGGCCGCAGGCGAGCGCCATGGCGATCATCACCCGCTGCCGCTCGCCGCCCGACAGCGCGAACGGATAGGCGCGGGCGAGCCGATCGGGATCGCGCAGCCGCACCCGCTCCAGCAATCGAACCGCCTCCGCGCCGGCCCGCGCGCGCGACCAGCCGCGATGCAGCCGCAGCGGTTCGGCGACCTGATCGCCGACGCGATGCAGCGGGTTGAGCGCCGTCATCGGCTCCTGGAACACCATGGCGATGCGGTCGCCGCGCAGCGTCTGCATCTCGGCTTCGCCGGCGCCGGCGATGTCGCGGCCCTCGAAGCGAATCGCGCCGCTGATCTTCGCGCCCTCGGGCAGAAGACCCATGACGGCGAGCGCCGTAATCGTCTTGCCGGAGCCGGACTCGCCGACGACGCCGAGCGACTGGCCCTCCTCCAGCGCGAACGAGACGCCGCGCACGACCCGTTTCAGCCCGCTGGAGCCGGGCAGGTCGACGCTGAGGTTTTCGATTTCGAGCAGCATCAGCGGCGCGCGCGCAGTTTCGGATCGAGCGCGTCGCGCAGGCCGTCGCCGAGCAGGTTGAGGCCGAGCACGGAGAACGCGACCGCGAGCCCGGGAAACACGGCGAGCCGCGGCGCGACATAGAGCCAGGTCTGCGCGTCGGCGAGCATCCGGCCCCAGGAGACGAGCGGCGGCTGCGCGCCGAGCCCGAGGTAGGACAGCGCCGCCTCGGCGAGGATCGCGATGGCGAACTGGATCGTCGCCTGCACGATGAGCGGCGCGGCGATGTTGGGCAGCACGTGCTCGATGGCGATCGAGAACGGACCGCGCCCGGCGGCGCGGGCGGCGAGCGCATATTCGCGCGCCAGCGCCGCGTTGGCCGCCGCGCGGGTGAGCTTGGCGAACACCGGCACATTGGCGACGCCGATGGCGGCGATCGCGTTGACGACGCCGGGGCCGTAGGTCGCGGTCAACAGGATCGCCAGCAGCAGCGCGGGAAACGCGAAGGCGAAATCGCACGCCTTCATGATCGCGTCCTCGACGCCGCCCTTGACGCTCGCCGCGAACAGCCCGAGCGCCACGCCGAGCGAAAGCCCGATGCCGACCGCGATCACGCCGACCAGCAGCGACACCCGCGCCCCGGCCAGGATTTCCGAGGCGACGTCGCGCCCGAGCGCGTCCGAGCCCAGCCAATGCGCCCCGGAGGGGACGGCGAGCTTATGCGGCACGTCGAGGGCGGTCGGAACGGTACGGCGTCCAGATCAGCGACAGCAGCGCCGCCGCGATCAGCAGCCCGACGCAAAGCGCGCCCAGGCGAAGGTTGTTCACGCCGCCCCCGCCCGCAAGCGCGGGTCGATCGCCGCGGCGGCGACATCGACGCGCGGCGTTGACGAGAATGACGAGCGCGGCGAGCCCCATCACGCAATCCTCGACCACCAGCACGTCGCGATTGGCGATCGACTGCAAGATCAGCCGGCCGAGCCCCGGCAGCACGAACACGTTTTCGACCACCACCGCGCCGGCGATCAGCTCGGAGAATTGCAGCCCCGCGATGGTGAGGATCGGCGGCGCGGCGTTGGGCAGCGCGTGGCGCCAAAGCGCCGCGCGCCGCGACAGGCCCTTCGCCCGAGCGGTGCGCATGAAATCCTCGTTGAGCGCCTCCACCAGCGCCGAGCGCGTCACGCGGGTGAGGATGGCGGCCTGCACGAGGCCGAGCGCGAACGCCGGCAACAACAGCGCCTTCAGCGCTTTCACGGGTTCGGCCCAGCCGGGAAAACCGCCGGCCGGGAACAGCCGCCAATGCACGGCGAAGATCAGCACCAGCACGATGCCGAACCAGAAATTCGGGATCGCCAGCCCGAACTGGCTGGCGGCCATCACCAGCGCATCGCCCGCCTTGCCGCGCCGTTCGGCGGCGTAGACCCCGGCGCTGAGCGCGACCGCCGAGGCGATGACCATGGCGAGCAGCGTCAGCGGCAGCGTGACGGCGAGCCGCTCGGCGATCAGCGGCGCGATCGGCGAATTGTAGGTGTAGGATTGGCCGAGATCGCCGCTGAGCGCCCCGCCGATCCAAGCGAAGTAGCGGGCAAGAAACGGCTGATCGAGGCCGAGCTTATGGGCGAGCGCCGCGACCGACTCCGGCGTCGCGCTCGCGCCAAGCATCGTCTGCGCGGCGTTGCCGGGCAGAACCTCCAGCGCGGCGAACACGATGAGCGAGGCGAAGGCGAGGGTGGCGACGAGAACGGCGAGCCGACGCGCGGCGTAGAGGAGCATTGGGCAGGTTTAATCGGGGGCGCGGGGCGTGGCAATCGCGAGTGACTAGCGGGGCACATTTCAGCTTTCGACCTTTGCGGACGTTCGCTCAGAGTGGGATTGTGCTAGCTTGGGTCTTCTCAGGGGTGCGTAATGACTGCGACCCGCCGCCTCGCCGCGATCATGGCCGTCGACGTCGTCGGCTATTCCCGCCTGATGGGCGAGGACGAGGCCGGGACAGCGTTGACAGTTCGCGAGCATCGCGAGGCGGCGCGGCCCCTGGTCGCCGACAAGGGCGGGCGTATCGTCAAGACGATGGGCGACGGGCTGCTGCTGGAATTCCCATCTGTCGTCGCCGCCGTCGAGTGCGCGGTCGCGATCCAAGAGCTGATGGCCGTGCGCAACGCCGACGCGCCAGATGCCAAGCGCATCGTCTATCGCGTCGGCGTCAACCTCGGCGACGTGCTGATCGAGGGCGACGACATTCTCGGCGACGGCGTCAATATCGCGGCGCGGCTGGAGGCGATCTGCGAGCCGGGCGCCGTGCTGATTTCGAGCGCGGCGTACGATCACGTGCGCGGCAAAATCGACGCGGATTTCGTCGATCTCGGCGAGAAGGCGCTCAAGAACATCGCGCGGCCGGTGCGGACTTATGCAATCAAGTTAGGCTCAGCAAGCGTTGTGCCCGCAGCGTCCGCCACCGCGCCGAATAGTCAGGGTCCGCCGCGCCTCTCGATCGTTGTGCTGCCCTTCGCCAATATGGGAGGCGGCGCCGAGCAGGAGCATTTCGTCGACGGGGTCACAGAGAGCCTGACGACCGACCTCTCGCGTATTCGCGGCGCGTTCGTGATCGGGCGCAACACCGCCTTCACCTACAAGGGCAAGGCGGTCGATCTCAAGCAGATCGGCCGCGAGTTGAACGTGCGCTACGTGCTGGAGGGCAGCGTTCAGCGCGGCGGAAACCGCATGCGCGTCAACGTGCAGCTGATCGACGCCGAAACCGGCCATCACCTCTGGGCCGAGCGGTTCGACAAGCCGCTCGCCGATCTCTTTGACATGCAGGACGAGATCGTCTCGCGGTTGGCGGGCGCGCTGAACGGCGAACTGGTCGCCGCCGAGGCGCGGCGCGCGGAACAGGCCGCCAACCCAAACTCGATGGACCTCTATTTTCAAGGTCAGGCTTGGCTCAACAAGGGCGCGAACTCTGACAGTGTGGCGCAAGCGCGCGGCTTTTTCGATCGCGCGTTGTCCGCCGACCCCGCCAACGTCGATGCGCTCGTTGGATCGGCGCGCGTGGACGCGATTGCGGAACTGCTTAAGATTGATGGCGTGGCGGCTCTCGCGGCGGCTGAAGCGAAGCTGACCAAAGCCTTGTCGAAAGCGCCGGGCCATGCGCGCGGGCACATGTTCCTCGGCTATGTCTATATCAACACGAGGCGCGTGGCCGTGGGCATCGCCGAATGCGAACATGCGTTGGCGCTGGATCGAAATCTCGCGCATGCCCACGCCATGATTGGACTGGGTAAGCTTTTTATCGGTCGCGCCGAAGATACAGAGGCGCACATCGGCGAGGCTCTGCGCCTCAGTCCTCGCGATACGCTCGCCTACCTCCACATGAGTGTCGCGGGCGGAGCGAAGGTCCGCCTAGGCTTGTGGGAGGATGCGGTCGCGTGGTTTCGCCGGTCGATCGAAGCTAACCGCAATTTTCCCATATCCCATTTCGAGTTGGCGACTGCTCTGACGCAGTTGGGTCGGCACGACGAAGCGCGTTCCGCGGTCAAGGCTTGTCTCGCGCTCAATCCCACTTTCTCCATCTCGAGCGCCCGAGTCCACTTGACGAGGGTGAGCAGCGACCCGAAATATCTGGCCCGGGTTGAGCGCATTCTTGAAGGCCTGCGCGCGGCCGGGCTGCCCGAGCAATGACTTGAATCCGTTGCCTCGCCCCGATCATGGCTGCTGAAGTCGTCGGCGATCGCTGCCGGAGGGGTGACGTGAGGGACGGCGCGGTCCGCTGCCCGAACTACACACAATAGCGCGCGCGGGTCCGCCTTCCGCCCAAAAGCGCCATTCTAACCGAGCAGTCTCCCCACGTCACAACCGAGCTTGACCCCTCGTTGGCCAGCGCTTACCCGATCGTCCCGCGTCTTGAGGAGCCAGACCATGTCCCACAGCGACCCCGTCTGCCGCGTGCTGAACGCGGGCGAGCCGTTCGTCGGCAAGCAAGGTTTCAACTACGCGCCCGCGGTTTCGGCCGAGACCGTGAAATCCTCGGCTCTTCATATGCAACTGCTGACAATTCCGCCGGGCGGGCGGGCCAAGGCGCACAAGCACGAAGCGCACGAAACCGCGATCTACGTGTTGAGCGGCGAGGGGCGGATGTGGTGGGGCGAGCGGCTGGAGAACCACCTCGTTTCGCCTGCCGGCGCGTTCGTCTACATTCCCGCCAACGTCCCGCATCTGCCCTACAATCCGAGCGCGACGGAGACCTGCGTCGCCGTGATCGCGCGCACCGATCCGAACGAGCAGGAGAGCGTCGTGCTCCTGCCCGAACTCGACGCGATCCATCCGTGACGGCGCTTCAGCCCACCGTTCCGTCGGCATGGGCCTCACAGATTTCGACCCAGAAATTGTCGGGGTCCTGGAAATAGGTCTGCCGCACGCCGTCGCCGCGATGGTTGAACGTCATCGGCTCGCCGCGATTGCTGCAATAGCGCACGCCGCGCTCGCGCAGATACGCCAGCGTCGCGTCGAAGTTTGGCGTCGACAGGCAGAAATGGGCGTCGATCGGGCGCTCCGGCGGCGGCTCGTCGGGGCCGGTGATGAGGTGGATTTCGCGGTTGCCGTCGAAGGCGAACCAGCGGATCGTCGATCGCCGGGTCTTGTTCTCGATCTCCTTGAGCCCAAGCACCTCGCCGTAGAACGCGGCGCTGCGGGCGAGATCGCGGACGTTGAGCGCGATATGATTGAATCGGAACTCGGCTTGCATGACGACCCTCCCATTTTTTCGCGCATGATGCGCCGGGTTGCCCTGCGGCGTCCAGGCCCTTGCCGGGGGCGTCGCGGGGCGCCACCATCGCCTGACGATGCTGGAGCTTTCCGCCTGCCCCGAGTTGCTGACCCCGCGCGAGATGGGTGAAGCCGATCGCTTTGCGATCGGCGCCGGCGTCGGCGGGCTCGTCCTGATGGAGCGGGCGGGGCTCGCGGTGGCTCGCGCCGCTGCGGGTCTCGCACGGACGCGTGGCCGCGTCGTCGTGCTGTGCGGACCGGGCGGCAATGGCGGCGACGGCTTCGTCGCCGCGCGCTATCTGCAATGCTGGGGATATCCGACCGAGGTTTATCTGCTCGGAAACCCTGCCGGGGACGCCGCCGAGATGGCGGCGCGGTGGACCGGCGGGACGAAGCGGGCCGACGCGTTCACGGCCGACGGCGCCGACCTCGTCATCGACGCGCTCTACGGCGCCGGTCTGTCGCGCGACGTCGACGGCTTGGCGGCGCAGAGTGTGGGTCGCATCAACGCCTTCGCGGAGAGCGGCGGCGCGGTGTTGGCGGTTGACGTCCCTTCGGGCCTCGACGGCGGGACCGGCGCCGTGCGCGGCGTCGCGGTCGCGGCGACGGCGACCATCACTTTTTTCCGGCTGAAGCCGGGCCATCTGCTATCGTCGGGCGGCAGCCGGCCTGGGCGCCTCGGCTTCGCCGACATCGGCATCCCCGTAGCCGCGCTCGACGCCATCGCGCCGCAAGCCTTCGCCAATCAGCCGAAAGTCTGGCGTGCGCAACTGCCTCGGCTCGGCGCGCACTCGCACAAATATGCGCGCGGGGCGGCGCTGGTGCTCTCGGGCGACGGCCACCGCACCGGCGCGGCGCGGCTCGCTGCGAAGGCGGCGTTGCGCGTCGGCGCGGGGCTCGTCACGCTCGCCAGCCCCGCCGACGCGGTCGCCGTCAATGCGGCGCACGAAACGGCGGTGATGATCGCGCCGTTCGAGCGCGAGGCCGGCTTTGCCGACCTCCTCGCCGATCCCCGCCGCAACGCGATCCTGCTCGGACCGGGCGCCGGCGTCGGCGACGCCGTGCGCGCCTATGTCGCCGCAGCGCTGACCGGCGCCAGCGAGAGCGCCCGCGCCGTCGTGCTCGACGCCGATGCGCTGACGAGCTTTGCCGGCGACGCCGCCGCCCTGGCGGCGCTGATCGCCGCCAAACGCCGCGAAACCGTCATCACGCCGCACGAGGGCGAGTTCGCAAAACTGTTCAGGGGCCGCGACGACGTTCTCAGCGCGTCGGGCAAGCTCGCGCGCGCCCGCGCAGCGGCGCGCCTGCTCGGCGCCGTCGTGGTGCTGAAGGGCGCCGACACCGTCGTCGCCGCGCCCGACGGGCGGGCGACGATCGGCTGCGATCTGCCGCCGACGCTCGCCACCGCCGGCTCCGGCGACACGCTCGGCGGCTTCGTCTGCGGCCTGCTGGCGCAAGGCGTCGCCGCGTTCGAGGCCGCTTGCGCGGCGGTCTGGCTGCACGGCGCCTGCGCCCGCGCCATCGGGCCAGGATTGATCGCCGAAGACCTCGCCGACGCGCTGCCGCGCGTGCTCGCCTCGAAAGAGCTCCATGCGTAACCTGATTACCGACGTACCCGGCGTCTTGGTCGGCCATGCGGAAGACCCGCTCCGCGCCTCGGGAACAACGGTCGTACTGTTCGAGCAGCCGGCGGTCGGCGGTCTCGCGGCGCCGGGCGGCGCGCCGGCGTTGCGCGACGGCCTGTTGTTGAAGCCGGAAATGACGGTCGAGACGGTCGACGCCTTCACGCTGTCGGGCGGGTCGATTTACGGGCTCGACGCCGGCAGCGGCGCGCTGTCGTTTCTCGCCGAACGGGGCCGCGGCTTCGAATATGGCGCGATGCGCGTGCCGATCTGCCCGACCGCCGCGTTGTTCGACCTGACGAACGGGGGCGATAAATCCTGGCGCCGCTCGCCATACGCGGAGTTCGGCTACGCCGCCGCCGCGATCGCCGGACCGGAGTTCGCCCTTGGCGCGGCCGGCGCCGGCTATGGCGCGCTGACCTGCGACCTCAAGGGCGGCCTCGGCTCGGCGAGCGTCGTGTCCTCGCGCGGCTTCGTTGTCGGCGCGATCGCCGCTGTGAATTGCATCGGCCGCACGACACGCGGGACGAGCCCGCATTTCTGGGCCGCGGCGTACGAGCGCGACGGCGAGTTCGGGGGTCTCGGCGAAGGCGTGGTCGCGCCGGATAGGCTCGATTTCGTGCTGAAAAGCGATCCCGGCGGCTCGACCACGATCGCCGTCGTCGCCACGGACGCAGCCTTCGACAAGGCGCGGATGACGCGCATTGCGATCATGGCCTCGGGCGGCTTCGCGCTGGCGGTTCGTCCCGCCTTCGCGCCCGGCGACGGCGACCTCGTGTTCTCCGCCTCGACCGCGCAGGCGAACCGAACGCCGGACTTCCGCGATCTCGCCGAGATCGGGACGTTGGCGGCGGAATGCCTGGCGCGCGCCATCGCGCGCGGCGTCCACGCCGCGACCGCGCTTCCGTTCCCGGGCGCCAAGCCGAGTTGGCGCGACCGCTGGGGCGGGCGCTGAGCCTGTGGCAGGCGACGGCGCGCCTAAGCGCGCCGGAAACGCCGCCGCTGAGGGACGAAGCCCGCGCCGACGCGGCCATCGTCGGCGCCGGCTACACCGGCCTCGCCACGGCGCTGGCGCTCGCCGAGCGCGGCGCCTCGGTCGTGGTGCTGGAGGCGCGCGAGGCCGGCTTCGGCGCGAGCGGCCGCAACGGCGGCCAAGTCATCCCCGGCCTGAAGCTCGATCCCGACGCGCTCGATCGGATGTTCGGCGCGGCGACGACCCATTTCGTCGGCGCCGCCGCCGACGTGACTTTCGCCCTGATCGCCCGGCTCGGAATCGACTGCGGCGCGGAGCGGAGCGGCTGGGTTCAGGCGACGGTCAAACGCTCGCACCTTCCCCTCGTAGCGACGCGCGCGGCGCAGTGGCGCGCGCGCGGCGCGCCAGTCGAAACCCTCGACGCAGACGCGATGGCGCGCCTGACCGGCAGCCGCCGCTTCGTCGGCGGCTGGCGCGATGGGCGGGCGGGCGTGGTGCATCCGCTGGACTATGCGCACGGTCTCGCCAAGGCCGCGCAGCGCGCGGGGGCGCGCTTGCACGGCGGCGCGCTGGTCACCAAGCTGGCGCGGAGCGGCGCCGGCTGGCGGCTAACGACGGCGGCCGGCGCCGTCGAGGCGCGCGAGGTCGTGCTCGCGACCAACGGCTATTCCGACCGGCTGTGGCCGCGCCTCAAGGCGACGGTGTTGCCGGCCCGCTCCTGCCAGATCGCCACCGCGCCGCTGCCGCCGGCGGTGCTCGCGGATATCCTGCCCGGCGGCGAGGCGGTGTCCGACACGCGGCGGATCGGCGTCTACTTTCGACGCGGCCCCGGCGGCCGGCTGCTGATCGGCGGCCGCGGGCCGTTCCGCGAACCACAAGCGCCCGAGGATTACGCGCGGCTTCGCGACGCGCTGGCGTGGCTCTACCCGCAAGCCGCGGAAGCGCCGATCGAGCATTGCTGGTCCGGCCGCGTGGCGATGACGGCTGATCACCTCCCGCATATCCACCAGCCGGCGCCCGGCGTCACCGCCGCGCTCGGCTACAACGGCCGCGGCGTGGCGATGGCGACGGCGCTCGGGCTTGCGATCGGCGCACATCTGAGCGACCGCGCCAACCCGCTGCCGCTTCGCGTGTCGCCCATGAAGCCGCTGCCGCTGCATAGACTGCATGAGATCTACGGCGAATGGGCGATCCTTTCCTACAGGCTGCGCGACGCGCTCGAGGCTAACTAATTCTACTGAGTCACAAACCGATTTTGCGGGTTCGCCGCGTGTAAGGGTTTGATATTCTGCGGATTCGTTTTTGGCGGAGGCGGCGCAGATGGAGGGATCGACGCGAGAGAGCGAAGAGCGGTTTGCTGCTTATTTCGAGAGACTTGCCGGTGTTGTGGGGCACTCGGACCGTGTTGGTCCTTTGCTGGATTACTGTACCGGGTTGCTGTTGCCTGGGGAGCGCAAGAGCGTCGAGCCGATGGCGGCGATTATAGCTCCCGCGCGGACCGCGGCGGAGCATCAATCGCTTTTGCATTTCGTCGGCCAGTCTGCGTGGTCGGACGAAGCGATGCTTGGACAAGTCCTCGAACTCGTGACGCCGGCGTTGGCGGCGGATGGCGGGATCGAGGCCATGATCGTTGATGACACAGGATTTGCGAAGAAGGGGTCGCATTCGGTGGGCGTGGCTCGACAATACTGCGGTCGGCTGGGCAAGACAGACAACTGTCAGATTGCGGTGACGTTGT
The DNA here is from genome assembly GCA_963807735.1 of uncultured Pseudomonadota bacterium. Classification (GTDB taxonomy): domain Bacteria; phylum Pseudomonadota; class Alphaproteobacteria; order Rhizobiales; family Beijerinckiaceae; genus Roseiarcus. The sequence continues at coordinate 104,766 of CAWEDI010000004.1, read as the reverse complement.
CGCTCGCCAATCATCAGGCGAGCCTGCCGATCGCCTATCGGCTCTATCTTCCCGAAAGCTGGGCGAACGACGCCGAGCGCCGGAAAAAGGCGCACGTTCCCGATGACGTGGAGTTCAGAACGAAGCCGGAGATCGCGCTTTCTCAGATCGAAGCGGCTCAAAAGGCCGGCGCGGCGCGCGGCGTTGTGCTGGCTGACGCTGGCTATGGCGTCGATGGCGCCTTCCGGGCCGGCGTCACGGCGCTTGGCTTGACCTATGCGGTGGGCGTACAATCGACGCTGTCGGTCTGGCGACCCGGCGAAGGACCGCTGCCAGCCAAGCCCTGGAGTGGGCAAGGACGCAAGCCTTCGCGTGTTCGCCGCGATGGAGAGCATCTACCGGTTTCGGTCAAACAACTCGCGTCGGACCTTGCCGCCGACGTCTGGCGCGAGGTGGAATGGCGGGAAGGATCCAACCAACCTTTGTCTTCGCGCTTCGCTGCGGTCCGGATCAGACCGGCCTCTCGCGACCGCAAACTCGCGCAGCCGCATCCCGTCGAATGGCTGGTCATCGAATGGCCCGAGGGCGAGCCAGAACCCTCGAAATACTGGCTCTCGACCTTGCCCGAGGACACGCCGCTCGAGGCTCTCGTCGACGTCATCAAGCTGCGCTGGCGAATCGAACGCGACTATGAGGAACTGAAGAGCGAACTCGGCCTCGCTCACTTCGAAGGGCGAGGCTGGCGAGGATTCCATCATCATGCCAGCCTATGCATCGCGGCCTACGGATTCCTGATCATCGAGAGATCGGCGTTTCCCCCCTCAGGCCGCTGGCGCCGGGAAAAACCTACCCTTCCCGGCGGTTCCCGATCCCCACGCGCCGCCGATCCGTCCCGAAAGACATGTCCCCAACTCGATCGCCACAATGCGAAGGCGGTTGACGATCGCCCTCGCAAAGTCGCTGTATCGATGCCCGTGTTGTCACGCCGCGTCGAGACGACGGAACTTCTATCCTCGTTTGTGACGCAGTAGAACTAAAAGCCTGACCTAAAATTCGTTGACCGGCCTCGCGGCCCTTGATTCCCTGGGTTTGCAACAACTTGGGGAGATTCGCGATGCCTTGGAACGAGGCCGATCGGGCGAGGTATGATGTCATTCGGGCGCGCTATTCAAGCGATATGTCGGCGGCGGAATTTGCTTTGATCGGTCCGCTCCTGCCGCCGCCGAAACGGCGCGGGCGTAAGCCGACTGATCCACAAGCCATTCTAAACGCGATGTTTTATATGATCCGTTGCGGTTGCCCCTGGCGGCTTTTGCCGAAGGATTTTCCGCCCTTCACGACGGTTCAGAACAGGTTCTACGCCTGGCGCGACAGTGGATTGTGGACGCAAATCGTCGCGGTTTTCGTGATGGACGCGCGCGAGGCGGAGGGCCGCGCAGCCGCGCCGACCGCCGTGGTCGTCGACAGCCAATCGGTCAAGACGACCGAAGCTGGCGGCCCCCGAGGCTTCGACGCGGGCAAGAAGGTCAAGGGCCGCAAGCGCCATCTCGCCGTCGATACGCTCGGACTGCCCATAGAATGCCAGACCACGGCGGCCAGCACACAGGACCGCGACGCTCTCGCGCCGTTGCTAAAGGCCGTTCGGCGCAAGAGCCCTTGGGTGAAAATGTCTTTTGTTGACGGCGGTTATCAAGGCGACGAAACGCAACGCGCAGCGTTCGAAGCAAGCCGCATCGCCGTCACAGTCGTCAAGCGGACCGACAAAGAGGTCAAGGGATTTGTCGTATTGCCCAAGCGCTGGGTGGTGGAGCGAACGCTCGGCTGGATCAACCGGGCCAGACGCCTGTCAAAGGACTTCGAAGCGACAATTGAATTGGCGCTCGCATGGTTGCAACTGGCGCTCGCCTTCCTCATCATGCGAAGATTGGCGAGGGCCAAAATCGCCCCCGCTTGAATTTCGAGTCAGGCTCTTAGAGCGCTTACCGAACAAATTGAATTGGCTTCGTCATTGCGAGCGAAGCGAAGCAATCCAGCGCGCCGAGATCGCAGGCTAATCGGCTAGGCCTGGTTCGGCGGAAACGTGGATGGCTTCGCTTCGCTCGCCATGACAACGGTTCAACTTGATCAGAACTCGCTCTAGGGCAACCGGCAACCGATATTCCGTCGTTGCGAGCGAAGCGAAGCAACCCAGGGCGCGGCCAATGCGGCTCTATCCGGTTATCGACGATCTCGTTGTCGCTTCGCTCGCCATGGCGCCGGCTTCAGCGCCACGGCACGCGAACGTGCTGCATGGTCAGCGAGAACCGCGCCGCGCGCCGCGCTTGCATCCACAGCCGCCCCGCCTCGCGCGCGAGTCGCGCCAGCCCCTTCGGTTTGGCGCGGCGCGCGGCTTCGGCGAAGCGGACACGATCGCGCTCGTGCAGCGTCGTGGCGATCTCGCGCCGCGCGCCGACGTCGGGCAGGCGGTTGTCTTGAACGACGACGGCGGGAAAAAGCTGCAGCACGCTGAGGCGTCCTTCAAAGATCGTCTCGCGGCCGAACAGCGTGTGATCGACAGGTTCGTCGAGCGCGCGCGTCAGCGCCAGCATTTTCCACGCGCCGGCGCGGCTGACGAGATAGCCGGCGGCGCCGAGGTGCTCGGCGCCGAGCCGCTTGAGTTCGCGCCCGCCGAAAGCCGCGCCGCGCCGCGCCACCCACGCGGGATCAAACATCGTCTCAAGCTTCACCGCATCGAACCGGAACGGCCGCCAGTCGGCGGCGAGCAGCGCGGCAAAGCCTTCCCCGACATGCACGTCGTCCTCCAGCACGACGGCGTAGTCCGAGGCGCTGCGCAAAAAACGTCGCCACGCCCTGCGGTGGCTGAGGATCAGCGCGGTCTCGGCGACCGACATTTGCGCACGCGGGGGACGCTGCGAACGACAGGCGCGGCCATCGACGGCTTCGACGAAATCCGCCGCGACGCCGGCTTGTCCGAGCCCGTGCGCCATGAACGCGCGGCGTTCGGGCGACCGCGCGAGATTGATGACGTAGACGGGGATCATCGCATGAGCCGCCGCCACCAGATCGCCTTGCGCCAGCGCGTGAAGCGGTGCGCCCATTTCTGATCGCCGCGGGTGTTGAGCGCCTTTTCCATCAACGCGGGATAGTCTATCGGGCGGTCGGCCAACACGGCCTCGGCGACGTCGAACAGCAGGAACGCGAACGGCGTCTTGCGCGATTCGAACAGATGAAACACGCCGCCGTGGTAGAACGTGCCGAGCCCGTACAGTCCGACGTCGCCGAGCCGCCATTTCGGCACGATCGCGCCCCAGGGATGGAGCATCTCGATCGGAACGCCGCCCGCCCGCGCGACCTCGTTCAGGGCCTGCGCGACGTCGTTGCGCGCATCGGGTTTGAAACTCGGGCGGCCGAGCGTGTCCCAGGTGCGGCGCGAGATCGCCATGAACATCGGCGCGACGAACAACCGGTCGGGATCGACATGATTGCTCGCCTGCGCGCAGCCGAGGATCGCGCCGCCGCGCGCCGCCGCGAAGGCGCGCGCGACAATCTCGCGGTTGAGCGGGAAACAATCGATGTCGGTCAGCAACGCGACGTCGTCATTGCCGAGTTCGGCCATATAGGCGTCGAGAAAGTCGCCGTGGTTGACGCCGGTGCGCTCGCGCTGGTCGATCGCGTAGCCGAAATGCGCGAACACCGCGCGCTGCGCGGCGACGATGCGCGGATCGACATTGTCCCAGTAGAGCGCGACGATGCGCTCCGGCCCGGACGCCGGGGGCGGAGGTGAAGACACGCGGGGCGATCTAGCGCATCGGCTAGGCGACCGCTACCGCCGCCGCCGACGGCGTGTTACGCCGTCGCCGCGGCCCCGCCGGCCGTTGAGGCCGGAGACCTCGGTGATTTCGCCCGCGCTGCCCCCCATCTACGTGATCTCGCTGCGCGCCGCGGAGACCCGCCGACATTTTATGCGCGCGCAGTTGGATAGCCCGTTCGTCGCCAACTGGCGATTCGTCGATGCGATCCCGAAGGCCGAAGTCGATGCGGCCTTCATCGCCGAGCGAGAGCGCGGGCGTCGCTACGCCAGCGGCAAGCTGACCGTCTCCGAGCACGCCTGTCTCGCCAGTCATCGGAAGGCGCTGCGCGCCCTGCTCGACAATGGCGACGAGATGGCGATCGTTCTCGAAGACGACGCGGCGCTGGCCGAATATTTTCCTGAGGTCGTCGGCGCGCTCGCGGGCAAGATCGACGCGAAGCGCTCGACGGTCGTGGTGCTCAACTGGACGCCGCTCTATTATCTGTTGAGCCGACGCAAGGTCTACAAACGGACCTCTCTCTACACGACCTACGCCGGTCACGGCGCTCAGGGCTATCTGGTGACGCGCGCCTCCGCGCAGCAACTATTGCAGATTCACGACGAGATCCTCATCAATCCCGACGACTGGAGCTATTTCATCAACCATTGCGGGCTGCATGTGCAGTGCATAGCGCCCTACGTGGTTTCGCACGGGCTGCTCGGGCGTAACAGCCAGCTCGTGCATCGTCACGAGCCGTCCGTTCGCCCGGCCTTGCGCGGCCGGTTGAAGAAATGGTTCGGCGGGAAACTGCGCGAGAAGTACCTGCGCCGCGGGCTGCTGTTCGTGCGCGAACAACCGCACGTGTTTTGAGGACGCCGTCATGGCGAGCCAAGCGAAGCCATCCAGCTCAACGAGATCGAAGGTTAAACGGATCGGCCTCGATCGACGGCGCCGTGGATCGCTTCGCTTTGCTCGCGATGACGGATGCCGCGCCATCAATACCATCGCCCCAGTCGGTTGACTACGTTGAACGCGCGCACGGCGTTGCGGGGATGGACGATGCAGGGCCGCGTCGGCGCGAACGACGGGTTGCGCTTCATCCAGGCGTCGATCCGCCAGTGCATGTAGCGCTTCAGGCTGCGGCGGTAATAGTGCTGGAACGCCGGGCGCGTCTCGCCGATCCCGCGCCCGAGCCGGCGCAGCGTCTCGGAGAACGAAATCTGCTCGATCTTGAACGAACGGAAACCGGCGTCGAGCAACGCGTCAATCAGGACGATCGCGTCTTCGATCGCCGCGCCGTCGCGCGCGGCGTCCACGGCGACGAGGCCGCTGTTCCACATGCGCGACATCGCGGTGTCGTAGGCATATCGGCCCGAATGCGGCAGGTCGGCGGCGAAGCCGGCGGCCTCGGGGAACGGATCAGGCTCCTCGTAATGATCCATCGCCGGGCCGTTTGCGGTCGCGCTCGCGAGCGCCGCCGCGAAACCCGGCGCGATGTAGGAATCCGTGTCGAGCAGCACGCAGAGGCCACCGGCGCGCGTGAGCGCGTCGGCCAGCGCGCAAGCCTTGGCCCGGTGCGGCAGCAGACCGCCGCGTGTCCAGGCGCCGAGCTTGTCGGCGATCGGCTGCGGCGTGACGGCGGGATGCAGGGTCGCGTAGACCTGCGGCTTGTCCGTGTAGACCCAAACTCGCGCGCGCTCATATTCGGCGAGCAGCGTCGCCAAGCTGTAGCGCAGCTCGCGGCCGATGTAGGGCGAGGCGCCGTAGTCGATATAGACGAAGGTCGGCGCGCTCGCCGCGCTCATCTCACCAGCACGTTGTGGAACTGCCAGGGGTCGCTGGTGTCGATGTCCTCGGGGAACAGGCCGGGACGATCAGTCAACGGCGTCCAGTCGGTGTAGACGCCAACCATCGGGCCGAGATAGGGCGTCTGCACTTGCAGGCAGCGGCGATAATCCATCTCGTCGGCCTCGACGATTCCGGCCTTGGGGTTCTCCAGCGCCCACACCATGCCGGCGAGCACGGCGGAGGTCACTTGCAGGCCGGTCGCGTTCTGATAGGGCGCGAGCGCGCGGGTTTCCTCCACCGAGAGCTGCGAGCCGTACCAATAGGCGTTCTTGGCGTGGCCGTAGAGCAGCACGCCGAGTTCGTCGATGCCGTCGACGATCTGGTCTTCGGCGAGAATATGGTGGGTCGGCTGGATTTTCCCGGCGCGGCCGAACAACTCGTCCAAGCTCAACACCGCGTCGTCGCACGGGTGATAGGCGTAATGGCAGGTCGGCCGATAAATCGCCTCGCCCTTGTCGTTGCGCAGCGTGAAATAGTCGGCGATCGAGATCGACTCGTTGTGGGTGACGAGAAAGCCGAACTGCGCCTGCGGCGTCGGCGTCCACGAGCGCACGCGGGTGTTGGCGCCCGGCTGCAACAGATAGATCGCCGCGCCGCAGCCTTCCTTATGGAAGCCGGCGTTGGCGGGAGCCCATTTCTCGTGCGTGCCCCAACCGAGTTCGGCCGGCTGCATGCCTTCGGACAGAAATCCCTCGACCGACCAGGTGTTGACGAAAACGTCGCGCGGCTTCGGCTCGCGCGCGCGCTGGGTGTCGCGTTCGGCGATGTGGACGCCCTTGACGCCGAGGCGCTGCGCCAGCCGTCCCCATTGCTCGCGCGTCTCGGGCGCGGGCGCCGTGTCGCCGAGATCGGCGGCGAGATTGACCAGCGCCTGTTTGACGAACCAACTGACCATGCCGGGATTGGCGCCGCAGCAGGAGACGGCGGTCGTCCCCCCTGGGTTGGCGCGGCGCTCGGCGAGCACGCTCTCGCGCAACGCATAGTTGGTGCGCGCCTCGTTGCCCTTGCCCTTGTCGAAATAGAAGCCAGGCCACGGCTCGACGACAGTGTCGATATAGAGCGCGCCGATCTCCCGGGCGTATTTCATCAGGTCGAGCGAGGAGGTGTCGACCGAGAGATTGACGCAGAAGCTCTGGCCGGGCCCCGCCTTCAGATAAGAGCCGAGCAGCTCGCGATAGTTGTCGCGCGTGACCGCCTCGTGGCGGAAAGCGATGCCGCGCTCGTCGAGCAGCGCCCGGTCGGAATCGTCGGGACCGATGACGACGAAGCGGCTTTTGTCGAAGTCGAAATGGCGCTCGATCAGCGGCAACGTCCCGCGGCCGATCGAGCCGAAGCCGATCATCACGATCGCGCCGTCGATGCGTCCATATTTCGGCCACTGCGTCATTGCGGGTCCCTTCGCGGCTTTGCGGGCGCGGGTTAAAGCCACGCGGGCGAGCCGGCGTCAATAGCGCGGGGTTGACGCGCGCGGCCGCTGTCCGTCACAAGGCTGTCGCATATCTGAGAGTGTCTTAGCGGCTCATGGCTTACGATCTCGCCATCGTCGGAGCGGGCATTTGCGGGCTGGCGCATGCGCTCGCCGCCGCGCGGCGCGGCAAGCGCGTCGTGGTGATCGATCGCGACGCGCAGCCAACGGCGCCTCGATGCGCAATTTCGGCTTCGTCACCGTCACCGGCCAGCAGGCGGGCGATTGCTGGCGGCGCGCGATGCGCTCGCGCGACGTGTGGGCCGAGATCGCGCCGCAGGCCGGTATCGACGTCGTCCAGCGCGGGCTTGCTGATGATCGCGCGCCGGCCCGAGGCGCTGGCGGTGCTGGAGGCGTTTCGCGGCGACCGAGATGGGCGGCGCAATGCCGGCTGCTGCGGCCGGGCGAGATCGGCGGTTATGGCGAGGGCCTGCGGACGGCGAATTCGCCGGCGCGCTCTATTCGCCGCACGAGTTGCGCGTGGAGTCGCGCGACGGCGATCCCGAAGCTCGCCGCCTGGCTCGCCGAGCGGCACGGCGTCGTATTCCTGCGCGAGACGGCGGTGCGCGCCGCCGCGCCGCCGAGGCTGGAGACGAGCCGCGGGCCGATCGAAGCCGAGGCGGTCGTCGTCTGCCCCGGCGACGATTTCCACACGCTTGCACGCCGACCGCATCGCCGCCTACGGCCTCACCCGCTGCAAGCTGCACATGCTGCGCTTGCATCCGGCGCGCTACGACGCGCGGCTGCCGGTCGTGATGTCCGACCTCGGGCTCGTGCGCTATCTCGGCTATGCGGAACTGCCCGCCGCCGCGCGCGCTGCGATGCGCGGCTCGAGGCCGAGCAGGGCGGCAACTGGAGCATGGCGTGCATCTCATCGTCGCGCGCAGCGCCGACGGGTCGCTGGTGGTCGGCGATTCCCACCATTACGGCGCGACGCCCGATCCCTTCGCGCCGACGCTTCGTCGACGATCTCATCCTTGAGGAATACGCCGCCGTCTACGCCGGCCCGCCGCCGCCGGTCGTCGCGCGCTGGACCGGAACCTACGCCTCGGCGAAAGACCGGCTGATGCTGATGGACCGGCCCTCCGACGCGCTGCGCATCGTGCTGATCACCAGCGGCACGGGCGCCTCCACTTCCTTCGCGATCGCCGAAGAGACGATCGCCGACCTCTACGGACCCCCATGAGCGAGATCGTCGCCGTCATCTTTGATTGGGCGGGCACTCTGGTCGACTACGGCTCGCGCGCGCCGATGGGCGCGTTCGTCGAGACCTTCGCCGAGTTCGGCGTCGAGATCAGCGTCGACGAGGCGCGCGGGCCGATGGGGATGGCCAAGCGCCCGCATATCGCGGCGCTGTGCGCGCTCCCCCGCGTCGCGCGCCGCCTGGGCGAGCGCGGCGCGGCCACGCGCCGGGCGAAGCCGACATCGACGCGCTCTACGAAGTGTTCGTGCCGAAGAACGTGGCGGTGGCGGCGGCCTACGCCGACGCGATTCCCGGCGCGGCGGACACGCTGGCGGCGTTGAGAGCGCGCGGGATCAAGATCGGCTCCTCGACCGGCTACACCCGCGAGATCATGGCGAACATTCTTCCGCGCGCGGCGGAGCAGGGGATCGCGCCGGACTCGATCGTCTGCACCGGCGATACGCCAGACGGACGGCCGAGCCCGCTGATGTTCTGGCGCGGGCTGATCGAACTCAACGCCTGGCCGGCGTGGCGCGCGGTGAAGGTCGACGATACGACGGTCGGCGTCGCGGAAGGGGTCAACGCCGGGGCTTGGAGCGTGGGCGTCGCGGTGAGCGGCAACGTGTTCGGGGCGTCGGAGGCGGAGGTGCGGGCGATGCCGGCGGAGACGTTCGCCCGGCGGCAGGCGGCGGCTTACGAGGCGCTGACGGCGGCGGGGGCGCATTACGTGGTGGATTCGGTCGCGGAACTGCAGCCGGCGTTGGCGGCGATCGAGGGGAGGCTGGCGAGGGGGGAGCGGCCGTGAAGGCGAGGGGCGCGGAAGAAGCCGAGGCGGCGGGTTCAAGCCGAACGCTCGAAGGTTGCTGTCGGCGGGAGGTTGGCGGGGGCGAGCCGGACGGGCTTTGCCGTTGTCTCACAATTCAAGAAAACTGAGACAGGCGCGAGAGTTGTTTTCGTGGGACTTTTGAGAGGCGGACGAAAGGTCGGAATCGACCCATCAGCGACATTCCGGCCGCCGGTCTCGTCAGGGCCGGCGACCCCTGCCACGCAGCCTCGCCAATGCCGGGACCCGACCCAAAGGCGACTTTGACTCCTGTACTTTGTGGTAAGCGTACCGGGCAGGGAGCAACCTATGCCCGAGGCGCGCAAGATTGCCGCTATTCTGGCGTCCGACGTCGTCGGCTTTAGCCGCATGGCGAGCCTTGACGAAGACCGCCTCCTCGCGCGCATGCGCGCCTTGCGCGCCGACCTCATCGACCCCATCATCGCGAGCCAGAACGGAAGGGTGTTCAAGCGAACGGGCGACGGGGCGCTGGTGGAATTCCGAAGCGTCGTTGAAGCGGTACGCTGCGCGATCTCTGTGCAGAACGCGATGGCCGAACGCAATTTCGCCACCCCGGAAGATCAGCGCATCGTGTTTCGGATCGGCATTCATCTTGGCGATGTCGTCGAGGAGAGCGACGGCGACCTCATGGGCGATGGCGTCAATATCGCCGCGCGCCTGGAAGGCGTCGCCGCGCCGGGCGCGATCTGCCTCAGTGAAGACGCCTATCGACAGGTCAGGGGCCGGCTCGATCTCAAGGTCACTGATCTTGGGTTGACTCGCCTCAAGAATATAGCCGAACCCGTTCACACCTATTCACTGCAACCGGACGTCCCCGTCGAAACGATGTCGGCAAGGCAATTGAAGCGGGCGGAGCCGGCGCCGAAGCCAAGCCGAGCCCCGGCCGCGTCGCTCGCCGTCGCGTTCGTCGCGCTGTTGGCTGTGATTGCAGGCGCCGCGTGGTGGTTGCTCGCGAGCAGGCCCGCAAGCGTCGCTACGAAAGCGCCCGCCGAGGCCGCGCGTCTCTCCATCGTCGTGCTCCCCTTCGCCAATCTCTCGGGCGATGCAGCGCAGGACTACCTCGTCGACGCCCTAACGGATGAATTGACCACCGCTCTCGCGCACATCCCCCGCAGCTTCGTCATCGCGCGCAACACGGCCATGACCTTCAAGGGCAAGCCGGTCGACGCCAAGGCGCTCGGCAAGGAACTGGGGGTGCGCTACGTTCTCGAAGGCTCCGTGCAGCCGAGCAACAATCAAATGAGAGTCAACGCCCAACTCATCGACGCCGGCAGCGGCGCGCACCTGTGGGCGGAACAATTCGACACGCCCCGCGCCGATCTCTTGCAGACGCAGGACGCAATCGTCGCGCATCTGGCGCGGGCGATGGACTTTCAGCTCCTCCAGGCCGAGGGCGCACGCGCCAAACGAACGGCTGTGTCGAATCGCGACGCCGAAGACTTGGCTCTCCAATGCGCTGCGGGCGCATGGAAGGGCGCCGGAATCGGCAAAGAGGCGGATGCGGCGTTCGCGCTCTGCGAACAGGCGCTCGCCATTGATCCCAACAATACCCGCGCCCTGCTGAATTTGGGCGAGAGGTACTTCAATCTGTCCATTCGCGGCGCCTCCGCCGACCCAAAAGCCGACCTGGAGCGGGCCGACGAATATGCGTCGAAGGCGCTCGCCGCCGATCCGGATTGGGCTTGGAATCACTCCTTTAAGGGCGCTATTCTTCGGTTCCAGGGTCGCTACCGGGAGGCTATCGCCGAGCACGAGCGCGCGCTCGCCCTGGACCCGTCCAACGTCGACGCCACCTCCAACCTGGGCTTCGACTACATATTGCAGGGGCGGGAACCCGAAAAGAGCTTTGAATATTTTGACAAGGCAATTCGGGCGAGCCCCTACGATCCGTCGCTCGTCGATTGGTATGGCGGCAAGGCGGTGGCCAATTTTGAGCTGAAGCGTTACGATCAGGCGATTGAGTGGGCGCGGCAGGCGATCGCGATCAGAGCGGATTACGAACCCTATATTCATGCGACGCTCGTGGCGTCGCTCGCGTTGGCTGGTCATGACGCCGAAGCGCGTGAGGCGCTGCAGCGTTATTTGGCTCTTCCCTCGACCGGAGCGCTCAAGACGGTCGCGGCGATCAAGGCCTTTTACTCTTCCCAGGGCGGCGATCCGGCCCGGATCGAGATGAACGAGCGCACGTACGACGGCCTGCGCAAGGCCGGTATGCCGGAGAAGTGAGCGCGCCCGAGTTCGTTGCCGCGTTGCCGGGAAAGTCGAATAGTCCGCCTCCCGCCCATTTCTTTTCGCACGGTCTGCAAGAATTCTGCATCACATTCCAACCTCAACAATATCAATAGCTTCCGTGGCACAAAAATCAGGCAGCAAAAGTCCGCTCGCCACCGTCGCAGAATTTCCATTCCCCGCCGATCGTGAGCGCGAAACGGCGCCGCCGCCGACCGCGCGCGCGATGTCAAAAAGCTTTACTTTTTCAGAAAATCCGGATAGCGTTTCGACGCCATGCACACCCGGGGTCTGATAGCGTTTCCGATGGATCAGATCGGAGCTCGTCATCGCGAGCGAAGCGAAGCGATCCGCGTTTCGGCCGCCAGCTCCTCCGAATTTCGATCTCCGACAGATGGATTGCTTCGCTTCGCTCGCGATGACGCCTCCGACGGGCCGGCCTCTCTTACGACGCTAAGTGGGTCACTATAAGCCACCTAACATTCTGAAAAACCGTGTTCTCGTCCTGTCCCCGTCATCCCGAAACGTCCCCGCCCCGCCGCCCGCCGTCACCCCACGAACATCTTCCGCAACTCCCGCTTCAAGATCTTCCCGTTGGCGTTCCTCGGCAGCATCTCCTGCCGCAGGATAATCCGCACCGGGACCTTGAATCCGGCAATGCGCTCGAGCGCGAACGCGCGCAACTCAGCCTCGCTGACGCGGGCGCCGGGTTTGAGGGTCACCACCGCCACCGGCTCCTCGCCAAGCTCATGGTGCGGCCGGCCGACCACCGCCGCGTCGATCACCGCCGGATGCGCGGCGAGCGCGTTCTCGACCTCGACGCAATAGATGTTCTCGCCGCCGCGGATCAGCATATCCTTGGCGCGATCGACGATGTAGCAGAATCCCTCTTCGTCGAGCCGGGCGATGTCGCCGGTGCGCAGCCAGCCGCCGCCGAACGTTGCCTCAGTCGCCTCCGGATTACGCCAATAGCCTTTGACCACGTGCGGCCCGCGCACCCAGAGTTCGCCGGTCTCGCCGATCGGCTTGTCCTCGCCGTTCGGCCCGACGATCCGCATGTCGCCGATCGGCATCGCATAACCGCAGGTCAGCGGGCGCCTCTCATAGTCCTCGCCGACGACGACGGTGAAAGGCGCCGAGGTCTCGGTCATGCCCCAGGCGGTCGAGAGCTGCGTCGCCGGCTTCGCCGATTTCAGTCGTCGCACCAGATCGGCCGCCGCCGGCGCGCCGCCGTAGGAGAAGCCCTCCAGCGAGGAGGTGTCGAATTTGCCGAAATCGGGATGCTCGATCAGCTGCCAGGCGATCGTCGGCACGCCGCCGCAGCCGCTGATGCGCTCGCGTTCGATCACCTTCAGCGCTTCGCCGACGTCCCAGCGCCGCATCGTCACCAGCTTGAAGCCGTAGAGGAGCGCGGGGACGAGTGTCGATATGCAGCCGGTGACGTGAAAATAAGGCACCGACAGCAGCGCCGCCTTCTGCGGCGCCGCCGGGTCGGCCACCGGCGGCGCCTCGCCGCGACGCAGCGCGGCAACCGCCAGGCCGTAAGGCCGTGCGAACAACGTCGAGCAAATGTTGCGATGCGACCCCAGCGCGCCTTTCGGGGCGCCGGTCGTGCCCGAAGTGTAGAAGATCGTAGCGTCGTCGTCGGGCGCAAGCTCGACGGCGGGCAGGTCGAGCTTGGGCAGCGCGGCCCAATCCCCCGTCTTGCCGATCAGCGTCTCCCATCGCTCCGCGCGGGGGTGCGCGAGGGCGCCCGCGCGGCTGACGAGCACGATGCGCAGGTCCGGGCAGGCGTCGATTTCGCGCGCCAGGCGGTCGAAGCGTTCAGCGTCGACGACGGCGATCTTGGCGCCGGAATTGACGAGCACGTAGCGCAGCTCCGGCCCCGTGCTCCAAGCGTTGAGCGGCACGGCGACGGCGCCGGCGAGCAGCGCGCCGAAGAAGGCGACCGGCCATTCCGGAAGATTGCGCATGCCGATGGCGACTCGGTCGCCCTTCGCGACGCCCATCGATTGCAGTTCGTGCGCAAACAGCGTCGCCGCCCGGGCGAACGCCTCGAACGTGGCGCGTTCACCTTCGTAGACGAGAAACGTCTTGTCGCCGAAGCCGCGGCCAACCTTGAACACGTCGCGCAAGGTCGGCTGCGCGTTCTTCCAGGTCCGCAGCCGTTCGCCGCGTATCTCCGCCTCGACGAGTTCAAACGGCGCCCCCGGCGCGGTCAGCCTGGCGTGCGCCTGGGCAAGCGAAATAGCGGGATCGGGCAAAGGTTTCCTCCGGTCGTGGTTACGCCGGTTGAAACACGGGGCGGCGAACGCTGGCAAGCGGGATGACCTCGCCTGCCGGCGTCACGGTTCGGCATGCCGTGCTTTTTCGGGAGGACTCGACGACTCCGCCGGGGCGCTGTCCGTCGGCGCGCGCGCTTTCGCCGCGAGATAGCGGCGTATCCATTGGTTGCGAATTTCGGTCATCTGGCTGACGAAGCGCTCCAGCCTGGCGATGGCCAGCGACCAGGAATCAACCGCCATCGGATCAGCGACCGCACCGGCGTGCAAGTAATCTTCCAACTTGTGTGCGGATTTGATTTTTTCGCTCCGCGCCCCCGCCTCGGACGCCAAGCGGCGGAAATAGTCGACTTCGTGATGGGCGCGCATGACCGCGTTGCGGGCCGCGTAATAGCGCCGTTTCAAGCTCTTCCAGCCGTCTTTGCCGATCGCCGCCTCGGCCCGCGCGACGCCTTCGCGGTAGTTCAGCGGCTTGCGGCCCTTCACGACGTAGCACGCGGCCATCGCGCGTTGGCTGTAATGGGACAGGCCGTCAATCAGTTCGTTGGGCATGTTCCTTTGCGCCGTTAGCGCCGTTATGAATTCGCCGACCTTCATGTCGCGGATGCGCTCGGCCCTCGCGGCCGGCAACGCCGACAACAGCCGGCCGAGGAGGTTCGGCAACGAACTCACGACGGAGCCATTTCTCGGAAGCACGCTGCCGAGTAAATGGAAGTCGTCGACAAGGAAGGTTTCGATCGCTTGCGGTGTCATATTGAAGTAATGCGAGGGAAATCCATGGTAAGTCTGCATGAACGCCGTGTCGATATAGAGTTCGCCGCCCTCCTTCAGCACGCGCCGAACCTCTGCTATGGCGTCAAGCGGCGCGTGCAGGTGCTCAAAAACGGCGCCGGAATAGATGAAGTCGACGCTGTTCTCCGCAAACGGCAGCGCCTCCGCCTCCGCCACGATGTCCGCGCTGGCGGTTGGTATGACATCGAGCGAGATGACGCGCGGATCTGGAGCGGGAACATCGCCGCAACCCAAATGTAGAACAAGGACGTCGGGGCGGAACGCGCCGTTGAGCGTGAAATCTACTGTGTTCTTGGAGATTATGTTCCTGGCCGGCGGCGTTGTGTGCAGCGGCTCGATATTGCGCACGAGGATCGGCTTTCCGTTAACGAACGGATAGCGTTCTCCTGCCTCTGACACCAATTCCTGATCAAAGGCCCTCAGCGCAGTTTTGGTTCGTGGGCATTGCAATATAGGCAGTATCTTCTCGATCTTGCTTTCCACGAGCTGCCCTCGTAATCGCATCCATCAATCTTGCGCCGGCGGTTGAGAAACGCCGCGTTCACGAAAAAGTTCGCCTAACCAACTGCCGTTAAAAGCAGTGTCAACACTAACGTGGGCTCAACGCGTTTAGAATCAAATTAGCGTGTTGGCGGCGCGCGCTTGAGCCCGGGCAACATCCCGAGGAGCGCGGAATCCGCTTCGGTGCGTTGTATGGCTTTGCTGCGCGCACAAACGCGCTGGTTACTCAAAGTAATCTGTGCTCCCATCCGAGCGTTTGACAACGGAGGGTGGAATGGAAAATCGCAAACTTTTCGGTCTTTTTTCCGGCGCGCAGCTCACATGCATGGTTTGCGCAGCGATTGTAACGCCCGGCGCAGTCTATGCCGTGACTTTCACGTCAGTAGTTATCACCGATCCTGGTACGGGCAAACAAGCCGCTGTCGATTCCGGGCGGCGACTTTACACATATGATCCCGTCGCGGGATTAGCGAATAATCCTGTCAATCTCGTGCAGATATCCGGCGAGACAAATAGCCTCAATTTATCCACTATATATACCGTGCCTGCTGAAAGCATTGATTCTGAAATCAGTGAATATGTCAGCGTTCGACGGGACGACGGGTAACGATAATTTTACATATTTTTTCGGCAATGGCCTCTTCATGACCGGATTTGATGACGTTAACGCCAACAGTGCACATTTTGCCGGCTTAGGCAGCGGTTTCTTTTTGCACGCTGGAGAAACCATCACAGCTACATCCTCTAACGGATCTGGAACTGCGTTCATTACAGAGTATAGTTTCGAGGGATATTTGGTGCCCGAAAACGCCGTTCCCCCCGCTGCGTCGGCGGAAGGCGCCCAGCAGATTGTCAACCACGGAGCGCACAAGAAGTCCTAGTCCTGACTCTCAAAGCGTTGAGGACTCGGCGACACGCCTCGCCTCGCGCGGGCGCCGACTCGCGGCACAATGCAGCTTGGCGCGAGCCCGCTTCGCTCCACGTTGGGCCGCTCAGCAGCGTCGTCGCGAGAGCGGCGCCGACGCGCTCCTCAACCCTCGGTTGATCCGGAGTGGAAGCTCGTTCCAACGAAGACAGGCCCGCACCCCGCCCTCGGTTCCGGGAACACAATGCGAGAAAGTCCGGGAGCTGAAGGAGCGTGAGTCCAGCTCCACGACACAGCCGCGCGACTTGTCCCGAGCCGTGCCCAGGCGTATGAGCGGAAACCTTGAGAAACCACGAATTGTGATGACCTCCGCGTCGGAAGCGGTACTGGCATGAGCACCGAGATCGAACGCAGGCTGACCAACATCTTTTCGGCGGACGTTCTTGGCTACAGCCGTTTGATGGGGCTGGACGAGGCCGGGACGTTGGCGCTGCTCAATGACTACAAAGCGATCATGGCCGGACTTATCGCCCGCAACCGTGGGCGGATCGTCAGCACCGCAGGCGACGGCGTGCTCGCGGAATTCCCGAGTTCGGTGATGGCGGTGCAGACCGCCGTCGAGATCCAGCGCGAGCTTTCGGAGAGGAATCAGAAGCTCGACCCTGAGCGGCAGATGTGGTTCCGAATCGGCATCAATCTCGGCGACGTGATCGTAGAACACGATGATATTTTCGGCGACGACGTCAACATCGCAGCGCGCCTTCAATCGATGGCGGAGCCCGGCGGCATACTGATTTCGGGCACTGTATTCGAACAGGTAAAAAACAAGCTCGGCCTGAGTTTCAATTTTCTCGGACCGCAACGGTTGAAAAACATCGACGCCGAGGTGCCGGTCTACAGCGCGGTCATGCGAAGCGCCACTGCGCCCAATTTCGAGGCCAAGGACATTCAGCCGGCTGCGCCGCAAAACAAACGGCCGAACCTTTACATGAGCGCGGTCCGGGCCGGCGTGATCGTCGCGTTCTTCGCAGCAATCAACCTGTTCTCCTGGAATGGCCACCTCTGGTTTCAGTGGCCATCGTTGGCGGTGCTCCTCGTCTTCATACTTCGCGCGACGAGAGTTTATCGCTAGTACAAGCGCTGAGGAGACACAGCTTGCAAGACCTCCCGGCGCGTCTAGTGGGAGTTGTTCTGATTGTCGGGGTTCGGCTGGTTGGCTTGTTTTTCCTTCGCCGCGCGATGATGGCCAACCGCGCATCCGATCGCCGCTCCGGCGACGCCGTGATGCCCAGCCATATGCCCCAAGACTCCTCCGGCAGCCGCGCCTGAGAGGCATCCCGCTTGCGCGCTGGTGACGACGCCAAAGCCGAAAATCAGGGTGACGATTGCGCTCTTGAACATTGATCTTCCTCGCGTTTCCTCTTGGCGAGACCTAAACTTATTTCGCCCCGGAATGTTCCTTGCGCGCCTTGCGACGATCGCCACGCTCCCTGAAGGCGCGCACAACCGCGCTCGGTCGAGCAGGGCGTCGTAAATTTCTGTCCCGCGCGGATAGACCCTAAGCGTTCAATGCGCCGACGATATCGGGGGACGTCCACGTCCATTTGCGCCCGCCAGCTTTTATCAAGGCGCAGCTCACCGTCGCCGCCGTCGCGGCGAAGCTCCCTCGCAAGCCTTGGAGACAGGCGCCGTCCAAGAAAACCATGCGGCAGCCCGTCAACGAAGACCTGCTCGCCTGTTCCCCAGGGAACAGCGCACGGAGTTTCGTTGTGGCAGCTGTTGGACGCTCTCCGTCGCGATGGTCGCGATGGAAGCTTCAGGCGGTGGAGGTTGAAGTGGAACGCAAGCTTTTTGGCGTTTTGTCCGGCGCCCAGGTGACAATTCTCGGCGCACTCGCGATTGTTATCCCCAGCGCGGTGTACGCGGTGAGTTTCACCAGCGTCGCTCTCGTCAATCCGAAGACCGGGGCGTTTGGCTACGTCGATCCCTCGGGAAGTCTGCATACGAGCGACGAATTCGCTTATTATCGCAATGATCCGCAAAACTATGTGCAGGTACAACTGAATACCGGGCCCGGCTGCGCCACATCGGGATACACGCTTCCGGCTGGAAAGGCGCTGATTATCACCTCAATCAAGGGCAACTACAATAATGCCGACGGAACGGACATCTTCGTAGGCTTTTCTCTTTGGGACAGCGGTGGCTGCACAGGCAATATAATACTGACCGCGTCGGAACCGGTGGCCGCCGTGCAAGGCGCGATCGCCAGCAAAAACTACGAGTACGGCAACGGCGTTCCGGTTCCGGCCGGGTCGACGCTCACCGCATTCGACGGCAACGACGAAGGGTTTACCTGGGTCCAGGGCTTCCTTGTTCCCGCCAACTTGGTCTCGGCCGGTTCGATCATCTACGAGGCGAACGGAACCAACATCGGCAAGGCCAAGTTCGGCGTGCATCCCTAGCGCGAGACGGCCCGGCGCGGATGTACCGCCGGGTCGCTTGTACGCCGGATACCCTCCACCGTTCGCCGCCCGCGCCGCCTTGAGACCGCCGCGGAATCGCGAACTAATTAGGCAAAAGCCTGAGGCCCCGAACCGGATCGCGGGTTTTGGCGCCTGTCGCCACGCGCACGGCTGGTGCGGACGGCGGGAATCGAACCCGCACAGCCTAGGGCCGAGGGATTTTAAGTCGGACCGGTCCCGTTGAAATCATTGGACCTGGTTACGCCAAACATAGCAGGGCAGGGCCAATGTTACGATCGCGCCTACCCCAGCCGCTTCGCCGTGCGCCGAGCCGGCGGGCATTTGGACATGCGCGCCGCCGTGGCGCGCACATAGAGGTCGCCATGCCGAACGGCTTGGGTTTGAGCGGCCGCGCGCCATTCGCGATCTTATCGCGCGCAATCTCGAAGAAATCGAGGCATTCGGGGTTTGCCGTGCCGTGCGGCAAACATCCGGGCCAGAAGGCGGACGCCCGGCGACCGAATACTGGCTCAACGAGGAGCAGGCGCTCCATGTCCCATCCCCGGCCGCTTCACCGTGTGCCAGGCCGGCCGGGTTTCGATCCGTCGACCGCCGCAGGCCGAGCAGACCATGCGGCGCCCGACATCAGGCACGAAGACCTCGGCGGCGAGCTGGTCGACCACGACGTCGGCTTTGTGCCGGCAATCGAGACATGTCGCGATGACGGCGCGCACGCCATTCTGGCGCATGTTGCCGAGGGTCATCGGGACGGGCTGATCGCGCGGAGGCATTGGGCGAGTGTCGCGCAAGGCGCCGAGGAACAGAACGCAAAAAAAAGAGCCCTGCGAGGCTCGAAATCGCAGGGCCAGTTTGCGCTGCGGCATGCGGGGGTCAACGCCGGCTGACCTCGATAACCTCGCGAGTGCGGGAAGCGGTGGTGTGCGCCGGTGGAATTTCGCGCCGTCCGGTAGCCCTCAGATTTGAGGACTACTCCATGCTCTCCATGTCGCGGTCGAGAAGCTCCCGCTCTGGCTCGCCTCGATCAACCCCGCCAAGATCAAGAATGCCGCCGTGCGCACGTGCGTCGCTGCACATGGCTGCACACAAGGGCACGCCCGCCAAAAAATCCCGGAAAGCCGCGCTGAAGCCGCCGACAACCCGCGACGGGCGTGCGGGCAGCCAAATTCGCACGGCCCGACTAGCGTTTCTTCGGACTGCCGCCGCCGCGCAGCCTCTGGGGTCGCGAGGAAGGACCCGAAAAGCATTGCGTCGCACCAGGCCCATGGTGACCCCTTCCTCCGCGTGGGTTGCCGGTGGCGTCCGCCTTGTGGCCCGGAGGTTTGCGCCACGGTGGCGCAAACCCGCGCATGCGCCGCTGATCGCCGTGCACGGGCTTGCCAGGGCGACCATCGCCATGCGGCGTGGCGATGGTGGGGCTCGCAGGCTTTCGGGGCATTTTGGGAAAAAGGATGGGTGGGAGGGATACCTTGCGGGCTCTCCCGCGGGACCCGAAAAGACCTGCAGGGTGGCGACGACTGCCATTACGTTGCGATAGGTGTTCCAGATCGCGAATACGAGCGGTGGTTTAAGAAGAAAACTATTGCTGATTTCGAAATGTGCGCTCCGAACGGCGTAGTACGACCGCCGACCGATGATGAACTTATCGAGCGCAGGAACAAGTGCCTAGCTTCAAGGTAGATCGCAGCACTGCCAAGCCTCCAACTGTCAAATGTCGGGTTGGCCGGCGACGGTCAATTCGCTGCTCCGCCGGCGTCCTCGCGATCCGCGCCCTCGGCCGCGAGGCTGCTCATATCCGCCGCGAGCCGCTCGCGCATCTCCCGTGCATACGCCTTCAGCGCGGCCCGCAGCCCCTGCACGCCCTCATGTGTCACGACCGTTGCAAAGTCCTGCGCCTTCGTCGGAAGGGCGTCCAGGCCCCGCGCAAGGCTCGCGCCGGCCCTCGCGACCGCGCCGGCGACCTCGTCGGCACTGAGCAGTGTCTTGCGCATCTCGGCGACACGCATCTCGAGGATGTCGGCCGCGAGCGCGGTGCGCCGCGCCTGCGCGAGGGCGAGCGCGCTAGAATTGCCGGCCGATGTTCCGGCGTTGGCTCGCTTTCGGCCCGATGCGTTGAGGGATTGCGAAATGTCGAGCGCGATTTCGCAAGCCCGGTCGTAGCTGCCCTTGTCGACCATCTTGCGCCCGTCGATATGGCGCACCAGCACGAGACCCTCGCCTTCGAATTTGGCGACGCGGCGGGCGACCGTGGTTCGGTTGAGCCCCGCTGACTTGGCGATGTCGTCGATCGAGACCCAACCGTCGGCGGCGTCTTCGGTGTCTGCGCTCATCTCACAATGCCTTTGCCAGGTGCTTTGCAACTGCGGCCGGGACCGCCGTTTCCGCCGTCTCGTAGAACGCCTTCGCGGCGTCGTCTTTGATTGCTTCCTTCGCCATATTGGGGCCGTCAAAGCTGCGCAGCGGCGTGCGCGGGCCTTCGGTGCGCATTTTCAGCATGCCCGCGATCGAACCGCTGCCCTCGAACGATCGTTTGAATTTATGCGCCTTGTTCCAGAGGTAGGCTGTAACGCCGCCTCCGGCGCCCTTTGTCACCTGCGTCTTGAACTCGAACATCTTGGTCGGCTTGCCGTTGACAATGATTTCGTAAGACGACACGCCGCCGGGGCCGGCGAAGGCGCGGCGCGTTCTCACGCGGCTCGTCACCGACCCATAGCGCAAGAGGCCGGTCTGCGTCTTGAGGGCTCGTTGCGTCGCTGTCCTGACTTTGTCGCCGCCTTCGTTCAGACCGCGCGCAATGGCGGCGGGGATCGCCCGCTGCATGCGTTCGATCTCTTTGACGAGAACCTCAAGGCCGCGCGCGTCGACTTTGATCTGCATCACCGATGTCCTATACCGCCCGCGCCGAGTGGCGCCGCGTCCGAATCCATTCTGCCGCTGTGACCGCCGGCAACAGGATTGAGCGCCATCTGCGCTGACTTAATCACGTCTCTTGCGGCGTTGATGATCGACAGCAGTTCGGAGCTCGCCGTCACTTCCACCTTCACCGGAACGTTGACGGTCGCTTCGCCTGAGACGCTCACGTTCTGGCCGCCAGTGATTTCGTCAGCGAAGGAATAGGGCGCGGTCTTCAGGCGACCGCCGAAATTGCCCGCCGGGTCGAGATAGTCGCGCACCGCTTTCGCCCCGATGCCGGCGGCGATCGAAGACCAATCGTCGGGAACAACCCGAGCCCGCCGGCCACGCCGTCGCCGATCGTCATGGCGCCGCCCGCCGCCTCACCGCCGCCGCCGAACAAGTTGGTGAGCCCGCCGTACATCTTATAGCCCAACCATCCCGCACCCGCCGCCGCGGCGGCCAGGACGCCGCCGCTCGCGGCCGTCGCGGCTTGCGGGTGGAGCTTCTGCCAATCCGCCAGAGATTTTGCCATGTCGCCGATCGAATGCGCCAAGGCGTCGAGCGCCGGTGCGGCGGCCTTGAGCGCTGGGCTCGTCAGCACGTCAGAGAAATTCGAAATCGACGATGTCAATTCCGAAAAAGCGGCGACCGGGTTCTTGCCAATATCGGCGGCGATCTCGGCGCCGGGCAGCTTGCCCATCGCGGCGGTGTCGCGGTTGATGAGCGGCGAGTTGACGATAGCGTGTGCTATTTGGTCGACAACAGTGCCACGAAACCCGGATTTGTATAAATCGTCGCTGATGAGGCCGGCTTCCGCCCGTTCACGAAGCGCGGCTTCGTTTGGCGCTATGCCTGTGCGCTTCCTTTCCTCATCGCCCATTGTCCTCATGCGCGCGGCGAGCTTGGCGTCGTCGAGCACGCCTGAATTCTTCAGCGCCGGCAGCAAGACCGCGTCGGCCCACGTCGTCGGGTCCGCCGAGAGCATCGCCGAGTTTTTGATGTTCCCGCGGATATAAAACTTGCCGCCCTTGCCGTCGACGATCTGATTCTGATTTATAAGGCCCTTGGAAACGAGCCATTGAGCGCCCTGCTTCGTCATGTGGCCGCCGACGAGCGTCGCCATGGTCTGCGAGAATTCATTGCCGAGCCGAGCGGAGTTGCCTTCCGCCAGCCGCGCCCAAATTGACCCGTAGAACACGCTGTCCGAAATGCCGAAGTTCGCGCTCTTGGCGTTCTGCACATAGGTTAGCAAAGCGTCCGAAGAGACCGCGCTGCCGTACATTTGTTTGGCCCGCAGATACGCGTCAACCGTCTTGCTTAAGGCGGTCGGGTCATTTGCGCGGCCTGTGCCTTCCATGCTTTTCAGTAGATTTTGCGTGTCGTGCGGCGTCAAATCCACGCCGAGCGCTTTCGCCGCCACTTGCGCTTGCGCCGCCGTCATCAGATTGGCGCTGGCGCGGTCGGCGTTGAATGAGCCGTCAGGGTTGATCGCGTTCGCTCTCAATTCCTGATACGTGTCCAAAATGGACGCCGTCGAGAGGCTCGGATAACGCGCTGCAATGCTGGCCGCCAGCCGATCAGCGGCTGCGCTCTCACCGGCGCCGCCCGCCGCCCTGATGCGAAAACGCAGCTGCTCCAAGTCAGCCCCGCCTTCGATCGCCTTCACGATCTCATGGGCGCCCGTCGGAACGCCCAACAGGCCGAGGGCGCTGATGACCCCGCCGTGACCGCCGCCGCCATGGGCTGCGCTGGCGGCCGCTCGCGCCGCATGGCCTTGCTGCGTTATCGCGCGGTTCGCCTGTTCAACGGAGTGCGCCAAGGTGCGCTGAGCGGAGGCTGCGCGGTCGGCCGGAGCTATCAACCGGTCAAGCATACTGACGAGGCCGCCGATTTCGTTTCGCTGCGTCGCCAGCGCCTGCGAGGCCTTCGTGACGGCGCCGGCGAGCGGATCGGTCGATCGCGTCACCGCACCGACGCTTTCGACAAATTTGCTCATGCCGGCGGCGGTTTTTTCAATGCCGGCTATCTTTTCTTTGATCGCGGCGAGCGTCTTCGCTGTGTCGTCTTGCGCGCTAATCCTTAGAACAGCTTCCAAGCCCGCCATGCGTCACCTTCTACGTCGTCGACGCGCCGCTTTCTCTGCGACGCCCCTCTGCTCATTCGCCCATTCGCTGGCCTGCTTTGCACATAGAAACAGGCCCGTGAACGTCATCCGCTCCAGCTCCGACCAGTTGGCGACTTTGAAGCTGAACGCCAACATCTTCATGGCTTCTAGCGCGAGCTCGCCGCGACAACCTTCGTTGCCGCTATATCGAAAAAACCCCACAGTGCCCTTTTCAAAGCGATAGCGTCAACAAGCGAAATTTGCGACAACACGGCTTCCGTCGGGATGTCTTCAACACCATCGTAGACAAGCAATTTGTTCAGATAGTTGTTGATGACCTGCGACTGCTCGACAAAATACCACGAACCGCTCTCCGCGGTCGCGACGCCGATGCGCGGCTCGCCGAGGCGCATGTACAATTGGCCGCTCGGTTCCTTCAACGCGACCTCTTTGATGGTTCGGCCGAACACGTCGATCGGCTTCGAAAGCTTTACAATTGTTCCGTCCACGTTTGTTTGCTCCTATGTGCGAATATTTCGGGCGGGCGATCAGCGTCCCGTTAACCGTCGCCCGCCCTTTCCCGCGCGATTTGCATCATGCGGAACCGTGTGTTTCCGGGGCGGCCGGGGAGGACGGCAAAGCACTCCCCGACCGCCCGTCGATCCGCACCACCTTCGCGTCTCCTGGAGAAAAAACGGACAGGCGCGGAAACCAATCAAGCGATGACGTGGATCACGCTGCCGTAGCCGATCTTCCGCGCCATCTCTTCCATTTCGATCAATCGCAGCTCGTGCGCGCTTTGGCGCTTGGCGTGGTTGAGGAAGAACTGCCGATGGCGTTCCTCGCGGGCCGCGGCCTCTTCGTGAGCCTTGCGCCACTCCGTGAGCAGCGCGAGCATTTCTTCGAACCGGTTACGGCAGCAGATGCAGTCGCAGCACAGAACATCGGCCCAATGCCCGTCGCCTTCGCTGTTGCGGCAGTAAATGCAACGGCGGATTCCGCCGTTGCATCCCACCTGGCGGCAGCCCGCCGCGCACGTCGCGATCATCAGAACACTCCGACGCCAGGAACATTGATTGGCTGCCGCGGCGCCGCAAAGACCGTCTCCAAACGGCGGAACACGCGTCTGATCTCGGTATCAAACGTCGAGCAGCTCGGAATTCTCTCTCGCGCACTCTCCCGGAATTCCTGGCGTCGCAGGGCTGTCACAAGGAAGTGCTCGCGTTGGCGCGCGAAGTTCTCCCACTCGTCGAGCAGGGCGTTGAACTTCTCGAGGATCGGCCCGCTGTCCGCTTCGATCCTTTGTCGAATTTCCGCGCAAATATCCACCGTCACCCTGAGGTCGGCCTCGATGCTCTCCCGCTCAAGGATGCGTTTCGACGCGGCGACGCGATCGCTCCACGACTTCGCCATCGTCTCGACGCTCTCCCGCTGGTATTCGGCGGCGGCGAGCAACTCGCGCCAGCGCCCGAACAGCGCGTCGTCGGCGACGAGCAGTAGTGCGCCTTTCAGGTCGCGCAGCATCGTCTCCAGCGCGGTCGCCGACGTGATCGCATCGCGCGCGCGCCTGTCCATTTCGACAACGTCGGCGTGCTTCACGATTTTGCCGTCCTGCCGGAACAGCGCGGAAGCCTCGCCGCGGATGCCGCTGATTTCGCGAACGCCCTTCTCTGCGTCATCAAGCTTGCGGGCGAGGTCTTTGGTGTTGGTGTCTTCCATCATCTTTGCCGCCGTCCTTGATCTTGTAGTGCGCTATCGGGTCACCCGATCTTCTTGCCAAGAGCGGCGCCCATCTCGGCGTAGCCGCGCTCGTAGTCGTTCGCCGCCGCGCGCGGAACGCCGTCGGGGCCGAGCGTCAGCCGCGGCGCGTCGCGATCCAGGCGTGAGTGGCGAGACGTTCCCGGGGCTGGGGCGAAGGCGAGAGCGGCGAGGATAGTCTCGGGCGACATGTCGGTTTGGGTGACCAGGTGAACAGCGAGAGCCATGTTCGCTTTTGCTGCGTCGGTATTGAGAACCTTTTTGCAGCGCTCACGTTCGGCGAGCCGCGCTTCGTTGAAGGCTGTCTGACAGGCGGCTTGCCTCGCTTCGTCGCGAGCCGCGGAGAGGTCTGTCATCTGAGGTACTCCGTTTTGATTGAGCCGGGCGCTTTCCTGGCGCGTCGGCAGGGTTGGCTTAGGTGTTGTGCTCCCGGCGGCGCGCGCGGCGGCGATCGCCAGCGCGTCGTTCAGCGTGCCGAGCTTGTCGGCGAGGGTCGCCGAAATCGCCTGGCGCCCGACGAACAGGCCGGCTTGGGTGGCGCGAGCACCTTGTTCACCAAGCCCGGGGCGATGGGCGCCGACGGTCGACGTGAAGTGCTGGTAATGCTCGTTGAGCGTAGCCTGTATTCGTCCGCGCGCGTCATCGGGCAGGGGTGAGAGCGAATTCCCATCAACCTTGTAAGCGCCAGAGTGAAGAAGCGTTGGCCGCAAACCTGCCGCGTTAAGGGCACGGGACGTATCCCAGTGCAACGCGACGACACCGATACTGCCGACGGTCGCGCTCGGGGCAATGACGATTTCCTGGCCACCGGTCGCGAGTGCGTAAGCGGCCGAGCAGGCCATACCGTCAACGAAACTGATGACGGGCTTTTTGGCCGCGGACGCTCGGATGAACGCCGATGTCTCCATGGCGCCCGCGGCGTCGCCGCCGGCGCTGTCGATGCTCAACACGATCGCGCGGCAGGCCGGGTCGGCAACCGCGGCGGCGACCCGCTCTCGAATTTCCTCGTAGGAGTCATCGAACCAAAAATCGCCGGCGCGGTTGGACAGACTTCCATGTATTGGGATGATGGCGATCCCGTTCTTGAGCGCGTAGCTTCGCGCCGCCCGCGGGGTCGGATCAAAATCGTCTAGCGCGAGCATCTCTGCCCGATGCGGGGAAAGTGCGAGCACGCGGCCGGCGAAGGCGAGAGCGGCGGTTGCGCTCATCAGGCCCGCACCGGCGAGCGAAGCCCGAGGCTGCTCAGCACGTCGACCAAAGCGCCGCTCACGCCGCCGGCAGATGCGAGGTCGCTTGGCGTGAACACTTCGGCGCCGGTAAGCCGACTGTCGAGCTTCGCCGCGGTCAGCATCAATCGCACCGCACGATGGATCAACACCGTTTCCGCGAACGTGGGCTGCCTGCCGAGTTGGGCAAGCAGTTCGCGTTCGGCCTGGCGAACGAAGCGCCCTTCGGGACTGCGCCCGTCGAGATCGTCGCCGAGCGCGCCACGGCCAAGCGCGCGGCTATCCTGTTTCGACCTCGGCTCAATGTTTCGACGAAATGCGTTCGGTGTCATGGCGGCAATATGAGGCCGACGCAGCGCGCGTGCAAGCGAAAAACGCTGCTTACACAGTGAGTTACAACGATGGACAATCAGCGACAATGAGCGACAGATAGCGATAATGAGGGACAGTGTTTGATGGTCGCGCCGCACCACCTGGGCGCTGATCAAGCGGCCTATGAGCCGGACTTGCCAACGGTGCGCCCGTCCCCGTTGCTGGGCAAAACTACGTGCTTGCCGGAATGCCCGACCCCGCGGGGATAAGAGTGTCGAGTGCCTTGCCGATGTTTCGATCTCTCGTTAACGGTTTAAACCCATTTATTAGCAGAACCCCGTTGACGGGTGAAAAATTGATTCCTAAATCAAAATCGGTTACAGAGAGGGTTAGGGAGCTTGAGGCGGAGGGGAGGCTGGTCCGGTTCGCCCCACGGAGCCGGCATACGCTGAAGCGGGCAATTTTCCTTACTGATCTAGCACAAAGAGAGTTCGACGACCGCAGTTCGGCGGTTAACCTGCTGTGCGGTCGCGGCTACATAGAGGGGGCTTTGGCGCATTGGGTGACCGGGGGGCTTGTCTACAGTTCGAGAAGGAAAGGCGGCTTCCTCAAGAGATTGGCGCCGCCGCCACCGGAAGTCTGGGAGATCCGCGTCACAGAACCAGTTGTTCACGCGCGGTTATTGGGACGGTTTGCCGCGCCAGACGTGCTTATTGTGAGTAAAATGCACACGCGCAGGCTACTCGGGGACAAAGGAAGTCCGGAATGGTCCGCGGCGATGTCGAATTCTGTACGGCAGTGGGAGACGATGTTCGGCGACCTGCAGCCGTTTTCTGCCGACCACATCCACGCCTATGTTACGAGCAACTGCGATGACTTTTCAATTTGAGGCAAACGTAAACATCCCACGACGCCGCGGGCAGCGCAGCGAAAGGGCAGACTATGGAACCGCTCGGGTCAAGGACAAGGCCTTCGAAGCAATTCGCCGACTTTGGGAGAAGCGACGCCAACAAGGTTTAAAATTGAAAGATGTGGCGGGAAGGATTGACGCTGATCCCGGTTGGGTCTCCAAACACCTCCGAGGTCCCGGAAACTGGACGTTGCGTACGTTCGGGGCCTTGGTTGAAGGCTTGGAAGGAGAAGCGGAGATAGATGTCTTTCCAATTGAAGAGCCGGCTGATGATCGAACAAACTTCGACGCTTACTCTGAATTCGGAACGGTACCAGTCATGCGTCTGGGATCTTTTCCCGAAGGGGAATTTACTACAGTTGCCCTTCCGGTCGTTTCCGTTTCAATATCCTATAAGAAACTAGGCGCTTAAAGAAGTGGACCTTCCGAAAGTCGAAGCTATAGTATTTTGCGAGGACATTCGTTTTGAGACGAGTGGCAAACAAATTCTACTCGGCGTCGCTGCGCCGGAGTTAAACGCAAAGGGCTTTCCGGTCGCATTGCAAATCGCAGTGTGGGCATCGGTTCAACCGAAAACGACGGGAGACCTCGTCGCTAAGTTTAGGTTGGTAAATTCGAAGAAAAATCCAATTATTATTGGCGATTTCCGGGCGAGTTTTCCCCTTATCGCAAAAGGAGCACTCGTATTCGGCCCATTTCCAGTACACCTGCCTGGCCCTGAAGAGATTCATATGGAGTGGAGCCTCACAGGAATGAAGTGGAGCCGGGTAGGCACACTGAAGATTGGCGCTCCGCCCCCAGCATAAAGCTGCTTAAGGGGCGGCCCGCCGCCGCGAACCAACCCCGGACCGATAGGTTTGTCTAAGAAGACGCCGGCTTGGGCGGCCCGTAATGCAACCGTCGAATCTCGGACGGCGAATACGTACGTCCAAGCGACGTGATGGAAGCGATCTCCTGCCTATCTTTCGGCAAGTTTTCAAAAGCGATGACCGCTTCCTGTAATGTGTAGCAATTGATGGCAGTCACGCCGCGCTGCAAGACTGCGGAACGTGAGGCGTCAGCGTAAATTGGTCCTTCGTTCATCGTTCTCTCCTTCAACCTAACGCCCGCCCCGCCGCCATTCTCGGCAATGAACTCGACGCCAGCGCCCTCCAGCACCTCTCGAGCGGCGTAGGGGTTAAATCGTCGAAACACAAACCCGTCGTTTTCGAACCGGGCAATCGGCGTGTCGCCTATGCCCATTCGCGCCGCGAGCCTCTCACGCGACCATCCCAGGAGCCTGCGGGCAGCCCTCAGTTGGTGCGGTGTGAGCGGCGGTCCAATCACGTCTTTCGAAGCCTCACGCCCGGCCCCTCGCCGTTCTCCTCGACAAAGATCACGCCGCGGCGCGCATCACTTCCGACTCGCGTTCTTCCGCCGTGTCCGCTTGTTTTTCAGGTCGACAAGCTCGTTCTGCGCCAGCGCTTTGTCCATCGTCGCCATGCCGGCTTCGGGGCTCGGCTCTTCGTATTCGGGCATTTCGGCGATCGCGGTTTCCTTGCTTGCGATTTGATTGGCGAGAGAAGCATCGGACTGCGCAGGCGGGCTCTTTCTCAACCTCACGCCCGCCCCGCCGCCGTTCTCGGCTATGAACTCGACGCCGGCGGCTTCAAGGGCGGCGCCGATGGCGTCGACGGTGCGCTCCTTCAGTTCGCCGGAGGCCTCGAAGCGCACGATCGTAGCCGGCGAAACCTTTGCGGCCGCGGCAAGGTCACGTACCCCCATTTGAAGCGCCGCGCGCGCCATTCGGCATTGAGCGCCGTTCATGCTGTAACACCGTTCGCTTTTTGGCTTGACGTGCTAATTACAGTGTGCGCTAACTAGCACCTTGTTACAATATCAATTCCGGAGAAATCGTCAATGCCGAATGCCACCACTTCGGCCGAAGGCGGAGCTATGCCCGTCCAAGGCCCCCTGTCAGTCGCAGCCCTATCCCTTGAGTTGCTCCGCCTAGTCGACGCGCTCGACAAGGTGCGAAACCTCATGTCGGCCGCGCTTTGCCTCTCAACGGAGCTCAACCTCGTAGAGCTAAACCCGATGATGACCGTTCTCCTCGTTGCGGAGGATGAACTCGACCAGGTCTACGGTCGCTTGGACGCCTGCCGGCCGAGGAAGGATCAGGAGGCCGCACGATGACGTCGCACATCGATCGCCGCGCCGCGCTCGGCTCGCTACTCAGCGCTAGCGCTCTGCTTGGGCGACAGATACGGGCGAAGGCGTCGGACCGGCCTCTATTTCAAGGGGCAAATTTGCCCCCTTGCGGCGGTCCGGCCATACCTTCGAATTTGGAGGCCGCCCGCGAAAACATCATCACCGCCGCGCAACTCGCGAAGCTCGAGTTCGAGCCGTGGCAGCATGAGATGGTGAATGGACGCCGTTCGGCGACGACGAGTGGATCCGCCTAGAGAAATGGTTTCTTCCCTCGTTGCGGCTAGCCTGGACCGCCCTACACAAATCGAAGCTAGACCTAGAAGGGGTCGCCAACAGCCTCAAGGACCAACATTTCATTGAAATGGTGGAGGCCTTCGGTGCCGCGGCCGATTACGCCCGAAACGCATTCGAAATCCTTCAAAATGCGGAATGTCGCGCCATGAGCGCCGCAGCGTCGGCGATGCAGAAAAACGATGCAGGCTTCGAGGAAGCCTGACGGCCCCGAACTCCCCGAATTTAATGGCGCTCGACGTCGATCGCCCGCGACGCCGCGCAGGTGAGCCTGCGCGGCCGACTTACTCTTCGCTGCCGAGCTTTCCGAGCGCTTCGTCGACCTGCCGGCGAACGTGGCTGACGTTGATCGTTCCGTGTCTCGTCCGAAACTCGCGAATAGTCCGGTCCGAGACGTTAGCACTATCCTTGTTCTTCCTGAAGAATAGTCGCAAACTTTCTTCTTGGCAAACAATTAGGTTGAGGTTCTTCGCCGTCAGAAACGCCGGTTCTGGGTCGGCAAGCATGGATGGGCGGAAATGAATATAGTAGTCCTTGTCCTTGTCATGATAAAAACCAGTTTTTACTTTTTCCCACCATCGGGTAACCAAGTCAGATGTAATTCTTGGATCAATGCCAAAATCCGCAAACTCAAGACAAAACGCCCATTTGTAGACGTCGTCCTTGGTATACTTGATTCGATATCCCTTACCGGGCGAAAATGGAACTATGTTGAACTTCTGGTAATTCTGTATCCTTGCTCGAAGTGCCTTTATCCCTTCCGGCGGAATATCGTGCACTTTGGCAAGTGCACCGAGAACATCGGCAAAAAGGTACAATCCGGCCTCCCGCATTCCGCCTCCATACACCCACTCCGCGCTTTGCGCAAACTTGACATTCAGAACGCAGGGCGCCATAGCGCATTTAGCTTGGCGCAAACTTACGTTTCGCATCGCCGGTTGAGAAAAGGAGGTGCCTCGTGGAAAAAGCTGCTCCCCGGAATGTCACTGGGCGACGGCCGAGTGGTTCCTCTTCCACGCAAAACGCATTGCCGCTCGGCGAAGACCTGGTTTGGAGCGCGGGCGAAATCGCGGTTGAGATTGGTCGCAGCCGCCGTCAGACCGCTTGGCTTTTGGAAAACGGCCGCCTTCCGGCTGAAAAAATCGGCGGAGTTTGGGTTAGCTCGCGCACCGCCTTGCGCAACTTCTTCAACTCGAAATTCGCCGTGACGGAGGCCGCCTAAAGAAACGACCGCGCGCCAGTTAAGGCTACGCGGCCGGGAGGTCTCAGCACTGCCAAAATATGGCAGGACCGTCCCGAAAGCAAGCCCAACCCGCGCGGTTCCATCGAAAAGGGAACCGCAGATGAAACAGCAAAAGCGACATATCGAAGATCGGGTCGAAGAGCCCGTTTCCGCATTGATTGACCTTCCGAGCGAGTGGGCCGAAGGCCATCGCTTCCAGGCCGAGCACATCGCTCGCCGCTTCGGCCTTCCGCCGCTCCGCGCAGACCTGATCGCCAGTCTCGCTTTCGGAGAGACGCGGTCATGAGCGCAAACGACAATCGCGACGTTCTAGGCCGGTTACCAGAAGCAGCGGGAGCGCTGTTTAGACTCGGATATCGGACCGCTGAGGAGCTCTCTCGCAACGTCAAAGACGCCGCGTCTAGGCCTTCGCCGGCCGAGGCGCTGGAATGGATATCACGCGCGAAGGAGGCCATGCGTAATCGCGTATGCGATCTAGTTGACGAGTTCCGCCTGGGCAGGGACGAGGAAACGTTATCGGCAGCGCATGAGATGGCGATCGGTGGCTTTGAAGCCTTCTTTCTGGAGCTCGTGCCATGAACTCATCGCGCCGCTCAAGTCGTCCTGTTCGTGAGGCTGGGAGCGAGATCAGCGTCTACAGCGGACGGGAATGCCTCGGCGTGATTATTCTGGCGGACGACGGGCGGCACGTCGCCCATGACGCCGATGGGCGCCGCCTCGGGGTGTTCGCAACATCAAAGGAAGCCGCCGGCAAAATTCTCGAATCGTCGCGACGTCCGACGTGACCAGAGACATCCTCGACGTCGCTCGGCGGCTCGGCGCGCGACTGAAGCGCGTCACCTCGACAGAATGGTCAGGCCCATGCGTCAAGTGCGGCGGCCGCGACCGGTTCGCCCTCAACGTCCAAAAGCAGATTTGGAATTGTCGCACCTGCGACGTCGGCGGTGACGCTATCAAACTCGCACGTCACGTCGGCGGCATGAACTTCGTTGACGCCTTGAGCTTCGTTGGCGACGCGCGGGCCGAAATGCCGCCACGCCGCGCGCAGGAAGCCAGCTGGCAGTCCCCCGCGCCTGACCGTGGCGACGATAACCGCGACGTCGCTATCGCCCTCTGGCGACGACGCCAGCCCATCAGCGGGACACTCGCCGAGGCCTACATCCGCCGTACGCGCGGCTACACCGGCGCGATACCAGCGACGCTGGGATTTCTGCCCGCCAGCGGCGACTACCCGGCCGCGATGATTTCTGCATTCGGGCTTCCTAGCGAACCGGAGGTCGGCGTGCTCGAAATAGCTGACCAAGACATCACCGCCGTTCACCTTGTGCGGCTGCGGCCCGATGGAACAAAGTTGGACAAGCGCATCATCGGTCGCGGTTTCGCTGGTTCGCCAATCGCCATTTCCGCTTGCAACGATCTGTTGGGAATGGCGATTTGCGAAGGGATTGAAGACGCTTTTTCGATCTATTCCGCAACGAATTTGGGCGTTTGGGCCGCGGGTTCTGCGCCCTTCATGCCCGCGCTTGCCGACGCAGTCCCGAGCTACATCGAGCACGTCACAGTCATTGCCGATGCTGATCCGAGCGGGCAGCGGAACGCGCACAAGCTCGCTGCGCGCTTGGTCGAGCGCGGCTTTGAAACATCAATCAAAACTCTTAGGCGTCGCATTGAAGCCGCCTGACGCCAACGAGATTCTGCGGAAAAACGGCGTCGATGCGCTGCGCGCCGCATTTGACGAAGCGCCAGCGCTCGCGCCAGCAATGTCTTCGTTGGAGCGTCCAAACGGTCGATCAGGGACAGCTTCACCGATCGTAGCGCGCGCTCCCCAGACACCAGAAATCGACGTATTTGATGTTGGTGACGAAGATGGAAATATCCCGCCCCGCGAATGGTTGCTCGGCAACACTTTCTGCCGTGGCTTCCTTTCGGGTCTCATCGCGGCCGGCGGCGTCGGCAAAACGACGATTCGAATCGCCCAAGCGCTCTCGCTGGCGACCGACCGAAAGCTGACAGGTGAGCACGTCTTCCTGCGCTGCCGAGTTATGATTGTTTGCCTCGAAGACGATCTTTTCGAACTGCGCCGCCGCGTTCGCGCCGCCATGCTCCATCACAGGGTCGAGCCGGCCGACGTCAAGGGATACCTGTTCTTGACCACGCCGCGGCGGTTGAAAATAGCCGAGTACGGGGGAGAGAAGTCCGGGATTGTGCGCGGCGGCCTCTATGACGCGCTGAAGGCGCAAATCGATCGAAGGCGAATCGACCTCATATGCATAGACCCGGCCGTCAAGGCACACGGGCTTGACGAGAACGACAATTCCGCGATCGACGAATTCGCCGCATTCCTGACAGAAATCGCCGCCGAAAAGAGCATTGCGATCGACCTTCTGACGCACGAGCGAAAGGGAACAGGCGATCCTGGGGACGCCAATCGCGGCCGCGGCGCGGGCTCGCAGAAAGACGCCGCGCGCCTCTTCTACACTCTAACGCCAATGAGCGAAGATGACGCCAAGCCTCTCGCGGTCAGTGCTGAAGAGCGGCGGTTTTTGGTCCGCGTCGACTCGGCGAAGGTCAACGTCGCGCCGCCGTCGACGAAAGCGGCTTGGTTCCGTCTTGTCGGGGTAAACCTAGGTAACGGCACCGAGCTCTATCCGCACGGCGACACGGTGCAGACCGTCGAGCCCTGGACGCCTGCACCGCTCTTCGACGGCCTAACTGACGCCGACTTGAATCGCGCGCTTCGTCGCATAGGCGCTGGCATGGACGACGGGCGCCGTTACTCGACTGCCCCGGCCGCGAAGGAACGTGCGGCCTGGCGCGCCCTACAGGCCGAATTCCCCGATATGGACGAACAACGCTGTCGAGCGATCGTCGCGACTTGGACTAAAAACGGCGTCCTTGAAATCGGTGACTACGAAGACCCGACCCGCCGCGAAATCGCTAAAGGCGTTCTGTCAGCCAAGCTCATCGGCGTAATCGGAGACGACAAATGATCACCCGATTGGCAGAAATTCATCCGGGCATCAATCGGGCAAACTGGGGCGCCCGAATGAATGAAAGCGCCCTAAGGAAAAACCCATTCGGGCATGGGCGCCCGAAGGGGTGTTTTTTCATTCGGGCGCTTTCCGGGCAACCGGGCGAGCAACAGGCTTCTACACTCGCGCGGGCTCTACGTGGGACAAGCGGGACAAATGTCCCGGCTGTCCCGGCCGGCAACTCGTCGGCCGCCTCCGCAAATTCGCGGAGGCTGCCACTGCCATGAGCCGCCGCGCGCCCGACCCGCTTTACGTGACCGACGCAGAGATCGCCGGTCGCCTTGGGCTGTCGGCTGAGGAATGGCACGCGGCGTCGGCGGCGCTCGCAAAATCCGGCCTGCCGGAGCCGGACCCCGTCTTTCGCAACCGCCGCTATTGGCCCGCCGTGCGCGCTTATCTGGACCGTCGCGCCGGCCTCGCTCACAATGCCGCCCCGCTCGCCGTCGACGGGGAGGAAAATTGGAATGGCCGAGCTGATGGACGAATTTCACGCTCCCGGTCGCAAGCGCATGGTTCGCCGCGGGCGGGTCGACGTCTATTGGGTAGCGTCACCTGATGCGGTACGCGCGGGCTACGCCCCGAAGACAGTCGCTCTGCGAGACGATCCCGGCGACGTGCAAGCCCCGCCCGAGGTCGCTGCGCGCTGCCGTGTCATGTGGCAAGAGATGAAAGCCTTTTTGGCCGGGCAGACCGCGCCAGGCGCCCGCGCCGGGGCGGGAACAATCGCGTCGCTGGTCGACCTCTATCAGGCCGATCTCGACAGCCCGTACCGTCGGCTACGCGCGTCGAGCCGTCCCGGATATGACCGGGCGCTTGCTATAGTCCGCGAGACGGTCGGCCCTCGCCGCGTCGATACGGTGACCGCAAACGACGTGCGCCGCTGGTTTCAGAAATGGGGCAGGGCGGCCGATGACGGCGTTCCGGGGAACCCGCGCCGCGCGTATGGCTGCGTCCAAATTCTTCGCATCATCGTCAAATTCGGGAAGGGTCAGCGCCTTCCGGGCTGTCGCGACCTGTCCGAAATCCTCTCCGACGCCGAATTCCCGGCGCCGCGCGGCCGCCGCGTCGTCATGTCGGCCGAACAGGCCGGAGCGATCATCAACAAGGCGATCGAGCTCGGGCGCCCCTCGATCGCGCTCGCCGTCGCCTTACAGTTCGGCTGC
Organism: uncultured Pseudomonadota bacterium; assembly: GCA_963807735.1. Lineage (GTDB taxonomy): Bacteria > Pseudomonadota > Alphaproteobacteria > Rhizobiales > Beijerinckiaceae > Roseiarcus. Next base: position 69,383 of record CAWEDI010000004.1, on the reverse strand, counting down.
GGCCTGCGGCAGAAGGACGTCATAGGCGAATGGGTAGAGGGGCGCTGGAGCGCCGGGCTGCTTTGGGGCGAGCACGTTCGCGCCGACTGGATGCTCGCCAAGCCGACAAGCAAGACGAATTTCCGCGAGATCGCAGAGTTCGACCTTCGGCTCATTCCGCCGGCGCTCGCCGAGTTGCAGCGCATCGCGCCAATCGCGCGCGTCGGGATTGTCGTCCGAGACGAAGACACCGGCAACGGCTGGCGCCAGCGGAAGTTTGCCGCCGTTTTTCGCGAGATCGCGCGAGCCGCCGGCGTCCCCGATGAGATTTGGAACATGGACGCCAGGGCAGGGGCTGTCACCGACGCGCGTGCAAAAGGCGCGAGCCGGGCGGACGCCATGGAGCTTGCGACGCATACGCAGGAGGCGACGAATCGGCGCTATGACCGCGGCCGAATCGCCGCAACCTCGCGCGTCGCCGTGCTGAGATTCGGCAAGGGGGAGACCGGGAACGAAGGCGCGTAACCACTGGCGTAACCCGGTCGCGGTTTTGGTGTAGGTTGGTAAGCGAGAGGCGCCAAAAAACTACATGAAATCAATATGGTGCGGACGGCGGGAATCGAACCCGCACAGCCCAGGGCCGAGGGATTTTAAGTCCCTTGCGTCTACCAGTTTCGCCACGTCCGCGCAGCCCGCGCCTTCTGGCACAGGCGCAAGGCCTTGGCCATCCCTTCAGCCCGCGGAATCCTTGGCGATCGGCGGTTGAAAGGCGAGCCCCATGTCCCAGGGAAAATAGATCCAGGTGTCTTGCGACACCTCGGTGACGAACGTGTCCACCATCGGCCGCCCCAGCGGCTTGGCGTAGACGGTCGCGAAATGCGCCTTCGGCAACATCTCGCGCACCACCTTGGCCGTCTTGCCGGTGTCGACGAGGTCGTCGATCACCAGGATGCCTGTCCCCTCGCCGGCGCCGATCTCGGCGGCGATCGTCTTCAGGACCTGCAAGCCGCCTTGCGTCTTGTAGTCGTGATAGGAGGCGACGCAGACCGTCTCGACCACCCGCAGCCCCAATTCGCGCGAGATGATCGCCGCCGGCACCAGGCCGCCACGGGTGATCGCCACCAGCCCGGTGAACGGACCGGCCCCCGCGAGCCGCCAGGCGAGCGCCCGCGCGTCGCGGTGGAATTGGTCCCAGGAGACGGGAAAAGCTTTCTGGCTTCTGTCAGTCATGGCGCATCCTCGGCGGGCCGTCGCGGCGCTCTTAGCAAGTCGCCCGCCACGCCGCGAGGGCCGCGTGCGTTCCTCAACAGCCTTCGCGCCTCAAAGCGGACGCGCGTCGCCGGCGAGCCGCGCGACCATCGCCTCGACCGCGGCTTTCGCCTCGGCAAGCGCTGCATCTTCGCGCGCGCGCACGACGATCTGGTTGCGGAACCGGCCGTCGCTGAACGAGGGGTAGGAGCCGATCGACACCTGCGGGCGCGCCGCCGCGATCTCGCGCAGCGCGTCGCCGTAGAGGCCCTCGGGCAGGTTCGACGCCTCGACGGTCGCCGTCAGCAGCAGCGCGCCGCCTTTGATCCCCTTGACCGCGTGATCGAGCATCGCCTGCATGACGCTGGGCACGCCGGCCATGACGATCACATTGTCGAGCCGGAAGCCGGGCGCCTTCGACACCGGATTGTCGACGAGGTCCGCCCCGGCGGGGATGCGCGCCATGCGCCGCCGCGCCGGCGTCAGTTCGTCCTCGCGGTAGCGCTCCATCATCACCGCGAGCGCGCGCGGGTCGACGTCGATGGTAACGCCGAACGCCTTGGCGATCGCATCGGCGGTGATGTCGTCGTGGGTCGGGCCGATGCCGCCGGTGGTGAACAGGTAATCGTAGCGGCCGCGCAGTTCGTTGACGGCGACGATGATCTCGTCCTCGACGTCGGGAACGACGCGCGCCTCGCGGACCTCGACGCCGATGCGGGCGAGATATTCGGCGATGTAGCCGATGTTGCGGTCTTTGGTGCGACCGCTGAGGATCTCGTCGCCGATGACGAGAATGGCGGCGGTGACGGGAGCCTCGGACATGAGCCTGTGGGTTCGACGCGGGACCCCCGTCTATAGCGCGCTCAGACCGGACGCAGCAACACGTGCTTCTTGCGGCCGAGCGACAGTTTGACGACGCCGTCGCGGACCGTCTCGCGGCCGATCGTCGCCTTTTCGTCGGCGAGCGGCTCGTCGTTGACGCGCAAGCCGCCGCCGCGAATCTGTCGCCGCGCCTCGCCGGTGGAGGCGACCAGCCCGGCGCGCACGAACGCCGAAAGCGCGCCGATGCCGGCGTCGAACTCCGCCGACGGGATGTCGACGCTCGGCAGCGTCTCCGCCAGCGCGCCTTCCTCGAAGGTTTTGCGCGCGGTCTCGGCGGCTTCCTCGGCGGCGGGGGCTCCGTGCAGCAGCGCCGTGGCCTCGGTGGCGAGCGCCTTCTTGGCGTCGTTGATCTCGGCGCCCTGCAAGGCGGCGAGCCGCGCGATCTCATCGAGCGGCAGCAGCGTGAACAGTTTGAGGAACCGCTCGACGTCGGAATCCTCGACATTGCGCCAGAACTGCCAGTATTCGTAGGGGCTCAGCAGGTCGGCGTCGAGCCAGACGGCGCCGGCCGCGGTCTTGCCCATCTTCGCGCCCGAGGCCAGGGTGATGAGCGGCGAGGTCAGCGCGTAGAGTTGCGGCGTGCCGAGGCGGCGGCCGAGGTCCGTGCCGGTGACGATGTTGCCCCATTGGTCGGAGCCGCCCATCTGCAACTGGCAGCCGTAGCGACGGTTGAGCTCGACGAAATCGTAGGCCTGCAGGCACATGTAGTTGAATTCGAGAAAGCTCAGCTCCTGGTCGCGTTCGAGCCTGAGCTTCACCGAATCCATCGCCAGCATGCGGTTGACCGAGAAATGCCGGCCGACATCGCGCAGGAAATCGACGTAGTTGAGCCTGGTCAGCCATTCCGCGTTGTCCGGCATCACGGCGTCGGTCGGACCGTCGCCGAAGCGCATGAACTTGGCGAACACCTTGTTGATGCCGGCCTTGTTGGCCTCGATCTGCTCGACGCTGAGCAGCTTTCGGCTTTCGTCCTTGCCCGAGGGATCGCCGACGCGCGTCGTGCCGCCGCCCATCAGCGCGATCGGCTTGCCGCCGGTCCTCTGCAGCCAGGAGAGCAGCATGATCTGCACCAGCGAGCCGACGTGCAGCGACGGGGCCGTGCAATCGAAGCCGATGTAGGCGACGAGTTCGCCGGCGGCCGCCTTGGCGTCAAGGCCGGGCCAGTCCGAGCACTGATGCACGTAACCGCGCTCACGCAGAACGCGCAGGAAATCGGATTTGGGCTCGAAGGCGTCGGTCACGCGGGGGGTCTCGCTTTGGCGCTGCGACGCTTTAAGCGCTGGCGCGACGAGGGCGCAACTGACGTGTCGGCGAGGTCCGAAAAGGCGGGCCTGAGCGGACGCCTCGAAAGCGCCCGCGCGCCGCCCGACAAAGCGCAGGCTGGCGAGGAGGCCAGCCTGCAAATCTACACGTTTCAGAAGGCTCTTCGCGCCTCGTCGATTTCCGTTCACGCCAAGGCGGCGCCCTTCGTCTTAGTAGACGAAGTTTATGACGACAGTCGCGTTGCTGCCCCCTGTGTTCGCAACTTGCATTTGGGTCGCATTCGCCACCTGGAGATCCACGGTCTTGCCAACAAAATCGCAGAAGATGATGTGGGTGCCCGCGCTGGCGCTAAAACCCGTGCTGGGAACGCCGGCGTTCGCGACGTCCATGCCGACCCATTCAAGGAACGACGGCGGATTGACTCTTAGCACCGTCGCTTGGCCGACGCCTCTGAATCCTAGCGAGTTTTGCACACACGTCACCGAGACCGGGGTGTTGGACGCCGGTACATTGAATGGAATACTGGTTGTTCCCGCATTAACGGCAAAGCTGAGTTGGAATTCGTTGGCCTGCGCTGACGCGGATACACCGACGGAGCCCGCCACCAGGCACAAAGCAGCCAGCTTGCTCAGAGATAGACTATTCTTCATCTTAAATCTCCCTTGACGTTCGGTTAGGTTTTCTCGGCTTATGCGTCGAAAACTTCATTTATTCTGGCCGCCACACTTAAGGCGACTGCGTCAAGTTATCTTAAGTGAAATTAATGTTCAAGGCGTTATCTCAGGATGAGCCTGTTATTTTTGCGCCCTATAGTGGGGCCGGAAATACGCGCCAGCGCCCGAGCTCAAGGCACGCGCAAACGTCCGGCGTGGCTGGCGTTAACACCGCTTTGCGCGGATATTTCCGACGGAGCCCAATTTGTCGCCCAAGACCGAAGCCGCCGCGAGAATTGTTAAAATGTATTAATCTTCGACCGCGCTTTTCCCGGAGAAGATGGCAGGCTTCAAATATCTTACTTTGCGGGCGGGGCGGTCCCGTTACCGCGCAGTGGCTTGCTCGCGCGCGGCGGCCAGGCCGGATTGCGCCCGGCGGCGAAGCGCGCGCCCGAGCGCCATCAACGGGAAGTAGTGGCGGTAGAGCCGATAGCGCAGCATGAACGCGCGCGACAGCTCCGGACCCTGCATGAGCCGCTTCGGCAGGCTGGGGTCGCTCAGCTTGATCGTCTGGCCGACGCCGTAACCAGGGAAGCCGGTGCCGGTGTAATATAGCTCCTCCCAGGTGCCGTCGCGTTGCGTCTCGACAAGATAGGCGAGGCCGCGCTCAATCGCCTCGTGGTCGCCGGGCCGATTCGCCGCGAGCAGCCCCATCAACGCCCAGGCGGTTTGCGAGGCGGTGGCGACGCCGCGGCCGGCGGCGTCGATCGCCATGTAGGAGGCGCAGCTTTCGCCCCAGCCGCCACTGGGTTGCTGGCGAGAGACCAGCCAATCGCACGCGCGGCCGATGTAGGGCGCGCGCATGTCCTCGCCGGCGGCGGCGAGCGCAGGCAGCGCCGCGGCGGTGCCGTAAACGTAGTTGACGCCCCAGCGTCCGAACCACGGCCCGTCCGCTTCCTGCTCGCGCTTCAGATAGGCGAGCGCCCGCGCCATCGCCGGGTGCTGCGGCGTGATCCCGAACTTGGCGAACGCCTCTACGACATGCGCGGTGACGTCGACGGACGGTGGATCAAGCGCCTCGCCGAAATCGCAGAACGGGATCTTGGTGAGGATCTTCTGATCGTTGTCCTTGTCGAAGGCGCCCCAGCCGCCGCCGCGGCTTTGCATGGCGATCAACCAATCGATCGCGCGCGCGATCGTCGCCTCGATGCCCTTGGCCTTGAATTTCGGGTGGTTGCGGAATGGTTCGAGCGCGATCAACGCCACCGCCGTGTCGTCGATATCGGGATAGTGGTTGTTGGCGTATTCGAACGCCCAGCCGCCGGGCTCGACATGCGGCAGCTTGACGCTCCAATCGCCCTTGACGCGAATCTCGCGGGCGAGCAGCCACTCCGCCGCCTTCTCGACCGCTTCGGGATATTCGCCTGAGAGATCGGCGTCCTCGAATGCGAGCAGGGTCAGCATGGTGTCCCACACCGGCGAGTTGGTGGCGCCGATGAACGTCGCCTCGCCTTCGTCGTGCCGCCAGGCGGGATCGTCCAACCCGGCTAGCCCCTTGGCGAGCACAGGATGATCGAGCGCATAGCCTTCGACGCGTAGCGCCATCAGGCTATAGATCCACGGCGGCTGGATGCCGCCCCAGGCGCCGTCGGCGTCCTGATGCCGCACGATCCATTCCAGCGCGCGCGCGACCGCCGCCGGCCGCCAGAGTGCGAGATTGTGGCGGGCGCCGAACGCCTGCAGCGCATGAAGAACCTTGTCGGCGGCGCGGAAGAACGCGTCCCAGCCGCCGGCGTCGGCCTTCTTCGGCAGCTCGTAGTCGAACGCGTCCCGCCCGCCCGGAAACAGCGCATCGAGTCGATGGGTTTCGGGCAGCGGGCGCGACGGGCGGCGCGCGGAAAGCAAAGCGATCGGCATCAGCGTCGCGCGCGCCCATTGCGCGAAATTGTAGATCGAAAACGGAAACCACAGCGGAAACCAGATGACCTCGGGCGGCAGGTTCGGCGTCTTCTCCCACGGCCATTCGCCGATCAGGGCGAGCCAGTAGCGGGTGAACACGCGGATGTTGCGCAAACCGCCCTTCGCCTCGATCCAGACGCGGGCTTTGGTCAGCGCCGGCTCGTCGTCGCGGTGGCCGAGCGATCGCAACGCGGCGTAGGCTTCGACGGTGGTGTTGATGTCGCCGTTCGGCGCGTCGTGGTAGATTTGCCAGGCGCCGTCGGCGCGCTGGGTCTTCAGGATCGCCGCGCCGAGACGGCGGCGCAAGGGGTGATCCTCCAGCCCGAGAAACCACAGCGCCAGGCACCACTGCGCCTCCATGCAGGCGTTGCTGTCGGCCCGCGCGACCCAATGGCCGTCGGGCTTCTGGTCGGCGACGAGCCAGTCGGCGGCGGCGCGCGCGGCGGCGTCGAGAGCGGCTTCGAAATTGTCGGGGACGGAGTGCGCATTCATGGCCGCGAGCCTATGCCAGATCGGCGCCCGGCCGGAAAGCCGATCGGAACTTCCCCGCTCCCCCATTCGTTCCCCGCCGGACACCGGAGACTGGAATGGACACGATACGACGCAATATCCTGCTGGGCGCCGCCGCGGCGGGCGTGGGCTTGGCGAGCGGCGCCGCCAACGCGCAACAGGCGCAGACCGAGACTATGCCGGGCGAATACAAGGGCGCGCCGGTGCCGGAGCCGTCGCCGGACAAGAGCGCCGGCCCCGTGGCGCCCGGGCGCGGGACCGCGCTCAGCGGCAAGGTTGCGCTGGTGACGGGCGCGGCGCGCGGCATCGGCCGGGCGATCGCCGTCGAGCTGGCCGCCAACGGCGCCGACGTGGTGGCGCTCGACATTGCCGGCTTCGTCTCGACGGCGTCCAACGCCGAGCCGGCGACGCCGGCGGAGCTCGACGAGACCGTCAAGTTCATCAAGCAATTCGGCCGCAAGGGCGAAGCCGTGCGCGCCGACATCCGCGACATCGCCGCGTTGAGAAGCATTGCCGACAAGGTGGTGGCCGACTACGGCCGTATCGACATCGTCGTCGCCAACGCGGCGATCCAGCGCTGGAAGCCGCTGCTGGAGATGGACGACGCCGACTGGCGCGACGTGATCGACAACAACCTGAACGGAACCGCCAATACGATCCGCGCCTTCGCGCCCAAAATGGTGGCGCAGAACAAGGGCCGCATTATTGTGCTATCCTCGATGCAGGGCAAGCACGGCACCAAGGACGCGTCGAGCTATTCCGCGTCGAAATGGGGCATCCTCGGGCTGATGAAGTCGGCGGCGATGGAGCTTGGCAAACACAACATCACCGTCAACGCCATCCTGCCCGGGTTGGTCGACACCGCGCTGACCCGCTATGACAAGCGGCTCAGCGAGAGCATCGGCGAGACCGGGCGGCAACCGCCGGAGCATCCGAGCGCGCGCGAGGCATGGGACATTCGCGCGCCGACCGTGCCGATGAACGTCGGTTGGCTGCAACCCGACGACATCTCGCCGGTGGCGGTGTTCCTCGCCTCCGACGCCGCCAACATGGTGACGGGCGCGGACTACGAGGTGACCGGCGGCGACAGCGCCAAGGACGTGTGAGCCGGGCCTTGACAGCGCCCGCGTCCGCGCCGAGCCTCCCCCTATCAACTCGGGAGGAGACATGACGGCGCTGAGCTACGTTAGTGGGGCCAGCGACGAGCCGCTGCTGGGAATGACCGTCGGTCAGGCGCTCGCGCGCGCCGCGGAGCTTTGGCGCGATCGGCCCGCGCTGATCTCGCCGAGCCACGGCGTCGAATGGACGTGGGCCGAGTTTCGCGCGCGGGCGCGAAACCTCGCCGCTGGCCTGTTGTCGCTCGGCCTGAAGCGCGGCGAACGCATCGGCTGCTGGTCGCTCAATCGGCCGGAATGGGCGCTGACGCAGTTCGCGGCGGCCGAGGCGGGGCTGGTGTTCGTCACCATCAATCCCGCTTATCGCCTGCACGAGCTTGAATACGCGCTGACGAAAGTCGGCTGCGCGGCGCTCGTCACCGCGACGCAGTTCAAGACCAGCGACTTCATTGGCATGATCAACAAGCTTGCGCCCGAACTCGCGCGCAGTCGTCGTGGCGCGTTGCAATCGCAGCGGTTGCCTGATCTACGTATGGTGATCCAGATTGGCGAGACAGCGCCCGGCGCGCTCGCCTTCGAGGACGTCGCGAAGGGCGACTCGGGGGCGTTAGCGACTCTCGACGCGCTGAGCGGCGAGTTGCAATTCGATGATCCCGCCAACATCCAGTTCACGTCGGGCACGACGGGCTCGCCGAAGGGCGTCACGCTGAGCCATCACAACATTCTCAACAACGGTTATTTCACCGGCCGCGCGATGCGTCTGACGCCGGAGGATCGCATCTGCATTCCCGTGCCGCTCTATCACTGCTTCGGTATGGTGATGGGCAATCTCGCGGCGGTGACGCTCGGCGCCGCGATGGTCTATCCGGGGGAGGGTTTCGATCCGCTCGCGACCCTGAAGACCGTGGAGTCCGCGCGCTGCACCGCGCTTTATGGCGTGCCGACGATGTTCATCGCGGAACTCGATCATCCCGAATTCGAGCGCTTCGATCTTTCTTCTTTGCGCACCGGCATCATGGCCGGCGCGCCGTGTCCGATTGCGGTGATGCGCAAGGTGGTCGAGCGCATGCACATGCGCGACGTAACGATCGCCTACGGCATGACCGAGACGAGCCCGGTCAGCTTCCAGAGCTCGATCGAGGATACGATGGAGCGGCGCGTCACGACGATTGGGCGCGTGCATCCGCATGTCGAGGTGAAGATCGTCAATCAGCAAGGCCGCATCGTCCCGCGCGGCGTCTCCGGGGAACTTTGCACCCGCGGTTATTCCGTGATGTCGGGCTACTGGGACGAGCCGGAAAAGACCCGCGAATGCAAGGACGTGGCGAATTGGATGCACACCGGCGATCTCGCGACGATCGACGCCGACGGTTATGGCAACATCGTTGGCCGCATCAAAGACATGGTCATTCGCGGCGGCGAGAACCTCTATCCGCGCGAGATCGAGGAATATCTGTTCCGACATCCCAATATTCAGGAGGTGCAGGTGTTCGGCGTCGCCGACGCCCGCTACGGCGAGGAGCTTTGCGCCTGGGTGCGGGTGCGAGCGGGCGAGACGCTGACACAAGAAGAAGTGCGGGCGTTCTGCGAAGGCCAGATCGCGCACAACAAGATTCCTCGTTACGTAGAGTTCGTCAGCGAATTCCCGATGACGGTGACGGGCAAGGCGCAGAAGTTTCTGATGCGACAGGCGGTGGAAGAGCGGCTCGGGTTGAAGCGCGCGGATACTGCTTGAGCGGCCCTGTCGTCATTGCGAGCGAAGCGAAGCAATCCATCGCGCCGCTTACGCGCCCTATCCAGCCGGCGAACGATCTCGTAGGGCTTGATGGCTTCGCTTCGCGCGCCATGACGGACGGTCGGATTGGTTGTGAGGAGCGAAGCGATTTGCTTCGCTCCTCAAACACATCTCGCTAAGCTCGGCGCATGAGAGCAAACACCACGCCGACGATCACGATGATGACAGCCAACCAAATGAGCAGATGCGCGCCGCCCATGGCGGTGGAAGCGACGCCGCCAAAGCCGAAGAACGCCGCCAACAGCGCGACGACAATCAGGACGATGGCGTAGTAGATAAGATTTCCAGGCATGTCGTGAAGCCTCCGGGTATTTGGAAGTTGATAGGATGCGAACTTGTCCGGAAGAACTCGACCGACCCGTATTTAGTTCCGCGGCGATCGCGATGATCACGTCCCGCGCGGTTTCGCTCGCGCCGTCGGCGCGGCCTCGGCCGGGTTCTCCGGCCAACTGTGCCGGGGATAGCGGCCGCGCAGGTCGGCGCGTACGGAGGCCCACGAGCCCGTCCAGAAGCCTGGCAGGTCGCGGGTGATCTGGATCGGACGATGCGCGGGCGAAAGCAGGTTCAGCGTGAGGGGGACGCCGGCCAACGTCGGCTGTTGTTTGAGGCCAAACAACTCCTGCACGCGGATCGAAATCGCCGGGCCGCCCTCGGCCGCATAGTCGATCGGCGCGGCGGTGCCGGTCGGCGCATGAAAATGCGTCGGCGCCTCGCGGTCGAGCCGCTGGCGCTGCGCAAAGTCGAGCGACGCCTGCAGCGCGTCGGCGAGGTCGTCGGCGCCGATGTCGGCGAGCGCTGATTTGCTGAGGAGATAGGGCGCGAGCCAATCCGGCGCGGCGGCAAGCGCCGCGTCGGAGAGATCGGGCCAGGAGTTCGGTTCGGCGCGGCGCAGGAACATCACCCGGTCGCGCCATTGTCGCAGTGGCTTCGTCCAGGGCAGGCGATCGACGCCAAGCGCGAGCACGCCCCGCGCCAGCGCGAGCGCGGCGTTTTCGTCGGTCGGGGCAGGCAGGCCCTGTTCCGCGAGCGTCAGCGCGCCGAGCCGTCGGCGCCGCCGGCGGCGCAATGCGGCGGCGGCGCGATCGAACGTCAGCTTCCTCGACCGTTTCGATGGCGTCGCCGCCAAGCGTTTCGACCTCGGAGGCCGAAAGCGCCGCGGCGAGCAGGATGCGCGCCGCGCCGGCGCGGCCGGCGACCTCGCCGACGGCGAGATAGGTTTCGCCCGCCAGCGGATCGTGGGGCTCGACCGCGGCGGCGCGGCCGTTGGCCATCAGGAACTCGCCGCGCTGCCCGCGTACGCGGGCGACGCGTTCCGGAAAAGCGCGACCGAGCAGCAGGCCGGGCGTGCTCTCGCTCCCCGCTTGCGGGCCGGGAGGCCCACAAACCTCCGCCGCTCGCCGCGCCAGTCCTTTCGCCAGCCGCCGCGCGTCCTCGGCGCGGCCGGAGCGGTCGCGGCGGAACGCCGCCAGCCGCTCGCCGAGATCGACGCCCGAACCCCCCAGGCCGCGCTCGCTCAACAGCGTGGCGATTTCCGCCGCCTGCGCCGCCTCGCCGTCACGCGCGGCGTCGACCAGCATGCGCGCCAGCCGCGGCGCCAGCGCGAGCCTCGCCATCGCGCGGCCCTCGTCGGTGACGCGCCCCTCCGCGTCAAGCGCACCGAGCCTGATGAGCAAGTCGCGCGCCTCGGCGAACGCCGCGCGCGGCGGCGGATCCAGGAACGGCAACCGCGCCGGGTCGTCGACGCCCCACAGGGCGAGGTCGAGGGCGAAGCCGGAGAGGTCGGCGGCGAGGATTTCCGGCTGCGCGAACGGCGCGAGGCCGCCGTTGGCGGCCTCCTCCCACAGCCGGTAACAGACGCCCGGCTCGACCCGGCCGGCGCGGCCACGACGCTGGTCGGCGTTGGCGCGCGACACGCGCACGGTTTCGAGCCGCGTCAGGCCAAGGTCCGGCTCGAAGCGGGGCGCGCGCAAAAGCCCGGAATCGATGACGACGCGCACGCCCTCGATGGTCAGCGAAGTCTCGGCGATCGAGGTGGCGAGCACGATCTTGCGGCGCCCCGGGAGGGTAGGGGCGACGGCGCGATCCTGCGCGCGCGCGTCGAGCGCGCCGTAGAGGGGCACGATTTCGACATCGGCGCGGACGCGATCGCGCAGCGCCTCAGCCACCCGCAAAATCTCGCGCTGGCCGGGCAGGAACACGAGGATCGAGCCGCGTTCCTCGCCGAGCGCGGCGAGCGTCGCCCTGACGATCTCGTCTTCGATGCGCGCCCCCGGGGCGCGGCCGAGATAGCGGGTTTCCACGGGAAAAGCGCGGCCATGGCTCTCGATCTCCGCGGCGCCCTGCATCAGCCGCGCGACTCGGGCGCCGTCGAGCGTCGCCGACATCACCAGCAGCCGCAGATCCTCGCGCAACGCCCCCTGCGCGTCGAGCGCGAGCGCAAGCCCGAGGTCGGCGTCGAGCGAGCGCTCGTGGAATTCGTCGAACAGCACGGCGGCGACGCCGGTCAATTCCGGGTCGTCGACGATCATCCGCGCGAACACGCCCTCGGTGACGACTTCGATGCGCGTCCGCGCCGAGACCAGGCTTTGCAGGCGCACGCGCAAGCCGACCGTATCGCCGACGCGCTCGTGCAGGGTCGCCGCCATCCTCTCGGCGGCGGCGCGGGCGGCGAGCCGGCGCGGCTCCAGCACCAGGATTTTACCGGCTTTCGCGAACTCGGCGTCAAGCAGCGCCAGCGGGACGCGCGTGGTCTTGCCGGCGCCGGGCGGCGCCACCAGCACCGCGCGCGTCCCCGTCGTCAGGGCCTCGGTCAGCGGCCCGAGAGCGTCGTCGATGGGTAAGGCGTCGGCGAAAGCGCGCATTCGGGCCGCCGTAGCGAGCGCGCCCGGCGAACGCAAGCGCGCCGCGAAAGCTCCACGCAAGCCAAAGGCGCCATGTCGAAACGGTGCGTTTGCGTCTGTGGAGGGAGCGGCGGCGGGAGCTTCGCATATGCCTTTGTCGGGATTGAGCGTTGCGACGGAGCTTGCGCTTGGATTGCATCATCCCGCCCCCAATCGTCGCGCGCCGGCGGATCGTCCAAACCGCAAATCCGCGGACACAAGCGCTGCCGGGACGCCGAGGGAGTTTGAAGACGCCCCGGGCGATGCGGCGTTTTACGCCGGCCGCTTCAAAGCGAATCTCGCCGCGCTCAATCTCTCGCCCGAAGGGTTGGTCAGCGCCGAGCCGCCTGCGCCTGCGGACGAGACCGATCAGTCGCTATTCGACTTCTTCGGCAATCTCAGCGCACTCTTGGTCGCTGTGCGCGCCGGCGACCTGACGCAGGCGCGCGCCGCCGCCGACGCGCTGGAGATGGAGGTTCTGGTCGAACGCAGCGCCGGCCGTCCCATCGGCGAGTGGGCCGCTCCGCCTCCCCCCGGCGATCTCGCTGGCAACCCCCGCAGCGCCGCCGTCGCAGCCTCGCCCAACGCGGCTTCGGTCTACGAAATGCTGGCCGGAATACTCGATGACGAGGCGCGCGCGCCTTGACTTGAACGATAACCCTGCGCGCGACGGTTTCGGCGCCGCGCGAACTGCGCTATAGCCCTGCCAAAGATATAAAAAAGCAGGGCGCATGAACGACAGCGAAGAACACATCATTCTGGTCGACGCCGACGATCGCGAAGTTGGCCTCGCGGGCAAGATTGAGGCGCACGCCAAGGGGCTCATGCATCGCGCGATCTCCGTCTGCGTGCTCGATCGCGCCGGGCGGATGCTGCTGCAACGGCGGGCGCTCGGCAAATACCATTCCGGCGGCTTGTGGACCAACGCCTGCTGCACGCATCCGCGCGCCGGCGAAACCGTCGAAGTCGCCGCGCGTCGGCGCTTGCGCGAAGAGCTTGGGATCGACTGCGATCTGAAATGGGTGCTGCGCACGCACTATCGCGCCGAGGTCGGCAACGGGCTGGTCGAGGACGAGGTGGTGCATCTGTTCGTCGGCGCCTACGATGGCGCGGTGACGCCGGACCCCGCGGAGGTCGGCGGCTTCGAATGGGTGTCGCGCGCCGATCTGCGCGCCCGCATCGCGGCGCATCCGGAGGCCTACACCTACTGGTTCCGGCACTACATGCGCCGCTACGCCGACGAGATGTTCTCCGGTCTGGCCGCCTGAAGTGGCGCCCCGGCTTCGCCTCGGCACCCGCGGCTCGCCGCTGGCGCTCGCCCAAGCGCATGAGACGCGCGACCGCCTTGCCCGCGCGCACGGCTTGGCGCCTGCCGAGTTCGAGATCGTCGTCATCAAGACGAGCGGCGACCTGATCCAGGATCGGGCGTTATCGGAGGCGGGCGGCAAGGGGCTGTTCACCAAGGAAATCGACGCCGCTATGCTGCGCGGCGAGATCGACGTCGCCGCCCATTCCGCCAAGGACCTGCCGACGGCTCTGCCGGACGGGATCGTCATCGCCGGCTATCTGCCGCGCGAGGACGTGCGCGACGCGCTGATCTCGGCCAAGGCGACGTCGATCGCCGGATTGCCGCGGGACGCGACCCTTGGCACGGCCTCGCTGCGCCGGCAGGCGCAGGTCAAGCGGCTGCGGCCCGATGTGGCGGTCAGCCTGCTCCGCGGCAACGTCGAGACGCGCCTGGGGAAGGCCGAGCGCGGCGAGATCGACGCGACGCTGCTGGCCTACGCCGGGCTGAAGCGTCTCGGACTCGCGGCGCGGGCGACGGCGTTGCTCGATGTCCAGACGTTCCTGCCGGCGGCGGGTCAGGCGGCGATCGGCCTCACCGCGCGCGCCGGCGATCACGCCGCGCACGAAGCGCTGGCGCTGATCCTCGATGCGCCGACCGGCGAGGCGCTCGCCTGTGAGCGCGCGTTCCTGGCCGTGCTCGACGGCTCCTGCCGCACGCCGATCGCCGGCCATGCCCGGCGCGAGGGCGCAGCGCTGCGTTTTCGCGGCGCGGTGTATCGCGCCGACGGTTCGGAAGCGTTCGAGATCGAGCGCGCAGGCGCACCGGGCGACGCCGCCGAGATCGGCGCGGCGGCGGGTCGGGAGCTGCTCGCGCGGCTGCCGAGGGGCGTGCTGGCGGGGTAGGGCGGCCGCCCGGCCTCGACCCACCGCCGGGCCGAGGCGCGATAGCGTTGCCACTGAGTAATCCGAGCACGCTTTAGAAAAAAACGGCGTCGCTTTTGTTAACGCCGCCGTAAACGTCGTTCTCAAAAGATGCGACCCTATCTTTAATAACCTTGAGAGCTTTGACGTTGTCGTCAGGCACGACAGTCGTGTCTTTTGACACCAAGAGACTTCCCTGGAGGAGAAGTTCAAGAAGTTTCAGACCAACTTGAAAAACCCGACCACGACCTGTGGGCAAATACACGAACTCACTCAAAAACTTGTTATTTCCCTCCATATTTTCCTTAACTTCAAACGCTTTCACGATATTGGATATAACGCTAATAGACATAGGAAATTGATTGAACGGACCAAATCCACCCGATTCGCTATTTATTTCGACCGTCGGGCGCGATCCAAATAAAATAAGGCGTTTGACGTCTCCCACGTCTCCAAACCCGCCCCATTTCGCCAATCCGTCGACGATTTTAGTGTTTGCCGCGAGTTGCGCAAAATCAGTTGTAAGATACTTCCTGAATTTTGGAAATTTGCCGGCGTCGTCGTTACTTAGTATCATGGCGGTGCTCCTCTCGTTGCAAGGAGCATCGCTTGATTCCACGGATCACGCTGTTACCTGAGGAACATCTTTCGGAGCGTCGTGAGCAATCCGCGGACGCCGATGAGACGCAGCCGCCCGAAGCGGCCGCCCTTACTGGAAAATCCGCACCGCGCTTTGCAGCGTCTGCCAGGCGCCCCAGAGGATCGGCAGGCCGACCGCAAGCCAGGCGAGCGCGGCGCCGATTCCGAAGCCGCCGCTAAGTCCGATGCCAAAGGAATGGCCTTCGGGCGTTCGCGTCGCGACGGGCGCGTCGTTCTTCATCAACCATTTCGACGCCACGGGCCTTATCAGGGCGTTGCAGATGAGCCCAACCACCAGAAAGCTCGCCAGGATGTAGAGCGTGCGGTCGTAGACCTGCGCGCGCTCGACACCGGCGGCGATCTGCGCGTCGCGGATGTAGCCGATGACCAGCGGACCGACCACGCCCGCAGTCGACCAGGCGGTCAGCAGCCGGCCGTGGATCGCGCCGACGAAGCGCGTTCCGAAGATGTCGGCGAGATACGCCGGCACCGTCGCGAATCCGCCGCCATACATCGACAGGATCACGCATAGCGCGGCGACGAACAGCGCCTTCTGCCCGGCGTGAGCCAGCGTCGGCGTGGCAGCGTAGAGCACAATTCCGATGAGGAAGAAGCAGTAGTAGGTCGCCTTGCGGCCGATCTTGTCGGAGGTGGAGGCCCAGAAGAAGCGGCCGGCGATGTTGAACAGCGACAGCAATCCGACGAAGCCGGCGGCGATCTTGGCGATGTCCGCCTTCTGCCCAGCGTCGAGCGCGGAGAAGCCCACTTCGGGATGGCCGATCAGGTTGCCGCCGAAAATCTCCTGCAGCATCGGCGAGGCCATCGCCAGCACGCCGATGCCGGCGGAGACGTTGAGGCACAGCACCGCCCAGATCAACCAGAACTGCGGCGTCTTGTGCGCATCCTCGAGGGCGACGGATTCGCGGGTGATCATGCCGCGCGCCCTCGGGTCCGGGGGCGTCCAACCGTCCGGCCGCCAGCCTTCCGGCGAGACGCGATAGCCGAGCGCGCCGGCGCTCATGAACACGAAATAGCCGACGCCCATGATCGCCATCGCCTGCCAGGCGCCGACGGAATCAGCCGTCTTGAAATGTGTCATCAGCATGTTGGCGAGCGGCGAGCCGATCATCGCGCCGCCGCCGAAGCCCATGATTGCCATGCCGGTCGCCATGCCGCGTCGGTCAGGAAACCATTTGACCAGCGTCGACACCGGCGAGATGTACCCGAGCCCAAGGCCGACGCCGCCGACCAGGCCGAGGAACAGCCAGATCATCCAGAGCTGGTGCCAATAGACGCCGAGCGCCGAGCCGAGGAAGCCGCCGCCCCAGCAGACCGCGGCGACGAGCCCCGCCTTGCGCGGGCCGGCGCGCTCCAACCAACCGCCGAACAAAGCCGCGGAAAGCCCCAGCACCACGATGCCGATGGTGAACGTGTAGAGCAGATCGCTGACTCGCCAGTTGCAGGTGGTCGTCGTCAGCGACCCCCAGACCGACATGTCCTTGCACTCGGCTGGCGTCGCGCCGGCGATCGCCTTGCTGAGCGGTAGCCAGAACACGCTGAGGCCGTAAGACATGCCGATGCAGAGATGAATGGCGAGCGCCGCCGGCGGGACGAGCCAGCGGTTGAAGCCGGGCTTGGCGATCGTCGCGGCTTTGTCGAGCCAGCTCGACGCCACGTCGGCGGGCGCAGTTGTAGCGGTCATGGATCCTCCCCCTTTTATGATCCGCGGCGCCTAATCAGCCCGCGTTTGTTAAGTCTTGTTGCAGAATAGCAAAGCCGCGCGCGGTTGTCTCATTCAGCGTCAGCTCTCCCTGGCGCCAAGCCGCCAGCGTCTCCGCGATCATCTTTGGCGTCCAGAATTTGCGGATATGCGTCGCCACGCCCGCCGCGCCCTCGTCTCGCGGCTGCGGCGCGTAGTAATCGCCGATCTGGTTGGCCATGCGCGCGAATTTTTCGATCTTGCCGTGGCTCACGCGAAAGCTCCGAACTCATCGAAGGTCAGCGCGCCATCATGGCGCGCGGTGACGATCAGCCGCAGGCCCGCAGCGCGCGCGGCGCGCAGCGCCAGCGAAGTCGGGGCGGAGACCGAGACCAGAGCGCCGGCGCCGAACGCCGCCGCTTTGGTCACCATCTCGTAGGAGCAGCGGCTGGTGACAAGGAAAAACCCGTCGTCGGGCGCGAGCCCGCCGCGCAGCAGCGCGCCGACGCATTTGTCGAGCGCGTTGTGCCGCCCGACGTCCTCGCGCAACGCGAGGATGTCGCCTTGGGCGCTGCACCAGGCGGCGGCGTGGACCGCGTGGGTCAGGGCGTTGAGCGGCTGGCGCGCATCGAGCGCCGCCACCGCGGCGCCGACGGCGGCGGGCGAAAGCGGTCGCGCCGGCGCGAGGCGCGGGCGCGTCTTTGGCAGATGCTCCAAATCCTCGATGCCGCAGACGCCGCAGCCGGTGCGACCGGCGATGGCGCGACGCCGCGCGAGATGGACGCGCAGGCGGTCGCCGGTCAGCGCGACGTCGATCCGCGCCGCTTCCTCGTCGGCGCGCGCCTCGATGGCGCGGATTTCCTCGAAGCGCTCGATGACGCCTTCCGTCAGCGAGAAGCCGGCGGCGAAATCCTCGAGATCGGCCGGGGTGCCCATCATCACCGCGAACGGCTGGCCGCCATAGGCGATCTCTAGCGGCGTCTCGACGGCGATGGCCCGCGGCGCGTCGGGCCCCGCCGCGCCCACGTCGTAGCGATAGGGTGCGGCGGAACGGGTTAGATACGCCGCCGGCGCAGACACAACGCCGCGTTCCCTCTCCCCTTGCGGGAGAGGGTTAGGGTGAGGGGTCCGTTCAGCTTGCACGTCGGCCCGCTGTCATGACGCGGCCACCCCTCAGCCCGGCCCTCTCCCGCAAGGGGAGAGGGAGCGGGTCGCGGGCGATCGCCCCCATCACTCCGCCGCCAGTCCCGCGATGCGGCGCAGCGAGAAGCCTTCCTCGCGATCTCGCTCCTGCCAATCGGAATAATGGTTGGTGCGGCGAACCTGCACCGCCGTCACCTTGTACTCGGGGCAATTGGTCGCCCAATCGGAGTTGTCTGTCGTCACCACGTTCGCGCCGCTGTTGGGGTGGTGGAACGTCGTGTAGACGACGCCCGGCTGCATCCGCTCGCTGACTTTTGCGCGCAGCGAGGTCTCGCCGACGCGGCTTTGCAGCGAGACCAGATCGCCGTCGCGCACGCCGCGGCTCTCCGCGTCGAACGGGTGGATCTCCAGCACGTCCTCCTCGTGCCAGCGGCTGTTGTCGGTTCGCCGCGTTTGCGCGCCGACGTTATATTGCGAGAGGATGCGGCCCGTCGTCAGCAGCAGCGGGAAGCGCGGGCCTGTGCGCTCGTCGGTTGCGACATATTCGGTCAGCATGAATTGGCCCTTGCCGCGCACGAAGCGGTCGACGTGCATGATCGGCGTGCCCTCGGGCGCCGCGTCGTTGCACGGCCATTGCACGGACCCAACCGCGTCGAGCTTGGCGTAGGAGACGCCGCGAAACGTCGGCGTCGTCGCCGCGATCTCGTCCATGATCTCGGACGGATTGGCGTAGTCCATCGCCAGCCCGAGCTCGCGGGCGAAGTCGAGCGTCACTTCCCAGTCAGCCTTGCCGGCGAGCGGTTCGATCGCCTTGCGCACGCGGTTGATGCGGCGTTCGGCGTTGGTGAACGTGCCATCCTTCTCGAGGAACGACGCGCCGGGGAAGAACACGTGCGCGTAGCGCGCGGTCTCGTTGAGGAACAGGTCCTGCACGATCACGCATTCCATCGCCTTCAGGCCGCCGGTGATGTGCAGCGTATCGGGGTCGGACTGGGCGATGTCCTCGCCCTGGACATAGAGGCCCTTGAAGGCGCCGTCGACCGCTTCGTCCATCATGTTGGGAATGCGCAGGCCCGGGTCCTTGCTGAGGCTGATGCTCCACATCTTCTCGAAAATATCGCGCGTGGCGTCGTCGGAGACATGGCGGTAGCCGGAGAACTCGTGCGGGAACGAGCCCATGTCGCAGGAGCCCTGCACGTTGTTCTGCCCGCGCAGCGGGTTCACGCCGACGCCTTCGCGGCCGATGTTGCCGGTCGCCATGGCGAGGTTGGCGATCGCCATCACCGTGGTCGAGCCCTGGCTGTGCTCGGTGACGCCGAGGCCGTAGTAGATCGCGCCGTTGCCGCCCTTGGCGAAAAGCTCGGCCGCGCCGCGCACCAGCGCCGGATCGACGCCGGTCATCGGGAACACCGCCTCCGGCGAATGCTTGTCCTCGGCGATGAAGCGCGCCCAGGCTTCGAAATTGGCGGGGTCGCAGCGCTGGCGGACGAAGGCTTCGTCGACCCAACCGTTGGTCACGATCACATGCGCGAGCGCGTTGACGATCGCGACATTCGTGCCCGGCCGCAACGGCAGGTGATAGGTAGCTTCGACGTGCGGCGTCTTGACGAGATCGATTCTGCGCGGATCGGCGATGATGAGCTTCGCGCCCTCGCGCAGCCGCTTCTTCATGCGTGACGCAAACACCGGATGCGCGTCAGTCGGGTTGGCGCCGATGACGAAGATCACGTCGGACTTGTCGACCGATTTGAAGTCCTGCGTGCCGGCCGAAGTGCCGTAGGTCTGGCTCAAGCCGTAGCCGGTCGGCGAGTGGCAGACGCGGGCGCAGGTGTCGATATTGTTGTTGCCGAAGCCGGCGCGGACGAGCTTCTGCACCACATAGACTTCCTCGTTGGTGCAGCGCGAGGAGGAGATGGCGCCGATCGAGTCGCGCCCGTACTTGGCCTGTATCCGCTTGAATTCGCTTGCCGCGTAAGAGATCGCCTCGTCCCACGAGACTTCGCGCCACGGGTCTTCGATGCGGGTGCGGATCATCGGCTTGACGATGCGGTCCTTGTGCGTCGCGTAGCCGTAGGCGAAGCGCCCCTTGACGCAGGAATGACCCTCATTGGCCTTGCCCGTCTTGTCGGGGATCATGCGCACGACCGTGTCGCCCTTCACCTCCGCCTTGAAGGAGCAACCGACGCCGCAATAGGCGCAGGTGGTGGCGACTTCGCGCTCCGCCTTACCGTACTGGATGATGCTCTTCTCGTTGAGCGTCGCGGTCGGGCAGGCCTGCACGCAAGCGCCGCAGGAGACGCATTCGGAGGACATGAAGTCGACGCCGCCCGGCGAAACCTTGGAGGCGAAGCCGCGGCCGAGGATCGTCAGCGCAAAGGTGCCTTGCACCTCCTCGCAGGCGCGCACGCAGCGCGAGCAGACGATGCACTTCGAGGATTCGAAGGTGAAATAGGGGTTCGATTCGTCCTTCGGCGCGTCGAGATGGTTGGCGCCCTTGTAGCCGTAGCGCACGTCGCGCAAGCCGACGACGCCGGCCTGGGTCTGCAACTCGCAATCGCCGTTGGCCGAGCAGGTCAGGCAATCAAGCGGGTGGTCGGAGATGTAGAGCTCCATCACGCCGCGCCGAAGCTTGGCGAGCTTGTCGGTCTGCGTGCGAACCACCATGCCGGCTTCGGCCGGCGTCGTGCAGGAGGCCGGCGTTCCCTTACGACCTTCAATCTCGATCAGACAAAGCCGGCAGGAGCCGAACGCCTCCAAGCTGTCGGTCGCGCAGAGCTTCGGGATCGGCGCGTTCAGCAGCGCCGCGGCCGCCATCACCGACGTGCCCTTGGGCACGCTGACCCGCCGTCCGTCGATCGTCAGCGTCACCTGTTCGTCGGCGACGCGAATCGGCGTGCCGGTGTCCATATCGGTGCGGAAAGCCATGGCGAGCCTCCTATTCCGCCGCCTGCCCGAGGGCAGGCCGGTGAAAATCTTCGGGGAAATGATCGAGCGCGCTCAGCACGGGGAAAGGCGTCAGGCCGCCGAGCGCGCATAACGAGCCGTCGAGCATCGTATCACAGAGGTCCCGCAGCAGCGCGATTTGCGCGTCGCGGCGGTCGCCGGCGATGATCTTGTCGATCGTCTCGACGCCGCGCGTCGAGCCGATCCGGCAGGGCGTGCATTTGCCGCAGCTTTCGACGGCGCAGAATTTCATGGCGAAGCGCGCCTGTTTGGCGAGATCGACGGTGTCGTCGAACACCACGATGCCGCCATGGCCGAGCATCCCCTTGGCGGCCGCCATCTGCTCGTAACCGAGCGGCGTATCGAGCAGCGCCTGCGGAAAATAAGCGCCGAGCGGGCCGCCAACCTGCACGGCGCGGATCGGCCGGCCCGAGCGCGTGCCGCCGCCGAAATCCTCAACCAGCCGGCGGATCGTCGAGCCGAAGTCGAGTTCGACCAGCCCGCCGCGCTTGATGTTTCCGGCGAGCTGGAACGGCTGCGAGCCGAGCGAGCGCCCGACGCCATAGGCCGCATAAGCCGCCGCGCCCTCGGCGAGAATCCACGGCGTGGACGCGAAGCTCAGCACGTTGTTGATGACGGTCGGCTTGCCGAACAGCCCCTGCAGCGCCGGCAGCGGCGGCTTGGCGCGCACGAGGCCGCGCTTGCCCTCCAGGCTTTCGAGCAGCGACGTTTCCTCGCCGCAGATATAGGCCCCGGCGCCGAGCCGCGCCGTGAGCTCGAACGCCTTGCCCGAACCGAGCACGTTCGCCCCGAGCCATCCGGCTTTGCGGGCGACCTCGATCGCCGCCGAGAAGGTCGCGAAGGCGTGCGGATATTCGGAGCGGATGTAGACGTAGCCCTCGGTCGCTCCGACCGACAGCCCGGCGATCGTCATGCCTTCGATCAAGAGGAAGGGGTCGCCTTCCATCAACATGCGGTCGGCGAAGGTGCCGCTGTCGCCCTCATCCGCGTTGCAAACGATGTACTTTTGCTCCGCAGCGACGCCCGCAACCGTGCGCCACTTGATCCCGGTCGGGAAGCCCGCGCCGCCGCGACCGCGCAAGCCGGAGTCGAGCACGTCCTTAACCGTCGCAGCCGGACCGATCTCGATTGACCTGCGAAGGCCCTTGCCGCCGCCGTGGGCGACATAATCGTCAAGCGACAGCGGATCGGTCACGCCGCAGCGGGCGAAAATCAGCCGTTGCTGCTGGCGGAAATAGTCGATGTCCTCGACCTGGCCCAATGCCTTGGGGTGCGCCCCATCGCCGAGTATCGCGGCAAGCGCGCCGTCCGCCTCGGCGGGCGTCAGCGGACCGAATCCGACGCGAGCGCCGTCGCGTTCGACCTCGACCAGGGGCTCCAGCCAGTAGAGCCCGCGCGAGCCGGTGCGAACGATGTCGAGCGCCACGCCGCGCCGCGCCGCCGCCTCTGCGAAAGCCTGCGCAACCTTTTCCGCGCCGAGCGCCAGCGCGGTCGAATCCTTGGGGATGAACAGCCGCAGGCTCATCGGCTCGCCTCGGCAAGTTCGGCGAGGCGTTGATCCAGGCTTTCGCGGGTCAGCCGCGCCATCGGCTCGCCGTCGAGCATGGCGGCGGGCGAGGCGGCGCAATGGCCGAGGCAGTAGATCGTCTCGACCTCGACGGCGCCGCTCCCGTGCGCGTCGGCGACGAGGCCGTGGCGATGTTCGAGATGGGCGACCAAGTCTTCGCAGCCTGCCGCCTGACAGGATTCCGCACGGCAAATCTCCAGCACCGGCCGTGACGGCGGCGTGCGGCGGAAGTGGTGGTAGAAACTGATGACGCCGACCGTCTCGGCCTTGGAGACGTTCAGCGCGGCGGCGATCAGGGGGATCGCCGCGTCGTCGATGTAGCCGAAGCGCTCTTGCAGATCGTGCAGGATCGGCAGCATCGCGCCGTTCTCGCCCTGCCGCGCCGCGATCAGCGCATTCGCTTGCGCCGCGTCCCAAACCGCCCGGCTCGCCATTCGCGCAACCTCCCGGCGTCGCTACGCCCTAATATCTGTCTAGCTGAGGTAAGCGCTGAACGGTTCAGGTTCAAATTGAACGATGGCAACGTTCGATAGGAAAAATCTATCGAGTGCTTCGTTTTGGCGCCGAGATGGCGCCGACGATGTCGTCGGGCAACGGCATCGCCATCAGATTGCGCGCCAGCGGCGACGGCGGGTCGCGATCGGCGATGATGAGGCCGATCGTGCGCGAAGTGGTCGGGTCGGTCAGCTTCAGCGCACGGGTGTTCTCCGGAATGCCGAAGAATTGAAGCAGTTGACGCGGCACGATCGACGTCCAGCGACCGGACGCAGCATGGCTGACGAGATTGAAGATCGAATTGGTCTCGACCGACGGTTTTGGCGTCGTTCCGACCGAGCGGAAGATGCCGTCGAGGATGCGGCGGTTCTGCATGTCGGGCGTCAGCATGCACAGCGGCGTCTCCGCCGCTTCGCGCCAGGTGATCGCGCCGCGCGTCGCGAACGGGCCGTCGGCCGGCGTCAAGAACACGTATTCCTCGGCGTAGATGGGTCGCGCCCGGACCCGCTCCAGCGGCTCGTTGTCGAGATAGGTGACGCCGGCGTCGAGTTCGAATTCCTCAATGCCGCGCTCGATCTCCTGCGAGGTGCGCGACAGCACGGTGACCGTCACACGCGGATAGGCGGCGAAGAACGGCGTCGTCAGGTGCGAGACGACCGGCAGCGCGGTCGGGATCACGCCGAGCCGCAAGCGTCCCGAGACGCCCTTGTCGAGCGCCTCGACGCCCTGGCGCAGGTCCTCCAGCTCGGCGAGCACGCGATGGGCGTGTTCGAGCGCCAGCTTGCCCTGCGGAGTGAGCCCGACATAGCGATGCCCGCGTTCGACGATCGGCGCGCCAAGCTCCTCTTCGAGCTCGCGGATCGCCGCCGAGAGGGTCGGCTGCGTGACATGGCAGGCCTCGGCCGCGCGGCCGAAGTGCCGCTCGCGGGCGAGCGCCACGAGATATTCGAATTGTCGGAGCACCATGACGGCAGCTTAGCCGCCGCGCGGTCGCTGTCCACGGCTGGCGCCGCCGGCGGCCGAGGTTTATGGGAAACGCCATGCCGAAGACTGTTCGATCGTTTCCGACGCGGCTCGCGATCCTCGCGGCGAGCGTGGCGTTGATCGCCGCGGCGCTGCTCGCCTATCTGACGCCGTCGCACACCGGCCAGCCGTTGATCGGCGGCGCGTTCGCGCTGCAGCAGGCGGATGGGAAAACCGTGACGGACAAGGACCTCCTTGGCCATCCCTATCTCGTTTATTTCGGCTACACGCATTGCCCCGACGTCTGCCCGACCACGCTCGCGCAGATTTCCGACGTGCTCGCGAAATTGCCGGAAAAGCCGGTGAGGGTGCTGTTCGTGACCGTCGATCCCGAGCGCGACACGGCCAAACTGATGGGCGACTATGTGTCGAGTTTCGATCCCCGCATCGTCGGCCTCTCCGGCTCGATGCAGCAGATCGAGGCGGTGGAGAAGGCGTATCGCGTCTACGCGCGCAAGGCGCCGGGCAAGGACGGCGACTACACGATGGACCATTCCTCCGTCGTTTATCTCATGGATCGGAACGGCCGCTTCGTCGAAGCGTTCAACCTCGACCGCAACGCCGCCGACTCCGCCAAGGAGCTCGAAGCCTATCTTTAGCGGGAGGACAGCAATGGCTCACAAAATACTCAGCGACCACGAAATCGAGACTACCCTCAAAAGCGCGCCGGGGTGGAAACGCAACGGCAAGAACATCGAGAAGACTTTCACCTTCGATACCTTCCGGGACGCGATCGCTTATATCGTGCTGGTGGGCATCGAGGCGGAGATGATGAACCATCATCCCGAGTTTCATAATTCCTACAACGTCATCGCGTTTTCGTTCTGCACCCATGACGTCGGCCACAAGATCACCGACACCGACATCAAGCTCGCCGAGCGCCTGAACGAGATCGCCGGCCGGTTCCCGAACGTCAAATAGCGTCCGGTTGGCGGCCCCCCGCGAAAGTGTAAAACGGTTTGCGGGGAGGCGCGGATGGGACCGCTCAAGGGTTTGAACGTCATCGAAATGGCCGGCATCGGCCCGGTGCCGTTCGTCGGCATGATGCTGTCCGACATGGGCGCCGACGTGTTGCGCATCGATCGCAAGCCGGTTGGCGGCGGCGATTCGTTCGAGCGCGTCAAAGCGCCGAACTTCGTCGATCGCGGCCGCCGTTCCGTTGCGCTCGATTTGAAACATCCGCAAGCCTGCGCATTGGCGCTCGATCTGATCGCCGGCGCCGACGCGCTTATCGAAGGTTTCCGGCCCGGGGTGATGGAGCGGCTGGGTCTCGGCCCCGAGGTCTGCCTCGCGCGAAACCCTCGGCTGGTCTTCGGCCGCGTGACCGGCTGGGGGCAGTCCGGCCCGTTGAGCCCGACCGCCGGCCACGACATCAACTACGTCGCGCTGACCGGCGTGCTGCACGCCATCGGCGGGGCCGAGACGCCGGTTCCGCCGCTCAATCTGGTCGGCGATTTCGCCGGCGGCGCGATGATGCTGGCGTTCGGCGTGGTGTGCGCGCTGCTGGAGGCGAAAACTTCGGGGCGCGGGCAGGTGGTTGACGCCGCGATGACCGACGGCGTCGCCACCCTGGCGGCGATGATCTTTTCATTTCGCGCAACCGGCATGTGGAACGACGCCCGCGCGGCCAATCTGCTCGACGGCGGCGCGCCGTTCTATCGCGCCTACGCCTGCGCCGACGGCAAGTTCGTCGCCGTCGGGGCGCTGGAGCCGCAGTTCTTCGCGGCCTTGTTGCGCGGGCTGGGTCTGGCCGAGGGCCAGCTCCCCGACCGCTGGCGGCCGGAGCATTGGCCTGCGATCGCCGCCCGTTTCGCCGCGATCTTCGCGACCAAGCCGCGCGATGCGTGGGCCGCGATCTTTGCCGAGACGGACGCCTGCGTGACGCCGATCCTGTCGCTCGACGAGGCGCCGGCGCATCCCCACAATGTCGCACGGGAAGTCTTCCAGGGCGCGGAGCCGGCGCCTGCGCCGCGATTATCCCGCACGCCCGGCGCGATCACGGGGCCGCCAGCCGCCCTCGGGCGGGGCGGCGAGGCGGCGCTGCGCGATCGCGGAATCAGTGCCTCGCGCATCGCCGAGTTGCAAGCCAGCGGCGCGATGGCGGCGGAACGCGAAACGCCCTAGGCGGCCGCGAGCTGCGTCCGCAACACGGTGAGCGTGACGCTTTCGAGCGCCTGCGGACAGAGCGACGTCTTCGACAAAAAAGCGTGCGCCCCGGCGCGGAATGCGATGCGACGAATGTCGGGTTCGTCCAACTCGGTCAGCACGACACAGGGCGTTCCGGCGGCGACCTCGTGGATGAACGCCACGGTGGTTTCGTCGCCGAGCCAATATTCGAGAAAGATCACGTCGAAACGACGCTGCGTGAGCAGTTCGCGCGCCTCAGCGAGCGAGCGGCGGGCGGTGATCGCAATGTCGAGCTGCTTCGACTGGGCGGCGATATGGACGAGCGAAAGGCTATCGTTGACGTCGCTATCGATCAGCAGCGCGTCGATTTTTTCCTTCGCGGGGGCGTAGTGCAACGCCACGACGTCCGCAAATTCCGGTTGGCAGACCGACAACATTCGCCGCCTCGCAAGTTCAGGCCATGCAAGCCACGCACGCGACGACACACAAACGTTACGGGGCGAAAGCCCGAGTCTCCGCCCATTTCACAGCCCGGCGCCGCCCCTTAGCGCGCGCTATTAACCGCAAATTACTGAGAAATTTATACCTGCCGCAACTTGCCGGCAAGCATCTATTCGTAGTTCTTGTTCATTTTTCTGTCAACGGCGGCGATACGTCAGCGACGGCGGATTTTGCCTTTAACTTGCGTTTCTCCCTGATGAGCGAGCGGTTTATTTTCCGATCTGAGGCAACAGGACGGCAACGAGTCGCAAATCCTGCGCAGAGATGAATTTGATGCGACGTCCCGATATACTTATTGACAAAATATAGCTACAATCCAGCATGCGATATAGGGCAAGATTGCAAGCATATGCTAAATCGAGACGCGACGTCGCTCGCTGAATGATCGTCCGCGATCATGTTTCAAATAAATATTATCAATCGAGAAAAAATCCATATCACGGTGACGAATAAAATTGCCTAATCGGCTAAATACATCTGCAATCCCGCCGCCAGCTCGAAGTGCATTTCAAAATAAACGGGCAGACGATGATCGAGCTTGCCCAGGCTTATTTATCTCAGCGGCATGGATCCTCGCCGCTTTTACCGCTTTAAAATTGTATCACTTGCGTTAATTCCTCGTTGCGGCGACGGCGTTTCGGCTGGCGGCGAATCACCCGAATGGGGGTTTGATCCGCGGCGAAGCGATCTCGGAGGCGCGATAAATGTCACGGCGAAGCCAATTGCAGCCGGTGCTGGTCGGAATCGTGTCCGCGTTGGTCGGCTTCGCGGGATCTTTCGCCGTCGTGCTGAAAGGTCTCACCGCCGTCGGCGCCAGCGACGCCCAGGCCGCCTCGGGACTCATGGCCGCCGCCGTCGCGATGGGCGCGGCCGGCGTCGCGCTGAGCGTCGGCTTGCGGCAACCGGTCTCCGCGGCGTGGTCAACCCCGGGCGCGGCGTTGCTCGCCTCGACCGGCGCCGTGACAGGCGGTTGGCCGGCCGCGGTCGGGGCGTTCCTCCTCACCGCCGCGCTGCTGATCGCCGCGGCCTTGATCAAGCCGTTCGGCCGCGCGGTGGCGGCGGTTCCCGCGTCGCTCGCCAACGCGATGCTGGCTGGCGTGCTGTTCGGCCTATGTCTCGCGCCGATCAAGGCGATCGTCGCGACGCCGGCGGCGGCGGCGATCGTCATCGGGGTCTGGCTCGTCGTGCTGCGCTACCGCCGCATCTACGCGACGCCGGCGGCGGCTTTGGCGGCGGCGCTGGTGATCGAGCACAACGCCCCGAGCCTTGCCGCCGGGCCAATCGCGCCGACGCCGCTGCTGATCTGGCCGCATTTCACCTTCGAGGCGGCGGCGAGCCTGACGCTGCCGCTGTTTCTCGTCACCATGGCGTCGCAGAACCTGCCCGGCTTGGCGGTCCTGCGCGCCTACGGCTATTCGCCCTCGCCCTCGCTGCTGATCGGCGTCACCGGCGCGTTCGGCGCGCTCGCCGCGCCGTTCGGCGGCCACGCCGTCAACCTCAGCGCGATCACCGCGGCGATGTGCGCCTCGCCCGACGCCGACCCCGATCCGCAGCGCCGCTGGATCGCCTCGGCGTCGTCTGGGGCGGTCCTGATCGCGCTCGGCGTCACGGCCGGCGCGGTGACGCAATTGGCGGCGGGCTCGCCGATCCTTATCGAGGCGGTGGCGGGGCTGGCGCTGCTGAGCGCGTTGGGCTCGGCGTTGCACAACGCGCTCGCCGAGACGGCCGAGCGCGAGGCGGCGCTGACGACCTTTCTGGTCGCCGCGTCGGGCGTCAGCTTCTACGGGATCGGCGGTGCCTTCTGGGGGTTGATCGCCGGCGGCGTCGTGATGGCGGTCACCCGCGCCGGCGCTTTGCTTCCACCGCCAGCGCCGCCAAGGTGAACAGCACCTGCGCGCCGCATTGCGCGGTGACGTTGGTGGCGTCATAGGACGGGGCGATCTCGACCACGTCGGCGCCGACGACGTCGATTCCGTCGCAGCCGCGCAGGATCGCCAGCGCTTCGCGCGGCGTCAGGCCGCCGACCTCCGGCGTGCCGGTGCCGGGGGCGAAGCCGGGATCGAGGCTGTCGATGTCGAAGCTCACGTAAGTCGGGCCGCCGGCGAGGACCGCGCGGGCCTTTTCGACGACCGCCTCGACCCCCATCGTCGCCACGTCCTCGGCGTGGACCACGGTCATGCCGGACTCGTAGGAGAACTCCCACAGATATTCCGCGCCACCGCGAATGCCGATCTGGATCACCCGCTCGGGGTCGAGCACGCCGTCGAGCACGGCCTGGCGGAACGGGCCGCCGTGGTGGAATTTCGAGCCTTCGTAGGGGCCGCCGGTGTCGCAATGGGCGTCGATGTGCAGCATGCCGACCGGGCGCTTCTTGCCGACGGCTTTCAGGATCGGCAGCGTGATCGAATGATCGCCGCCGACGCTCAGGGGGATCGACGCCCGCCTCGACCACGCGGTTCATGAACAACTCGATGTCGTGGTGGCACGACTCCAGCGAAAATCGCGAGCGCATCGGAACGTCGCCGACGTCGGCGAACTTCGCCAGCGTCAGCGGCGCCCGCTCCAACACGTGCTCGTAGGGGCCGACGCGCTCCACCGCGCGCACCGCCCGCGGCCCGAAGCGCGAACCCGCGCGATTGGTGACGCCGAGGTCCATCGGGACGCCGATCAGCGCGAAATCGAGCCCGCCGAAATCGGGTAGGTCCGGCGCCTCGGGGCGATAGCGGGCGCCGAGCAGGGTGGCGACGTCCGCGAACGGCCATTTGCGGCGGTCGCCGGTAGAGAACTGGCTCTCCGCCACCGCCTTGAACTTCGGATCGAACATCTCGCCGCCGAGCGACCGGCCGTAACGTTCGCGCAAGTGGGTGAGCTTCGCTTCATCGACCATGGTTCACGCCCCGTAGAGCCAATCCAAACGTTTGAGCAGCCGATCCGGCCCGAGCGCGCGCATCGCGAGATCGCGCGCGAGGCTGAGCGGCCCGCTCATATGATATATCCGCGCCTGCGCCAGCGCCTCGCGCTGCACGCGGGCGCCGCGAAGCGCGCGTGCGCGGGAATAGGTCGCGAGCGCCTCTGCGACGTCTTCGCGCGCCGTGAGCGCGTGTTGAAGCGCCCCCGCGTCCTCGATCGCCTGCGCCGCGCCCTGGGCGAGAAACGGGACCATGGGATGCGCGGCGTCGCCGGCGAGCGCGACCCGGCCGACGGCGTAGGACGGCAGCGGCGGCCGTGTGTAAAGCGGCCAGGCGCGCCAGCTTTTCGGCGCATCGACGAGGGCGCGCGCACGCGGCGACCAGTCGGCGAAGGCGCGCGTCAGCGCCGGGCGGTCGGCCTCGCCGTCCCAGGGGTGGTTCGGCGCCGCGCCGCGCCAGCTCGATTCGATCACCGCGACCAGATTGACGTAGGCGCCGCGGCGCAGCGGGTATTCCACGAGATGCGCGCGGGCGCCGAGCCGCAGCGTCACGACGGCCGCTCGCGCCGTCTCGGCGGCAAGGGTGGCGCGGAAGGCGACGCGGCCGGTGAAGGCTGGCGCGTCAGCCGCGCCGAGCCCGAGCTTGTCGCGCACCGCCGAGCGCAAGCCATCGGCGCCGATCAGCAGGTCGCCGTCCTCGCGCAACCCGATCAGCCCGCGCTTCACCGTCGCCTGCACCTTATCCGCGTTCGCGCCGTAGCCGACGAGCTCGGTTCCCAGGCGGATTTCGATGTTCGGCTCGCGTGCGCAGAGTTCGGCGAGGCGGCGTTGCAGATCGGCGCGGTGGATGACGAGATAGGGCGCGCCCCAGCGCCTCGCCGCGTCGGCGAGGTCGAGGCGCGAAAGCTCCGCGTCGTCGCGGCCGCGCAAGATTCGGATCGTTTGCGGCGCGGTCGCCAGCGGTTCGATCGCCTCCAAGGCGCCGATCTCCGCGAGCACGCGGGTGCCATTGGGGGAAAGCTGCAATCCGGCGCCGAATTCTTCGAGCGCGGGCGCGCGCTCGAGCAGGATCGCCTGAAAGCCGGCCTTGGCGAGCGCCAGCGCGGTCGCGAGGCCGGCGACGCCGGCGCCGGCGATCAGCGCGCGGCGCACGCGCTCAGGCCGTCGCCGACCACTCGCATTCCGCCGGCGAGGCGTGCGCGCCGAGCGATCCGTCGTAGACGAAGCGCGTCGAGCAATAGGAGCAGATGGCTTCGTTATCGCCGCCCATGTCGATGAAGATGTGCGGGTGATCGAACGGGGGCGTCGCTCCCATGCACATGAACTCCTTGACCCCGAGCTTGATGGCGGGGACGCCGACGTCGTTGTGAAAGTGGGGAATGGCGTGATCCGCCATGGCTGGAATCCTCGTTGCAGCGCAGCGCGCGCGCTTAAAGCATTTTTGCGCGGCCAACGGAAGGCGGCGGGCCGTGTCGCAGATACCTACGCCGATCCGCCCATGTCCCTAATGCACGAAATTCGCCGCGAGGGCATGGATATTTGAAGCCGCAGACCGACGCATTCTTCCAACGGCTTGTTAAAGCATCTCTCTCGTCCTTGCGAGCGAAGCAAAGCAATCCACGGGTCGCTGCTGCAGCCCTATCCGATTAGCGGACGATCTCTCGACGATGGATTGCTTCGCTGCGCTCGCAATGACGGCCTTTACTGTACGCGACACCGGGACCAACGCCGCTATCGCGACAAAACCGGAAACCGCTGCAAGTGCTCGGCCGTCGCCGCCGGCATGTCTCTATCCGCGATATGCGCAGCCGGCGCCGCCGCGCCGCGCCACGCGACGCCCATGATCTGCATCGTATTGTAGAGCCCGACGCGCCACCCGGCATCTGCGAAAACGCCGAGGCCCGCCGCGACATGAGGGGAAATCAGGTCGTGGAACATGACAAGCGCGTCGTCGGCCATCAGCGGCAATGCGGCGCGCGCGTCGTCGCGGGGCGCGTCGCCCTCGTGGTAGCCGTCGATGAACGCGAAGCTCCATAGCTCCGGCCCGAACGCCCGCACCGCCGGCACGACGCTCGGCGAAAAACCGGCCCACAGCCGCGCCGCGCCGATCGGCGCGAGCGAGGCTTGAACGTCGCGCATCTGGTCGGGATGCCCCAACGCCGGGTCGATCACGTCAAGATCGAGGCCGGCGGCGACGAGGTGCGCGGTCGACCAGCCGTAGTGACAACCGATCTCCAGCCCGCGCATGCCGCGAAAGGGCAGGGCGTTGTTGTGCAGCAGCGTCGCCTCGTCGAGCGACAACACGCCGATGAACGGGTTGCGCACGCCGCGCAGGTCGCGGCGCCAGATATGCGGGGCGTCTTTGCGCAGATACGGCCATTGCAACTCGGCGACGTCGCCCTCGGCGAGGCTTGGGAAGCGCGCCATGAGGCTGGGATCGACGAGCCCCGCCGACACGTAATCGCGGCGCGGACCGGCCCAAATCGTTTTCGCGACGGGTTCGACGGTGGAGAAATCGACGAGTTCGACGATCGGGTCGCTCATGGCGCGAGCCTATAACGGCTCGCCGCGCCCGCGTCGACCAAAGCGCGCCGTCAACAAAATGCGCGCCGGCGCGTTGGTATAGCTTACGCTCGCTACGACAGCGGGGGAGGCCTCCTATGAAAATCACCTCGGTCCGCACCGCCGTGCTCGCCGGCAATTTTCCCTGGGTGCTGGTGAGGATCGAGACCGACGCCGGCGTCACCGGCCTCGGCGAGGCGTATTCGGGCGCCGGCGTTGCGGAGCTTGTCCATCGCGCCGGCTCGCTCATCCTGGGCGAGGACCCGGTCAACATCGGCAAGCTGATGTTCCTGATGGAGCGCTGCCTCTCCGGCGAGGGCGCGCAAGCCGGCGCCACCGTCACCGCGATGAGCGGCATCGAGATCGCGTTGTGGGATCTCGTCGGGCGCGCCCATAACGCGCCGATCTCGACCTTCTTCGGCGGCCGGTTCCGCAACAAGGTGCGGGTCTACGCCGATTGCCACGCCGGCGAGACGCACGCCCCGGAGTCCTATGCGGAGAAAGCGCGCGCGGTGGTCGCCGAGGGCTACACCGCTCTGAAATTCGATCTCGACAATCCGAACCCGCACACCTTCGACGTCAGCGAAGACTCGCATCCGCGCCGGCAATGGGTCGAGCCTTACAACCGGACGATCGGCGCGGCGGAATTGCGTTGGATGGTTGACGTCGTGAAAGCCGTGCGCGCCGCGGTCGGGCTCGACGTGCTGCTGGCGATGGACTGCCACTGGAAGTTCAACGTCAACGACGCGATCCGGCTCGCGCGGGCGCTGGAGCCGTTCGATCTCGTTTGGTTGGAGGACCCTGTGCCGCCGATCAACATCGCCGCCCAGCGCGAGGTGACGTGGGCGACGCGCACGCCGATCTGCACGGGCGAAAATCTCTATCGGCTGGAAGGTTTTCGCGAAGTGATCGAGACCCAGGCCGCGCGCATCATCGCCCCCGACATTCCGAAAATGGGCGGCCTGATGGAGTTCAAGAAGGTCGCCGACCTCGCCGCCAGCTATTACGTCCCGATGGCCCCGCACAATGTCGCAAGCCCGATCGGCACGGTGGCGGGCGCGCAGGTCAGCGCGGCGATCGCGAATTTCCTCGTCATCGAATATCACGCGCACGAGGTCGAGTGGTGGAGCGATCTCGTCGACGGCGAGCCGCCGATCCGCGACGGCTTCGTCGTGCTCAACGACCGGCCCGGCCACGGCCTGACGCTCGACGAGGACGTCGCGCGCGCCCATGTGGCGCCCGGTCACACCTACTTCGGCGAGACGCCATGATCGAATCGCACTCCTCGCTGTCGCACACGCCCGACATTCCCCGCCCGCCGGCGGAATGGGTGGCCGGCTTGCGGGCTTTGGGCTCGGCGACGGCTTGCGCGACGTTGCATGCGCTCGGCGTGCGCGACACGTTCATCCAAGGCCCGACCGCGTGGAGCGCCGGCAAAAGCCTCGCCGGCCCCGCGCTGACGTTGCAGTTCATGCCGAAGCGCGAGGACCTGTACGGCGACGGCGAATATGACGACGTCGAGAAGCAGTTGCACCGGCACGTTCTCTATCACGCCAAGCCCGGCGACTTCGTTGTGGTCGACGCCCGCGCCGACATGCGCTCAGGCGTGTTCGGCGAGATGATGCTGACGTACTTCAAGGGCCGCGGCGGGATCGGCGTCGTGGTCGACGGGTGCCTGCGCGATATTTCGCATGTGCGCCCGCTCGATCTCGGTCTGTGGCTGCGCGGCGTAACGCCGAACTTTCATACCCAGACCGGGCTGATGCCGTTCGCTGTCAACGTGCCGATCGCCTGCGGCGGCGTCACCGTGATGCCGGGCGACATCGTCGTCGCCGACGACGACGGCGCCTGCGTGATCCCCGCCGCCTACGCGACTCGGGTGATCGAACACGCCGGGACGCATCACGACTGGGAGGATTTTTCGCGCGAGAAGCTGCTCGCCGGCGGCAGCCTGCAAACCTACTATCCGCTTCACGAGTTGGCGCGGGCGGAATACGAGGCTTGGTTGAAGGCCAAGGCGGCGAAGCGCGAGTAGTCGAGCGACCGGACCGGACCCTTTGCAGGCATTTGACCCTGGGCGACGCACGCCTAAAATGTTCTCGTGAGGTGGTCGAATGAGACGACGAGACTTCCTGTCTTTTATGAGCCTTGTCGTCGCTCGGCCCATAGTCGGGCGGGCGCAGCCGACAAAAATCCCGCGGGTCGGTTTTGTCTGGATCGGCACGGCTGAGACCATTTCCGGTGTCACCGGCGCCCTCGAAAAGCGGCTGGGCAAACTCGGATATGCGGTCGGCCGCGACATCATCATCGACTATCGTTTCGCGGAGGGAAGGCCCGAACGGTTGCCGGCGCTGATTACCGAACTTCTAGACTCCGGAGCCGACATACTGCTGCCCCAGGGCAACGCAGCAGCGCGCGTGGCGCACCAGGCGACAGCTTCGGTTCCCATTGTCACCATCGGCGATGACCTTGTCGACGTCGGCTTTGCGGCAAGCCTCGCGCACCCCGGCGGCAACGTCACCGGCATCGACGTTCAGGGGGTCGACTACCGCGCAAAATGGCTCGAATATCTGAAGGCCGTAGCCCCAATGGTTCGGCGCATCGCCGTGCTGGCGGACCCCGACGAGACGCCGGCTGTCTTGAAGCTCAAAGAGGACGCGCGGCGTTTTGGAATGACGGCGATATTTCTTTCGGCGAAGCCGGCGGATTTCGACGCCAGTTTGGCAGCGATCGCAGCGGGCGGCTTCGACGGCTTAATAGTCAACGACAACCCTTCCAACTTCCCGCGGACCGCGCGTATTTCGGCTGCGGCCGCCAAGAGCCGGACGCCTATGTTAATTGGCGTCGGCGCGTCCGAGCTTGTCAGAATGGGCGCGGTTCTCGGCTCCTCATTCGACTTTATCGACGGCGGAATGCGCCTCGCCGATTATGTCGATAAGATTCTTAAAGGCGCGAAGCCAGGCGATCTCCCGATTCAGCGTCCAACCAAATTTATTACGGTCGTCAACCTAACGGCCGCGAAGGCCCTTGGACTTACGGTTCCGCCGGAAGTGCTGACCGCCGCCGACGAAGTCATTGAATAACGCCGACGGAGGCGTGGGTCGCTTAGTCCGCTTCCCGCTCAGAGCGCCTACTTAATTCCAAGGTGGCGAGCATGACCTTTCGCCCGCCAAAGCGCGCCCGCGCTTCGCGCGGCGCGTCATTCGCGATAAGTCCGTAGCGCAAAGTTAAGTGGAGGACGCCCCTGTGAAATCGCGATGGTCCGAGTCCGAGCGGCGCACCGTCGCCGAGGCTTACGTCAAGGCCGGCGTTAATCCTGACCTCGCCCTGCGGGTCTATACGACACGGCTGCTCGGCGGCGATCCCGAGCTGGTGTTGCACGGCGGCGGCAATACGTCGGTCAAGACCCAATTCGCCGAGTTGGACGGGCGCGAAACGCCCGTCATCTGCGTCAAGGGCAGCGGCTGGGACATGGCGACGATCGAGCCGCCGGGCCTGCCCGCCGTGCGCCTGCCCGAGTTGGCGGCGCTCGCCCGCTTCGAACGGCTCAGCGACCTCGACATGGTGCGCGAACAGCACCGGCTGCTGATCGACCCTAACGCGCCGAACCCCTCCGTCGAGGCGATCCTGCATGCGCTGATCCCCGCCCGCCACGTCGATCACACCCACGCCAACGCGATCGTCGCGCTGACCAACCAGCCCGACGGCGAGGCGCTGACCCGCGAGACGTTTCCCGACAGCCTGATCGTGCCCTACGTGATGCCCGGCTTCGATCTCGCCAAAGCTTGCGCGAAATACCTCGCCGAGGCGCCGAAGGCGACGAGCATGGTGCTGCTCAAGCACGGCGTCTTCACCTGGGACGACGACGCGCGCGCTTCCTACGAGGCGATGATCGAACTCGTCGACCGCGCCGAGCGCCGGCTCGCCAAGGGCCGCGCACGCCCGTTCGCGGCGGCGGCCATTCCCGCTGCGCTCGCCGCGCCGGCGGCGTTTCTGCCGATCCTGCGCGGCCGGCTCGCGCAACAAACCGGACTCGAAGGCGCGCCGAGGCGCACAGTGCTGACGTTGCGGACCTCGCCGCAAATCCTCGATCTCTGCAACGCGCCGAACGCGGCCGAGCTTGTCTCGCGCGGCAACGCCACGCCCGAGCATGTCATTCACATCAAGCGCAAAGGCGTCGCGCTGCCAGCGCCGGAGGCCGGCAAGCTCGACGCCTTCGCCGCCGCGCTCGACAAGGCGCTGGCCGAATACGTCGCCGACTACAGCCGCTATTTCGAGCGCAATCAGACGCGCGTCGGCGGCGCGCTGACGATGCTCGATCCGCTGCCGCGCGTGTTCTATATCGCCGGCGTCGG
Source organism: uncultured Pseudomonadota bacterium (assembly GCA_963807735.1). GTDB lineage: Bacteria > Pseudomonadota > Alphaproteobacteria > Rhizobiales > Beijerinckiaceae > Roseiarcus. Next base: position 32,909 of record CAWEDI010000004.1, on the reverse strand, counting down.
GATCGTCGCCGCCGGCGCCTCGGCCAAGGCGGCGAAAGTGGCCGGCGACGTCGCCGAGGCGACCGTCGCCGTGATCACCCAGGCTGAGGGCGTCAGCGGCTGGGCGCCGCTGCCCGAGGCGGACCTGTTCGATGTCGAATACTGGTCGCTCGAACAGGCGAAGCTCGCCAAAGTCGCAGAGAAGCCGCTGTCACGGCAGGTCGCCCTCGTCACCGGCGGGGCGAGCGGGCTGGGCCTCGCGGTCGCCGAGGCGCTCCGCGCCGAGGGCGCGGAGGTCGCCGTGCTCGACATCGCCGACAACGTCGCGCAGGCGGCGAAATCGCTCGGCGGGATTGGGATCAAGACTGACGTCACCGACCCCGCCGCTGTGGACGCGGCTTTCGCCGAGGTCGTGACGAAGTTCGGCGGCGTCGACATCCTCATCTCCAACGCCGGCGCGGCGTTCCAGGGCGCGCTGACCACGGTCCCCGACGATCTGTTCCAAAAAGCCTTCGCGCTCAATTTCTGGAGCCACCACTATGCGGCGCGCGCGGCGGTGCGGATCATGGAGGCGCAGCGAACCGGCGGCGCGCTGGTGTTCAATGTCTCCAAGCAGGCCGTCAATCCCGGCCCCGATTTCGGCCCCTACGGAACGTCGAAGGCCGCGCTGCTGGCGCTGATGCGGCAATACGCGCTGGAGCACGGCGGCTCGGGGATCACCGCCAACGCGGTCAACGCCGACCGCATCCGCACCGGGCTGATGACCGACGATATGGTGCGCGAGCGCAGCCGCGCCCGCGGATTGACGCCGGAGGCTTACATGCGCGGCAATCTGCTGCATCGCGAAGTGCTCGCGACCGATGTCGCGGCGGCCTTCGTGCATCTTGCCAAGGCGCGCACCAGCACCGGCGCGGTGTTGACCGTAGATGGCGGCAACGTCGCCGCCATGCTGCGCTAGCGAGTACCTTTACCCTAACGCCGCAACGTAAGGGTTTGTGTGGCTTCGGCGAAACAATATTGAAATACCTGCGACCGACGAATGCCTCCGCATGGAGGCGGATTTCGGAGGGCGCCGGTGTATCATTTGTGGTCGTCCCCGGCGCCTGTTCGCCACAGCGCGACGTGGAAGGAGACCCTCGGCGACGCGCTGCGCCTCGCCGTCTGGCGCACGCCGCGTTACGCGGAGGCCCGCATGTCGGGGCTCGCGATCACCGTCCTATTCGCGATCGTCGCCCTGGCGTGCGTGGCGACGGAGTTGGTCATCGCCGATGGCGCATTGGATCGCTTCAGTCCCTACGGGCTCAACGCGTTGCTGGCGGCGCTGGCGGTGAACGCGGGCGTCGTTCTCGCGTTTTCGCACATCGACAACTCGCAGGCGACGACCCGAAGGCTGCTGCTCGTCTACGGATGGATCGTGCTGGCGGGGGTATGCGAGAACCTGCTGCTGCATTGGCTCGCGCCGAACTATTCCGGCGGTCGCGGCCTGACCCCGGCGGCGATCGCGATCATGGCGGTCGGGCCGATCACTTACATCTGGCTGGCCGGCGCCGCGCGTCGCGCGTTTACGTCGACGCCCGGCGTCCGGCGTCCGACCTTGCGCGGCGTCGCCTTCATCCTGACCGTGGCGCTTTCGACCTATGTCACCCCGGAGTGGCCGGTCTTCGCGCCGCAAAACTTCGATCGCGCCACGGCAAACCTGTGGGAGTTGTACAAGTCCGGCGCCTACGCCCGGCAGGCCTACGACGAACAGGCGGCGCGGCGCGCCGCGGAGTCCAGCGCGGCGCGGCTCGAAGCCGTGCAAGGCTTGCGGCTCGCCAACGCATTCGACAAGCTCGCGCCGCGCGATCCGTCGCAGGCGAACGTGTTCACGCTCGGCGTCGCCGGTTGGAGCGATCAGGACGTGTTCCTCAACGAAATCCGGCAGTCGACGGAAATCCTCAAGACGCGCTTTCATCTCGGCGACCGCACCCTGACCCTCATCAACAATTGGCGTTCGACGGGCGACACGCCGATCGCCTCTGTGTCGAACCTCGGCGCCGCGTTGCGCGAGATCAGTCAGCGCATGGATCGCGACAACGATCTGCTCGTTCTCGTGCTCAGCTCGCACGGCTCGCCGGACGGTTTCGGGCTAGATTTCGACGACGTCTTCAGCCGCACGCTCGACCCCGCGACCCTGCGCGAGATGCTCGACGCGGCCAAGATCAAGAACCGCGTCGTCATCGTGTCCTCCTGCTACGCCGGGACGTTCGTCGCGCCCCTGCGCAATCCCGACACGATGATTCTCACCGCCGCCGACGCCGACCACACCTCGTTCGGCTGCGCCGACGATCGCAAGTGGACCTGGTTCGGCGAGGCGTTGTTCGAGAAGGCGCTTGCCGACAATACGACCCTCGCGGACGCCTTCGCCTCCGCGAAGGCGACGGTCGCGAACTGGGAGCGCGAGGACAAGTTGACCGCCTCGAACCCGCAAATCTTCGTCGGCCACGCGATTGCGAAACGGTTCCCCGACATTGTCGGAAAGCCGCCAACGTCGCGGGAGGCGCAGGCCGAATAAGCAGAGCATCTAGCGGCAATGCCTCTTGCCGCCCTATAAGCCGAGCCTGCCACGTCCGAGGGAGGCTCGCCTGTTCGCCAATGTGCTGATCGCCAATCGCGGCGAGATCGCCTGCCGCATCATCGCGACGGCGCGGCGGATGGGGATGAAAACCATCGCGCTGCACACGCCGTTCGACCGCGGCGCGCGTTTCACCCGGCTCGCCGATCAGGCGATCGAGACGCCAAGTTATCTCGACGCCGAGGCGATCGTCACCGCGGCGAAGGCGGCGGGGGCGGAATGCCTGCATCCCGGCTACGGTTTCTTGAGCGAGAACGCCGACTTCGCCGAATATTGCGCGATCGAGGGCATCGTCTTCGTCGGCCCGCCGCCCGAGGCGATGCGGGCGATGGGGCTGAAGAGCACCGCCAAGGCGCTGATGGCGAAGGCCGGCGCTCCCGTCGCGCCCGGCTATCACGGCGACAACCAGACGCCGAAATTCCTGAAGGAGCGCGCGTATCAGGTCGGCTATCCCGTGCTCATCAAGGCGATCGCCGGCGGCGGCGGCCGCGGCATCCGCCGCGTCGACGCGCATGTCGAGTTCGACGCGGCGCTGGAATCGGCGCAACGCGAGGCGGAAGCTGCGTTCGGCGACCCGCGCGTGTTGATCGAGAAGCTGATATCAGCGCCGCGCCATATCGAAGTGCAGGTGTTCGGCGACAGCCATGGCAATGTTGTGCATCTCAACGAGCGCGACTGCTCGCTGCAACGCCGGCGTCAGAAGCTGATCGAGGAGACGCCGGCGCCCGGCCTGCCCGAAGCCACGCGCCGCGCGATGACGGAAGCCGCCGTCGTCGCGGCGAAGGCGGTCGGCTATGTCGGCGCGGGCACGGTCGAGTTCATTGTCGACGCCAGCCGCGGACTCGGGCCGGACAGCTTCTTTTTCCTGGAGATGAACACAAGGCTGCAAGTCGAGCACCCCGTCACCGAGGCGCTGTTCGGCGTCGATCTCGTCGAGTGGCAGTTCCGCGTCGCCGCCGGCGAGAAGCTGCCGCTGTCCCAGGATCAACTGATCCCCCACGGCGCGGCGATCGAGGCCCGCGTCAACGCCGAAGACCCCGAGAGCGGCTTCCTGCCCTCGCCGGGCGTGTTGCGCGCGCTGCGGCTCGACGGGCTCGGCGTGCGCGTCGATACCGGCTTCGAGGAGGGCGACGAGGTCTCGCCGCATTACGATTCGCTGATCGCCAAGCTGATCGCCCACGCGGAGACGCGCGAGGCGGCGATCGCCAAGCTCGATGCGGCCCTGGCCCGCGCGGTCGCGATGGGGCCGAAGACCAACATCGCCTTCCTGCGCGCGCTGCTGGCGGCGCCGGAGTTCCGCGCCGGGACGCACGACACCGGCTTCATCGACGCCAATCTCGAACGCCTCGGCGCCGTCCCGCAGGGGATCGACGCGCAGGCGGCGCTGGCGGGGGTCGAGGCGATTTACGCCGAGATCGTCCCGCGCCCGGCCCCCGAAGTGGACGGCGACCCCTGGTCGATTGCCGATTCGTTCGAACTGATGGGACCGCGCCGCACCCCGTTCGAGGCGAAGGTCGATGGCCGGGTCGAGCGGTTTCTCGCCGTCGCGCGCGGCGGCGGGGTCGAGATCGCCTTCCGCGACGGACGCGAGACGGTCGCCCCGGAAATCCCGCCGACGGTGCTCGCCGTCGAGGACGGCGTGCTGGTGATGAACGGCGGCCGGCAGACCCATGTGTCGCCGCTAGGCGCCGACGAGGGCGCCGCGGTCGGTGAGCGCGCGGGCGACGGCGGCGTGGTCGCGCCGATGCACGGCCGTCTGGTGGCGATCGCGGTCGAGGAGGGCGAGGCGGTCGAGTCGGGACAACGGCTCGCCGTGCTCGAAGCGATGAAGATGGAGCACGCGCTCACGGCCCCCTGCGCCGGGCGCGTGACGCTGGCGGGGCCGAAGGTGGGGGATACGGTGGAGCAGGGGGCGCTGATTGCGAGGGTGGGAGAGTGAAGATCGCGCTATGGACAGAAAAGCTGCCCGTTGAATGAATTTGTCGTCCGCGTGACAATGCCGATGTCCAAAGCAGTTCTCACCACCAAAGTCGATCCGACATATGACGATCTTCCAGAGCAACGCTACCACTTCCCGCGTTCCTATCTTAGGCAAGTCGAGGCGGCAAAGGGAGATTTCGTTGTCTACTACGAACCACGCCGTGTAAGTGGCGATCCCTCAAGCCGCGGTGGCCGCCAAAGTTATTTCGCGACCGCCCGCATTGTTGATGTAGTGCCCGATTCGCAGCGTGCGGACCACTTTTATGCGTATGTCGATTCATATCTCGACTTCGCCCGCCCCGTGCCATTTCGAGAAAACCAGAGCTACTATGAGTCTGCAATACAGCGTGACGACGGGGCGACCAACAAGGGCGCTTTCGGCCGCGCGGTTCGCTCGCTGCCCGACAGCGAGTACGACGTCATCTTGCGCGCCGGTTTCGCTGCCATTATCGGCGAGCCGCCCTCGATGGTATCGGAGGCGACGACGCATGGAGGATTTGCAGAGCCGCCCGCAACCTTTGACCGGCCGATTGTTGACCGGGTCATCGCGCGCCCTTTCCGCGACGCTGCTTTCGCCGGCTCAATTAAGGCGGCATACCAAGACACCTGCGCCTTCACCGGCCTGAAAATCATAAACGGCGGTGGTCGTAGCGAAGTGCAAGCAGCACACATTCGCCCCGTTGCGGCCTCCGGCCCGGATTCGTTGCGCAATGGCATCGCGCTTTGCGGCACGGTCCACTGGATGTTCGACCGAGGCCTAATTTCCATCGCTGACAATCATGAGCTTCTGATCGCCGCAGGCCGGGTTCCAAGCCAAATGTTGCGCGTATTAAACCCAGAGCGTCGCCTGATCTCGCCCGCTCGCTCGGAACAAGCGCCGCATCCAATGTTTTTGAGATGGCATCGGGAGAACGTATTCAAGGGGTAGATGGCGACAGCGCAATTATCTGACGGCCGCTTGTCAATCAAACTGGCAAAAGCGAGGTTCCGCCGTCGCCGCTACCTCGCCCTCCGCAACCGCACATAAAGCGCCCCCGCGCCGCCATGCGCCCGCGCGGCTTCCTCGAACCCCAGCACGACGCCGCGCATGTCCGGCGCTTGCAGCCAGTGCGGCGCGAGGCGGCGCAGCACGCCGGGCTCGTCGATCCATGACGAAGTTCCCGCGCGGCCCTTGCCGGTGACGACGATCACCAGCCGGTCGCCGCGCGCTTGCGCGGCGCTGAGAAATCCGCGTAGCGCGTGATGCGCCTCGGCCTGGTTGAGCCCGTGCAGGTCGAGCGCGGAATCGATCGCGCCGCGGCCGCGCGCGAGGTTCCGTTTCAGCTTGCGCTCCAACGGCGCCAGCGGCGGCGCGGCGGGCGTCACGGAGCGAGCGGGCGGCGAAGCTTGCGGGGACGGCGCGGCGAGAACGGGCGGCGGCGCGAGCGGCTCCAGCGCGGGCGCAGCGCCGGCGCGGCGCTGCACGGTGCGGGCGACCTCCGCCCAGAGCGCGATCTCCTCGTCGGTCAGCCCGCGCGAGCGCCGGCGCGGCGGATCGCGCAGGATTTTCACGAAAACCCCTTCGGCCACAGCACGAACATTTCCGCCGCATGGCGGATCGCGCCGGCCCGCGCACCCGCCGCTTCGCCGCCGCCGAAGAACAAATCCGCGCGGCCCGGCCCGACGATCGCCGTGCCGGTGTCCTCGGCGAGCATCAGCCGGGCGAACGGCTCGGGCCGCTTGTCGCGCCAAGGCAGCGCGGCGCTGACGAAGAACGGCAGGCCGTAGCTCCATAGCGTTCGGTCGACCGCCAGCGAGCGCAGCGGCGTCAGCGGCCGGCCGGCGCCGCCGATCGGCCCTTCGCCAGTATCCTCGGCGAGCCGGAAGAACACGAAGGACTCGTTGCGTCGCATCAGCGCCCGGCCGCGTTCGCGATCCTGGCGCAGCCAGGACTTGAGACGGGCCAGCGACATTTCCGCTTCCAGAATTTCGCCGGCCTCGATCAGCAGCCGGCCGATCGAGGTGTAAGGCCGGCCGTTGCGTCCGTCATAGACGAGACGCCGCCAGCTTCCGTCGCGGAGCCGCACCCGCGCCGAGCCTTGCACCTGGATCAGATAGGCTTCGACCGCGTCCTCGAGCCAAACGACGGGATCGGCCGCGCGGGCCTCGATCTCGGCGCGCGCGGGGTAGGGCGAGCGCGTCGCCAAATCGGCGGGACGCGCCAGCAGCGGCGCGGCGAACCCAGTCGAACGCGTGAGCGCGCCTTCGACCCAGGGCTCGTAATAGCCGGTGAGAAAGCCGCCACCGATCACGCGCGGCTCGAAATGCTCGGCGAAGAACGCGCGCGCCTCCTCCGCGTCGCGAGGCTCGGCGGCCAGCGCCGCGCGGGCGGCGGCGAGCAACTCGGGTGGGCCGGGCTTGGCCGCGCGCAGCGGCGCGGCGTCGGCGACGAGCGCCTCGCTCACGCCGCGAAACACCTGAAACGCGGCGCGCGCGTCGTCTTGCGAAAAACCCGGAAGCCGCTCGAACGCCACAGGCTGCATCGCCGTCAGTGCGTCGCCTCGGTCGCGCTCAGCAGCCAGTTCGGATCGCGCGACGCAAGCGGGCGGGTGAAGGTCCACACTTCGACATGATCGGCGACCTCGGTCGGCGACCCGTCGACCACCGCGCCGGCGCGGTCCGTCGTCACCGAGTTGATCTTGGCGGCGAATTTCACCGCAATCGACGCCACGCCGTTCTGCGCCGAAGCGTCGACGATCTCTACGCTGTCGAGCGAGACGAGCGTCGCTACCATCTTGTGTCCCGCCGTCTCGCGCGCCTCGATCGCGCGGGTGAAATTGGCCAGCGGCTCGGGGGCGAGCAGGCGGCGCAAGGTGGCGACGTCGCCGGCCGCGAAGGCGGCGGTGATCATCTCGTAAGCCGCGCGCGCGCCGGCAAGAAAATGTTGGCCGTCGAACCCCGGGTCGCCAATGGCGATGGCGTCGAGCCCGCGCGCGAGGGCGCCGCCGGGTTCGGCGATCCCCTTCCAACGATCAACCGGCGGCGCGGGCGGGGCGGCGCGCGGCATGTCGATGACGTCGCCGCCGACCCGGGCCGCGCGCGCCTGCATCGGCGGACGCTCCGCGCCCGTGCGGGTTCCCAGCACCGACCACAGCCTCCACGCGACGAAGATCGCCACGACGGCGAAGACGATCGTAGTGGCGTCAATGTTCATCGGCGGCGCCTTGTTTCGACTTAAGCTCGATTCGTAGTTAGGGGTTCGCGGTGGATTTGGCTAGGAAAGGCGGATGTCGTTTTCTTGCATCGGCGTCGTCGGCGCGGGCGCGTGGGGCTTGGCGCTGGCGATCGCGGCGCAGCGCGCGGGGCGCGAGGTGCGGCTTTGGGGCCGCGCAGGCGGCGCCTACGCCGAGATAGCGGCGAGCCGTCGCTCCTCCCGTCTGCCGGGCGTCGTCCTGCCGGCGGAGATCGTACGGGCGCAGGCGCTCAGCGATTTCGAGGGGTGCGACGCGTTGCTGCTGGCGACGCCGGCCCAGGCGGCGCGGACGGCGGCCGCGGACATCGCCGCGGCGTTGCGCGGCCGCCCGCCGCTGGTGATCTGCGCCAAGGGCCTCGAACAGGGCTCGGCCAAGTTCATGACCGACGTGGTCGGCGAAGCGGCGCTGGGCTTTCCGCTGGCGGTGCTTTCGGGTCCGAGTTTCGCCGTCGACGTCGCCGCCGGCCTGCCGACCGCCGTCACCCTCGCCGCCGCCGACGCCGGACTCGCCGCCGGTCTCGCCGACGCGTTGCAGGGGCCCAACTTCCGGCTTTACGACAGCGACGATCCGCGCGGCGTCGAAATTGGCGGTGCGGCGAAGAATGTGCTCGCCATCGCCTGCGGCGCGGCGGCGGGGCTCGGGCTCGGCGCCAGCGCGAGCGCGGCGCTGGTCGCGCGCGGTTTCGCCGAACTGCAGCGTTTCGGCGCGGCGTTCGGCGCGCGGCCGGCGACGTTGATGGGCCTCGCCGGCTTCGGCGACCTGGTGCTGACCTGCGCCTCGCCGCAATCGCGCAACTTCGCTTTCGGGCGTGATCTCGGCCGCGGCCTTGCGCCCTCGCAGGCCGGCGGCGGCCGGCTTGCCGAGGGCGCGTTTACGGCGCCGGCGCTGGTGCGGCTCGCGCAATCGCGCGGCGTCGACATGCCGATCGCCGCGGCGGTCGTCGCCGTGCTCGAAGGCGCGATCACGGCGCGCGAGTCAGTAGAGCTATTGTTGTCGCGCCCGCGCCGCAGTGAAAATTGACGCCTAGTTACTCCGTTCATTTGCGGTTCACGCATCGAGGACTTTGATGCGCGAGGGCCTCTTAAGGAGGTCATCAAGCGAGGACATGTCGTCCATGATGAAAAGTCTTCTTACGCTTGCGTTCGTCGCCTTGGCGATGACGCTCGCCTCGGCCACTGGCGCCGAAGCCTATTGGCATCACTGGCATCACTGGCACTATTGGCATCACTGGCACTATTGGCATCACTGGCACTATTGGCATCACTGGCACTATTGGCATCATTGGCATCATTGGCATCATTGGCACTACTGGCATCATTGGCGGCACGGTTGGTGATCAGATAAGCGGCATCGAAGCGGCCTCCTCGGAGGCCGTTTTCATGGGTCAGCAATTCTCAATCTCGAGCGCGCGCACGACGCTCGCGCGAGCTTGCATACGGCGAAAGTGATCGGCGATGGCCGGAAACTCAGTCACGTCGATGTCATGCATGGGCAACCATTTGGCGATCGTGAACAGATACGGATCGACGAAGGAATAGTCGTCGCCCATCGCCCAAGGCCCGCGAAACATTTGGCTCTCGATCAACCGAAAGCCCTCGCGCATGTTGGCCGGAGTCTTGCGCTTCATATCTTCAAGCGAGGCAGGCTCGTCCGCCCAGCGCGTCCCCCGCGGGCGATGCGCGTGCGCGACATGCACGGTCGACGCGAGATAACTCGCGAACGCCTGACACGCCGCCAGAGCGAAAGCGTCGTCGAGCGGGGCGAGCCGCGCCTGAGGGTGCGTCTGCGCGATATAGACGAGCAACGCCGGCGTCTCGGTGAGAACGCCGCGCGGCGTGACCAGCGCCGGCACGCGGCCCTTCGGGTTGATCTTCAGATAGTCCGGCGAGCGCTGCTCGCCCGTGGCGAAATCGATGCGCCGTGCGACATAGTCCGCGCCGGCGTCCTCCAGCGCGATGTGGGTCGCCAGCGCGCAGGTGTTGCGCGCGTAGTAGAGGGTCAGCATGTTCAGCGCATCTGCTTGAGCTTCTCGGCCGCGCGCGGCGCAAAGTACGTGAGCACGCCGTCGGCGCCGGCGCGCTTGAACGCGGTGAGGCTCTCCATCATCGCCTTGTCGCCGTCGAGCCAACCATTGTTCGCCGCCGCCGTCAGCATCGAATACTCGCCGCTGACCTGATAGGCGAAGGTCGGCGCGCCGAACTCGTCCTTCACCCGGCGGATGATGTCGAGATAAGGCATGCCCGGCTTGACCATCACCATGTCGGCGCCTTCGTCGAGATCGAGCTCCACCTCGCGCAACGCCTCGTCGCTGTTGGCGGGGTCCATCTGATAGGTGCGCTTGTCGCCCTTGAGCGCGCCCTGCGAGCCGATCGCGTCGCGGAACGGGCCGTAGAACGCCGACGCGTATTTGGCGGCGTAGGCGAGGATCTGCACGTCGATGAAACCTTCGTCGTCGAGCGCCTCGCGGATCGCCGCCACGCGTCCGTCCATCATATCGGAGGGCGCGATCACGTCGGCGCCGGCGCGCGCCTGGTTGAGCGCCTGTTTGACCAGCGCCACCACCGACTCGTCGTTGACGATCCGCTCGCCGTTCATCAACCCGTCGTGGCCGTGGCTGGTGTACGGATCGAGCGCGACGTCGGTGACGAGGCCGAGTTCGGGGAACTCCTTCTTGATCGCGCGGCAGGCCTTGCAGACAAGATTGCGCTCGTTGAACGCTTCGCTGCCGTGCTCGTCCTTGAGGCTCGCCTCGGTATAGGGGAAGAACGCTAGCGCCGGCACGCCGAGTTCGACCGCGCGCGCAGCGTCCCGCACCGCCTCGTCGACGCTCAGCCGTTCGACGCCGGGCATCGCCGAAACGGCGACGCGGGTCTTATTCCCTTCGACGAGAAACATCGGCCAGATCAGATCGTTGGTCGTCAGCACGTGCTCTCGCACGAGCCGGCGGCTCCATTCGGCTTTGCGGTTGCGGCGCGGGCGGTGGACGAGATCGAGGCGCGCGGGGGGGCGGCGGGGTTCGTGCATGGCGGGAATCCTCCTTCGCGCCTTTTATCACGAAAATCGGCGCCGACGCGCAGGGCGTCGACCGGCTTTCAATATTAAGAGTTGCATAACGCTTGCGCGAATTTTTTTCGCTGGTCTTAATCCAAGGCTAAAGATTCTCAACGTAGAACTAACCACGAAAAGTTGTTTGCAGAATGGCAACCGCCGAGCGCGCTTGGCGCCCGTCTTCCGCCGGCGCCGCCGCGCTCCCAAGTGTCGGGAGAATCGCAGGTGACGAGACCTATTGTCTTGATCACGCTCGGCGCCATAGCCGGCGCCGTGGTTGGCGTTATCGACGGCGGCAGCGGCCTCGGCCGCGAAGTCGGCGACAGCATCTTGGACACGGTGGCGTCAGTCTACCAGATGTTGGACACCGAGCCGACGCCGGCGCGCAGCGTGGCGCCGGAAGTCGCCGCCGCCGGCGCCACCCATCAGGTGTTTTCGTCGTGTTTGCGCAAATCCGGCGACAGCGTCGAGCGCGCGTTGCGCGATCTCCTGGAGTTCCACGAACACGACGCCACCGTCGCGCTGGTCGATTGTCTGCTGGACGGCGAACCGCAGCGCTTCTGCGCGCCGGCCGGGCGTCAGCAGGCCGCCGACGCCATGGAGATCTATCTGTGGTCGCGCGACGATGCGCACCGCAGTTCGCCTGCGCACGGGCTGGCCGACAAGATTCATTTGCTCGACCGCGCCTCGCTGCCCGACAAACCGCCGGAGGACCTGTTCGCCCTGACCTGGTCCGGCCCGGGGGACCGGGCGATTTTCGACAAGCTGCGGAGCCTAGTCAAACAAGGCTACCTCGACTCCGGCGCCTTCGCCTTCTCCGGGCGCGCCGAACTGCGTGAAGCGCTGCGCGACTTGAAACCGGAGGCTTCGCCATGCGCCAACGTGGCGGGCGCCGACTGATCGTCGGCGCCCGACGCCGTCGGCGAGCGCGCTAAATCCCGGCTTCGTGGAACGCGCGCGCCCACATCGCGCAAATCTCCGAGCGCACGATGTCGGCGTGCGTGAACGCGATGACCGGCACGGGCAGGCCGGCGCGTTGCACGAGGTCGAGCACGACGCGCAGGCCCGACGTCTCGGCGATGTCGCTTTGGCTGGCGTCGCCGTTGACGACGACCTGACATTCCTCGCCGATGCGGGTGAGGAACATCTTCATTTGCGCGGCCGTGGCGTTCTGCGCCTCGTCGAGCAGTACGAAGGCGTTGCGCCAGGAGCGCCCGCGCATCACCTCGAACGGGGCGAGTTCGATCGCCTCGTTCTTGCGCGCGATGTCGAACGCGGCGCCGCCCATGCGCTCGCGCAGCGCATCGAGCACCGGCGCCGCCCAAGGCGCGAACTTGTCGTCGAGCGAACCGGGAAAGAAGCCGAGCGAGCGCCCGCACGGGGCGTTCGGCCGCGTCAGGATGATGCGCGAGATGCGGCCGCTGCGATAGAGATCGGCGGCGTAGGCGGCGGCGATCCAGGTCTTGCCGGCGCCGGCGGGCCCGAGCGCGATGACTTGGCGATGCGCGCGAAGGGCGTCGAGATATTCGGCCTGAGCGGCGTTGAGCGGACGGATCGGCGGCGGGTTGCGTTCGGCGTGATGTTTGGGTTTCGGAAGCTGGATGATTTCAGCGGTGTCTTCGTATCGGCCGTTGCGACGTCTCGCGCTTCGCTTGGTCAAGTTTGCATCCCCTGAGATAGAGGGCGAGCGCGCAAGTACACCGAGCGCCGCGCTCACGCGCTCGTAATAAAGATCCAGTGATAGGGTTGAGTGCAGAAGATCGCGCCGCGCGCGAGGGGAAGGCTTCGAGATTTTTCCAGGCTTGGCGCAAGGCCCATCACGAATCTGTCTCTCCGGCCGCCGACATGTCGACAGATTTGCTCGATTCGCGCAACAGTTTTATGGCTCGATGGTTCCATCACGGTTAAGGTTCGTCACGGCCGCAGATAGATCCACCCCTGCGCCTGCAGATCGGCGAGCTTGACCACGCCGCCCCTTTCGGCGAGCGCGAATCCCGGCAGCAGATCGGCGAGCGTCCAACCATGCGCAGCGAGCGTATTGGAGCAGGCGTAGAACGTGTCGCCCGCCTGCCCGCGCGCGGCGAACTCGTGTTTGAGCGCTTCATTCTCGGTCTGCACCCGGAACACCGCGAGCGCCGGACCGTGCACCACGGCGGCCAGCGCGAGGTTCTCCGGCCCTCCGGCGTGATGGTTCTTCATGTTGCCGAGCGCGAAAGCGACCTTGTCGGCGTCGGCGAGATGATAGACGACGCGTCGCCCGCGCGCGTCCTCGGCGACGGCGGGCGTGGCGAAGCCCAGCGCAAGGGCGTGAAACAGCGTTCGGCGTAGCATGGCGGGCCTCTATTTCTGCCGGCGCAGCGCCTTCGCCGCGTCGTCGTCGGATGTCAGCGGAACGCACGCTCGGCCCGACGCGCGATCGAGCCTGAACAACAAATCGTCAGGCCCGAGGCCCGTCGGCTTGACCACCGGATCGCCCGCCTCGGTCGGCGACCAGACGCCGCCGTTGTGCGGGAAAGTGAGCCAGACCGAGCCGTCGTCCTTCAACTTGATGTCGACCTGTCCGCCTTCGCAAGCGGCGCTGCATTCGATCGTCGCGCCGTCGCGGCCGCCGTGCGCGCTGCAATCGGCCGATGTCGTCCGCAGCGCCCGCGCCTTGCGCAGACGCAGGCCCAGCGTCAGCGCGTAATAGCTTGGCTCCGCGGCGTCGAGACGCGCGAGCAGCGCCATTTCCGTGACGTTCTGGCGCGGATGCTTCGCGAGATGGCCTGCATCGTAGACCCGAGCGAAACAGGCGTAGTTGACGCCCGGACCGAGCGTCGGGCCGAAGAACTTTTTGGCGAAAGAGTCCACATCCGGCGCGGCGGCGGCCTCGGCGGCGCAGAAGAACGCGATCGCGGCGACGAAGACGGCTTTCATGGCGCGATGATACCCCGTTTTCGTTTAACCGTCGCGCGCGCAATCGCGACTTGTTGAAAACGGCCCCATTTTCCAGCGGGTTCGTTCGGCCTGCCATTCAGCGGGAATTCATCTGCGGACACGTCTAGTCCCGGCGACGACCTCGCCTGAGAGGTAGGTCTGAGGAGGAACGAGGAATGTTTCGCAATTGGTTTTACGCCCTGGCGGCGGCGGCCGCGCTCGTCGGCGCCAGCGCGCCCTCGCAGGCCGCGATGCTGGTCGACGGGATTGCACCCGCTGCGCCATCGCTGATCGAAAACACCGCCTATATCGACGTCGCGCCGGATCGCGTGCTGTTCAACGGCCGCTGGTACTGTTGGTACGACAGCGGCTGGCGCGGGCCCGGCTATTACTGGTGCGGCTACGCGATGCGGGTCGGGTTCGGCTGGGGCGGCGGCGATGGCTGGCGAGGCCACTGGCGGCGGGGCGGCGGCCACTGGCGCGGCCACGGCGGACGGCCGCCGATGATCGGGCGACCGCACGGCGGCGGCCCGCGTCCCCATCCTGGCCGTCCGCATCCTGGCCGTCCGCATCACGGCGGTCACGGCGGCGGCCGTCCGCACGGCGGCGGCGGTCATCACGGCGGCGGCCGTCCGCATGGCGGCGGCGGTCACCGCGGCGGCGGCGGCGGACGTCGCCACGGCTGAGACCCGGTGAAGCGCGGCGCGCGCCGACGTTGGCGCGCGCCTCTATTCCATCGCAATGCTCTATGTTAACAGCATTCCATCGAGGCCGGCGCGGTTTTGGTGTTTGCCGCTGAGGCCGACGGCATGGCGGCGCGCAAGCGATGGAGAGTATGGATGTTTCATAGAAGCGTGGTAGCGGTGGGTCTGGCGGCGGCGCTCGCCGCGTCGAGCGCGGCGTCGGCGCAGGCGGCCCTGATGGGCGAGGGACTCAATCCCGCAGCCGGCGCGGCCGTGCAGCCGGCGCAGTTCTTTTTTCCCAATCCGCTCGATTTCGTTTTGGGCGGCCGGGACTATTGTTGGTACGACGACGGCTGGCGCGGGCCAGGCTGGTACTGGTGCGGATTCGGCTACACCGAAGGCTCCGGCTGGGGTGGCGGCGAAGGCTTCCATGGCTGGCGTGAGCACCGCTACGAGCGCGACTGGCGCGGTCACCGCGGCGGCGAGCCCCACGGCGGCGGCATGGAGCACCACGGCGGCGGCGGCATGGAGCACCACGGTGGCGGCGGCATGGAGCACCACGGGGGCGGCGGCATGGAGCACCACGGCGGCGGCATGGAGCATCACGACGGCGGCAACATGCAGCACCAGGGCGGCGGCGCTATGCAGCACCAAGGCGGCGGCGGGCAGCATCAGGGCGGCGGCGGTCAGCATGGCGGCGAAGGCGGCGGCGGCGAGCATCATCAACAATGAACCCTGAAGACTGAGGGCCCGGCGCGTCCTGGGCGCGGTCGGCTTCGCGCCGGCCGCGAGGTCACGGGCGATCCGCTTCCGCCGCTTGCGTTTCCCGGGTCAACCCTTGAAACTGGTCCCGAACCTGCGCCCCGACGAGGCGCGACGGGGAGGGCCGGCCATGAATCATCCGTCGATCCACGCAGCGACGACGCCGAACAAGGCGGCCTATGTGATCGGCGAAACCGGCGAGACGCTGACCTTCGCCGAACTCGACCGGCGCAGCAACCAGGGCGCGCAATTGTTCGTCGCCCTAGGTCTAAGGCCCGGCGACCATGTCGCGCTGTTGATGGAGAACGGCCTGCCGTTCGTCGAAATCTGCTGGGCGGCGCAGCGCTGCGGGCTCATCTTCACCGCGATCAGCCGCTATCTGAAAGCCGATGAGATCGCCTATATCGTGCGCGATTGCGACGCCAAGGCGTTCGTGACCTCGCCAACCTGCGCCGACCAGACGCGCGGGCTCGCCGACGCCGCCGACGCGCCGGTTCTCTTCATGACCGGCGACGCCGCGCCCGGCTTTCGCAGTTGGGACGTTGAGGTCGCAGCGCAGCCGACGACGCCCGTCGCCAACGAATTCGCCGGCCGCGACATGCTCTATTCCTCCGGCACCACGGGCCGCCCCAAGGGCGTCGAGACGGCGCTGACGCCGGCTCCGCTGGGAACGCTAAATCCCCTATTGAAGCTGCTGTGCGTCGACATGTGCGGCGTCAACCAGGACAGCGTCTATCTGTCGCCGGCGCCGCTCTATCACGCCGCTCCGTTGCGCTTCACCATGACGGCGGTCGCCGTCGGCGCGACGGTCGTCGTGATGAAGAGTTTCGAGGCCGAGACCTATCTGCGATGCGTCGAAACCTATCGCGCCACCCAGAGCCAGCTCGTGCCGACGATGTTCGTCAGGCTGCTCAAGCTGCCGGAAGCGACCAGGCGCAAGTACGATATTTCCTCGCTGCGCGGCGCCATCCACGCCGCCGCGCCGTGCTCGGTCGACGTCAAGCAACAGATGATTGATTGGTGGGGCCCGATCCTCATCGAATATTACGCCGGCACCGAGGGCAACGGCGTCACCATCATCAATTCGCAGGAATGGCTGACCCATCGCGGATCGGTCGGACGCGCCTATGTCGGGCAAGTCAAGATCGTTGTCGAGCAGACCGGCGAGACGCTGCCGCCGCGGGTCAACGGCGTCATCTATTTCGCCGGCGGGCCGCAATTCGCCTATCGCAACGATCCAGCCAAGACGCGATCCGCCTATATCAACGATGGTTGGTCGACGCTCGGCGACATTGGCTATCTCGACGAGGACGGCTATCTCTATCTGACCGACCGCAAGGCGCATATGATCATCTCCGGCGGCGTCAATATCTACCCGCAGGAGACGGAGGACGTCCTGATCGGCCATGCCGAGGTGCTCGACGCCGCCGTATTTGGCGTTCCCAACGACGACCTCGGCGAGGAGGTGAAGGCGGTCGTGCAGCTTCGCGACGCCTCGCGCGCCAGCAAGACGCTGGAGGCCGAGTTGATCGCCTATGCGCGGGCGCGCATGTCGGCGCTGAAATGCCCGCGCTCGGTCGATTTCGAGCGCGAATTGCCGCGCACGCCGACCGGCAAATTGCTGAAGCGGCAGCTGCGCGACCGCTACTGGCCTTCGAGCCAGCAGGCGTGAGCCTTTGCGCCGGTCGCCCCGCCGGATATGAAGCCGCGTGACGCCACCTGCGGGAGCGCGATGCGAAAATCGAATTGGCGGCGCGCGGCGCTCGTCGCGGCGGCTCTCGCCGCCGGCCTCGCCCGCGCCGATCCGGTGCCAAGTCTTTGGGACCCGGGACTGCATCCCGACAAGCCGGACCTCGGCGGCCTGAAGGCGATCCGCTTCCTGACCGCCGACGATTACGCCCCGCTCGACTTCGCGCTCGCCGACGGGACGCTGGTCGGCTTCAACATCGAGATCGCGCGGGCGATTTGCGAGCAATTGCGCATCGCCTGCACCGTGCAGGCGCGGCGCTGGGACACGCTCGTCGAGGCGCTCGAAACCGGCAAGGGCGACGCGATGATCGCCTCGATGCGGGCGACGCCGGCGCTTCGCGCGCGCCTCGACTTCACCGACCCCTATTACCTGACCCCCGCCCGCTTCGCCGCGCGCAAGGACTTTCCGCTGGGCGAGATCGATCCGGTCGCGCTCGCGGGGCGGACGATCGGCGTCATCAAGGCGAGCGCGCACGAAGATTATCTGGCGCGGTTCTTTCCGCTGGCGAAACGCAAGTCCTACGAGGATTTCGCGGCGCTGCACCGCGCCCTGAAGGCGGGCGAGGTCGATCTCGCCTTCGCCGACGGCCTGACGCTCGCGCTGTGGCTGAACGGCGAGGACGCGGCGGACTGCTGCGCGTTCCGCGGCGGCCCGTTTCTCGAAAGCCGCTACTTTGGCGAGGGCGTGTCGATCGCGGTGCGCAAGGACGACGCGACGTTGGCCCGAGCGCTGGACTGGGCGCTGGCGCGGATTTGGGCGCAGGGGCAATACGTAGAAATATTTCGCAAATATTTCCCCGTTTCATTTTATTGACAAACTCTTTCGCGGCGCCGCAGCGTCGGGATAGAAGGGGTCGATGCCGCCGACTCCGACCGCCTTCGTCGCCGACGTCGCGCAGCGGCTCGAAGCGCCGCCGGCGCGGCGCGCCCGCTTGCGGCTGGGCGTGGCGGTGTTCGCGGCCGTCGCCATCGAATTGGGGGTCTTTGCGCTGATCTGGCTGCAGCGGGACTATAAACCGCCGCCGGAGCCGACGGAGATTCCCGTCGAGATCGTCGTCGAGCCGTCTCCGTCGCCGAGCCCGTCGCCCCCCGCTCCGGAGCAGAGTTCGCCGCCCGAGCCCGAGAAGCCGGCGACCGACGCGCCGCGCGAGGGCAAGAGCGACCACGACGACGAGCACGTGGCGGAGAAGGAGAAGCCGGCCGCCGCGCCGCCGCCGTCGCCGGTCCCGACCCCGTCGCCGGAGGAAACCAAACCCGCTGAGGCGCCCGCGCCGGAGCTGCCGAAGACCGCCGAGGCCGAGGCGCCGCCGCCAAAGCCCGACCCGAAGGAGACGCCGGCGAAAGCCAAACCTTCGGTGCTCGCGGCGCTGCCGAAGACCTTCGATTCGGTGCCCGACGTCGATTTCGGCGGCGCGGCGATCCAGTCGCCGGTCACGGGCGGCAACGCGAAGTCGACCTACCTGACAGTTCTCTACGGCCTGATCGTGCCGCGGCTGCATGTGCCTGCGGTGGCGCACGCTTACGGACGCCGCCTCACCGGGGTGATCGGCATGGCGGTCGACGGGCGCGGCCGACTGACGCAGCGCTTCGTGGCGGAGGGCAGCGGCTCGATGGAGCTCGACGAGGCGGCGATGGAGGCGGTGTCCGCCGCGGCGCGCCTGTTCCCGCCACCGCCGCACGGCGCGCCGATCGGGATGAAGTTCACGTATTCGGTGCAGTGAGGGGCGACCGGCGGGGTTGAGGGAAGGGGACCGTACGCTTAGGAGTGTCGAGCATGCCGGCCAAAAGCGCGCTTTACGAGACGGACTTTTTCGCCTGGAGCCTGGAGCAGGCCGATCTCCTACGTTCTGGCAAGCTTTCGGACGCCGACATCGAAAACATCGCGGAGGAAATCGCGAGCATGGGGCGAACGGAGAAGCGTGAACTCGTCAGCCGGCTCGCTGTGCTTCTGACGCATCTCCTGAAATGGCGATTTCAGCCGGAGAAGCGCGGCGCAAGTTGGGAGGCGTCGATCCGGGTGCAGCGCAATCGGCTGATCGACCATCTCGACGACAACCCGAGCCTCAAGCCGCTCCTGCCGCAAGCGCTCGCCAACGCCTATCGCGACGCGAGGCTGGAGGCGGCGGCGGAAACGGGGCTGGCGATCGTGACGTTTCCCGGCGATTGCCCGTGGTCCGGCGAGCAGGCGTTGAACGGGGAATTTTGGCCTGAGCCGTAGCCTTCGCTTGGGTGCGGTCGAGGTCGCAGCGCCTACGAGCCGACCGCCCTTCGCAGCGCAGCGTTGATACGTGTCTGCCAACCTGACCCGGACGCTTTGAACCTTTCAACCAAGTCCCGGTCGAGCCGCAGCGTTACAGACACCTTGGCGTCAATCTTGTTCGGTCGGCCAACGCGGCGCACGATTCCGGGAACAGGTTGAGAAAGGTCGGGCGCCGCATCGGGATCGCTAGCGATGCCGCGAGCGATCTCCAAATCTTCTTCAGGGCTCGGGCGAACCAGCTTGCTTCTCATAGTAGGCGATCTCCCGGCTATTGGCTTTGCGCGCGGATATGTATCGGCGCTCGCCGTTTCGCTCGACGTAGACGACAACGTGAAGGCGGGGCCCAATTCTTCCCATCGCGATCAATCTTTGTTCCCCGTAGTCGCGGCGCATATCCTCGAACACCAGCGCTTTCGACCAGTTCGGCAAGCCCAGATCGCGAAAGTCGACACCGTGGTTGGCGAGATTGGCGATGCGCTTGTTCTCGTCCCAATCGGGCATGAATTTCTGTAACTACAAAAATACCGCTGGTCAAAACAATTCTTTGCAGGCCGCCCGCCGTCAACCCTTTTTCCCCGCGATCCTCGCCACCTCGCGCATCGTCTTCAGCGCCCCGTCGAGCCGATCGCTCAGCGCCTCGAAATCGCCGCTCACCACGATCCGCATGTCGGGCCGCACGCGCGCCTCCGGGTGCGCCGTCACCCACTTCACCAGCCCCGCCGGGTTGGCGAAGGAATTGTCGCGGAACGCCAGCGTCATGCCTTTCGCGCCGGCGTCGAGCTTCTCCACGTGCGAGCGCCGGCACAAAGCCTTGATCCGCACCAGCTTCAACAGCAGATCGACTTCCGGCGGCGGCGGCCCGAAGCGATCGACGATTTCGGCGCCCATCGCGTCAATGTCGGCCTCCTCGCTGACCCCCGAGAGGCGGCGGTAAAGCGACAGCCGCGTCGCCAGATCGGGGATATAGCTCTCCGGGATCGTCACCGGCGAGCCAAGCGAAATCGTTGGCGACCAGACATCCTGCTCCGGCTCGGCGGCGTCGCCCGACTTCAGGCGCTCGACGGCCTCCTTCACCATCTGCTGATAGAGCTCGTAGCCGACTTCCTTGATGTGGCCGGATTGCTCCTCGCCGAGCAGATTGCCGGCGCCGCGCAGATCGAGATCGTGGCTGGCGAGCTGGAAGCCGGCGCCGAGCGTGTCGAGCGACTGCAATGCGGCGAGCCGCTTCTCGGCTTGCGGCGTGATCGGTTTGTTGACCGGCGTCGTGAAGATCGCGTAGGCGCGCGTTTTCGAGCGGCCGACGCGCCCGCGCAGCTGATAGAGCTGGCCGAGGCCGAACATGTCGGCGCGGTGGACGATCAGCGTGTTGGCGCGGGGAATGTCGAGGCCGGATTCGACGATCGAAGTCGACAGCAGAACATCGTACTTGCCGTCGTAGAAGGCGCCCACTTTATCCTCAAGTTCCGTCATCGCCAACTGGCCGTGCGCGATCACGAACTTGCATTCCGGCACGCTCTGGCGAAGGAACGCCGCGCATTCGTCGAGGTCCTCGATGCGCGGACACACATAGAACGCCTGCCCGCCGCGATAACGCTCGCGCAGCAGCGCCTCGCGCACGATCAGCGCATCGAACGGCGTGACGATCGTCCGCACCGCGAGCCGGTCGACCGGCGGCGTGGCGATGATCGAGAGATCGCGCACGCCGGTCATGGCGAGTTGCAGCGTGCGCGGGATCGGCGTCGCCGAGAGCGTCAGCACGTGGACCTCGGCGCGCAGGTCCTTCAGCCGTTCTTTGTGACCGACGCCGAAATGCTGCTCCTCGTCGACGACGACGAGGCCGAGGTCCTTGAACGCGACCGTCTTGCCGAGAACGGCGTGGGTGCCAATCACGATGTCGATTGAACCGTCAGCGAGCCCCTTCTTCACCTCGCGCTGCTCGGCGGCGCCGACCATGCGCGAGAGCTGGCCGATGCGCACCGGGAGACCTGCGAAGCGCTGGGTGAAGTTCTTGTAGTGCTGGCGCGTCAGCAGCGTGGTCGGCGCGATGACGGCAGTCTGCTTGCCGTTGATCGCGGCGGCGAAGGCGGCGCGCAGCGCGACCTCGGTCTTGCCGAAGCCGACGTCGCCGCAGACGAGCCGGTCCATCGGCCGCCCCGCGCCGAGGTCATCGACCGTCGCCTCGATCGCGCGCGACTGGTCCTCGGTCTCGTCGTAGGGAAATCGCGCGCAGAATTCGTCGTACAACCCCTCGGGCGGGATCAGTCGCACGGCCGGACGCGTCAGTCGTTGGGCTGCGACGCGCACCAGTTCGGCGGCCATGTCGCGTACGCGCTTCTTCAGCCGCGCCTTGCGGGTCTGCCAGCCGGTCGAGCCGAGCCGGTCGAGCTCGCCGGTCTCGGAGCCGTAGCGGGACAGCAGCTCCAGGTTTTCGACCGGCAGGAACAGCCGGTCGCCGCCAGCGTAATGGATCTCAAGGCAATCGTGCGGCGCGCCGGCCGCCTCGATCGTCTGCAAGCCGACGAAGCGGCCGACGCCGTGGTCGATGTGGACGACGAGATCGCCCGCCGCCAGCGCCGACGCCTCGGCCAGCACGTTCTCGGCGCGCCGCTTGCGCTTGGCCTGCCGGACCAGGCGGTCGCCGAGAATGTCCTGCTCGCCGATCACCGCGAGATCGGCGGCCTCGAAGCCATGCTCCAGTGCGACGACGGCCAGCGGCAAAGCGCCCGCGCGGGCCGACCGCGCCTGCACGTAGGAGGAGACCAGCTCGATCGACTTCAACCCATGTTCGGCGATCACATGGCGCAGCCGCTCGCGCGAGCCGTCCGACCAGCCGGCGACGACGACCGTCTTGCCCACGTCGCGAAGCGCGCGGATGTGCCCGACCGCTGCGTCGAACACGTTGACGTTCTCGTTCTGCCGCTCGGGAGCGAAATCGCGACCGACGCGGCCGCCGCAGTCGATCACGTCGCCGGCGTCAGAGGCGGCCTCGAACGGTTGCAGCCGCGCGACCGGCCGACCGGTCAGCGCGCGGGCGAATTCGGCGGCCGTCAGATAGAGCCGATCCGGCTTAAGCGGCTGGTAGTCGTTGGCGACGGGGTCCTGCTCGCGCGCGGCCTTGCGGGCGGCGTAGTAATCCTCGATCTGCGCGAAGCGGGACTTCGCCACGTCCTCGGCGCGCGCGTCTAGCACTAGCGGCGCGTCGCCGAGATAGTCGAACACGGTGTCGAGCTTCTCGTAGAACAGCGGTAGCCAGTGTTCGAGGCCGATCGCCCGCCGGCCCTCGCTGACGGTCTCGTAGAGCGTGTCGCCGCGCCGGGGCGCGCCGAACTCGGCGGTGTAGCCCTGGCGGAACCGGCGGATCGAGTCGCTCGTCAGTTGCGCCTCGCTCATCGGCGTCAGATCGAGCGCGGGCAAATGGCCGGCGCTGCGCTGCGTTTCGGGATCGAACGGCCGGATCGACTCGACGGCGTCGCCGAAGAAATCGAGCCGCACCGGCGCGGGCAGGGCGGGGGCGTAGAGGTCGAGAATGCCGCCACGTTGCGCGTAATCGCCGACGTCGCGCACCAGACTGGCGCGGGAGAAGCCGTTGGTCTCCAGCCAGCCGACGATGGTCTGCATGTCGAGCGCGTTGCCCGGCGCAATCGAAAGCGCCGCCTTGGCGATATAGCTGCGCGGCGGCACGCGCTGCGACAGGGCGCTGACGGTCGCCACCAGGATGCGCGGCCGTTCGCGCGCGCCTCGCGTCAGCGCCAGCCTGGCGAGCGCCGTGACCCGCCGCGCGGCGATGGCGGCGCTGGGCGACATGCGGTCGTAAGGCTGGCAGTCCCACGCCGGCAGCGCGAGCGCCTCGATCTCCGGTGCGGCGAAGCCCAGCGCGTCGATGAAGTTTTGCGCCCGGATCGAGTCGCGGGCGACGAAGGTCAGCGCGACCGCGCGGGTCTCCGCCTCGCGGGCGAGCGCGCGCACGAGGTCGGCGACCACGAAGGCGTCGAACCCCTCGGGCGCGTGGGCGAGCGTGATGGCGGTCGGCTGGCGGAGCCGCGTCGCTGCGGCGACCGGGGCGTTCACTTGGCCGCCGCCCTGCGCGGCGCCTCGGCGAGCTTGGCGAGCAGCGGCGTGTCGAAGCGCGCGGGCGTCGGCGCCTCGCCCGTGAGCCAAGCGAGCATGTCGGGATCGGGCAGGTCGAGCCAGATCTCGACTTCCTCAAGCTCGGCCTCGGTCAGCCCAGCGAGATGGGCGTCGGCGAAGGCGCCGAGCGCGAGGTCCATCTCACGCAATCCGCGGCGGCGGGCGCGAAACAGAATGCGACGCCGTCTCGGGTCGAGCCCGGCGCTGGAGAGCGACATGAGATCCTCGCGGCGATGAGTTAGCACGGCATATAGTGCGGACGTTGCGGCTTGTCAGGCACATCGCAGCGGGCTGGTGCGTGTTCGCCAATCCGAAGATGTTTGCGCTTCGCAGTCGCTCGGGATTGCGCCAAAATCGCGCACGACCTATGTAGCAACATGACTACGCGAAGGGGACCCGTCGTGCCGCAGACGACCATTTCCAGCCGCGAATTCAATCAGGACGTCAGCCGAGCCAAAAAGGCCGCCTTGCTGGGGCCGGTCGTGATTACCGATCGCGGTCAGCCAGCGCATGTCTTGTTGAGTTTCGAGGACTATCGTCGTCTGACGAACGGCAAGGTGTCGCTCGGCGCGGCTTTGGCTGAGGACGAACCGAGCGAGTTCGACTTCGACCCGCCCCGCGTGGAGCTGAAACTGGCGATTCCCGATTTTTCGTGACCTATCTCCTGGACACAAATGTAATCTCCGAGCTACGCCGCAGAGATAGGGCGGATTCCAGGCTGAAGGCCTGGGCCGACGCGGTTGCGGTCGACCTCTTCTATTTGTCCGTCGTCTCGATTCTGGAGCTCGAACTTGGCGTGCTCGCGCTCGAACGCCGCGACCCCTCGCAGGGCGCGATTCTGCGCGGTTGGTTGGAGCGGCGCGTATTGCCTCAGTTCGCCAACAGAATTCTTGACGTGGACGTCGCTGTTGCTCGCCGGTGCGCTCGATTGCACATCCCGGATCGGCGTTCCGAACGTGACGCCATGATCGCCGCGAGCGCGTTGGTTCACGGCCTCGTTGTTGTCACGCGCAACGTCCGCGATTTCGAAGCGACGGGCGTGACGCTAATCAATCCCTGGGCTTGACGATAATAGCTCCGGCAACGGGGGTCCTCGATCCGCGCCCTTCCAACTGAAACTACACGACGGCGAAGTCGCCTTCGCCGCCGTTTGAATGGCTCGACGCTTCGCGTCCGTTTCAACGTCCTCGGGGGCCGATTTTTACGTTCGTGGCAGATCTGGCGTCATCAATGAACGAGCCGGAGGAAACCAGATTGGCGGGAACCAGGAAGCCGTGGACAAGCAGCCATCCCTGGCTGCTATAGTCCTGGCGAGAGATCGTCGTCCCCACGGGCACGCCTTCGGCGTAGCTGTAGTTCCTGCCCAATACGTCGCCTGACGCCGCGCCAATGGATTCGAATTGCGTGACAGTTTGATTGCCTGAACAACTCGGGCTGGCGAAGAGGGAGAAACCGGCGTAATTCCCAGTCCCGACGTTGTAGTAATTTCCGGTGACGGAGGTGACGACCAGCGCCTTGCCCGCCGGCGCCGTATACGCGCCGCCGCAGCTCTGCCCGTCGCTGCTGGGCGTCAACTCGATGTCGACGAGGTTCAGCGGGTTATTCCGGTAATACGCGTATTCGTCGCTGGTATGCAGGCTTCCCGATGGATCGATGTAGCCGGCCATGCCGGTGCCGGGATTGATGATGGCGACGGGCGTATAAGTCACGGCGTAAAGCGCGGTCGGAACGACGAGCGCAGTGCAGACCATCGCGGTAACTTGCCAGCCGCTCAGCTTTTCAAGCATTCTGAATTTCATGTCACTCTCCTCAAGTCGTGGTATGGGCGGAAATTTCGGTTGGTAACGATGAAAACATGTGCGTCTTGCATGGAAAGTCGCTCGTCCATGCGCAACGCTCTTTGTTTACGGGATGAACTCCAGGGCGAAGGCGACGGCGCGGGCGCGCAATGTCGAGTTCCGCGGCGGACTCAGTGCAAGAAGGCCGCTTCAAATTGCGGACGGGCGGATCGAGCGAAAGTCAGCGCGGCTTCCCTATCGCAACGGATAGGTCTTCGGCGGAGCGTTCTGTCGAACGATGCGGCGATGCTATCGTCCGAACGTCTTCGCAGGCCGCGAGGGTGTCTTCGAATTCAAGTCCGGCCTCGCCAAACTGTTCGACGTTGAACACGACCGATCGCCCGTCGCCGCCGTTTGATCCGACGCGGATGGCGACAAAACCGTCCTCCGCGTTGACGAAGAGGCCCCAGCCGGCCTCGCCCGCCTTCGGCCCGGCCGCCAGCACGCCGCGCGCCACCAGCCGGTCGCGCAGCCAGCACAGGAGCCGCTTAGGGCGCCCGCCGCGCGCGTCGGGGGTGAGCGCAGGCGCGTCGAAAATAAACTTGGGCATGGCTGCGTTCTCTTGCTTCCGCGAAGTCATTCGCTGAAACGTAAGTCCGCGCCCGTTGCGGTGTCGTTAAATGCAACGCATCCGCTCCGGCCTAATAACGCCTCACTCCGCCGGCATCGGCGCCGCACCCTGCGGCTCCTCCCGCTCCGCCGCGCGCGCCTCGCGCGCCTCGCGCGGCGCCAGCAGCCAGTTGAACAGCCGCCACAGCCCGCGGCCGATATCGTCGAGAACGGTGAACACCGCCGGCACGAACACGAGGCTCAGCACCGTCGACACGACCAGACCGCCGATCACCGCGATCGCCATCGGCGAGCGGAAGCCGCCGCCGTCGCCGATCCCCATCGCCGAGGGCAGCATGCCCGCCGCCATGGCGATCGTGGTCATCACGATCGGTCGCGCGCGCTTGCGCCCGGCCTCGACCAAGCGCCTCGAGCCGCGGCGAGCCTTGCGCGATCGCCTCAACCGCGAAATCGACCAGCATGATCGCGTTCTTGGTGACGATGCCCATCAGCATCAGGATGCCGATCACGACCGGCATCGACATCGCCTTGTGGGTGATCAGCAGCGCCAGGATCGAGCCGCCGATCGACAGCGGCAGCGAGATCAGGATGGTGATCGGTTGCAGGAAGCTGCCGAACAGCAGCACCAAGCAGGCCGTAGACCATCATCAACCCGGCGCCCATCGCGGCGCGAACGAGGCGAACACCTCACTCATGATTTCGACGTCGCCGGTCTCGCGGATTTCGACGCCCGGCGGCAGGTTCTTCGCCGTCGGCAGCGCGTGGATCGCCGCGACCGCTTCGCCGAGCGCCGCGTCGCCGAACAAGGTCGGCCTCGATCGTCACCCGGCGCGAACGATCGTAGCGGTTGATCGCCGTCGGTCCGTGGCGCAGCGCGAAATCGGCGACCGAGGCGAGCGGCGTCTCGCCGCCGCTCGCGGTCGGCACGCGCAGGTTCTGCAACACGCCGATGCGGCCGCGCGCGGCTTCGTCGAGTTCGACGCGGATCGGGATCAGCCGGCCGTCGACCTTGAACTTGGCGAGATTGGCGTCGATGTCGCCGAGCGTCGCGACGCGGATCGTCGTCGACAGCGCCTCGGTGGAGACGCCGAGATCGGCGGCGACCTGGCGGCGCGGCGCAATCTGCAATTCCGGCCGGTCGAGTTCGGCGGTCGAGATCGGATTCTCCAGCAGCGGCAGCGTCCGCATTTCGCTGGCGATCTGATTGGCGGTGTTGTTGATCTGGTCGATGTCCTTGCCGGCGACGATGAGCTGCAGATCGCGCTGGCCGTTGTCCTTCATGAACCAGAAGCGCAGGTCGGGCATGTCGGCCATGAACGCGGAGATGCGGGTCTGCAGTTCTTTCTGCGTCGCCTCGCGCTTCGACTTGTGGACGAAGTTGATGACGAAGCTCGCCTTGCGCGGCTCCGAGGCGCCGCCGAGGATCTGGCCGCCGAACACCAGCACCGAGCGCACCTCCGGCATCGCCTTCAGGTTGATCGGAGATCTCGCGCGTCACCCGGTCGGTGTCGTCCAATCGCGAGCCCGGCGGCAGCTCGACGGCGAGCAGCGCGCGCGCCTGATCGTCGGCGGGAATGAAGCCCGAGGGCAGCAGCCGGTCGACCAAAGCGAGGCGGCGAAGATCAACGCGCCGGCCAACAGCGTCAACCAGCGCCAGCGCACGGAGCCGCGCACCAGGCGCGTGTAGAAGCGCATGATGGTGCCGTCCCTCGTGCTCCTCGTGGCGCGGCGCGCGCATGAAATACGCGGCGACCACCGGCGTGATGAACCGCGCGACCAGCAGCGAGAACAGCACCGCGATGGCGACGGTCAGGCCGAACTGGCGGAAATACTGGCCGGCAATGCCGCCCATGAAGCTGACCGGCGCGAAGATCGCCGCGATCGACAGCGAGATCGCGATGACGGCGAGGCCGATCTCGTCGGCCGCTTCGAGCGAGGCGCGATAGGCGGATTTGCCCATTCGCATGTGGCGCACGATGTTCTCGATCTCGACGATGGCGTCGTCGACGAGAATGCCGGTCACCAGCGTGATCGCCAGCAGGCTGACGAGATTGAGCGAGAAGCCGATCGCGCTCATCGCCCAGAAGGTCGGCATCACCGACAAGCGGCAGCGCGAGCGCGGTGACGAGCGTCGCGCGCAAGTCGCGCAGGAACACGAACACCACGATGATGGCGAGCGCCGCGCCCTCGATCAGCGTCTCCATCGTCGAGTGATAGTTGCCGAGCTCGTTGTCGACCTGGGTGTCGACCTTGGTGAACTTCACCTCGGGGTGCTGCTTC
Organism: uncultured Pseudomonadota bacterium; assembly: GCA_963807735.1. GTDB lineage: Bacteria > Pseudomonadota > Alphaproteobacteria > Rhizobiales > Beijerinckiaceae > Roseiarcus. The sequence goes on along the minus strand of CAWEDI010000004.1, from coordinate 4,869 downwards.
TGCAACTGGGCGAGCCGCGCCGCGACGTCGCGATCGACCGTCACGTCGCTCGCGCCCTTGGCGCGGGTGACGGCGAAGGCGACGATCGGCTGATCGAACAGCCGCGTGAAGGTGCGCGGCTCGGCGGCGGCGTCGGTCGACGGTCCCAGTTCGTCGAGCCGCACGCGCCGGCCGCCGGGCAGGGCGATCGGCAGCGCCTTCAGTTCGTCGAGCCGGTTGGCGCCGGCGAGCGTGCGGATCGCCTGCTCCTGGCCGGCGAGTTCGCCGCGGCCGCCGCCGAGATCGACGTTGTCCTGGCGCACCTGCTCGTTGACCTGCGCGGCGGTGACGCCGAGCGCCAGCAGTTTCTCGGGATCGAGCGAGACGCGGATTTCGCGGTCGACGCCGCCGAAGCGAGACGACGTCGCCGACGCCGCTTCAGGCTCTGCAAATCGCGCGCGACCGTGTCGTCGACGAACCAGGAGAGTTGCTCGACCGTCATGCCCGGCGCCGAGGCCGCGTAGGTGACGATCGGCAGACCTTCGATGTTGATGCGGTTGATGATCGGCTCGTCGATGGTGCGCGGCAGATCGCTGCGGATCTTGGCGATCTGGTCCTTCACGTCGTTGAGCGCGCGGTCGATGTCGGTCGAGCCGACATAGAACTGGATGATCGTCTGCGAGGAGCCGTCGCCGATCTGGCTGGCGATGTGCCAGACGCCGTTGAGGCTGGCGACCGCGTCCTCGACCTTCTTGGTCACCTGCGCCTCGAGCTCCGACGGCGCGGCGCCCGACTGGGTGATCGAGCACCTGGACGATCGGAATGTCGATGTTCGGGAATCGGGTGATCGACATCGAGCGGAAGCTGACGAGCCCGAGCAGCATCAGCACGCAGAAGCCGACGATCGCGGGAATCGGCTTGCGGATCGACCAGGCGGAGACGTTGAGGCGCATGGCTTACCCCTCAGCCGCCGGCGCCGACGAGCGTCGGCATCGGCCGCACCTTGTCGCCGGGGCGCAGGAACGACGCCGCGCGTGCGACCAGCGTTTCGCCCGGCGCGACGCCGGACAGGATTTCGACTTCGTCGCCCTCGACGATGCCGAGCTTCACCTTGCGCTCCTCGACCTTGCCGTCGCGCACGACGAGCGCGAAGCCTTCATCGCCGTCGCGCCGGACCGCTGTCGTCGGCGCGGCGACGCCGTCGCGGCTGACAAGGTCGACTTCGCCCGACCCGAACGCGCCGATGCGGGCGTGGCTGACGTCGGCGAGGGCGATGCGCGCCTTGCCGGTGCGGCTCGCCTTGTCGACTTCCTGATCGACGAGACGGACCGTTCCCGCGACCGGCCCGTCCGCGCCAGGCAGTTTCAGCACCGCCGACATGCCCGGCGTCAGCCGCGGCAGCCACTGTTCGGGCGTGTCGGAGACCAGATCGACGGCGCCGTCCTTGATTATGCGAAACAGCGGGTCGCCGCTGAGCGCGGCGACAGCGCCGAATTTCGCGGAGCGGCGGCTGACGAGGCCGGCGACCGGCGCACGCACCTCGGTGCGGCCGATGCGCACCATCAGTTCCTCTCGGTCGGCGTCGCGGGCGCGACGATCCGCAGTCGCGACGGCGAGCGCGTTCTTTGCCGCCGCCAGCGCGGCTTGCGCCGATTTCAGGTTGATCTCGCGCTGCTCGACGTTGGAAACCGCCATGACGCCCGGCCCGAGCTTCTTGGCGCGGTCGTATTCGCTCGCCGCCCATTCGGCCTGGCTCGCTGATTGGTCGATAAGACTCTTGGCCTGGTCGATGGAGGCGTTCGCCTTGGCGATCGCAGCGTCGTTCTGGACGAGCTGGGCGTCGAGCTGGGTGCGATCGAGCCTGGCGAGCAACTGGCCTTGCTCGACGCGGTCGCCGTCCTCGGCGTCGATCTCCACGACGGTCAGATCCGCGATCTTCGGCGCCACCATAACCTCCTCGCGCGGGGTCAGCGTCCCCGAGACGAACAAGCGTTCGGTGAAGCGGCGCTTCTGCGCCGTGACCACCGACACCGCCGGCGGCTCGACCTCGCGCGGCGTCTCGGCCTTGGCCGCCTCGGGCGGGCATTTCGGCCGCGCCGGCGCGCCCCATTTGTCGAGCGGCAGCAGGGGGGCGTCGCAAGGCCGCAACGTCCATTGCGCGTAGAGCCCGCCGGCGGCGAGCGCGGCGATCACGATGAGCGAGAACAGGAAACGTCCCATCTCAGACCTCCGCGCCGGGCGCGAGCGTCCCGGCGAACAAGGCGTCAAACACGCCGAGCGCCATGCCGCGCTCGGCCTTCACGTCGAAGTCCCGCTCCAGCGCCTTGCGCTTGAAGAGACCGGCGACGAGCGAAAACATCAGACTGGCGGCGAAGTGCGAATCGACGTGCATCGCCGCCACGCCGCGGGTCTTGGCGAGATCGAACAGCCCGGCGAGCCCTTCGAGCACGTCATGGTCGAGCTGGCGGGTGAATTCGGCGACCCGCGCGTTGCGGCCCGATTCGGCCCAGATCTCGACGATCATCCGCGCTTTTTCGATCGGCGCGTGCAGCACATGCTCGTCGAGCGCCGCCCGCATGGCGAGCCGCAGGTCCCCGGCGCTCGCCAAAACCGCGAAGGTTTCCGAGCGCTGCACCTGATCGGCCAGGCACAGGCCCTCGACGATGGCCTCTTTCGACGGGAAATATCGATAGAGATTGCCGGCGCTCATGCCGGCTTCGTCGGCGACCTGGCTCATCGTGGCGGCGTGAAAGCCGTAGCGTACGAACGCGCGCTCGGCGGCGTCGAGGATGTGGAGGCGCCGTTCGTCCTCGGGCAGGCGACGGGGTGCAACGAGGCGGGCGAGAGTCATGGCGAACGCTGGTGAGAATGAACGTTCATTCTCGTGCTGGTCGAATATGGCGTTTCAGCGGCGCAACAAAATTTCGCGTGAAAATTCGGCCGCCCCGGGGAACAATTTGCGCTAAGAGAGCGCGGATCGATTCAAGACGAGGACGGGAATGCGGATCGTTTGTTGGGGCGCGGCGATGATGATCGTCGCAGGATTGAGTGTCGAGCCGGCTCAAGCGCAAAACTGGTTCTCGCCGCAGCCATCGCCTTCGCCGTCGCCGAGCCTCGACCGCGGCAACATGCCGGCCGACGCCGACATCTATTATTCGACCCCGAAAGCCAAGGACGACGACGTCGATTTCAAGACCACGACGAAAAAGACCGTCGCCGATCCCACCCACGAGGAGCCCGGCACGCTGACGATCAACACCCGGCTGCGCATGCTCTTTCTCTCGCTCCCGGACGGGCAGGCGTTGCAATATCGCATCGCCGTCGGCCGGCAGGGGTTCTCGTGGAAGGGCAAGGCGGAGATCGGCCGCAAAGCCTACTGGCCCGGCTGGACGCCGCCGCCAGAGATGCTGGAGCGCCAGCGCGACCTGCCCGAGCACGTCGACGGCGGCCCGTCGAACCCGCTCGGCGCGCGCGCGCTTTATCTGTTCCAGGACAAGAAGGACACGCTGTTCCGCATTCACGGCACCAACGAGCCGAAGAGCATCGGCAAGGCGGTGTCCTCCGGCTGCATAAGGATGCTCAACGCCGACGTGATCGACCTCTACGGCCGCGTGGGCAAGGGGACGAAGGTGGTGGTGGAGTAGGGCGGGCACCTCGTAGTTGGATCATCCTGCAGGCCAAAGCATGCGGCCTGATGCCGCGCATCTGCAGGCGCCGGTCATCAGCCCCCGGTCTGGGCTGCTCCTTGCGGCCCGCCGGCTCCTCCGGTCTGGGCCGCTCCTTGCGACCCGCCAATGCCTCCCGTTTGGACCGCTCCCTGGGGTCCGTCACCCGCTCGCCCCGCCTCGTTTGTTCCTCTTCCCAGAATATAGCCGGCGATACCGCCTAGGAGAGCTGATAATTCCTTTGCCTCCAGAACTCCGATTATGCCGAAAAGTATTATCGCTATGACAAGAGAGAATAAGGTCACGAACTGTATACCAGCTTGTCCGGAAAATATGGCTCTTCTAACTCCTGGGTCTATTATTGCTATGGTGTAGAATCCAACTATTACTATTCCAACGACGATGGCGTAAACGTAAGACAAAGTAGTCTTAAATCGATTCTGATCTGATCGGACTCAGGTATCAGAGTCTCAGAAGCTGTTTCATCAATTCTTTCCAGAAGATGCTGCAAATACTCTAAATCCTTTCGATCTTGTTCCTCTTCCAGTCTCTGTTGCTTTATTTCCGCCAAGAATCTTGCTTTTTCCTCTTTGTCTGACTCGTCGAAACCCGAGTAGATTGATTTGCCGTCACGTTCTAATTTTGCCGAGCAGGCGGTTATCAAAGGAATCAATAGATTTCTGGTCTGTCGAAGTTTAGTGAATTTTTCACTTGAAGTGTTGGTATCCAATCCGGATGGAAAGATTGGAAATCCTCGCCTTAAAGCTTGTCTTATGACTTTCCACGCCGAAGGGCGGAAAAGGAGCCGCTGGGAGAGGGCGGCAGCCCTCTCGTCAGCGGCGAGGGTCGGATCGCGATACTGCGGACCGTTTGACGGGTCGAGCTAGAGTTGGATCGCCCTCGTCTTTTCCTGATGGCCTGCACGGATACCCGCGGGAAAGCCGCGAATGACAAGCAGAGGCGCGGAAAAGATGAACGATGATACCATTGGCGTCGACGTTTCGAAAGACTGCCTCGACGCGCATAGGTTGGCCGACGGCGCAAGCCGCCGCTTCGCCAATGACAAAGCCGGACACAAGGCGCTCTTGCGGTGGTGCGCCGAGAAGCCGTTGGAGCGGGTCGTCTTCGAGCCGACCGGTCCCTATCATCGCACGTTCGAGCGCGCGCTCGCAGAGGCCGGCGTTCCCTTCGCCAAGGTCAATCCCCGCCAGGCGCGCCGCTTCGC
>CAWEDI010000003.1:0-10865 GCA_963807735.1 uncultured Pseudomonadota bacterium | reverse complement strand
CTAGTCTGTCGTCGATCGACGTGGAGACTGCCCTATGGCTCCTCAAGTGAAGCGCGGCCGGCCGCCTGGCTCCGGTAAAAATGACGAACCTTATCTCCGCCAGGTGGCGGCACTTTTGGTGCGCGAGCCATCATTGAAGCCGACGACGGCGATGAAGCGTGTGATCCGTGCGCGCCACTGGCGGGAAATGGAAGCGACCTTGCTTCGCCGCTTTCAGGTTAAGTGGCGCACGCGGGCGAGGCCTTGCTGGCTCAGGCGCGGCACGCCACCGAATACAAGTCACCGGTCACGCTCCGCGATGTGCTCGCGGCGATTGATGGGGGTTACCGCAAGTTCGAAACGATGCCGACCTCCCCCTGATTGGCGTGTTGGAGCGCCATGCGAAGAACTTCGTGAAGTCCCCGGCCTTTGTCGAAGGCCTCAAGCGCATCTCGGAGTTTGACGATAAGTTCAAGACTATGCTCGCCTCGCTGGCGATGCGGGATATTGCGTCCAAATTCGTTGAGGCCGACCGCCAGATGAAAAACATCCAACTCACTTATCTCCGTGGCAGTCCGAAGACGCCCTAGCCCTCATAATAGGGATTCCGCGCCGCTCGCTTCGCCGCCTGATCGATCTTCCAGTAGGGCGGCGCGAAAAACCGCACCCCGTTCGCCATGCCTGCGAGCCAGAGCAGGCCGGTTCCTTCCGCGAAGCCCCATCGAGGAATTGCAGCGCGCGCGATCCGCGCCGACCGCGAAGCTTCGCCTGGCCGCGCTGAGGCATCTGTTTGATTGGATGGTGATGGGCCAGATCATGCCGACCAATCCCGCCGCCGCCGTGCGCGGGCCGCGCCACATCGTGCGGCGCGGCAAGACGCCGGTGCTCGATCCGGCCGAGGCGCGGCAGCTCATCGACGCTATCGACGCGACGACCGTCATCGGCTTGCGCGACCGCGCCTTGATCGGTCTGATGGTCTATTCGTTCGCGCGCATCGGCGCGGCGATCGGCATGCGCGTCGAGGACGTGTACACGCAGAACCGCCGCCTATGGGTTCGCCTGCACGAGAAGGGCGGCAAGCAGCACGCCATGCCGTGCCATCACAATCTTAGAGGCCTACCTTCACGCCTACATCGACGGCGCGGGGCTCGCGGGCGATCCGAAGGCGCTGTTGTTCCAGACCTACAGCCGCGCGACCGGCCAGCTCACCGGCAACCCCCTGCCCCAAGCGAACGCCTACGCGATGATTCAGCGGCGCGCGCGGGCGGCCGAGATCGTCGACGAAGATCGGCAACCACACGTTTCGGGCGACGGGCGTGACGGCGTATCTCAAAAACGGCGGCACGCTTGAGACGTGCGGCGCAGATGGCGAACCATGCCAGCACCCGCACGACGCAGCTTTACGACCGCCGCGCCGAGGAGGTGACGCTCGACGAGGTGGAGAGGGTGGCAATCTAAAGCCGGGATTCTGGCCTTTTCCGCGAATTTGTGGTATAAAAAACCATGATTGAACTGTCTCAAGAAACCGAAGAATTGATCAAAGCGAAGGCGATGAGTACGGGCCGCACGCCGGACGAAATCCTGCGCGCAGCCGTTGCCGTCGCCGGTGACGTGCTGCCGTGGCGCAGCCCTGCCCGCGCGCGCCCTGCTGCCGAGACGAAGGAGCAGCTTATCGCCGGAATGGAAGAGATCGCGGCGCGAAGCGCAGCGCGACCTGTGGTCGATCCCCGGACGCCCGACGAAATCATCGGCTATGATGATTTCGGCCTGCCGCGATGATCGTTATCGACACCTCGGCCCTTGTCGCGATCCTCAACCACGAACCGGAGCGGACGACGTTTTTCGAAACGATAGCCGCCGCCGACCGTCGCCTTGTCAGCGCCGTGACCTATCAGGAGGCCGGGCAGGTTTTGCTGTCCCGGCGCGGCGTCAACGGGCTTTACGATCTCGAAGATTTTCTCGCCCTTATCAAGGCCGAGATCATCCCGCATGTGACGTGAGGCTTGCGGCTTTCGCTGTTCTCGCGTTTCAGCGTTACGGCAAGGGCGTCGATCCCAAGGCGCGCCTGAATTTCTGCGACTGCGCGGCTTATGCGCTTGCGAAAGATGTCAACGCACCGCTGTTGTTCAAGGGTAATGATTTCATCCACACGGATGTTGCCCGCGTGTAGCGTTGGGGGGTGGGCGTCTGGCCCGGTTGATCCAGCCGAGCGTTCGCTCCACCACCCAGCGCTTGGGCAATACGACAAATCCCTTGACCTCTTTGTCGGTCCGCTTGACGACTGTGACGGCGATGCGGCTTGCTTCGAACGCTGCGCGTTGCGTTTCGTCGCCTTGATAACCGCCGTCAACAAAAGACATTTTCACCCAAGGGCTCTTGCGCCGAACGGCCTTTAGCAACGGCGCGAGAGCGTCGCGGTCCTGTGTGCTGGCCGCCGTGATCTGGCATTCTATGGGCAGTCCGAGCGTATCGACGGCGAGATGGCGCTTGCGGCCCTTGACCTTCTTGCCCGCGTCGAAGCCTCGGGGGCCGCCAGCTTCGGTCGTCTTGACCGATTGGCTGTCGACGACCACGGCGGTCGGCGCGGCTGCGCGGCCCTCCGCCTCGCGCGCGTCCATCACGAAAACCGCGACGATTTGCGTCCACAATCCACTGTCGCGCCAGGCGTAGAACCTGTTCTGAACCGTCGTGAAGGGCGGAAAATCCTTCGGCAAAAGCCGCCAGGGGCAACCGCAACGGATCATATAAAACATCGCGTTTAGAATGGCTTGTGGATCAGTCGGCTTGCGCCCGCGCCGTTTCGGCGGCGGCAGGAGCGGACCGATCAAAGCAAATTCCGCCGCCGACATATCGCTTGAATAGCGCGCCCGAATGACATCATACTTCGCCCGATCGGCCTCGTTCCAAGGCATCGCGAATCTCCCCAAGTTGTTGCAAACCCAGGGAATCAAGGGCCGCGAGGCCGGTCAACGAATTTTAGGTCAGGCTCTGAGAAGGTCAAAAGTGAATTGCGTCGCATATTCGAGACGATCTGCAAATGGAAGCACTGGGAGATCATCGAGCTCAATATACAAGAGGACCATATTCACTTTTGCCTTCTCACCACGCCACGGGATTCCGTCTCCTACACCATGCAGATGTTGAAAGGGAAATCGTCCGCGTGGCTCAAGAAGAAATTCAAGGTCAAGCACGGACTGTACGAGAAGCAGTCGCTCTGGGCACGGGGATACTTCGTATCGACCATCGGGCTCGATGAGCACCTGATACGCCGATACGTAAAGCATCAGAACCATCACAATCAGACTGACCAACCAAGCCTGTTCGACAAGCTGCTCTCTTAACAATCAGAAGCCGCCCTGCCGGCCTCTGCCGGCAGACACAAAGCCACCGGCCATATGGCCGGTGGTCGTTTACTTGCTCCCCGGATTGGCGAGGATGAGATCGGGATGGCCGACCCTCTCCCACGGAGTGCTGAACAAGCGTCCCGTCGGTATGGGGCGCTTTCAGGAAATCGTCCGAAGGCGTCGTCGGCGCGAAAGCCGAACATGGTGCTCTTGCCATTGCGCGCGATCTTCGCAAGCTCGTCCATCACATTGCGCATGCGCTTGCGGCTTGTGGTCGCGAACAAGACGCGCAGGTTGTCGACGCCGAGATAGTCGTCGATGATCCCGGCAGCGACGATCTCGCGATATGCGAGAATCTTCGGCACGATGACCGCCTTGATGCTCTCGGTGCCCTTGTCGGCTTCGAGCGCGAAGACGCGGCCGTGCACCGAAAAGAGCGCGTCGGGCTCGATGAAAGTGCGCACGCCGTCGAGCGTGAGCGGAATCTTCAGTGGCTTCTTGTGCAGCCGGGTCGAAGCCGGCGCTGCCCTCAGAATGTCGAGATGCGTTCTGAACGGAGCGCCTGCCGTGCGTGCGCCGATCTCGATGTCGAGCGCGATGTCGGACGCCATGTGATCGTGCGCAAGCCGGATGATCTTCGAAGGCGTGGTGCTTCTGCCGCCGATGCGAGAGTTGGCGACCCATTCCTCGGCCGGGATGATGCCTTTGGCGACGAGCAGCGCTTCGCGCCTCTTGCGCCGAGGCCGTGCAGATCTTCGACGGTGAGATGGTTGGCGAACACCATCTCCTCGTTGGCGCGATGAAGCCAATGCGACCGCTCGCCCTCGGTGCCATGCCAGAGAAGGCCGAGGCGCGCCTTGGTGAGGACGGGATGGCGCGCGCCGAAGGCGACGAGCTGGCGCGTGGTCAATCGCCGGTGGCGCGCGAGCGGCTCGAAGATGTCGCGGATGTCGGCGTCCGTGATGTGGATTTGTTTGCTCGGCACTCTTCGGCGCGAAGGTGCGAGCGGCGCTTTTTGTCTGGTGCGGGCTGCATACATGGAAGAAATAATCGGCTGAGGCGGAACTGTAAACGTGCCGCATATTCAGCGATGTTCAGGAGAGCGTGCGGCGCGTCGCGCCATGCGCACACCCAACTATTTTATCACTTTCGCGATACTTTGCTGTCGCGGCTCGTCGCCGCGTGTCGCGTGGCGTCGCGGCGCGCCGGGACGCGTCGTGGCTTGTCGCGCCGGCGACTATTGATCCTCGGGATCGCGGCGGCGCTTGCCCCCGCCCTGTGTGCCCTTTGAAGGTTTTGGCTCTTCGCGCTCTGGTGGCGAATCGTCGGAAGGTCCTGACGCGGTGAACGGGACGCGCATAGAGTTCGCGGTTGCGATCGCGGACGATCCGCTCCTCGTCGGCACGCATGTGGGCGAAGCGCGCGAGCGGTTCTTTGGGGAAGCGCATCGAAAGGGTCGTCGGAGTCGGATCGCGGATGAAGACGGCGAACGAGCCGACGGTCTGATCGCGTTATGAAATCCGGCACCGTGTTCATGTCGCGCGCCATCGCGGCGCGATCTCCGGCGTCGAGCCGCGCGGCCATCTTGATGCCGGTGTTCGCGGTGAGCGCGGCGCGCACCGGGGGATCGATCTGATCCAAGAATTGATGCGCCAGGATTACGCCGACCTTCTGCTGCCGCGCCTCCGCGAGGATCACCTGAATTTTCGGATCGTTCTTGATGTAGTTGTGGCATTCGTCGACATAGACGTAGCAGGGGAGTCGCTTGTCGGCGGGCATGGTCGATGCGCTGCGCCGCGGCCTGATTGATGAGAGCGAGAAAGAAGCGGCCGAAGAGCTCCGTGCCTTCCTCCTTGAGCAAGCCTTTCTCGGCGTTGATGAGGATGACTTTGCCGGGCGTGTTGATCTCAGTGAAGAGATCGATCTTCGAGCGCGGGCTCGAAAACATCCGCAGGAAGGTCTTGTTGCCGAGCACGGCCAAGAGCCGAGCGTTGACCTGCTCGCGCGTCTGCTTGAATTGCGCATTGGTGTTGAAATCACGTCGCGAAGAAGTCGCGCTCGGTCGGGTCGAGTGTGTCGATGTAGCGCTGGTATTTGGCGGGTCCGTTCTTGAGGATGTCGTGGAAGGTGTGGATCGTCGCCTCGGGAATCGCGAAGAGCGCGCGGGTGACGAAATGAAAGAGCGTCGATTGGCGGCTCGTCATTTCCGCCTGCAACAGCGATCCGATGATGAAGTCGTACATTTCAAGCGCGCTGTTGGTGATCCGCTCGCGGTCGAGCGCCGAGAGTGCGGCGAGCCGGTCGAGGCGCATGTCGAAGAGGTTGAGGGCGATGGGATATTCGATGTCGGCGGCGTCGAGAATGCAGAGCTTGCCGTCGAGCGGCTCGCCGGGCGCGAAGAGCTTCAGGCCCCAGAGCTCTTCGACGAGCTGGCGCTGGCTATCGAGGATGACGATCGAGCATTCGCCGCGCGCGGCGCGCTCCAAATCATTGGCGATGAAATATTGCAGCGCGGTCGTCTTGCCCGCGCCGGTGCCGGCGACGATCCATTGGTGCGAGGTGCGCGCCGCCTGCGGGATCGCGACGGAAAGCGGTGTCGCGAGAATTCCCTCAAACGGCGTGCCGGCGAGAAAGGGGGACGGGTCGTCGAGATGGTGCGGCTCGGCGAGTTTCGGCGGCTTCGACTGCTTGCCGCGCGGGACGCCGGAGATGCGATACGTGTTGTCGAGATAATTTCTCGGCGAAGGCGGGGAAGAGCTCGGCGTCGAGCGGGCGCACGAGGTCTTCGACAAAGCGGCCGGACCTGAGCAGGGTAGAGAGCGGCGCGGTGATCTCGCCATCGCCGCGTGATTCGCAGGCAGTGCGGCCGACGATGTACTAAGCGACGCGGCGCAGGCGCGGCGCATGTCGGCGACGGTGCGTCCCTTCATGCGGGCGATCTCGCGGCGCATGCGGTCGCGCCAGCGAATTCCGTCGAGGTTGTCGAGCTCGTGCCGGGATTGGCGGCACGTCGAGCATCATGTTTTCGGCGTAGAGCGCGCGGAATGCTTCGAAATACGCGACATGGAGCGCAGGCGGCAGGTCGGCGTGGGCGAGGACGGATTTGGCGAAGTCGGTCTTGCTCGGCAGGTCGCACGAGAGGGAATATGCCTCTCGGAAAAGTCGGCGCGCCTCGGCCGTGTGATCGGGTTTTTCCGAGAGGTCGATCGCCTTCAGAAGTTCGTGGATGAGGCGGATCGGAAACCAGATAGCGATGATGACGATCGCCGCGAATAAGTCGCACCGATGAATGCCGGCCCAAGACTTTGGGCGCGGATCGGAGCGCGGCATTTCCTTGGCGACTTCGCGCCAGACGTTTTCCCACAGCGTCACAGCTCGTAGACGACGGAGCTCTCCGTCGTCCCTCCGGCGCGTGCGAGTTGCTCGGCGAGCTCTTCGAGCTTCGCGCGCGCTGCGGCTTCGCCATCGTCGGCGGCGATGAGGTCAGGCCAAACGGCGAGCAAGGTTTTCGCGCCGAAGCGCAAGCAGGTCGCGAACAAGAAACAGCCCGAAGTCCTCGGACTTGAGGCGCTTGATTTCCTCTGGATCGATGACATCCGGTGGGATGGGGGCTTGAAAGAAGACGTAGCGGCCGATACCGGTATGCCGAATGAGGTAGCGCTCTTCTTCGGTGAAATGAATCGTGAGCGAGAGGCAATAGGCGGGAATGCGGGCTCTGGCGAACCATCCCGTGGCGATCTTGCGCTCCTCGCGCTCCCGATCGATCCGCACGCGCATGAGCACAACGTTTGCACGCGGCGGGGTCGGCCTTCAAGTGGCGGCGTGCGACGCGCTCCAGCCATCAAATACTGATGCTTGGAACCGGTCGGAGGCCGTCACAAGTGGGCGGATTGCCGACCTTCAATATTGTGCCACGAGTGAGCCGCGCCCCCGGAGAAGAAAGCCGAACACGCGCGCCCGGGCGCGCGTGCAACGAAGCTGGACACGCAAACTCACGGCGCGCCAGCAGTGAGATGCGTTGGAGATGCGGGCCGCGAGTGCGGCCCTTGACGAAGTTGCCAGGTATTATAAAGTCGCGAGGTCCACAATTTCGCATCTGCGTATTTGGATGGTTTTTGCTATTATTGCCATTTATCAGACACAGGGGTACACGGGGGGCATAAGTATGACTGGCGGACCTGCATTAGGACTTTCACCACGGCTCTCAGCCGCAATTATAGCCAGCTTGTTTGCGGGAGCAGGCGGCCTGCTCCCTAGCTTATCGAACATTGCCGGCACAATGATTGTGCAGACTTCACCATCACTGCCGAGCACCAACTTACTTCTGCCGCTGGCGATTTTCTTTTTCATTGGCGTCATATTAAATTGCGCGTTTAATCGTCAAGACTGGGAGATTGGTAGAGCGCTCGTTATAGGCATAAGCGCGCCCGGAATAATCACTAATCTAGTAAACGGCGCAAAACTCCCGAATGCAAATACAGCTCCAGTGTCGAAGCCCGCTGTAACCGGTAGCCTACCGATGTTGAAAAATCCAGATGGGATTTGGTGGTTCATTGCACCTGCTCACGCTCAAGACAGCACACCAACAACTCCCGTCCCAGATGCCCCGCCGCCCCAGCCAAACACTTTCTTACGACCTCTCAACGTGAGCGTCGCACTAGGAGGCGTAGACCGTTCATCTACGCTCACGATACCTGTTGTGACTGTTATACAATCGGTCGATAAAACGGGTAATAGGTCTGATATCTTCAAATCCACATCGGCACCGTTTTATAATACGATAAACATACCTGACAATACTGTTTCTTTGATTTTTTCCGTATTGGCTGAGAAAGGAAACTCGTTTAGCGCAGGCGCGTCAGTTCCACTGCCCGCTCGCTATGAGGTTGGAGGGGCCGTATCGCCCGCCTCTAAGTTACAGATAGTGCTTCATACAATCTTTAATGGGGAAAGTGACATATGGTGGGGCTTCGGCGCGAGCCGCGAAGCAAGTATTAATTCGGTTGAGGCGACTATAGATGGAGTTACTTATCAATCTGCCTCGCGCCCCGCGACTTGTCGAGTCGCATCAAATGGAGTTGAACGTTACACGAGTGAATCTGTTGTTACACAAACTTCAGGATGGAGAGGGGGCGGTTACAATCAGGGGGCATTTTGTAATGACGCGATCAACGCACTCAAAGCTTCCACAGGGAATAATTCTGTATACACGATTATCGGTAGTTCTGAGCAATCGAGACGAGATGGATTTTTGAATTCACACGCCAGTTACAATTATACATGCACAATAAAAGTATCCTCGAATCCCATATTTACTGTTGCCCCAAATCCGGCTTGCAATTAAGTAACGACGTGTTGGTCGCGTGGCAAGCGGCGCTGTTTCCGTGAATTGCGCACACCTACCGTGTAAACGGATCAAGGCGACCTAAAATCGATTTTGAAAAAATTGACGACTGGAGAGTTGCGGAGAGAAGCGTTGGAAGAGCAGCCGGACCAGATGACACAGGTTGAAAAAGGCGCTTCCTATGAGTCTCGATTTAGGACTGCTCTACAATGGGCGGTCTTTTTCGCCACCGCGGCGTTCGGCGTAATATTTTTATACGGTGCGGTAGTCACAGTTTACTACCAAGAGTGGACTATTAAACTCGCGCAAGAGCATTTTGCAGCGACAATCGGATTGCCGTTTGCAGCTCTCGCTGCCCTATGCTTGGTCATTCTTTTAGAAGCGACTGCCGGCCGCATAGAGTTGAAGGGCTTGGGGATCGAATTCAAAGGGGCCGGTGGCCCCTTAGTGATGTGGATATTTTGTTTTCTGGCGATCGCTTCTGCCATCAAAATGTTGTGGTAATGTCGCACGCTTCGTTTCTCGGACGGTCTATTCGGCTCTGCACGGTGTATTCACTCTTTTCGGTGCCAAGTGGATCGGCCGAAGTTTATTGATTTACAATCATTGCTTGTCCTACCGAACCCTCCGTCTTCCCACCCCGGTCCAGGTACAACTATCCATAGGTGGGGATCACTTCCATCCGGTCTTATCGTCGTGTGACCGCCGGGATCGCCCGCATGGCTCACGATATACTGATCGTTCCCAATACCCAATGCATTGCAGCCGCCGCAATCATAGTCGCCTGTTAGGTCCGGACATCGTGTCTGTGCGTCAGCCCGCGTATTGCAAAAACACAACGGTATAATCACTGCTGCGCCAAGCACTCCCTTGAGCATCTATGCCTCCCGACGATCAAGCGAACCCGGAGATGCGATACCTAACACCCAGCAACCTACGGATCAAGTGTCAGATCTTGACCGCTAGTGGATCGCACCTGACATTTGAATCCCGGAGGGGATTCCCTGGCCGCCGGCGACGTGCGAGTCAGCGGCATGCGAACCGGCGTCACTTTCTCTGCCACTCAGGCCGATCTTGAGCGGCTGCGCGCCGTAGTCAAAGACCGGAACGCGCCGCAGAAGCACGTGTGGCGGGCGCAGATCGTGCTGCTGAGCGCGCAGGGGGTCGGCACGAACGCCATCATGCGCGAGACCGGCAAGGCGAAGACCTGCGTCTGGCGCTGGCAGGAGCGCTTCGCCGCCGAGGGTGTGGATGGACTGTTGCGTGACAAGACGCGACCCTCGCGCGTCCCGAAGCTTGCGCCCTCGGTCGCCGAGCGCGTCGTTGAACTGACGATGGAGCCTCCGCCGGGCGAGGCAACCCACTGGACGAGCGCCGCGATGGCGAAGGCCGTCGGCGTCAGCGGCTCCTCCGTTCAGCGCATCTGGCGCGCGCATGGGCTCCAGCCGCACCGCGTTCGTCAGTTCAAGCTCTCGAACGATCCCGAATTCGTCGCCAAGCTGCGCGACATTGTCGGGCTTTATGTCGATCCGCCGGCGCACGCCGTCGTGCTTAGTCTCGACGAAAAGAGCCAGATCCAGGCGCTCGACCGGACGCAGCCGGGGCTGCCGATCAAGAAGGGCCGCGCCGGAACCATGACCCACGACTACGTGCGCAACGGCACGACGACGCTATTCGCCGCCCTGAACGTGCTCGACGGCACAGTCATCGGGCAGAACATGCAGCGTCATCGCCATCAGGAGTTCATTCGCTTCCTCAACGCCATCGAGCGCAAGGTCCCTGTCGGCAAGGTCATCCACGTCATTCTCGACAACTACGCCGCCCACAAGCACCCCGCCGTGCGGGCGTGGCTGGCGCGTCATCCGCGCTGGGTGTTCCACTTCACCCCGACGTCGGCTTCCTGGCTCAATGCCGTCGAGGGCTTCTTCGCCATCCTCACCAAGCGCCGGCTCAAGCGCGGCGTCTTCCGATCCGTCGTCGATCTCCAGGCCGCGATCAACCGCTTCCTCGACGATCACAATGCCCAGGCCAAGCCGTTCCAGTGGGTCGCCAATCCCGACGAAATCATCGCCGCCGTCAGGCGAGGGCACCAAGCGTTAGATTCGATCCACTCTCATGTTCGCCGTTTCAAGATGCAGGCACGCGTATTTTTCTGCTCGCGATTGAGCGTCTCATTTCGACCTCGGTTAGGCAGGGCG
>CAWEDI010000002.1:0-354479 GCA_963807735.1 uncultured Pseudomonadota bacterium | reverse complement strand
AAACCTTGAACGGCGGCGGCTCGGGGACGATGGCTTCAATTCGCTTGCCGGCGGCTTTGGCGGTCTGCTCATCGACTTTCCCGAAGATGGCGGTGAGGCCGTTGCTGACTGCTTTCCCGCTGGCGCCTCCCACGGTGCTGCCGGCGGCGATGGCTTCGAACTCGGTCAGATTCTGTGAAAAGGCGGCGGAAGAAATGAAAAGAATGAGTGCCAGGTTGCGCAAAGCAATACCCTCCGCTTCGAGCGTAGCAGTGGGGGACGCACTGCCGGAACGAGCGGTTCACCCTATCGGCACCTAGAAAATCATCTTAGATGCGAGGGGGTTCAGGGTGGGTTCAGGGTGGGGCGTATGATTGGAGTCGAGGCGAAGAAATGTCCGGGCTCACTACCACCGAGGCGCCGTTTATCGAGCAGGCCCGCCATGACGGGCGGCTTTTTATACGGCTCAACCCGATCGGCGGCGCAGACTCGATTTTCGGGCGCGCCGGCCTGCTCGCGCACACCTACATGCTAGGCCCGAGGGGCGACTCCAACGGCTGCGTCTCGTTCAAGAACTACGACGCGTTTTTGACGGCCTTTCAAAGCGGACTAGTAAAGCACTTGGCGGTGGTGGCGCGCCTCAAATAACCGCGGGCGATGGCGAGAACCGAGGCGGCCGCGCACGCCTAAAACCCATTTTCTCGGGTGAAACGCCGCGCCGCGCTGCGCTTGCGGCGGCAGGGAAACGCGGCGATAGTGCCTGTCGGGCGAGCCCCGTTCGCGCCGGGTCTTCGATGTCATGACGTTGCGCCTTTCTATTGAAAACATGGATCGCCTTCCCGATGGCGGTCCGTTGCGGATCGAGGTGAAAGGCCGCGGTATCGACATCGGTCGCGACGCCCATCTCGACTGGACGCTTCCCGATTCGACCCGCTACGTCTCCGGCAAGCATTGCGAAATCCGGTTCCGCGAAGGCGATTACTGGCTCTATGACGTCTCAACCAACGGGACCTTCGTGAACGGATCGCAGTTCCGGTTGGACGCGCCGTATCGATTGCAAGACGGCGATCGGATCGTCATCGGGCCTTACGTCGTCGCAGCGGCGGTGGAGGGCGGCGAGCGCAGGGCCGTCTCGGCGCGGGCGCCGGTTACGGCCGCGGCGGCCGACGTATGGGGCGCGGTCGGTGAAGCGGCGGCGCCCGAAAACCGCGACGCCTACCGCGTGCGCGGCGTGCCTGTGGCGCAGGGCGACTTTCTTGATTTCGCGACCGGGGTCAGCGGCCCGGTTCCTACATCGCCGCCGCCGAGCTCCGCCTGGAGCGCGGAGCCGGCCGTCTCGGAAGACTGGATGTCGGCGCCCGCCGCTCCGACGCCAGCGCCGCCGCCGGCGCTCGCCCCGCACGAATTGCCGCTCGTCGCCACGCCGCGCCCGACCCGCCCCATCGTCGCGGAGCCTCTCGCGCCGCCGACGGTGAATGTCGCCGCGCCGGCGCCGCCGCCCACGTCGACGGTGTTGCCGGCCCCGGCGCCGGTCGTCCCGCCGCCGGCGCCGTCCAACGCCGACGCGATCATCGACCGGATCGCCGCCGCCGCCGGCATTCCGCGCGCCGCGCTCAGCCAACGTGGCGCCGATGAAGTCGCCGACGAGATCGGCGCCGTGCTGCGGCTGACCACGATGCACCTTATCCAGATGATCGGCAGTCGCACGCAGACGAAATCCCTGATCCGCTCGGCCAACCATACGATGTATCGCCCCGCCGAGAACAATCCGCTCAAGTTCTCGGCTGATGTGGAGCACGCGCTAGAAATCATGTTTGGCGCCCCGAACCGCATCTATTTGAAGGCGTCAGCCGCGGTCGACGAGGCGTTCGACGATCTCAAAACCCACAACATGCTGATTTTCGGCGCCATGCAGGGCGCGCTCGACGCGCTGTTCGAGGATCTGTCGCCCGACAAGATCGACGCCGCCACGCCGCAGGAAAAGGGTATCGGCGCGATGGTGGCGTCCCGTAAGGCTCGGTTGTGGGACGCTTACGCGGCGCGCTGGCAGACGATGACCAAGCGATCCGACGGCCGTTTGAACGACGCCTTCATGAGCCTGTTCGCGCAGGCCTACGATAAACTGGACACGAAGACCAAGTGACCGCGGCTTCACAACGGGACCGGGGACACGCTTTCAGGGAGGCTCAGGGCCGTCGAAGATGTCGTGGAGCGCAAAAGTTCACTGGACCGAGGGTCTTTTTCTCCGACCCCATCATTTGCAGCAAGCCGATCGCTATATCGAGAACGCGATCGAAAGCCGCAGCCGCCACGTCACCCCCTATCCCTGGGGTTTCGCCTCCTTAGAAGTCGATCGCGATCTCGCCCACCAGGGCAAGTTCGCCTTGCGGCGAGCGTCCGGCGTGCTGCCGGACGGCGGGCTGTTCGATTTTCCCGCCGAAAGTCCGAGCCCGGCGCCCATCGATGTGCCGGAATCCGCCTTGGGCCAAATCATCTGGCTGACCGCGCCGGCGCGGGCCGAGAATGTGCGCGAGGTCGGCCCCGAGGCGTCGGAGGGCGCGACGCGCTACGTCAGCGGCGCGGAGACGGTGATCGACTCCACCTCGCACTTGCGCATCGAGGAGGAAATCGAGGTCGCCTATCCTCGCCTGGCCTATGAAATTCGCAAGACGCAAAAACCCGGCTTCGTCAGCCTGCCCGCGGCGCGGCTGGTCGAGGTGCACGACAAGACCCTGGTGTTCGACGAAAAGTTCGCGCCGCCGCTGTTGTTGATCGCCGCCCACCCGACGGTCGAGGGTTGGCTTGACCGGGTGATCGGTTGGATCAGCGCCAAACTCGACGAACTCGCGCGCTACGCCAGCGACCCGACCGCCGGCGGCGGCTTGCAGAGCGCGGATTATTTGATGCTGCAAATGCTCAATCGCGTGACGCCGGTGCTCGCGCATTTCCGGCGATCGCGCAGCGTTCACCCGGAACGGCTCTACGAAGAGCTTCTGCGCATCGCCGGCGAACTCGCCACCTTCGCCACCGCCGAGCGACGCGCGCGCGACTACGAGGCTTACGTCCACGAGGACCTGGAGCGCTCGTTCGCGCCGGTGTTGCGCGACATCCAGGATTTCCTATCCGCCCAACTCGACCGCCGCGCGATCCGGCTCGAACTGATCGAGCGAGGTCCGAACGCCTACATATCGACGATCAAGGACCGGACGCTGTTCCGCAACGCCACCTTCATTCTCGAAGTGTCGGCGCGCCGCCCGCTCGCCGAAATCCAGCAGAGTCTGCCCGCCTATCTGAAGGTAGGCCCCAACACCAAGATGAACGAGATCGTGCTCGCCCATCTCCCCGGCGTGCCGCTGGTGCATCTGCCGACCCCGCCGCCGCAGATCCGCGCCATCACCGATCACGTCTATTTTTATCTTGAGCGCAACTCGCCGCTGTGGCCGGAATTCAGCGTGGCGAGCGCGGTCGCCATGCATTTCGCCGGCGACTGGCCCGAGCTGCAGCTCGAGTTCTGGGCGATACGAGAGCATCGGCGATGAGCGGCGGCGATGATCCCTTCGGTCGCCGCGACCGCACGATCATTCGCCCCAACCCCGGCGGGCGTCTCCCCACTGCGCCTGCCGCTCCGCCTCCGCCGCCCCCGCCTCAGCAGGGCGGCGCCCTGCCGGTCTCGACGCCCAAGGCGCATGTCGCCTATCCCGCGCCACCGCCCTCCGCTGCGCGTCCGGATTCGGACGACTGGATGGTCAACCGCGCCGCGCAGCTCAATCCCTACGTAGCCGCGTCCGCCGCTGCGCCGCCGATGACCCCGGCGCCGGCGTCGCCGCATGTCTCGCTCGACCTCGTCGTCGCCGCCGATAATGTGCTGATGCGCGCGGCGGCGTCGCTGTTGCTGGCGTTGGGCCGGCTACGCGCGACGCTGTCGCGGGCCGGCGCCGCGCCGCTGATGGATCAGGTCGCGCAGGCGATTCAGCAATTCGAGACCGACGCGCTCGCCGCGGGCGCCCCGGCCGATCAGGTCGGCGTCGCCAAATACGCGCTGGCGGCGACCGCCGACGACATCGTGCAGAACCTGCCGAGCGACGACCGTCAGGTGTGGACGCGCTACTCGATGTTGGTGCGCTTCTTTGGCGAGCGCACTGGCGGCGTCAAATTCTTCCAGGAGCTCGACCGCGCCAAACAGAATCCGACCGTCAATCTCGGCCTGCTCGAATTGATGCACGCCTGTCTGAGCCTGGGGTTCGAGGGCGTCTATCGCGCGGCCGGCGGCATGGGCGCGCTCCAGGGCTTGCGGCGTGACCTCTACGAGACGATCCGCCGTTCGTCGCCGAAGACGATCGAGGACCTGTCGCCGCATTGGCGCGGGCAGACGATCGGGTTGGCGGGGAGCCGGTTGCAAGTGCCGATCTGGGCGATCGCCGCCTTCGCGGCGACGGTGCTGCTCGCGGTCTATCTGATCCTTCGCCATTTGCTCAGCGATCAGGCCGACGCGCTGGCGCTGAAAATGTCGTCGTTCTATCCCGACACGCAAATCCAGCTCGCCCGCGAAGCCATTGTGAAGCCACCGCCGGACCCGAAGAAGGAGATCTCGACACAGTTGCAATGCATCCGCAAGGAGCTGGCGAGCGAGATCATGGCGGGAAAGGCGAGCGCCGACCAGACGCCTAGCACGATCTTCGTGCGCGTCGGCAATGTCGTATTGTTCCCGTCCGGCGGCGCCAACGCCAACGCCTCGTTCGCGCCGCTCGCCAAGAAGATCGCCGCCGCGCTCGATCACGAGCCGGGCGACATCACCATTTCCGGCTTCACCGACTCGGACCCCATCAAGACGCTGGTGTTTCCCTCCAACTTCGAATTGTCGGAGGCGCGCGCCAAATCGGTCGCCGCGATGCTGAAACCGTCATTGAGCAACCCGAAGCGCGTCGTCGCCAAGGGCAGGGGAGAGGCCGATCCGGTCGCCCCCAACGACGTCGAGGCCAACAAATCCAAAAACCGTCGCGTCGAAATCTCGATTCCGCGCACCGACGGCCGGGGGTGCTGAAGCCATGAGTTGGGTGTTCTGGCTCTGGATCGGCGTCAGCGTACTCGCCGCCCTTGCGTTGGCCGTGCTCGTCTGGGTCGGCTTCCCGCTGATCGCGATCGCCGACTATGCGCCATTCGAGGGAACCGGCGTCCGGCTGTCGATCATCGCCGTCATCTTCCTGATCGTCGGGGCGGTGATCGCATGGCGGATCGTCAAGCGGCTGCGCGCCGCCCGGGCGATCGAAAAAGCGATGACCGAGGCGGCGGAGGAAGACAGCGACGCGCCGGTCCTTAAACAAAAGATGGAGGACGCGCTCGCCACCCTCAAAGCCGCCAACAAGTCGAGCGCCGGCGCACTCTACGATCTGCCGTGGTATCTCATCATTGGCCCGCCGGGTGCGGGCAAGACGACGGCGCTGGTCAATTCGGGCTTGCGGTTTCCGCTCGCCGTCGGCGGCGGCCCGCAGGCGGTGCAGGGTATCGGCGGCACGCGCTACTGCGATTGGTGGTTCACCGAACAGGCGCTGCTGATCGACACCGCCGGACGCTACACGACGCAGGATTCCGACGCCAAGATCGACCGTCGCAGTTGGCTCGCCTTTCTCGATCTGTTGCGCCGCAACCGGCCGCGGCAACCGATCAACGGCGTGCTCGTCGCGATCTCGATCGCCGATCTGCTGACGTTGCCAGCCAACGAAATCTCCGCGCACGCCGATGCGATCCGTCGCCGGCTCGATGAATTGCACGAGCGCCTGCGCATCAACTTTCCCGTCTACGCGATGTTCACCAAGATGGACCTCGTCGCGGGATTCACCCAATATTTCGCTGAGCTCGACGAAGCCGGCCGCAGCGTCGTCTGGGGCGCGACGTTCCAGACAGCGAGCAAGACCGCCAACACCGTCAGCCAGGTTCCCGAAGAATTCGACCTGTTGGTCAAGCGCATCTTCGCCCGCATGCCGGAACGCTTGCAGGACGAGCCCGACCCTCGCGCGCGCGCGACACTGTTCGGGTTCCCCGCTCAGCTTGCGGTGATCCGCAAGCCGGTGGTCGAGTTCCTCAACCGGGTGTTCGAGCCGACCCGCTATCAGACGACGGCGGCGTTGCGCGGCTTCTACTTCACTTCCGGAATGCAGGAGGGAACCCCACTCGACGCGGTGATCGGCGCGCTGCAACGCAGCTACGGCGTTGAGAGCTTCGGCGCGTCGGCCTATTCCGGCGTCGGCAAGAGCTTCTTTCTCCACGACCTGCTGACGAAGGTGATCTTCGCGGAGGCGGGCTGGGTCTCCACCAACATGGCGGCGGTGCGGCGCAGCTTGGTCTTGCGCGCCGCAAGCGTCAGCGCGATCGCGCTGATCTGCGTCGGCGTGCTCGGCCTCTGGTGGATGAGCTTTAACGGTAACACGGCTCTCATTCAGGCGACCGAGCGCGGCTTCGACAACTACGCCGCCGCCGCGGCGCCGCTGGTCAAACAGGCCAACGTCAACGATCCCGACGTACGGCCGGTCTACGAGCTGGTCGGCGCGCTGCCGCCGCTCCCCTACGGCTACGCCAATCGCGACCGCGCGACGCCGCTCAACGACACTTACGGCCTCAGCGAGCGCGACCGCGTGCAAGACGCCTCGGTCACCGCTTATCAGGAGGCCCTGGAGCGCCTAATGCGTCCCCGCCTCGTGCTCTCGCTCGAACAGCAGATCACCAAGAACATCAACAAGCCTAACTATGTCTACGAAGCGCTGAAGGTCTATCTGATGCTTGGCGGCAAGGCGCCGTTTGTCGACAAGACGCTGATCCTGGACTGGTTCACCCACGAATGGGAGGAGCGCGTGTTTCCCGGCGCGGCCTACAAACAAGGACGCGACCTGCTGGTCGCGCACTTGAAGGCCATGCTGGACATGGATACCGGCGCCATCCCCAAAGTCGCGCTCAACGGTCCCTTGGTCGAGCAGGCGCAGGCGACCTTGGCGCGGATGCGGGTCGCGGAACGCGCCTATGAACTGTTGAAATCGGAATCGCGCGATGCGCTGGTCGACGACTGGGTTGCGTCACGGCGCGGCGGTCCGGATGTCGGGCTGGTGTTCGAGGCGGCGAACGGCGAGAGCCTCGACACCGTGCGTGTGCCGGGCTTCTTCACCTACAACGGCTTCTATCTGTCGTTGATAAATCGCATGCAAACGATCGCGCAAGCGGTCGCCAAGGACAATTGGGTGCTCGGCGCGTCCGGCGAGCAGGCGGCCGTGCAGCAGCAGATCGAACGGTTGTTTCCCGACATTCTCGATCTCTACGGCAATGATTTCATCGCCGCCTGGAACGTCGCCATCTCCAACCTGGCGCTGCGGCCGCTGCTCGCCGACCGACCGAAATATCTGGCGTTGAGCGCAGCCTCGGCGCCGACGTCGCCGATCAAGCAGATCTTCGAGTCGATCCGCAACGAAACCGCGCTCACGCGCGCGCGTCCGGCGCCGCCGGCGCAGGAGGGCGTATCGGGCGAGGCCGCCGGTCTCGTCGGCAAGAAGGTCGAGCAGCGTCTGTCGACGACGGCGCGCGAGGCCGTCGATCTCGCGATGAAATCGCAGCGGCGGGCCGGCGAACCGGCGCCCGGCGAGCCCGGCGCCGCGATTGAAGCCAATTTCAAGCCGATCCAAATCCTCGTCGACGGCGAGCCGGGTTCGCGTCCAATTGACGCGCTGCTCGCCAATCTCAACGAGCTTTATCGCCAGCTTTCGCTCGCCGCCAACAACCCCGCCCAGTCGAAGCACGCGCTCGATCAGGTGCAAGTTGAGGTGGCGAGCCTGCGCTCTAACGTCACGCGGCTGCCGCAACCCATCGCCGGCATGATGAACAAGGTGGCGACCGACGCGGCGGGCGACGCCAGCAACCGCACCATCGCGCAACTCACCGACCAGATGGCGCAAGAGGTGACCGCGCCCTGCCAGCAAGTCGTCAACGGCCACTATCCGATCGTGTCGCGCAGTGACGCGCGCGACATTCCGCTTGCGGATTTCGCGCGGATTTTCGCGCCGAACGGCGTGATCGACCGGTTTTTCGCCGCCAATCTCGCCCCCCTCGCCAATATCGGCGCGAAAAGCTGGACGTGGCGCAGCGACTCCAACATCACGCGGCCGCTTTCGGCGATCACGCTGCGGCGGTTCCAGCAGGCGGCGGAAATCCGCGACGCCTTTTTCCCTACCGGAGGCGCGCAGCCTAACCTCACCTTCACGGTGACGCCGCTGACGCTGAGCGGCGAGGCGCAGTCAGCGACGCTGGCGGTCAACGGCGCCAATGTCGTCGCCCAGCAAGGCGCTAATGCCCCGGGCTCGCTGCAATGGCCGGGGTCCGGCGCCGCCTCGGCGTCGATCACGATGGCCCCCGACATGCCGGACCGCAAGAGCAACATCGAGCGCACCGGCGCGTGGGCGTTCTTCCGTCTCGTCGACGCCGGGGCGATGATCCAGCGGGGTGCGGCGGTCGACGTCAGCTTTATTGTCAGCGGACGTGAGGTTTCGTTTGAATTCAGTTCCGGGTCGCTTAACAATCCCCTGAGTCTGGCCTCGTTGCGACATTTCGAGTGTCCCAACGGATTGTGAGGCGCACATGCCTGCGGGGTTTTTCGGCAAGCTGCCCGCCAAGCGCGATTTTGTCACCCTCGGCGCCTCGCGGCGATTCCTCGAAGTATGGGAGCCGTGGCTGCAAGCGAGCCTCGCGACCTCACGACAAACGCTCGGCGAGGATTGGACCGCCGCTTACAATCGCGCGCCGATCTGGCGATTCTGGCTCGGCGCGAATTTCGCCGACGAAGCGATCATCGGGGCGCTGATGGCGTCGGTCGACGGGATCGGGCGGCCGTTCCCGCTGGCGGTTGTGTGCGGCGAGGGCGAAGGGCTGCTTCCGCCCCCTGAGATCGACGCCAACGAGGCCTGGTGCGAGGCGGCGGAGACGGCGCTGTTGGGCGCGCTGCATCCCGATACGGCGTTCGAGGATTTTGCGCACGGCGTTGAGGCGCTTGCGCCGCCGATCCTGCAAGCCCGGGTGACGGAGCTTGCCGGAGTCGAGCAACTGACGGAGGACATCGTGCTGGTGCGGGGCCTCGAAGCGCAACCGGCGCTGGCGTTTCGCGCCGCGCGGCGCTTTGGCCATCGCAGCGCCTTCGCCGGGCAAAGTTTCTGGTGGACTGCCGGCGGCGAGGGGTTTGAGGCGCTGGCGCTCGCTGTCGTCGGCATGCCGCCGCCGACTTTGTTCGCCGACATGCTGACCGGCGCGTTCGCCAGGGCGGCGGCCCATGCCTGATCCGCTCATCCGCAGCGCGGGGGCCACGCATGTCGGGCTCAAGCGCACCCGCAACGAGGATAGATTCTTGGCTCGTCCCGAGGCGGGGCTCTGGGCGGTGGCCGACGGCATGGGCGGCCACGGCGGCGGCGACGTCGCCAGCCGCATCGCCACCGCCGCGTTGGAACGCATGGAGATTGCGCCCACCGGCGAGGCGCGGCTCGCGGCCGTCGAGACGGCGATCGCCGAGTCCAATCGCGAGATGCGCGAACGCGCGCGCGCCGAGAGCCGCGCCATCATGGGCACGACGCTGGTGGCGCTGCTGATCTTCGGCGGGCATTTTGCGTGCCTCTGGTGCGGCGACAGCCGCGCCTATCTGTTGCGCGCCGGCGCGCTGCGACGGCTCACGCACGACCACTCCGAAACCCAGGATCTCGTCGATCGCGGCGTGCTCGAACCCGAGGAGGCGAAACACTGGCCGCGCCGCAGCGTGCTTACCCGTGCGCTCGGCGCGAATGACACGGCGGAAGTCGATCTCGTCAGCGACGTTCTGGCGTCGGGCGACGCGTTCCTGCTGTGCAGCGACGGGCTGACCGGCCATGTCGACGACGCCGAGATCGCCGTCGAGCTGGCCGGCGCCGATCCGCAAGCCGTGTGCGATCGCCTCATCGCGCTGACGTTGCAACGCGGCGCCAGCGACAACGTAACAGCTGTCGTGGTCCGCGACGACGGCTGAGCAAGGCGATCATAGGCGCATGCTGTAGGCGCGGTCTCAAGACCGCGCACGCAGGGCGGCCGCGATCTTGAGATCGCGGCTACAAGCGGCGGAACCTGCTGGTTCCAACCGCTACCGCTCCGCCTCCGCCAACGCAGCGTCGACATCGGCTTTGGCGGCGGCGAAGGCGGCGAGCACGGCGGGATCCGGCGGCGCGGGTCGCGCCGACGTCGGCGGAACCGGGACCGACGCATAGGATGGCGCGGGTTCGGCGGCGATCGGGATATGGCCCTGGCCCTCCCTACCCAGATGCGGCAACGGGTCGACCGGCTGTCCGTCGAGCAGATATTCAAAATGCAGATGCGGGCCGGTGGACAGTCCGGAATTGCCGCTGAGGGCGATGACGTCCCCCTGCCGCACTTTGACGCCGACCTCGACCCGAATCTCCGAGAGATGGTTGTAGGTCGTCTCGAAGCCAGGATGCTTGATTACGACGCGGCCGCCGTAGCCGCGCGTTTGCCCCGCGGTCTCGACCTGCCCGTCAGCGGCCGCCCGCACCAGCGAACCGACCGGCGCGCCGAAGTCGATGCCGGCGTGCAGCCGCAAGATGTGCAGGATGGGATGAAAACGCATCCCGAACAGCGAGGTGATCGGCGCGCCGCGAATCGGCGGCAGCAAGCCGCCGGTGGCGACAGCGCCACTGTCGGCCGGTCGAGACGGCACGCCGCCGTTCCGCTCGGGCGGCAGCGGCGCGCTCGACTCGTCTGACGCGCTAGGCGGCAAGGGAATGACGCTCGGCGCCGCGTCCTCCTTGCCCGCGAAACAGCGATAGGAACCGTCGCTCAGCTCAAAAGCATAGCAATCGATGGTCGCCGCAGGGCCGATGAGGCCGGCGTAGATGACCCGGCTCGCCGGCTGCGTCTTGGAGCGCGGATCGCGTGCGTAGAGCAGCCGCAACGTCTCGCCGGAGGTGAGCGGGACGTCGAGGTCGGCGAGCCGCTGCAACAGCCGCACCGCCTCGCGACCCACCGCTTCGGGCGCGGCGCTGCGCAGCGCGGCGCTGTAAACGCCGTCGGCCAGCGTGAAGAAGGCGCCGGCCGGCGAGGGATTGGAATCGTCGAGCAGACCTTGCGGAATTTCCGGCTCGGCGCCTTCTTCGTAGAAACCGGTCTCGGCCAAGGCGACCGTTGTTACATATTCGCCGTTGTCGAAGATCGCCAGTTGCGTCACGCGATACGCCCCTGTGAGGTCGATGGCGCCGACGGCGAACGCCACCGCGCCAGGGCGCAGCGATTGGATGTTGTCGAGCGATTTGGCGGCCGCCTCAACGTCGTGCGCGCTTTTTTCCTCGTAACCGCTCTCAATCAGCAGCTCGGAGATTTTTTGCGGGACTTTCGGCCGCAGGATGGTTTCCTTGAGCTGCGCGCGACCATTGTCGCCGCCGCTGACGATATCGAGCTGCTGACTGTTGCCGCCGGTCAACGGCGCGGCGGGGGCGGCGTCTTCCGGAGTCATGTCGCCGCCGCCGTCGTCGTCGTCGCCTTCGCCCGCGGCCGGCTGCCCGTTGTTGATCGCGAGTTCGGTGTTCAGCGCGTCGGCCTCCTGGCCGTTCGCGGTGAACTTGCCGAGAAAGCCGCCGCTCGCCGGCGTCAGCGGTTCGCTGACATAGAATGCGTCGACCTCGGGCCGCGGCGCGTGCGGCGCCAATCTGACCGGGGCCGCGACCGTCAGCGGACGCGGCGCTCGCAACGTCGCACGCCGAACCAGCACCGGGTCGCCGGGAAGATCGATGATGGTTGAAGGCCGAATCTTCGGCGTGAATTGCGGCGCGGGCGAAACCGGGATCGGCCGCAGGCCGGTTTCAAAGCTCGACGGCGTTTTGAGCCTGACCCAAACCAACAACGCGACGACGGCGCCAATCAAGAACAGCGCGGAGACGGCAAGAACGATCGAGAGGCGACGGCTCATCCGCCGCGCACGGCCTCACGGTCGGAGCCCTTCCCCCAACCCCGGCGCGGCGCCATTAGAGCGTGGCGATTCCCAACGCGGCCCTCTCCGTTCACAGGGCAGGGCGCCCGCGCCCCGTCGAGCCGTATAGCGAACGTTCCATCGCGCCGCGCAGGCTGAGCCATGCGCAGACGCGACGCGCGCATAGATAACCTCGCCCGACTCCGCAGCGTTGCTCCCTCCAACCGGGATCATAGTGGCGTCAAACGCGGCGACGGTAAAGAGCGCAGCGCTTCACTCGACCAGATGCGTCTCTACCCGGCGGTTGATCGGATCGAACGGGTCGGGCGCACGCGGCTTGGTCGGCCCGAATCCCTTGGCGACCAGACTGCCGCGCTCGACGCCGTGCTGCGAGAGATACTGGACCACGGCTTCGGCTCGGCGCTCGGACAGGTGCAGATTGTAGACCTCGGTTCCCGTCGCGTCGGTGAAGCCATCGATCGCGAACTTTTGGCCCTTCAACTGCGGGTCGTGCAGCGCTTCGGCGAACTGCCCGAGATTGACCTGCGCGGCTTGCGTCAAATGGTCGGAATCGAACTCAAAGTTGACCATCAGGTCAAACTTCTTCGGCGCCGCCTCAGCCGGCTTGCACTCATCATCGAAACAGATGCCGCGGGTCTTGCCGAGCTTCGACTGCTGCGCCGCTTTATGAAAAAAATTGACGACGTCCTGCGAGGTGTAGGCCGGGTCGGCGAAAACCGGCGTCGCCAACATCAACGCGACGCCCGCAAAAATAGAAACTGTAGCGCGCATGAGACTGCTCCCTGCACGACCCCCGCGCCTGCACAGCGCGATGGGTCGCTCTTGTTCGGACCTTCGCTTCGCCGGCGCCTTTGCACCGTGGAGGATGCGACCGGCTCTGAGTTCTCCTTACGGTCTGTATGATAGCTGATCGCGCGCGCAAATTGAACTCACCCTCCGCTCATTTCGACGACGTGCTATGTTGCCTCTCAGTCGGAGGTGAAAGATGGCCCAGCCGCGACGTCTTGCCGCGATCATGGCGATCGACGTCGTTGGCTATTCCCGCCTCATGGGCATGGACGAGGCTGGGACAGTGCGGGCGGTTCGAGAACATCGCGATGCAGCGCGACCTATAGTGACCCTCAGAGGGGGTCGCATCGTCAAGACGATGGGGGACGGGCTTTTGCTCGAATTCCCCTCGGTGGTCGCCGCCGTGGAATGCGGGATCGCCATCCAAAAGCTGATGATTGAACGCAACGCCGACGTCTCAGAGGCGAGACGCATCGTCTATCGGATCGGGGTCAGCCTTGGCGACGTCCTGATCGACGGCGATGACATTCTCGGCGAGGGCGTGAACATCGCCGCGCGGCTGGAGGGCATCTGCGAGCCGGGCGGAATTACGATTTCGGGGACCGCATACGAGCACACCTTCGGGCGGATTCATGCGGAATTCGTCGACCTCGGGGAGCAAGCGCTTAAAAATATTGGACGTCCCGTGCGCGCTTACGCGATCGACCTCGCTTCGGCGCACGCGTCAGGCACGGAAGCTTACGCCGCACAGAAGCCGTCGGACCCTCCGAGTGTCCCGGCCAAAGACGATGACACGTTCGGCCTCGCGGTGTTACCCGACCGCCAAGTCGCGCCGGAACCGCCGAGAGATCAAGGGGAGATGGTCGAGGACATGGCAGACAAGACCGTCTTTCAGCAGTCGCCGCAGGGGAGCCTGCGCCCTGGCGTGCGCCTGAATGACATGTTCGAAATCGAACGCCTGATTGCCGAAGGCGGCATGGGCGAAGTCTACAAGGGCGTCGCCGTGGCGTCGGGCGATCCGGTCGCCATAAAGCTCGTCCGCCCCGATATGGCGCGCCATCCCGACGTCATGGCGTTGTTCAAGCGCGAGGCGTCGATCCTGCACAATCTGCTGCACGACGCTATTCCCCGCTACTATGTGTTCTCAGTCGAGCCCGATTTGCAGCGCGCTTATATCGTGATGGAGTTCGTCGACGGCGTGTCGCTGCAAAACCGGCTGACGTCGGGACCGCTGTCGACCGCCGACGTCCGGGTGCTGCTGAAGCGGATCGGCGGCGCGTTGGAGCTTGCGCACGCCAACGGCGTCGTGCATCGCGACATCTCCAGCGACAACATCATCCTGCCGAATGGCGATCCGCGGCGCGCCAAGATCGTAGATTTCGGCATCGCGCGGGCCGCCCAGGCCCCGGAGGGGACGATCATCGGCGGCGGCTTCGCCGGCAAATACAAATATGTCTCGCCGGAGCAGCTCGGCCTTGCCGGCGGCGAGGTGACGCTGAAATCCGACATCTACAGTTTCGGCCTCGTGATCGCCGAGGCCTTGCGCGGCCGGCCGATCGATATGGGATCGAACCAAGCCGAGGTGATCGAGAGGCGCAAGCGCGTTCCCGATCTCTCAGACATAGACTTTTCCTTGCGGCCATTGCTGACCGCGATGCTGGCGCCCAATCCTGACGATCGGCCTGCGAACATGGCGGAGATCGCGGCCTGGGGCGAGACGGTGGAGCGGGCGCAGACGAGCCTCGCCGCCCCGGCGCCGACGCCGGCGCCCCGGGACCGCCGCCCGATCGCGGCGATCGCGGCGGTCGTCGTCTTGCTCGCGCTGGCGGCGACAGGCTACGCGCTTCGGGACAAGCTGAGCGAGGCGCTTGCGCCCTCGCCCTCTCCGACGAAGGTCGCCCTGCCGACTCTGCCGCCCTCCGCTACAACGTCGCCCTCGCCGACCGCTAGCCCGACGCCAACGATAGCGGCCAGTCCGCCGGCGCCTTCGCCGACGTTGGAAACGCCAACCGGCGCGCAGACGACGGCGCATGCCGAGCCGCCGACGCGTGAGAAATTGCTGGACGAGTTGTCGCCAAAGGCGGCGCAGGCCGATGTGGCGATTCCCCCGGCCGTGGTCGGGACGTCGCTGCGCGCCGAATTGCCCGCGTTCGGCGATCCCGGCGGCAAGGGCCTCGCCCTGCATGTCACGCCCGACACGCCGCCCGGCCTTTCCTTCAAGGATCTCGGTGGCGGGCGCGGAGAGCTCGCGGGAACGCCGACCAAGGCCGGCCACTTCCAGTTCGAGGTGGTCGCCGTCAACCAGCACGGCAAGTCGGCGCGCATGGGCGTCACGCTGACTGCGGCGAGCTCGCCGCCGGCGCCGTCACAGACTGTCATCGATCTCGATTCGGCGACGCTTGGATCGCCCTACAGCGCCGCGCTGCCGCCGTTTCGGTCGCCGGAAAGGCTGACCCTGCGGGCCGAGCATCTGCCGGCGGGATTCGCATTCCACGATCTCGGCGGCGGCTTGAGCCAGCTCACCGGCCAACCCACGCAGTCGGGGCCGTTCACGTTCGAGGTGGTCGCCGCGGCCCCCGACGGGGCCGAGGGGCGCATGACGGCGCATATCACCGTCCTCTCGCCCTCCCCCCCGGTCGAGACGACCCAGACCCCGGTCGCCTTGCCCGAGGCGACCGTCGCGCCATCGCCGGAGCCGACGGCGACCTCGGCCGTTGAGGCGACGCCCACGCCGACGCAACCTTCGGTCGCCGACTTCTTGCGCGACTTCGACGCCGGGCCGTGTTTCGCGATTCACCCGCAAGACGACGCCGGCGCCGTTTTCTCGGCGATCGGCGCCGATCGCGGCGCTTTTCAGCGCTTCGAGACTGCATATAACGGCGTGTTCCACCGCGAGCCCGAGGTGCGCGCCACACTCGTAACGCAAGGTCAATGTGCGGCGGCGGAGCTCCTGAAACAGGAACCGGCGAGCGCCGCCGCGCCGCCGCATTTGACCATCGACTCGACCGACGTCGGCAAAGGCCGGCCGCTGACCGGAGCGATCACGGCGCTGGGCGGCCGGTCCTTACTGCTGCTGGCGATTGTCGACGACGGCCGGGCGGTCAAGCTGCGCGTTCAGGTCGCGCCAGGCGGCGATTCCGCATCGTTCAATCTCCCGCTTTCCGGCGACGAAAGCTCCAGGGGAAAACCGCAGGTGCTGCTCGCCATCGCGTCCGACCGGCCTCTGACGAGCCTAGATACGTTCCGGTCCGGGCCTTCCGCCGAGCTTTTGCCGAAGGTCGGCGCGCAATGGCGCGAGGCCGGCGGCGCGGCCGCGCTCGCGCTGTTCCGGCTCACCGAATAGGTTCACGGCGACGGCGTCAGCCTGTAGAGGCAGGTCTCCATCAGCGTGTCGTCGCCTTCGCCGCGCGGGGTTCTGACCGCGGCGACTTGCGTTGTCGACTTGCGCGCGATCATCGAGGACGGCACCGCTTCGATGTTCGCGCCGATCCCCCGGCCGGCGCCAAGCAGGCGCTCGCGCAAGGCGTAGTCGGGACCAAGGTCGCGTCGCTCGCCTTGACTGGTCTCCAGCGCCGATTTGACGCCCTCCAGGAACGGCGCCGATTTTCGCGCCGACGCGAGCACGATGTAATCCTCCGGCCCGTTGTCAGGGACGGGAATGTCAACCTCGGGGACCGTGGCGAGATCGCGAATCGCGCCCGGCCGGGTTTCGTCGAATGCGTAGAGCTTGGCCTGCACGAGCCCGAAATGGCCGACCCGGAACGTCGCTTTGGGACCGACCGGCAGGCGGTCGTGCGAGGCCAGCGGCACCATCGGCGCCTGGCCGTCGCTCGCGGGCAATCTCGGGTCCGTCACCCAGACTTGCCAGGAACAGGCGCCGCCGGCGCCGGTTGCGCCGAGCTGCGGCGAGACATAGGCCCGCACGCCTGGCGATTCCGATGCGCCTTGCGGGATCAGCCGTGAGGCGAGCCCGCGGTCGCTTCCCGGCAATCGGTTGAGAATGGCGTCGATCTTGAGTTCGGCCTCCGCCCGGGTCGGGGCGGTGATCGTCCAGCGCACCAGGCTGGCGTTGGCGTAGGCCCGCACGAGGTCGGCGAAGGCCGAGACGTCGGCGTCCGTGTCGAGCGGCGCCGGCGCGGCGCGCGCCGATCCGGCGAGCGTGCACAGCCCGATCAGGGCGAGGAGGAAACGCCGGAAACGGCGATCAGTCGGCGCAAGCTTTGGCGTCATTGGTGACTCGGAATTGGTAAGCGATTTCCGCGCCTAGTCGATCGGCCAGGAAGGTCGTCGTAGCGGCGAGCGCGGACGCGCCGCTCAATCCGTGCAGAGTGGCGCGCAGCGCAGCTTCGACTTCGCTGATCGCCAGGGTCGGATCGCGCGTCGCCAGCACGAACAGACGCACTTCGTCCTCGGTCGCCTCGATCGGAATCGCGGCGACCAGAACCCTGGGGTCTTGGCGTGGCTCGGCGGCGAGCGAGCGAAAATGGGCGGCGTCGAGAATGACCGGATCCGCGCTGCGTGACACCGACGCGATGAACAGCCGCATCGGCCGCACGCGGCTGGCGAACGGCAGGGCGTCCTCGGCGCGGACCTTCATCACCAGCGTCTCGCCGCCGACCACGAGCGGCTGACGCTGTGCGTCGAAACAGGCCCCGAGCAGCACGAGCTTGTCGGATTTGGCGTCATACCGCGCCCGCTGCGGCGCCGCGTCATCCGCACCGGAGGCGGCTGCCGGCGCCGGCGCCTCGAAGGCGAGGCGGATCGGCGCGTGTGCGAGAATGCTCCAAAGGCTGAACGCGACGGCGGCGACGGCGATGACGGCCGCGGCGGCGATCGCCCGCTTCGGGGTCACCAGCTCCTTGATGGCGAACGGCCCAAGCGCCTCTTCGAGAGCGTCGAGCGTGTCGGCGAAAACAATGTCCAGCTTGATCCGCCCCTGCTCGGCTTCCTCCCGCAGGCGTGCGAGGAAGCCGCGCTCGGCCTCGGCGAGCGGGCGACCGTCCTCGGCGAGCGCCGGCAGGGCGACGACAACGCGCTGGCCCCCGAGCGCCGGCGCGTGCTGGGAGAGATAGTCGCCGATCAACGCCAGCTTCCCCCGCATCCCCGAGACGGCGCCGACCGCCGCCGAAGTGGCGCCCGGACCGCTCGCCGGCAAGATCTCGCCGGTGGCGAAAACCAACCCGGGCTCACGCCCGAATGCTTGGCAAAGCGCGGCGATGGTGAGTCCGAGGCCGGCCGAACGGGCGTTTCCGTCGCTGAGGCGACCGAGTTGAAGGTCGGAAATCCGCAAATGCCACGACGCCAGCTTGGCGTTGCGCGGGCTGAGCCAAAGCCGGCGGCGCCGCGCCTCGATGAAGCTCAGCACCGCCTCGCGCGCGCTCTGACCGACGCCATAAAGCCCGAAATCGAACAGTTCGGCAATCTGCGGCAGCAGGCGGGCGGGATGCTCCTCCGGCGCAATCTCGCCGGCGATGGCTTCGAACAAATGCGCGGCCTCGCCGTGAGCATCCACCAAAGGCACGAACACGCGCGCTGTCACGACGCGCCGTCGAGAAACTCGACTTCGAAGCGCGCGAGCTCCGCATCCTCCAACTCATCCGCCGTCACCGGCAGCCGCAAAGCGCCGAAACGATCGAACGCGCCCTCCGCGCTCCACGCGTCGCCGACGCGCGCGCGCGCCGCCCGGCCGGCGTAGGTCGAGACGCCAACGGCGCCCTGCGCCTGCAGGACGAGTTCACCCGAGCCGTCGGCCTCGCGGGTGCGCTTGGCGAGCAGCAGACCGTCCTGGCTCAATACGCCCTCGTCGGGAAAGCGCCAGGCGCCGGCCGTTTTAGCGGCAAGCGCCAGGAACGTGGCGGCGGGCGCCGAACGGCCGCGGCCACGCCGGATATCCTCCAGCGACGTCGCCGCGCCTGTCGCGACCCGAAGGGTGCGCAGGAACCGGGCGGCCTGTCGATAATCGAAAGGGGTCTCCATGTCGAACTCCTACAAATTGGGTTGCGCTTATGCGCAAGGTTTCGCTTCACAGCCGGCTTACGGTCTGCCGGCCGCGTCCGCCACGAAACGGGCGGTCCGCGCCGAAAGTTCATCGACGTAGGCGCCGACGTCGCCGCCGAATTCGTTTTTCAGCCGCCGCCGCAGTGCGAGATTGTCGCCCATCGCCGCGGCCAACTCGCGGCCAGCGATGATCGCGGCCAGCAGGCCGCCCTCGTCGGCGGTGAGAACGCCGGCGGCGACGGCCTGGGCAAGGAACGGCGCGGCTTCGTCGGCGCTCATCAGCGGCTCGTCGCTGTCGTCCTCTATAGCTTCGAGCGGGCTCCTCTCCTCCGCGTCGAACGAGACCAGATAGGTCTGATCGAGGCCGGCGAGGCGAGCGATGATCGCCGCGCCGAACACGTCGGCAGCGAACTCGGCGGCGGATTTGAACCCGGGCACTGGCGCCTTGGCGAAGGCGCTGTCGAGCTCTTCGCGGGTCGGGCGACGGCCGAACTGCCCGCGCGTTGCTTCCTTCAACGCCTTGAGAAACGCGTTGGCCGCCTTCAACGTGTTGACGCCGACGGCGTCGTCGCCAGTCAGCCATTCCTTGGGGCAGAGACCGAGGCGCAGCACTTCCGCGTAGGGGCGGTTGGTGGCGTCGAGACACTTTAGGATTCGGTTGGACAGTTCGAACAATTTCGCCTGCGGCTTGAAACGTCGAATGCGGCCGCCGCCGCCGACCAGCGCGCTCCAGGTCGAGCGCTCGCCCGCGCCGGCCGTAGCCGAACGCAACCCATGCGTGGCCATCAACTGCGCGAGCACGTCGGCGCTCGTCGGTTCGCCGCGTCGCGCCGCGATCGGCCGTCGCAGCACCTGGTCGAAATAGAAGTCGGCGGCGTCCTCGGCGTCATTGGGCGGCGGATAGGACCAGAAGCCGACCATCCCCTCCAAATAACGCGGGCTTGTCGCCAGGGTGCGCCGCACCTTCTCATAAAGCGAGTAGGCTTTCACCTCGGCGAAGTCCTGAATCGGATCCAGTGTGTCGGCGCCATTGACGAGATTGGCCAGGTGGCCGGCGAAGTAGGCGACGATATTGCGGCCACCGGAGGCTTTCGGCCCTGGGCTCATCAGTTCCTCGACATTCCTGTTGCGCCGGCAACGACCGGCCTTTGGTTTAAGAAAGTGCGGCCGAACGCGGCGCCGCGCAACCCCCATCCCGTAAGCCGGGACGTCAGCTCCGAACGGATGCGGAGCGATGCCGGTCACGAATGTAGTTGCCCCGGCCATCGGCTGAATTATGCTGGCCGCTCTATAGGATTACCCTGAGGGGCGCCGCAGGAGGAGAACACATGGCGAAAAACAGCAACTCCGGTCAAAAATTTATCTCGCGTAATCGCAAGCCGAGAGTGCACATCACTTACGAGGACCCCTACGATTCCGAGGAGCTCGTCGAACTGCCGTTCGTCATGGGCGTGATGGCCGATCTCTCGGGAAACGCCTCCGAAGTCGAGAAGCCGGAGTTGGAGAAGCGCAAGTTCCTCGACACGGACATGGACAATTTCGACTCCCGCATGGCCGCCATTGAGCCCGCGATCGCGTTCAAGACGCCCAACAAGCTCGGCGGCGAGGAAGGCACCCGGCTCTCCGTGAACCTGAAGTTCCACAAGATGGAGGACTTCGAGCCCGCCGCAGTCGCCCGCCAGGTGCCGGCGCTGGCGAAGTTGCTTTCGGCGCGCGAGCAACTCAGCAATTTGTTGCGCTACATGGACGGCAAGGTCGCCGCGGAGGAGACGTTGAAGAAACTACTCGCCGACCCGCAGCTGATGTCGGCTCTAAAACAGAAATTGGAAACTCGCCCGGCGACCGAGGATTCCTCGGCGAAGGAGGATTGATCCATGGCGTCCCCTCAGCAGGAATCCTCGACGACCGGCGCGACCGCACTGGCCGATCTCGACGACCTTTCCGCCGTCCTCAAACAAAGTTTCAAGCCGCGGAGCGAGCAGGCCGCGACCGAAGTCGAAAACGCCGTGCAGACCCTGGTCACGCAGGCGCTTTCCGACACGAGCCTCGTCAAGGACGACGTCATCAGCACGATCGAAGAGATGATCGCGCGCATCGACGAGAAGCTCTCGGCGCAGATGAACGAAATCCTGCACGCGCCGGAATACCAACAACTGGAAAGCGCGTGGCGCGGCCTGCATTATCTCGTGTTCAATTCGGAGACCGACGCGACCCTTAAGATCAAGGTGTTGAACGTCGGCAAGACCGAGCTCTACCGGCACTTCAAGCTTTTCCCGGGCGCCCGCTGGGATCAGAGCCCGGTGTTCAAGGCGATCTACGAACAGGAGTTCGGCACGCTCGGCGGCCAGCCCTACGGGGCTTTGGTCGCCGATTATCATTTCAGCCACTCGCCGACCGATGTGTCGGTGATGCGCGACCTCTCCAAGATCGCCTCGGCGGCCTTGGCGCCGCTCATCACCGGCGCCGACCCCAATCTGCTCGGCATGGATTCCTGGCGCGAGCTGATGAATCCCCGCGACATCGGCAAACTAATGGACACCCCGGTTTACGCCGCCTGGAACGGGCTGCGCGATCAGGTGGATTCGCGCTATCTCGCGCTGTGCATGCCCCGCGTGCTGGCGCGTTTGCCTTATGGCGCGAAGTCCGAGCCCGTGCAGGAATTCGCGCTGGAGGAGGAGACCGACGGGCATGACGGCTCCAAATACGCCTGGATGAATGCGGCCTATGCGATGGCCGCCAACATCAACCGCGCGTACAAGGAATATGGTTGGACGGTTCGCATTCGCGGCGTGCAGTCCGGCGGCGAGGTCATCAACCTTCCGACTTTCACCTTCCCGACCGACGACGGCGGCGTTGACCTCAAATGCCCAACGGAGATTTCAATCACCGACCGGCGCGAAGCGGAACTGTCGAAAGCGGGCCTGATCTCCATCATCCATCGCAAGAACACTGACAAGGCCGCCTTCATCGGCGCTCAATCGGTCTACAAGCCACGGACCTATATCGATAAGGACGCGACAGCGTCGGACAACCTCTCGGCCCGCATTCCTTATATGTTCGCGGTGTCGCGCTTCGCTCATTATCTGAAAGTGATGGTGCGCGACAAGATCGGCTCAACCAAAGAGCGCGAGCAACTTGAAAAGTGGCTCAACGAGTGGATCACGCTCTACGTCGACGGCGATCCGAAGAACTCGAGCGAGGAGACCAAGGCGCGCTATCCGCTGGCCGCCGCGAGAGTGACCGTCGTCGAAAATGAGGAGAATCCTGGATATTATTCGGCCAGCGTTCATCTGCGTCCGCATTTCCAGCTCGAAGGCATGGATATCGGCATGAGCCTCGTCTCCAACATTCGGCTCGAGAAAGAAAAAAGCTGACGCCAGTGCCTGAAACACACGGTTCGCAGCATTTTGCGGACCGTAAACTAACATCGACGGGCGAGGTCGCCCGGCCCGGGGCGATCCTAAAGCCTTCGTATCTGACAACAAAGTTTCTGCTGGAGATCTAAAATGGCTCAGGAAGACTATTTCCTCAAGATTGACGGCGTGAAGGGCGAGTCGCAGGACGACAAGCATAAAGACGAGATCCACGTCAGTTCATTCAGCTTCGGCGTCACCAACACCGGCACCGGCGGATCGAACCTGGGCTCGGGCGGCGGCCGCTCCAATATTCAAGACATGCACTTCACCAAAGTGGTTGACGCCGCGTCTCCCAATCTCTTCATCGGGTGCGCGACTGGCAAGCACTTCGGGACCGCAACCGTCACCGTCCGTCGCGCCGGCGAGAAGCCGCAGGAATATCTGACCTACAAGCTCACCGAGGTGTACATCTCCTCGATCTCGACCAGCGGTCACGAAGGCGGCGGCATTGCGCAGGAGAGCGTTTCGCTCAACTTCTCGAAGGTCGAAATTACCTATACGCCGCAGAACGCGGATGGCTCGCCGGGCGCGAAGAACACCAAGAGCTACGACGTCAAGGCCAACAAGGCCGCTTGATGGATGGCGGCGAGCGGCGGCGCGGCGAGAACGTCGCGCCCCGCCCTTCAAATTGAGCGTTGATGCAGGCGGGCGGGATGGCTCTCAAGAAACATGAACGCCTTGCGCCGCCGCTGATGTACGCGTTTCGCGCGGCGCATGAGAAGCGCGACGCCAAGAAGGCGCTCGATTTGCGCGACGCGAATGGCGAACGGGTTATCGCCGCCCGACGCGCGCCGAGCCGATCGCCGATCTCGGAGAGCGGCCTGCGCCGTGAGGTGAGCGGCGACCTGGGCGATCTGCTCAATACGACCAATCTCGATGCGGCGATGTCGCTTGACGATGCGCCGCAGGTGGCGCGCTCGGTGCTCAATTTCGGCTTTCCTGATCTCTCGACGCGCACCATTGATGAACAGAGGTTGGTCGAGATTTCGCGCGAGATCGAACAGGCGCTGAAGACCTTCGAGCCGCGCCTTGCGTCGAGCACGCTGAAGGTGGGCCGCGATCCCTTTGTCGACGCCGAGGCGTTGCGCATCAAGTTCTTCGTCAGGGCCGACCTGCGCGCCGAACCGATCGACGTGCAGGTGGAGTTCGTCGCGGAAGTGGAGCTCGACTCCGGCAAGATCAAAGTCGATCGGCTCTGATGAACCGCGAGTTTCTCGACTTCTACAATCGCGAGCTCAAGGTCCTTCGCGAACAGGCGGCGGAGTTTGCGCAGGAATATCCCGGCGTGGCGGAGCGGCTCGGCGGCCTGCTCGCCGACCGCACCGATCCGATGATCTCCGGATTGCTGGAGGGCTCGGCGTTCCTCGCCGCTCGCGTCCAGCTCAAGATAAAACACGAGTTCGCGGATTTCACAACCAACCTGATCGATCAACTGACGCCGCAATATTTGGCGCCGACGCCTTCCTTTCTGTTGACCGAGATCACGCCGAAATTCGGCGATCCCGCGTTGCGCGAGGGGCGCATGATCCCGCGCGGCGCCTATTTCGAGGCGACCTATCGCGAAATGGAGCGCAACGTCGCCTGTCGGTTCCGTCTGGCCGCCCCGGTCACCCTGTGGCCGTTCGATCTCATAAAGGCCGAATATCTCACCAGCCCGGCGCCGTTGCAGATGTTGCTGCCGTCGAGCGGCGTCGTCGCCGCGGCGGGTCTGCGGCTGCAATTCGCCGTGCGCGCCGCCGCGCGACGCGAGGACGAGCCGAATGACGAGGAGGCGGCCAAGCGCAGCGAATTCTGGGCGAGCCGCTGCAAGACGAAGTCCCTTCGGTTTCATCTGCTCGGTCCGGAGGCCGACACGGTTGCGCTCTACGAACAGATGTTCGCGCATTGCCGCAGCATTTATTTCCGTCGCCTCGACGCCTTCGGCGACCCCGTCGGCTTCAGGGCCGAGCCCGACAGGCTGCAACAGATCGGCTTCGGCGAGCAGGAGACGTTGATCCCGAACGATCTCAGGCTGTTCCGCGGCTTCGATTATTTGCGTGAATATCTCGCCTTTCCCCGCAAATTCCTGGGCTTCGATCTCGTCGGCCTGGAGAAGATCATGCCGCGGCTCGACGCCAAGACGTTCGACGTGATCTTTGCGTTCGACGAGGTCAATCCGCGCTTGGCGGCGGCCGTGCGGCCGGAGGCGTTCTCCGCCTACGCCGCCCCGGCGGTCAACTTGTTTGAGAAGACGCTCGACCGCGTCCCGGTGACGAGCAACCAACATGAGTTCCCGGTCATCGCCGATCGCAGCCATCCGCTCGACTACGAGGTGAACCGAATCGTCGCGGTGTCGGCGCACATTCCCGGCTTGCAGGAGCGGGCGCCCGTCGCGCCGCTGTACTCCGCCGCCGCCGGCTACAGCCGCACCGGGCTTTGCTACACGATCCGCCGTCTGCCGCGCCGCCGCACGGCGCACGAAGCGAAATATGGTCGCGCATCCGACTATACGGGCACGGAGACGTTCTTGTCGCTCGGCGGGCGTTCTGATCCCGACGATGCGCAAAGGGTCGCCGAGCTCAGCGTGCGGGCGCTGTGCACCAACCGACACCTCGCCGATCGGCTGCCGCTCGGCGAGGGCGGCGCTGACTTCCGGCTGCTTGACGACGTCACGCTGGAAATGCGCTGCATCGCGGGACCGACGCGGCCGCGCGAACCGCCGATGACTGCGATGGTCGGTAAGACCGAGACCGCGTCTACCGGCGAGATCGCCTGGCGGCTCATCAACATGCTGAGCCTCAACCATCTTGGCTTGGTTGATCGCGCGCCCGAGGAGGGCGCTGTTGCGTTGCGCGAGACGCTGATGCTGTTCGCCGATCTCACCGACGGCGCGACCGAGCGGCGAATTCATGGCGTTCGCAGCCTCGCCGCCAAGCCGATCGTACGCCGTATCCGCACGCCGAGCGGCGCCGCCGCCGCGCGCGGGCTGGAGCTGACGGTCCTGATCGACGACAAGGCGTTTGAGGGCTCCGGCGCGTTTCTCATGGGCGCGGCGCTCGATCGTTTCTTCGCCGAATATGTCTCCATCAACCATTTCACGCAGACGGTGATCCGCACCACCGAGCGCGGCGAGATCATGCGCTGGCCGCCGCGCATCGGCTTGCGGGGCGTGCTGTGAGCTTCTTCGAGGCGCTTGCCGCCGAGCCCTGGCGTTTCGACTGGCTGGCCGTGATGCGCCGCCTTGAGCGCGAGCATCCTGACAAACCGCGCATCGGCGACAGCGCCGCGCGCGCGCGAGGATTTCGTCGACAGCGTCACAAAACCCCTACCTCGAGTTTCCCGCGAGCACGGTCGAGGCCGCGCTCAAGGACGACAGCGGCCGGCTGCGCCTCGTTGCTCGCTTTCTCGGCATGTTCGGGCCGCAGGGCGCGTTGCCGCTGACGACCACAGACGAGGCGTTCGCTTGGCTGCGCGCGCGCGACGACGCATTCCCGCGCTTCGTCGACATCTTCCAGGGCCGCTTCCTCGCATTGTTCTTTCGCGCCTGGGCGGATGCGCGGCCGATCGCGCAGAACGACCGGCCAGCGGACGATCGCTTCCGCGACTACGTTGGCGCGGTGATCGGGCTGGGCGCGGCGTGGTTCAAGAACCGCGACTCGCTGCATGATTTCGTCAAGCTGGAATACGCCGGTCTGTTGGCGCCGCGCGTCAAGAGCGTCTCACGCTTGCGCTCCTTTCTTTCAGGTCTCGTCGGGTCGCGCGTCGAGATCGACGAGTTTGTCGGAACCTGGTTGACGCTCGACGAGAGCGAGCGCAGCCGGCTCGGGTCCGCGCGCAGCGGGCTCGGGACCGATTGCATGTTGGGCGCGAGCGCGTTCACCGTCAGCGACAAGTTTCGCGTCCGCGTCTACGCCCGCGATTTCGCGCATTATCGAGGAGTTTCTGCCCGGCGCCGCGCTTGCCGACCAGATCGCCGACGCGGTGTTCGCCTATGTCGGCGACGAATACGATTGGGATTTGGAGCTCGCCATTCCCGCCGGAGAAATCCAGGCGGCGCGGATGGGCGGCGGCGCGCGATTGGGCTGGACGGGTTGGATGGCGCCCAACTGGTCGAAGACCGATCAACGATGGCGCGCCGATGCGCGATTTCATTTAATCAGCCGCCGAGGCGCAAGGGCCGCGGCGCGTTCCTGAAACGGGAGGTTCCCATGGGCGCGGACATCAGCGTCGAATCGGTCGCCGGCAAGCTCAATCGCGTCGGCTACGAGTCGCTTCATCCAGGCCCTGCGGCAGGCGAAGGCGCAAGGCAATCGCCACATCGAGCTGGCGCATTGGCTGTTGCATCTGTTGCAGAAGGATCGCGCCGACCTCGCGTTGACCGCCGATCATTTCAAGCTCGATCGCGCG
This sequence comes from uncultured Pseudomonadota bacterium, assembly GCA_963807735.1. GTDB lineage: Bacteria > Pseudomonadota > Alphaproteobacteria > Rhizobiales > Beijerinckiaceae > Roseiarcus. The sequence goes on along the minus strand of CAWEDI010000002.1, from coordinate 327,923 downwards.
CGCATGATCGCGGATACCACGCGCGTGATCGCCGGGCTACGCAAGAACGAAACCGAGATGCCGGGCATCTCCACCCAGGTCGCCGACGCGCTCGACCGCGGTTGGCACTATGCGACCTTGCTGTTCGGCGAGACGCAAATTCGAACGGGTCATCTGCTGGTCGCCGCGCTGAAGTCGCTCGAGTTGCGGCGCGCGCTCATCAACATCTCGCAGGAATTCGCCAAAATTCCCGTCGACGAGGTGGCCGTCGGCCACCTCAACATCTGGCGGCAGTCGGAGGAGGGCAATCTCCGGCCGATGGACGGCTCCGGCGTCGCGGCGGCCGAGACGCCAGCTGGCGAGGCGGCGCTGGGGCCGAAGGGCACCACCGCGCTCGACCGTTTCAGCCAGGACCTCACCGCCAAGGCCAAGGGCGGCGACATGGACCCGATTCTCGGCCGCGACGACGAGATCCGGCAGATCATCGACGTGCTGATGCGCCGCCGGCAAAACAACCCGATCCTCACCGGCGAGGCGGGCGTCGGCAAGACGGCGGTGGTTGAAGGGTTTCGCGCAGCGCATCGCCGCGGGCGACGTTCCGCCGCCGCTTCGCGACGTGAAAGTCTGCGTGCTCGACGTCGGGCTCATGCAAGCGGGCGCCTCGATGAAGGGCGAGTTCGAGCAGCGGCTGCGGTCGGTAATCGACGAGGCGCAATCGTCGCCGACGCCGGTGATCCTGTTCATCGACGAGGCGCATACGCTGATCGGCGCCGGCGGCCAAGCGGGCACAGGCGACGCCGCCAATCTGTTGAAACCGGCGCTGGCGCGGGGAACCTTGCGCACCATCGCGGCGACGACGTGGTCGGAGTACCGGCAGTATTTCGAGAAGGACCCGGCGCTGACGCGCCGCTTCCAGCCCATCAACATTGGCGAGCCCGATGTCGCGACGGCCGTGGTGATGCTGCGGGGGTTGGTGGGGCCGATGGAGAAGCACCACAAGGTGCGCGTCGCGGATGAGGCGATTGTCGCCGCGGTGAACTTCTCGCAACGCTACATCCCGGCGCGGCAATTGCCCGACAAGGCGGTGAGCCTGCTCGACACCGCTTGCGCGCGCGTCGCCATTTCGCAGACCGCCAAGCCCGCCTCGATCGAGGATTGCGAGGTCGCCATCGCCTCGCTTGAAAACGAGCGCAAGGCGCTGTTGCGAGAGAGCGATCTCAGTGAGGCGCACGCGCCGAAGATCGCCGAGATCGACGACAAGCTCGTCAAGGCGCGCGCGCGGGCGGAAGCGCTCGACAAGGATTGGACGCAGGAAAAGGCGCTGGTCAAAGAGATACTCGACCTGCGCGAGAAGATCGCCGAGGCGAAAGGCGAGACGGACATCGAATTCGAGCGCACGGCCTTGCGCGAGAAGGTCGGCGGCCTCGCAGCCATCTCGCCGGAGTCGCGGATGATCTACCCGCACGTCGACGAGCAGTCGGTGGCGGCGGTCGTCTCCGATTGGACCGGCATTCCGGTCGGCCGGATGATGGCCGACGAAGTCGAGACCGTGCTGAACCTCGCCGACATCCTCAACCGGCGCATCGTCGGCCAGAGCCACGGCCTGCAAATGATCGCGCGCCGCATCGAGACCAATCGCGCCGGCTTGGACAATCCGTCAAAGCCGATCGGCGTGTTCCTGCTGTGCGGGCCGTCCGGCGTCGGCAAGACCGAGACGGCGCTCGCGCTCGCGGAGTCGCTCTACGGCGGCGAGCAGAACATCATCACCATCAATATGTCGGAGTTCCAGGAGGCCCACACCGTCGCGACGCTGAAAGGCGCGCCGCCCGGCTATGTCGGATATGGCGAGGGCGGCCGGCTCACTGAGGCCGTGCGCCGGCGTCCCTACAGCGTCGTGCTGCTCGACGAGATCGAGAAGGCGCACCCGGACGTGCACGAGATCTTCTTCCAGGTGTTCGACAAGGGCGTGATGGAGGACGGTTCAGGCCGCCGCATCGACTTCCGCAATACGCTGATCCTGCTGACCTCCAACGTCGGCACGGAGATCATCATGGACGCGGCCAAGCGCCCGAACCCGCCGGACGCGGAACGGCTCGCCGCCGCGCTGAAGCCGGCGCTGTTGGAGGTGTTCCCGCCGGCGCTGCTCGGCCGCGTCGTGACGATCCCCTACTATCCGCTGAACCCCGATATGCTCGCCGGCATCGTGCGGCTGCATCTGAAGCGCGTCGGGCAGCGGATCGCGGACCGTCACAAGGCGCGGTTCGAGGCCAACGACAGCGCGGTCGAGCTCATCGTCTCCCAGTGCAACGACCCCGATTCCGGGGGCCGCGTGATCGACAACATCATCACCAACACGATCCTGCCCGCGCTCTCGCGCGAAATCCTCAAGCGCGCGCTCGCCCGCGAGCCGATCCAACTGGCGAAGGTCTCCGTCGAAAGCGGCGCATTTGTCTACGAGGTGTCCTGACAATCCAATCAGTGTAGACCGTAAACATTGCTCGAGTGCGCCGTTGGGCGCCGGTCGAGCACATGGAGAGGGCGTTGGCTGAGCGAGTCGTCGTCAAATTCGTCAACGGAGGCTGCTCCTACTGCGACGCCCCCTCCTATTCCGGCGGCGGCCTCGCGCTTAGCGGCTCGGTCGGCCGAGGCGGGCGCAACGCGTCCGCGGATGTCAAGGCGATTCAGGCGGCGCTCAACGCGGTGGATCCCGCCGACGGCGGCCCGACGCTGAAACTCGCGGTCGATGGAATCTGCGGGCCGCTGACAACAGCGGCGATCGAGAAATACCAGCGCCGTCAAATGGGCTGGTCTGACGGCCGCATCGATCCAGATGGGCCGACGATTCATCACCTGCAAGCGGCCGCGACGGCGCAAAAGGGCAAGAAGCATCCGCCCGCGCCGCCGCCGAAAGCCACGGCGGATCAGAACAAGGCGTTCGTCGAGCGCATCGGCGGCTTGCTGCCGCAAGCGCGCCACTGGGTTGCGTCCGCGCAGATGAGAATCGACTTCGCCGTGGAGTACATGAACAAGAAACACGACCCGAGCGACCCGTTCAGCGACATCGGCCATTCCGATTACAATCTGATGAACAAATACTTCCATCTGGACAAACTCGCGCGCTCGGAGCGGGCGGCGGCGGTCGGCGTCATTCGCAGCATCTACAGACTCATCACCGAGGTGTTGACCGAGTCGCTGCTCTCGGCCCCAATATTCGGGTGGGGCGTCGGGTATTTCCAGCCCGATCCCGCCGACGGCACGCTCGCCGCCAACGACTATGTCGCCTACACGTTCGTCGGCGGCTGGCATCGTCGGGGAAAGGACGGCAAACCCCGGCTCAGCGGCGACGACAACTACAGCGGCGACAAGACACTCCGTGAAGACACGGTGTTCTTCCCGGTCGGAAGCCTGCTGAAGAAATCCGATCACTTCATGATCGAGACGATCATTCACGAGCTCGCGCATTTCGTCGGGCCCGGCGGGCCGTACAATCACGAGCGGATCGACGACTACACCTACGACTTCCACAAGGATTTTCTCACCGTCAACGCCTGGACGGCGCGACACACCGCCGATATCTACGGTTACTTCGCCGCCGAGGCGGCGCTGCGGACCATTACGATTCCGATTCATTGAGGCGGACTGCGTGAGATCGTTCGGCCGCGCACTCTTCGCAGCGTCGTTTGTCATCGCCGGCCCCGCATGCGCGAGCCTGCGCGTCTGCAACAACACCCACACGCTCATCAACTTCGCCGTCGGCGCCACTGCGGGCGAACGCTTCGCCACCGAGGGCTGGTGGACCATGACGCCGGGCGCCTGCTCGACGCCGCTGCGCGGCCCGCTTCCCGGCCGCTATATCTATCTCTACGCCATCGACATCGACGCCGTGGACGTACTCGCCGGCAAAGTCTCGATGTGCGTCGGCCGCGGCAAGTTCAAGATTTACGGCATCTCCGATTGCTGGCGGCGTGGATTGCGGGCGGTCACCTTCACCGAGATCGACACCGGCGGCTCGCCGGACTGGACTGCATTTCTCAACGACGCGCGCAAGTGAGCGTTCGCGCCGAGGCGGCGCATCAGTGGCCTCCTTTCATCGATTCGAGGTCCTCGGCGGGAAACACTTCCCCGAGCAGGCTCAGGAAATCGCGGGTCGCCAGCGCGCGCGCGCGGTCGAGCAGGAACGGGGCCGGGCTCGACGGCTCGACGTTGCGCAGATGCGCGGCGACCTTCTCGATCAACGCGAAGGCCTCGCCGCGCGACTCCGCGGGCGCCGCATCGCCGGGCGAGAAATCAAGCGCAGGCGCCTCTTGCAGATTGCTGACGGGAATCGAGAAGGCGTCGCTCGGGCCGACGAAGACCCGCGCATTCTCGGCATGTCGGGGCGCGAGCAGGCGGATCACCTCATAGAGATTCTTGCCGAGCGTCGCGCGCGCTTGCACGATCAACAGGAACGCCGGGCTCGACGGCTCCTTGGCTTGGAAATAACCAAGCGCCGCGGCGAGCGCGCGATCGGCGTCGGCGAGGCTCTCGAAGGTCGCCGTCCCCGAATGCGTCTGGCCGGTCGCGTCCTGCGGCGGCGCATCGGCCGGCGCCGGCGCGAGCGAGGGATCGCGCCGGGCGAGCGCGCCTTGTGCAAATGCGTGCATCTTCTCGACCAGGGGCGATAGCGCGGCGAACTTCACGGTCTGCTCGGCGCCAACCCGTTCGTTGGTGATCGCGGTGATCGCGGCGAGGTTGTCGCGCAACGCGCTCAACGTCGCGTAGAGCCTCGCCAGCGCCTCGACCTCGGCGGTCGTCGTGAGCATGCGTTCAACCACGCTGGCTGAGGGAAGTTGCTCACCCTCCCGCGGCTTGGCGTCGCCGGCGTTCACCATAATGGCGCGGTAGACGAGCGCGCCCTCGCGCTCGGTTTGCAACAGCGTGGCGTATTGCAGCGGCAAGACGACGACGGGCGCATCATCGAGCGTGCCGAGTTGCGCCAGCCGCGAGACATACTCGCCGCCCTCGGCCTGCGGGTGGACCTCGTCCCAGCGGTTTGCCAGCAGCCAGGCGATCTCCGCCACCTCGCGGGCGAAGCGGTAAAAATCACGATTGAGAATGGCGAGCTTGGCGACCAGCAGGATCAGGCGCAGATCCTGCGTTTTCTTCTTCAACGCGGCGGCGCCGGCGAAGGCGGCGGGGAAGTCGATCGTCTTGCGATCGAAACTGAAATAAGAACCGGGCAGTTGACTATCGACCGCGCCGAGAAAGTTCATGAACTCCAGATCGCCCATGGCGTCGAGATCCGGGCCGCAGGGCGCTTCCGGCGAAATGGGCGCAAGTTCTAACTCCGTTTCCGCCATTCCGATCTTTTCTCCCACCCGCGCACGCGGACCGTAAAAGCCGGATACCATAGTTCCCCAAGCGCCGGCAGAGAGAGCGCGCGAGAGATCCGATGAGCGGTCCGAACGACAGCGGCAGCGGCGATACACCGACCGGCGACTTCAAGCTGCCGATCTTCGACCGGGCGACGCCGCAGGCTCTGTCGCCGCGGTTCCGATTGCACTTGCATTGGGACGTCCCGCGGCTGGAATGGCGTCCCACGCAAGCATCCACATCGACGCCCCGCGATCAGCCGGCGTTTCTGACGCTCGACGATCCCCTGGGCGCCGTGGCGACGACAGAGCAATACATCCTGAGCGGCGCGCTATTGTTCGACATGCGGCGGCCGAGCTTCGAGGTCATCGACAAGGCGTTTCTCGACGCGCCGACCACGCCGCCGCATCTGATCCCAAGCTTCGCGGAGATGAAGGCGTGGGAGGACGACGCGTTCTATCGCCGTCTCGGTCAGAGCGCACCGCTGCGCGGCGCCCCTGCAGCCCCAGCGCCCCTGCTGACTCCGGCAGTAATTGCGCCGCCGCCGCCGTCGCCGTTCTACAACGTTCCCGATCCGGCCGCGATGCGCGCCGATCCCGCCGGCCCGAAGGCTGGCTCGTTCGGCGACATCCTGAAAGCGCTGCATGGCTTGCCGATCGTACAGCGCACGCTCAACACGCTGAGCGACGAGGGCCTGCGGCAGGTGCGGGTGTTGAAGACCAATTGGGATCAGGCGCCCTTGCTCGACCGCATCACCGTGATTACGCTCAGCGCGCCGATCGCGGCGAGCGTGGTCGGCGCGGTGCTCGGCGCCGACGACGCGCGCCACTTCGCGTTCAAGACATTGAAGGGCGCGGACGTGCCGGTGCCCTGGGTGCCCGGTCTGTCGTTGCATGTCAGCGATTACGGCAAGGCCGATCCGTTCCTTCTTGGCGCCAAGCCGAACGACCCGCACCAACCGCAGGCCCTCGAATTTGGCCTGAAGTTCGACGTGCTGAAGGCCGTTACCGCTGTGCGAAAGAGATTTTGACGGCTTCGGCTTCGCCGTCTCCCCTGCTAGTTTTCCACCATTCCGCCGGCTCGAACATCAGAGGTTTCCATGGCTGACCTTTCCCAGGACGAACGCATCGGCAAGCTGACGACGCCGGCCGGCGGGGACGTTTTCGTCCTCAACCGTTTCGAGGGCACGGAGGCGCTCGGCGCGCTGTTCGAGTACCGCGTCGGCGCGCTTTCGGCGCAGGAGAACTACGATCTCAATTCGATGATCGGGCGCAACTGCGACGTGCGCATCAAGGGCGTCGACGGGCTCGAACGTCATTTCAACGGCGTGCTGACCGAAGCCAACTACACCGGCGGCCAATATGAGTTGTTCGGCTATCAGCTGGTTTTGCGGCCGTGGCTGCATTTGCTGTCGCGCACATCGGACTGCCGCATCTTCTCCAACATGAAACCCAACAAGATCATCACCCAGGTGTTCAGCGATCGCGGTTTCTCCGATTTCCGCGATAACCTCAAGGAGGATTATCCAACGCTTGAATACACGGTGCAGTATCGGGAGACCGACCTCAACTTCGTCTGCCGGTTGATGGAGAAATATGGCATCTACTATTATTTCGAACACACCGAGTCAAAACACACCCTCGTGCTGTGCGACTCGCCAAGCTGCCACGACAAGGTTCCGGGCCTGCAATCGGTGCCCCTGCTGCCGGTGACCGTCGAGAGCCGTCGCGATCGGCAGCAGTTCGATTCCTGGTCGAGCGCCCGGGCGTTGCAGACCGGCAAGGACGCGCTCAACGATTATTTCTACGACAAGCCGAGCCAGGACTTGCTGGCCAAATCCGACAAGCACGGCGAGTACGAGCATTCGACGCTTGAGACCTACGATTATCCCGGCGGGTACGACAACAAGGGCGACGGCGAGAAATTGTCCAAGGTGCGCGTAGAGTCGGTGCAGGCGCTCGACGATCACCGCATCGCCATCGGTTCGGCCCCGTCGCTGTTTCCGGGCGGCAAACTCACGCACGAGAACAACTCGACGCAAAGCGACAACAAGGATTATGTCGTGCTTCGCTGCACGCATTCCTACATCGACCAGACCTACATCTCCGGCGGCGGCGCCCCAGTCGCCTACGCCGGCACCTATGAGCTGATGGATTCCAGTCGCCAGTTCCGCTCATTGTTGACGACCCGCCGCGCCGTGGTGGTCGGCTGGCAATCCGCGCTGGTGGTGGCCGATAAGGGCAACGAGAGCGAGGAGATCGACGTCGACAAGAAGGGGCGCATCCTCGTCAAGTTCTACTGGGATCGCAAGAAGGATTTGTCACGTCGGGTGCGCGTCGCGCAATTCTGGGCCGGCAAGACCCGCGGCGCCTGGTTCTGCCCGCGCATCGGCGACGAGGTGCTCATCCAATACGAGGATGGGGATCCGGATCGGCCAATCGTCGTCGGCTCAGTCTATAACGGCGACAACGAAGTTCCGACAACCCTGCCGGACGATAAGACCCATTCCGGCATTCTCACCAAGTCGAGCAAGAGCAGCGACGGCTATCATATGCTTATGTTCGACGACACCGTGAACCAGGAACGGATCAAACTGCGTTCGCAGAAAGATCTCTATTTCAAGGCGCTGAACAACGAGCAGCGCGACATACTGATGGATCAGACCGAGAACATCGGCAAGGACGAGACGATCAACGTCGGCATGGACATGGCCCACGACATGACGAAAGGCGGCGGCAACTGGACGCTCAACGCCTTCAAGACGGCCTCGATCAATGTCGGCCCAAAGGAAATGCCGCTGACGCAAATTCTCATGACACAGCAGGACATCACACTCAACGTCGGCCCGGAAGGGCTGTTCGCCAAGATCGTGATGAACGCCAGCGGCATTTCGTTTACGGTGATGGGCGGCCTCACCACCCAATCCTGGAGCCCGGCCTCGATCACTTCGATGTCGCCAACGATCAGTGAAACCGCGCTCGCCGCGATCAGTTTGACCGCCCCCGCGGGGGTCACGGCGGCCGCGACGCTCAACACGCCCGCGCTCGTCGCGGGCGGGGCGATCGTCGGCGGCGTGCCGATCTGAGGGAGCAACGATGACCTCGCGCATTCGCTTCGCCGACGCCGTCGACGTGTTTGAGTTTTTTCCAAATCTCGAACAGATCACGGCGAAACCCTCCGCTGCGATCGCGCCGCTCGACCATGCTCGCGCGCTTTCAGCCTCGACGCGCCCCGTCGCGGCGCTCGCGTTTCTCGCCCACCTGCTGCCGCGCCGCGAGGCTATCTGGTGGGCTTGTCAATGCGTGAGCGCGGTCTTGGGTCCGGATGCGAAGGACGAGGGGTTGCGCCTCGCGATCCAGTGGGTGCGCGATCCCGACGAGTCGACGCGGCGGGAGGCGCTGAGCTTCTCGCAAGCCAGCGGGTTGCGCACGGCGACGAGTTGGCTGGCGCGCGCCGTCGGCTATTCCGGCGGCAGTCTGCTGGCGCCGGATCAGCCGCCGACACAACCCGCGACGGACGCCTGCGCGCTGGCGGTCAACGCCGCAATCGTAGTCGCCACGACGGCCGCGCCGCCGCCGGCGATCCTGCCGTGGATGCGCGCCTGCGCCGAGGCGGGTGTTCGCTTCGCCGACGGGGAGGAGGTCGCCGTCAAATCGCCGTAGCTCGCGCGCTGACTGGCAGCAGCCCACATGAAACAACTTCCTTGGCAGCAAATGTCCGACGCCCCAACCAAAACCGCCGTGTCCTGTGTCAAGTCTGCTCACGGCTTTGACTTGACTGTGCGAAGACCGCAATTCACGCGCCGATCGAAAAACCACAACCGCGCCCGACTGGCGCCAACCTTTGCGCGTTTGGTCGGCGCAGGCTCGGCGCTGCGCACACTTTTGCTGGGCGTTTCCTTGTCGATCGCGGTGGCCGGCACAGCCGAAGCCGAAAGTCGCGTGGCGCTCGTCATAGGAAACGGCGGCTATCAAAACGTGCCCGCCCTGGCGAATCCGCCAAACGACGCCCGTGATGTCGCCCAAGCCCTGTCCGCCCTTGGCTTCAAAGTGAAGCTGCTCGTCGACGCGGATCGCGCGACGTTTGAAAAAGAGGTGATTGACTTCGGCCGGGAGGCGGTCGCGGCCGACGTTTCGTTGTTCTACTATGGCGGTCATGGGCTTCAGGTGGCTGGCCACAATTATCTCTTGCCGGTCGACGCGAGCCTCCATCGCGTTGAAGACATTGACGGCCAAACCGTCGCACTCGACGCAGTGCTCGATTCGGAGCGCGGAGGCAGCGGCGTCCATCTGGTGTTTCTGGACGCCTGCCGCGATGATCCAACACGCAATTCGAAGACCCCGATCGCCGACAAGCCAGGGTTGGCGCGCGTACGCGTCGGGCGCGGATTTTACATCGGCTTCGCCACGGATTTCGGCGCCGTGGCGCTCGACGGCGCGGGGCGCAACAGCCCCTTCGCCGACGCGCTGCTGCATCACATCGCGGAGCCTGGCCTCGAAGTTTACGACATGATGATCGAAGTGCGCAACGACGTCGACAAGACGACGGGCCACGAACAGTCCCCGGTTGATGAAATTTCCTTGACGCGACAATTTTATTTCAAGGGCGACGCGACAGCGAAAGCGGCGCCGGAGACGCGACTCTGGCAAGTGGCCGCCGCGCAGCGCGACCGCAGCCTGGCGGCGATCTATCTCGACATTTTCCCGAACGGCGCCCACGCGAGGGACCTCCAGGCGATGCTGCCCTCGCTGGCCGAGGCGCGGGCGGCGGCGGCCGACACCGCTCACGAAGACGAGTATTGGGACCTCGCCCTCAGTATTCGCGCCCGCAGCCTGGCGGACGTCTATGTCGAGCGGTTTCCGAAGGGAACCCATCTCGAAGACGCGAAATCTTTGCTCTCGAATTTGCGATCGGCCGAAATGGCGGCGTCGGAGGCGCCCGGCGTCTGCGAACGACTCGCCACGCATCCGTCGGACGCGACGTCCAGTGTCGCCGGCGTCGATTTCAAGACGCTGGCCGAGCACGCGCCGCAGGCGGTGGAGGCGTGCGGCCTGGCGGTCAACGCTCATCCCGAAAATGCGCATTACCTCGCGCTGCTGGCGCGCGCGACCTTCGCCGCCGGCCGCGAAACCGAAGGCGTCGCGCTCTACAGGAAAGCTGTCGCGGCCGGCGACACGCGGGCAATGGTGAGCCTCGCCACGCTTATGGAGAACGGCGACCACGTCGGCAAGGACACCAAGGGCGCCTTCGCGCTGTACGAGAAGGCCGTGGCGCGAGACAATCCGGACGCGGCGATCAATCTCGGCTTCGCGCTAGCGCAAGGGCTCGGCGTGCCGAAGAACATGCCGCGTGCGTTGGCGCTATTCCGCAAGGCCTCCGATCTCGGCTCGGCGCGGGCGACATTCGATCTGGCTACGTTGGTCAGCCAGGGCGTCGGCGGCGGCAAGCCCGCCGAGGCGCTCGATCTATTCCGGAAAGCCGCCGATCTCGGCTATCCCGGCGCCTATCGCGCGGCGGCGCTGTTGCTCGATGTCGGCAAGATCGTTCCGCGCAATGTCGACGGCGCGGCCGACGCCTTGTTGGAATGCGTTCGCGCCGATTTCGGCGATTGCCTGGGCGAACTCACCGGCCGAACTCAAGTTTGGAGCTTCGACATGCTTCGCGCGCTGCAGTCTCGCCTGAAGACCGTAGGCTATTACGCAGGGCCAATTGACGGCAAGAGCGGACCTACGCTCGCGCCGGCGTTGCAGCAGTGGCGCGTGCTCGGGCCGCCGAAGAAAGCCTGAGCCCCGGGCGACTGTGGCCGCTTTGCCACACGCGCGCTCGATGTCGGGCGCCGGCGAGGTCGTCCTGTTGACTTGCGGACCCCCAAGCTTAAGCCTCGTCGCGGAATATGCGGCGGCCGCGGCCACTGGCGTCCGCGGGCTTGTCTATTTGTTAAGTTTAAGGGGTTGACATTACGGGAACGGCTCAAGTTGGATTCGTTCTTGAGCCGATGCGAGAGGGCGAACGAGAGGGAATTCGGCGTGGTTTCGGAGGTATTCCCTAGCCGTCGCGCACGAGCAGGATCGCTTGCGGGAGCGTCTTTCGCCTTGTTGCTGGCGACGGCGCCGGCTTATGCGGGCCCGATCGCGCCGAGCCAAGTCACGCCAAGCGAACTGAGGCCGGCGTCGAGCGGCTCCGCCGCCATCGCCCTGCCCGACGCGCCGGGCTTGGTCCCGCCGCCGAACGCCGAGAACCTGTCCGTGTCGCTCAGTGGCGTCGTCGTGCAGGGCGGGTTCGACGATCTCGCCGACGAGACGCACAGGATCACCGACGGCATCGTCGGCCGGCGCGTCACCGTCGCCGAAATTTACGCGGCCGCGGGCGCGCTGGAGAGTGCTTACGGCGCGGCGGGCTATGCGTTGGTTCGCGTCGTCGTGCCCCCGCAAAAACTCGATCCGCACGGCCGCCTGAAGCTCGTCGTCGTCGACGGCTACGTCGAGTCGGTCGACGTCAAGAACGTGCCGGAGCGCCAACGCGCGGTCGTCGCCGCCCGATTGGCCCCTCTGATCGGCAAGCGCCACATCAAGCTGGCCGAAATCGAGCGGCGGGTGCTTCTCGCCGGCGACGTCCAGGGGCTGACGCTGAAGTCAACGCTCGCCGCCGGGGCGGCCTCTGGCGGCGCCAAGCTCGTTCTGAACGCCACCGAGCGGCTGCTGACCGGCAATTCCGGCGTCGACAACAACCTGCCGCGCGCGCTGGGCAACTGGGAGTTCACCCGCAATCTTCAGATCAACAGCCCGTTCGGCTACGGCGAGCAGTTCTATTTCACGGCGACGACCGGCTACGACGTCTTAAAGCTGTTCGATGGGACGATTCCGATCCAGATCTTCGGCGGCGGCCTCGTCGCGCCGATCGGCGCCGACGGCCTGACAATCAATCCCGAATACACCAACGCCATCACCCGTCCGCAGCCTACGGCGGGCATCCCGCCGACGACAGGGTATTTCCAACGCGCGGACTTGCGGGCGAGCTATCCGCTCATTCGCACCCGCAGGGAGACCCTGGTTCTCTCCTCCACGCTGGAGTGGGACCAGGAATACATGCGGCCACAGGGGTTTCCGCTCGATCTTTACGATGACGACTATTTCGTGTGGCGCGGCAAGGCGGACAGCCACACCTCGCTCAACGGCGGCGTCGGCGTCGATCTCTCGGGTTCGCTCAGTCAAGGGCTTGGTGGGCGCACCGGGTCGGGCTCGCTCACGCCGCTGTCGCAGCAAGGCGCGTCGCCATATTTCACGAAGCTCTACGCCGATGCGCGCTGGACGCAGCCGCTGCCGGAGATGTTCAGCCTCGCCTTTTACGCCGCCGGACAGACAAGCTTCGGCAAGCCGCTGATGATCTCCGAGCAACTCTCGCTCGACGGGCCCGGCGCGGTCTCCGGCTACCCGACCGGCACCTTCGTCGTCGACGAGGGCGCGCTCGCGCGCGGTGAACTCGGCCGAACTTTCCTGTTGCCCGTGTTCGGGACGCAGCTTCCCGCTCGAACCTTACATCTTCGGCGCCGGCGCTTTTGGCGTCATCGACATGCCGACGTTCGTGCAACAAGCGACGCTGCATGTTGGCTCCGTCGGGTTGGGGACGCGCACGTCGTTCAGCGTTCCCAACACCATCCCGTTCGTGACCGGCGCCGATCTCGGCGTCGAGGTCGCCCGCTATTTCTCCGACGTTCCCGGCGAGCGCGAAGGTTGGCGGGGAAATTTGTCGTTCTCGGTCAGGTTCTAATCGCTATGGGCGAACCGTCGCGCACATCGCTGACGATCCGAGCAAGCCAGCGGCGCAATGCGCTGCTGGCCTCAACGTCTTTCATCGCCGCAATGGCGTGCGCGCCGCATCTTCTGGCGCAGCAGGTCCTGCCAACGCACGGGTCGGTGGCGTCAGGCGCAGCGACAATCAGCCAATCCGGCGCCGCCATGAAGATCAATCAGACATCGTCGCGCTCGGTCATCAATTGGGGCAGCTTCTCGATTGGCGGCGGCGACAGCGTCAGCTTCGTCCAGCCGAACGCGGGGTCCGCGACGCTAAACCGCGTAACCGGCTCGACGCCGAGCACGATCGCCGGTCAGCTCGGCGCGAACGGACAGGTCTATATCGTCAATCCGAACGGGATCGCGATCACTCGTGGAGGGACGGTCAATGTCGGTGGCGGCTTCGTCGCCTCGACGCTCGCCGTCACGGACAAGAACTTCAACGACGGCAAGCTCAGCTTTAGCGGCGGCGGCGCCTCGGCCCCGGTCAGCAATGCCGGCGCGATCACCGTTGCCCCGGGCGGCTTCGTCGGCCTGCTCGGCGGCAGCGTCTCCAATTCCGGAACCATTTCGGCGCCGCTCGGCAAGGTTGCGCTCGGCTCGGGCGAACAGGCGACGCTCGATCTCTCCGGCGACGGTTTTCTGCAAGTCGCGCTGCCGACCGACGCCAAGACGGCCGATGGCAAGGCGCTGGTCGATGTGTCGGGCACGGTAAAAGCCGCCGGCGGAACCGTGGCGATCAAGGCGGCGACCGCCGCCAATGCGGTGCGCAACGCCATCAATCTCAGCGGCGTCGCCTCGGCGCGCTCCGCCCGCGCGGTCGGCGGCTCGATCATTCTCGGCGGCGGCGACGGCGGAAATGTGCAGGTCTCCGGCGCGCTGGACGCATCGGGGCGCAAGGGCGGCGGATCGCTGTCCGTCACCGGTCGCAACGTCGCGTTGAAGAACGCGCAACTGACGGCGCGCAGCGCGGCCGGCGCCGGAGGCAGCGTCGCGGTGACAGCGACGCATACGGTCAAGCTCGCCAAGACCAAGATCGACGCTTCGGGCGCGACCGGCGGCGGGACGATCGCTGTCGGCGGCGCGCGCGGCCTCGGCGCCCTCGGTCCTGTCGAGACGGTGACGATCGGCGCCGAGAGCGTTCTTCGCGCCGACGCGCTCGCGAGCGGCAACGGCGGCGCCATCACGGTCTGGTCGGACGGCGCGACCACGGTCGCGGGCTCGCTGTCGGCGCGCGGCGGCGCCGTCTCGGGCGACGGCGGCAAGATCGAGACCTCCGGCGAGACGGCTCAACTGACCGGCGCTCATGTCGATACGACGGCCGCGCACGGCCCAACGGGATCCTGGCTGATCGACCCGACGGACTTCACGATTGCGCCATCCGGCGGCGACATCACCGGCGCGGCGCTGTCGAGCGAACTCGCCACGACCAACATCACTATCCTGTCGAGCCAGGGCGCCAGCGGCGCCACCGGCGATATTTTCGTCAACGATACGGTGAGCTGGGCAAGCGCCAACAAACTGACGCTCGACGCCTACGCCAATATCATCGTCAACGAAAATATCACGGTGCAGGGCGCGGGCAGCGCCGCCTTCATCTTTGGCGACACAACTCAAACCGGCGCCGGGACGACGGCGGGCTCTCTGCAATTCGCTCTACCTTTCGCCTCCCTGACTTTCACCGGCGCCGGCGGCGCGCTGTCTATCAACGGCGCCAACTACACGTTGCTCAGGACGGAGGGGGACCTCAACCAGCTGACCGCAACCCCGGGCGGCGACTTTGCATTGGCCGGGGACATCGCTCTAACGCAGACCTACACGAACAACGTCGTCGCGGATTTCTACGGCAAATTTCAGGGGTTGGGCCACTCGCTGCAGAATCTTTCGATCGTTCAGGGCGCCGGCGCCAACAACGTGGGGTTTATTGGCATTCTTGATGCGGCTGGCAGCGGCACGCCGGCGAATCCGCCGCCGGGCAGCCTCGGCGAGGTATCGAATCTTTACCTCGAAAACGTCACTGTCGACGGCGGCGCCGCGACCGGCGTCGGCGCGCTGGCCGGCCAGAACTTCGGATTCGTCTTCAGCAGCGCGTCGGGTGGCGCGGTGAACGGGACGGGCGCGAACATTGGCGGCCTCGTCGGGGACAACGTCGGGTTGGTGGAGGGCGGAATAAGCACGGTCGTTGTCAACACGGCTTCGGTTGGCGCGAACGTCGGCGGGCTTGTCGGGCTCAATATCGGCGGCGTGATCGGCGGCTCGGCGTCGGGCAATGTTCAAGGCGACGGTTTCGTAGGTGGCCTGGTTGGCCAGAACAGCGGCTATGTCAATGCGGGCGCCTCCGGCTTCGTCGTGGGCAACACGGAGGTCGGCGGCGTTGTCGGGCAGAACAATGCGGGCGACGGCGCCGATTTCGTATTTCAAGGCGTCGATTACGGGGCGAACGGCACGGTCACCGGCTCCTACGGGTTCGGCGGCGTCTTCGGCACAACGAACGCCGGCGGCGTCGTTGGCCTCAACAGCGGGACCGTGAGCTTCTCCTACTTCAATGGACCCGTCTCGGGCGACACCTCGACCGGCGGCCTGGTCGGTCAGAATAACGGTACGATTTCCAACAGCTACGCCATCGGCCCAGTGAGCGGCACAACGAATGTCGGCGGTCTCGCCGGCGTCAACGACGGCGCGATCGACAGCAGCTTCGCGATGGGCGCCGTCAGAGGGACCACCGACGTCGGCGGCCTCGTAGGATCACAAGGAAGCCCAGCGGGTGTGGCGACGGTCACCGACAGTTATTCGACCGGCGCCGTTTCGGGCGTCACGGGCGTGGGCGGATTGATCGGCGCCGACACCGGAGCCGCCAACGTCACCGACGCCTACTGGGATACTTTCACCAGCGGGCAGACAGCGAGCGCGGGCGGCGTCGGCCACACGACTTTGGATTTGCAGGGCGCCGCGGCGCTTCCGCTTGGCCCGAATTTCGCCGGGGGCGCCGCGGGGGGCGAGGCGAATGTCTATCCCTACCTCACCGGCCTGTTCGCGAACGGTGTGGTGGCCATTTCGGGCTACGCCTACAAGGACCCCGCGGGGACCGTCCCGCTCGTCTCTGGGGCCGCAGGCGCCGCGACGGTCTACGAGGACTTCAGCCCGCCGCCAACCGGCGCTGTGGCGGGCACAACGCGCAACCCGGGCACCACCGGCGCGAACGGTTATTTCTATATCTTCCAAGATCCCGGCAAACTCACCGCCGGCGCGAACGTCGTCCTCTATACTTCGGCCGACGCGACCACCGGCGCGACCAACGCGGCGACTTACACCGTCTCAACGGGCGCCAACAATCAGACCGGCGTGAATGTCTACGGCTCGACGTTCACCGAGACGACGGCGCTGCCGACCTACTCTCAGCTCGTCGCCGCCGTGGCGAGCGCGACGCAGGAGGACGCGATTGCTACTGCCGCAATCGCCGGCGTTTCCTTCATCAACATCACCGCGACCGGCGCCGGTTTCCGCATCGATCAGGCAATCTCGACTCCGGCCGACCTCACCATCACCAGCGCGAACACGACGCTCGCGGCTGATGTCACGGCGACCGGCGGCGTCAATTTCAACTCGCCGGTGACGATCGCCGCAACCTCCACGGTCGACTCCGGCACGGCGACGACGACGTTCGCGAGCACGATCGACAGCACGACAGCAAACGCCGGGCTGACGGTGAACGGCCCCGTCGTTCTGACCGGCAACGTCACTACCGACAATGGCGCGCTCGCCTTCAACGGGCCGGTGACCCTCGATGCCGACGTGACGCTCAATTCCGGGACGGCGGCCACGACTTTCGGCTCGACGATCGACAGCGCCAACGCCATCTACACTTCGTTCGACTATAATTTAACGGTCGTCGCAGGCAGCCTGAGTTTCGGCGGAGCGATCGGCGAAACGCCGCTTCCCTATGCTGGAACGGCCACGCTCGGCGCCGTATCGTTCACCTCGGCGAGCGGCATGACTTTGCCTTCGATTTCGGCGGCGTCAATCTTCGCGCGCACGACGGATGCGGGACGCAGCCTGACGTTGGCGGCCGGGACGACGCTCACGGCTTCGGGAGCGGGCGCGGCGGTGACCTTGGCCGCGGCGGGCGCCTTCATCAACGACGCCGGCGCCGGCGCGATCAACCTGACGGGCCCCCCTGCGCCGACGCCGCCGAATTGGCTCATTTATTCCGCCAATCCGACGAACGACATTTTCGACGGGCTTAACAGCAACAATCAGGCGGTTTTCAACACGGCTTACCCGGCCGCGACGCCGCCGACGGGCGGCAACTTTTATCTGTTCGCATTCCAGCCGACGGTGACGTTCACCTCGATTGACGACAGTAAAACCTACGGCCAGGACGCAACGGCGAAAGTCGCGCTCGATTTCACCGTCAGCGGCATTGAGACGGGCGTTGCGGGCGCTTTTCTCGGCGACTCGGCGGCGCGCGCCTATAGTGGGGCGCCGAGCGTCACTTCGGCTGGCTCGGCGCCGACCGCGACGGTCGCTGGCGGCCCCTATACTATCAATGTCGCGCAAGGTTCGCTGGCCGCGCTTAATGGCTATGCGCTGGCGTTCGTCTCCCCCGGTCAACTGACGGTCCGTCCCGAAGCGATCACGGTGACCGCGGCCGCCAACACAAAGACATATGACTCGACCACCGCGGCCGCGGCCGCGCCGACCGTCACCACGGGGACGCTGTTCGACGCAGCGGCGCTGTCGGAGACTTATGCGACGGCGAACGCCGGAACCGGGCTTCAGCTGAACCCCGCGATCGCGTTCGCCAATCCCGGGGCGGCGACCAATTATATCGTCACGTTGGCGCCGACCGAGACAGGCGTCATCAATCCTGAGCCGATCACCATCACCGCCGCGGCCAACACCAAGACCTATAACGCCACGAACGCGGCCGCGGCCCTGCCGACCGTCACAACCGGCACGCTCTTCGACCCGGCCACCCTGTCGGAGACTTATGCGACGGCGAACGCGGGAAACGGGCTTCAGTTGAATCCCGCGATCGCCTTCACAAATCCCGGCGCAGCGACCAACTACACCGTTACTTTGGCGCCGACCGAGACCGGCGTCATCAATCCTGAGCCGATCACCATCACCGCCACGCCGAACACCAAGTTTTTCGACGGTACGACCGCGGCGGACGCGCTGCCGACGCTGACCAACGGGACGCTGTTCGATCCCGCCACGCTCTCCGAGCATTACGCCAGCCCGAATCCCAGCTTGGGCGTAGCGCTTATTCCCGCCATCGCGTTCACCGATCCCCGGGCGGCGACCAACTACCTGGTCACACTGACGCCGACCGGCACGACGCCGCCGAACAAAGGCGTCATCTTGCCGCCGTTGTTCACCTCATTGATCAATCTTAGCCCGAGCGTCTACGTAAATCCGCCGCCAACGATCGAGATTCCTGGGGCCAATGCCGCCTGCGGCGTCGAACTGCAACTGCCGGACGCCGCGAGCTTCGCCGATCCGGTGGCGGCGGTGGAAGCGATCTCGGCGGCGACCGAGCAATATGTGGAGCGCTGCCGCGACGCTTCGCAGGAAGACATCGCCAACGCGCTGGACCGCTACGCCGACGCGCTGCAGATCATCATCCAGAAGCTGCCGCCGAAGCTGCGAGTCCAGCTCCAGCACATCCCGGCGATGGTCCACGCCGCCGCCGCTCGCGCGCGCGCCGCGCCGACGCGCGCGGCGGCGGTGCGCGTGTTGCGGCAGACCGTGGCGCAGGTGCACCACGAGATCATGCTGGTGCGCGCCGAGGACCCCGATTCCGCGAGAATCCGCAATGCCGTCAGCACGGGCGTCTCCGGCGTGTTGAACTCTGCCGCCTTGTCGCTCGCGCGCGCGGAAGGCATCTGACGCCGACGCGACTTCACTTGGCGTCGTGGAATATGACGCCGAGGGTATGGCGCAGTCCTGATCTGAGCCGGCTGACCCCGTGCCGAAGGTTAACCCTGTAGTCTCCCTTCACACCTCGCGCCGGCCGGTTGTGCACAGCGAACGCGACGGCGTCGCCCTGGCGCAGCGGAACGACCTCCGCGCGGCTCTGCATGCGCGGGCGTTGTTCGGTCAGCACGAATTCGCCGCCGGTGAAATCGCGCCCCGGCTCCGACAGCAAGATCGCCGCCTGAAGCGGGAAGGCGAGATCGCCGTAGAGGTCCTGGTGGAGGGCGTTGAAGTCGCCGGCGACGTAGCGCAACAACAACGGCGTCGGCCGGGTCTGTCCCGCGTCGTGGCAGAGTTTCAGAAACTCGGCATGCGTCTCCGGGTAACTTCTCTCAGTCCCCATTCGCGCGCTCCAGCGGTTGGCGACGCGCGCGAGCGGTGGGTAGAGCGCCGTTCTCAGCTCTTCGAGCAAGCTCGGCAAAGGATATTTGAAATACCGATACTCGCCGCGGCCGAAGCCGTGCCGCGCCATCACGATGTGGCTGCGGAAGCGCCCTTCTTCCGTGTAAAGCGCCGACATCGCTACGCATTCCTCGGGCGAGAGCAGTCTTTCCATGACGGCCGCGCCATAAGCGTCGAGCTCCGTCGCCAGCGCGTCCCAATCGTATTGGCTTATCCTTTGCTGCGCCGATCGGAGATCGCTGGGCTTCGCGTCGGCAACCGCGCTCATGCCTGCTTCTCCCTTTCCAGCAATGCCTGCTTGCGCTCGACGCCCCAGCGATAGCCAGAGAGCGCGCCGTCGTTTCTCACGACGCGGTGGCAGGGGATCGCCATCGCGACAGGGTTGGCGGCGCAGGCGCGGGCGATCGCGCGCGCGGCGCCGGGCTCGCCGATGCGTCGCGCGACCTCGGAATAGCTCGCCGTTTCGCCGACCGGGATTTCGCAGAGCGCCCGCCAGACGCGCTCCTCGAAAACACTCCCCTGCACGTCGAGCGGCAGGTCCAAGCCGACCTTCGGCTGCTCGACAAAGCCGACGACGCGCGCGACAAGCTGCTCGAAATCGGCGTCGCCGCCGACCAGCCGCGCGTTGGGAAAGCGGTCTTGCAGGTCGCGAGCGAGCGCCGCCGGATCAACGCCGAGCGTGATCGCGCACACGCCCTTGTCGCTGCGCGCGACCAGGATGGCGCCGAGCGAACATTCGCCGACAGCGAAGTAAATCTCGGCGCCCCTGCCGCCTTGTTTGAACGCCGTCGGTGTCATGCCGAGGGCGTCAGACGATTTTTCGTAGAAGCGACTGTTGGAGTTGAAGCCGGCGCCGTAGATCGCGCCGGCCACAGTCACGCCGCCCTGAGCAAGCTCGGAGCGCACCCTTTTCATGCGCTGCGCGGCGCCGTATTCCCTTGGCGTTAGCCCGGTGACGGCCTTGAACTGGCGATGAAAATGGAAAGCGCTCATGCCGACCGAGGCGGCGAGCCCGTCGAGCTTCGGCATCGCTTCAGCGCTTTCGATGGCGCGGCAGGCCTTCGCGACGGCCGCCGCCGTCGCCGCGGCGATTGATGTCCCATTCGGTCGGCAACGGCGGCAGGCGCGGTAGCCCTGCGCCTCCGCGTCGCTCGGGCGGTCGTAGAACACCACGTTGGCCCGGTTCGCGGAGCGCGACGAGCACGAAGGGCGACAATAGATTCCGGTCGTCTTCACCGCGAACACGAATTTGCCGTCCGCTTTGGCGTTCCGCTCCCTTACCGCTCGCCAGCGGGCGTCATTCGCGACCGCCGGAGTTCCCTGGTTGGTCGTCGGGCTCATCGGACAATTCCTTCGGTTTCTGTCGGCCCCCATCTAGAGGAGTCGCCGGCCTCGCTCACTCCGCTCCTTGCTTTCAAATTCGATTTTCGTTGCCAGTCGCTACGAATGTCGCTGACAATCACGTGCTAACGACCGCTACGGAGGTGGTTTTTGGGTCAGATGGATGTTGCGGGCGATCAGAATGCGGAGGGTTGAGTTGCCGCGCCTTATGCTCGACAAGAAGCGATGCAAAAGCCTGCTTGAGTTGTTAGTACGTAAGGCGGATCGATGGCGGGCCGCATTTTGGGCGCGTGGCGCCCTTTGTTTCTAATCGTCGTCGGAGTGCCGCTTTCCGTGTCGTTCGCCGCGGCGGAGGACGCAACGCCTGCGGCCGGCGCTTCATCACCCGTGATCGTTGCCACGCCCACGCCTGCTCCAACTCGACCGCGAGCGGATGGTGGCGTGACCTCGGCGCTTGTCGTCAACGATGCAGGCGGCCAAACGCTGCTCGGATTGCGCGTACAGACCTCTAAAGGGGAGGATCTTGGCCATGTGGTCGACGTCGTCGTTGATCGCAGCGGCGCGCTGCTAGCGGCGATCGTCGATTTCGGAGGGTTTCTCGGCGTCGGCTCGCGGAAGATAGCCGTCGATTGGCGCATACTACATTTCCCTAAAACGGATGGGATGGACAAGCTGGTTGCCGATCTTTCAGTCGAGCAAGTGCGCAGCGCTCCCGCCTACAAGCCGGGCGAACCGATCGTGGTCATGGGCGCTCCCGCGACGCCGACCCCGAGTCCGACCGGCGCCCGCTCCACGCCGGAGCCTTCGGCGCTCAAGCCATAATAGCTTCCGTGCTGCATTCGCGCCCGGCGCCGCCACGTGCTCCCGAAAAATTGTCGACGCGAAGCTGGCGCGGCCTAGATTGGTGCGTCTTTTTCGTCGCCGACGTGCAGACAGGATTTGGCGCCTTTGTGTCGGTTTTTCTGACCGAGCAGAAATGGACGCAATCCGACATCGGCCTGCTGTTGACGATCAGCGGCTTGGTCAGTTTGTTCGGCCAGGCGCCGTGCGGGGCGCTCGTCGACGCGACTCGGTCCCTGCGCGCGCTGGCGGCGATCGCGCTCGTGGCGATCGCCGGCAGCGCCTTTGTGTTCGCCGCCTACCCGGTCTTCGCTGTCGCACTCGCCTCCCGCTTGGTCCTCGCGATCGCGAGTTGTACGCTTGGCTTGGGGATCGTCGCCATTAGCGTCGGCCTCGCGGGCGAAAGGGGTCTCGCGCGGCGCCTCGGTCGCAATGCCGCGTTCGCCTCGGCGGGAACCGGCATCGCCGCCGGATTGATGGGCGCCAGCGGATATTACCTCTCCGATCGCGCCGTCTTCTACATTGCCGGCGCGCTCACAATTCCCGCTATCGTGGCGTTGTTCAACATTCGCCCGGACGATATCGCGCCCGCGTCCGACGCCGCCCGCGGGAAAGCGTCCAGCCTTCGCGCGCAACTCGGCAGTCTCTTCGCCTTGTCGCGGCAACCAACTCTCGTGGCGTTCGCGCTCTGCGTACTCATGTTCCACCTAGCCAACGCGGCGATGCTGCCCTTGGCCGCCAGCCTGGTCACGCAGCGCTCTGAGAAACTGGCGACGGTGTTGGTCGCGGCGGCGATCGTCGCGCCGCAGTTTACGGTTACGCTGCTTTCGCCGCTCGTCGGCTATCTTGCGGACCGTTGGGGGCGAAGACCGCTCCTGTTGTTCGGCTTCGGGGCGCTCGCCGTGCGTGGCGTTCTTTTCGCATTTATCGCCGATCCGCGGGCGCTGGTGGCAATCCAGTTGCTCGACGGGGTTTCGGCGGCGGCGCTCGGCGTTCTCGTGCCGCTCACCATCGCCGACCTCACCCGCGACAGCGGCCATTTCAATCTGGCGCAGGGGTCCGTCGGTTGCGCCATGGGGTTCGGCGCCTCGCTCAGTACGACACTGAGCGGGTTTTTCAGCGACCGATACGGCGCCGCCTTCGCTTTCGACGTGCTCGCCGGCTTCGCGGTCTTGGGGCTTATTCTGTTGGCGCTGGCGATGCCAGAAACCAAGCCGGGGTCGGCCTGACGAACAGCCGGCGCCCTAAACCGCAGCAAGACGCGCGCGACCGCGCTGTTGACCGAAAATCAGGGTCCGGTACGACTCGAGGTAGTCCTTGGCCATCCGACGGGCGGTGAAACGTTCTTCAAAACGCGCGCGAATTCGATCGCGCGGCAGGCCAATCGCTTCTTTCACGGCGCCCGCCGCGCTCGTCGTGTCCTCGACAATAAACCCTGTGACGCCGTGCTCGACGATTTCGGGCGCAGACCCGCGATTGAACGCGACGACCGGTGTTCCGCACGCCATCGACTCGATCATCACGAGACCGAAAGGTTCCGGCCAGTCGATCGGGGTCAACAAGGCTGCGGCGCCGCCCAGGAACTCCGGCTTGCGAGCGTCGTCAATCTCGCCGATAAACTCAATGCCGGGTTGACTCAACAAGGGTGCGATCTCCTTGTTGAAATAGTTTGCGTCGGCTTGATCGACCTTCGCAGCAATCTTGAGCGGCATCTGACACATGCGCGCGATGTTGATCGCGCGCTCCAGACCTTTTTCCGGAGAAACGCGACCGAGAAAGGCCAAATAGGACGGCGTTGAGCCACAGGGCTCCAACAAGGTTTGGGGCAATCCATGGTGGACGGTGGAGACCCAATGCGCCTGCGGGATAGGTCGGCGCTGCGAATCCGAGATCGATATGACCGGGACTCGCGAGAATGTCGTGAAGATCGGTTGGAGCTCCGGCAGGTCGAGGCGCCCATGCAACGTGGTTACGAACGGCGTCGATTGTCGCGACATAATTGAGAACGGATAATAGTCGAGGTGAAAGTGGACAACATCGAATTCGCTGGCGCGGCGGCACACCCGCTCAACCAACTCCATATGCAGCGCATTCGGATCGCGGACCGTTCCGTCCAACCGAAGCGCTCGCGGCCAAATGGCCTCCAGTTTGGCGGAAGTAACAGAGTCGCCGCTGGCGAAAAGCGTCACCTCATGGCCTAATTCCACGAGTTCCTCTGTGAGCCAGGAGACGACTCGCTCCGTGCCGCCGTAAAGTTTCGGGGGAACGGCTTCTGTCAACGGCGCGACTTGAGCGATCTTCATTTCACCACTCTCTTTTGCGAAAGACACCATTCGCCTAACTCCTTTCCTAGCCCACTCGTTTCGTACAAAGCGCGGGCGAATCGCTCAAAAAAAAGACGGACAATCTTCGGGCGCCGCAACGCCGCAATCTACGGGAACCTGTTGACCCTCGAGGAATTTCCAATGGAGCCGAGGGAGTCCAAGTTGACATCTGACCTTTCCCGCTATCGCGACGATCCGCTGCGTTTCATCGGGCGCTATATTCGGCGGCGTCCGATCGCACACGCTGTAATTGTTCTTTCGGTGCTGGGTGCGGTCGGCGCGTCGGTGACAACGCAATTCGCCGTAAAGCTGCTCGTCGACGCGCTCTCGCGGCGTCCGGATGCGTCGGGACCTTGGGTCGCAGTGGCGGCGATAGCGGCGTTGGTGGCGGCTGACAATTTGTTGTGGCGGGTCGCATGTTGGATCGCCAGCCGCACTTTCGTGGACGTGACAGGCGATCTGCGCCGCGAGTTGTTCGGACACTTAACGGGACACGCCCCGAACTATTTCTCCGCGCGCCTGCCCGGGACGTTGACCAGCCGGATCACTGCGACCTCCAACGCGGTCTTCCAAATCGAGACCATGACCATGTCGAGCGTTCTGCCGCCTTGTGCGGCGACCCTCGGCGCCGTCATCTTAATTAGTCGCGTAAATGCGATGATGGCGGGGGTCTTGGTCGTGGTCGCAACGATCGTGGTCGCGGCCATCTACCGATACGCCGCGAGCGGTCGCGCACTGCACTCCGCATTTGCAGACCGCGCCGCCTTAGTCGATGGCGAAATGGTGGATGTCGTCGCCAATATGGGCTTGACGCGGGCCTTCGGTCGCGTCGCGCTCGAATGCTCGCGTTTGGACGCGACGATAGCCGGCGAACTTACGGCGCGCGGTCGCAGTCTGCGTCACCTCGAAAAGCTGAGAATCGCCCACGCGCTGACTGTCGTCGTCATGACGGTCGCCCTACTTGTGTGGGCGCTGACGCTTTGGCAAAGCGGGCGGGCGACGGCTGGCGACGTCGTGTTGATTTGTACACTGGGGCTTTCTCTGCTTAGTGCGACCCGCGATCTTGCGGTTGCGCTTGTCGATGTCACCCAACATTGGGCGCGCCTGGGCGAGGCGCTGGTAACTTTGCTCTCGCCGCATGAGTTCACCGATCTACCCGATGCGAAACCGCTTCTGGTCAGAGGCGCGCACATAGCGGTGGAGCGCCTCGCCTTCCGCTATCCCGGCGGCGAGCCGATCTTCGATGGCTTGAGCTTCGAAATTCCGCCGGGGCAAAGGATCGGCATCGTCGGCGAATCCGGCGCCGGTAAATCGACGCTAGCCTCGCTGCTGCAACGCTTTTATCTTCCACAAGGCGGCCGTATTCTGATTGACGGACAGGACATCGCCTGCGCGACCGACGCAAGCTTGCGCGACGCGATCGCCGTCGTGCCCCAGGATACATCGTTGTTCAATCGAACCCTCGCGGAAAACATTCGTTACGGCCGCCCCGAAGCGACAAATGAAGAGGTGCTCGAAGCCGCAGAGGCGGCGCAATGCCTGTCCTTTATAGACGCCTTGCCGGAAGGCATGGAAACGGTGGTAGGCGATCGCGGCGTCAAACTCTCGGGCGGCCAGCGACAGCGGATCGCCATCGCGCGTGCGTTTCTGCGCGACGCTCCGCTTCTGCTACTCGACGAAGCGACCGCGGCGCTGGACGGGCAGTCGGAGGAGGCGGTTCGCAGGGCGCTCGATCGCCTAATTCAGGGCCGCACGGTCATTGCCATAGCGCATCGGCTATCAACGCTGCGCAATTTCGATCGCATTCTTGTCATCGATGCTGGCAAGGTTATCGAGGATGGCTCTCCGCAACTGCTTTTGCGACGACGCGGCGTTTACAGCGCGCTGGTCGACCGTGAGTTGAGGTGGCTTAACGAGCAGGCTGCCTGACGAAGATCAGTCAATCGTCACGACCCGAACGGACCCGCGGCGGGCGACCACATCGACAACGACGCGGCGGCCCGACCGTCGCAGCGCAAGGTCAGCCGACCCGTCCCCCACGGCTACTTTATTCAGGACGAGTTCGTTGAGGAAGCTTGGCAGCATCGGTTCGCGCAGAATGATCTGATTGGCGTCGGGGTCAAAAGATAGACCGATGCAGGACTGAATCATCGACAACGGCGCGGCCGCCGCCCAGGCCTGCGGCGAACAGGCAACGGGATAGAAGGTCGGTCCTTGTGCGGGCTTACGAGGAAAGCCGCAGAACAGCTCGGGCAGTCGTCGCAGATCAATGTACCTGGCCGCGGCAAACAAGCCATCAAAAATCTTGGCCGTCCCGTCATGATAATTGTAAGCCGCCAAGCCGGCGGCGATCAAAGCGTTGTCGTGCGGCCACACCGACCCGTTGTGATAACTCATGGGATTGTAACGGGCTTCGCTAGAAGCCAATGTTCTCACGCCCCAACCGGTGAAGAACGCATTGCCCAGAAGAGCCCGTGCGACGGACTTCGCGCGCTCGGGATAGGCGATGCCCGCAAACAGGGCGTGGCCCGCGTTCGACGTCAGGACGCGACACGGCCTCTTGTCGCCATCGAGCGCGAGTACATAGCTGCCGATCTCGTCGTCAAAAAACGCCTCATCGAAACGGCGGCGCAGCGATTCCGCGCGCCTCGCGAATTCTGCGGCTTGCCGTTCTCGGCCACCGCGCCTGGCGATACGCTCGGCGGCCCGCCAGGCTGCATAGGCGTAAGCCTGCACTTCAACTATAGCGATCGGTCCGCGCGCAAGCCTCCCATCCGCGTGGAAGACCGAATCGTGACTGTCCTTCCAACCCTGATTAATCAATCCCTCAGACGTCTGCCGACCGTATTCGATGAACCCATCGCCATCGCGGTCGCCATATTTGACCATCCAGTTAAGCGCCGCCTCGATGTTTGGCCACAAACGCTCGACTGCCGCCAAATCTCCGGTCCGTTCGAGGTAGGCGCCGGCAAGCGCCACAAACAGCGGCGTCGAATCAACGCTGCCGTAATAGCGGCGAAACGGCACCTCGCCCAAAATCGCCATTTCGCCGTTGCGCGCCTCGTGAAGAATCTTCCCGGGTTCAGCGTCCGCTTCGGCGTTTGTGGTTGTCGCTTGCGTCGCCGCGAGATGACCGAGAACACCGGCCGCGATCGCTGGATCGAGCCAGAGCGTCTCTAGCGCAGTAATCAAAGCGTCGCGCCCGAAAACTGTGCTGAACCAAGGGACTCCCGCGTAGGGGTACGGGCCCTCTTTGGTATCGGTCAGCAGCATGTAAAGATCGGAAACGCTTCTGCCGATCGTTTCATTGAAGCTTTCGTTGCTCGAAGAAACCTTCGCCGCTCTCGCCGACGCACGATGAAGCGCGCGCTTGCTGTCGCGAAGCGCGGTCAGGAAGGCCCGCTGACCCCGGTTGGCGCCTCCGGCGCCGCAAGCTATCTCGATAAAAATCGACTGCCATTGTCCCGGCGCGAGTTCGATCACATATTTCGCACTGTCCCCAGACAAAAACGTCGGCGCCGGATCGAAGCGCACGTTTGTTTCACGTCGTTCGCCATCGAGGCCATCGTAGCTCAACTTTACGCTATCCGTCGCCACCTCTGGCGGGCGTAAGGCGCCGCGTCGCTCGCGGCGACTGCCGCGAACTTCGAAAACATCAGCGAAATCGGCCGCAAACGCGATCTCGAACTCGATTCGCCGTGACTTCCGGTCGAAATTTCGCGCCGCGATCCGCTCCAGACAAGAGCCGTTCCAGAGGAAACGTGAGCGACGAATATGAATGCGATCATTTTCGACGGTCTGCGGACCAGGCATATCAGGGTTGGCCAGATCGCAGGTCAAAATCGCATTGTCATCTCGTAGCGTTGCGCTAAGCAGCATCGGCCGCGCACCCGCGATCGTCAACAGAAACGAAGAAAGATGCCGGGTATCTCGATGAAATATCCCTTCTGGACTGGTGACGCTGCTTCGTATGTCACCCGCACGGTTGAAAACTGCAAAAGTATCCCCGTTCTTCAGCGTTAGCGTGCGCAGTTCTTGCAAAGACTCCGCAGCGACGACGGCGTACGATGGCGTCCCGTCAACACGATGGAGGGGTGCTGGCGCTTCTAGATTGTCCATCAACTTCTCCAAGAGACGAACCCGCGGCCGTACGCGGATTGCGTAAGCATCGCCGTCATATCGACGTTTTTAGGGCAGTCCGGCCGTCATAGTTGGGCCACCAAGAATCAGGAGGCGCGAACTTATCATCGCTCCGCTATGACGCGGGCAGCATCACCGTGCTCAAGAAAGCGCGCAAGCTCTTCAAAAGATCACCGCGCGAGGTCCGTGATGTCAGCGTAATCAGGAATTCATCGGCCCAATGACGGATATCGTTGCGCATGAGATATTTTATCATCGGGTCGTGCCGCGCGCGGCGCCGATCCAGCGGCATTTCAAGAGCAAACTTGAGCGCGGCCGCGACGCCTTCAATCTCGTGCGGATTGACGATAACCGCGAGATCGAGCCTCGCCGCTGCGCCCGCGAGTTCGGAGAGCACCAGTACCCCGGGATCCTCGGGGTCCTGCGCCGCCAGAAACTCTTTGGCGACCAAATTCATGCCGTCGCGCAGCGGCGTCACCAACGCAACGTCAGCAAGACGGTAAATTCCCGAGAGCGCCGTGCGCGAGTAGGATCGGTTGATGTAGCGGATCGGGGTCCAGACCGCATCGCCGAACCGACCGTTGACGCGCCCAATCAGGCTTGTCACTTCTGCCTCAACATCCTCGTACTCCTGAATACCTTCACGCGATTTTGGCGAGATTTGCAGCAGCACAACGCGCCCCCGCCATTCTGGATAGCGTTCCAAAAACGCCTCGAATGCGCGAATTCTGTGCGGAATGCCCTTGGAGTAGTCGAGTCGGTCGATGCCGACGACCAGCTTGAGCCCCCCGAGACTTTGCTCGATCCGCATGAGTTCGCTGGAGCGCCTCGCATTGCGGGCGAGGCGTTGAAAGGTTGCCGTTTCGATTGCAACCGGAAAGACGCCCAGCTTGAATTGTCGCTGCTCCCATTCAAAGATGTCAGTTCGAGTTTCGCGAGCGCCAATCGAAACTAGATATTGCGCCATGTTGTCTCGATCATTCTCGGTCTGGAATCCGACGAGATCATAATAGGATAGACTCCCCAGGATTTCCGCGTGGACCGGCAAAGTCTTCAGGATGTCCGCGGGAGCGCAGGGAATATGCAAATAAAACCCGACCGGGTTCTTGTGGCCTCGCGCCCGCAATTCACGCCCAAGCGGAATGAGATGATAGTCGTGAATCCAGACGATGTCGTCTTCGTGCAAAAACTCACTCAGTTTGTCGGCGAAGAGTCGATTGACGCGCATATACGCAGAGGCATCGGCGCGTGAATATTCCTGCAAATCGACACGGTAATGCAGGATGGGCCACAGCACGCTGTTGGCGAAGCCGTTATAATATTCCTGAAAGTCGGCTTCGACGAGATCAATCAGCGCGTAGGTTACGTTCTTGTGTTCGAGCACTTGCGGCGCCGCGTCCTGATTCTCTGTTACCTTGCCGCTCCAGCCGAACCAAAGCCCGTACTTTCCCTTCATCGCCGCCTTGACCGCGACCGCGAGGCCGCCCGCAACGGCCCCGCGCGATTTTTCAGGAACTGCAACGCGGTTCGAAACTATGACGATGCGCGCGCCCATGCGTCCTCCCAACCCAATGACAGCCGCGCCGCCGTATTGATGATGCCGGCCATCGAATAGGTCTGCGGCAGATTGCCCCAGAGCGCGCCGGTATCGGGATGAATATCTTCGGACAACAATCCGAAATGATTGCGCGCGGCAAGAATCGCCTCGAACATTTCCCGCGCCTCCGCCTTACGCCCGATATGACACAACGCGTCCATGTACCAGAACTCGCAAGCGAGGAAAGCAGTCTCCGGCGCGCCAAAATCGTCTGGGGCCGCGTAGCGCATGACGCGACCGTTTTTTATGAGTTCACGCCCGATCGCGTCGCAGGTGGAGCGAAAACGCTCGTCTCGCGGCGACAACAAACCGAGTTCGGACACCAGCAACACGCTGGCGTCGAGATAGGAGCGGCCCATCGCGCCCGTGAGCGCCTGCCGTTCAGGGTCCCACGCGCCGCTCAGAATCCGCTCGCGAAGGATGTGCGCTCGGTCGTGCCAATATTTGGTGCGATCGCCAAGGCCCAAGCGCCGCGCGATCT
Organism: uncultured Pseudomonadota bacterium; assembly: GCA_963807735.1. GTDB lineage: Bacteria > Pseudomonadota > Alphaproteobacteria > Rhizobiales > Beijerinckiaceae > Roseiarcus. The sequence goes on along the minus strand of CAWEDI010000002.1, from coordinate 297,698 downwards.
GCCCCAGACGGTCGCAGGCAACCCAGCACATGGTTGCTGAATAGGTGTGCGGTTCGGCTCGGCTACGAAACTCCCAGGGGCCCGCGTCGGCCTCGAAGGCAAGCGCATACGCCTTTTCACCGAGCGCTTCGAGTCTGCGGAAGAGACCTTCATCCCCCATGCGCGGCAGGCGTTCATCGACGAACATCTGGGTAACGGAGAGGATCACGCTACCATAAACGTCATTCTGCACTTGGTGAACGGCCTGATTGCCGATGCGCACAGGACCAAAGCCCTGAAAACCTCGCAGATTCTTGGCGATTTCCTCTTCGAGCGGTTCAAACGGCACTATGCAATGAACGGGTCGCAACGGATCGAGATCCGCCGCGATCGTCGCAATGTAGTTGAGATAGTGCTCCATCGTGTCGGTCGCGCCCAGGCGGTTGAGTGCGTCAATCACGAAATAGGCGTCACGCAGCCAACAATACCGGTAGTCCCAGTTTCTGCCGGTAGAGGGCGCTTCCGGAATCGACGTCGTATGTGCGGCGACGATCGCGCCCGTCTCCTCGAAACTGCAGAGTTTAAGTGTGATCGCCGCACGGATTACAGCGGTCTGCCATTCCAGCGGAACGGCGAGATTGCGAGTCCAGTTGAGCCAATATTCGCGTGTCCTGTCGAGGAACTCCCTTCCCGTCGTGTCCATTGCGCTGCGCAGAGGGTCGTCTTGGCCGAAGAACAGCGATAGCGATCGCGTTAGAGGGAACATAACTTCGTTGACGATATAGGAGAGCGGCGCGTCCGCCGTCAACCGAACGACCTCTCGCCCGCCTAGATACCGGATATGATTTGAGCCAACAACAGTTCCTTCGACGGATTGCCCATAGTTGCAGGTCGGTCGCACGCGAATAGTGATTCTGGGCGATCCGGAGACTGGCTCAATTCGCCGAACAATCTGCGGCGGCCGAAATGTGCGTTCGAAGCGCTCGAAGCGCGGCGCGAAATCGGTGATGCGTAAGGTGGCGCCGTCTTCATCCGTCATCAGCGTTTCGACGATGGCGGTGTTGCGCACGTAGCGCGATTCACATTTTGCCATTTTCGCCATGACGACGTCGCTGAAGCCCTTCTCCTCGTCGCCAGCTAGCAACCGAGAAAAAACCGGATCGCCGTCGAAGCGAGGAAAACACCACCAAACGATGCGCGCCGCCCGGTCAACAAGCGCAGCCACTCGGCAGTTGCCGATCAGCGCCAGGTCCAGGGGCTGCGTACCGGGATGAGTTCCAGCGTTCAAGCGATATCCTCGTTTTTTTACATGACGCGGGCAAAAGACGCTCAAACCAGAAACCGCGTCCTAAAACTCAAGAGCCGCATTTTTGTTCCTGCCACTCATAAAAAGCTTCTGGGCCTCGTCCGGCGGCAGTTCGGCTCACGGAGGCAACGCACGGCGTCGCGTTGGCCATTCGTTTCTGTCACGAATCACGCCATATTCCGGACGAGGCCGAAGGTTTGGGTGAAGAAGCTGTTTTGGTTGAGCAGTTCGGCGCATATAGATTAACGGCCGCAGCCTCCGTTCCGACATGCTGGGGACGGGTCTGTAGAGCAGACAACCCTGGCGCAATAGGGAATGGACGCGATGCTTGACGCCGCTTGTTCGCAAATGGCGGTCCACGCCAAAGTCGCGATCGACCAGGATCGTTACGGCCACGCCCTCGGGAGCGGCACTTTCAGACGGGGCAAGCGGGTGTCCTCGAAGTCGCTGCGCTGGTTTCAATTCGTTCCTATCGGCGGCCAGTCAAATGAGCCGCGTGACCCTTGCGTGATTGGTGACCGGAGGCAGGGTGGCGTCGATTGGTTGTCGGCGTCGGAACCGGTCCCCTAGCGACCTCACGTCCTTACCGGCGACCTTATAGCGTCGCAGAAATGGGCTGACGGCTTCAAATCCGCGCAACGACATAAGCTTGATCCCCGCGGCTCGTATGAGCTTTTTGGTCTCCTCGCCATTTGAACCTGAAGTCCGCAAACCGAATATTCCCATTTCGAGCGATGCTTAGATCACACGGTGAGATAGCCGCCATCGACCGGATCGCCGGTCCCGAGAGTTCGTCGGGTTCGTTTTGCAATCCGCTTCGCTTTACGGATCCTTTCACGGGACGGCGAACGCCAGGACGTCGCTGCGAGCGTGGGCTGAGCGGGGTCAGCCGCGGTCCTCCGCCAGCGCGCTCGAGGCCACGATCGGCCGCCGCCCCCCAGTCGCCCATAGTAACTCGGCTGTCCGGCCCCCCAGCCGGCGCTCGCGGCGAAGTCTTGACGGCGTGACATCGAGGGTGACGTGGCGCCGCCAGTTCGCCGCTCGCGAAAGTATCGCCGATGTCGCCAAGCCCGGCCCCCGGCCGGCAAATGAGGCAGGTTTCAGAACCATCGAATCACTGCGGGTCGCGCGCGTCGCGGAGCCCGACGATTGAGCCCTCGGCGCCGATGAGTGAGAAGAGCGGTGAGGAGACCGGTGAGTGAGCAAAGCTCGGAAGCTAAGGACCTCAAAACGAATCTGACACGATTCGCGCGCATAATGTGCGGACGACTACGTGCAATGGGCCGAAAAAATGAACTTGGGCGATATCTTGGTGGCCAAGGGTCTGGTTTCCGCTGAAGACATCAAACGCGCCCTAGAAAATCAGCGTCAGAACGGGGGCCGATTCGGCGAAAGCATTGTCGCCCTTGGCCTCCTGACCCATGAACAGATCAATAAGGTGCTGGAGGACGCGCCGCAGGCGCCGTTGACAACCGCAGCCACGGGCATCGATTCCACAGTGCTTCTCGAACTCGCCATGAAAGGCATGTTCACGGAAAATCTCGAGTCAGCGTCGCAGATCGCCGAGGCGCTGAAATTGTCCAGCACCATAGTGAACCAACTATTAAACGAAGCGAAGGAACGCAAGTTCATCGAGGCGCTGGCGTTGGCGTCCGGCAGCGGCGCCATGGCGGAGTTACGGCTGTCGCTGACCCGGGCCGGGCGCGAATTTGCCGCGGATGCAATGAAGCGTGGACAGTATTTTGGGCCTGCCCCGGTGTCGCTGAAGGACTATCAGCAGCGCATCCTGCACCAGCGCATCACCAACGAAATCGTGACCCGCCAGAGGTTGGTGGATGGATTTGCCGGCCTGGTGATGACCGACCGGTTTCTGAGTCGGCTGGGGCCGGCGATCAATTCAGGAACCGCCATCCTTATTTATGGGCCCGCAGGCAACGGCAAGACAACCGTCGCCGAGATCGTCGGAAAAATATTCCAGAACGTCATCTATGTGCCTTACTGCGTCGATTTGGACGGCGAGATCATGAAGGTTTACGATCCCGCTGTTCATCGCAAAGTGCCTGACGCCGGCGAGCAACAAGGCGTCGCCAATGTGCGCCGCAGTCGCATGGACATGCGTTGGGTTGCCTGTTACCGGCCCATGGTGATCACGGGCGGCGAACTGACGATCGAAATGCTCGACCTCAAATACAATACGGTCGCCAAATTTTACGAAGCGCCGCTGCATGTCAAGGCGCTGAACGGCACTTTTCTCATCGACGATTTTGGCAGACAGCGCGCGAAGCCGGAGGATATTCTCAACCGCTGGATCGTGCCGCTGAATAGCCGAGTCGACTATCTAACTCTCCATACCGGCAAGAGCGTGACAATTCCTTTTGACGAGATCGTTATTTTCTCCACCAACATGCACCCCGACGATCTGATGGACCCGGCCTTCCAACGCCGGATCGGTTACAAGTTGGAGACCGTGGCGCCGCCGGTGGACCTATTCCGCAACACGTTCGACGGCATGGCGAAGAAAGCGGGGCTAGAACTGACAGACGATATCTTCCAGCAGGTGCTCGACCGCGTTCGCCAAAGCGAAGCGCCGCTTGCCTATTTTCAACCGAAATTCATCATCGAACAAGTGCTTGCCTCATGTAAGTTTGAGGGCGTGAAGCCTCAGTTCACCAAAGATTACGTCGAAGACGCGCTCTGCAATTTGTTCATCAAGAAGCCGGACGGCACGATGTTTGGCGTCAAGCGAAGCTAGCGCCTACCCCGACCCGGGGTCATGGCGTGAAGGCTCTCCCGCCCGGGGCGGATGTCGCAACCCACTCACAGACAGGAGATCTTCAGACGGCTGCTGTGAGCCCGATCCGCCTTCATGGGATCGAGGACATGACGGTCTGCAATATGCAGCCGGCGGCGGGGCGATCCCCATCCACGCGGTCGCGATGTTCGGCGATAATTGCGGACGCTCCCCTGACAGGCGATCGACTGAGAAGGTTATTGCGAGCTTGTCGCGGGCGAGTTGCAATCCTTCACCGGTCAGTGAGTTCGCGGACGCCGTCGGGCGCTTTGTCGTGTTGACTTCAATCCGAATTTTCGCCAATTGCGAGAAGTTTCGTTCGCCTCATCGACTGAGCTGCACCTGTTTGGGCGCCGCGGCGATTGACAAGGGCGGCGCATGCACCCTCGAAAATAGGGCGAACGCGACGATCGCGATCACAACAGCGGCCGCGCCCAAGGCGGGATAGCCGATAAACTGGACGAGCGCGCCGCCGAGAATGGGCCCAATCGCGGAACCGATTATCAGCATGGCGGGGGTGCCAGCGAGCGCGCGCGAAGTCGGGTCTAGCTTCGCGAGCACGCCGAACGCGAAAGTGTGCGTGAAGATCATCACCGCCGCGAATACCGCCGTTGGGATGGCGAATCCCAGGAAGCTGCTACTCAGCGCAATCGCGACCGCAAGGATCGCCTGCGCAATCGGCCCCGCCATCAATACCGCGTTCGACGACACCCGCCTCTCCAGCAATGCCGCGAGCGGAGCGGGAAACAGATTGACGAAGCCGAGCGCGATCAACACGCCGGTCACCGCCTCTCGCGTGAAGCCGTGGTCGAGGCCAATGCGTTCGATGAAGCTGAACATCATCGCCTGCGTCAGCGCCATGCAGCTCACGCCCGCGACGCCGAACCAAACGGCGGGCTTCAGACGCGCGACCTCCTCGACCAGGTTCTCGTCGAGCCCCGCGCTCGCCTTCGGGAAAGCGAGAATCGCAGCGATCGCGGCAACGGTCATGATCCCCGCGAATACGCGGAACAACGCTTCGCCGCCAAACGCGCCTATCAGGTTCGGCGTGGCGCCTAGGAATACGATCGCGAAGACGCCGAGCGCGAAGCCGACGATTGCAAACAGCCGATGCGCATAGCCGCTATGGGCGATCGTGCCGTGCGTAAAACTCAATGCGCAGCCAACCGAGGCGCCGGCGACGAGATGACACACAGCCATCGCGGCAAAACCAGAGAACAGCGAGGCCGTGAGGAACGCAACGCCTGCGAGCGCGAAGCCGACGATCGCCAGCCACCGCGCATCGAGCCGATTGAAACGCGGCGCGAAAAATAGGCTCGAGGCGACCGCGCCGACCAGGAAGATTGTCGCAAGGCCGCCTGCCTGGGGCGGCGAGAAGCCGTATTGGGCAATTAGCGCGCCGACCCAGACCGGAAGCGCAACCAGATCAATCATCCCCGCGCAATGCGCGGCCATCAGCGCGACGCGCCCGCGCCAGCTCTCCGTGCTCGCTTGCATGGTTCCCTCCCGACGTTTTTAGATCGGCGCGGCAAGCGCCGTCAGAGAATTGCGCATGATGGCGGCCCGCTCGCCTTTATCGCCATTGTTGATCTCGAGTTCACCCAGACGCAGCGAGTTTTCCACCACCATGCGGCAGCGCTCCCAGCGCCGATCCTCGAACGCCTTCAGGGCTTGTGACAGAGAGTGCGAAGCATCGAACGCGTCGGCCAGCACGATTGCGTCCTCGAAGCCGAGGCCGGCGCCGGAAGCGAGATGCGGCGTGGTCGCATGCACGGCGTCGCCGATCAGGACGACATGGCCCTTCGACCAGGGCCGCGGGAGCAGCAGCGCCTCCAGCGGCCGGTACACGATGCTGGACTGCTGATTCAAAGCGGCGTGGAGGGCTTTGACGATCGGCGCCGCGAACGGCGCGATCAGAGCCTTCAGCCGCGAAAGGAAGCTGGCGGGCTCGACGAAATCGTTCGTCGGCCGATCCTCAGTGACGAACATGTACATTTGTTCGCGCGAGACCGGATTGACGCCAACCTTCACCTTGTCGCCGAACCACATAGCCGGCGCATTGACTTCCGCCATGCGCGGCAGAACCGCGCGCCATACGCTTTGGCCGGTGTAGCGCGGCGCGGGGGCTTCGGGAAAAATCGCTGCGCGGGTTTTGGAATAGAGTCCGTCCGCGCCGACGACGAGATCGTATGTCGATTCAGACTTATCGTTGAGCACGACGCGCACGCCGTCGGGGCCGTCGGCGATTTGCGAGAAAGTGCTTCCGAGCCGGACCTTGCAGCCCGACGCTTTCGTGGCGTCGGCGAGAATCGCGGCCAGCACCGGACGCAAGATGGCGCCGCCCGCCGGTACATCGGGGCCAGCGAGACGCGGCGTCGGGATGCTGGCGATCTTGTGGCCCGCGCTCGTGAAAATTTCGACGCCATCGGCCGCGTCGCCCCGTTTAAGGAATTCGTCGAGCACGCCGATCTCGCGCAAAGCCCGCATGCTCGCGCCGCTGCCAGCGAGCGTGATGCCTGCGCCATAAGTGCGCCAACCCGGATCGATCTCGACGAGATCGACCTCAGCATTTTTCTTGCGCAGTTGGATCGCGGCGCACATGCCTGAAAAGCCGCCGCCTATGACAAGGACCCGCATCCCCTTGGCCGACATATCGTTCCCTCCCGACGCCTTATGATTTGAAGACGATCTCGCCGTCCGCTTTCGCCTCGATCGGCGCCGTCTCGAGTTGCTGGCCTAGAGCCGCGCCGTGCACGCAGATTCCCGTTTCGATATCGAACTCGGCGCCGTGCGAAGCGCAGACGATCCTGTCGCCGGCCGCATTGAGATAGGCGTTGGTCTTCCACGCCATTGGCGTACCGCCGTAATGCGGACACGCGTCCCAGTAGGCGTAGAGACAGCCGTTCTTGCGTACCGCGAAGGCTTTGACGCGCGAGCCGTCGAACGGCCCGAAAGCGCGCGCTTCGCCCTCGGCGAACTCGTCGAGCCGGCCGATTGGGCGCTCCATCACTGTGCGGGCCCCTTGGCCCCGGGAGGCGGCCCACCGGGCGCCCAACGCTCGCGATATTCAAACAAGAAGGCCTGCGCTGCCTGCGGCCCCATCGGCGCCTCGCGCGGCGCCCATTCATCGTCGTGCTGATCCATGTCGGCGTCGTACTCGACATGGCAGCCGAGCGGGCTATTAAAGTACCAGAACCAGTTCGAGCCGAACTTGTGGCGCCCCGGACCCCAGAAGGATTGATAGCCCGCGCGAATGAAGCGGGAGCCGGCTAGCATGAGTTCGGTTGGGCCGCCCATATGGAACGCAAAATGCTCGCAGCCTTTCATGAACTCGGGCGTCTGGATGAAGAACAGGGTGTGATGATCCGTCGTGCCCGCGGGCCGCAGGAACGGGCCCGTGCCGTTGAAGCGATCGGTCACTTTGAAGCCAAGGCGCTTTACGTAGAACGCTTCCGCCGTCGGAATGTCCGGCACGAAACAGACGACGTGCGAAAGAATGCGCGGCGTCGCCGGCATCTCCTCAAAGACGCCGATTCTGTTGGGGCCGCGTTGCGGCGCCGAACCGGGCGCGTTGATGAGCTCGGGAGGCATGTCGAGCTTGCGCCTTCTCGTCACCTGGAACTTGAGCTCAAAGCCCAGATCATCGATCGCCTCGACCGCTCCGTCGTCGAGCCGCCGCACCTGCCGATCCTTCGCAAGCTCGTCGCCGATCGCGTTCACCGTCGCCTGATCGGCGGCGCCGTAGATGGTCTGCCGCAGCATGGTCGCGCTCGGAAGCGGCGCGGGCAGGCGCGGATCGTCGCGGCGTCGGACAAAAATCCCCGTGCCGTCCAGAGCTTCAAAGAAGCCGCCGGTCTCATCGACGTTCACCGGCCTCAGGCCGAACGCGATCAGATACTCTTTGCAGGCGGCGACGTCGTCGACGCCGAAAGCGAGCGCGTCGGGTCCGATGATGTTCATGGCTGGGTTCCCTTTTGTCTCGTGATCGCCGTGCGGCCGCCGAGCGTCTCGGCGACCCAGTCGGCGATGTAGGCGCCGGCGTTCGCCGAATTGTCGAAGCTCGAATGCTGCGAGCCGCCCTCACGATCAGTAAAGATCTTCAGCTCGCGTTTAGGAGAGTTGGTGAGCTGATCGTAAGTGCGCTGCGCCCAGTGCGGCGGGATCTGGGAATCCTTCTCGCCATGCGTGACGAGGAAGGGCACGCGGATGCGGTCAAGCACGCCGTCTAGATGCACATTTTCCGCGATGCGCAGGAAGTCGTCCTGATCCTGGGCGCCCCAGACCCAGCGCACGTGCGACCAATAATGCGGAACTGGGAAATTGCCCTCTTTCGCAAGGCGCTTCTTCTGCACGTCGCGCCAATCATGGTTCGCCCCCCAGACGACGCCGCACGCGAAACGCGGCTCGAAGGCGACCGCGCGCGGGCAGTAATAGCCGCCGAGCGACACGCCCTCCAAGCCGATCCGCTTCGGATCGATTTCGGCGCGGGTCTCCAGCCAATCGACAATTTTGCTCGCCCAGATTTCCGAATTGTAGACCGCGTGCAGACGCTGCAAGCGTAAGGCCTCGCCCGAGCCCGGCTGATCGACGACCAGCGACGAGACTCCGCGTTGCGCAAGCCAACGCGGCAGGCCGACTCGGTACTTCATCTCCTTGGTCGAATCCAAGCCGTTGAGCTGAACCAGGATCGGCGCGCGTGCGGACACGCCTTCGGCCCGAATGTAGAGGGCGGAAAGATGCGTATCCCCGTAGGGAATCTCGACGCGCTCGCAATTCTCGCCGGCAAGGCGCGTGCTGCGCTCGAAGATTGCGAGCATGCGGCCGTAAAGCTCGATACGGCCGGGGGCGTCATGCGCCTGCAACCGCTCGGCGGTGAGATAATAGCTTGCGGCGCGGCCGTATTTGTCGCCGGCGGAAATCGTCCGCCCGCGCGCTTCGTCCTCTTCGGCGAGCGCGCAGAGCTTGTCGGCCATCTTCGACCAGGTCTCGCGAAACGCTCTTGTCCCGGCGGCGTCGGGCTGCTTGGCGGCCTCCTGTAAAGGCGCGCACATCTCCTCGATCTCGCCGATCCTCGCGCCCATTTCGACGGCGAGATCGACGGAGAGATTCCAGACATAGTTCGTGGGAAAGTATCTAAACACAACAGGCCCCCGAGAACGACGCGGCCAAAGGTCCGACGGAGACCGGACCCAAGCCGCTCGTGGCGTATTCCTCACCGGGCTTTGAATAGTCGTTCTCGCAAACATTCAAAAATGGATTGTTTCAATAGCGGATATTGATTCCGAAAATGGATCAGCTATGGGTTTGACTATTGCCGATTCCCCAACCCGGAGAGGCGCCCATGCGGTTCAACAAGCTCGATCTTAACCTGCTCGTCGCGCTCGATCATTTGCTGAACCTGCGCAGTGTCAGCGGCGCGGCCGAGCGCATGCACATGACGCAATCGGCGATGAGCAATGCGCTTGTGCGACTGCGCGATTATTTCGGCGATGAATTGCTCGTAAGGATCGGGCGCCGGATGGAGCTGACGCCCCGCGCCGAGGCGCTGAAAGACGGCGTCCGCGACGTGCTGGTGCGCGTTGAATGGACGATTGCGACAACCTCGGATTTCAACCCGACGACGGCGGATCGGCAGTTCAATCTGCTGGTGTCCGACTATACGCTTGCGACTTTAGCGCCTGAGGCCCTGCGATACTGCCGCACCGCCGCGCCGCGCGTCCGCTTCAACCTGATGCACCAGGTGGAGGCGCCGGAACGGTTGCTCGAGCGGGGCGACGTCGACATTCTCATCATCCCCACCGAATTTCGCTCACGGCGACATCCTTTCGAAGTCGTGCTGGAAGAGGATTTCTGCGGAGTTGTATGGAAGGACAGCCGCTTGGCCCGTATGCGGCTTACGCGCCAGGACTTTGCCGATGCCTCGCATGTGGCGACGCAGCCTCCGACCGGCGCGCCGCCGCTCGAATCGATTCTGTTCCGTACGCACAACGTCGTGCGCCGCAACGACGTCACCACTTACAGCTTTATGAGCCTGCCGCTCCTTGTGATCGGCACCGACCGCATCGCTACGGTTCACCGCCGTTTAGCGGAGCAGGCCGCTCGCACGTTGCCGGTGAAGATTGTCGAACTGCCTTATAAACTCGCTAAGATGCAGCAGGCGATGCAGTGGCACAAATACCGCGCGCACGATTCCGGTCTGCTCTGGCTGCGCGGCGTCATCCGCGACGCCGCTGCAAGGATCGCGAGTACGGGCGCCCCTCAATCATCGAATCGAAAACGCGCGGGCTCCCGCAAGAAGGCCGCATGAGTTTCGCTGCGGTCTCACGCTTTCACGACCTTTTGCCTGAGCGTCCCGAACACCGGCGTCCCGTCGGGCAAACGCACGTCCATGCTCACCGTGTCGCCGAAACTCATGAAATCGGTTTTCGGCTCGCCGATGTCGAGTATCTCGATGGCGCGCCGCTCGGCGATGCAACTGGAGCCGATTTCGCGGTATGTCGAATTAGAGACGGTGCCCGAGCCGATGACAGTGCCCGCGACCAGCGGGCGCGAATAGGCGGCGTGCGCGACGAGATCGTCAAACCCGAAGCTCATAGCATAGCCGTTCGCGGCGCCAAATTGCTTGCCGTTCCACTCCACATTGAGCGGCAGATCGACTCGGCAATCGCGCCAATGCGCGCCGAGTTCGTCAGGCGTAACGGCGACCGGCGCCATACCGCAATAGGGTTTTGCCTGCACCCAGCCAAAACCGGTCTTCATCTCGATCGGCGCGAGCTTTCGCAAGCTCCAATCATTGATCAGCACGATAAGACGAATGTGTTTCGCGGCTTCGGTCTTGTTGGAGTTCATCGGCGTCGCGTCGGTGATGATTCCGAATTCGCCCTCGAAGTCGATGCCGTCGTCGGTCGTGACGAAATACGCGTCCGCGTTGGGCGCCAAAAACACGTCCGAGACGCCCTGGTACATCAGCGGCTTCGGGTTCTTCTCCTTCTTCGTCATGCCGAACAGCTTATCCATCAAATCGCCGTGGCTGTCGAAGGCGGAGCCGTCGAGCCATTGCCAGGCGCGTGGGAGCGGCGCGAGCGCGGCCGTGGCGTCAAAAGGCTGACCGCCACCGGAATTGAGAGCCTCATATTCCGCCTTCAGCGCCGACTCGAGCTCGCTCCATTTCTCAAGCGCCGCCTGCAAAGTTGAGGCGGCCATCGCGGGCGTCGCCCGCTTGAGGTCACGCGAGACCAGATGCAGCCGCCCGTCCGGCGCGCCGTTGGGCAGAGTTGCGAATTTCATCAGTGCTTCTCCAAACAGACAGTTTGATCAGTCTTCAAAGATCGCGACCGCGCGGCACCAGCCGGCCGAGCCGCCTTCGACCTTCACGGGGAAGCATGAGACGGTGAAGCCGGTCGGCGGCAGCTTCTCGAGATTCGAGAGCTTTTCCATGTGGCAATAGGCGTGCTCGGCGCCGACCTTGTGGCCCTCCCAGAACAGCGAGTAGTCGCCGGTTTCCGCGATGCGCTTGCGCACGTGGACGGTCGGCGCGTCCCAACTCCAGCCGTCGATCCCGGTCACCCGCACGCCATGCTCGATCAGATAGAGCGTCGCCTCCCGCCCCATTCCGCAGCCGCGCGAGACGAAATCGCTGTGACCGTAACGGGCGCCGGCCGCCGTGTTCACGAGCACGATGTCGAACGGCTCGAGCTTGTGGCCGACGCGTTTGAGCTCGGACTCGACGTCCGCCGCCGTGCAGACATAGCCGTCCGGCTTCTCGCGAAAATCGAGTTTCACGCCTCGGCCGAAGCACCATTCGAGCGGCACCTGATCGATCGTCCAGGAGCGCTCGCCATTATTCATCGTCGGATGATAGTGCCAGGGCGCGTTGAGGTGCGTGCCGGAATGGGTAGTGATCTGGCAACGCTCGCTGGCGCAGCCTTTGCCTTCGAGCTGCTTATCGACTGGCACGCCCGCCATTTGCTCGAATTCTTTCGCACCGTCGTCGTGGCCCATATATTCAATTTTGGGCAGTAGCGGCGGCGGGTCGGAAGCAATTCCAGCCTTGAGTGCGACGGAGAGGTCTACAAAGCGGCGAGTCAACGAAGCGTCTCCTGTTTGATTGATTGAGAGGCAACCCGGTTCAGCCGCCGGAATATGGAATCACGAAGGTCTTGAGATCGAGCGGGGCCGAGATGAGATGTTGGCGCACCGCCAGCGCGTTCCAGAACGTGAGGCTCTTCTCCACCGAGAGATGCGTCGAAAGGTTAGGCCATTTGATGCCCGCGACAACCTTGGGCGGCAGCGTCGTGTGCTTAGCGAGGCTCTCGCGCGCGGAGTCCTGGTGATCCTTGATATAGACAAGCGCGTCGTCGAGCGCCGCCTGCATACCGCGCACGGCCTCCGTATTCTCGTCCGCCCAGGCCTTGGTCGTGATGAAGATGCCGCCAACCGTGCCGGGCGGGATGACGCTCATGAAGTCACCGGCGACTTTGCCGACGCCGAGATCAACCGCGCGCGAGAGGAACGGATCGACGCCCGCCACGCCGTCAACTTGGCCGGATTTCAGCACGTCCGCGGTCTGCGGCAGCGAAATTTCGACGATGTTGATCTTGGAGGGGTCGCCGCCATTGACGGATACCCATTCGCGCATTGTCACGTCGAGCAGGCCACCGATGCCAGGCACGCCGATCTTCTTGCCGGCGAGATTCTTCGGCCCGGTAATCCCGCTGGTCAGCGAGACGACGAGACCCGCCGCGGAGGGATCGGGGAATACGTTCGTACTGGCGAAAGCCTGCAGCGGAATGCCGTTGTCGACCGCCTGGAAGGCCACGGTCGGCGTGGTGATGCCGGCTTGCACGGAGCCGGACGCGACCGCCGTCGCGACCAGCGAGGTGTTCGGATTGAGTTGCAAGTCGACGTCGACACCGTGCTTCTCGAAGAAACCCTGGTCCTTGGCGACGAAGGCGGACGCGAAAGCGGCCGTCGCCGTGTACATCAACGTCACCTTGGTCGCAGCCTGAGCAAGCGCCGCCGAGAGCGTGAGCGCGGCGGTCGCGACGCAAAATAAGGTTTTTAGCTTCATGGTTCCTCCCCTTGGATATTTGATTATCGCGGCTTCCACCGTAATACGCGCGCCTCGACGAGGCTCAGCAAGCCGTTGCTGACGAGGCCGATGAGCCCCAGCAAGGCGACGCCGGCGAATATGTCGGCGGCGCGAAAACCCCGCGCCGCCATCAAAATACGCGCGCCCAGGCCGCCCTGCACCGTGATCATCTCGCCGACGACTGCGAGGATCAGCGCGACCGTCAAGCCGAGCCGGAGGCCACCGAGTATATCCGGCAACGCAGCCGGCAACGCAATCTTGAAGACGTAGGCGAGCGGGCTGAGCCGCAGGGTTCGGCTGACCTCGGCAAGCCTCGGATGTGCGTTCGAAAAACCGTGAATGGTGGTCAACAGCATCGGCCAGACCGATCCAAAAGCGATCAGCGCCAGCACCATCTGATCGGTGAGCCCAAGGAACACGACAGCGACCGGCGCGATGGCCGAAGCCGGCAATGGGCGCACCAGCTCCAGCATCGGCGCAAGCCAAGTCTGCGCCACGCGCGAGACGCCGATGAGGGCGCCGACCGCCACGCCAATCAGAGACGCCAGCACCCAGCCCAAGACCATGCGCCGAACGGTGTCGCCCGTCTGCGCCAGCAGGTTACCGCGTTCGAAACCATTGACGATCGCCGTCCACGTGCGCTCCGGGCTCGGCAGAAATACCGGCGAGACAAGCTTGGCGTCGGTGAGCGCCTTCCAGCCGGCGACGATGATTGCAACCATCGCCACGCTCGCCAGGAACCACAGGGTGCGTGCCACGAACGTCATGGGGCCCTCGGCGTCGCGGTGGTCGGGAATAGGCGGGCCTCGGCCAAGAGCAGCGCCCGATTGAGCGTCCAACCGATCAGACCAATCCAAATCAGGGTGGCGAACATGTCCGCCGGTCTCAGGGATTGCGCGGCCATCATCAGACGATAGCCGAGCCCCATTGGATTGGCGGCGATCTCGACCGTCACCGCGACTATCAGCGCCACGCCAGCGGCGAGCCGCAGCGCAACGAAGATTCGCGGCAGCGAAGCGGGAATGACGACCTTCGCGACGCGCTGCGGGAAACTGAGGCGAAGCACCTTCACGACCTCCATCAGGCGCGGCGGGATGAGACGGATCGCGCTTTCGGTCAGGATCATCATCGGGAAGAAACAAGCGAATGAGACGATGGCGATCTCCAGCCGGAAGCCGAACCCGAACACCAGGAGCACGATCGGCACGATGGCAATCGCCGGGATCGGCCGCAGTAGCTCCACCGTCACGCGCATCAGGCGAGAGAGCGCGGGCAGGAGTCCGAAGACGATGCCGCAGCCGACGCCGAGCGCCACGCCGATCGCCAGCCCCCCTCCCGCCGCGCCGAGCGTGCCCAAGGTCGCGGCAAACAGCGAGCCATCAACCAGACCGTAGACCAACGCTTTGAAGATCTCCGCGGGCGTCGACAGCGTGTCACTTTGCATCCGCATCGCCATCGCCGCGATCTGCCAAAGCGCGATGAGCGCAAAAGGAAGAGCGACGCCCTTCAGCCGTTTCACGCCTCCACCTCGCGAATGAAGGTGAAGAGCGCATGCCGCAGATGCAGAAACTCCGGCGTTTCCCGTGTGGTCAACTGGTCGCGCGGGCGCGGCAGGCTGACGTCAAATACTTGAGCGACGCGACCCGGATGCGGCGCGAGGGCGATCACGCGATCGCCGAGATAGATCGCCTCCTCGAGATCGTGGGTGACGAAGAAGGCCGTGACTTTCGATTGCGCGACAATGCCCAGCAACTCGTCCTGCAGCTTCTGTCGCGTCATCGCGTCGAGCGCGCCGAAGGGCTCGTCCATCAGCAGCACGGACGGCTCTTGCGCGAGACATCTCGCGATTTGCAGGCGCTGCTGCATACCGCCGGACATTTCGGTGGGGAAGCGCTTCGCATGCTTCTCCAAACCCACCTTGCGCAGCAGTTCGGCGATGCGCGGGGCGCGTTCGCGGCGCGGCGTGCCCGCCGCCTCGAGCGCCAGCGAAACATTGCCCTCAGCAGTGCGCCACGGCAGCAGCGCGTTGGCGTAGTCCTGGAACACTACGGCAATGTCGCTTGCCGGGCTGTCGTGCGAAGCGCCCCTGTATGTGATGGCGCCGGAGGATTTCTGCAGCAGGCCGGCGATCAGGCGCAGTAACGTGGTCTTGCCGCAGCCGGACGGCCCGACGACGCAGACAAACTCGCCCTCGCCAATGGTCAGGTCGATATCGCGCAGGATCTCGGTTTCGCCAAAGCGTAGCGACACCGAGTTGAAGGAAACCAGCGTCTGCCGCGTGAGCGGCTTGTCGCCGCTCAAGTCCGGCGCCCTTTTCGCGATCGGGCTTGTCGCCGCCACGCTTCTCCTCCCGTTTGTGAATTTGCTGCGCCAAGGCGGTGACGAGATCCATCCGCCGATGCTGCGATGCCATGCCACGACCTATAATGTCGAATGAATAGACTTTATAATTGTCATGATTTTCGGTAATAGACACCATGCGCGTCGCGTCGCTGGACCTCAATCTCATCCTCGCGCTCGAGGCGATCGCGCGGCTACGCTCAGTTTCGGCCGCGGCCGACGAACTGAACCTCACGCAGCCGGCTCTAAGTCGCGCGCTCGGGCGCCTCCGCGAGCATTTCGGCGATGAACTCGTTGTCCCCGTCGGGCGGCACATGGCGCCGACGGCGTTTGGGGCTGAAGTCGCGGCCCGCGCGGCCGAGCTGCTGCTCGAGACGCGGGCCTTCGCCCAACAGCGACCGGGCTTCGAACCATCGCGCGCGGCGCGTGAGTTCAGCATTGCCGCCTCCGATTATGTGTCGAGCGTGTTCCTCACCAAGGCCCTGTGCCGGGTCGCCGCCGAGGCGCCTGGGATTTCGATCCACCTCGCCTCTGCCGACATCGTCAACGAAGCAATGATTGATCGCGGTGATCTCGATTTCGTCATTTTGCCTGACATGGTGCTGAGCCCGCGCCATCCTCGCGTGGAGTTGTTCACAGACACTTTCGTTTGCGCCGTTTGGTCTGGCAATCCGTTGATCAAGGACACGCTCGACTACGACACCTACAAATCGCTTCGCCATGTCTCGACCACTTTCGGGCAAGGCGCGCGCGACAGCCATTTCGAACGCTTTCTGCGAACGCATCAAATCGCCGTCCGCACCGCGATCGCGATGCCAAGTTTCAGGCAGGTGCCGGAATTCCTTATCGGCACGCCGTACGTCGCCACGATCCACGCTCGCCTCGCCAAGACGCTGCCGCCTGACATGCCCCTGCGGTTTTTTCCGCCGCCGATCGATGTGCCGCCCTTGCGCGAGACGCTGCAATGGCATCGCACCCGCCAGCACGATGCGGCGTCAAGTTGGCTCCGGCGTTTGATGCAAGAGGTCGCGCAGGAGCTCTGAGTCCCTCCTGCTCGCGTCACGGGTCATCAGGAAGGTCGGCGCGCCATTGCCCTCACCCGCGCGTCTTGCTCTGCCTGTTTGCTCGCAAGATCCGGCGCGAAGCTCGCGTCCGTAAGCACGAACAGCATGCGGGTGATGCGGTCGGTTCGATTGGTCCAGGCATGAATGGTCCCGCGTTGAACGACAACGTCGCCGGCCTCCAGCACAACCTCTTCATCGTCGAGCAACAGGACGATCTGCCCTTCCAGGACGACGCCGTAGTCGATGGAGGCGGTTCGATGCATAAGGGGGTGCCGGCCAGGAATCGCGTGTTCGGCGTTCTCCGCGAGGCCGACTTTTTCGAACAAGGCGCGGGCCGTTTCCTTGTCAAAATTCGGCCCGCCCTCGCCCTCTGGCGGAAGGTCGACAATGCGGATGATGGTTCCACTCGCCGGCGGCGCGGTATCGCGATGCAAGTCAGTCGGCTCGTCCTCCACGGCGCTCACGAGGGACGGACACGCGCGCGTATTCCAGATCTCGTGGAACGCGAGACCGGGTTGCTGCGGCGGCCGTGTGACGTGCGGCGGCGGCGCGTCCGACAGCACAACGGCTTTGCCGGCGTCATCGTGCCCCGTCACTACGCGACGGACGTTCATACGCGACATTTCCTTGTCTCCTCCCAGCCAATCTCAGGCCGTGCTTCGGTTGAAACTTTGCAGCCCTGCGGTCACGAAACGGAGCAGTGCTGGATAGGCTTCGTTGGGCGCGTCCGCCCGCGTGCGCCCGGCCGTCAAATTGTCGAGGCGCCGATGGGTTGAGACCGTGCGTAACATGACTTCCAGCGCCATGACGAAGCCGCGCGCCACGTCCGGCGCGCGCGCCCGAGGCAAAGATGTCTGGAGCGCCTGCAGGAACAACCGCGCCGTCGGGTCGAAATGGCGCGCCAACAGCTCAAGCCAGCGCTCATGCTCGCCAAGGCGCGCGAGCACGCGCAGATAATACTGCCATCCAGGCTCGCCTGAGCGCGCCATTTCGAACAGGGGCGCCATGAAGGCGTCGAGCACTGCGCCAGTCGTCGGTCTGCGCAAGGCGTTAAGGCGCTCCTCGCGAAGGCGGCAGAGGATATCGGCGCGACGCGCGACCACCGCCTCAAACAGCGCCTCCTTGGAGCCGAAATGATAGGAGGCCAGCGCCAAAGTGACATCGGCCTTTTGCGTGATGTCGCGCATCGAAACGGAGTCAAATGAGAATTCCGCGAACAAAGCTTCCGCCGCATTGAGAATTTTCTTGCGCGTCTGTTCGCCGCTGACCCTCGTGGGCCTCAATCGGCGCTCCGCCGCCATCACATCCATGTTCGTCGTCATGTGCGCCCCTCGGCGCGAGCGCGGCCCGATCCCGTCCTCCGAGGCTTCGCTTTAGCCAAAGATTTCTGATGCGCTGCGCGCGGCTCACCAAAGCTTCGCTGCCACCCGCTTGCCAACGGAACTCCCATTCGCTATTACTTGAACGGTCGTTCAATTAATAACACGGGTCCGTGAGAAATGAAAGTCGCAGTCGTCGGGGCCGGCGGGTTTGTCGGCGCCCGCGTCTCTCGCCTTCTCGCCAAGGATCCGACTGTCGCCGCGCTCTCGCTGCTCGATCAAATGCCGTTTACCCCGCCGGCGCACGCAAACGTCACGGCGGTGGTTGGGGATTTCGCCGATCCCGCTATCCGGGACGTGGCGCTTGAGGGCTCGGATATAGTCATTTTGCTCGCTGCGATCCTGGGCGGCTCCGCCGAGTCCAACTATCCGCGGGCGCGAAGGGTCAACGTCGACGCGACGCTGTCGCTGTTTGAACACCTGCGCGCTTGCGCGCCAAAGACGCGGCTCGTGTTCGCTTCCACAATCGCCGTGTTTTCAAAGCCGCTGCCCGATCCGGTCACCGATTATACGCCTTTAGGACCCACGATGGTCTACGGCGCGCAAAAGCTAATGATGGAGGTGGCGCTCTCCAATTTTGCGAGGCGCGGCTGGCTCGACGGGATTAGTCTCAGGCCCTCCGGAGTGATGGCGCGCGACGGGTCGGACGCGGCGCTGCAGACCGCGTTCATGTCGCGCCTGTTCTGGTCGGTGAAGCGTGGCGAGGACATCACGCTTCCCGTCGCGCCCGAAAGCCGGACCTGGATGACATCGATCGAGATCGTCGCGCGGAATTTCGTGCACGCGGCCATGCTGCCCGAACTCGGGCCTACGCGAGCGCTGACACTTCCCGCACTCTCGCTGACTTTCGGTGAACTTGTCGACGCGCTCCGACGCCGCTTCCCCGAGAGTCCTTCAAAAATTGCCTTCGAGCCGAACGCGGAGATCGTCTCGCTATTTGGCGGCTATCCAGGGCTAGAAACGGCGACCGCCGACGCGCTCGGCTTCCAGCGCGACGCATCGGTCGACGCGCTGGTCGCCAACGCGCTCACTTGACGCGCCAAAGTAAGGGACGCCGCATGACCACGGCAGTGACCGCGACATGATGGATTTCGCGTCCCTGTTCGGCCTGCAGGGCAAACGCGCTCTCGTGACCGGTGGCGCGTCCGGCATTGGATTGGCGATTGCGGAAGCGTTCGCGTCCGCGGGCGCCGAGGTGCTGGCCGCTTCGGATCGCGCAGAGGATTGCGCTACAGCGACCGAGTTGTTGCACAGTAAGGGCCTCAAGCTCGCGACCATCTGCCTGCGCCTATCCGATCGGAGGAGCGCGGATGCGCTCGCGAGGCAGGCGCGAGAAAAGCTTGGCGGCCCAATCGACATTCTCGTATCCAATGCCGGCGTTGAGGGACCCGTCGGTCTCACAGGCGCGGCGGAAGAGCCCGACTATCTCTGCGCGTTCGATGTGAACTTGCATAGCGCCTACTGGCTCGCCGCGGCGCTCGCCGCCGACATGCGCGCAATTGGCGGCGGCGCGATCGTGCTGATGGCCAGCCTTTCCGCTTTGCGCGGTAACCGCATGATTGGACCCTACGCAATGTCGAAGGCGGCGCTCGCGCAAATGGCGCGAAATCTCGCGGTCGAGCTGGGGCCGCACAAGGTGCGCGTCAACGCAATTGCGCCCGGCCTGATCGAGACGCCGTTTTCGCGCGCGCTGATGCAAGACGCCGCCTTCATGCAGCGACGTCTCGCGGCGACGCCGTTGCGCCGCGTCGGCCAACCGGCGGAAATCGCCGCGACTGCGCTCTGGCTCGTCTCTCCTGGCGGCGGCTTCACGACGGGCCAAACGATCGTAGTTGATGGCGGCACGCTGGTGAGCGACGGAAGCTGAGGCCGCCGACCGAGCGATTCGTGACAGGATCATGAGCGAGCGTTAGGAGGCGCGTGGTGGCGCGTTGGAGACGTTTATCTCCCGAACACAGCGTAAATCCGTTGTTCGTGGGGATGATCAGGTCTTTGCCGCCATGTCGACGAGCGTCGGATGTTGGATGTTAGCGGAATAACTGAAAACGCCGGTGGGCTTTTTTTCGAGTTGGCGATCGCTTGTAGCTGAGCGGCGCAGACTCTCGCTGACTTCCAGGCCGCGATCCCGGCGGCGGTGTCTGGGTTCGAGGGACTTTAGACCGGCGGCCCGACCGGCGCGCGAGGCTGAGAAATGCGCGGCGATCCGCTTAGCTACCTACATTTGCCAAAGTCCAAGGGCGAGGGACGTCTATCGGCGTCGCAAAGGCGCCGGGCGAGGTTCCGTCGAGACACATGCAGGTCGGACTAGATCAATCGCAATGAAAGGCCTGGCATTGGAGATAGCGGCGACACTGAACGCCTTCAACGCGACCTGGCCAAGCAACCCTCGCAACGCGGTAGCGAAGGGAAGGATTGCGACATCTACCCCCGGGACTTTTGCAGTGAGCAAATCGCCGACTGTTATCAGACCAACCGATCCCTTGTCCGTTGCTGAAGCTGTATTCAACCTGCCCCCGCGCGGCGCGGGGTCCTGTTGGCAACAGTCCATCAACGATGCACTAAGAAGGACGGCTAGTATTGACCCCCGCATGAGGCCTTGGTCAGCAAAGGTCACATCTGACGCGAGTTGGGAGCCGACCGTGATCTCGTCCAATGAGGTTATGCCGAAGAAACATGCGATCCTGCGATCGATAAAACAACGCGCGCACTTACTACCAAGACTCCACGATACCCGCGGGCGGGCGTGAACTAGCTAATACGTCACGCGGAACGAGTGTAAGGTTCCAGGCCGAGCGGGGCGGCGATCAACGAAATGATTGCGGCGTAGAGGCCCGTAGAGCGTCAACGTCCGCTTCCACGATCGGCAGACAGAACAATCGGCCAACGGCCAACTTAGGTCGGCTGCCGCGTTTGCTGTGAAACGGCGTCGGCAGGTCGGCGAGTGTCGCCGGTTGAGGCTTCGACGCCCGCTCGCGAACGCCTCCAAAGGGCGCGAGACAGCCCGTCCGCCTTCCGCTGGCGCGGCAAAAGCAGACGCTCACACCTTCTTTTCGACCGAACCGGCCGTTTATGCGACCTCCGAGATCGCCGGACGCCTCCCTACCTGGCGGGTCAGGAGACGAGTGCGCGGCGATCGTGCTGCGATCCCCGATGGCCACAACATAATAGAGGTCGCAACGGGGGCATCAGTTTGGCGACTTGAGGGCGGCGCATCGCGCCAACTCTTCGGCGAGCGGCAGAGCCGCTTCCAAGGGGACCGCGAGCTTCAGGGAACCCGATCCTTCGCCCGGCTCGTCGTACTCGAGGTAAAGAACGAGTCCGCCGCGCGCGCCGGCCTTCAGCGACCAGCCGATGAGCGGCTTTGGTTCGGCGGCCGCGAGGTCGATCTCCTCCATGACAATCCCCGATCTTCGCGGACGTGTCAATCGAACTCAAACACCCCAGCGCAGCGAAGCCGTGCGCACGGGGGCGTCCCAGAGCGCCTTGGCTTCGTCGTCGAGCATCGACACGGTGATCGACGCCCCGGCCATGTCGATTGATGTCACGTAGGATCCAACGACCGTACGCGCGACCGAGACGCCCGCGGCGGCGAGCCGCTTCGCCGCTTCGCCAAACAAGAGATAGAGCTCCATCGACGGCGTGGCGCCGAAACCGTTGACAAAAAGCAGCGCCTCCCCGCCGCGCACGGGGCCGAGGTCGCTCAGGATCGCCGCGCACAGTTCCTCGACGATCGCCTTCGCCGGAGCGAGAGGAACGCGTCGACGGCCGGGCTCCCCGTGGATGCCGACGCCCATCTCCATCTCGTTGTCGGCGATGTCGAAGTTCGGCTTGCCGGCTGCCGGCACGGTGCAGGACGTCAATGCGACGCCCATCGACCGCGTGCGGCGGTTGACCGCCTGCCCGAGAGACTGAAGCTGTTCGAGGGTGCGCCCCTGTTCGGCGGCGGCGCCGACAAGTTTTTCGACAATCAGCGTTCCCGCGACGCCGCGCCGTCCGGTCGAATAGGTGGACCGCTCCACGGCCACATCGTCGTCAACCAGCACGGTGGCGTTGGGGCGATCAAGCATCTCGGCCGCCATCTCGAAGTTCATCACGTCGCCTTCGTAGTTCTTCACGATGAACAGCACGCCGGCGCCCTGGTCGACCGCCTGCGCGGCTGCGGCCATCTGGTCCGGCACGGGCGCGGTGAAGATTTGCCCGGGACAGGCCGCATCGAGCATGCCTGTCCCGACGAACCCCGCGTGCAGGGGTTCATGCCCTGCGCCGCCGCCGGAAATCAGAGCCACTTTGCCGGGCGTCAAGATTTGGCGGCGAACGAAACGTTGATGATCCCCGAGTACGATGAGGTCAGCGTGCGCCGCCGCGAATCCCTCGAGGCTCTCCTGCAAAACGGTCTGCGGCGAGTTGAGAAACTTCCTCATGTCTTCCTCCCTATTTGGTTGGTCGCCGTCGCGATCCTATGTGTCGCCCGGACGCATGAGGCGCGACAGCCGCCGCGCCGTATCGCGAACCAATTCGTCGAACTCCCGGTTGGTCCCGGGATCGCCGAAATCCGCTACCTCCAGTTTGAGCGTTCTAACGCCGTGCGAACCGCGACGCGGTTTCAACCGGTTAGGGTGAGCGCGGTTGAACGCCTCGAGAAACGTCTTCTTCTCGCCGGGCGAGAAGTGGCAAATCTCGAAGATCACGTCGATATGCGGCGCAGGAATCGGCACCAGATAGGTTGGATTGGAGATCTGTGACACGAAACTGCGGTTTTTGCCGAGCGCGTTGGCGAGGCGTTGGCGGGTGCCGGAGGGACGGCGATCGAGCACGTCGCGCAGCAGCGCCTTGTACGCCGCCACCGAAAGCGCGCGCGCATCGCGCGGCAGCGTTTCGTCATCCATGAGGGGGCGCCGACAAATCGATATGGGCGATCGCCTGCTTGACGGCGTCGATCGCGGCAGGCGGCACGGAAAGCGCGCGCAGGCCCGTTCGCAGCAATCGTTCGACGAAGCGCGGGTCCGCGCCGGCGTCGCCGCAAAGGCTCACCTTCCGCCCGCGCGCCGCGCCATGCGCCGCCACGCCCGCGATCAGCCGCAGCACCGCAGGATGCGAGGGATCGTACAGAGACGCGACCGCTTCGCTGTCGCGCGCGGCGGCGAGCACATATTGCGTCAGGTCGTTGGAGCCAATCGAGTAGAAATCGGCGTCGATGAGGTCCGGCGCTATCGCCGCGGCTGGAGTTTCGACCATCACCCCGAGCGCCGGCCGCCGCGCAGGCTTACCCGCCTTGCGAAGGCCGTCGTATTCTTCATCGAGCAGATCGGCGCTGACGCGCAGTTCGTCGCCCGTTGCGACCATCGGCAGCATGACTTCGACCGATCCGAGCGCGGCCGCGCGACACAGCGCGCGCAATTGCGCGCGGAAGACAGGGAGGCGCGCCAGCGAGAGCCGCACGCCCCGCAACCCGAGAAAGGGATTGCGCTCGCCGTCGAGCGTCAGGCCCGGAATTGGTTTGTCACCGCCGGCGTCGAGCGTACGGATCGTGACCGGCCGGCCCGCCGCCCAAGCGACGATGCGCGCATAGGCTTCGCACTGCGCGTCCTCGTCCGGCAGCGCGGACCGCCCTTCGAACAGGAACTCCGTTCGAACCAGGCCGACGCCGTCGCAGTCGGCGGGATCGAGCCCATCCAATTCAGCGGGCGAGGCGACGTTGATCAATACGGCGATCCGAACCCCGTCTTTCGTGACCGCGGGCGCACGGCGAAACGCCGCCGCGGCGCGCATCGTCGTCGCGGCGGCGCGCGCCCGGCTCTCGAAATCCGCGCGCGTAGCGGACTTCGGGTCTACCCAAAGCGCCGCGCGCTCGCCGTCCAGCAGCGCCAGGCCGCCCGCCGGCAGAGACGCGGGATCGATGTTGAGGCCGACGATCATTGGCACGCCGCGCGCACGGGCAAGTGTCGCGACATGGCCGAACGCGCTGCCTCCGGCGAGTGCGATCGCGCCGCCCCCGCTCCAATCGGTCGAAAGGAACCGCGACGGCGAAAGGTCGCGCGCGACTACGATCGAGCCGGCTGCGAAGCGGGGTTCTGCGGGCGCCCCGCGCAACGCCGCGAGAACACGGTCGCGGATGTCGGCGATGTCGCTCGCACGCGCCTGGAAATGGGCGTCGTCGCTCGCTTCATATTCGCGGATCTGTGTCGCCAGGGCTTCGCTCCAGGCGCTTTCTGCGGAGGCGCCTGCAGCTAGCGTCGCGAACGCTGGGTCCGCCAGTTCGGGGTCTTCGAGCATCGCCGCCTGAAACGCCAGGATGTCCGCTCCATCGCCTTCCGCCCCAGCCTGCAACTGAGCCAATTGATCGAGCGCGCCGGCGATGGCTTGCCGCAGCCGCCGCGCCTCCTCCGCAGGCGTGCCGGCGACACGCGCTGTATCCACGCGCTCCGCGATGGGCGCCAGCGGGCCAACGGCGAAGCCTCCCGCGGCCGGTCGGCCATCGAGCCGCAACTCAGCCATGCGGCGCTCGCTCGGGCGGCGCTGCGGCGCCCCCGGCCTCCTCATGGAACGCCTCGTCGACCAGTTCCCTCAAGGCGGTCAAAGCCTGTTCTGCATCCGGGCCGGACGCGCGAAAATGCAGCGTATCGCCCTTCCCCGCCTTGAACGCCATCACCTTGACTATGCTCTTGGCGTCGACCCACGGGCCGTCGGGCGAGGCCGCGACCTCGATCTTTGACGCGAACGTCTTGGCGAGCTTGGTCAGCTTCACCGATGGCCGCGCGTGAAGCCCGATCTCGTTGGTCAGCCGCGACGAGGACGTGGCGACAATCTCATCCATTCTCAAAACCTCTGATCCCTTCGCTCAACGCGCATGCACCGACGGATTCACAAACAATCGACAACGCGCGGCGCTCACGGCGACAACTCTTCCGCCGTGCGCCGTACGACATTGAGCGGGGCGCCCCCCGCGGCCTCCGTCGCGGCGACAACGGCGCCCTCAACGACAGGCGCATTGCAGATGACGACCCGGCCGCGCCGGCTTTCGGGCAGCGCCTCGACCGCCATTTCGCTGTTCGTCTCCGCGCCGCCGAGATCGACGAGAATTGCGACGCCCGCCTCCGACCAAGCCCGGTTGATCGCGTCGCCGATCGCCGCAAAATCCGTGCCCAGACCACCGGCCGCATTGCCGCCGGTCCAGGCGAGCGGAACCTCTTCGCCGACCATTTGACGCACCATGTCGGCCGCGCCTTCGGCGACTTTGTGCGAATGCGATACGATCACGATGCCGACATTGCTCATCAAATCCTGCTCCCCTCCTCGCACAGCGCGGCGATGATGAGCGCAGCGGACCGCGCGCCCGGATCGACATGGCCGAGCGACCTTTCGCCGAGGAACGAGGCGCGG
Source organism: uncultured Pseudomonadota bacterium (assembly GCA_963807735.1). GTDB lineage: Bacteria > Pseudomonadota > Alphaproteobacteria > Rhizobiales > Beijerinckiaceae > Roseiarcus. Next base: position 272,368 of record CAWEDI010000002.1, on the reverse strand, counting down.
CCCCGCGTCGCGCGCAACGGCGCGGTCGCTTCGGCCGAGCGACGCGCCGTCTCCGCGATTCCGTCAGCGTTCACGCCTTCCTGCAATGCCTTCAAGGTCGGCGCGAGTACATCGAGCAGCGTCTTCTGCCCGACCTCACTCTTGCCGCGCGCCTTCACGGCGGCGATCGCCTGTTCGAATGCAGCCGCGAGACCTACGCGGTCCGGCGTCAGAGGCCATGCCTTGCCGAGCGCCATGAACAGCGTACCGTAAAGCGGGCCGGAAGCGCCGCCGACGGTCGACACCAGCTTCATTCCGAGCGATTTGAGAAGCTCCGGCGGATCCATCGCGGCCAAGGAGTCAACCGATCCGAGCACCGCCTCGAAACCGCGCTTCATGTTGTGGCCGTGATCGCCGTCGCCGATCGCGGAATCAAGCGCGGTCAGTTCGTCGGCGTGTGCGATGACGCGTTCAGCTACGGCTGTGATCAGGCGCCTGCGCGCGCCGGGGTCGGAGAGATCGACCAGGAACGTCATCAGGCGGCCCCCGCAACGATGCGATCGCCGTTGGCGTCAAAGAACAGCGGGTTCACAAAGCGGACGCCGATTTCATCGCCGACCGACAGCGCCGCGTCAGGCTCAGCCAGGGTAACCACGTCATGGCCGAGGATGCGGGCATGCAGACGGTTCTGATCGCCGAGATGTTCAATCCAGACGACCTCGCCATGCGCGTCCGCGCCGCGCGCCTTGACGATTCTCAGGTGCTCCGTTCGTGCGCCGATCGTCACCGCGGCGCCGGGCGCCGCAAGTTCGGGCGCGGCGGCGCGCGGGATCAGATTGATTGACGGTTGCCCCAGCCGCGCCGCGACATAGACGCTTTTCGGCGCTTCGTAGATCTCGCGCGGCGGGCCAACCTGTACGAGGCGACCGGACTCGATCACGCCAATTTTCGTCGCCATCGTCATCGCTTCGATCTGGTCATGCGTCACATAGAGGAAAGTCGCGCCGAGCTCGACCTGGATACGCTTCAGCTCGAGCCGCAATTCCGCGCGCAACTTGGCGTCCAGGGAGGACAGCGGCTCGTCCATCAAATAGAGCGAGGGCCGCCGCACCAGCGCACGACCAATCGCCACCCGTTGCATCTCGCCGCCGGACAGCCGCGCGGCGCGATTGCCAAGCTTGCTCTCGATGCGCAGCAGAGCGGCCGTCTCCGTCACCTTCTTGCGAATTTCGTCCTCAGGGAGACGGTGCGCGGGAGAACGGAGCGGAAAAGCCAGGTTGTCGAAAACCGTGAAGTGCGGATAGAGCGAATATTGCTGAAAGACGAAGGCGACGTCGCGCGCGGCTGGCGGCAGCTTCGACACGTCGCGATCATGGATGCGGATCAGGCCACGGTCCGGCGTCTCGAGGCCGGCCGCCAGCCGCAACGTCGTCGTCTTGCCGGCGCCGGTAGGGCCGAGCAGCACGACGAAAGCCGCTTCCTCGACATGAAGCGTCAGATCGTCGACGGCGACGATGTCGCCGAAGCGCTTAGAGACGCCAATCAGAGCAACGTCAGCCATGCGCGCCCCCTTCGTGGAGGGCGGTATTGATGGCGCGGCCGCTCCGCCTTTCAAACAACGACAGTTTCTCCGGCCGGAAGACCAAACCAAGTCTCTCGCCGACGCGTAAGTTGCGGTCGGCGCCCACGCGGGCCCGCAGCAGACCGAATTCGGTCGTCATCGTCACGATTTGCGTGGTCCCAAGATATTCGGTCCCGAACACCGCGCCCCGCAGCTCGCTTGCGTCGTCGAACAGGATCGCCTCCGGCCGCACCCCGAGCGCCAGATCTCCTTCAGGAAGCGACTCGCGCAACATGGGCACGGAAATCTCGGCATTGCCGAGGCGAACCTCAGTCACGCCGGCCTCCAGCCGATCCGCAAAGTTGAGAAAGTTCATCGGCGGCAGACCGATGAAATCCGCAACGAACATGCTGGCCGGCCGATCGTAAATTTCACGGGGGCTTCCGATCTGCTCGACGACGCCGTGGTTCATGACGGCGATCCGGTCGGCCATGGACATGGCCTCGTGCTGGTCGTGCGTGACATAGATCGTGGCGCCGTGCAGTCGGTCATGCAGCGCACGCAATTCGCCGGTCATCACCTGACGAAGTTCGGCGTCAAGCGCGCCCAGCGGCTCATCCATCAGGAACGCTCGGGGTTGACGAACGATCGCGCGGCCGAGCGCGACGCGTTGCCGGTCGCCCGAGGAAAGCCCGGAGACGGAGCGGTTGAGGAGCGATTCGATTCGCAGCGCCCGCGCGGCCTCGGTGATTCGCAGCGCCCGTTCCCGACGCCGGACGCCCTGCGATTTCAGCGGAAAGGCAATGTTCTGCCGCACGCTCATATGCGGATAGAGCGCGAAAAACTGAAACACGAAGGCGATGTCGCGCTGCGCGGCGCGGTTGAACGTGACGTCCTCGCCGCCGAGCAGAATGCGGCCGGACGTCGGCAGTTCAAGCCCCGCGATCATGCGCAACGTCGTCGTCTTGCCGCATCCCGAGGGACCGAGCAGGCAAAAGAACTCCCCGTCATCGACAACGAAGTCCGAGCTTTTGACGGCGACGAAATCGCCGAAGGCCTTGTGCAGTTTCTCCACCTCGATTTTGGCCATCGCCCTACCTCACCTCGGAAACTTGGTGACGACGACGAACAGGATCGTGCCGACGAGGATGGTCGCGAACGAATAGGAATAGAGCGTCAGCCAGAACGGCTGGCACAGCATGACGACGCCGACCGCGATGATCGCGGTCGCCGCGTTCTCCCACGGATTGCGGCGAAACAGGCGCCGCCACAGCGAACGCGCAAGCACGGGAGGGGACACGGCGGTCATCGGCGCACTGCGCCGAACGTGATGCCGCGCAACAGGTGCTTGCGCAGCAGAACCGTGAACAAAGCAATCGGCGCCAGGAACAAGGTGGTGCCGGCCGCAACCGCCGGCCAATCCTGGCCGCCCTCGCCGATGATAAAGGGTATGAACGGCGGCATGGTCTGCGCCTCGGCGTTGCTGAGCAGGAGATCGAACGCGTATTCGTTCCACGAGAAGATCAGACAGAAGATCGCCGTCGCGGCGATTCCGGTCATCGCCTGCGGCAGCACGACCTTGCGAAACGCCTGCAGGCGCGTGTAGCCGTCGATGAGCGCCGCCTCCTCATATTCACGCGGGATTTCGTCGATGAAGCCCTTCAACAACCAGACCGCCAGCGAAACGTTGACCGCCGTGTACAACAGGATCATGCCGATCCGCGTGTCGTAAAGGCCGAGATAGCGGTACATCATGTAGATCGGCACCGCGACCGCGATCGGCGGCATCATGCGGGTGGAGAGAATGAAGAACATCAGGTCGTCCTTCAGCGCCACCTTGAAGCGCGAAAATGCGTAAGCCGCGAGCGTTCCGAGGAACGTCGCAAGGATCGTCGAGCCAAAGCCGATGATTAGCGAATTTAGAAAGCGCTCGATGACCCTCGAGGGGCCAGCTATCACCATGTCGTGACCGCGCGCCAGCTTCTCGTACCAGGTCGCGGCCGGCGGCAGTTGGGCGATGAAATCGTGGCTCTGATGCGTCTGCACCGTGAACAGGTTGACGAAGCCCTCCAACGTCGGCGTGAACAGCAGCTTGGGCGGATAGGCGATCGCGTCCGATTGCGACTTGAACGCCGTCAGGCCGATCCAGACCAGCGGAAGCAGCGACACGACGGCGTAGGCGATCACGATCGCCGCGGCCAAGCCGCGCGTCAGCGGCGATGGGTCCGAGAAGGGGCGATGAGCCTGAGCGTCGCTCATGCCTGTTTCACCCGATTGAGCACCCTCACATAGATGTTGGCGGCGCCGAATACGGTGACAAACAGGACCACCGCCAGCGCCGAGGCGTAGCCGGTGTTCCATTTCTCGAACGCCTCGCGCTTCAAGGTGATTGAGACCAATTCGGTCGTCGAGCCCGGGCCGCCCGAGGTCAGAAGATTGACCAAATCGAACATCTCGAACGATTGGATCGCCTGAAACAGCACGGCAAGCATCAGGAAAGGCGTCACCATCGGCAGCGTGATCGACCAGAATTGCCTCAGCGGCGAGGCCCGGTCCACCTCCGCCGCCTCGTAGATGTAGTCGGGAATCGAACGCAACCCCGCAAGGCAGATCAGCATCACGTAGGGCGTCCACATCCAGGTGTTGACCATCACGATCGTCCAGGGCGCGAGCGCGACACTGCCGATCATCGTGAACGAGCTCGGCGCCACGCCAGTGAAGAATCCGACGAAGTAGTTGAACGGCCCGATCTGCGGTTGCAGCAACAGCGTCCAGAAGTTGCCGACTACCGCCGGCGACAGCATCATCGGCAGAAGGATCAGCGTCGTCCAAAAACTGTGGCCGCTGAATTTCTGGTTGATCAGCAGCGCCAATCCAAGGCCGACGATAATCTGCAGCGCGATCGTCCACAGCACGAAATGTGCGGTCGCCTGGAAATGCGCCCAGACGTCCTCGTCGGTGAGAATGTCGGTATAATTGTCGAGGCCGATGAAGCCCGCCGGACTCGGCAGGTTCGCCATGAACCCGGTAAAGGAGAGCCGGATCGCCCAGATCAACGGGAAGACGTTGATCGCCAGCAACAGAACCATCGTCGGGGCGATGAACAGCCAGACGATGGATCGATCCGACAGCCCCGCGCGACGTCCGGCTCGCAACGCGGGGGCGTCATTCACCGGGCGGCCGGCAAACGCGGATATATTGTCCATTCCACTCATCGCGATCCGCTCAGGCTTTCCAAATTCCCCCTGCCGCGGCGCCAGGGGACGTCGGGTCAGAGTGTCAAGTCGGTTCTCGAGCGATCACGAGGCGGCCTTGCCTTCACGCTTGAACACCTTGATCCAATCCTTGACCAGGGAGTCAAGCGCCTGCTTGGAAGTGCCCTTGTTGGCGACGACATAGTCGTGCACGCGGTTCTGCATGTCCAGGAGCAGGGGAACATACAGAGGCTCCGCCCAGAAGTCCTTCACGAACCCCATCGACGCGACGAACGAGGGCGCGTAAGCGGCGCTATTCTTGTAGGCGTCAGATTCAAGCACAGCTTTCGAGGCCGAGGCGCCGCCAAGATCGGTCCACTTCTGCTGCACCGCCGGCTGCGCGAACCACTTCACATAGAGCAGCGCGTCGTCGATGTCCTTGGAGGCCGCGACGACCGAGAGTCCCTGGCCGCCAAGCTGAGTGAACTGGCCGGTCGGGCCCGCCGGATTGGCGAAGAAGCCGATCTTGTCGCCGCCAACGTTCGGATCCTTGTTAAGACCGGGGAAGAACGCATACCAGTTCATCTGCATCGCGACTTCGCCTGACTTGAAGGCGTCGAGTCCCTCTTGCATGTAAGCGTTGGTCAGTCCCTTCGGCTGACAGCAATCGAACAGCGCCTTGTAGGTGTCGAGCCCCTTCACGGCGCCTTCCGAATTGACGAATCCCTCCATGTGATACGGCTTCTTGGGGTCCATATAATCGAAGCCGTAGTTGTACATCGCGTTGGTGACTCCCATCGTGATGCCTTCGGAGCCGCGCTCGGTGAAGATATACGAGCCATAGACCTTCTTGCCGTCAATCTCCTTGCCGGTGAAGAACTTGGAGACCTCGATCAGTTCGTCCCACGTCTTCGGCGGCTCCAGTTCGCGATTGTATTTGGCCTTAAACTCGGCGCGAAGCTCCGGCTTGGCGAACCAGTCCTTGCGATAGGTCCAGCCCACGGCGTCAGCCATTGCAGGCAAGCCCCAGTAGTTCGGAGTGTCCTTTGGCCATTCTGCATAGCCAACCACAGTCGCCGGCAGGAAAGAGTCCATCGAAATATGGTTCTTATCAAAGAAGTCATTGAGCTTGACGTACCACTTGTTTTCGGCGGCGCCGCCGATCCATTGGCTGTCGCCGATGATGAGGTCGCACTCGGCGCTGCGCGAGTTTAGCAGATTGATGAAATGATCGGCGTAGCTCGTCCAGGGGACGAACTCATGTTTCATCTCGATTCCGGTTTCTTTGGTGAAATCCTTGTCGAGTTCGACGAGCGCATTGGCGGGATCCCAGGCGGCCCAGCACATGGTCAGCGATTTCGATTCGGCGACGGCGGGCGACGCGGCGAGCGCTGCAAGGCTGCCCAAAACACCTGCCAAAGCGAGTTTTCCAAGCATGATTAGATCCTCCTCTGAGGCGCGGCTATGGGCCGCGTTTCTCCAGCGTCCACGCGCCAGCTCTTGAGTTGGCCGCGCGGCGTTGATTGGCGTTTCCTGATCGGCGGCTGAATCAGCGCCCAGCCGGCGAGGTGTTTAATAAACCGCTCATTACTAAACATTGCAAGCGCTTTTTTGCGACGTCCGCACCGCTGGGGACGCCATTTCACGCACATAGTGGACCTCACGAAGGGCGGCGGCGCGCGCCTGCTCGAAGGTCTCCGAATCCGCCTTGGCTTTTAAGTATCAACCCGCTTGATCCGACCCTTGCCGATGCCCGCTCCAACTACGAAACCAAAAGCCGGGTTGGGAATGGAGTCGTGATGCTCGCAGGCTTAGGGGGGCGCCTTGCCCGTAACTTTCAGCCGTCCCTCGATCCGATCGAAGGGCTTGCCGATCGCCTTGAGCTGATCGATCGGGTTCGCTGTCGGAGGCGTATCGAATTTCATAAGTTAACTCCTTGCCTCGGCCGGGACCGCGCCGAGCACGCGCTCGACGAGCCGCAGTTTGAAACCGTTCTGACCGGCTGACCCGGCGCCGGCGAACAGATGCGCCGCCACTGCCTTTGCCTCGCTCGGCATCTCGGCCTCGACAGCCTCGATCCGCGATGGCATATGCGCGACGCCGCCAACCCCACGCGACCGAATCCGTCGTTCTGAACGACAAGGGCGACGGAGACGAGCGCGAATGCATAGGACGCCCGGTCGCGGACCTTATGGTAGATTGCTTATCGCCGATCGGTTTCGCCAGCGCCACGGCGGTGATCAGTCGCCGGGCGCGAGCGAGGTCCCCACATTGCTCCGGGACAGGTTCGATCCTGTCCAGGGCAAGGCCGTTGACCTCAACCAGGCGGGACGCTTCAATTTGGAGTTTCGTCAGGGCAAGCCGATTGGCGCCGCCGGCAATGAACTTGGCGCCCGGCGTCCGAACGGCCGCCGAGGCGGCTTCGGTCGGTGTCATGGCGTTCGAACGCGAACGGCGTCAGCCTTCCTCCTAGGCGCCCCCGTAGCGCGGGCATCGAGAACAAGCGCGCTTGATTTCCGGTTTACGGTTGGCGAGACCGATGCCATGAAGGGCTCCTCGAGGTCTGCCTGCTGCGCTCGGACACCAGATGACCTGGCATTGTCGCGACGGTCGCCGTCGCTCCGATTATCAGGTCGCGTCGTGTGCGTTCCGACCCGCCGGGCTTGAGCATGGTGCTTTGCCCCCTACTTTCGACGGCAACGTCCGCCGCACTGGGATCAACTAAACTCCTGGAAACTGGACCGATCGCATTCGATGCGTCGCGCAAAATAGCGCTCCCGAGCAATCAACATTAGATGCGATATCGTGCATGGGCTAATAAGCGGTGCTTCTAAAGTCGAACGCAACCCTCAACGGCCTGTCCGTTCCCGGTAGTCGTGCGGGAGCGGTCGTCTGATCGCCGTCGTGGGAGGCGATGCCGACAAGGGGATGCGCATCAACGCGGTCTGCCCTGGCATCATCGGCGATACCGCGATGTTCGCGAGCGTCACGAAGAACAGTAACCCTGACATCATCAATGCCTTCTCCGCAGCCGAACCAATCGGACGCTTGGGCACACGCCGTGGAGTGGTTGTGCAGCAGCCGCTAGTAACGCGGTCGGTCGCGCCATGGCGGTCGATGGCGGCGTTCTGGCTTGAAAGTCGGATATCGCCAGAGCGGCTGAGTTGCACGTAAGTGGCGTCGAGCCAGACATAGGGCCACCTTCCAGCGGACGGTCAAGGAACGCCTTCACGCGCTCATCGATTTCCTCGCACAGCCGGCTGACCTCGCTCTTGGAGACGCCCGTTCCGCGGGTCAAGACGCCGCAGACGCACGCCTCTTGGAGGACCGCGGTCGGCGCCTTCTCCGCCTTGCCGCGGCTCCAAAAAGCTTGGGAAGTACGAGACCACGCGCTTTGGTTGCGTTGAGATTCGCAACCCGACCCTAACCGGGGAACCGCCTATGGCCGCCGCAAGCCGCTCGCTCGCTACGGCGCAATGGAGCGCGCGCTTCGCGAGCGGCTTGCTCCCGACGAGCTACACCACGGGCCGAGATATGGAAGCTGCCCAATTGTTGTAGCGGGGATCGTCGCGTCGAGCGCGCGGGCGTTGCTTGGCGGCATCGTTTCGACGCCGGTCCTCAACCGGCCGGAAGTCGCGATCGTTGGCGTCAACAAGATCGTCGTGAAGCCGGTCTGGCGCGACAACGCGTTCGTTCCGCGAAAGACGATGAACCTTTCCTCCTCCTTCGACCATCGCGTCATCGACGGCTGGGACGCGGCGAGCTTCATCCAGCGGCTGCGCACGCTGCTGGAGCAGCCGGCGCTGCTGTTCGTCGAGAGGCCTACGCCGTGAACGAGCTACGCTGCAAGGCGCTCATTATTGGTGGCGGCCCAGGAGGATATGTCGCGGCGATCCGCGCCGGCCAGCTTGGGCTCGATACGATTTTGGTTGAGGCCAACAAGCTCGGCGGGACCTGCCTCAACGTCGGTTGCATTCCCTCGAAGGCGGTGATCCACGCGGCGGAAACTTACCACGCGATCGGCGACGCGCCGACGCTCAGCGCCTTGGGAATTACGGCCGAGGTGCGCCCGATCGACTTCGCCCGCGTGATCGCCTGGAAGGACGGTCTGGTTTCCCGTCTCACCGGCGGCGTCGGCGCGCTTCTGACGAGGGCCGGCGTGCGATCAATCATTGGTCACGCGACATTGACTGACGGCAAGACGGCGATCGTCGCCGCCGACACGGGGGAGAGCCGCATCCGCTGCGAGCACCTGATCCTGGCCACCGGTTCCGAACCGACGCCGCTGCCGGGGCTACCTTTTGGCGGCGACATTCTCTCCTCAACCGAAGCTCTGGCATTGACGACGCTTCCCGCTTCGCTGGCCGTCGTCGGCGCCGGGTATATCGGGCTCGAACTTGGCATGGCCTTCGCGAAGCTCGGTGTGCGCGTAAGCGTGATCGAGGCGCTCGACCGGGTGCTGCCGCTCTACGACGCGGAGCTGACGCAGCCAGTGGCGCGTCGCCTCGCCGAGTTGGGCGCCGAGGTCAGCCTAGGCGCCCGAGCGGTCGGCTACGCCGAGGGAGAATTGCGGCTTATTGACGCCTCCGGCGGCGCGCGCCGTCTGAAGGCCGACAAGGTTCTTGTAGCGGTGGGTCGGCGGCCGCGCACGGTTGGCTTCGGCCTTGATGGACTTGATCTGTCGATGAGCGGGCCGTTCGTCCGCATTGACGACCGCTGCGCGACCTCCATGCGCGACGTTTGGGCGATCGGCGACGTAACCGGTGAGCCGATGCTCGCGCATCGCGCTATGGCGCAGGGCGAAATGGTCGCGGAAATCATCGCGGGCCGCAACCGCGCCTTCGACACGGTCGCCATTCCTGCCATCACCTTCACCGATCCGGAAGTCGTAAGCGTCGGCTTGTCGCCGGAAGCTGCACGGGAGCGCGGCGAAACGCGTGTTTCCGTGTTCCCCTTTCGCGCCAATGGGCGCGCTCTCACCCTGCAGCGCGAGGACGGCTTTGTCCGTATCGTCGCGCGGGCCGACAATCATGTGGTGCTCGGCGTGCAGGCGGTCGGCGCGAGTGTCAGCGAACTTTCGGCCAGCTTCGCACTGGCGCTAGAAATGGGCGCGCGGCTCGAAGACATCGCCGCGACGATTCACGCCCATCCGACAGAGAGCGAGGCCTTCGCCGAAGCCGCGCACGCTGGCCTCGGTCACGCATTGCACTTGTGACGTCGCTAGTCGCGTTCCTCTAAGGATTCCGTCAACAATTGCGCTAATTGCCCCGGATCGCGCGGAAAGCCGGCTCGAATCCATTTCGCCTGCAGATTTTTAAGCGCCTCTCCAATTCCACGCCCCGGAGGCAGGCCGCGCGCGACGAGATCGGCGCCGGTGAACGGCAGGCGCGGCAGTGGAGTATCGACGAGGAAGCGATACGCTGAGGACCAGCGCGGGTCGTCGAGCGGCGCGCCGCTGTCCACGTGGGCCAGCGTCGTCGCATCGGTCGCCGCCTCCCGTCCTCGCTCGAACAGCGTCATGCGCAAGTCCCCGAGCGAGGGCGGAGCCGTCAGGCCATGCCACGCTTCAAGTGCGCGCGCCGCCGACGCAAGTCGGCTGCTTTCCAGATTGGACAACCGAAGTCTCTCGCGTAGGCGCATCGCGTCTTCTCGCACCCACACGGCGAGCGCCGCAAGGCGCAGAACCGCATCAGCCCCACAGCCGCGGGCCGTTTCGATTTTAGACAACCGGGCGAGACGCCCGGGTCTCGCCACCCCGCCGAGTAGCGGCGCAACAAGCCCGGCGCCGTCGGCTTGGGCAATCACCGCGGGACCATAGGCGGCAAGAAGGATTTTCGTCAGCTCCGCGCGCACCCTTTCCGCCGATAGTGCGGATAAGCCAGCGCGCTCCGTGATCGCCGCCGCAAATCCGCCGTCGTCCAGCCGACCCTCGCCGAAACGTGCGGAAAAACGCAGAAAGCGCAAAATCCGAAGAAAATCCTCGCGTATACGCCGGCGCGCGTCGCCGATGAAGCGGACTCGACCCGCTGCGAGGTCGTCAACGCCGCCGACGTCGTCGTGGATGCGGCCGCTCGAATCAATTGAGAGGGCGTTGATCGTGAAATCGCGACGCCTAGCATCAGCAGAGAAGTCGCGGCCGAACCGGACTTTGGCGTGACGACCGTCCGTTTCGACGTCCTCGCGCAGCGTCGTTGCTTCTATTGGCTTCCCTTCAATGATTAGCGTGACCGTGCCGTGGGCGACTCCGGTCAGTGCGAAAGCGATGCCCGCCGCCTTGGCGCGTGCGATCACTGTCTCCGGAGTCGCGGTGGTGGCGAGATCGAAGTCGCCGGGCGTTTCCCCCAACAACAGGTCGCGTACCGCGCCGCCGACGAGACGCGCCTCTTCGCCGTTGCTATTGAGCAGTTCCATCGCCCGCGCCAGAACTGGCTGCCGCAATATCGAGAGATCGGTGAGCCGGCCCAAGTTCAGCGTTAGAGCATGCGTCATTCGAACCGCCCAGGCACGATCACGCCATTCTCGATATGCGCCGGTACATATCTCCCATGTCCGCGCGGCGCGAACACATTCAGCGCAACGAGGCCGGCCGCCGCCGCCAAAAGCCCCGTGAGCGCCAACCAACTCAGGCGTCCGCGAGTCCAGTGCTCTATGGCGAGTGGAAATTTCGCCCGCAACACGAGAAAGACGGCGAATGCCAAGAAAGGCGTTAGGAATAACCCCACCGACTCGAAAACCACGCGCGCCATTAACGGGTTAGCCTCTCCCAAAGGTTGCGTAACATGCCGGCAGTCGCGCCCCAGATATAGCGATCTTCGTGTGGCATAGCGTAATATCGCCGCCGACGGCCGCCCCATTCCCGCTCGTGGATCTGATGGTTGGCTTCGTTCATCAGAAATTCGAGCGGCGTTTCGAACGCGGCCTCAACCTCCTCGTAGTTCAAGTTAAGCGTGTAACCTGGCTTCACCAGCGCCACCAACGGGGCAATACGAAAGCCGGTACCCGTGAGATAGGGATCAAGCCAGCCGAGCGGCTCTACGAAACGTGACTCCAAGCCAATCTCCTCCCGCGCCTCGCGCAAGGCGCTTTGCATCGCCGTCTCGCCGGGGTCGATCTTGCCGCCCGGGAAGGCCACTTGGCCGGAATGGGCGCGCAGATGCGAAGCGCGTTGGGTAAGCAGTACGGTGAGGCCATGAGGGCGCGCCACAATCGGCGCGAGAACTGCGGCGGCGCGGGGCGGCGGGAGATCAGACGGCGGCCCGCCGTTCAGCGCGTAATCGTTAGCGCGAGGGTGCGGGTCGAAGGCGTCGGACGGTAACTCGGCATCGAGCCTGGCCCGGGCGAACTCACGAAAGATTTCCGGCGTGTGCGGGATCATGCGCGGAGCGATGTCCGAAGGGCGTTCGTTCCGACCGGGTAGCGCGGTGGGACTTTCAAAGATTTTCTAACTCGCGCGCTGGCCGCATGGGGAAGAACAGCGCGTTTGAACGCACTCCGAACCACTCCTCGCCCTCGTACGGCTCTACGGCGCCGATCTCGACGAGATCGTAGAACAGCGCCCGTTTCACAAGCGCCCATAGGTCGCCGCGGATTCGCACATAGGGCTTGAGTCCCTCCGCTGCGCCCGGCTCGAACCGCAGCGGGTGCTCTGCGTCCACCCATACGAAATCGTCGACGCTCGTGCGGAAGCCGATCCGATCGACCTCGCATCGCATCTCCACCGCTAGAAACGGCGCATCGTCGACCTTGATTCCGACCCGCTCGATCGGAGTCACCAACACGTAGCGGTCTGGATCCTTTCTCAAAATCGAGGAGAACAATTTGACAAGCGGCGCCCTGCCGATCGGCGAACCGAGATAGTACCAAGTCCCGTCTGCCCCAATGCGCATGTCGATGTCGCCGCAAAACGGCGGGTTCCACAAATGGACAGGAGGAGGCCCGCGCTCGGCCGCCGCCCGCGCTTCGCCGAGGCCGGCTAGTGCTTTGTCCGGGACTATATTTCGATTCTGCGACAAGGCCGCCATATTCTCGCGTCGATTGCGCGCCAAACCCGACCATGACGGCTCGACAGGCGCGCGCCACCCCCTAATCTAGGCTTACAAACCGGTTCTGAAAACCAGATTCGCAGCGCGGCCCCTGGCGTCGCGCCGGGAGACTTGAATGGCGGTCACCGAATTTGATGTTGCGCTCGCCAAATCGGCGGAGGCGACGCTCGCGCGGGTCCGCGCCGCGCGGGACGCGATCGGCGCTGTTATCTTCGGCCAGGATAGGGTGGTCGAGCAGACTTTGACCACCCTTCTGTCCGGTGGTCACGGATTGCTGCTTGGCGTGCCCGGCCTTGCCAAGACGAAGTTGGTCGAGACGCTCGGGGTCGTGCTCGGCCTTGATGCGCTGCGCATCCAATTCACCCCCGATCTCATGCCGAGTGACATTCTCGGCGCGGAGGTCATGGAGGAAGGGCAAGACGGACGTCGTTCATTCCGGTTCCTCCCGGGGCCGATATTCGCCCAGCTCCTAATGGCGGACGAGATCAATCGCGCGAGTCCCCGCACCCAATCCGCGCTGTTGCAGGCGATGCAGGAGCGGCACGTGACGATCGCCGGCGCCCGGCACGATTTGCCGAATCCGTTCCACGTTCTAGCGACGCAGAACCCGCTGGAGCAGGAGGGCGCCTACCCGCTGCCCGAAGCGCAGCTCGATCGTTTTCTGATGCAGATCGACGTTGGCTACCCCGACCGAGCGGCCGAGCGCCGGGTGCTGATCGAGACCACTGGCGTCGCCGAGACGAAGCCGAAGCCGGCGATGACCGCCGAGGATCTACTGGACGCTCAGCGTCTCGTGCGCGCGGCGCCCATCGGCGAGAACGTGGTCGAGGCCATTCTCGATCTCGTACGCGCCGCGAGGCCGGGTGAAGGCGATGCGGAGCTCACGAAGTCGATCGCGTGGGGCCCTGGTCCTCGCGCCGCGCAGGCGCTGATGCTCGCCGCCCGCGCCAGAGCGCTGATCGACGGCCGGCTCGCGCCCTCACGCGACGATATCGTCGCGCTCGCCGAACCGGTCTTGAAGCACCGGATGGCGCTGACCTATCCCGCACGGGCCGAAGGTGTGACAGTCGCCGAGGTTGTGGCCCGGCTTGTCGCCAAGTTCGTGCGGTGAACGTGGCGAGCGCCGCTGTTAGACGACCGCGCGACCAAGCCGCCGAACTCGCCGCGAGGCTGCCCGATCTCGTCGTCGCCGCCCGGCGTCTCGCGCATAGTCTCATGCACGGCGTTCACGGGAGAAGGTGCGCCGGGCCTGGTGAAAATTTCTGGCAGTTCCGCCCTTTCGCCTCCGGCGAGCCCGCGCAGCGGATTGATTGGCGCCGTTCGGCGCGGGAGAACCGCGCCTTCGTGCGTGAGCGCGAATGGGAGGCGGCCCAGACGTTGTGGCTCTGGTTCGATCGCTCCCCCACCATGGACTTCCGCTCGGATCTTGCGCAGACAAGCAAGGTCGATCGTGCTGCTGTGCTGACTTTGGCGTTGGCCGATCTGGCGGTGCGAGGCGGGGAGCGCGTCGGCCTCCTTGGTCTTTCGCGACCGATTGCGGCGCGCAACGTGATCGATAGATTCGCCGAGATACTCGCGGTGGCGACGACGCCTCCTACGCCGTTGCCACCGCCGGTCTCCGTCGCGGCGCACGCAAAACTCGTATTGATCGGCGATTTTCTGGAGCCGCCGGACAGCATCGAGGCGGCCTTCGACGCTGTGGGAGCGTTGGGCGCGGAAGGTCACGTGATGATGATTGCCGACCCTGTCGAGGAGGTCTTCCCTTTCGACGGCCATACAGATTTCGTCGACGTGAGCGGCGTCCCGCGTTGGCGCGCGCCCCGCGCCGAGGCGTTTCGCGTCGCTTATCAGGAGCGGCTCGCCGCGCAGCGCGAGGCGGTGAAATCCGCCGCCGGCGCGCGGGCGTGGGATTTCGCCTTGCATCGCACCGACGCTTCGCCGGCGAGCGCCTTGTTGACGCTGTATGCGCGGCTCGCGGAACCGGCAGGCGTGACCTGAATGTTCGGACTGCCGCTCGCTTTCGCCGCGCCCGCCGCACTCGCCGCGCTCATCGGACTTTTTGCGCTGGTTTGGCTGCTTCGGGTCACACCCCCCCGGCCGCGTCGCCAAGTATTTCCGCCCGTCCGGCTACTCCTTGGGCTGGAGCCCAAGGAGATTACAGCGTTTCGCACGCCCTGGCCGCTGCTCGTGCTGCGGCTCGCCATTGCTGCCCTCGTCGTGCTCGGGATGGCGGGTCCGATCTGGCGGGCCCTGGCGTCGGCGGGGTCCAAGGGGCCGTTATTGATTGTTCTCGACGATGGTTGGCCGGCAGCGCCAGCCTGGGAGCGTCGGATATCCCTCGCGCGCGAAACTGCGGCGGCGAGCGCCAAGGCTGGGCGGCCTGTCGCGCTGGCGCCCCTTTCGCATGGCGCTGAAGAGATCGCTGCCGCCGACGGGGAGGCCATCGAAACGAAACTCGCCGCACTCACCCCCGTCCCTTATGCGCCGGCGCGCTCTCCCGCGATGACGGCGATCTCGCATTTCCTCGCCGCGCATTCCGATGCAGAAGTGTTTTGGATTGCCGACGGGCTGGATACGGGACAGGGAGAGGCGTTCGTTCAAAGCCTCGTTGGATATCCCGTCGAAGTGGCGGCCGATTCGCAGACGCCGCTCGCGCTTGTCGGAGCCGAGAGCCTGCCGGCTTCGCTCGACATATCAGTGGCTCGCGCTGACATGAGCGGCCGACAGAGCGGGACCGTGCGCGCCTACGACTCGCATGCGCGCAGCGTAGGGGAAGCAACCTTCGACTTCGCCGACAAGACAACCGCGAAGGCGCGCTTCGATTTGCCGGTCGAAGTGCGCAACGACATTGTTCGGCTCGCCATCGACGGCGAACGTTCCGCTGGCGCCGTTTGGCTGGTGGATGAGCGCGCGCGTCGACGTCGAATCGCGGTGGCCGCCGGCGGCAGCGCTGACCTCGCTGAGCCTTTGCTCGCTCCCACTTATTATATCACGCGCGCACTCTCCCCCTTCGCCGATGTGCGTGAAGCCAAGCCTGGGGTAGCTGATCCCATCAGCGATTTGCTCGCCGAGCAACCCTCGGCGCTGGCGCTGGTCGACATGAACGTCACTCAGGGCCCCGACCATGACAAGATCGTCGAATTCGTCAACAACGGCGGCGTTTTGGTCCGTTTCGCCGGATCGCGCACGGCAGCGGCTGACGACGATTTGATGCCGACTGCGCTACGCCGCGGCGGTCGCACGCTCGGCGGGGCGCTTTCCTGGGACACCCCGAAGCATATCGCTCCGTTCGAAGACCCTAGTCCGTTTGTTGGCATCAAGGTTCCTGAAGAGGTCACTATCATGCGTCAGGTTCTCGCGGAACCGACGCCCGGCCTGCCGGAGAAAACCTGGGCGCGCCTCGCCGATGGTACTCCGCTTGTCACGGCCGTACGGCGTGGCAAGGGGCTCGTTGTGCTGTTTCATGTCACCGCCGACACGACCTGGTCCAATCTCCCGCTCAGCGGACTGTTCGTCGAAATGATGCGGCGCATCGTTGCCGAAGCAAGCGCCGCCGCGACGAAGCCGAACGCGTCGACCAGCGCGGTCCGGGCAGTTCTGCCGCCCTGGCGGACACTTGACGGTTTTGGGGCGGTCGGGAGCCCTCCAGCTTCGGCCAAGCCGCTGCCGGTCGGATTTTCGGGCGCCGCCGACGCGGAGCATCCTCCCGGATTTTACGGTCCGCCGGAAGGCGCGGTCGCTGTCAATGCGGCGCCCGAGGGCGCTGCGCTTATGCCCGCTCGTTACGCCGGCCTGAGGTTGCGTCATGGAGGGCTTGAGACAACGCCGCCAATCGACCTAAGGCCCTGGCTATTGTTGCTGGCTTTCCTTGGCTTTCTCGTCGATTCGATCGCAAGTTTCAGCATCGGCAATCCCTTCTGGGGATCAAAGGTGCGCCGCGCCGCACCGCTTGTGCTGGCCCTGTTGCTCTCCGGGCCTTCAGGCGAGAGCCGCGCCGCCAGCGTGACGGACGAGCAAGCCGCCACCGCGACAAGGCTCGCCTACGTGCTGACGGGCGACGCGGAGGTCGACGAAACTTCGCGGCTTGGGCTCGAGCAGCTAACCCGCGCTCTGGATCAACGCACCTCCGCCGCCCTCTCGGATCCTGTCGCGTTGGATCCAGCGCAGGACGAGCTCGCGTTCTATCCGCTGATTTACTGGCCCGTCGCGGCTCACCAGCCGCAGCCATCCGACGCAGCGGTAGCACGTATCTCCGCATTCATGCGCAATGGCGGCACGGTCATTTTTGACACCCGCGACGCGTTGAATGCGGACGGCGGAGTCTCTCCCGAGACGCTTTGGCTGCGCAAGCTCCTGACGGGTGTCGACGTCCCAGAGCTTGAGCCGGTGCCGCACGATCATGTCGTGACGAAAACCTTCTATCTACTCGATGGATTCGTTGGTCGAACTGAAAATGGTCAGACGTGGATCGAGGCGCTTCCTCCCATTGATCCCAAGGAGCGCGCCAACCGCCCCGCTCGGGCGGGCGACAGCGTTTCTCCGGTCATCATCACTTCGAATGATCTGGCGGCGGCCTGGGCTGCGCGCGAGGACGGCTCGCCGCTCTATCCGCTGGTGCCCGGTGATCCGCGGCAGCGGGAGATGGCGCTGCGCGGCGGAATCAACCTCGTGATGTACGCGTTGACCGGAAATTACAAAGCCGACCAAGTCCATGCGCGAGATCTTTTGGAGAGGCTGGCGCGATGAACGACTGGTCGCTGACCTTCGCGCCTGTCTTTCCGACAGCGGTGTTCGCGACGCTGGCGATCGCCGCCGTGCTCGTAGTCGCGCTGACCGTTTGGAGGCGTCCACGGGCGGCATTCTTGCGCGCGGTCGTCGCGGCGCTATTGCTGTTCGGCCTCGCCGATCCGGCGCTTCGTCGGGAGGACCGGCGACCGCTCAAGGACGTCGTCGCGGTGGTCGTCGATCGCTCCGCCTCAAACCGCATCGGCGAACGGCCGGCCCAGACTGAGGTCGAACGGGCCGCGGTCGCGAGTCAGTTGGCCGCCATGGACAATGTCGAAGTCCGCTTCGTCGAGACGCCGCGCGAGGATCCCGACAACAAAGGCACGGAACTTTTCGCTGCTTTGCGCGGCGCCCTCGCCGACACGCCGCCTGAGCGCGTAGGTGGGGCAATCTTCATTACCGACGGTGTCGTCCACGATCTTCCCGAAAACGCCAACGCCCTAGGTTTTCACGCACCGCTCCATGCGCTCATCACCGGCCACGCGGGCGAACGTGACCGCCGTCTTGAACTCGTCGAGACGCCGCGTTTCGGAATCGT
This sequence comes from uncultured Pseudomonadota bacterium, assembly GCA_963807735.1. Classification (GTDB taxonomy): domain Bacteria; phylum Pseudomonadota; class Alphaproteobacteria; order Rhizobiales; family Beijerinckiaceae; genus Roseiarcus. The sequence goes on along the minus strand of CAWEDI010000002.1, from coordinate 254,269 downwards.
CGGCAAAAAGCAGACGATCGGCGTGCGTGTGCTGGACAGCGCCGACCGAGGCGAACCGGCGACCGTCACGGTCAAACGCGATGGCCAAACGATCGCGACGCTGGAGGCGACCATCGGCGAACGACTCGACGTCCCGGCGCCAATCGATCACGCCGGCGATAATATCTTCGAACTCGAAGTCGCAGCGCTGCCGAATGAGCTTACCGCCGCCAACAACAAGGCGGTGGTGACGATTGACGGGGTGCGGGACAAGCTGCGGGTTCTGCTCGTCTCAGGCGAACCGCATCCGGGCGAGCGCATGTGGCGCAACCTGTTGAAGTCGGACGCCAATGTCGACCTCGTCCATTTCACCATCCTGCGTCCGCCGGATAAAAGCACGGACGGCACGCCGATCAACGAACTGTCACTGATCGCCTTCCCCGTCGCCGATTTGTTTGGTCGCAAGATCAAGGACTTCGACCTGATTATCTTTGACCGCTACTCGACACAGGCGGTATTGCCACAGGTTTACCTCGAAAACATAGTCCGCTACGTGCGGGACGGCGGCGCGCTGCTGTTGGCGGTGGGCCCGGAGTTCGAAACCCCGGAGGGCTTGTTCAATACGCCGCTCGGCGAAATCTCCCCAGCGCAGCCGACCGGCGAAGATGTTATCCGCGCCTTTCGACCGGAGATTTCGTCCGATGGACAGAAACATCCTGTTGCGCGGGCGCTCCCGGGCTCCGATACGGACCCGCCGTCTTGGGGCGGCTGGTTCCGCGCGATCGGTGCGAAACTCACGTCGGGGGTCAACATCATGCAGGTGGGACCGTCGACCCCGCTGCTTGCGCTGTCGCGGGTCGACAAGGGACGAGTTGCGCTATTGCTTACGGATCAGATATGGCTGTGGGCGCGCGGTTATGATGGCGGTGGTCCACATCTCGATCTGCTCAGGCGTCTCGCTCACTGGCTGATGAAAGAGCCTGAGCTTGAGGAGGAGGCGTTGCGCGCCCGCGCTCGCGGCCAGGACGTGACCGTCGAGCGCCAAAGCCTCAAGTCCGAAGTCCCGCCGGCGACCCTTACGGGACCCGACGGGGTGACCCGACCAATCACTCTTGTCCCGTCGGAGCCGGGCCTCGCCCGTGCGGTCGTGCACGTCGAGGACAACGGACTCTATCGTGCGAGCGACGGCGAGCATGTCGCGCTGGTCAACGTGGGGCCGGAAAATCCGCTGGAGCTCCAAGACGTCGTATCAACGACCGAAAGGTTGCGACCGTTAGCTGACACGACCGGCGGGTCTGTTCGCCGCATCGGCGATCCCGACGCGTTGCGAATTGTGGCGATGCGTGACTCGCCCGTCTATTCGGGCGCCGGGTTCCTCGCCATCAAGCGGTCCGGCGCGAGCACGTTGGTCGGCGTTTCCCGCTGGCCGCTGGCGGTTGGCTATATCGGCCTGGTCGCGCTTTTGGGTGCGCTCGTGTTGATGTGGATCGCCGAGAGCGGCCGAACTTTATGGCGCCGATCGACTCAAGCCGGAAGGCCGTCGCAACCCTAGCCTCCGGTCCGATTTGAATCCCAGCGGGAAGGCGCCGTTAGTGGCCAACATCCTAAGCGGCCTTGTCGGCCTTCGCCGCCCCTGCTATCCCCCGCGCTAATCCCGAACACTCAAAAGATCCGAGGACGCCATGGCCGCGCGCCAGTTCATTTATCACATGCGAGGCCTGACCAAGGCCTATCCCGGCGGCAAGAAAGTACTGGAGAACATCAACCTCTCCTTCTACCCGGACGCCAAGATCGGTGTGCTCGGCGTCAACGGGTCCGGCAAGTCGACGCTGATGCGCATCATGGGCGGCATCGACAAGGAATTCATCGGCGAAGGCTGGGTCGCCGAGGGCGCCCGCGTCGGTTACTTGCCCCAGGAGCCGCCGCTCGATCCAGCGCTTGGCGTGCGCGGCAATGTCATGCTCGGCGTCAAGGCCAAGCAGGACGTCCTGGATCGCTACAACGAACTCGCCATGAATTACTCCGACGAGACCGCGGATGAGATGACGCGTCTCCAGGACGAGATCGAGGCAAAGGGCATTTGGGATCTCGACAGTCAGGTCGAGCAGGCGATGGACGCCCTCGGCTGCCCGCCCGACGACGCCGACGTGGCAAAGCTTTCTGGCGGCGAGCGCCGCCGCATCGCTTTGTGCCGGCTTTTGCTGGAGCAGCCGGAGTTGCTGCTTCTCGACGAGCCGACCAACCATCTCGACGCCGAGACCGTCAACTGGCTCGAAGGCCACTTGCGCAACTATCCCGGCGCGATCCTCATCGTCACCCACGATCGTTACTTCCTCGACAACGTGACGGGTTGGATTCTCGAGCTCGATCGCGGCCGCGGTATCCCCTACGAGGGCAATTACTCCGCTTGGCTGAAGGCCAAGAGCAAGCGGCTGGAGCAGGAGCGCAGCGAAGAAGCTTCGCGCGTCCGCGCCATCGCCGAGGAGGCGGAATGGATCGCCGCCTCGCCCAAGGCGCGACAGACCAAGAGCAAGGCGCGAATTTCACGCTACGAGGACCTAGTCGCCAAGCAGAACGACAAAGCGCCCACCGCCTCGCAGATCGTCATCCCGGTCGCCGAGCGTCTGGGCAACAACGTGATTGATTTCGAGAACCTGTCGAAGGGTTTTGGTGACGCGCTTTTGATCGACAATCTCTCCTTCAAACTTCCGCCCGGCGGCATCGTTGGGGTGATCGGCCCCAACGGGGCGGGCAAGACGACCTTGTTCCGCATGATAACTGGTCAAGAGAAGCCGGACGGCGGCTCAATCAGGATCGGCGAGTCCGTTCAGCTCGGCTACGTCGATCAATCGCGCGACGCGCTCAACCCAAACAAAACCGTGTGGGAGGAAGTCTCCAGCGGGCAAGACATCATCTATCTCGGCAAACGCGAGATCAACAGCCGCGCGTATTGCGGCGCGTTCAACTTCAAGGGCGCCGATCAGCAGAAGAAGGTTGGCATGCTCTCCGGCGGCGAACGCAACCGCGTGCATCTCGCCAAAATGCTCAAGAGCGGCGCCAACCTATTGCTGCTCGATGAACCGACCAACGACCTCGATGTCGAAACGCTCCGGGCTCTTGAGGACGCGTTGCTCGATTTCGCCGGTTGCGCTGTCGTCATCAGCCACGATCGCTTCTTCCTCGATCGCATCGCCACGCACATGCTCGCCTTCGAGGGCGATAGCCATGTCGAGTGGTTCGAAGGCAATTTCGCCGATTATGAAGAAGACAAGAAGCGCCGCCTTGGCCTCGACAGCGTCATACCGCACCGACTGAAGTACAAGAAATTCTCGCGGTAAGAAATCAAAGCGCGGGATGACTTTACGCGGCCCTCGCCGTCTCGCGACGTCGCGCCTGTTCGACGCCGACCAGATACTCGGCGTCGCGCCCTACGCTTAAGAAGCGACCGGAACCCCAGGTCCAGAGCCAAGGCAGACCTATTACGTAGAGGCCCAGCTCACGCGTCACACCGCGCCGCTGGATTGGGTATCCCGTCCCGTCGAAGATCGGCTCGCGTACAAACGACCAATCCGGTGTGAAGCCCGTCGCCCAAATGACAGCGGCGATGCCGGAAAGGTCTAGCGTGGTCGGTTCGGACTCCGGCCTCCAAACAGGACGGTACACCTCGCCCTCTGGCGCCTTGAGTCCCTTCGCGGCGATATGGCGGTCGATTAGCGCGTTGATGCCGTTGTAGACGCGATCCGCCTCATCCAAGTTCTTGGCCAGATTCGGTTCGAATTGCATCGCGCCGGCCCTTACGTCGTTCAGCCGGCCATACAGCCTCATCCCTTTGAGCGCGAAGGCGCGAAGATCGATGTCGCGTCCGCCGTCGCGGCCTGTCAGATAATGGTTGGTGTTGTGCCGTTTTCGATCCATCCCGTCGTCGGCGACGGTGACCTCGTATTGTCCGATGTCCCAAAGCCAGTCCACGACATCGCGCCCCCGATAGAAACGCGCGCACCGCGGTGCATTGCCGGTGACGAGATGAACTTCGCGCCCGCTGAGGAACAGGTCCTCCGCAATTTGGGCGCCGGATTGACCGGAACCGACGACGATGACGGGCCCAGCAGGCAGAGACTGCGCATTCCGATAGTGGCACGAGTGCAACTGCGCCACGCCGTCAGGGATGCGCTCGGCCGCACGCGGCGCAAACGGCTGGCCGTAAAGGCTGGTCGCGAGAAACACGCAGTTCGCCGTGCAGGCGCCCACTGCGGTCTCGACGCGGAAATGTTTGCCTTGCCGTTCAACAGCGAAGACTTCGGCTTGCTCGCGCAGCGGGGGGTCAACCTTGCGGCGGAACGCGTCGAGATAGGCAAGGATCTCGTCCTTGACCATGAAGCCGTTCGGGTCGGCGCCGTCGTAGAGATGGCCCGGAAGTTGGCATTGCCAGTTCGGCGTGACGAGACAGAATTGGTCCCAACGCTCGTCGCGCCATTTGTGCATTGCCGTTTTCTTCTCGAACACGACATGATCGATGCCGGCGCGCGTGAGGTGCGCGCTGACGCAAAGACCTGCCTGGCCGCCGCCGACGACCACGGCTTCATAGTGATTGACGATGGGGATTGGCATTTACACCTCCGTAAGAAAGGATTCGCAGGTCACGCGCGCGTCTGGACGGTCAGTAAAGTCGACCGCTTTGCGTTCGATGCGGGCGAGTTGATCGAGTGCAAGCGAACAAGAATGACCATATTTGGCCCGCACGCGTTCGGAGGCGTTCGTCAACGCCTCACGGCTGAGCGACACAAACTCGGAGATGGAGTAGTCGGCGCCTTCGCGAAAATATTCGCAAATTACCACCGAAGGCGAGTAGCAACTTTCGCATCGCCCATCGGGCCAGCGCACGATGAAGCGCATCTCAGGCATCAGCGAAAGCGCCCAAAGTTTGGTAGACCGGCAGATGACGCCGCGCCACCGCGTCCCAGGAAAACCGCGCGGCAATAGCGCGAAGGCCGCCGCAGGGCGCCGCAAGGGCGGAACGCATAGCTATGGCGATCGACTTGGGTGAGCGCGGATTGCACCAATGCGCTTCATGAGATTTGAGATAGCCGATGAAAGGCTCAGTCCGCGAGACCACAACCGGTCTTTCGCACGCCAGCGCCTCGATGACGGCAAGCCCGAAACCTTCGTTGAGCGAAGGCGCGGCGATCACGTCGGCGAGGCGGTACAGGGCGGGTATATCAGCGTCAGCGACCTGCCCAATGACATGCACTTGTCGCGCCCTCCTGCCCATCTCGCCGAGCGCGGCGTCGAACTCGTTTCGATAGGCGCCATGATCCAGGAGCGTGGCCCCTCCGGCTACGACGAGTTGGGCGAACGGCAGATCGCCTAGAATGTCTTCGAAGGCACGTAGTAGGGAAAGCGTGTTCTTCCGCGCCTCGACTCCACCCAGGCACAAAAACACGGGACCGCTCTCCAGGCCGAGGCGCGCGCGTAGGTGCGCATCGCGCCCGTCCGGCCGCGGATCAAAGCGATCAAGATCCACGCCGTTGCCGACGACCAACACGTCCCGATCAAAATCGGCGCTAAGCTTTTCGCGCCAATACTCCGAGACCACAAACAACGCGTCAGCCGCCTCGATGGAGTCACGCTCCCAGCGGGCAACGGGCGGATCAGAGAATTGATCGACGTGATGAACGGTGCGCGCGTAACCTGAGATGACGCCCCGCTGCTTGAGCCGAAGCAACGCGTTAGCAGATATGCCGTCGTGCGCGTGATAGACGTCGAAATTGCGGTGCGCCGCAACTTCGAACCATTCAACGTAATCGTGGATGCGTTGTTGGATCATATCGCGCAGCGCCGCCGCGGGCGGCTCAACGGCAAAGGCGATCTCCGCTCCCCGCGTTTTCCGAAAGAAGCCCCGGCCCGAGGCGTCAGGGGCGTGCAGGACGCTCTCAATTCCGAGTTCAATCAACGCGTCGCTTAAGCTCATGGCGTGAACCACGCCTCCACGCGGGTTGGTGGAATGGGCGAGCATCGCAACTCGCGGCGCGGATTGGCTCATCGGCGCAGCCCCATCAGCGGTGTGGCGTCGAACCGTCGAACGCGCGCGGCGTGGCCCGAAGACGTGACCGTGATTTCTGCGCCGTCGCGGACGAGGCCGATTGCGGCCGCATGCAGATCACGCGCCGCGAATAGGTCGAACGTCGCCGCGAGATTTGGCGGCGCGACTGACAGCAAAAAGCCAAAGCTGGGAAACGTCCTCAGCCAACGCGCCAACCCGACGCCCGGAGGCGGGGTGATCGCGTCTAGATCAATATCTATGGCGACGCGCGAACATTCCGCCAGCATTGCAGCCGTGCCGACAATTCCCGCCTGACTAACGTCCTTGGCGGCTCGGCACAGGCGCCGCTCGGCGATTTTCGGAAACAGATCGAGGTCGGCGCGAAGGCGCTCGGTTGGCGCCTGCAAGGCAGCTTGAAAATTGTCGAAGGGCTCGCGATACGCGCCACGATGATCGGCGGCCAACACCAGAACATCGCCCGACACAGCATCGAAGCTGGTCAAGAGTTGCTTCCCCGCACGGCCGAGGATCGCTACCGCGAGTTGGGGCGTCGTCGACTTCAAATTGGTGTGGCCCCCGACGATGGGGATGTCGTAGGCTCGCGCCGCGGCTGCGAGACCGTCGAGCAGCGGCGTCGCCGCGTCCTCGCCTCCCGCCCAAATCGCGTCGCAGACGGCGAGCGACCGGCCCCCCATGGCAGCGACGTCGGAGACATTCACCATCACGCCGCACCAACCGGCGAACCAGGGGTCGACCGCGACGAAGCCGCTCAGGAATCCCTCCATGGCGAACAAAAGATGACCATCGTTGTCGGCGATCGCGGCGCAATCGTCGCCGACAGCGACGGATTGGCCGCTGAGACCTAGACGCGCGGCGACCCGACCTATGTCGGCCTTCGCGGCCAGCCCAGGGCCGGCGCGGAGGTCTGCAGCGATCGTCTCGAAGGCCGCGCCGTCCATCTTACGCGGCCTTGCGCAGCGCGACGAAGCCGATCTCCGGCGCGGCGCACGGCGGATAATGCGCGAGATCGGCCCGCATTTTTAGGTGCGGCCTTCGATGCAACTCGATCCGATCAATCAGCGTCCAATGCATCTGTTGAAACAGCAGCGCATTCTGCGCTTGCACGTTGGCGAAAAAGCTTTTGCACCCCATCGCGTGCGCCGATGAGACCGCGAGGCGGATCAAAGTCGCGCCGATCGCGCCGATGCGTCGAAAATCTCGCTCCACCGCTAGCCGCGAACCCCACCAAACGCCGGGCGCTTCCTCGTGTATGCGGACGGTGCCAACGACGCGATCCTCCGCGACGCCCAGCATCGAAAGCGCGACGATCGTAACGGCGTAGTCGTCTACGTGGTCGCGATCAGTGCTCTTGAACAGGGCCTGCTCGGCGCAGAACACAGCGCGGCGTAAGGCATGAGCGCCCTCACGCTCCCAACGTGAGGCGGCGAATTTGATGCGGAACTCGCTGTGCGCGAATGGCGCAAAAGAATCAAACATCAAGCGAGCCTCCGTTCGTAAGTCGAGAGCGCCGAGCAACCGCCGCACCTTCCGCAACCGGCCTTGATGTCTGAGGCTCTGAGGCCGGCGCCGACGATCATCTCCGAGAGTGGCTTCAGGATCGAGTGCATAAACGCGGACGTCGGCGGCGCATGGCTTTCGAGCGGTGTGCCGGCGATCGGCACGAATGGCACTACGAACGGATAGACACCCAGCGCGACCAACTGAGACGAAATGTCGAGGATCCTTTCCGCCGTGTCGCCAAGCCCCGCGAGAATGTACGTCGATACCTGACCACGCCCGAAAATTGGGACGGCGGCGGCGAACGCCGCCATATAACGGGCGATTGGCACTTCCGACTTGCCCGGCATCAACTTGGCGCGTACATCGGGCGTGACGATCTCAAGGTGCATGCCGAGCGTATCGACGCCGTTGGTGCGCAGTTTTTCAAACCATTCGTCGTCAGACGGCGGCTCGCATTGCGCCTGGATCGGCAGGTACACCGAATTCTTGATCGCCTGCGCGCATTCGCACAACACTGCCGCGCCGCGATCTCGTCCGCGCGGCGTGCCTGTGGTCATCACCATGTGTTTGACACCGTCCAACTCAACAGCCGCCTTCGCGACCTCGGCGAGTTGCCGCGGCGTCTTTTGCGCAATCGTGCGGCCTGCGGCGAGAGATTGTCCGATGGCGCAGAACTGACAAGTCTTGGTGCGGCTCTGATAGCGAATGCACGTCTGCAAAACGGTGGTTGCGAGCACGTCGCGCCCATGCAGCGTGGCGATCTTCGAGTAGGGCACGCCATCCTGAGTTGTGAGGTCGTAAAATCGCGGGCGGGCCGGAAAACGGGCTTCGCCGAGCGGCTCACCATCGCGATAGATCCGGCTCGCGCCGCTCGCGTCCGGTTTACTGATCTCATACGGACTCTCGAACGCGGGCGCCGTGTGCACCGGCGCCATGAACGTTACGCCGTCGACCGTGATCGCCTTGTGGTCCGACGGCCCCGCACCGCCGCGGCGGCTTTCGAGACCTGCTTTGGGGTCACTGAGCCGCACGCCATAGGTTTGCAATTCGTTTATCAGCCGTTCGGTCGTCAGGGTCAACGGATTCTCCCTTGGGCTCCGGCTCGATGTCCGTCGATAGGTGCATAGGCCGCGCGGGGCGTGGATCGAGATTGATGCTTATGAGCTCGGGGCGAGCGTAGTGGCCGACCGAGTCCATCATCCGTTTGCGCTTGACGATCAGCGACATATCAAGATCGGCGATCAACAATCCTTCGCCTTCGGTCAAAGGCGGAACGAGATGACGGCCCTCGGGGCCAACGATAGCCGTCATGCACCCTCCGCGAAGGCCTTTCTGCAGCGCTTCGTTCGGCGTGATCGAAGCGATCTGCGTTTCGGTGAGCCAGCCCGTCGCGTTGACGACGAAACAACCGCTCTCCAGCGCATGATGGCGGATCGTCACTTCGATCTGCTCGGCGAAGATCGGACCCACCAGCGAGCCGGGAAACTGCGAGACGTGGATTTCCTCGTGCTGCGCCATAAGCGCATAGCGGGCGAGCGGGTTGTAGTGCTCCCAACAGGCGAGCGCGCCGATACGTCCGACCTTGGTTTCGACAACCTTTAGGCCAGACCCGTCGCCCTGTCCCCAGATCATACGCTCGTGAAACGTTGGGGTTATTTTGCGACGCTTGAGCTTTATCACGCCGTCGGCGTCGAACACGAGCTGTGTGTTGTAGAGCGAGCCGTGATCGCGTTCGTTGATCCCGAGCACGACGACGATCCCATGTTTCTTGGCCGCGGAGGCTACGAGCGCCGTCTCGGGACCAGGCGCGACGACGGCGTGTTCATAAAGACGCATGTGTTCGTCACCGCTTTGCACGGGCGGTAAAACAAATGAGAAATAGGGGTACCAGGGCACGAGCGTTTCTGGGAAAACAACGAGTTCAGCGCCCTTTGCCGCTGCCTCTTCTATTACCGCGGTAACCTTTTGGAGGGTGACCGCGCCGGATGTCAGGTCAGGCGCGATTTGCGCAGCCGCCGCGCGGATCTTTCGGGGTTCGGCCATCGGGAATCCTCTAACCAGCGGGCGCTAATCTGCCAGGAAGATCAAAGCGTCCAGGTGTCGAGAATGAAGGCGTTGTCGCGCCGATGAAGCAGCACGAGATCGAGCACGTCGAGCGGGCTTATTGGCTTGATGCCTTCGATCAGTGATGGCTCGCCGTGGCCGTAAAGCGCCTGCAATGCGAACCGGCAGGCGTAGACTTTCCCACCCTCGTTGATGAACTTGGTAATTTGATTGTTGAAGTTCTGATGCCCGGGAAACGCTTCGTCGCCAATCTTGGGAAACCCTCGCTGGACGCCGAGCGTCACGCCTGGCCCATACAGCAATATCGAGGTCTCGAACCCTTTGCGGAGGAGCCTGGTCGCCTGCAACAGGTTGACGAGACCGATCGACCCCTCGAACGCCACGGTGTGAAAGGTGACGAGCGCCTTTTCGCCGGGCTTCGCTTTTACGTCTTCGAAAACCTTTTCTTCGTAATCGACGAAGAAATCACCCTTCTTGTGAGCCGGTTTGTCTACAGCTGGCATTGGGCATGCACTCCAATTGCGCGCCGGCCCTCGCCGGCGATGGAGCGTTGAGCGCAATCTCTGTGCCAAAACAGATACGGTCAAATTTTCATTCAATATCGAAAAAGGGGAGCAAAATGTCCGGTCAATCTGCCTGCAAGCCAGGAATTACGCGCGCTTTGTGGGTAAGCTTAGCGGCGCCCGCGCGCTGCAAACATAGGCGCCGATCCTGCTACAACATACAGTCAATTTCGTAATCGCGGCCCTCGATGAGAGCCTGGACCCCCTCCCTCGGCGGCCGAGAGGGGCCGAAATATCTCGGCATCGCCGACGCGATCGCCGCCGACATCTCGTCGGGTAAGCTCGCGCCCGGAGACCGTTTACCGCCGCAACGTGTGCTAGCCGGGCGCATAGGGCTCGATTTCACCACCGTCGCGCGCGGATATGTCGAGGCGGGCAAGCGCGGCCTCATCGAATCCGTGGTCGGGCGCGGCACCTTTGTACGTCGTCACGCCATGGTGAGCGGCGCCGCGGGTCCCCGCCGTTCGCGCGCCGATTTCACGATGAACATGCCGCCCGAGCCCGACGATCCAGACCTGCTTGCGCGGATGCGCGAAGGAGTCGTGAGAGTCGCCGCCGATCTCGATTATCTTCTACGTTATCAGGGTTTTGGTGGCTCGCCGCTGGATCGCGACGCCGCCTCCGCGTGGCTCGGGCGTCGTGCGCTGGTGCCCAACCAGGAGCGAATCTTTTTGACGCCGGGGGCGCATGGCGCGCTTGTCGGCATATTCAGCATGCTCGCGAAGGCCGGAGACTTTGTTCTTTGCGAGCGCATTACCTATCCCGGCGTGCGCGCCATCGCCGCGCAACTCGGGCTGCAGTTAGTTGGCGTCGAAATGGACGGCGACGGCGTTATTCCCGAGGCGCTCGACGCGGCGATCCGGGCTTCGCAGCCGAAGGCGCTCTATCTCAACCCGACGCTGCAAAATCCGACGACGATCACGATCCCGGAGACCCGCCGTGCGGCTTTGTGCGACATTGCGCGGCGGAGCGGCGTACCGATCGTCGAGGACGACGCCTATGGCTTCATCCCGACGCACGGGCCGCCGCCGCTGGCTGCGATCGCGCCGGACGCGTGCTGGCACATCGCGGGGCTCGCCAAGTGCATCGGCGCAGGACTGCGGCTCGCCTACGTCATCGCCCCTGACGCGCGGGCGGCTTGGTCGTTCAACAGCGCCATGCGCGCCCTTTGCGTGATGGCCTCGCCCATCTCGGCGGCGATTGCGACGCGCTGGATCGACGACGGCACCGCCGATACGATCCTGCGTTTCATCCGCGCTGAGAGCGTCGCCCGCGAGCGCATCGCCGCCCGAAAGCTGGAGCCAGGCACCTACCTCTCCGATCCGTTGTCGTTCAACCTATGGCTACCGTTACGCAATGGCTGGACGCGTTCGGCCTTCGCGAGTCACGTTCGCGCCACTGGACTCGGCGTTGTGCCGAGCGACGCCTTCACCGCCGCCGGCGCGCCGGAGGAAGCGGTCCGGGTTGGACTTGGCGGTCCGGTTACACGGGCGCAAGTCGAACGCGGTTTGGAATTCATGGCGCATGCGCTGGAGAGTCCGCCAGAAGCCGTTGCGACTTGAGCGCGTCAAGACGCTGGTTTTGCGTCGTTCCGCCATTTCGGGGTCGGGGGAACGCTAAGAAGACCCTCTCCATCGAGCACGACCATCTCTCCCACCCGACACTCGCAATGCAGGCGAACCCTTCGTCCTTTCTCGACCAACTCGACGACTTCGACCGAGACTTCGATCACGTCGCCGATCTTCACCGGGCCGCGGAAGTTCAGGGTCTGGGAGATATAGACTGCGCCCGGTCCTGGTAATCGCATGCCGATGACGGCGGAGATGAGGCTCGCCGTATAGAGCCCGTGGACGATACGCGCGCCGAACCGCGTCTTGCGCGCAAAATGCTCGGAGAGATGGATGGGATTGTGATCGCCCGACAACTCTGCGAAGCCGATGACGTCCTCGTTCCCTACCGTCTTGCTGGCGGTCTCGCGCATCCCGATGGCGAGATCCTCGAAATAATAGGTCTGAAACGGCGCTCGGTTCACCGGCGGTCACCTCTTCCCTTTGAAGCGATCCGCTTAAGGGGCAATCTTGCCGCAGTACATGCCGCCAATGGAGGCGTCCGGAGGTTCAGTTGCGCCGGTGATCGCCCTGACCGTCGCTTTCTAGCAAACCGTCGTCATCCGACTTGCAGCCGTAAGCGTGGCGCTCGTCCTTCGCGAAGGGATAGGACTCCGTATGCGCGTCGCGTCCGCACTTCGCGTAGTGCAAGGGGCCCGGCAAGGGGTAGGGATTGCAGCCAGACAGCGTCAAGATCAGGAGCAACAACGCGGCGCTCGACGCACAGGTTTTCAGGTACATATGGTAAACCCCCGTGGGCCGTCTGCTAGCACGCGCGGGCGTGCGCGCCAAGCCGGCCTTGGGTCGCGCCGCGCGATCGGCTAACAAGCCAACGCTTCGTGACGCCGCAAGGACCGCACATGCGACTTATCACCCTGCTCGCCCCCGCTTTGATCGTGCTCACCGCGCCCGCTATCGCCGCGCCCTTCCAGACCAAAGCGCCTTATGCGCTTCTAATCGATCAGAATACCGGAAAAACGCTTTTTGCCAAAAACGCAGAGGCCAGTATGTCTCCCGCCTCGACCACAAAGATCCTCACGGCCGAAGTGATCTTTAGCCTGCTCGTTTCAGGCAAATTGAGCGCCGACGACAGTTTTGCGATCTCCCAACACGCCGCGACCGAGGGAGACGCAGAATCGGGCGGCTCGAGTATGTTCGCGGAGGCCGGTAGCCGCATCAAAGTTGACGATCTTTTGCAGGGCCTTTTGGTCGAATCCGGCAACGATGCGGCAATCGCGTTTGCCGAAGGCGTTTCCGGCAGTGAGGCGGCTTTCGCCAACGTCATGAATGCGCACGCGCGTTCGATCGGCATGAGCCATTCCCACTTCACCAACCCCTGGGGCCGCGCCGGCAATCGCGTCACGCCACGCGACATGGCGCGGCTCGCGAGTTATGTGATTTCGACCTATCCCCAATATTACAAATATTTCGGGCAGTCCGAGTTCACATGGCGCGGCGTACGCCAGCAGAATCGCAATCCGTTGCTGGCGGACGGAGCCGACGGGCTCAAGACCGGTCATCTCGCCGCCAGCGGTTTCGGACTCGTCGCTTCCGCCGTTCACAACGGACACCGCCTCATCTTGGTGCTCAACGGCCTCAAATCGGAGCGCGACCGGGCGAGTGAAGGAAAGAGGCTCTTGGAGTACGGTGAGGCTGCGGTTGGCGGCTGAGCCTCGCTAAGGTCTTGTTCAGGCGGGCTTGTCGTCAAACGTGTAAAGATCGGCCCCGCCGCTAGCGAAATTTTTGAGGTCTCCCGCCGCCGCTTGACCTTCGGAGCTGCCAAGACCCGCCTGCATTGCAGCCACGCTGTCGAAGGTCAAAGTCGCCACCAGATGAATATTAGAGGCGCCGGCGGGCGTTCCGACGTCGCCTCTGCTGATCCGGTAGCTCCTGAGGCCGGGGATTTTTTTGGCCAACGGGACGTGAGTCTGTGCGTAGTATTTGTCGAACGCATCGGCGTCCGCTGGAGTTTTGTACAGGACAAGTACTGTGGCCAAGGCGTTTCTCCCAATTGCCGCGTCGCCGTCTTTGCGGTCGCGCGGCGCAGAACCTAGCCGCGGTCGTGATCGCCGACAAGCGCATGCGATTCGGCCGGCCTTTGTTCACGATGCGTGGCGCCGGTCCTCTTTCGGTACGATTGTTTTGGCCAAATCGTCCAAAAGCGTAAACCATGGAGTAAAGTCGGGGTTGCGAGGTCGGCTCCGCGGGAGTGACCGCGATTCGGCGTGAAGTGTTCACGGAACGTCGCGGGTTGTTCCGATTAGGGATGGCTCGACCGAAGGAAGGGCGAAAAGCAAAGATGTTTTTTACATAGTAAAATTGTGGTAATTTATACCTCTAGTGTTAGTCCCGTTGGGTAGCGGACAAGAAAACGCACGCAAGCCGTTGAAACTGCCATTTAGCGGCCTGTCCTCACCCGTTGGCCTTTGACTTAGCACAGCCCGGCGCCTATCTCTGAGTGCGCGATGTTTAGGCCGCCTGCGTCTTCCCTGAGCGACCTCGGTTCCGGCCTCGCGCCGGATGAGCGTGGCAATGATCGCGTTTCGCGTGTCATTGCGGCGCTAGGTCCCACCAACACCGGCAAGACCCATCTCGCCATAGAGCGTATGCTAGGCCACGCGTCAGGGATGATCGGCCTGCCGCTACGGCTGCTGGCCCGAGAGATTTACGATCGCGTCGTCCGTGCGCGCGGCGAGCGGTCGGTCGCGCTTGTCACTGGCGAAGAGAAGATCGTTCCTCCCAACCCACGGTACTGGATTTGCACGGTCGAGGCGATGCCGCTCGACCGCGAAGTGGAGTTCCTCGCCGTCGACGAGATTCAGCTCTGCGCCGACCGTGAGCGTGGCCACGTTTTTACCGATCGGCTGCTACGGGCGCGCGGACGATCTGAGACCATGTTCATGGGCGCGGGGACCATGGCGCCGCTCATGCGCCAGCTAATCCCGCATTCTGAAATCCAGACCCGCGAGCGACTGTCGACGCTTACGTATTCCGGGGCGGCTAAACTCACCAAATTGCCGAAGCGCAGCGCCGTCGTCGCCTTCTCGGCCGAAGCTGTTTACGCGATTGGCGAGTTGATCCGGCGACAACGCGGAGGCGCGGCGGTCGTCATGGGCTCGCTCTCCCCTCGCACCCGCAACGCGCAAGTTGAATTGTTTCAATCCGGCGAGGTCGATTTTCTCGTCGCCACTGACGCGATCGGCATGGGCCTCAACATGGACCTCGACCATGTTGCATTCGCCGGGTTGCGCAAGTTCGACGGGCGACGCACGCGTTGGCTGCTGCCCCAGGAAATCGGCCAGATCGGTGGCCGCGCCGGGCGCTACCGGCGTGACGGAACGTTCGGCGTGACGGGTGAGGCGCCCGAGATCGACGCGGACGTCATCGCGGCTGTCGAAGGCAACGCCTTCGCGCCGGTAGCTTCGGCGGAATGGCGCAACGCGCGGCTCGACTTCGACTCGCTCGCCGCTCTCATGCGCTCTCTTGCTGTCGCTCCGCCGGCTTCAGTGCTGCGACTCTCCGATGAGGCGCAAGACGAAACCACCTTGCGGCAGCTTGCGACCGAGGAACTCGTTGTCCGCCGCTGCCGTGATCGAGCCAATCTGATCCGTCTTTGGGAGATCTGCCAAACCCCCGATTTCCGCAAGACTACGCAGGACGACCATACCCGTCTCTTGGGCGCGATCTTCGAGCATTTGACTCAAGGCCGTCGCAGGCTGCCGGAGGATTGGGCGCAAGGTCATTTCGGCGCACTCGATCGGCTCGACGGCGACATCGACGCGCTTTCGGCGCGGCTCGCCCGCGTGCGCACGCTCGCTTATGTCGCCCATCGTGCGGATTGGCTGGATGACGCCCCCGCGTGGCAAGGACGCGCGCGCACACTGGAGGACCGCCTTAGCGACACGCTGCATGAGCGCCTCATGCAGCGCTTTGTGGACCGCCGCACAAGCGCACTGATGCGGGGGCTGGAGCAATCGTCCGGGCCGACGCTTGGCGGCATCGCCTCGGATGGCGCGGTCATCGTCGAAGGCCACGCGGTCGGACGATTGATCGGACTGCATTTTGAACCCGAGCGCGGGGGCTCGCCGCTTGAGACGCGGGCGCTGCGAGGCGCGGTCGAGCGAGCGGTGACTCCGGAGATTTCCAGACGCCTCGCAGAGATCGCCGCCGATCGCGATGAACAATTCTCACTTTCGCCGCATCGCACGATCCTTTGGCGAGGTCATCCGATTGGCGAGATCGTTGGCGGCTCGCCGAGCGCCCCCAAGGCGCGCCTCGACGGCGAACTGGGTGGCGCACCCACTCGCGAGCGGGCCGTTCGGCGACTTGAGAAATTTGTCGCCGACGCGGCGCGCCCCGCTTTCTCAAGCTTGGCGCGCCTGAAGGAGGCGGCGGAGGGCGACGGACTTACCGGCATGGCCCGCGGGCTCGCCTATCAGCTTGTCGAAGTTGCAGGTGCGCTGCCGCGTCGCGAGGCCGAAGATTATATACGTTCCCTCTACCGCGCGGAGCGGAAAGCGCTCCGTGAGCTTGGCGTGCGGTTCGGCGCCTTCACGGTTTTTGTAGACGACCTTGTTGCGCCGGAGACGCTGTGGATCCGCGAGATTTTCGCAAATCTCGCCGCGCCGGGTTGGCGTCCCGACGCCGCGCTGGCGACGCTCCCGCGCGAGAGGCTTGCGCCGGAAGCGCTGGCCTATCGAGGTCTGCGGGTGATCGGCGGCCTCGCCGCGCCAATCGTCGGGCTCGAACGGATTGGCGAGATGGCCCGCAACGCGGAGAATGAGGGTTTCGTGCTTTCTCCGAATGACCTCGCCGAACTCGGATGGCGGGCGCCCGACGCGGATCGGGTGCTGCGCGGCCTCGGTTTTGTTCTCTCTCGAGCGAACGAGAGGGGCCAGGCTAACCGATGGCGCCGCAGGGGGCCGCGCCCCCCCACGGTCGCTGTGGCCGAGGCGCCGGGCCAGCCCGCGCCTGGGGCCAACGAGCCCTGCCGCATCGACGTTTGGCTCTGGCGTGCTCGATTCTGCAAGACTCGAGCGCTAGCGGCCAAGCGCGTCGCTGACGGCGAGATCGTCTTGACGCGCCAGGGAGAAAAGATCGTCGTCGATAAACCTAGCCGGCAAGTTCGTTCCGGCGACGCGCTGACGCTGTCTATCGGCGGCCGGCGCACCGCCTTGCGCGTCGAGGCGATCGGCGAGCGTCGGGGGCCGGCCTCCGAGGCGCGCAGCTTGTACACGCTGCTGTCTTGGTCGGACGCCGCCTTGACAGGATAAAGGGCCGCTCTCTATATGCGGCCGCCGCGAGGCGGGGTAGCTCAGTTGGTTAGAGCAGCGGAATCATAATCCGGAGGTCGCCGGTTCGAATCCGGCCCCCGCTACCAAACACCTTCACTAGCTTGGACGTTGGCAAGGGGCTGCGACTCCAGCGACGCGGCTTTAAAGGCAGCTTGACGAACTCAGCTGACGAAACGCGGCGGCGATAAGCGTCGCTGCGACATAATGGAGTCGCAATTGACCCGTGGCAGGCTAACTTGGAGAGTGACCTAAGGTCGCGCCGTCACGCTTTCGGATGCCCGATATCATGACCATTCTGTCGGTAAAGCATGTGACTACGTATTCTTACGTCGAGCCGGTACGACTTGGTGAGCATCGAATGATGCTTCGTCCTCGTGACAGCAATGATCAGCGTCTTCTCAGCTCGAAGCTGACGATCGATCCCGAGCCATCTCGGCTGCATTGGATTCGTGACGTGTTCGACAATTGTGTCGCAGTCGCCGACTTTAAGTGCGAATCCGACCGATTGCGCGTGGAAAGTCATATCTCCGTCGAACACAGCCTTACCGGCGGTCCCGACGTTCTACTCGACGAAAGCGCGCGACTTTACCCATTCGCTTATGACGTCGAGGAAATGCCAGATCTGGCTCGATCCATAGAGCGTCACTATTCCGACCCCGACGGCGAGGTTGATCGTTGGGCTAAGCGCTTTGTCAATCTCGACGCACCGACCGAAACCGGATCGCTGCTGATGACATTGACCTACGCTATCAAAGAGGGATTCGCCTATGAACGGCGAACCGCCAAGGGTACGCAGACCCCGCTGCAAACGCTAGAATCCAGGCGCGGCTCGTGTCGTGACTTCGCGACTCTGATGATGGAGGCGGCCCGAGCCTTGGGGTTTGCCGCTCGGTTTGTCACCGGCTATATCTACGTGCCCGATCGCGCAGGCGAAGATATCTATTTAGGCGGCGGCGCCACCCACGCCTGGTGTCAAATCTATCTTCCCGGCGCGGGGTGGGTAGAATTCGATCCAACCAACGGAATCGTCGGCAGCCGGGACCTCATCCGTGTCGCCGTGGCGCGCGACGCGCGGCAAGCGATTCCTCTTCACGGTTGCTATTACGGGGCGAACGCTGCACTTGAGCGAATGACCGTTTCCGTCGACGTCCGCAGTCTCCCCGAGGGTCGCGATAACGTCGTCGTGAACAGCGAATTTGCAAATATCTGAAACGATTCGGGCTTTGGCGCATTTATTGCGGTTGAGGCGGTTTGCGCGAACGCTGCGCCAGATAGGAAATTGATATGCTGATCCAAGCGGGCTTCAACATTGGTTTTCAGTGCCCGAACTGGACGCCTATGCTATTGCAGCTCAACGTCCATCCGTCGCGGACCAGCGATCTGCGCTCTCCGGACATGATTAAGTCTCAGCCGCCGCTGCCAATGCGCGTCTACCACGATCACTATGGAAACCTTGTAACACGACTCGACGTCCCACCCGGCTTGGTTACGTTTCAAAACCTGTTCGAGGTCTACGATAGCGGGCAACCCGACGAAACGCCGGCCTTCAGCGATCTGACGCCGATCTCCGCCCTTCCCGACGAGGCCCTGCTGTTCCTCGTTTCAAGCCGGTATTGCGACAGCGACGCCTTAGCGGATTTCGCCTGGGCGAAGTTTGGCGGCATCTCCGGCGGTTATGCGCGTGTGCGGGCTATATGCGATTTCGTGCACGCCCATATCACGTTTGACTACGCCAAAGCCTCGTCGCAACGCAGCGCTAGCGACGCCATGCGCGAACGCGTCGGCGTATGCCGGGATTTCGCCCATCTCGCCGTTGCGTTGTGCCGTTGCATGAACATTCCAGCGCGTTATTGCACGGGCTACCTCGGCGACATCGGTGTTCCGATTGATCCAAACCCCATGGATTTCAGCGCGTGGTTTGAAGTGTTCTTAGACGGTCGCTGGTATTCAATGGACGCGCGCCACAACCATCCACGTATCGGCCGGATCGTGATGGGTCGAGGTCGGGACGCGGCCGACGTCGCCATTTCAACAGCGTTCGGTGTCGCGACACTCGCGCGCTTCGAGGTCACAACCGACGAGGTCAAACAATAGCGTCGGGGGAAGGGCAGCTGGAAAACGTCCGGTCTCTCTCAGCGCGTTTTTTGGCTTCGATGCGAAAAGGATACTGTGCGGAGAGATTGGTTTGGAGATTCTGAACGCCTAACGAGGATGAATTTGGCATTCCGCAGCAGCCTTCCGTCGGGTGACGACAGCCGTGGCGCGCGGCGATCTTTCGGGCACGATCCAAGACGTGATGGGCGGGCTCCAAGTTCTAGAACAACGTTAACTTGATAGTTGATCAACTCAATGCACTTGCGTCGCAAGCCACGTCCGTTGCCCGCAACGTGACCACAGAGGGAGAAGTTTGGCGGGCAAGCTGCGAGTTCTGGGGCCGCAGGAACTTGGTAAGGTTTGACCGATACAATCAACGTAGTGGCGAAAAATCTCTTCTAGTCTAGTAGAGTACTACAGTTGCGTATATTCGTGACGTCTTCCACGATAGCGGGCTTCGGCGGCGTGGGAGCCGCCGCCATAGCGACCATGAGAACACAAAGGCTCGCGCGATGTGAGGCGGAAAGAGGAGCCGCGCCATGATCGTTCTGATTTCGGTGACCGAGTGGAGGAGCCGGCGCATGCGGCTCAAGCGGCGGCTTCCTGGCTCGGACTCCTTTCGTTCGCTTTGCCTGGATCGGAAGAGCGTCGCAGATCGGCCGCGAGTTTGGCCAGGAACGCCGCAGCCATGACGAGTGTCATGTGGCTATGCCAGCCCTGCCAGGAGCGCGCCTCGCAATGGTCAAGGTCGAGGTCGCTCTTGCCGCGTTCGAAACATTCCTCGATGGTCCAACGCATCCCGGCCGCGCCCGCGAGTTCGGCGAGTTCGATCCCCTCCGGCGCAAAGACGAAATAGTAGGCGTATTCGCCGGGGTCTTTCCGGTTGTGCCGGATCAACACCCAGCGCTCGAATCCCTCGTCGACCGTCCGCGGCAAGGGATAGCGCGCCCAATCGTAGAGCCTGAGGGCCTTCGAAACTTCGCCGGCCGCGAGCGTCCTCTAGGCGCGGGCGGGCAGGGTCTCGGCGATGGTTTTCGGATCGGTCTGGACAAAGCCTTCCCGCGTGATTATGCGCTGGGTTTGGTTTGATCGCACAGCCAGCGCGTAGGGCTGGCGGCGCGCCTCCAACATGCGCCGCAATTGCGAGTCGCCGCCATACAACGCATCGGCCAGCACAAAGCGGCGACGCGCGCGAGCCTTGTTCGTATCGGCGTCGAGCGCGGACGCGATCAACTCGCGCGCCATAGCAATCTTCGTCGCGAAAGCGATATCCTGGATGTGTTTCGGCGTGGAAAACTGACCCCGTTTTGGGGTGATCGGCGTCCAAAATTGACCCCCTGATTCTGAATTGGATCGTCTGCCAGCTTTGGCGCGAGCGGGCGGTGAGATGCTGATCGCGGAGACGATAGCGCGGATACGCCGCGAGCATTTGGTCAGGGGAAGTCGATCAAGGAGATCGTGCGGGAGTTGAAGCTGTCGCGCAACACGGTTCGCCGGGTTCTGCGGTCGGGCGAGACGGCGTTTTCCTACGAGCGGGAGGTGCACCGCTGCCGAAGCTGGGCGGCTGGACGGACGACCTCGACCGGCTTCTGGCGTCGAACGCGAAGGCTGCAGCACGCGAACGGCTGACGCTGATCCGGGTATTCGAAGAGCTTCGGGGTTTGGGCTATGCGGGCGGTTATGACGCCGTTCGCCGCTACGCGCGCCGGTGGAGCCTTGAGCATGCGAGCGCGACGGCGGACGCCTACGTGCCGCTGACGTTTGCGCCGGGCGAGGCTTATCAGTTCGATTGGAGCCACGAGATCGTGGTGCTGAACGGCGCGACGGTGACGCGGAAGGTCGCCCACGTCCGGCTCTGCCACAGCCGGATGATGTTCGTGCGCGCCTATCCGCGCGAGACGCAGGAGATGGTGTTCGACGCGCACGAACGCGCCTTTGCGTTTTTCAAAGGCGCGTGCCGGCGCGGGATTTACGACAACATGAAAACGGCGGTGGAGACTATCTTCATCGGCAAGGACCGACAGTACAACCGCCGCTTCCCGCAAATGTGCTCGCATCATCTCGTCGAGCCCGTCGCCTGCACGCCGGCTTCCGGCTGGGAGAAGGGGCAAGTCGAGAACCAGGTCAGCCTGGTCCGCGAGCG
This sequence comes from uncultured Pseudomonadota bacterium, assembly GCA_963807735.1. Taxonomy (GTDB): domain Bacteria; phylum Pseudomonadota; class Alphaproteobacteria; order Rhizobiales; family Beijerinckiaceae; genus Roseiarcus. The sequence goes on along the minus strand of CAWEDI010000002.1, from coordinate 232,964 downwards.
TTTCTTCACGCCGCGCCTACGCTTCAAGAACTATGACGACCTCAACGCGTGGCTGATCGACAAATGCCTGGCCTGGGCGAAGGCGCACGCCCATCCCGAGCAGCCGGAGCGAACAATCTGGGAGATGTTCGAGGACGAACGACAGAAGCTGATCGCCTATCGTGGGCGCTTCGACGGCTTCCACGCGTTGCCGGCGTCGGTGTCCAAGATGTGCCTCGTGCGGTTCGACAACAACCGCTACTCGGTGAACGCGAGCGCGGTCGGCCGTCCGGTCGACATCCAGGCCTACGCCGACCGGATCGTCATGCGCCAGGATGGGCGGCTCGTCGCCGAGCATCCACGCAAGTTCGGACGTGGGCAGATAGCTTACGATCCCTGGCACTACGTGCCCGTGCTGGCGCGAAAGCCCGGCGCCTTGCGTAACAGCGCGCCGCTTAAAGGCTGGGTGCTGCCGGCGGCGCTGGAGCGGGTGCGCCGCAAGCTCGCCGGCTCGGATGACGGCGACCGGCAGATGGTCAAGATCCTCGCCGACGGGCTGCCGGCCGTCGAGGCGGCGTGCGCGCAGGCGTTGGCCGAGGGCGTCCACTCCGCTGACGTCGTTCTCAACATTCTCGCGCGCCGTCGCGATCCGGGGCCGGCAACGTCGATTGAGACCCCGGCGTCGCTGGCGCTTCGCCACGCCCCAGTCGCCGACTGCGCCCGCTACGACAGCCTCATAGGGCGTTCGGAAGAACGCCGTCTTTGACGGGCTATGGGAGCGCCTGAGCCATGGAACGGACCGAAGTGCTCGACATGATGGGCGAGTTGAAGCTCTACGGCATGAAGGCCGCCTATGACGAGACACTGGCCGCCGCGCTGAAGCGCCAGCACGAACCGCGGCGCTTCGTCGGCGATCTCCTGCGCGCCGAGATCTCCGAGAAGCAGGCGCGCTCGATCAAGTACCAACTCACCATCGCCAAGCTGCCGCTGGCCAAAGACATCGACGACTTCGTGTTCAAGGGAGCGCCGATCAATAAGGCGCTCGTCCGGGGCCTCGCCGGCGGCGCGTTCCTGGCCGAGCAGCGCAACGCCGTGCTGATAGGGGGAACCGGCACGGCAAGTGCCATCTGGCGATCGTGGCCCGCAGCTGTATCCGCGCTGGCGCGCGCGGACGATTCTTCACCACGGTCGATCTCGGCAATCGGCTCGAAGCCGAGGCCCGCGCCGGCCGCCAGGGCCGCATCGCCGACTATCTCACCCGCATGGACTTCGTCATCCTCGACGAACTCGGCTATCTCCCGTTCGCCCGTTCGCCCACGGCGACCAGTCGCTCTTCCATCTCGTCAGTCGACTCTATGAGCGCACGTCCATCATCGTCACCTTCGGCGAATGGCCGAGTGGGTTCGGCGACCCCAAGATGACCACGGCGCTGCTCGACCGCCTCACGCACCACCGTGACACCGTCGAAACCGGCAACGAAAGCTGGCGCTTCAAGAACCGCGCCTGACGCGAGCCAGCGTTCGCGCTTGTCCAGATCCGGCCACCGATTCCGATTTGATGTCGGCCGCCATTCCGATTTGAAGCCGGCCACCGTTCCGAAATGAAGCCGGCCACCTGAGGAGGGTTTCAGCCCTCGCCGTCTGCTCCCCGTGGATCGCCAACTGAGGCAGTCCTGGCTCGTCGAGGAACGACGAGGAGATGGGATGCCGGCGAAGCGGGAACTGAGCATGCGACAATTGAGAACACTGCTGCGGCTGCACCACGATGGCGTTAGCGCGCGCGAGATCGGGCGGCGTCTGGGGGCGGCGCGCTCGACGATCCAAGACAACCTGAAGCGGGCGACGGCGGCGGAGCTGACCTGGCCGCTGGCGGACGACGTCACCGACGACGCGCTGGAGCAGCGGCTGTTCGGGCGCGCGGGCGCGGCGACAGGCATGCGGCGGCGCGCCGAGCCGGACTGGGCGGCGCTGGCGCGCGAGCTGAAGGGCCCCGGGGTCACGATGATGATTCTGTGGGAGGAATACCGGGAGACCCATCCCGACGGGTACGGCTACAGCCGCTTTTGCGACCTGCTGCGCGGCTTCGAGCGGCGGCTGACGCCGGTGATGCGCCAGCACCATGTCGCCGGCGAGAAGGCGTTCGTGGACTATTCCGGCAAGCGGATCGGGATCGCCGATCCGCAAACCGGCGAGATCCGCGAGGCCGAGATTTTCGTCGGCGTGCTCGGCGCCTCGAACCTCACCTACGCCGAGGCGACCTGGACGCAGAGCCTGCCCGACTGGACCGGCGCCCATGTCAGGATGTTCCGCTTCTTTGGCGGCGCGCCCAAGCTGCTGGTTCCCGACAATCTCAAGAGCGGCGTCAACAAGGCCTCGTTTTACGACCCCGAGATCAACCGCACCTATGGCGCTTTGGCCGCCCATTACGGCGTCGGCGTTCTGCCCGCGCGCCCCTACAAGCCGCGCGACAAGGCCAAGGTCGAGGCCGGCGTCAGGTTCGCGCAGACCTACATTCTGGGGCGGCTGCGGCGGCTGACGTTCTTCTCGCTCGCCGAATGCAACGCGGCCATCGCGCTCGCCATGCAGCGCATGAATGATCGCCCGATGCGCAAGCTCGGGGTGAGCCGGCGCGAGCTGTTCGAGAAGATCGAGCGCGGCGCGCTGTCGGACCTGCCCGCCGACGATTGGGAGTTCGCCGAGTGGGGCCGCGCGCGCGTCAATCTCGACTACCACATCGAGGTCCACGACTTTCTCTACTCGGTTCCGCATGCGCTGATCCGCGCCGAGGTCGATGTCCGCGCCACTGCGCGCACGGTCGAGCTCTTCCATCGCGGCCAGCGCGTGGCGGCCCACCAGCGCCGCTACATGGGGCGCAAGCACGGCACGACGCCTGAGCACATGCCCAGCGCCCACCGGCGCTACGCCGAATGGTCGCCGGAACGGTTCCGCCGGTGGGCGGCCAAGATCGGGCCGAACACGGAAGGGCTGATCTCAGCCGTGCTCGCCAGCCGGCCCCATCCCGAACAGGGCTTCCGCACCTGCCTGGGGATTTTGCGCTCCTATCGCAGCCTCGATGTCGCGCGCCTCGAAGCCGTCTCCGCCCGCGCCGTCGAACTGGGCGTCCTCAACTGCAAGGGCGTCGCCGCGCTGCTGGCTCGCAACGCCGACAGCGCCGCCGGCAAGGACGACCGACCGCCGACGCTCTTCGACCACGCCAATCTGCGCGGCCCCGGCTACTACCATTGAGGGAACTCCCCATGCTCGCCCATCCCACGCTCGACCAACTGAACGCGCTCGGCCTCTACGGCCTGGCCAAGGGGTTCAAGGACCTTGAACACAAGCCCGAGGCGCGCGGCCTCGACCACGCCGAATGGCTTGGATTGCTGCTGGAATATGAGACGACCTTGCCCCGGCAGAAGCAGTTCGAGGCCCGCGCCCGCGCCGCCAAATTGCGCCACGGCGCCAGCGTCGAGGACATCGACTATCAAAACCCGCGCGGGCTCGACCGGGCGCTGTTCCTCAAGCTCGCCGCCTGCGACTGGATCGAAGAACGTCGCAATCTCCTGATCACCGGGGCCGCCGGCCTAGGCAAGAGTTGGCTCGCCTGCGCACTCGGGCACAAGGCGTGCCGGGAGAACATCTCCGTCCTCTACGTCCGCGTTCCCCGTCTCTTCGCCGATCTTGCCGTCGTCCACGGCTCTCCGGGCTACGCCAGGCTCTTGCGCACACTCGCCCGCGTCAAGCTGCTCATCCTCAACGACTGGGGGCCGGAGGCGCTCAACGCCGACCAGGCGCGCGATCTCCTCGAAATCGTCGAGGATCGCTATGACAAGGGCTCCATCGTCATCACCAGCCAGGTTCCCGTGGATCGCTGGCACGACCTGATCCGCGTTCCCACCCTGGCCGACGCCGTTTTGGACCGCGTCATTCACAACGCCTACCGGATCGAACTCGCCGGCGAGAGCCTGCGTAAACGCCGCCCGCCGCCGTGAATATCGCGCCAATCGCCGCCGAAAGCTTCACACCAACGGCGGCGCGACAAGGCCGTGGACAACGGCGGGCTACGCTACGGCGCAATGGAGAGCGCGCTTAAGCCCGCCGTTGCCCACCGCCACCCGACACGTCGTCCTGAACCATAGCCCCTTTCCTCGGGAGGCTGGAAAACCGAACCGCCTTGACCGATCCGGTCGCGGCAAACATCATAGTCTTCGATCCGCGCAAGCAGACGTCAGGTGGCCGACATCAAATCGGAACCCTGGCCGGCTTCAAATCGGAATCGGTGGCCGGCTTCAAATCGGAATGCCTGGCCGGCTTCGTCGGAATCCGCAGTGCGACGTGGGGTTCGCCAATAGCCTCGCGATCCTATCGGCGGCCGATGCGCCGTCGAGTAGCCGCTGCCCACGAAAATCTTCGATGTGCAAAACGAGGCCGGAGTGGCCGCGGGGCTGCATCGCCTTGAACGCCTTGAGGACGCCTTTGCGGAAGTAACGGTCGGGCACGGCCTCGATCAGTTTGCCCTCGTCGCCGGAGCTACAGCCTCGATCACCTGCCGAACCCCATGCGCAACGGCCGCGACCGCCTCCGCATCGAAGAGCTTATCGCCCGTCCGCCCGATCTCGACGGGCAGCGCGTACCCCCCTTCTTCGGGAAGCCGACTAAGCAGGGGGTACAGCCGCTCGATCTCGCGGTTCGCCTCGCCCGTTGACGAACTTCGCGCCCCTCGGCCTGCATCGCCATCAAATGGACGACGCGCTGGAACTCCTACAGCGACTTCACGAGCGCCGGGGCGGGCAGCGTATGGCCATCCGTAAGCATGCCCTCGAGGTGGAGCGTCATCGTCCTGTCGGCGTCGTCTTCGGCCTCGGTGGTCATTTGCGCCAGGTGCATTTCCGTGCCCCGCTCTCCGCTCAGTCTGGCGAAGCGGGATCATAGGTACGATATTGCATTTTCCCGACGGTTATACCGGAGCAAAGACCAAACGATTCGCTGTAGCTCACGCCCAGTCGCGCACGCCGTAAGCCGCTTGCTTCTGCGCGCGTCCTCCGCAGGCCGCTCGCACAAACGGTTTCGGCGTCATCGGCGAAAATTCACCGCCACGCAGGCGCATTGACCCGGCTGCGACCCGGCTGCTGGAGACGATTGACTGTTGCGAGAAGGACAATGTCTACCGCGCCGCGTTGTCAACGAACAGCGTGCCGTCTCGAATGTAGCGCGAGAGCATGGTGTCGCTGCCGTGGCCGGACTGGGCCCTACTCACGGAGAACTCCTGTGCCTGGTGAGCAGGTTATACGGTTTCCGGGCGATCACTTCGGGTTGGTGATTTTGGGCCACCAGTGGAAGCCAGTTCGACCTTTTAGAGTTTGTCGATTGTTTGCGAGGTTGGCGCATCGCTCTGCGACGATTTTTTCGAGCGTTGTGAGATCGGGGACGTGTGTGTTGACGATGGGCTCATCGACGACTTCCCACAAGTGTTCGGCTGGCTGAAGCTCTGGTGTGTAGGGCGGAAGGAAGAGAAGGCGAATTCCTTCTGGAATTTTCAGGTTGGCCTGGCCATGCCAACCGGCGTTGTCGAGGACGAGAACAATGATCTGGTCGCGCCCTGCGCCGGCCTCCTCGGCGAAGGCCGCCAACAGCGCCTCGAAGAACGGCTTCGACACGCCGTTGGAGATGTACCAGAAGCATTCGCCGGTCGCTGGCGAGACGAAGGCGGTCCCATACAGCCACTCGAAGCGATGATGGCCGGGGGCGATCGGGCGCGCGCCGATCGGCGCCCAAACCCAGCGCACGACCGGTTTCAGGCCCAGCCGGTGTTCGTCGGTCGCGAAGGCTTCGACGGGGACGCCCGGATGAGCTTGCGCCTCTTCGGCGACGATCTCGGCGACTTTTTTTTGAACTCTTCGCCGTGATCTCGAACTTCGGCTTCACCGACGCGCGCAAGGAGAAGTTCGATTTTTCTACCTACCGGCTCGGGCTGCACGGGTCCTATGTCCGCGTCGACAGCCCTATCGCGATGATACGCGAACCCAAAGTCGCTACGCGCTTGCAAAGCCGGAACTGAAAGTGGTGATCGCCAAGCCCCACACGTCCTCGGCGCCCAGCGAAGATTACCTCTATCCGGATGAGATCGACGGCGTAAACAAAGTGTCGGAGGCGCCGTTGGAACAGTTCCGAAAGAACTTCGGCCACAGGATCGCCGACGAGGTCATCGCGTTGACCACAGCGAGGCGCGCAAGACCGCGAGATACCTAATCGCGGAGGAGGCGTGATCGCTGGCATTTTCTCCGGCGCCGTGATCCGGGCGGCGACACAATTTGCCGCCTGAGCCGGAAACCTTTGCAAGCTCAGCGTCGCCGTGCTGCCAGACACGCGCGAGCGGCAATTGGGCTCGGGTCCAACTCCGAACTGATCAGGCGCCGCCCTTCGCGCTTCAAGGCATCGTTACTAAGCGGGCACGGGTTTGTTCGCGTTGAGCCCCAAAAGCATTTCCCTTGCGGCACCCTCATCGGTGACGAGCGTATTGCATCCGACGCGTCTGACGGCGGCGGCGATGGCGCGGGCGCGGTGAGAGCCCCCGCAGGCGATGACGATGTGCTTCGCCTTGCTCAGCGTATCCAGGTCTATCGACATGACGCGGTCGCTTAGCGGGTGCGCGATGGACTGGCCTTTCTCGTCCAGGAAGTTGCACATCAAGTCGCCGACGCAACCGAGCGCCGTCAGTTCATCAAGATCGGCTTCAGACATCAATTGGCGCGCCAACGACGTCGCATCCGGCCCAATGTCGCCGACGCTGACGACAGCGAGATCCAGGGCCTGCGCCATCTGATAAAGCCGATCGAGGCCGCATTTGTCAATCAGACTGCGTTTGGTTTCTACGGAATCGACGATGAGCGGCGCCGGGAAAAGATAACAGTCAGCGTCAAGTTGGCTGGCGATGCGCCAGGAGCATTCGGCGGGATTTGAATGCTTGGATTCGATCGAGCCCCCCAATAGCGACATGACCTTGACGCCGGAGTGGCGAGGCGGACGAAAACTCGAAAGCGACGCCATAAGCGTTCTGCCCCAACCGACGCCGATCGTTATGTCGTCTGCGATCGCCTCAGAAAGAAACTTGCCTAGCGCCATTCCAACGGATTTGGCGGTCTGTTCGGCGCCTTGCGTTTCGGGAACGACGATCGCCTCATCAAGCTCAAGCGCGCGCTCCAACTTCACCGCCAATTCTACGCAGCGGCTCTCGCCTTCTTCAATCCAGATGGTGACTTCGCCGCGTCTGAGGGCCTCTTCAAGCAGACGGATGACCGTGCTGCGACTGGCGCCGAGCTTCTCGGCGACTTCCTTCTGCGTAAGGCCGTGGTTGTAGTACAGCCATGCGGCGCGCAGCCTCAGCGAGGCGGCTTCCGACAAAGCCGTCTGTGTTCCGCGCCTGAGCTTCGCCAAAGATCAGTTCCTCTACCGTCGCGCGTCTAGGCGGCAGCCAGAAAGTTCGCAATGCTCGCGTTTACGCGGCGCGGGCTCTCAATTTGTGGCAGGTGCGCGGCGGCGGGAACAAATACAACCTCCGCGCCGAACCTGCGCAATTTCTCGTGCGCGGGCGGGTTGATCGCATCATCCTCGCCCCACAAAACCAGTCTCGGAACGTCGCTTTTCGCGACGAATTCAGCCGCGGCGTCCAGCGCCTGCGCGCTCTGAGCGAGTCCCTCTGCGATCCGCCGCAAAGCCTCCCTGGACCCCGGCTTGCGTAGTTGTTCGAGAACGCGAGCGACCAATTGCTTGCCGATCAGCCGCGGTCGAGCGACCAACCGCTGAAGCAGCGCCTCGATCTCCTCGGGGTTGGAAAGGGTCGGAAATGCGGAAAGAAACGACGGATCGACCTGCTCTCCGAGCCCCGCTGGGGCAATCAGCGCCAAGCGCGCCACGAGATCGGGCCGCCTTTCCGCCAGAACGAGCGCGACGCCGCCGCCGAGCGAGTGGCCGATCAAGCGAAGGTTGCGCAGATGGCGACGATCCAGCTCCGCCGCCACGCGATGCGCGAGGGTCGTCACCAGCCCGTCGCCGACCTCCATTGCAGAATCGCCATGGCCCGGGAGATCCAGGGAATAGAGGCTTCCCACAGGCTCCCATGCCGCCTGATTGGCGGCCCACGACAAACGATCCGACGCAAAGCCGTGCACCAGAAGGGTGTCTGGCCCTCTTCCGGCGAGGAACCGGAAGCATATATTCGCGTCTGCTTCTCGCTCGCCCAATGATGTCTGCGTCACGTCGGCCACTGCCCGTGATCCTCAATCGCTCTCGATGAGCCCAAGCGTTGCGCCGACGGACGCGAGCTCATCGGCGGCCACCCGGATCTCTTTCAGAACGCCGGTCGCCGGCGCTTCGATCTCCATCGTCAGCTTCGGCGTCGTGATCGTCACGACCTGCTCGCCCTCGGCCACTTTGTCGCCGACGGATTTCAGCCAGCCGTCGACCTGAGCCTCTTCAATTTCGTTGCCGAGTTGCGGCATGACGATCGGCACATCCATTATGCTCTCCTTTGAGGGTCAGACCTAGAGCGCAAGCCGCGCGAGTTCCTGGTCGTTCCAGTTCCGGACCCCGCGGAGGTTGGTCTTCTTCTGGGGAAAGAAATCGCCGACGACGACGTCGAGTATGTCCTCGGCCTGCGGGAAATAGGTCGATTCCATCTCCGCTCCCGGCACGATCCAGTTGGGCGATCCCAGCACTCGAGGCGCCGCCTTCAGGTCGCGATAGGCGAAGCGGGTCACGTTGCTTGCGATAGTCATCAGGAAGCTACCCCGCTCGGAGGCCTCCGAAACTAACAGCAGATGACCGGTTTTGTGCACGGACTCGAGCACGCGGTCGTAGTTGAACGGCACCAACGATCGCGCGTCAATCACCTCGGCGGACAGGCCAAGCGATGTTTCGAGCTGAGCCGCCGCGGCGAGCCCAGCGTAGAGCGAGGGGCCGATGGTCAGAATGGTGAGATCCGTCCCCGCGCGCTTGACGTCGGGCTCGCCGAACTTCACGCGGTAATAGTCCATGGGAACGCCGCCCGGACGGAACTGCTCAACCGTGTCATAGAGGCGCTGGCTTTCAAAAAACACGACGGGGTCCTCGCTGGCGAGCGCAGAGGCGAGTAGGCCCTTGGCGTCATAAGGCGTCGCGGGATAGACGACCTTCAGGCCGGGGATATGGGCGACGAGCGCGGTCCAGTCTTGCGAATGCTGCGCGCCGTATTTGCTGCCGATGGAGCAGCGAAGGACGACCGGCAGCTTGAGGACGCCGCCCGACATCGACCGCCACTTCGCCATCTGATTGAAGATTTCGTCGCCGGCGCGGCCGATGAAGTCGCCGTACATCAACTCGACAAGCGCGCGGCCGCCTTCGAGCGCATACCCGACGGCGGTCGCCACGATCGCGGCTTCGGAAATAGGCGAATTGAACAGGCGTTGATAGGGCATGATCTCGGCGAGGCCGCGATACACGCCGAATGCGCCGCCCCACTCCCGGCATTCTTCGCCATAGGCGATTAGCCGCTCGTCGTGGACCATGTGATGCAGCACCGCCTCGAATAGCGCGTCGCGTTGTGTTATGGCGCGCATCGGCGACAATTTCTCGCCCGTCGGCGTCAGGCCGAAACGGCTCTTCTTCGCGTCCTGACGGATGCGGGCCGAACTCTCCAGCGGAGCGAGCAGAGCGCCCGGCGCCGCCGGAAGCTCGATCTCCTGGTTCGAGAACATCAGCTTGCCGATATGCGTCGGATTCGCGCGAATGTCGACGGTCGGCGCGACCTTGGGGTCGACCGCCGCTCTTGTCACGGCCAAGATTGAGGCGGCGACGCCTTGCTGCATCGCCTCGACCTCGTCGTCGTTGAGAACGCCCCCTGCGACCAGCGCTCTAGCATAGGAGGCGATCGGATCGTGCGCGTCCCACGCAGCGATTTCCTCCTTGGAGCGATAGACGTTGGCGTCCGTCGTGGAGTGGCCCGTCAAGCGATAGCTTTCGACGTCGAGCAGCGCGGGTCCATCGCCCCGGATCAGCAATTCGCGCTTGCGCTCGACGGCGTCGGCGACCGCCAGAGGATTCGTGCCGTCGACCGTTTCGGCGTGCATGGCTTCCGGGTTGATCGCCGCGCCAATACGCGAAAGGCGATCCCATCCCATGGTCTCGCCGATCGTCTGACCGCCCATCGCGTAGAAGTTGTTGTTGAAGAAGAAAAGCACGGGAAGGCCGCCCTTGCGGCTGTCTGTCCATAAGGTCTTGTACTGCGCCATCGACGCGAAATTCATCGCCTCCCACACCGGGCCGCAGCCTGTCGAGCCGTCGCCGCTGTTGACGACCGTAATGCCGCCGGCGCCGCTGAGTTTCTTCCAGAGCGCCGCGCCCGCGGCGATGCCCCCGGAGGCGCCGACGATGGCGTTGTTCGGATAGGCCCCGAACGGCGGAAAGAAGGCGTGCATGCTGCCGCCCATTCCACCGTTGAAACCGTTGGCGCACATGAAGATTTCCGCAAGCAGTCCGAGCAGCAGGAAATTCTCGGCGGCGCCCGTGGTCGAGGCGCTCGGCAGCTGCTTTTCGACCGTCCGCAACAACGAGCCGTTCTGATGGCTCTCCAGGATCGCCGAAAGCCGCGAGGGTTCAAGCGTGGCGATCGCGGCGAGCCCCTTGGCGATGAATTCGCCATGGCTCCGGTGACTGCCCAGGATGTGATCGTCCACCTTGAGCGCAAGCGCCTGGCCCACAGCCGCGCCTTCCTGCCCGATCGAGAGGTGCGCCGGCCCTTTGTAGGCGTAGGAAATATCGCGATAGGCGCCCTTGCTCTTGAACGAGGCGAGCATCGACTCGAATTCGCGTATGGTCATCATGTGACGCAAAACTTCGCGCAGCGCTCGGTCGCCGCGCCGCGCGCGTTCCTGCTGCAACGGCTGCGCATAGGCGTGGATGCGGATGTCAGGGAAGGAGAGCTTGCCAGCGTTTCGAAAGGTTGCGGGATCGATGGGGATCGTCTTGGGCATTGTCTTCCCTGCGAACGTTTACGTGGGCGCGGGTATCGGCGCAATCGTGTTGGTTACCTCTGATAACGACTTTTGTTGAGTTACGCAAGCATATGTCGCACCAAAAATCCAGTTTTGCTATGTATTTAGTCGTCCGTGAAGAACTGAGGCTGAGCGACGAAAGATTGCGGTTCGGCGGTCAGGTGGCGGCGTAGTCGTGACCGCGGTCGACCGACCGGGCTGCGAGCGCGGCCATGATGAAGACGCGCCAAAAGGCGGCGAGCCAAGCCAGGAGCCGGCGGAAGTTGTAACCGGCGGCGGCGAGCACTGCGTTGGCGGCGTCGCCGTGCGAACCTCTGAGATAATTGCGGCCCGTCCGGTGCTCGTTCTTGGCGTGGCCGATGACGGCTTCTACGGCCGAGCGACGGCGCAGGTCGCGTTGGACGGCCTCGGTGACGCCGCGCCGCTTGCCGGAGAGATAGACCTTGAACCGTTGATGGGGCGGGGCGTTGTGGCCGCGATAGCCGCGGTCGGCGACGATGCGCGAGAGGCTCGCGCCGATCTGGGCTTCCGTTTCCGGGACGACGGTCGCCAAGGCGTGGCCGTCGTAGGGATTGCCCGGCAGCGCCCTTACGGGGCGACGAAGGGACCGCCCTGGGAGCGATGAAGCGCCGTCGCCACCGAGACCTTGACGCCAATGCGAACTGATCACCGGAAACCGTATGGCGCCTCCAAACGAAACGCATCCAAGGCGATTGAAAATTGATCCAGCGCCAAGCCGCTGGGGCCGTCCAGTATGATGAGGAAACTAACTTGGCGCCACACAGTTGTTGGATGACGTGTGCAGGCCAGGAGAAATCCTCAGTTCGATAGTCCGGCTTTGGTGACGAGCACAGGCTCTTCCCGATACAGGTCCGGCAACGTTGATTTAAGCTCGCCGATCTTCGGCAGATCGTTGTAGACAATGTAGGGTTGATCTGGATGCATTGTTAGATAGTCCTGATGATAGGCCTCAGCGGGGAAAAACTCGCGCCCCGGCTCGATCTTCGTCATCAGCGCCGCGCTGTATACGCGCGCCTGATTGATTTGGGCGATATAGGCCTTGGCGATCCGCGTCTGGTCAGGGTTCTGCGGGAAGATCGCAGAGCGATATTGGCTGCCGGTGTCGGGGCCTTGACGATTGAACTCGGTTGGATCGTGGGCGACCGAAAAATAAACACGCAGGAGCTGACCGAGAGTAATTTGACTGGGGTCATAGGTGACCCGCACCGACTCCGCATGCCCCGTCGTTCCGGTCGAAACTGTCTCATATTGCGCGGCACGCTTCTCGCCGCCCGCGTAACCGGAGACGGCGTTGACGACGCCCTTCACGTGCTGAAACACCCCTTGCACGCCCCAGAAACAACCGCCTGCGAGCACGATCGTCTCCTTGCCAGGTACACTGGCGAGAGGTTCATCAAGCGTTGGCGGAGGCGTCAGACGAACGTTCTCAGCGAGAGCCGGCAAGCAAAGCAATGTCGCCAGAGACGCGAAAAGTGCAAGAGCTTTCATTGGTGACTCCTCATCCGAAGGTGAAGGCGTAGGCGCGTACGCCGGGATCGAGAAAACGGATCGAAAAGGTGCGGTCGCGAATTGGGCCACTCTGGCGCACGAGTTGATAGAGCCGGTCGCTAGTGACCGTTCCGACGCCACTTGTGTCAGCGTCCGCCCCATGGCTCTCGCCAGGGACCTGGCCATCGATCTTGACTTCGAATCGGACCGGCTTGCCGTCCTCGGCGGGCGCCAGCACCAGATGAAGATCACGAGCGTGGAACCGGAACACGATTTCACCGTCGGACTTGGTTAGCGTCGCGCGCTCCGCGCCAACACGCCAGTCGCCGGCAAGTCCCCATTCGTTGAGCCGTGGCTCACCGGGTGCATAGACGTGGTCGGCGTCCTGCGCGGCGCCGCCGGGGGAGATGAAATTCTCGGCGCGATCGTATCCGACATAGGTCTCCGGCGACTGCGCGTCGGCCGAATCCGCGGGGGCCAGCGCGCCGCTCGCCTCCACCTTGACCAACGACGCCGTTTCTGTCGCGTGACCGGCCTCTGTGAGCAGTTTTTGGAGAACCCGCTCGGATTCCTCGTAGTCGCCCTCGCCAAAATGGTGGTGGCGGATCTGGCCATTCGCGTCGATGAAGTAATGCGCCGGCCAAAACTGATTGTTGAAGGCGCGCCAGATCGTGTAGTCATTGTCCGCAGCGACGGGATAATCAATCTTGAGATCGGCGATCGCCTTCTCGACATTGGCCGGAGATTTCTCAAAGGCGAATTCCGGGGCATGCACGCCAATCACCACGAGGCCCTTATCCCGATATTTCCGCGCCCACGCACGCACGTAAGGGATCGCCCGCAGACAGTTGATGCAGGAATAGGTCCAGAAATCGACCAGTACGACCTTACCTTTTAGCGACGCGGCCGTCAGCGGCGCTGAGTTGAACCATTGAGTTGCGCCGTCGAACGAAGGCGTGGGCGCCTCGACCGGCAAGTCATCCTTTGTTCCGGCCGCTGGCCCTTTCATCATCATCGCCTGTGCGCCGCCACCGTCGGCCTTCATCGCCGGTCGGTTCATAACAAGAGATGCCTGCATCGCGTCTCCATTCTGCATAGACGGACCATTCATCACCAGCGAAGTTGACTGCGGTGCGCCAAGCCGGTCGACGAGACCCTGCTCCAACGCCGTGGTGCTGGCGACAGAGACGCGCGTGAGGAAACCAGCGTCAAGCCCGAGCCCGATGGTGACCACCCCGGCCAGCACGGCCGCGCCTAGCCCCCGCCGGACCCAATCGCCTGCGCCGAGTGAGCGCTTCATGGCGGCGAAAACGCGGCCGCCCACCCAAAGCGCCAAGGCCAGCGAGGTCGCCGCGCCGAGCGCATAGGCCAACAAGGCCAGCGTCGTCGCAGTGTTCGCCCCCTGGAGCGCCGCGCCAGTCAGTACCAGCCCAAGAATCGGCCCTGCGCAAGGCGCCCACAGCAGGCCGGTCGCGATCCCCAGCAACAGCGAAGCGCCGATGGTGGAACGACCGGCGGCCTGGCTGGCGTCAGCAGATTGCGACAGACTGTCCCCGAGCCGCACTAGCGGCGCGGCCAGCCTGTCGGCGATTTGAGGAAATAAAAGCGTCACTCCGAACACTGCCAGCAGAGCAAGCGCCAACCCGCGGCCGACTGTATTGGCCTCGATCGCCCAGCCGCCGCCAACCGCCGCGAGGGTCGCCACGACGGCGAATGTCGCCGCCATTCCCACCAGCATCGGTAAGCCATTCGTCAGGAACGAACGGTCCGCACGGGCGAACACGAACGGCAGCACCGGGAGGATACAGGGACTGACGATGGTCAGCGCCCCTCCAAGATAGGCAAGCAGCAAAAGGAACATGGACGATCTCTTGGGATCAGGCAGTGACCGGTTTGAACGCCATCGCAAGGCCATTCATACAATATCGCAGTCCGGTTGGTTTCGGCCCATCAGGAAACACGTGGCCCAGATGGCCGTCACAGCGGCTGCAGGAGACCGCCGTGCGCACCATGCCGTAGCTACGATCATCAATTTCGCGCACCGCGTTGTCGAGCGGTTTCCAGAAGCTTGGCCAGCCGGTTCCGCTATCGAATTTGGTCTGAGAATCGAAGAGATCTTGTGCGCAGCCCGCGCAGGAGAACAAGCCCCTGCGGTGTTCATTGAGCAACGGGCTGGTGAAGGGGCGCTCAGTGCCGGCTTGCCGGAGTACAGCGTATTGGTCGCTGCTCAACAGTTTGCGCCATTCCGCGTCTGTGTGGGTTACAGCATATGATTTAGCGCCAAACGCCTTTGTTCCGAGCCCGAAGACCCCAACAGGCGCAAAAGCCAAAAAGGTGCGTCGATCCATGATCGCATTTCCTCCAATACCGCGAGGAATTCGTCGTGGGACGGGAATTGTTACATTCCGAAGCGGCGTAGAGTCGAAAGGATGTCGGTAGCTTGGTTTCTCCTTCGTCCCAACCATCGGAGCACTAGCATTTGCGTAGCCACCGCAACGGCGATCGCCGGGCGCTGCTCCGCCCCAGACGCCGCGCACGCCAATTTGACAGATCAGCCTTTTTAGCGCTTCCCACTCACGAACCGCGCCGCCGATCGCGCCTCGCGTGGTCCCTGAAGGCGCGCCTCGCCCTCCTTACATTGTCCACCGTGAAGAATCCTGAGACGCGCTGATTTTGGGGCCTGCGGGGTTCGACAAGTATTCGATTTCGCCGGATTTGGCGGGCTGTGGATTGGTTTTCTTGCAAATTGAGTTGGACCGTGAGGCGTGATTCTCCGCTCGTCGAGGGACGAATCGGAAGGGCTTCATGCGGCCGAAAGAGCGGCGGGACAGCGGACAGACGGACATGTTTCGCGCCCGTCTCGACCAGATCGTCGACACGAGCCACGCGCTGGCGAAGCTCGGGCGGCAGATCGACTTGGCGGTTCCTGGAGGAGCGGTTCGGCGCAGTCTATTCCGACAAGCCGGGCCAGCCGCCGCTACCGACGCGGCTGATGGCGGGCTCGGCGATCCTGAAGCACACGCACGACCTCTCGGACGAGGTTTTGTGCGAAAGGTGGTTGGAGAACCCGTATTTCCAGCTGTTCTGCGGTGAGGCGTTCTTCCAGCACAAGCTCACCTTCGACCGTTCGTCGCTGACGCGCTGGCGCCAGCGCGTGGGCGAGGACAAGCTCGCGGCGCTGATGCAGGAGAGCCTGAACGTGGCGACCCGCACCGGCGCGGCCAAGCCGGCGGATTTCGCCAAGGTGTCATCGTCGACACGACGGTGCAGCCGAAGGCCGTGGCGTTTCCGAGCGACGCCAAATTGATGCATCGCGCGCGCGAGCGGCTGGTCCGGCTCGCCAAGCAGCATGGCGTGCGGCTGCGCCAATCCCGTGCGGCTGCGCCAATCCTATGAGCGCGTCGGCAAGCACGCCCTCATCGCCTATCAGCGCTACGCCCACGCCAAACCATTCAAGCGCGCCAACCGGGCGCTACGCACGATCCGCACCTATCTCGGCCGCGTCTGCCGCGACCTCGTGCGCAAGACCAAACGAGCCAAGCGATTGAGAGAGGTCTTTGCGCAGCCCCTGTCGCTGGCTTTCGCCGTTCGCGAGCAGCGGCAGAACCAGAGGGGCAAAAAGGTCTACTTGTTGCACGCGCCCGAGGTCGAATGCATCGGCAAGGGCAAGGCCCACCGCCCCTATGAGTTCGCCGTCAAGGTCTCGGTGGCGACGACGCTCAATCGCTCCAACGGCGGCCCGTTCATCGCTCACGTACGGAGAGGGAGGCGCAGATCGGCGCGAGCCTCTCGCGCATCGTCGCCGACCGCGGCTATCGCGGCCACAACGCGCCCTCCGATCAACGGTTCAAGGTCTACATCTCCGGCCAGCGACACGGCGTTACCGACGCCATCAAACGCGACCTGCGCCGCCGCTCGGCGGTCGAACCCGTCATCGGCCACGCCAAGAACGAGCACCGGTTGGGACGCAACTTCCTCAAAGGCTCGCACGGCGACGCCGCCAACGCCGTCCTCGCCGCCGCCGGCTACAACTTCCGCCCCCTCCTGGCCTGGCTGGCCGCCCTTTGGCGCGTCTTCATCATGGCGACGCTCGCATCCCGGGCGGTCGACCGCGTTCACGACTACCCCGCCGCCTGACCGCCAACACGCTATCTTTCGTGGCTCAACCTCAGTTCTTCACGGACGACTACATTTGCAGGCGCGCGATGCACCCCAAGCCGGCCGTGCTATAAAACTGGTATTTCTCGAAGCCGCAATTGAAAATGCAACTCAATTTTACGAAAGCGCATCCAAGACTTGCTGACCCGCGTTTGGTGCCAGTAAAGTATATCCGCATTGGCGCCAAATTGCCGCGCGAACTCGCGTTTTTTTCTATCAACCCATCACAGAGGGACCTTTCGCCCTAGATACTTGGCCTTGGGACCCGATTACCCCCTCAAGAAGACACGTAGGGCCTAATCTACTTTGAGAGCCGCAATAAACGCCTCTTGTGGGATATCGACCTTCCCGAACTGCCGCATCCGCTTCTTGCCAGCTTTCTGCTTCTCGAGCAATTTCCGTTTGCGCGTCGCATCTCCACCGTAACACTTAGCGGTCACGTCTTTCCGCAAGGCTCTAATCGTCTCCCGTGCGATAATCTTCGCGCCAATTGCGGCCTGAATTGGGATCTGAAACATGTGCGGGGGAATAAGCTCTTTCAGTTTCTCGACCATCGCCCGCCCCCTCGATTGCGCCCGCTCGCGATGAACCAAGACGGAGAGCGCATCCACGGGTTCATTATTGACGAGAATGGACATTTTCACCAGATCGCCATCTCTGTAATCGTCAATTGTGTAGTCAAATGAGGCATAGCCCTTTGAAATGGATTTGAGACGATCATAAAAATCGAAAACAACCTCATTTAGCGGTAAGAAATATACGACCGTCGCACGCTTACCGATATACCGCAAGTCGATCTGCTCCCCTCTTCTATCCTGGCATAGTTTCAAGATTGCACCAAGATATTCATCGGGAGTCATAATTGTTGCGCGAATCCAGGGCTCCTTTATGTACGCGATGGCCCCTAAATCCGGCATGTCCGCGGGATTGTGAAGTTCAATTTCATTGCCGCCCCTGTCACCGATTTTGTAAATCACCGATGGCGAAGTAGCGATCAAGTCAAGATCGAATTCTCTTTCCAATCTTTCTTGAATTATTTCCAAATGCAGCAGCCCCAAAAAACCGCAACGAAAGCCGAATCCGAGTGCAGCGGACGTCTCCATCTCATAGGAAAAGCTTGCGTCATTCAATCTGAGCCTACCCATTGCGGATCGCAGGTTTTCAAATTCCGCGGCGTCGACAGGAAACAATCCGCAGAATACAACTGGCTGCGCAGGCTTAAATCCCGGCAGTACGCTTGTTGTCGGCTGTCGATCATCAGTAACCGTGTCGCCGACTCGCGTGTCCGAGACTTGCTTAATTTGAGCTGTGATGAATCCAATTTCGCCCGGACCTAATGCCGAGACCTCGACCATTTTGGGTCGGAACACGCCTATGCGGTCCACCTCATGCGCGGCGCCGGCCGCGATCATCCGTACGCGCATTCCCTTTTTCAGCACACCGTCAACTACCCGTACAAGCACAACGACCCCCAAGTACGCGTCGTACCAAGAGTCAACCAGCAGGGCTCTCAAGGGAGCCGTTTCGTCGCCAAGCGGGGGCGGTAACCGAAAAACGATCGCTTCAAGTACTTGATCGATGTTCAGACCCGTCTTTGCGGAGATTTCCACCGCGTTTGAAGCGTCAATTCCAATTATCTCTTCAATCTGTTCCTTAATTCGCTCCGGTTCCGCTGCCGGCAAGTCTATTTTATTGAGCACAGGCACTATTTCGTGTCCAGCATCGAGAGCGTGATAAACATTCGCTAAAGTCTGCGCCTCGACGCCCTGTGAGGCGTCTACGACCAAAAGCGACCCCTCGCATGCTGCGAGAGACCTCGACACCTCGTAGGCAAAATCAACGTGTCCCGGCGTATCGATCAAATTTAATATATATATGTTGCCGTCGCTCGCCTTATATTCGAGGCGAACCGTCTGAGCTTTGATCGTAATCCCTCTCTCTCGTTCGATTTCCATGGAGTCGAGCACTTGCTCGACCATATCGCGCTCGGCCAACGTCCCGGTCGTCTGAATGAGACGATCCGCCAACGTGGATTTGCCGTGGTCTATGTGAGCGACAATGGAGAAGTTACGAATGGAGTCGATGGGGTGCTTGGTCATAGCCTGTGCTTATATTCTCCGAGGCTCTGGGAAAAGTCACAAACCACCCCGCAAATGCAGGGGATCACGGCAATTCCCTCATCAATCGCGCGGCAATGCGCGAGACCAAAACATCAAAAAATCTGAGTGACCGTTTGCTATTCTGCCAAAAGTTTGCTTGAGATATATTCAAGCTGTTCGATATCGTTGAACGGAATATGAATTTCTTGGGTGCGTTTATTATACAGAATTTTGACCTTAATCCCCAGCGCCAATGAAACACGATTTTCCAAATCCCGCGTTACTGGATCACGTTCCGGTTCTTGTTTCAACTCTGTGGATGACTTGATAGAGTCAGCTAACTTTTCAACCTCGCGAACACTGAGGCCGCGCGATACGACGCTGTCGGCGACGGCGTCCGGATTAGAGACACCCAGCAGCGCCCGCGCATGACCTGCCGATAGCGCCCCCGTCATCAGAAGACTCTGTGTGTGGTCCGGCAACCCGAGCAGACGCAATGTGTTTGCAACATGACTTCTGCTTTTGCCGATAACGCGCCCAATGTCCGCATGGCTATATCCGTATTCCGCAGCCAACCGGGCGTATCCACGGGCCTCTTCAAGCGCATTCAAATCTGATCGTTGAACGTTCTCCACTATGGAAAATTCCAACGCTTCGCGATCTGTCAGCTGCATGCAGATTATCGGCACACTATGCTGACCTGCCTTCTGGGCGGCGCGCCACCGCCGTTCCCCTGCGACTATCTCATAGGCGTCCGATGCACCCGCAACCGCACGAACTATAATGGGTTGAATGATACCGCGCTCGTGAATGGACGCCGCTAGATCTTCAAGATCTTGCTCGGAAAACACCTGCCGGGGATTTTTGCTGTTGGATCGAACAAATTCGATTGGGACGTTCTTAATCCCGGAAGTTGTGCCTGTTACCTCAACTTCGGACTTGGTGTCACCTAGCAATGCTGCAAGACCGCGACCAAGCCTTTGCCGAGATTCGGCGTTACGAATAGGCGAATTTGACATGGGATGTTCCGCTGGTGATCATGCCGCGCACACGCGGCGTTCGCGTTGAATGACTTCAGACGCCAGCTTCAGGTAAGCCTGGCTGCCAGCACATTTCAAGTCGTACAAAAGCACCGGTTTACCATGTGATGGCGCCTCAGACACCCGTACATTTCGCGGTATTACGGTTTCGTATACTTTCTCTCCAAGGAAAGACCTGACGTCTGCTGCTACCTGTAAAGATAACGAATTTCGCGGATCGAACATTGTCAGAACCACGCCATGTATACAAAGTTTAGAGTTTATAGTCGTTCTCACATGCTCAACCGTGTCTAGCAATTGCGAAAGCCCCTCAAGAGCAAAAAATTCGCACTGCAAGGGGACTACGACCGCGTGGGCGGCGGCAAGTGCATTTATCGTAAGCAAATTTAACGAAGGTGGGCAATCCACCAAAATATATGACAAGGGTTCGAAATTAAGTCCCGTTGCAATTGATCGATCTACGGCTTGCTTCAATTTCTGTATTCGATCGGATTGACCGGAAAGCTCCACCTCAATACCCAACAAATCCAAAGTAGCCGGAATGATCGTTAGACGAGGGATAGCGGTCAATTGCCGAACCTCCCCTAGCGTTCTCGGCCCGGTAAGAAGGTCATAGCTTGAATAGACTCGCTTGGCGCGTCCTATGCCCAATCCCGTCGACGCATTCCCCTGAGGGTCCAAATCGACTATCAGAACATGTTCTCCAATCGCGGCAAGCGCGGTTCCTAGGTTGATAGCAGTCGTCGTTTTTCCGACGCCCCCTTTTTGGTTCGCCAAAGCGAGGATGCGAGGGGCAACAAAGTTCCGCAACGGCTCCTGCGGATCCTTAGCTATCACGACGGTCTCCGACGTTCTTCAATGCGAATTATTACGCCGCTCGCATGTGTGGGATTTGGATCTACTTTGACCGTATAGCGGTCGTGGTCCAACGCTTCAACTTCACGGAGTGAATGCTCGCCTCTGGGCAAGAGAACGACCGCCCCTTGAGACAAAAATGGTTCGGAGAGATCCAAAATCTGCCGGATAGGCGAAAACGCACGTGCCGTCACAACGTCGACCGGACCGATGTCCTCGTGGCCCAGCGCCTCAATACGAATGTTATGAATTTTTACCGGGAGGTCGAGCTCCCGCACGACAGTACGGAGGAATGCGCACTTGCGGGCGTCGCTCTCTACACAGTGAATGTGTGCGCTTAGGCGATCTATTAGCAGCACGCCAACGACAATGGCGGGAAAGCCCGCGCCCGATCCAATATCGAGCCACCGACAACTACTCGGGCAGCTTTGCTGAAGCGCTATGCTGTCGTCGACATGCCTACTCCAAACATGGCGAAACCCGTCTTCGGAAATTAGGTTCGTGACTCTCCGCCAACGATCGAGGAGTGTCACGAAACGCCTCAATCTTTGCCTCGATTGCCTTGGCAGAGCCGCAGAAATCGGCGCCGCCGTCGCTGAAGGGCGTAAATTCGCTAAGACACTCTGTTTCACGTGAAACACATGCTCTCATCCGAGCTCGGACTTTTGCGAGGGCGACGGAGATGAGCGGCCAAGAGTAGCAATGCCGCCGGCGTCACGCCTTCCATACGGCTTGCGTGTCCTAGCGTAGCCGGCCTTCTAGAAGTTAACTTAGCACGCATTTCGTTGGAAAGTCCGGCTATACGATCAAAGTCAAAATTTGACGGAATCTCCAGGGCCTGGTCGCGCCGCTGACGCGCAATGTCGGATTGTTGCCGAATTACGTAAGCACCGTACTTAGCATCAGCGTCTAATCTGCTAACAATACTTGGCTCGATGGCCGATATTGCGGGCCAAACACGAGCCAAGTTATCAATTTGAATGTGAGGCAGCGCAGCCCAACCCAGCGCGGTTCTCCGAATCGAGTCGCCCGCGACGGCTAAGCCGGCCTCCGCCAAGGTTGCAGTGTTGGCGCTCAGTTGACCCAATAAGTCCCTAGTCTGACACAGCCGCCGACTGAGCTTCCTCGAATTGCGCCTTTCGAACCGAGCCTATCGCACCAATCTCCATTCCCTTGGGCGTAAGTCGCTCATCAGCGTTATCGGTACGCAAAGACAGGCGAAATTCAGATCGCGAGGTGAACATGCGGTATGGCTCCGTAACCCCGCGCGTAATCAAATCGTCAATCATTACCCCAATATACGAATTCGTACGATCGAAAACCTGCCTCGACGTTCCGCTTACGTAAAAAGCCGCCCCTACACCAGCCGCGACGCCCTGGGCCCCTGCCTCTTCGTAGCCGGTAGTACCGTTAATCTGGCCGGCAAAAAACAAGCCTTTAACCCTCCGCGCCATCAACGTGGGTGTTAATTCAGTCGGAGTTACGTAGTCATACTCGATAGCATAACCGGGTTGAAGTATTTTAGTCTTTTCTAGTCCAGGAATACTTTGAACCAATTCCTGTTGCGCCTTGAGAGGCAGCGACGTCGAGATTCCGTTGGGATAAATAACATTACTTTCGATACCTTCGGGCTCCAAGAAGATCTGGTGACTTTGCCGATCACCGAATCGCACGACTTTATCTTCGATGGACGGGCAATAACGGGGACCGTTGGCGGAAATAGCCCCTGAGTACAATGCAGTCACATGAAGATTTCGCCGTACTATTTCGTGAGAACGCTCTATAGTTTTCGTTATGTAACATAGCGATTGTGGTGCGGCAGGCCGCTTGGTCAGCGAAGAAAGGAACTGCGGGCTTTGGTCGCCCCATTGTGGCTCAAGTGCGGCGAAATCAATCGTCCGGCCGTCAAGTCGCGGGGGCGTGCCGGTCTTAAGCCGCCCAATCGAAAAGCCCAACTCCAGCAACTGGGCGGACAGGGCGACCGCCGCCGGATCGCCGAGGCGACCCGCTGAGAGCCGCTCACCGCCCAAATGAACAGTGCCGTTTAAGAATGTGCCCGTCGTCAGCACGAGGGCGTTGCAAGCGAAACTCTCCCCAGACTTTGTAAGAATGCCACATACCGAATGGTTTCTGATATTAAATTGGATGCATTCTCCCTCAATTAACGTCAAGCCCGGCGTCGCTCGCAAAAACCCTCCAACCATCTGACGATAGATTTTTCGGTCGGCTTGAACTCGGGGTCCTTGCACTGCCGGTCCCTTGCGTCGATTCAGCACTCGAAACTGGATCGCTGCCCCGTCCGCCGCACGTCCCATGATACCGTCAAGCGCGTCGATTTCTCTAACCAGATGCCCCTTTCCAAGACCGCCCACCGCCGGATTGCAAGACATCGCTCCAATTGTCTTCAAACTCTGTGTTAGCAGGGCCGTCTTCGCCCCCATTCGCGCGGCCACGCTCGCGGCTTCCACGCCAGCGTGGCCGCCTCCCACAACGATCACGTCAAATCCATTACGTTGCATGTTTCACGTGAAACGCGTTTTATTTCCCGACGCAAAGCCGGGAAAAGATTTCACCCAGAACCTCTTCTACCTCAATTTGCCCGGTAAGGCGACCCAGGGCATGGTGCGCGAAACGCAAATCTTCCGCGATCGTTTCAATCGCCCGATGTGGATCGCTAAGCACATCACGTAGCGCTGAAAACACCTCTCGAACCGCTCCGCGCTGTCGCTCGGTCCCAAACACCGCCCGACCCGCGCCCGCGAAATAGGCTGTCGCAAATTCCTCTATTTTCGCAATCAAAACACCGACACCAGCTCCAGTGACAGCTGATATCGAAATTGCGTGCAGATCCCCTTCCGCCGCCCCACCCAAGTCCGCCTTCGTCCGAACATGCAGCGTGGGTGTACTTCCCATTTCGACCGGCGGAGGCGGTAGCTCTGCCGTATCGAACAACCAAAGCGCCAAATCAGCGTTTGCGGCTTTCCTTTGCGCGCGGGCTATCCCTTCCCTCTCGACCGGGTCGGCAGTTTCACGAATTCCCGCCGTGTCTATAATCGTGATGGGATAACCGGAAAACTCAACTGCGACTTCCAAAGCGTCGCGCGTAGTTCCGGGGATTGGAGAAACTATCGCCACGTCGCGCCTCGCGAAATGGTTTAGCAAAGTTGACTTTCCGACATTTGCCGGTCCGGAAATGACAACGGTGAGCCCATCCCGAACGCGTTCGGAGATGTTAGAATCGTCCAGAAGATCTTTTAGGAGCGAATAAGCCATTTGGACATGGGAGACGACATTCGAGACTGAAATAGCTGCGGCGTCCTCGACGTCTGAAAAGTCGATCAGCGACTCGATTTCCGCCGCCGCGCGGAGTAGAAGTGATCGCACCAACTCGCATTGCCTACTCAACTGACCTGACGACATGGCTTGGGCGTGACGCAATTGTAGGCTTGTTTCCGCGTCAACGACGGCCGCCAACCCCTCAACCTCAACTAGATCCATTTTTCCGTTCTCGAAGGCCCGTTGCGCAAACTCGCCGGCGTCAGCCGCGCGTGTACCCTCAAACGCCCCGAGGGCACGAACGAGTCCCGAGAGCACCGCGCGGCTCCCGGTGACTTGAAATTCGATCATTTCTTCACCGGTAAAGCTTCGGGGAGCGCAAAATCGAATGACAATTCCACGGTCAAGCAAGAGTTTCTGTGCGTCGAAGATGAAGGCAAAAACCGCGACACGATCCTTAAAGGTGTTCCCCGGACACAACTTGTCTAAGATCTGCACACAATGGGGCCCCGAAACTCTAACGATAGCCACCGCACTCTTTCCTATCCCCGTCGAAATTGCGAAGATCGTGTCAGGCTGGCCGTTTTCCTCCGTAGTCATAACTGCGTCACCCATGGGCACGAAAGCGATTCCAAGATTACCGTCTCGCTTTGCGGGAGACTGTAAATCCAATGCGTAGGCGGATTGCGCGGACCATATTGCGTGGGCGCTCCCCGTCGCAGAGAATGGTAGTGGCGCGTACTTGCGGTTGCAAACTTGTACATTTGACGCGCGGCGTCCCCACGAAATGGGCTAGTGTGACTGAGCTGGTGGCACTTTGACCACTGTCTGCCGCAACACGTCGGTCGCGACGAGAAATTTACGGAGGCAGCCTGCTGGCGCCAATTCACGAGCGAATTCGCAATTTGCTCCTATATGCGATGTTCTGATTGTAGTTACGAAGATATTGCGTTTACCAGCGTCCATCAAGGCCGCCGACGTGACGGTAATCGACGTGTTCGACCATAATCTCCGCGGATTCAGTCGTCCGTGAAGAACTGAGGTTGAGCCACGAAAGATAGCGTGTTGGCGGTCAGGCGGCGGGGTAGTCGTGAACGCGGTCGACCGCCCGGGATGCGAGCGTCGCCATGATGAAGACGCGCCAAAGGGCGGCCAGCCAGGCCAGGAGGGGGCGGGAAGTTGTAGCCGGCGGCGGCGAGGACGGCGTTGGCGGCGTCGCCGTGCGAGCCTTTGAGGAAGTTGCGTCCCAACCGGTGCTCGTTCTTGGCGTGGCCGATGACGGGTTCGACCGCCGAGCGGCGGCGCAGGTCGCGTTTGATGGCGTCGGTAACGCCGTGTCGCTGGCCGGAGATGTAGACCTTGAACCGTTGATCGGAGGGCGCGTTGTGGCCGCGATAGCCGCGGTCGGCGACGATGCGCGAGAGGCTCGCGCCGATCTGCGCCTCCCTCTCCGTACGTGAGCGATGAACGGGCCGCCGTTGGAGCGATTGAGCGTCGTCGCCACCGAGACCTTGACGGCGAACTCATAGGGGCGGTGGGCCTTGCCCTTGCCGATGCATTCGACCTCGGGCGCGTGCAACAAGTAGACCTTTTTGCCCCTCTGGTTCTGCCGCTGCTCGCGAACGGCGAAAGCCAGCGACAGGGGCTGCGCAAAGACCTCTCTCAATCGCTTGGCTCGTTTGGTCTTGCGCACGAGGTCGCGGCAGACGCGGCCGAGATAGGTGCGGATCGTGCGTAGCGCCCGGTTGGCGCGCTTGAATGGTTTGGCGTGGGCGTAGCGCTGATAGGCGATGAGGGCGTGCTTGCCGACGCGCTCATAGGATTGGCGCAGCCGCACGGGATTGGCGCAGCCGCACGCCATGCTGCTTGGCGAGCCGGACCAGCCGCTCGCGCGCGCGATGCATCAATTTGGCGTCGCTCGGAAACGCCACGGCCTTCGGCTGCACCGTCGTGTCGACGATGACACCTTGGCGAAATCCGCCGGCTTGGCCGCGCCGGTGCGGGTCGCCACGTTCAGGCTCTCCTGCATCAGCGCCGCGAGCTTGTCCTCGCCCACGCGCTGGCGCCAGCGCGTCAGCGACGAACGGTCGAAGGTGAGCTTGTGCTGGAAGAACGCCTCACCGCAGAACAGCTGGAAATACGGGTTCTCCAACCACCTTTCGCACAAAACCTCGTCCGAGAGGTTGTGCGTGTGCTTCAGGATCGCCGAGCCCGCCATCAGCCGCGTCGGTAGCGGCGGCTGGCCCGGCTTGTCGGAATAGACTGCGCCGAACCGCTCCTCCAGGAACCGCCAAGTCGATCTGCCGCCCGAGCTTCGCCAGCGCGTGGCTCGTGTCGACGATCTGGTCGAGACGGGCGCGAAACATGTCCGTCTGTCCGCTGTCCCGCCGCTCTTTCGGCCGCATGAAGCCCTTCCGATTCGTCCCTCGACGAGCGGAGAATCACGCCTCACGGTCCAACTCAATTTGCAAGAAAACCAATCCACAGCCCGCCAAATCCGGCGAAATCGAATACTTGTCGAACCCCGCAGGCCCCAAAATCAGCGCGTCTCAGGATTCTTCACGGACGACGATTTATGGTGCCCGCCATCATTAATTCGAGACCGTACTACGCAACGCTCTAGTGGATCGCACCTGACATTTGATTCCCGACGGGGATTTTCTGCGTGCTGGCGGCATGCGAATCTGGGGAATGCGAACCGGCGTCACGCTCTCCATCTCCCAGACCGACCTTGATCGGCTCCGTTCCCTCGTCAAAGACCGGAACGCGCCGCAGAAACATGAGTGGCGAGCGCAGATCGTGCTGCTGAGCGCCGAGGGCGTCGGGACGAACGCGATCATGCGCGAGACAGGGAAGACGAAGACCTGCGTCTGGCGCTGGCAAGAGCGCATCGCCGCCGAGGGCGTAGAGGGGCTGCTGCGCGACAAGACGCGGCCCTCGCGCATCGCGAAACTCACGCCCTCGGTGGCCGAGCGCGTCGTCGAACTGACGATGGAGCCGCCGCCGGCGAGACGACCCATTGGACAAAGCGCGCTGATGCAATGCCATAGGCGTCAGCGTCTCCTCCATCCAGCGCATCTGGCGCGCGCATGGGCTCCAACCGCACCGCGTGCGGCAGTTCAAGCTTTCGAACGATCCTGAGTTCGTCGCCAAATTGCGCGATGTCGTCGCACTCTATGTCAACCCGCCGGCGCATGCCGTTGTGCTCAGCCTCGACGAGAAGAGCCAAATTCAGGCGCTTGACCGGACCCAGCCTGGGCTGCCGATCAAGAAACGCCGCGCCGGAACCATGACCCACGACTACGTGCGCAACGGCACGACGACGCTGTTCGCCGCCATGAACGTGCTCGACGGCACGGTCATGGGACAAAACATGCAGCGCCATCGCCATGAGGAGTTCATCCGCTTCCTCAACGCGATCGAGCGGAAGGTCCCGGTCGGCAAGGTCGTCCACGTCAATTCTCGATTCTCGACAACTACGCCGCCCACAAGCACCCCGCAGTGCGGGCATGGTTGGGGCGCCATCCGGGCTGGGTGTTCCCCTTCACCCCGACCTCCGCCTCCTGCCTCAACGCCGTCGAAGGCTTCTTCGCCATCCTGACCAAGCGCCGACTGAAGCGCGGCGTCTTCCGCTCGGTCGTCGATCTCCAGGCCGCCATCAACCGCTTCCTCGAAGACCAAAACGCCCAAGCCACGCGACGAAATCATCGCCGCCGTCAGGCGAGGGCACCAAGCGTTAGATTCGATCCACTCTCATGTTCGCCGTTTCAAGATGCAGGCACGCGTATTTTTCTGCTCGCGATTGAGCGTCTCATTTCGACCTCGGTTAGGCAGGGCGAGAGGCACGATCATGAAAGCGACGGTTGATCATGCTCTGATGCGCGGGTTGGTTACCGCCGGACCGGTAATGCGTCGCGGAGCTTCCTCTGTCTAGATTCCAGCGTCGGATGAAATCCGGCTGATAGTGGACCCGAGGGTTCTCCTGGCCGTGACCGTGCCTCCGGACATGCCTAACCTTGGATAGCCTGATGTTCGCAAGGTCCTCCTTCATAAGGCGCTGAATTGATGTGGAAGGACTTCAGGCGCTTGCCGCCCGCGCCTCTCTGGCGATGGCCCAGACGAAGCCCGAAAGCTCGCGCGCAATCGCGGTGGTGACGACGGTCTTCAGTTTTCCTGTGAGCGTCAGTTTGCGATACCGTCGGCACAGGCGTTCCTGAGCCTTCCAAGCGATGTCGCGGATCGGTTTGGCCAAGCCTTCCTGACGCAAGAGAAGATCGCGGCTGATCCGCGCTGGAAACCGGTAGCTCCACGCCGCCTCAATCAACATGCGCCTTGCCGCGCCGTTGCCAGCCTTGGTGATCCCGCCTTGTCGCCGCGTGGCGCCGCTGGAATGTTCCGAAGGAACAAGGCCGAGATAGGCCATGAATTGTCGGGGATTGCCGAAGCGGGTGATGTCCCCCAGCTCGGCTGCCAGCGTCGCCGCGGCGACCAGCGCCAAACCTCGAAGCGATTGCAATGCTTTCACGACCGGCGCCAGCGACCAATCCGCGATGGCGGCCTCGATGTGGGTTTCAAGACGATCCCGCCGCGCCGTGGCCGCTTCCACCGCCGCGATGCAATCTTCGAGTACGATGTAATGGGCCGCGTGCTTGAACTTCAATCCGGCCAGCCAGCGCCGGTGCATCAGCGTCCAAGCTGGCCGATTATAATGGTGGCCGTGGCGCAACAAAAAGCTCGACAGTTGCTGCCGCGCTTGTCGCAATACGCGCACCGCCGCCAACCGCGCCCGCACCAGATCGCGGATAGCCTCATGGGAAGAGTCCGGAACCCAGACCGACGTAAGTTCGCCCGCCCGGTGCAGCCTGGCCAAATTGGTGGCGTCCCTTCGGTCGGTCTTGATCCGATCGCCGGGCTTTCGTGGAATCAGTGACGGCGCCACCACCACGCACTCGTGTCCGCCCTCGCTCAACTGGCGCTGGATCCCGTAGCCGCAGGGACCCGCTTCGTAGCAGAAACGTAGCTTACCACCGCTTCGCGTCAGTTTGGTGCAGAGCGTCTTCAGCGCCGTCGGCGAATTCGAAATTTTCCCGTGTTCTCGGACCTCGCCTCGCTCGCTTCCTTCCGCCACAGCAACCGCGATCGTGTCTTTGTGCACATCCAGGCCGACATAGATGATATGCTGCTCCATGACCCGTCTCCTATGCATGAGGCTCGGCGCCGGTTCACCCGACGCAACCCTCGTAATCCTGCATATCGTGAGACGGGTCTCCCCTATCTCGGGCGAACATCTGGTCTAGGTCTGCCAAACCGACGGGCGGTCTTGCGCCTCGTGGAAGACGCGGAGAATTTCGATCCGGTCGTCAATGACGCGGTAGGGGAGAAGATACGGCAGACGGGGGATATGGAGCTCGTGAATGCCGTCGACGCTCTCCGACGGCCGGCCGAGATGCGGGTTGTCGATGAGGGCGGAAGCGCTGAGGACGATTTGCTGAACTACCTGAGCAGCGAGCGGTGTGCTCGCGGCAGTCTCGTAGTAGTCCGCAATCGAGGCAAGGTCGCGGCTCGCAAAGGGGAGCCAGACGAGCTTCATACGGACTTCTTGGGAAGGCGGATTTCTGGTCTCGGCAGCGCGAGACTTTTTCGTGCGTGCCGCGCGTCCGCCCAGGCGAGCATGGCCTCATGGGAAATGAAGACACCTTTGTCGGCCTTGGTGATCGCTGCCTGCAATTCCCTTCGCGCGCCAGGCGTTTTTCTTAACGTAGTCGCCGAGGGCTTCGGTCGCGAGATACCCTTTGGAGCGTTTGGTGGAGCGGCTCAAATAGTCGAGCTGCTCCTTGAGGGATTCTGGGACGCGGACTGATAGCACTGCTGAACTTGTCTCTTTTGTGTTGTTTGTAGTCATATGTAGTAATTGTATACAATGGGACAGGCGAGCCAAGTAATGGCGGCTTGAGCCCAATTGAAAGCCCCGCTCCGGGGTCTGGAGCGGGACTTTTTGATTTTATCACGCACTGGCGCAACTTAGATCAACCGTCGGCGCGCCGGAAATGTTTTTTGGATTTCGGCTTTCGAACGGCGACGTCCGCGAAGAAAGCCGTGATCTTTGCGTCGACGGCCGCGCGCGGCGTCATATGACGCGCTCGGGTGCGGGCGACGACGCGGTGCAAACGGCCAGTCGTTTGCGCGGGAAGCGGCAGCATCTCTATCGGATGCGGATCAAGCGGCGTGCCGTCGCGCATCAGGCGCAGCCAGGCGTGCAGGTTCGCGGTCTCGCGCAAGGCGCGCGGATTTTCCAGTCCCAACTCAGCAGCCAAGAGCGGAGCGTCGAGCGCGCCAAGGCGAAAAGCGACGATCGTCCCGGCGTTGCCGAAGACCGCATGCCGCAATTCTTCGGACAGCTGAGAAACGTGCTGGTTGGCCGCGACCAAGGCCAAACGCCACTTGCGCGATTCCGAGAGAATCGATGCGAAGCTATCGGTCGCGAAGTTCTGGAATTCGTCGACGTACAGCGTGAAATCGCATCGCTCGTCCTCCGCGATATTCCGCCGCGCCTCGGCGGCCTGCGATATTCCCGATATCAAGAGCGCGCCGAGCAGGTGCGCCGGCTCGGTGCCGAGATTGCCCTTCGATAAATTGACGATCAAAACCTTGCCGGAGTTCATCACGTCGGCAAGGTCGATGGTCGAAGCGTTCTGGCAGAGCAAGGAACGGATGAACGAGTTCGACAACAATATCCCGATCTTATTCTGAATCGGAGAAATCGTCTCGGCGCGCAAGCGTGCGTCGAGGCTTTCGAACTCGTGCCGCCAGTAGAAGCGGATCACCGGATCGGCGCAGTTTTTCAAGAGCCGTTTTCGGAATTGTTCGTCGACGAACAATCGTGGCAGACCGAGCAGGCTTTGATCCTTGTTGTCGAGCAACAAGCGGAGGGCGTTGGTGAGAACATATTCGAGGCGCGGACCCCAACTGTTGGCCCAGATGTTTTTGAAAGAGGAGACGATGTTCGCCGCGCTTGTCGCGCGGTCAGCGGGCGCGACGCCGGAGAGGGGATTGAACGCGAAGGCGTGCGTCGGATCGGACGGGTCGAGATAGACGACGTGCGCCAGCCGCTCGCGCGGCGTGGCGGCGGCGATCGCGAGACTCGCGTCGCCGTGGGGGTCGAGAAAGCAGAAGCCCGCGCCAGCGCGGAGGTCGGCGCGCATGAGGCTCTGCAATAGGCCGGTCTTCCCGGTGCCCGTCATCCCGCACAGGTAAAGGTGCCGACGGCGGTCGGGCAGTAGGAGCGGCACGAGCTCGCCGGAGGCGAGCGTGCCGAGGATGTAATTGTCGTCGGGCATGGTCGTGTGCATCGGCTGGCCGCCGAGCCGTGCCGAGTGTTCGTGCGTCTTGTACGAGCTTCAGTCGGTGTCGGACGGCCAGCCGATGCACACGACGGAGTGTGGTGAACGGTGCCTCCGGCAATTGTAACGTAGTGGTAAGAACGGTGGGGAATCGTCCGCGCCAGTTCGTCGTGGCTCTCGAAGAGAGCCCGACCCAATAGATCGTGTCCCGAGGCGTGGTGTAGCTGAGGGTTGTTCCACCACGGCTTCCGGCTAGGGCCGGATCGGTCAGATGGCCACGGCGGGCAATCCGACGACGGCATCATCGCTCAAGGCGGCGATGGTTTCCAGCGTCATGTAGCGCGCCCGTTGGACGGCCCATTCGTCGTTTTGTTCGAGCAGGATAGCGCCGACGAGCCGAACGATGGCTTCGTCGTTGGGAAAGATGCCGACGACTTCGGTGCGCCGCTTTATCTCGCCATTGAGGCGCTCCAGGCCGTTGGTGGAGTGGAGTTTTGGCCAGTGATCGGACGGGAACGCCATGTAGGCGAGGACGTCGTTTTCGGCCTCGTCCATGAACTCGGCGAGCTTGCGCAGCTTGGGCCGTAATTGATCGGCGACCTTGCGCCACTGCGTCTTGGCGGCGTTCGCGCTGTCCTGGGCGAAGGCGGTGGCGATGAAAGCCGAGACGACGCGCCGGCTGTTCTTGCCGGCATGGGCGAGCGCGTTGCGCATGGTGTGGACCCGGCAACGCTGCCAGCTCGCGCTCATCAGCTTGGCGACGGCGGCCTTGATGCCTTCGTGGGCGTCGGAGACGACCAGCTTGACGCCGCGCAGGCCGCGACGCCTGAGCTTGCGAAGGAACTCGGTCCAGAAGGTCTCGGCCTCGGAGGGGCCGATATCCATTCCCAAGACCTCGCGCCGCCCATCGCCGTTGACGCCGACGGCCACGATCACCGCGACGGACACGATGCGATTGTTGCGGCGGACCTTCACGTAGGTCGCATCGAGCCAGACATAAGGCCATTCGCCCTCAAGCGGGCGGTCGAGAAACGCCTTCACGCGTTCATCGATTTCCTCGCAAAGCCGGCTGACCTGGCTCTTCGAGATACCTGTCCCGCCCATCGCCTTGACGAGGTCGTCCACCGAACGGGTCGAGACGCCGTGGACGTAAGCCTCTTGGATGACCGCCGTCAGCGCTTTCTCCGCCATGCGCCGCGGCTCCAGAAAGCTTGGGAAGTACGAGCCTTTGCGCAGCTTCGGTATGCGCAGTTCGACTGTTCCTGCCCGAGTCTCCCAATCCCGGTCGCGATAGCCGTTGCGATGGGCGAGCCGGTCGGGCGAACGCTCGCCGTGGCCTGCGCCGGTCTTGGCGCCGACTTCCATGAGATTCGCAACCCGACCCTAACCGGGGAACCGCCAATGGCCACCGCAAGCCGCTCGCTCGCTACGGCGCAATGGAGAGCGCGCTTCGCGAGCGGCTTACTCCCGACAAGCTACACCACGGGCCGGGACATGACCACCCAATACGATTTCCCAAGGCCTGTCCGATAGGCAGGGCGCGTGGCTCGCTGATGTCCGGTAGGCAGAAGAAAACGTATTGGGTCGGGCTCGATAGAGCCTCGCGAACTGGCGCGGAATCGTTGTTTTTCAATGGTTTGCGGCGTCGGAGGACATATATACGGGATATATGGCCGAATATATGCGCCGATCAGCTAGTTTCGATGCCCTGCGGGCTCGGGAATCGTCTGAACTGTCCGCCCAAGGACGCGCGGAACTGGTAGCGGCAGGTCCGCTCGACGTTCCCTTGTCCTTTATCAGAACCGCCGACTGCCTCGTACATGGGGCAAGAAAAAGGGGACTGACGGTTGAACCGGCAGCCCCCAAGGAGCACCCTTGTCAGGAGTTGTTGTCAGTCTTGTCGACTGCATCGCGTCGGGCGACGCGTTCGGCGATCCACTCCAGGACTTCCCGATAGTACCAGGCGACCCGGCACTGGCCGAGGATGATCCGTTGAGGGAACAGCCCCGCCTTTTCGAGCCGCGCTATGTGCTGCGGGCAGTAAGGGATACCGAGCGCTTTGAGCTCCTTCTTCGATACCAGCAATCTCTCGATCTGCATCGGACACTCCCATTGAAGGGAGCATCGCGATGCTCGCCAGGAAACTGCCAGCGGGCGCGACACGGTACCAAACCCAGGAAGGCGCTGCGACAAGAATGTGACCTGTCCCGTCAAGCTTCCTCTTCCGCCGCAGCACGGCATTCGGAGAACGATCGGAGGATAATCGGCCGCCTGCGACGCTTTGCTCGCGGCGGTAAAGATCGCGCGGTCGTCGTGGCGCAGGAGGTCGAGCCAATTCTCGATGTAGCCGGCGTGGCGCAGCTCGCCGACGATGCCGAGATGGGCGCACAGGAATGCCGCGGTAAATTCCGCGACCAGTTCTTCGGCGGCGTAGGCTCGGGTACCAAAACGCGCCGACAGGTCGCGATCGAGACGCGGCTTGGCTCCCGACCAATGACCAAGCTCGTGAAGGGCCACGGCGTAAAACGGCTCGATCGATTTGAAAGAACTCGCCGGTGGCAGATTGATGAAATCGTGCGCCGGGACGAAGCATGCCTTATCGCCGCCATGCCGGATGTCGGCGTGCGTCGCGGCGATGAACGCTTCGACGGCCGCGTGGCGCTCGGGCTCGGGCGGCAACGGCTTTTCGGCGATGGTGAAGCCGTCGATCTGCGCGATGTTGAAAACGGTGTATTCGCGGAGCATCGAATGCTTCTCGATTTCATCGTCTTCGCCTTTGAAGACGACCGGCTTGGTAAACACGACATGCGTGCCGCGCTCGCCCTTGCGCACATTCGCGCCGTGGTCGAGCGCCTGCTTGAAGGTCATCCACGCATGCCTGGGAAAGCCGTTCTTGTCGGCGCTCGCCCAGAGGATCGGTATGTTGATGCCGCTGTACGATCTGCCAGTGCTCGCGTTTCCCGGCATGACGTTGCCGACGCCGCGTCGGTCGGTCTTCCACGGCCGTACCCAGGGAACCGCGCCGCGCTCCATCTCTTCGATGATGGAGCGGGTGACGCTCTCATACATTCGCATTTGCCTCTCCCGCACAATCGGAGCGCGGGGTGCGCTCCGGGCAGTGAGGGCGAGGCATTCATTCCAGAATATCACGAAGGGAACGAAGGGCGGACAGAGAGTTCAGCTATCTGCCCACGTTAGGCCATAGGTATTTCGACCGTGGGATCATCAGCCCGGATGGATGACATTATAAGCTCCGGATCAAGGCCGTGCTTCTTGGCCCATGCGATGAGGTTCGGTGGTCGATAGGTCGGATTGTCTCGCCATCGATCGAAGACTGAGGCGTCGATGGTTTCGTTGATTGTGTGAACGACCGTGGAACTCCTTTCCTCTGGCAGTCGGTCTATCTCGCGGTAGCAAGGGGCCGCAATCAGCTTATACGCCCCGTAGGCGAATTCTGCGTAGGAATCCGTAATCGGAGCTGTCTCGATGTTTCCGACGATTTCGAGCGGTTTGGAGAAGGCAAAGCCACGCAGCGACGCCTTTTCCGCCATCCATTTAAGCGGCAATTCGTGCAAGATGTCGTTGCTATAGCCGCCGCCCACGTTGGCATGAGCTCCAACGAACCATCGCTGCTCAACTTGCGAGAGGGGACGGAGCGGGGAGGTCGGAGAGGAAGGGACTTTTGGTACGTATTTGGTCCAGAGTGTTGGAGAAAAAGCTTTGCGGTGCTCGTCGATCGCGACCGCGTGAAAAGCAAACGTCTCCGACGTCCTAAGGTTCGTGTTGAGGAATGGATCGCTTCCCCATTTGATCCAGGGAACATCGGGCACGCCGAGCGCGCCGACCGTATCCCACACGCCGATAAACTCGATCGGAGTCACCACGCAATACTGGAGCATTAGGTTCTCTTGATCGGTGAATGTGCCGACGCGCAGCTCGCGATCTTCCGAGAGACCGCGTATCGTCCTAACGTTGTCACCAAGTCGATACCGGGCGAACATATCATTTGCTGTAATCGGAGAGCCGCGAAGTGGCAGCCCGCAGCGTGAAATGAGGCCCGCCAAACTCCGCGCAGTATATGCGCCTCGGCTGAAGCCGAATAAAAACAGCTCGTCACCCCGATTGTAGGTAAGCGTTTAGTGGAGGCCATTCTCGCGGGCTCGGACGGTCTCATGGTAGCGGTTGGGCATTGATGGCAGCATCTATGTCTAGACCTATGCGCAGACCTAGTAAGAACCAATTCGTCGAGGTGACTACCGAGCGGCTGGAAGGCGCGCCGTTGAGCGAACGACGGCGATGGTCCGAGGATTTCAAGGATCGCGCTGTCTCGGCGGCGTTTGCGCCGGACGTGAACATCTCTGCTTTGGCGCGGTCGCTGGAGATCGCGCCTTCGCAGCTTTTCGCGTGGCGGCGCGCGGCGACAAAGCGCCTGACGGACACCGCGAGTTCGGAAGGCGAAGCAGCGATTGAAAGGCCTGAGCGGGTCGAGATCGAGATTGGCGGTGCGGTGGTTCGTGTTCCGCCAGATATCGCGGAAGCCGATTTACGCCGAGTGCTTCGTGCGGTCCGGCAGGCATGATCCCGCCCGGCGCACGCGTGTTCTTGAGAGCAGGCGCGGTGGACTTTCGCAAGGGGCCGGACGGTCTTGTCGCGCTGGTGCGCGACGCAGGCGCTGATCCGTTCAATGGCGCGCTGTACGTCTTTCGCTCAAAGCGAGCGGATAGAATGAAGATTGTTTGGTTCGACGGGACCGGGCTATGCCTATTCGCCAAGCGTCTGGAGCATTCGCATTTCGTTTGGCCGTCGGTGGGAAGTTTTGAGATCCGACTGAGCCACGCCCAACTCATGGCGCTGGTTGAGGGTCTCGATTGGAAGCGCGTTCGCGCGGTGGAAACGCAGACGCCACAGAGCGCCGGTTGACGCGGCAAAACGCTTGGAAACCGCCGAAAATACGAGACTTTCGTCAGCGAATCTGCTAGCTATCTCGCATGAGCGAGCGCTCCGACGAGCTTCCCAACGACGTCGACAAACTCAAGGCCATGACGCTCGAGATCACAGCTCGAGCTGAGGCGGACGTGAAGGCCGCTCGCGGCGAAGTCCTGCAGTTGAAAGCCGAAGTCAACGACTTGGCAGAAGCCAATGCGACAGCCAAGGCCGAGATCGCGCGGCTGACCTCAATCCTGAGGACGCTACAACGCGGACAGTTCGGCAAGAGGTCGGAAAAGCTGGCCGCTGACAAGGACGAGCAGCAGAGCTTCGCGTTCGAGGAAGTCGAGACTGGGCTGGAAGAGATCGGCGCCCGGCTCGCAGCGAAGACCAGCGGCAAGTCGCGTGCTCCGTCCGCGAGCAAGCCGCGCTTTCCCTCGCATCTGGAGCGGGTCGAGGAGGTTCTCGAGCCCGCCATTCCTCCGGGCTTCGAGGACAAGGAGCGGGTCAAGATCGGTGAGGACGAGAGTTTCCGGCTCGACGTTGTGCGCGCCCGGTTCCGGCTCATCGTGACCATTCGACCGAAATACGCCTTCAAGGAGCCAACGACGATCCTGCAAGCGCCGGCGCCGGAGCACATCATAGAGGCCGGCCTGCCGACCGAAGCGCTGCTCGCGCAGGTCGCCATCTCCAAATACGCCGACGGCCTGCCGCTCTATCGCCAAGAAGCCATCTACGCCCGCGACGGCGTCGAACTCAGCCGCTCGCTGATGGCGCAATGGATGGGCGCAGTGGGCTTCCACTTCGAGCCGCTGGCGGCTTTCGTTCTGGCGCGCATCCGCGAGGGCGAGCGCATCTTCGCCGACGAGACGACATTGCCGACCTTGGATCCCGGCGCCGGCAAGGCCAAGACGGCATGGCTTTGGGCTTATGCGCGCGATGACAGGCCGTTCGGCGGCGCCGGGCCGCCGATGGTCGCCTATCGGTTCGAAGACAGCCGGTCTGGCGATTGCGCGGCGCGACATCTCGGCGACTATCGCGGCATTCTGCAATGCGACGGCTATGTCGGATATCGCAAGCTTGCGAGCACTCCACGCGCCAATGGCCTGCGGCTCGCGGGATGTTGGGCGCATCTGCGGCGGCGTTTCTTCGACCTTCACGCCAACGGCGAGTCGGTCGTGGCGAGCGCGACAGTCGAGCAGATGAAGCTGTTATGGGCTGTCGAGGACGATGTGCGCGGGCAATCGCCGGAAACGCGAGTGGCGGCGCGGCGCGTGACATCGGTCGGGGTCGTGCAGGCGCTGTTCGAACTCTGGGAGCGCGAACTGCCGCGCATCTCCGGCAAATCGAAACTTGCAGAGGCGATCCGCTACGCCCGATCCTATCGTGCTCCGCTATTGCTGTTCCTCGACGACGGCCGCGTCGAGATCGACTCCAACATCGTCGAGCGCGCGATCCGGCCCCAGACAATCACAAGGAAGAACTCGCTCTTCGCCGGTTCCGTTGGAGGCGGGCGAACATGGGCGTCCATCGCCACCATGTTGCAAACATGCAAGATGAATGGCGTCGATCCCTACGCCTGGGCCAAGCTCACGCTGGAACGCATCGCCAACCGATGGCCTAACCGTGACATCGAGGCACTCATGCCTTGGAACTTAAAACCAGCAACCTGAACGACCTTCGCTACACGCTTACCAAACGCCGCCGAGACAGCGCGATCCTTGAAATCCTCGGACCATCGCCGTCGTTCGCTCAACGGCGCGCCTTCCAGCCGCTCGGTAGTCACCTCGACGAATTGGTTCTTACTAGGTCTGCGCATAGGTCTAGACATAGATGCTGCCATCAATGCCCAACCGCTACCATGAGACCGTCCGAGCCCGCGAGAATGGCCTCCACTAAACGCTTACATTACTTCGCTCTTCCTTTGATAAGCAAATTGCGGGGTTTACCAGGAAGCCCCGAAGCGGAGCTCTTGTCTCAGCATGGACAACCCCTGAAAAGACTGGACACGAGCTCCCACTTTCGGCAAAGAGTTCGGTTCCGGCTGGCTGCACGGATATTTTATTCTTCCAGTTATACCGATTCGCATCAATGTTGATAAGCTGTGGGTTGAACTCCCTGCATATTATTCAATCTCAAACATATTTTATCAATTAGTTCTTCGTCGTTGGAATATTCATCAAACGAGGTGGCGAGGTCCTGCGCGCTATCTGAAATCTTGAGTCCCCTCTTCGCCACGGCGATAATGGGAACTCCATATTGATTGGCCCATGCCAACTCCGCTCCTAACCCGGTAGAAGGGTAAGAAATTTCAGCAATCATACAATCTACGTTTCTCAATTTGCCTTTACTGTTTATTCGCTGATCTTTTCTTTGGTGAGGAAACACAAATATATTGCTATTAGCTATCACGCTGTCGCGCAAGGGTTCATACAACTCTGTTTGGAAGTCGAAATTCATGGAATGGCCGACGTATATTTGCATATTGTATGTTACGGCGCATTTACGATATTGTAAAGTAAGATAGGCGATTAATAAGCAAAAAGACAATCAATTAGTTCGATTGTCTCGCAGGTGCTTTCGATTGTGACAGACTTAGATTGACCCGAACATGCGTTCACGTACCCGCGCTGATTCAATTAGACGCTCGTCGCCGGGGCTCAAATTGTGGGCTGAAAGTGCATCTATCCAGGCATCCGAAGAGCCAAGGGCCGCCAGCGCTCCATAGGCGACCACTAAGAGATCGATAAGCCCCGGGTACACCGCGCTGTCGACGGGCAGTTTCGTAGCGTCTACTATTCGGCCGACTCTGTCAGTTGTGGGTTGGCGAACAGCGACTTGAATGGCCTCTCTTCGCACCCAAGGATGGGAGTGCTTGAGGAACGGAGCGACGTCTAGTAGCTCTGGTCTAGTCTGTCGGCGACAACTCTCCAAGAAGCTCAGAATGAGCGGGATGTAATCGATCGCTAGAAGCCCTTCAGCGATGGCTTGTACCGCCGCCGTCCCATGTTCCTCTAAAAATTCGTCAATGCTATATTGTGATTGCCATCGATAATTGCCTTTCAGTTGAGAAGTGAACCATTTCGAGCCCCCGACTAAACCGGTGCGGGCGCGCTGCGGCAATTCAATAATGCGCCGAAGAAAGGAATTTTGTCCCTCGATACCTCTTAGAAGGGAATATCTCTCGTCGCCAAACCCAGCATGTCGGCGCAGGAGATCGAGTGACATCTGCTGTGAAGGGGATGGGTCTGCGTTCTGCAGCAAATCACACAGGGGGTCGAAAAGTTTCGCACAGGCAGCTGCCGTCCGAGCCAGCTCGGTTCGGCCCCAACGAGACTTACCAAAGCCTGTCGTAGTCAACAAAATCGGTAGCAGATCGACGTTGAGGAGTCCGACGTCACCAAGATAGAGCAGGGCCAGCCAACGTGCATCCATCGTCCTTCCAGTTCGAAGAATTCGATCGAATCGATCACGTATGCCGATGTCGGCAAGTTCACCTCGGCCACCTATCAAGCCTACACAATTCGACGACCAGCTTGAGGCGTCCATGAGCCTGCTACACAACTCTAGCTTGGGACGAACGCCGGCACCGAGGGCATCGATGCAACTCCCGATGGCCCTTCTCCCGAGCCAAATCGGTTCATTCTCACCAAGGAGTCGCGGGTCAGTGAGGACACTGAGAATAATTGCCTGCGTGTTGTCCGCAAGCATGTACCAAAGAGCGGACCGTTCGCTTGAGTTGGCGCGGGCTAGCGCGCCATAAAAAAGATCAGGAAATCGGGAATCTTGGTTTCGCTCAGGGCGGTGGAGCACAATGTCTGTTTGTCCCTCCCGGAGAGTCAAAAAAGCATTTTTGTATCCTGATTCGATGATCCTCGCGTGCACGGCTGATAGGCTAACAATCTCACCGGCGCGGGAAAGCCAGAGTACAGCCGCAGTTAGCGCTTCCGTAAAGGGACTCGCCTGGACGCTTTGTGCCGCGCGGTGAGATATGTCGCCCGAACCAAGCAACGAAATGTTGGCGAGGAAGTAAGGCGAGTTACTTCGAGTGACAGTCTTTGCAGCACCAGCGTGACAACAGTCAAGCACGAGTACGAAATCTCCGACACCATTTTTTTTTAAAATTACTCCAATCTCATCAATGGTAACGACGCCAGTGCCTTTCATTGCCGAATCCGTGAAATGAAGTGAAAGGCAGTCTCTATCTATGGTGCCGTGTCCACTAAAATAAATAATATTTATCCCTCCAGAAGCAGAATTTCTAGAGAAAAGGTTCAAGAGACTAAGTGCTTCAGCCGCGACACAGTCCACCACGACAAAGCTGTTCTTTGGCTGGAAGTTCTCTCTGCAAGCTTCCTCTAATGCCGCATAAACACGTCTAGCATCTGCACCCGCCGCTGGTATAGCTCCGAGTGGAACTGAGTTATACGATTCGATCCCGATTGCGAGAAGCCGTAACGCCAATCATTTATCCCCGGACAAGGATTCGAGCGTCTGTGTTGAGCCATCCACAACGACGATTTCTTTTTTCGCTGACTCTCGCGCTTGAATGATCCTGCGAGCAGCAAGCT
The DNA here is from genome assembly GCA_963807735.1 of uncultured Pseudomonadota bacterium. GTDB lineage: Bacteria > Pseudomonadota > Alphaproteobacteria > Rhizobiales > Beijerinckiaceae > Roseiarcus. The sequence goes on along the minus strand of CAWEDI010000002.1, from coordinate 192,185 downwards.
TTAGACACTCGTAGAGAGCGTTCGAGCCCACACCGATCACGAGAGCTGTTAGCGCGATGATCAACTCGCCTTTAGATGTGTCGGTTTGAGCCTCTATCTGCAAATCTCCTTCGCGAGTTTTGAACAAATCTCTTGTTGCTGCAAGGACATCAGATACCACTGTTGACCGGCTCGGATTTTCGATTCTCATATTTCCCTCCGTGTGGCAAGCGGGTTTGAGTAGTTGACAACAGCGTCAAAACATCCGCCAATTCCGTTCCAACGAGATCGATCGTATTTTGGTCATCCACGCCGTCTGTGTGTTGTCTTAGAACGCCAGACGGCTGGAGGGACCAATATGTCGAATACAACGTCCGATCGCGGGTGAGGACCTTTACGTCGAGCGCAAGCCGAAAAGCATCGCTGACGACCGCTTTGAACTGCTCATCAGAAATGTCGTATTCGCCAAAGGTTGGTTTTCGATTGGCGGGATGTGGCTGAATCAGACACCACTCCATTGGCCTGACTGCTGCAATTAGCGAGACCATCTGTTCGATCCAATTTCCTTCAAAGAATGCACGTGTGACGACGGTATTGACGCGTAGCGCCCGAGCCTTTTCCCCAGCGGGTATGCGGTCGAGAAGATTGTTAAGGCCACGCCAAGCCATGGTCGACCGTCTTAGCTGATTGTGGCGAGGCGCATCAGGTGCATCGATACTAACAATTAGCCGGCTTAGGAGCGACATATTCCGCGCCAACCACTCGACATTGTCGTGACGTCCTACGCCGCTTGTCGTGAGAGTGGAATATATGCCGTGCCCGGCCGCGGCCAGTAAAGTCTGAGGTAAGATTGTTACGGAAAGAGGCTCGCCGCCCGAAATGTCAACTTTCTGAACACCAAGGTCGGCCAATTTCCGAGCCATGTCAGTGATCAACTCAGGAGCTAGTGAGCTTTCAGTTTTCGGCGCAAAGCAGTACCCACAACTCAGAGGGCAAACATCGGTAATGTGCCACATCACGTGTGGGATGCATCCGATCGCGGCGGCCATCGGCCCATGAAACACGTTCTCTACCGGGTCATACCGATACCCCGAGCGTCTCACGAATGCGAGTGGCGATGACATCGGCGATAGACTCCGGGGGTCGGCCCGAAAACTCCGAGCCCTCCACGAGAAATGCAGTCTGATTATCCTGTACAAAACGCCTGTATGCTCGGCGCGCTGCGGACTGCAGGCCGATATCCATCTCGTAGCGATCAGCCCCCTCCGATATGTAGTCGCGGTTGGGTTTTGACAAGTTCCTCTTCAGAGCCACCTCTGGATCGAGGTCGAGAACGATGTACATATCGGGGCGGGGTAAACCGAGTTGCTGGTGCTCCAGTTCGAAGACCCAGGCTTGCATGCGTTGGGGATGCTCGCTGCGGGCTCCCTGGTACACGGCGCTTGACAGAGTATATCTGTTGAATATTACTAAGTCGACTTCGGCTAGGCGGGGGCTGACGTTGGTCTCGAAGTCTCGCCTTCGATCGCACGCGTACCAGAGCGCCATTGAACATGGATCGACGACCTGCGCGGCACCTTCTTTCAAGAATTGACCTATCTGGCGGCCGAAGAAGTCGTTGTATTGGGGATAGGAACGGTAAATGTAACGAATGTTCGCAGTCCGCATGCGAGAGAGCAGAAGTTGACATTGAAGCGTCTTGCCAGACCCATCAATACCCTCAAGAGCTATGAAGACAGTCACTGGGCAAATGCTCGCTCGGTAATCGGAAATTTTGCTACTAGTGCCCTCACGAAATTGCCGTCAATCTGGGCCTCGATAGCCATCTCCCGAAGCGCGTCTATGCGAAGTTTTTCGGGACGGAGGACTATGGCGTCACCCCTGTCGCGAGCGAACTGAAGTGCGACAAGGGCACTGACCATCTCCAGTAACTGTGTTTCCTTATTATTTGGAGGACCATAGACCAACCTATTGAGGTCAGTGAACTTGATCGCAGGGGCGAGTGTCCTGGCTGCCTTTAGCGACAAACGAATTCTTGTCCCATCGGCGGTCTCGATTTCGATCTCATCCGATCCCATGGAGATGCGTTCTGCGACAACATCGTGTTGCGCGCACCAAATTTGGGCAGAAATATGGAGGAGGTCGGAATCGTCCAACCGATCAATTACTTCGCGGGCTGACGCCCGTCGCGTTGATTGCGAGCGCCAAATATGATCAAGCTTGTCGGACAGCGGCATAGTAAACCTTCGATTTTTAATTTCCGGAAAATACCACTCTAGCACGAGCCGACTAGCGCGCAGCATCCAACTTGGCAAATTAGTTCATCCCAAATGGCTACTCCGTAAGGGCGGCGTCCCGGCTCACGTCGTATGAGAGGGAGAGGAATTTCGACAGCCCAGAGCGTTGAGATACTCGGCCTAGGTCGTTTCGGCAAGAACATCGAGACGATGACCCGATTTTCGCAATTTCTGCGGCTCAAAGTGGCAGACATTGCCGCCCTCGTCGCTGGCGTAGGAGACTTCGCGCACGAGTTGCCGGGGCGCGATCTCGGACGCGACATTCTCGGCGCGCAGATGCGCCAGCATGATCAGCGGCAGCTCGACCTCGAACGGCGCGGCGGCTTTTCATTGCGGCGGTCAGGTCAAGCGTCTTTTCCAGTTTGTCGAGCATGGCGGGACCTGCGGAGAGTCAAAGCCGCGACCATAGGCGATCGGCAGGGAATGGCTCAGCAAAGCCAAGTCCCATACGCCGCACAATTAAACTTCTGCGACGTGTGGAATAGATCGAGGCATTTTACCTTCGAATTGGCGTCAGGCGGCGATGTTCCTGCGGAGTCCGAGATGCTGTTCGATCGCGCTGACGCGTTCGATCAGGTGATCAATCTCTTTGGCAAAGCCGGAAATGTTTTGTACGGCCAATTCGAGCGCGTCGATGCGCTGGTGAATATCTTTGAGTTCAGCGCGGATATCGGCGAAGCCCGCGCGCATCTCTGTGCGGATATCGGCGAAGCCGGTGTGCATTTCCTCGCGGAGGTCAGCTACCGCGGCCCTGATGCCGCCGACTTCGGCTTTAACGCTGGCGATTTCAGTCTTGTTATCGGCAGAGTCGCTGGCGAGAGCGGCAAATCCCCTTTCGATCAGCGCTTCAAGCCGATCAAAACGTTCATTATCGGACTTTGGCATGCGCACAGTATATCACTTTGAAATAAATGACACGTATTGCGCAATAATTATCTATGACCGTCAAGTGGTCGCTTCCTTCTAGGTGCATTTTCATTTTGCTTCTTCGGGATTTATAAAATGAATTTTTACTGGGTATTTTTATTAATTAGTATTTGTATATGAGTATTATTATATAGTGTGACCGGCCAATTTGGCCGCTGCGGAGCGGCAAGTATGGCCGTTCTTGACCGGCCAATTTGGCCGGTCAGCGTCGGCCGCCCTTTTGCGGCTTCACACCGAGCTTTTGAACGGTCAGGAAAAGCCGATAGAGATTAGTCTTTCCAAGGCCGCGCTGTTCGATCTCCAATAGGCCGGCCTTTTCCAATTCATCGAGATAGCGTCGCACGCTGCGCTCTCCCGAGCCCATATCCTCCGCGAGCTTGGTCTGACCTGGAAAGCATGCGCTGTCTCCCCATGCGTATTTGAGAAGCATAGCGTAACCGAGCTTGGCACCGACGGAAATCTTGGCGTTGGTCAGGACGAAATTTGGCACTTGGGTAAAACCATGCAGTGTAGCGGGATCGGCACCGACGATTTCGATGTTTCGTGCGATGTTCGCGATGTTCCCTCCAATCTGCTCCATACGCGAAGTATAGCGCACGATAGGGCGTCAACTTGGGCTGTGCACACTTCCCTACTGTCCGTATTCCGATCTCGGCGGTTCCTCTGAGTTTGGTCGATGAGGATCAGGAGAGCCGAGCATAGGCGCGAGCAAGCGCTGCAATCCGCCGATCAAGACGTTCGTCTCGCGACTGCGCTCGGTCAACTCTTTGATCTGGGCATTCTTGTTTGTGAGTTCATCGCGAAGGAACGCAACTTCACCTTCAAGCCGCCCGATGTATCTGTCGGTCAGATCAGGAGCCGTCGCGACCTGTCGCGACGAGTCGTGACTTGTCGTGGGTGGTTGTTGCACGGGCTCAACCTTAATTTGCTCGGCGAAAACTGTCGCGTCTTGTCGCGATGTGTCGTGACTTGTCGGTGCCTCGTGTCGCGCCTTGTCGTCGAAAGTTTCCTTGCTGATTTCGGTGCCGACTTGTCGCGACAAGTCGTGACCTGTCGCGGTTGGACGAACCTCCTCAATGTAGGCAATGTGCTTAGCCACCGACGCGGGCGAGATCAGATATTTTTCACCGAACGGTGTTTCAATGCGGCGACAATCGAGATGGCCTTTGGCGCAGAATCGCTGAATGCTGCGCGGCGTCCGAGGATGGCCGGCATGTTCATAACGCTCAAGCGCCTCGTCGACGGTTAGCGTATATTCGCTGTCGGGGGTCGTCGCGGCTTGTCGCGACATGTCGATGTTCATGGGTTTGATGATAGCGCGCCTTGCCGAGGGGGAAGTCGGTTATCCCCAAAGGCAGCATTCCGCGCCTCAAACTATTCACGTGGCGGAGCGGCGCTCATTGCGCGAAATTCATCGAGCATATCCGCCCATTTCTGCATGAGTTCCACACGCTCTTTCCAATAACGCGCGCGATTGTAGGCGCGCCGAATCTCATTTGGATTTTGGTGGCCGAGCGCGGATTCGATCACGTCGGGGTTGAAACCATTTTCATTTAGGATCGTGCTGGCGCTGGAGCGAAAACCATGCGCCGTCATCTCGTCTTGTGAGTAGCCCATACGTCGCAAGGAGGAATTGAAGGCGTTTTCGGAGAGCTTGCGATCATTGGCGCGAGGGCTTGGGAAAATCAACGTGCCATTGTCGGAGAGCAGCCAAATGTCCTTCAAGACCGCAATCGCTTGCCGGGAGAGCGGCACTTCGTGAACGCGCCGCACCTTCGTTCGATCAGCCGATATTTTCCACACCGCCTTTTCGAAATCCACTTCGGATCGAGTTGCGCCACGAACCTCACCAGGTCTGGCGAAAGTGAGCGCGCAGCGCCGCGCGCAGAGACGGCCAGCCGGGGAATTCGTCGATGTTGCGCATGAGCCCGCCCAGCGCCTTCTCATCGACAATGGCCGCGCGTGGTTTTGTGTTCGGACGCAAGAGCGCGCCTTGCAGCGCGACCGTAGGATCGTGGGAGGCGCGCAGCGTCACTACCGCGCGCCGGAATACGGAGCCGATAGTGCCGCGCATACGCCGGGCGGTTTCGCGCCGCCCGCTCTTTTCGATGCGCTGGAGCAGGTGGAGCAATTCCGCTGCCGTGATCTCGGCGATAGGGCGGTTCGCGATAGGCTTCGCCAATTCCTCCAAAAACCATCGGTTCTTTTTGATCGTCGCGGGCGCGGCGTTAGTTTTTTCCAGATTGCCGATGTACTCGGCGGCGATCAAACCGAAGGTGTTCCCGGCGGTGACTTCCGCCTTGATCCGATCCAATTTCTTTTTGACGCTGGGATCGGTGCCGGTCGCGAGGAGCTTCTGAGCTTCGTCCCTCTTTGCCCGCGCATCGGCGAGTTCCACGGCGGGGTACGCACCGAATGATAGCAGACGCTCCTTCCCAAGAAATTTGTAGCGCATACGCCATAGCCGCCCGCCGCCTGGTTGGACATGCAGAAACAATCCGCCGCCATCGAAGAGCTTGTACGGCTTCTCGGCGGATTTCGCGTTCTTGATGTCGAAATGAGAGAGGGACACTGGGGTATCTCCGGGGTATCGCGCTGCCCCCTTGAGGGGTACTTATCCGCGAATCTACCCCTTTTTTCACGCGAAACAACGTGCCGCCATGTTCCGCCATGAGCGCCGAACTCGCTATAAACTGTTGTTTTTGCGATAAAAAAGCGCCCTCTTGGGGCGCTATGTTTAGGTGTCTTGGTGCCCCTAGCCGGAATCGAACCAGCACTCCTTGCGGAATCCGATTTTGAGTCGGACGCGTCTACCAGTTCCGCCATAGGGGCGCGACCGAAGTCGACGCCCGCATATAGGGCCGCTCCTCGCGCGGGTCAAACAGATGCGCTAAGCTCGCCCAAAACCCCTAGGCGTGTTAACGCCTCCGCCTTCGCAAGCGGGGTCGCGATGGCTTTGGATTGGGTGCTCGCGAGTTTGCATCATCTCGCCATTTTCTCGCTGATCGCGATCCTGGCCGGCGAACTCGCGATGACCGGCGGCAAAATTGACGCGATCGTCGCGGGGCGGCTGGCGCGGCTCGACGCCTGGTACGGGATCGCTGCGGCGGCAGTGGTCGCGGCCGGGTTGGCGAGGGTGTTCCTCGGCGACAAAGGACCTGCCTATTACGTCGCCAACGCCCTGTTCTGGGCGAAAATGGCGACCTTCGCCCTCATCGGCGCCCTCTCCATCCTGCCGACCCTGCAGTATCTGAGCTGGCGGCGCGCGGCGCGCGGCGACCCCAGCTTTGTCGCCCGCCCCGAATCCCTGATCTATGTGCGCCGGCTGCTCTTCGCCGAAGCGGCCCTGCTCACGCTGCTGCCGATCTTCGCCGCGGGCATGGCGCGCGGATTCGGTTCCTAGACGGGCGCGCGGCGCGCTATACTTGTCCCTCAAACGACAATCGTGGGGAAAGCGCCCTTGTCGGAGACGATGGACGTCGAAACCTATCTCGCGCAGGGCGGCGTGCTGACCTCGCCGGCCAACGCGCCGGCGCGCTATCGCGGCGAACTGATGCGCTGGATGGCGAGCTTCGTCGACAGCGAACTCGCCGGCGCCGCCGGCTTCGCCGATCTCATCAACGCCGCGCCGGGCCTGAAGGAGCGCATCGCCGCCGCCCGCATCGTACTGGAGAAGACCGACCACGCCGAGCGCGTGCTCGCCGTTATGGGCGATTTCGGCGCCGACGTCGCGCGCTACGCCGTGCATCGGCCGTGGGCGGCGCGGGTCGCGCGCGAGGCTGAGCTGGGGCCGCAGCGGCTCGGCGGCGACATGCGGCTGTCGGTGTTTCACTACCCGCTGCAAGGCTGGGTCGATGCGGTCGTCTTCAATGTGCTGATGGGCGAGGCGGTCGGCGTGCAGCTGGAGGAGTTCGCGCGCGTCTCTTACGCGCCGCTCGCCGAAGCGTTGCGGCAAATCGCGCCGCGCGAGCGCCGTCATGCGGAGCTTGGCCGCGAGGGCCTGAGAAAGATCGTCGCTACGGAGGCCGGCCGCGCCGAGGCGCAGGCGAGCGTCGCGTATTGGCGGCCGTGCGTCGCCGAGAGTTTCGGGCTGCAAGGCTCGGCGCGGTTCGAGACCCTGCTGCGCTTCGGTCTGCGCCGGCGGCGCAATGAAGATTTGCTCGCCGACTGGCGGGCCCGCGTTGAGGCGACGCTCGCCGAACTGCAACTGGATTGAGGGCAATGGCGATGGCGAACGATCAACCGCGCAGGCTGCAAAGTTTCATCGCCGACGCTTGGCGCGATGGCGCGGGCGCGGGCGCGCTGGTGCTTGACGCGGCTACCGGTGCGGCCGTCGCGCGCGTGGATTCAACCGGCGTCGATTTCGGCGAGGCGCTCGCCCACGGGCGCGCCTCCGGCAAGGCGCTGCGGGCGCTCAACTTCCATCAGCGCGCCGAGATGCTGAAACGGCTCGCCCAACATTTGAGCGAGCATAAGGAGCAATTCTACGAGCTCTCCTTCGCGACCGGCGCCACGCGGGCCGACAGCGCCATCGACATCGAGGGCGGAATCGGCGTGCTGCTGTCCTACGCCTCACGCGGACGTCGGGAATTGCCGGCGGAAAGCTTTCTCGTCGAGGGCGATGTTGAAACGCTGGCGCGCGACGGCTCTTTCGTCGCGCAACATATTCTGACGCCGCTGCGCGGCGTCGCCGTCCACATCAATGCGTTCAACTTTCCCTGCTGGGGGATGCTTGAGAAGATCGCGCCGTGTCTGCTCGCCGGCGTTCCCGCGATCGTCAAGCCGGCGAGCCAGACGGCTTATCTGACCGAGCTGATGTTTCGTCGCATTCTCGAAACCGGCGTCTTGCCGGACGGCGCGCTGCAACTGATCTGCGGCGGCGTCGGCGATCTCATGGAGCACCTTACCGGGCAGGACGTCGTCACCTTCACCGGCTCGGCGACGACCGGAGTCAGGCTCCGCGCGCACCCGAACATCGTCGCCAGCTCGGTTCGCTTCGGCATGGAGGCCGACAGCCTCAACGCGTGCCTTCTCGGCCCCGACGCCGCGCCGGGGTCGGAGGAGTTCGATCTGTTCATCAAGGAGGTCGCGCGCGAAATGACGGCGAAGGCCGGGCAAAAATGCACCGCCATTCGCCGCGCGCTGGTTCCGCGCGCCTTTGCCGAAGCTGCGCTCGCCGCGCTGTCGAAGCGCCTCGCCGGCGTTGCTGTCGGCGATCCGCGCGCGGAGGCGACCCGCATGGGCGCGCTGGCGAGCCTCGGCCAACGCGAGGAGGTGCGCGCCCGCATCGCCGAACTGGCGCACGAGGCGGAGATCGTAGCCGGCGATCCGAACAAGGTCACGCTGACGAGCGGCGACGCCGAGCGCGGCGCGTTCCTCAATCCGGTGCTGCTCTATTGCGACAAGCCTCACGCCGGGCGCGCGGTTCACGAGGTCGAGGCGTTCGGGCCGGTGGCGACGCTGATGCCTTACGACGGGCTCGACGACGCGATCGACCTCGCCCATCGCGGCGGCGGCTCGCTGGTCGCCTCGGTGTTCACCAACGACGCCCGCGTCGCCCGCGAGGCGACGCTCGGCCTCGCCCACGGTCACGGCCGGGTGCTGATCGGCAATCGCGCCAGCGCCAAGAGTTCGACCGGACACGGCTCGCCGATGCCCGGCCTCGTCCACGGCGGCCCCGGCCGCGCCGGCGGCGGCGAGGAGCTTGGCGGCCTACGCAGCGTCAAGCATTTCATGCAGCGCACGGCGTTGCAGGGCGCGCCGCGGCTGTTGTCGGCGGTCACGGGGCGATGGATCGACGGCGCCCCGGTCAACGCCGAGCCGCCGCATCCGTTCCGCAAATCGCTCGCCGAGCTGAAGATCGGCGACCAGCTCGTCACCGCCGAGCGCAGCGTGACGCTCGACGACATCGAGCATTTCGCGGCGTTTACCGGCGACACGTTCTACGCGCATATGGACGAGGCGGCGGCGAAGGCGAACCCGCTGTTCGGCGGCCGTGTGGCGCACGGCTATCTCGTCGTGTCGTTCGCCGCCGGGCTGTTTGTTGATCCGGCGCCGGGGCCGGTGCTCGCCAACTACGGGGTCGACAACCTGCGCTTCCTCACGCCCGTGAAGCCGGGCGATACGCTGCGCGCGACGCTGACGTGTAAGGAGATCAACCCGCGCGGCTCCGCCGAACACGGCGAGGTGCGGTGGGATTGCAAGTTGACCAACCAGACCGGCGCGGTAGCCGCGCGTTACGACGTGCTGACGATGGTGGCGAAGAGGTGGGGGTGAATGGGCGTTGCGAGTTCAAAGTTCCGCAGCCGCTTTTCGACCGCGACGCCTGCTCCAGACCCGTTGAGTTATTGTGCTTCGCGTCAGCATGGCGAACCAGAAGGAGTGAGCCGCAATGAAGTGCCTGCGCATCTATGCCACCCCGGATGGCGAGTTGCATTTCGACGAAGTCGAATTGCCGACGACGAAGACGTCAGTACATCCGGAGGCCGCGCCGTTTGATGTTTCGGCCAGTTATCAGGCGTCCCGCGTTCGCGTCGCCCGCATCCCAGCGGGCATGTGCGAGGTTGCTTGGCATACGGTCCCCGAGCCGAACCTTACGGTCAGGCTGGAGGGTTCGGTTGAATACGAGACGAGCGACGGAGAGGTGCGCCACGTTCAGGCGGGCAGTTTCGCTTTGGTGGAGGACACACACGGCAAGGGCCATCGGTCACGCCATTCCGCCGAGTCGCAAACTGTGATCTGGATTTCACTGCCGAACGGCCTCGATTTGCCTCCCGTATAGTCCCTCTGAGCGCGCTATCGGGCTGGATGCCGAGGTCTAATTTCCAACCGCGACATGCCTGTAGAATTCCGACGAAGCGATTCTTGGCTGAATCGGGACCATTCGCGAGAGTAATCGACCGTCATGGCGAGCGAAGCGAAGCCATCCAGCCCTCTGAGATCGTTGGCCAACCGGAAGGGGAGCATCAGCGGCGCCGTGGACGGCTTCGCTTCGCTCGCCGTGACGGCTCAACCCAAACGCGCGGTGCTCTAGAAAACATGGCGCCTCTCACCCCTTCGGCCGCTTATCAACCACCCTTCGCGCCTTCCCCTCCGAGCGCGGCAGCGCGCCCGGCTCGCATACGGTCACCCGCGCCGAGACGCCGACCACGCTCTTGATGTGGTGAACCAGTTCGCGAGCCGCCGCCTCGCGATCGCGGCCGCCCGGCGCCGCCTCGACCCGCACCGTCATCTCGTCGAGCCGTCCTTCCCGCGTCAGCTCTATCTCAAAATGCGGCGCGAGGCCCGCCACGCGCAAAACCTGCTCCTCGATCTGCGTCGGGAACACGTTGACGCCGCGCAGGATCATCATGTCGTCGCTGCGGCCGGTGATCTTTTCCATCCGCCGCATCGTCCGCGCCGTCCCGGGCAGCAGCCGCGTCAGATCGCGGGTGCGGTAGCGGATGATCGGCAAGCCCTCTTTCGTCAGCGTCGTGAACGCCAGCTCGCCGCGCTCGCCGTCGGGCAGCGCGCGGCCGGTCTCGGGGTCGATGATCTCGGGATAGAAATGATCCTCCCAGATATGCAGCCCGTCTTTCGTCTCCACGCATTCGTTGGCGACGCCGGGCCCCATGATCTCGGAAAGTCCGTAGATGTCGACGGCGTGCATGTCGAACGCCTGCTCGATCTCCAGGCGCATCGCGTTGGTCCACGGCTCGGCGCCGAAAATGCCGACCGCCAGCGAAGTCTCGCGCGGGTCGATGCCGAGGCGACGTAACTCGTCGAGGATCGACAGCATGTAGCTTGGCGTCACCATGATGACGCGCGGGCGGAAATCCGCGATCAGCCGGACTTGCCGCTCAGTCATGCCGCCGGAGACCGGCACGACCGTGCAGCCGAGCCGTTCGGCGCCGTAATGCGCGCCCAAGCCGCCGGTGAATAGGCCGTAGCCGTAGGCGATATGCACGATATCGCCGGGCCGTCCGCCCGAGGCGCGAATCGAGCGGGCGACGAGATTGGCCCACGTGTCGATGTCGCGTTGTGTGTAGCCGACGACCGTCGGCTTGCCCGTCGTGCCGGACGAGGCGTGCAGCCGGACGATCTTCTCGCGCGGGACGGCGAACATGCCGAAAGGATAGGCGTCGCGCAGGTCGCTCTTGGTCGTGAACGGGAATTTGGCGAGGTCTTCGAGGCGCTGAAGGTCAGAGGGCCGCACGCCGGCGGCGTCGAACTTGGCGCGATATACGGGGGAATGTTCGTAGGCGTGGGCCAGCGACCAGCGCAGGCGCTCCAGTTGCAAGGCCGCGAGTTCATCGCGCGAGGCGGTTTCGATCGGCTCCAGATCGCCGGGGCGCGGGGCGAGATCCTCCAAGCCAGTCCTCCCTGCCTTCAGGCCGGCGAGAGCACCGACCCGGATATCGCGCGGCAATGGCCGCGAAATTCGGCGATCAGCTCGCCTGCCTGATTGCGCACCGAGACGTCGTAGAGGCCGCCGCGGCCGCGAAGGTGCACCTCTCGCGCCTCCGCCGTCAACGTGTCGCCGACGCGGCCGGGCGCGACGAAGGTGATGGCGCCTTGCGCGGCGACCATGCGCTGGTTGCGGCTGTTGCAGGCGAAGGCGAAAGCCGAGTCGGCGAGGGTGAACACAAATCCGCCGTGGCAAAGGCCGTGGCCGTTGGCCATCTCCGGCCGGATCGCCATCGCCAGGCGCGCCTGCCCCGGCGCGACGGCGACGAGGCGCATGCCGAGATCGCGCGAGGCGCGATCGTTCTCCCACATCGCCGCGGCGCAGGCTTCGGCCAATCGCTGCGGATCGGGGCTCGAATCAGGCAAGCTGCGCGGCGCCGGACAGTTCGCCGGCGGGCGCGGCGTCGCGCGCCGATCCAGCGACCACGGTCGGGCAGACCAGCGAAGCGAAGCGCGGCCCGAGTTTCTCGCGACCCTTCAACAGCGCGCTGAACGCGACATAGGCGTCGACGGTGACGCGGGCGAGCCGCAGCATTTGCCCCGGCTCGCGGGCGAGCGAATCGAGCACCGCCGCCAGCGCCACGGAGCCGTCCGGTTGCAGCCCGGAATGGACCGCCGGCGGCAATTCTCGCTCGACCGGATCGGCCACGACCCGGACCGCGGCGAACGGAACGCCAAGCTCGCGCGCCAAGGCCGCCGCCTGGAACGATTCCATGTCGACGCCGCACGCGCCCGTGCTGGCTTGCAGATGCCGCTTCTGATGCGGCCGGCGCACGGGGGCGGGCACGCTGACGATGTCGCCGACCTCCGCCTGCGGCAACCGTTCGGCGAGCCGCGCCGACCAAGCGATGTCGGCGTCGATCCGCTCGCCGCCCGCCGATACGCCGGTGGCGACGATCCAGTCGCCAGGCCGCATGTGCGGCAGCAGGCCGCCGGCGATGCCGAAGCTGACGATCGCCGGCGCGCCCGCGAAAACGGCGTGACGGATTGCCGGCGCCCGCAGCCCGACATTGCCGCCGCATGCGAAGACACTCACGCCTGGCGCCGACGCGATCCGCGCTTCCGCGCGCATCCCCGTGATGACAATCAAAGAAGGCCCCCTAAGCGAACGCCGTTAATTAACCATATACGCTCCCACCCTCAAGGGCGAAGCATGGTTTCCGCCTTATCGCGACGGCTCGGCGAATTTGAGGAGTCGGGCTTACGCGATTCAGCCGGGTTTTATGACTCCCATCTTAAGAATAATATTTCCATAAAGCCGCGCCTCGGCCGTCGCGACAATGGCGAAACACTTCGACGCCCGCGCGTAAAATTCGTAGCGTTCGAGCGAGCCGAGCTTGAACTGCGCGCCCTCGCGGCGCGCGACAATGTCGCGAAACTCCGAGAAAATCGGCATTTCCGAGTCAGGCGCGCCAACCACCTGCATCCGCCAGCAGGCTTCCGGCGTGAAATCGTCGAGCGGCATGACGCTCAAGATCACGTCGAGCGCGCGCGTTGCGTCGACGCCGTCGAGTTGCACGACGTTCGGCCCCTGCGAGTGTGCGGGAAAGTTGGCGTCGACGATAGCAATTTCGTCACCGTGTCCCATTTGCCGCAGAATGTACAGCAAGTCGGCGTTGAGTAGCGGGTCGAGATGTTTCAGCATGGCGCAGGTTCCGGCTAGCGGGGCGTAGGCGCGTCGGCGCGCATCAAGCCTTGCGACTTGAGGTCGCGCCATAGCGCGGCGGGAATCTTGGCTTGCAGCATTTCGGCGTTGCGCCGAACCTCGCTGGCCTTCTGGCCGCCGGGGATCACGCTGACGACGGCGGGATGGCCGAGCGGAAAGCGCAACGCGGCCTCCGCGAGCTTGATCCCATGCGACTTGCAGACCGTCTCGATGCCGCGCACGCGTTCGAGGATTTCCTTAGGCGCGGGCGCGTAATTGTAGAACGCGCCGGGCTTTGGGCCGGTGGCGAGGATGCCGGAGTTGAACGGCCCGCCGACGACGACGCCGATATGTTTCTCCGCGCACAGCGGAAGGAAGCTCGTCAAAGCCTCCTGTTCGAGCAAGGTGTAGCGGCCGGCGAGCAGGAACACGTCGAAATCGCCCTCGCGCGCCAGCCGCTCGGCGATCTGCCATTCGTTGATCCCGGCGCCGAACGCCTTGATCGCGCCTTGCTCGCGCAACTCGTTAAGCGCGCGATAACCACCGCTCATGAATTCGCGGATACGGGCGTCGGCGGCCTCCGCGCTACCGTGCGTGAAGACGTCGACGTCATGGGCGTAGACGACGTCGACCGAGTCGACGCCCAGGCGCTCGAGCGAAAATTCGATCGAGCGCAGCACGCCGTCGCGCGAATAGTCGAACACTTCGCGGCGCGAAGGCGTCTCGAAAAACGCGTTCGGCCGCGTCCTCTCCGCCGGCGGACAAAGTTGCAGCAATCGGCCGACCTTGGTCGAAAGCAGATAGGCGTCCCGTGGCTTGGCGCGCAGAAAGCTGTTCAGCCGCGTCTCCGACAGGCCGAGGCCGTAGAGCGGCGCCGTGTCGTAATAACGCAAACCCTCGGACCACGCCGTGTCTAGGGTGGCGCGCGAGTCCTTTTCGGTCATCGGCCGATAAAGATTGCCAAGCGGCGCCGCCCCGAAACCCAATTCTGTGAAGGCGAGTTCCGCCCCGGCGCGCCCTTTCAACTTACGTTTGCGAATAGTATGTCCGCTGCCTGGCCCCGCCATGCTTCCCCCGTCGGCGCCGTCCCCGCGGCGTGCATGCCTTCAGCTTACATGACCCCCGTGCGCTACGTAAGTGGCGAGACCGCATCAACCGCCGGGATCGGGGGCGCCGAGGCTCAGCGCATCGAGATAGGCGTCCAGCCTTGCGATGGCCGGGTCGTCGGGTGATTTCTGCGCCAAGGCGTCGCGCAATTTGCGCAATCCGCCGACTGCGGCCTGCCGGTATGTCGGCCTGATTCGCAGCAGGGTATCCGTATAGGCGATCGCCCGATCGACAATTTCATCAAGCCCGTTCAAGATCGCCGTTTCCGTCCGTTGGTCGCGCAGCGGGGCGCAACCTCCATACCGCTTACGGAACGCTGAGGCTGCGCCAGCACGGGACGCCTGCACGCCGCCGCGCTTATGTCCAAACGTTTGACCGCCCTTAACTTATTACCGCTACCCTGGGTAAAGTTTCACGGGCGCCGTAGGGTTCAGCGTCAATTCCCATGCGTACGGGACAATCAAGGGCCGGAGCGGCGCAGAATTCGTTGCGCTGCGCCACCATGTCCGTTCTGCTCGCGCTCGTCGCCGGCGCCACGCCAGCGCGCGCCGACGGCGGCTATATCGGCGACTTGCAAATATCCGGCGGCGCGCCCGCCTACGAAAACGCCGGCGCCACGGTGTGGAACGGACAGAACGACTACGCGACGGTCAGCAATCCGGCCGGCGCCTCGATCCTCAACCAGGGCGCGGCGACCGGCGACGTCGTCGCCAACGGCGGCGTCCTTCGCAACGCGCCGGGCGCGACCTGGAATGGCGACATCGACCTCGGCGCCAATGTCGCCGGCGCCGAGGTCGTCAATCAGGGCCAATGGAGGGGCGCGCTGCGCAACGCCGGCGGCGGGATCGACAATCCCGGGACCGCCGCGTCGGCGGACAATGCGTCCGGGGTATTCACCAATGAAGGCGTAGTCGAAGGCGCGCTCGCCAACGGCGGGCAAGCCGCCAACGCCGGCGTGGTTCTCCGCGGCGTCGTCAACAGCTCGCAATTCGTCAACAACGCCGCCGGCTATCTCGGCGGCGGCCTGGTCGACAGCGGCGCGACCGCCAATAACGGCCGCATCGCCGGCGGCGTCACCGAATCCGGCGCCTTCACCAACAACGCCAGCGGCCGCGTCGCCGGCGGCTTCGCGCTCACCGGCGGGTCGGCGATCAACAACGGCGAGATCGACGGCGGCGCGACGACGACGGGCGGCTCTTTCGTCAACAACGGCGTGGTGGGCGGCGGCGCCGTCGTCGCCAACAACGGCGCGACCTTCACCGACAACGCCGTGGTCAACGGCCGGGTCGCCGTCGTCGCCGGCAGTTTCGTGGTCAACGCGGCAGGCGCGGTGGACGGCCCCGTCGTCAACGCCGGCAGTCTGAATAACGCCGGAGCGATCAAGGGATCGGTGCTTAATGCCGGCGCCTTCGTCAACGAGGGCGCCGTCAACGGCTATCTCAGGCAAACCGGCGGTGAGGCCACCAACGACGGGACGATCGCAGGCGCGGCGGACATTCTGACCGGCGCGGCGTTCAACAATGGCTCGATCGGCGGCCCGGTCAAGATCGGCGCCAAGGCGTCGATGATCGACAACGGCGCCGTCGCCGGCCCGATGGTCAATGAGGGCGCGTTCACCGAGAACGCGACCGGAATCGTGAAGGGCCGCCTGCTCAACCGCGGGCTCGCCACCATCGACGGCGATCTCGCCGGCGGCGCGACCAACCGCGGCGAACTCGTCGTCAACGCCTCGGGCCACGTCGAAAACGGCCTTCTCACCGATGGCGGCGCGACCAAGAACGGCGGAATCATCTCCGGCGGCGCGGTGGTCCGTTCCGGCCTGATGACGACTTATGGCAAGATTGACGGCGGTCTGGTCGACGCCGGCCTCGTACGCGCCACCGGCGAAATCGCTGGGCCCGTCGTCATCACCGGCAAGCTCGTCGTCGGCGACGCGACCGCGAACGGCGCCAAGTTGACGCTGGCGCCGGGCTCCAGCGTGACCGGCACAATCACGATGCCGGTCGATCTCTCGACCGGCCAGGCGAACTTTCTCTCCGCGAAGGACGCCTCGCTCGCCGATGCGCGGCTGGCGCTCGCCGGCAAGCTGACCAACCCGACCGGCGCCTATTGGGTTTCGCTGAGTTTCTCGGACACGCCGATCGAACTGACCGACGCTTCGAAGAAGGCGCTCGCGGCGGCCAGTGGGCCGCTCTATGTCTACACCGACCCCGCCGGCACGGGGATCGTGCAGACGATCAATCCCGGGCTCGGCGCGACGGCCGCGCAAATCGCCACCGCCGCGGCGGTCGCGTTCACGGAAGCGCTAAGCCCGCCGCCCTCCGAGTTCGAGCGCGCGCCCGCCGATTTCGACCCCGAACCTCGGCGCGGGCTCGGTGTGGTCGCAAGCCTTCGGCGCGGCGCTGACGCTGTCGGGCGAGAACACGGCGGGAAGCGAGCCGGCGTTCGACGCCACGAAGCTTTCGACCCGGCTCGCCGGCGGCGAACTCGGCGTCGAGTACGGGCTGCACAACATCCAGAACTCGGGCCTCAGCCTGCGGGTCGGCCTCGCCGGCGGCGACGCGGCGGGGAGCGTCAGCGATCAGGCGGGGTCGGGCGCCTCGGCCGCGGTGAACCTGCCGTTCGTCGGCGGCTATGCGACGCTGACGGGCCTCGGCTTCACCGGGCGCATTGAAGCCCGCTATGTCGCGCTCGACATGCGGATGACCAACGCGCCGCTCGCCGTATTCGGCGAGAGCGGCCGGGCCTCGGGGATGAGTTATGCGGCGGAGGCGAGCTATCGCATTCCCGCGGGCGCCTTCTTCGTCGAACCCTCGGCGGGCGTGAGCTATATCGGCCTCGCCGTCGCCGACGAGACGACGAACGTCGGCGACCTCGCCTTCAGCAACGCGCGGCTGGCGCTGGGACACGCAGGCGTGCGGATCGGCGGCGAGGCCGTCAGCGGCGATGTCGCCTGGAGCCCGTACGTGCTTGGCGCGGTCTGGCGGCAATGGGGCGGCGTCCCGACGATCAGCGTGCCGCAGGGCCCGACGATCACGCCGACGGGAATCGGCGGCTTCGAGCAGGTCGGACTCGGCGTCAGCGCGACGCTGGCGCACACCGGGCTGACCGGCTTCGCGCAGGGTGAATGGACGTTCGGCGTGAAGCTCGCCGGGCTCTCGGCGACGAGCGGGCTAAGGTTTGATTTCTAGGCAGGGCGCCCGCTGTAGGCGCGGTCTCAAGACCGCGCAGGCGGCGCGGCCGCGATCTTGAGATCGCGGCTACAGCGCTCCGCGCCCTAATCCGACTCGGCGATGGTCAGCGTGTGGCCTTCGCAGTCGCAGGCGGCCTTGCGCGGGCCGACGTCGCGCAGCTCCGCCTCCAGGCACTCCACTTCCAGCCGCACGATCGCGCCGTCGCCGAAGGTTAGGAATACCAAGCCCGACGGCGGCTCCGTCTTCTCGAAGGTGACGCCGAGCAGATTGCGGACCTTGCCCGGCTCTTCGTCGAGACCGATCGACGCCACCTTCAGCACGCGGTCGAAACGCAACACGCTGCCGACCCGCTCGTCGAGCGCGTGCTTGGCGCCGATCCAGTCGTAGCGTAGCGCGCCGACGACGAACCGCTTCTGCTGCGGCAGATAGGTCATGTCCTCGCGGCGAACGCAGGCGTCCTGAGCCTGCGCGGAGATGACGCTTAAGTCCTCGCGGTCGAGCGCGTGGAGTTTGAGATCGACCGGGGCGGACGCCATGGCTCAACCCGTCAGGCGCTCGATGTCGGCCCCGCAGGCACCGAGCTTCTGCTCCAGCGCCTCGAAGCCGCGATCGAGGTGGTAGACGCGATTGACCATCGTCTCGCCCTCCGCCGCCAGCGCGGCGATCACCAGCGACACCGAAGCGCGCAGGTCGGTCGCCATCACCGGCGCGCCCTGCAACTGCGGCACGCCCTCGACGATCGCCGTGTCGCCCTCCAGCTTAATGTGCGCCCCCAATCGCGCCAGCTCCTGCACGTGCATGAAGCGGTTCTCGAAGATCGTCTCGGTGATCCGCGAGGAGCCCTTGGCCCGAGTCATTAGCGCCATGAACTGCGCCTGCAGGTCCGTCGGGAAGCCGGGGAACGGCGCCGTCGAAATGTCGACGGCCGAGATGCCGGCGCCGTTGCGCTTGATGCGGATGCCGCGATTGTCGGGATAGATCTCGGCGCCGGCCTCGGCGAACGCGTCGAGCGCCTCGGGCAGCAGGTCGGGCGTCACGCCCTCCAGCAGCACGTCGCCGCCGGTCATCGCCACGGCTGCGGCGTAGGTGCCGGCCTCGATCCGATCGGGCAGCACGCAATGATAGGCGCCGTTGAGCCGGGGAACGCCGGTCACCTCGATCTCGGACGTTCCCGCGCCCTTGATGCGCGCGCCCATCTTGATCAGGCAGGCGGCGAGGTCCTGCACTTCCGGCTCGCGCGCCGCGTTTTGGATCAGCGTCGAGCCATGCGCCAGCGAGGCGGCCATCAGCGCGGTATGGGTGCCGCCGACCGTCACCTTGGGAAAGTCGATCTCGCCGCCGATCAGCCCCCTCGGCGCGGTGGCGACGGCGTAGCCGTTCTCGATGACGATGGTCGCGCCGAGCTTTTCCAGCGCCATCAGCAACAGGTCGACCGGCCGCGTGCCGATCGCGCAGCCGCCGGGCAGCGAGACCCGCGCCTCGCCCATGCGGGCGAGCAGCGGCGCGATCACCCAAAAGCTCGCCCGCATCCGCGACACGAGCTCGTAAGGCGCTGTGGTGTCGACGATGGTTTTCGCGCGCAGGTGGACGGTCTGGCCGGCGGTGGCGTTCTCGCCGCGCCGCTTGCCGTCGACGGAATAATCGACGCCCTGGTTCGATAGGATGCGGATGAGCTGGCCGACGTCGGCGAGGCGCGGCAGGTTTTCGAGCGTCAGCGTCTGGTCGGTGAGCAGCGAAGCGATCATCAGCGGCAGCGCGGCGTTCTTGGCGCCGGAGATCGGGATCGTGCCCCGGAGTTCGGCGCCGCCGCGAATTCTAATGCGATCCATCAGGTCTCCCCTCGGGCTGCGGCGGCGGGGAGGGCGCCGTACGCCCGCGCTGCTGCGCCTTGCGGCGTTTGAGATTTTCCCGCAAGGCTTCGGCGAGACGTTCCCGCCGACGCCGAACCTCCGCCTCGCGCTCCGCGCCCATGAGCCTAAGCCCCCGTCGAGGCCGCTCCATAGGGCGCAGGAGACCCAGGGGCAAGCGGAAAGGATAAGAGAGGGTAAGGAGGGAAGGTTAACGGAATGGAAGCGGGGAGCGGCGGGGACAGGCGGCGGGGGAGCGATTTGAGGGGGTTGGGCGGCGATTCCTGACCTGGGCTGAGGGGGACGATGGAGGGGCACTGCTGCTTGGAAGCCGCACTTATTTAAAGCAGTAGGGCGGAGTCGCCACGAGAGCCGCCCCGAAATGTCGCCGATGGGCGGATTGCGGGCGGGCTGCTTTGGAGTGATATGACATAAAGTAATGCTATTAAGCTATGTCGGCCTTGGCAAGGAAGGGTGTAAACATTATGTGCGGCGAACCCATGAAGTTTTTCTAGTGTCCAGAAAAAAACCGGCATCCCGGATTGTGACTCAACGTTCGCGGAACAACGCGAACCGACGACTATGTGCCACCGTGCCCACCGCGGTATCTCGGGCGGAGTTCTCATCGCGCGTGACCTACGGCCCCTACTCAAAGCACAAGTTTAACCCGATGGCCTACAAACTCGCGCCCTATGGCGGCCCGGACGTCGAACGGACGTACTGCGACGCACATGCCAGCTTCGGTAAGAATGACTGCATCCGAATTCCCGATCTCCTCGAGCGCGGGGTGATGCTCGGACTTTGGTCGGAGCAGAATGACGGGAATGCCCCGAGGTTGCTCTGGACGATCGACGAGAGCGGCTGGATCTTCGAACTCCGAATTACCAACTCTGGCCAAGCTCAGTATCACGGCTATCCTGTCCTTCCGGGAGACGCTTTCGCGAGGCACGTTTTGGTCAGAGCCAGGGAGATCGCTTTCTGCGAAAGCGAATTTCCGACAGAGCAAGATCGGAAAACCCAAGCCGCTATCGCGGCAGCGGAGACCTTCTACAGATGACTGCTCCAAGCTACTTCGAATTTTCTGCCGCCTTTTCGGAGGGTAGCGACGACACAGCTAACATCTCCCTCCGTGTGGGACAGAGAGTCATCTCAAGAATTGCGGATACCGAAAAGCAAACGGTACGAGACTACTTCCGGGCCTCTTCCACTGGCTTGGCGCTTTGGCTGGCAGACAATTGGTGGCGTCTACGCTGGGAAACCATTAGGGACTCCAGGTTCCCCCCAGTAGACTGGCGCCTTCGTCATGAGTTGAACTCGGCAAGCGGCGGTGCACTGTGGCCTCCTGTGATGATCTTCAGTGTCGGAGACCGCATTGCCTTCGCCCCGAGCGTCGGCAAAAACATCGTCGGTGGTCCCCAATCCTATTTTGACTTCAAGGTAGGCATGGTCGCCGCGGACGAATACGAGCCGGAATTGGATGGTTTTTTTGAAGACGTTCTTTGCAACTGCGCCATGACGATGGACTGTAAAGCGCTAGACACCGTGCTTAAGCAACTTGCCATTGAGCGCCAAGATCCAGAGTTGGCTGCCTGGCGACGCTTAGAAGCTTGTCTAGGGTTCGACCCAGATGCCGCGCCCGACGAAGTTGTCACCACATTAGTCAAGTTAGACGACGTTGCTGGTGAAGGCGGCGTTGAGGAAGCGGCACATGCACAGCCCGGGGCAAGTTCGGCGCAATTCTTGAGCCGGGTGATAGAGGCCACGCGTGAGTCGGAAGTTGAGATCGACTTGAGTTTGGCAGATAAACTTTCGCGCGACTGGAGTCTTCCGAGCTATGCGAGTCCATGGCAAATGGCCGAAGCTGCCGCGAGAGAACTCAGGTCTATTATCGGTGTCCCAAGGGGTCTGCTGAGGCACGAAGTCTTCGCAAATATTCTTAGGGCGCGGTGGGACGATTTGAAATCGGCCAGCGCGACCGCGAGAAAGCTGCCCTACGGCGCTCGAATTGGTGATGAAAAGAAGTCCCGGGTTGCCCTGCAGACTCACAAGTCCTACGACCGCCGCTTCGAACTGGCTCGACTGTTCGGGGATGCTGTCTGGCAGAAGGACGCATGCTTTGGTATCACCAGTCGGGCGAAGACTGACCGCCAGAAGTTTCAGCGCGCTTTCGCCCACGGGCTGCTGTGCCCTTTCGATGACCTCCAGCGAGTGCTTGACGTGAACGATCCCACACCTGAAGCCATGCAGGCAGCCGCAAGGCGGTTCGGCGTGCACCCGTCCGTAGTCCGCAATCAGTTGGTCTATAAAGGCTATCTTCCGTTCGAGAATGCCAACGAGGAAACCGAGGCCGCTTAGAGTTTGCTCACGCCAAGTGCTGATGAACCGGGCTAGTTGCGAGTGTCTTACTTGGGTCGAAAGCTGGCGTTCATGCCACCAGAAGCAGGGCGCCAAGCGTTTGGTTCGGGCGCTTAAGAACCGCAATGAAAAACTGCGCTCGCCCGCGCGTCCGCTTGGCCTACCGTCAGCGCCGCGCTGCGCCCGTTCCCCTCTGCGCCCCCAGCGCGAACGCCGTCAGCGCCCGGAACGCGGACGCCCCCGCCAGCCCCGGCGAGCGGCGGGTCGCGATCAACAGCCCCAGCAGCGCTGGCAGGCGTCGCGCCAAAACCTCCGGCACCCAGGCGTTGGCCTGCGCCAGCACGGCCCGCTGCACCAGGAACGGCAGACGTCGCAGCCGCTCGGGCTCGCCGCCGGACCCGCGGATTTCGATCAGCAGCGCCACGCGGGCCGCCAGCCGCGTCGCGGCTTGCGCAGCGTCGGCGCTGTTGAGGCCCATCGCGGCGCGCTCCAGCGATCGGGTGTCGCCGGCGAGCGCGAAATCGACCATCGCGTCGATCGGCGAGGCGCCGCCGCCGGCGGCGAGCGCGTCGACGTCGGCGGCGGTCAGCACGCCCGTGCTAGAAGCAAACAGCATCAGCTTGGCGATCTCGCTGCGCGCGGCGGCGGGATCGGCGGCGAGCAAGCCGACGAGGTGCTCGCGCGCGTCGCCTTCGAGTTTGACGCCGGCCTCGCGCGCGGCGCTGTCGACGAGGAGCCCGAGGCCCGCCGCCGTCGGCGGATAGCACTCGATCGAGGCGGCGTTCGCGCGCGTCTCGAACAGCGTGCGCAGCGGCGAGCCCTTGCGCACGTCGGCCTCGACGATGAGCGAGGTGTCGGCCGGCAGCGTGTCGGCGACCCCGCCGATCAGCGCCGAGAGATCGCGGCCGCCGGCCTCGATCCAGATCACGCGGCGGCCGCCGAACATCGAAATCGCCGACGCTTCGTCGGCGAGCCGGCCGGGGTCCTTCGCCAAAGTCTCCGCCGACAGCCGGACGACCTGGAACGGGTCAGCGACGTCGTCGACGAGTTTTGCGACCAGCCGGCGCGCCCGTTCGCTGGCGAGGTCGCTGTCCGTCCCGTGCAGCAGGAACATCGCGACGGCCGGGGCAAGCTTTTGCAGCCAGGCTTCGAACTGTTCGCTCTTGACGACCGCCAACTTTGCTTCCCCGAAACGCCTTGTTCCGTTACCGCGATTTGCGCTAGGGAGCCAGCCGACCCCGCGAGACCGGAATTCCCATGGCGACCCTGAAACTTTTCCTGCTGCCCGGCGACGGCATCGGCCCCGAGGTGATGGCCGAGGCCGAGAAGGTGATCGCGTTCTTCAACGCGGAAGGCGGCGTCCGGTTCGAGACCGAGAAGGGCCTGGTCGGCGGCTGCGCGTTCGACGCCCACGGCGCGGCGATCAGCGACGCCGACATGGCGCGCGCGCAAGAGAGCGACGCGGTGCTGCTGGCGGCGGTCGGCGGGCCGAAGTGGGCGAACGTGCCCTATGAGTCGCGCCCCGAGGCCGGGTTGCTGCGGCTGCGCAAGGAGCTCGCGCTTTACGCCAACCTGCGGCCGGCGGTCTGCTATCCCGCGCTCGCCAGCGCCTCGTCGCTGAAGCCGGAGGTGGTTGAAGGGCTCGACATCGTCATCGTGCGCGAGCTGACCGGCGGCGTCTATTTCGGCGAGCCGAAGGAGATCCTCGATCTCGGCAACGGCCAGCGGCGCGGCATCGACACGCAGGTCTACGATACCTATGAGATCGAGCGGATCAGCCGCGTCGCCTTCGATCTGGCGCGGAAGCGCGGCAACAAGGTGACGTCGTCCGAGAAGCACAACGTGATGAAGTCGGGCGTGTTGTGGAAGGAGGTCGTCACCGCCTTGCACAAGCGCGAATTTTCCGACGTGACGCTGGAGCATCAGCTCGCCGACGCGCTCGGCATGCAGCTGGTGCGCTGGCCGAAGCAGTTTGACGTGATCGTCACCGACAACCTGTTCGGCGACATGCTGTCCGACGTCGCGGCGATGCTGACCGGCTCGCTCGGCATGCTGCCGTCG
The DNA here is from genome assembly GCA_963807735.1 of uncultured Pseudomonadota bacterium. Taxonomy (GTDB): domain Bacteria; phylum Pseudomonadota; class Alphaproteobacteria; order Rhizobiales; family Beijerinckiaceae; genus Roseiarcus. The sequence goes on along the minus strand of CAWEDI010000002.1, from coordinate 168,328 downwards.
GCCTCGCTCGGCGACGTCGATCCGAAGACCGGCAAGCGCAAGGCGCTGTACGAGCCGGTGCACGGCTCGGCGCCGGATATCGCCGGGCAGGGCGCGGCCAATCCGATCGCGATGATCGGCTCGTTCGCGATGGCGCTGCGGTACTCGTTCGGGTTGGCCGAGCACGCCGACCGGCTGGAGGCGGCGATCTCGTCCGTGCTGTCGCAGGGGCTGCGGACGCGTGACATCGCAGCGGCGGGCGAGGCGACGATCTCGACGAGCGAGATGGGGGATGCGATCGTGGGGGCGTTGCGGGGGTGATTGACGCTTAGCGCTGCTCGCTTACAAATTTGCTGAATCGGCGCCGCGTGGATGGCCGGGACAAGCCCGGCCATGACGGCGCGGGGCGTGATTCATTGGAACTGAGTTCCGATGTTTTAGGGCCAACACACGTCGCCATCCGTCATGGCCGGGCTTGTCCCGGCCATCCACGCGGTTCCGGCGCTTACGAGTTCAATGTCTCGTAGAGGTCCGCCCAACCTGGATTTGCGTCGACTATCATCCGCGCCTTCCAGGCGCGCGACCAATGCTTGATGTTCTTTTCCCGCTGGATCGCGGCGGCGATATCTTCATGTGGCTCCATCCAAACTAAACGCTTGCACCCGTAGCGCTTCGTGAAGCCAGCAATCAAACCCTCGCGATGCTCGTAAGCGCGGCGGGCGAGGTTGGTGGTTACGCCGGTGTAGAGCACGCCATTGGGGCGGTTCGTCACGATGTAGACCCAGCCGCCTGGCATCGCGCTGCCTCCCGGCGAAAGCCTCTGCCGCCCAACCGCGTGGATGGCCGGGACAAGCCCGGCCATGACGGCTGCCGCAGCCTACTCCGCCGCCTGTTTCTGCACGGCCGGGTTGTTCGGATGCTTCGTCCAATCCCCCGGCGGGCGGCTGTAGGGCAGCCCCGTGCGCGGATCGACGCCCTCGGTCTTGTGCACGAGCGTGATGCAGTTCTCCACCGGGCAGACAAGCACGCACAAATTGCAGCCGACGCACTCCGCGTCGTTGACCACGAACTTGCGCACGCCGTCGACCTTCGGCCAGATCGCCTGATGCGAGGTGTCTTCGCAGACGATGTGGCAGCGCCCGCATTTGATGCAGAGGTCTTGGTTGATCTCGGCCTTCACGACATAGTTGAGGTTCAGATACTGCCAGTCCGTCACCTTCGGAACTGCCGCGCCGCGGAAATCCTCGATTGAGCTATAGCCTTTCTCATCGAGGAAGTTGGAGAGCCCGGCGATCATCTCCTGCACCACCTTGAAGCCATACGTCATCGCCGCCGTGCAGACCTGCACGTTGCCGGCGCCGAGCGCGATGAACTCGGCGGCGTCCTTCCACGTCGTAATCCCGCCGATCGCGGAGATCGGCATGCCGCGCGTCTCGGCGTCGCGGGCGATCTCGGAGACCATCGACAGCGCGATCGGCTTCACCGCCGGCCCGCACATGCCGCCGTGCGTGCCGCGGCCGTCGATGTCGACGTCGAGCGTCATCCGGTCGAGGTCGATCCCCATGATCGAGTTGATCGTGTTGATGAGCGACACCGCATCCGCGTCGCCGGCTTTCGCGGCCCTCGCGGGCCGGCGGATGTCGGTGATGTTGGGCGTCAGTTTGACGATCACCGGCATGCGCGTGTGCTGTTTGCACCAGCGCGCCACCATCTCGATATATTCCGGCACCTGGCCGACCGCCGAGCCCATGCCGCGCTCGGACATGCCGTGCGGACAACCAAAGTTGAGCTCGATCCCGTCGCACTCGGTTTCCTCGACGCGGGCGAGAATCTTCTTCCAGGCCTCCTCTTCGCATGGCACCATCAGCGACGCGACCAGCGCGCGGTCGGGCCACTCGCGCTTGACCTGTTTGATCTCCTGAAGGTTGATCTCGAGGTCGCGGTCGGTGATGAGCTCGATGTTGTTGAACGCGATCAACCGCCGATCGGGGCCGTGCATCGCGCCGTAGCGCGGGCCGGAGACGTTGACGACCGGCGGGCCGGCCTCGCCGAGCGTCTTCCAGACGACGCCGCCCCAGCCGGCGCGGAAGGCGCGCTCGACGTTGGTCTTGCGGTCGGTCGGCGGCGCCGAGGCGAGCCAGAACGGGTTCGGCGATTGGATGCCGAGAAAACTGGTGCGGAGATCAACCATGCCGTTCTCCTGATGCAAACCTCGTCATTGCGAGCGCAGCGAAGCAATCCATCGCTGCGAGCGCACCACGGCTGGATTGCTTCGCTGCGCTCGCAATGACGGCGAAGGTCACGCCCGCAGCGCCGCGATGATCGAGCGCGCGGCGCGCTTGCCGTCCTCAACCGCGCTGACCGTCAGATCAAGCCCGCCGGTCACGCAATCGCCACCCGCCCACACTTTCGGCAGGCTGGTGCGGCGGTCCTCGTCGACGGCGATCTTGCCGCCCTGCAGCTTCGGCGGCGTCGCGCCGAGCGTTGCGCCTTCGCCGACCTGGCCGATCGCGGTGAACACGACGTCGGCCTCAAGCCGGAACGGCGCGCCCTCGGCGACCAGCTTGCCGTTGTCCAGCCGGGTGCGCTCGAACACGACGCCGGTGACGGCGCCGTCGTGGCCTTCGAGCGAAATCGGCCGCACCCAGGGGCGGATCATCACCCCGTTGGTCTGCGCGAGCTCGCGCTCGTAGAGGCTTGCCTTCATGTCGTCGATCCCGCGGCGATAGGCGATCGTCACCAGCTCGGCGCCGAGCCGCTTTGATTGCACCGCCGCGTCAACCGCCGTCATGCCGCCGCCGATCACCACCACGCGGCGGCCGATGGCGAGTTGCGACAAATCCTTCGCCTGTCGGAGTTCGGCGATGAAAGCGACGGCGTCCTCGACGTTTGCAAGCGTGTCCTCGCCGGGAAGGCCGAGCTTGTTGACGCCGGGCAGGCCGACGCCGAGGAACACCGCGTCATAGTCGCGCGTCAGATCGTCCAGAGAAATGTCGCGGCCGAGGGCGACGCCGGCTTTCACCTCGATGCCCCCGACGCCAAGGATGAAGGCCGCCTCGCGCGCCGCGAAATCGTCGGGCGTCTTGTAGGCGGCGATGCCGTATTCGTTGAGCCCGGCGACTTTGGGCCGCGCCTCGTAGATCACCACGGCGTGGCCGGCGACGCTGAGCGCGTGCGCGCAGGCAAGCCCCGCCGGCCCCGCGCCAATGACCGCGACGCGCCGGCCGGTCGCGGCGGCGCGGGTGTAAGGGTGCTTGCCGGTCGCCATGATCGCGTCGACGGCGAAGCGTTGCAACAGGCCAATCCTGACTGGCTTGCCCTCAGCGGCCTCGCGCACGCACGCCTCTTCGCACAACTCCTCGGTCGGGCAGACGCGCGCGCACATGCCGCCCATGATATTGGAGTCGAGGATCGTCTTCGCCGCGCCGAGCGGATTTTTGGCGGCGATCTCTCGGATGAACAGCGGAATGTCGATCGAGGTCGGGCACGCCTGCTGGCACGGCGCGTCATAGCAGAAATAGCAGCGCTCGGCCTCGACCAAAGCTTCGTGCTTGTCGAGCGGCGGATGCAGGTCGGCGAAATTGGCCTTCAGTTGCTCGGGCGCGAGCCGGGCGGCGGCGATGTCGGCGCTACCCTTGGCGTCTCCGGCCAAACTCATCGAGCCCCCTGAGGCAAAACCTGACCAATTGGTCAAGAACTTCGCGCCGCCCTGCGCCGCTGTCAAGCATGGGGTTGACAGCCAAACCTTCGCGGTGTCTGAGCGGCGCCCAATTCGAAGGCGCAGCCGATTTCGGACCTGGGAGGAGTGACAGGCTTGAAGACCGCCCTGATGTTTCCCGGCCAGGGCTCGCAGACGGTCGGCATGGGCAAGGCGCTCGCCGAGGCGTTTCCCGTATCGCGGCGGGTGTTCGACGAGGTCGACGCCGCGCTCGGAGAGAACCTGTCGAGGCTGATCTTCGAGGGGCCGGAGGCGGAGCTCACTTTGACCGCCAACGCGCAGCCGGCGCTGATGGCGACGAGCCTGGCGGCGCTGCGCGCGCTGGAGAGCGAGGCGGGGTTCGACGTTGCGCGTGATGCGGCTTATGTCGCCGGTCACTCGCTCGGCGAATATTCGGCGTTATGCGCCGCCGGCGCGCTGACGCTCGCCGACACGGCGCGATTGCTGCGGCTGCGCGGCGAGGCGATGCAACGGGCGGTCCCGGCGGGAGAGGGCGCAATGGCGGCGATCCTCGGGCTCGATTTCGACAAGGTTTCGCTTGCCGCGCATACCGCCGCTCGCGACCTCTACCTGACGGCGGCGATCTGCGAGGTGGCGAACGACAACGGCGGCGGGCAGGTCGTGATTTCCGGCACGAAAGCGGCGGTCGAGCGGGCGATGGAGCTCGCCAAGCAGGCGGGCGCCAAGCGGGCGCTGCCGCTCGCCGTCTCCGCGCCGTTCCACTGCACGCTGATGACGCCGGCCGCCGAGGCGATGGCGGCCGCGCTGGCGGAGACGCGGATCGCCGCGCCCTCGGTTCCGCTGGTGGCGAACTTCAGCGCGTCGCCGCTGACCGATCCGCAAGCGATTCGGGACAGCCTCGTCGCGCAAGTGACGGGCACGGTGCGCTGGCGCGAGAGTGTCGCCTTCATGGCGGGGCAGGGCGTCGCCCGCTTCCTCGAAGTCGGCGCTGGCAAGGTGCTCGCGGGTCTCGTCAAGCGCATCGCCGTGGGCGCGAGCGCGATCCCCATCGGGACGCCGGCCGACATCGCGGCGTTCAAGGCGGCGCTTTGAACCGTCGACAGGAGACCTTGCGCATGTTCGATCTCACGGGCAAATCGGCGCTGGTGACGGGCGCCTCGGGCGGGCTTGGCGGCGCGATCGCGCGCGCGCTGCACGGGCAGGGCGCGATCGTCGCGCTCTCCGGCACGCGGCGCGACGCGCTGGAGCAACTCGCCGCCGACCTCGGCGAACGGACGCATGTGCTGCCCTGCGACCTCGCCGATTCCGCCGCTGTCGAAGCGCTGGTTCCTGCCGCCGAAGCGGCGATGGGCGGGCTCGACATTCTCGTCAACAACGCCGGCGTGACGCGCGACAATCTGTTCCTGCGGATGAAGGACGCGGAGTGGGACACGGTCCTCGCCGTCAACCTGACCGCCGCGTTCCGGCTGGCGCGCGCGAGCGTGAAGGGCATGATGAAGCGCCGACATGGCCGTATCATCGGGATCACGTCAATCGTCGGCGTCACCGGCAATCCCGGCCAGGGCAATTACGCCGCGGCGAAAGCGGGCCTCATCGGCATGTCGAAGGCGCTCGCTCAGGAAGTGGCGAGCCGCGGGATCACGGTCAACTGCATCGCGCCCGGCTTTATCGCAAGCCCGATGACCGACGCGCTCAACGAAAAGCAGCGCGAAGCGATTCTCGCCAACGTGCCGCAAGGGAAATTAGGCGCCGGCGAAGACATAGGCGCCGCGGTCGTCTATCTCGCCAGCGCGGAGGCCGGATATGTCACCGGGCAGACGCTTCATGTGAACGGCGGAATGGCGATGATTTGAGCAGGCGCGCGCAATTGCCGGCCTCTCGCCTTGTCGTAACCCGTATGCTATTGAGCCGCGTCGCCTGACCCGGCGGCGGAATCGAGGAGTCGCGCGGCCGGGCGCGAGTTGGAGCGCGTGGGGAGCGGATCGGACGTCGCAAGGCGACGGCCGCGTGCATAACTAGCAATCATGGCCGAGGAATGACTTGGCCGCATTGGGGACTGAGAAATGAGCGATGTCGCGGAACGCGTGAAGAAGATCGTCGTCGAGCACCTCGGCGTCGATGCGGACAAGGTCGTCGAATCCGCCAACTTCATCGACGACCTCGGCGCCGACTCGCTCGATACGGTCGAGCTCGTGATGGCGTTCGAAGAAGAATTCGGGGTGGAGATCCCCGACGATCAGGCTGAGACGATCACCACCGTCGGCGACGCCATCAAATTCCTGGAAAAGGCGGCCACCACGGCGAAGTGACGCCCTCACTCGTCCGAGCCGCGAGCGAGACGGCGGGACGGGAAGGGAAGGCCGGGTTGCGAGGTAGGTGATGAAGCGGGTCGTGGTGACGGGTCTCGGCATGGTTTCGCCGCTGGCCTGCGGGGTCGAGCCCACGTGGCGGCGGCTGATCGAAGGCGAGGCGGCGGCGAAGCGGGTCGAGACGTTCGAAGTCTCCGATCTGCCATGCAAGATCGCCGCCCAGGTGCCGCGCGGCGACGCGCCCGACGCCTTCCGTCCCGACGAGTGGATGGAGCCGAAGGAGCAGCGGCGGGTTGACGATTTCATCATCTACGCGATGTCGGCGGCGACCCAGGCGCTGAAAGACGCCGATTGGGCGCCGAAGACCTATGAGGATCAGATCGCCACCGGCGTGCTGATCGGCTCCGGCATCGGCGGCCTCAAGGGCATCGCCGACACCGCGGTGACGCTGCACGAAAAAGGGCCGCGGCGGGTGTCGCCGTTCTTCATCCCCGGCAGCCTCATCAATCTGGCGGGCGGACAGGTTTCGATCCGCCACGGCCTGAAGGGTCCGAATCACGCGGTCGTCACCGCCTGCTCGACCGGCGCGCACGCGATCGGCGACGGGGCGCGGCTGATCGCCCTCGGCGACGCCGACGTGATGGTCGCCGGAGGCGCCGAATCCTCGGTCAACCGGCTCGCGCTCGCCGGGTTCGCCGCCTGCAAGGCGTTGTCGACCGACTTCAACGACCGCCCGCAACAGGCTTCGCGGCCGTACGACCGCGACCGCGACGGATTCGTGATGGGCGACGGCGCCGGGTGCGTGGTGCTCGAAGATTACGAGCACGCCAAGGCGCGCGGCGCGAAGATTTACGCCGAGGTGATCGGCTATGGCCTCTCCGGCGACGCCTATCACATCACCGCGCCGTCGCCCGACGGAGACGGCGCCTACCGGGCGATGAAGGCTGCGCTGAAACGCGCGGGAATCGGCCCGAGCGACATCCAATATGTCAATGCGCACGGCACCTCGACGCCGATCGGCGACGAAATCGAACTGCGCGCGGTCGAGCGGCTGCTCGGCAACGCCGCGGCGACCATCTCGATGTCGTCGACGAAATCCTCGATCGGGCACCTGCTCGGGGCGGCGGGGGCGGTCGAAGCGATCTTCTCGATTCTGGCGATCCGCGACGGCGTCGCGCCGCCGACGCTCAATCTCGACAATCCCTCCGTCGAAACCGCCCTCGACCTCGTGCCCCATGTCGCGAGGCGGCGGCCGATCGATACCGCGCTGTCGAATTCGTTCGGCTTCGGCGGCACCAACGCCTCGTTGATCTTCCGCCGCGCGGATTGAACGCCGGGCGGGCGACATAATTTCGCCGCGCGCGGTTTCGAGGATGGGGCGATGGGTTTTGAGGGCGGCTAAGCGATCCGGCGAAGCGATGGACGATCACGCTACCCCCTCTGGCGACTCCCGGCAGGCCAAGGCGAGCCTGTTCGCGCGCGCGCCCAAATCGCCGCCTCCCCCGCCGCGCGAGCCAAAGAAGAAACGCTCGCGCGGCTCGGGCCTGTCACAGCTCAGTGCGTTTCTCTCGCTGGTGCTGGTCGGGGTGTTCGTCGGCCTCGCCGGCTTCGTCGCCGTGCTGCTGGCGGAGACCCGCGCCGGGCCGCTCGCCGAGGATAAGACCGTCGTCATAACCCGCGAGGACGACGATGGTCCGATCGCCGATCAGTTGGAGGCGGCGGGCGTCATCGACAGTTCGGCGCTATTCTCGATCATGGCGCTGCTCGACGGCCAACGCGGCGCGCTGAAGCGCGGCGAATACGCCTTCAAGGCCGGCGCCACCATGCGCGAAGTCGAGGACGAACTCGCGCATCACCGGGTCGTCAAGCACAAGCTGCCGATTCCCGAGGGCCTGACCAGCGAGCAGATCGCCCAGCGGGTGCGCGACGACGATCTCTTGGTCGGCGACATCAAGGAGACGCCGCGCGAGGGCTCGCTGCTGCCCGACACCTATGTGTTCGAGCGCGGCGACACCCGCCAGGCGTTGATCGCCCACATGGCCGCGGCGCAGACCAAGATGATTGGCGAAATCTGGCAGAAGCGCGCCGCCGACCTGCCGATCAAATCGCCGGGCGAACTCGTCACGCTGGCTTCGATCGTCGAGAAGGAGACCGGCAAAGCGGACGAGCGCTCGCGGGTCGCCGGCGTGTTCGTCAACCGTTTGCAGAAACACATGAAGCTGCAATCCGACCCGACCATCGTCTATGGGCTGGTGTTCGGCAAGGGCACGCTCGGCCGCTCGATCACCAAGGCCGATCTGCAGGAGGCGACGCCCTACAACACCTACTACATCGACGGCCTGCCGCCGGGGCCGATCTGCAATCCCGGCCGCGCCGCGCTGGAGGCGGTCGCCAATCCCGCGCATAGCCGCGATCTCTATTTCGTCGCCGACGGGACCGGCGGGCACGCCTTCGCCGAGACGCTCGACCAGCATCAGAAGAACGTCGCGCATTGGCGGCAGATCGAGAAGGACGCCAAGGATCGCCTGAGTCCGGACGCGACGCCGCCGGCCAACAATATTCGCGGCGAGGCGCCCGACACGGACGCCAGCCGCTACGGCGACCTGACGACCCCGAAGCTGCCGCCGCCGGATCATTCCGCCCTGTTCGGCGCGCTCGCATACGATGGGACATCGGCGGCCGCGCCCGCCGGCGCGGCGCTCGCCGTCAAGCTTAGCAAGATTGCGACCTCGCGGCGGAAGGTGGCGGCTCTTGTCGGCGCCGGCGGCAGCCTGTCGCCCGAGAAACTCGGCGGCGCCTCGATCGAACTCGCTGGTCGTCACGGGCGTCAACGATCCGCCGCCCGGCTCCGACGATGGGCCGGATCCGAGCGTCGGCCCGGGCCCGGCGGGCTCCGTGCCGCTGTCGCCGGCCGCGCTCGCTGATCTCCGGGCGCGCGCGGCGCGCTATGGCGACGGCTCCATTGTCGATACCGGCCTGGCGATGACCTCCGCCCCGGCGGGGCCTGCCGTCGTCGGACCCGCCGGCCCCCGCGCGCGCGCCTTCGACGCGTCGGAGGGCACGGCGCTCGATCCGCTGCGCAACCGGACTTTCGACCTCAATTACGCCAAGGACATCCCGGCGGCGCTCAGGTAGCGGCGCGGGTCGCCAGCGCCAGCGCGATCGCGCAGGCGTTGGAGACGTTGAGGCTCTTGATCGCGCCAGGGAGGTCGAGCCGGGCCAGCGCGTCGCAATTTTCGCGGGTCAACCGGCGCAGGCCCTTGTCCTCGGCCCCGAGCGCCAGCAGCAGCGGACGGGCGAGCGGCGCCGCGCCGAGGACCGCGGGGGCTTCCGAATCGAGGCCGACGCGCCAATAGCCCATGTCGCCGATCTCTTCGAGCGCGCGGGCGAGATTGGTGACGGCGCAGATCGGCACGTGCTCCAGTCCGCCGCTGGCGGCCTTCGCCAGCGCGCCGGAGAGTTCCGGCGAATGGCGCTCGGTCGTCAACAGCGCGTCGACCGCGAAGGCGGCGCAGGTGCGCAGGATCGCCCCGACATTGTGCGGATCAGTCACCTGGTCGAGCGCGACGACCAAGCCCTTTTCCGGCAATTCGGAGACGTCCAGCGGCGCCAGCGGCTCGGCCTCCAGCAGCAGGCCCTGATGCACGGCGTCGCGCGGCAGCCGCGCGGCGATGTCCTCGGCGCCGACGACGCGCAGTTCCACGCGACGCTGCTTGATTTCCGCCTCGAGCCGCTCGGCGGCCGCGGCCGTGGCGTAGAGGCGCACCAGGCGCCGGCGCGGCGCGGCGATCGCCGCGCTGACCGCGTGGAACCCATAGATGCGCGACACCGCCCCGCTCGGCGCTTCGCCCGGCCGTTCGCTGTTGCGCGACCGGAATTTGCGCCCTGACTTCATGTTTCGTCGTCCTCGAACCCGCGCCGGTCTATACGGCGCCGGGCGCAAGGGGAAGCCGCTCAAGGGGTCGGCAGCATGGCCCGGACAGCGGCCTCGAAGGCGTCGAGGCTATAGGGCTTCAGCAGCACGCCGGAGGCGCGCGGCAGATCGTCGAGTTGCACTTGCGCCTGGCCGGTCGCGTAGACGAACGGCACGCCCTTATCGGCGAGCGTCTCGGCGATCGTCCGGCCGCTCTCGGCGCCGAGCGTCAAGTCGACGATCGCGGCGTCGAACGGGCGGTCCATCAGCGCCCTCGCCTCCGTCAGCGAATGGGCCGGCCCCACCGGCTCGTGGCCCATATCAGCCACCCACGCCTCCACGAGCATGGCGATCAGCGGCTCGTCGTCGACGATCAATATTTTCGACAAGCGACAGGGCTCCGCGATTCCAACATTTCACACGCTAAGGATGGGCCGCGCGCCGCCCCATTTCAAGCGGCCATAGCATTTCCCACGGAAATGGAAAGCACGTCGCCGCAATAACGCTAACATCGAAATCAGCGCTCTCGCATCGCCTCCGAGCCCACCTTGGCGATCGGCGACATCAAATAGTCGATCACGCGGCGGCTGTCGGTCTTGATTTCGGCGGTGACCGTCATGCCGGGGTTCAACGGAATATCCGTCTGCGCGACTTTCATCGACGTCTGCGAGAGTTCGATGGTGACGGGGAACACGAAGCTCTCCGGCTGTCCCGGCGCGCTGGTCTGCGGCGGCAGCGTATTGGTCGGCGACGTGACGTTGGCGAGCGCGCGCTTGGCTTCCGTTTCGTCCACCGCCTGCTGCGCGATGCGCGACACCTTGCCGGTCAAGGCGCCGAAGCGGGTGAACGGGAACGCGTCAACCTTGATGACGGCGTCCTGGCCGAGCTTGATGAAGCCGATGTCGAGGTTGGCGACCAGCACCTCGACCTGCAGCGGGCCCTGATTGGGAGCGATGACGAGCAATTGCTGTCCGGTCGTCACGACCTGGCCGATCGTCGTGACCGTCAATTGTTGCGCGACGCCGTCGATCGGCGCGAACAGCTTGGTGCGGCCGAGCTTGGCGTCGGCCTTCGCGAACGCCTGCTTGGCGTCCTCAGCCTTGCGCGCGGCGTCGACGATCTTGTTCTCGTTGTCGGCGATGAACTGCGAGATCGCCTTGAACTTCTCGCTGCGCAATTCGTTGAGCGCCGCCTCGGTCTCGATCAACTGGCCCTGATCAGAGGCGAGCGAGGACTGCGACTTCTGCAGTTCCTCCTTGGCGTCGTAGAGGTTGATCTTGGTGCCGACCTTCAGCGCGATCGCATCCTGGCGGGTCTTGACCCGCTCGTTGAGCGTGATCATCAGATCGTTCTGGAAGGCGATGCTCATGTTGAGGCGCTGGCTCGTCGCCTCTTTCTGCGCGATCTGCTTGTCGAGCGCGGAGAGCGCGTCGGAGAGTTGATTGAGATCGGCGACCAGCACGCCGCGCTGGCGCAAACGGGTGTCGTCGTCTACCCCGGGGTCGAAGCCGATCTTCGATTCCGCCTGGCTCACCGCGGCGTCGATCGCGGCGCGCTCAAAGCCGCGCGCCGCGTCGGCGGCGTTCTCGCGGCTGTCAAGGGTCTTGGCGACTTCGACTTCGTATTTGCGGCGCGCGACCTCGGCCAGGCTCTCGAACCGTTCAGCGCGAGAGGCGTCCGCGTCGGCCGCCGCCTCGGCGGGGTCCATCTCCAGCAGCAGGTCGCCGGCCTTCACATGCTGGCCGTTGGCGACGTTGATCTTGGCGATCTTGCCGTTGTCGAACGGCTGAATGACTTTCGCGCTGCTCACCGTCTCGATCTTGCCCGGCGCGACGGCGTGCACGTCGAGCCGGCCGAAGAACGACCAGGTCAGCGCGGCGGCGAAGAACGCGCAGATCGTCAGCATCAGCGCCACCGGCAGCGGGGCCGGCGGGGTCTCCAGGATCTCCAGCGCGGCCGGCAGGAATTCGCGGTCGCGCCCGCGCACTTGCGAGATCAGCGAGGAGGGCGGGGCCTGCTTTTGCGGCGGCTCCGGCTTTTCCGGCGCAGGCGGCGGCGCGGCGCGCTCGTTCATCAGGTCCTCCCGTCGCCTTGCAGCGCCCACAGCCTGGCGTAGACGCCGTCAGGGCGTCGCAGCAGCTCCTCGTGGGTGCCGACTTCGACGATCTCCCCTTTCTGCATGCCGACGATCCGGTGGCAAGGGCGCACCGCGGCGAGCCGATGGGCGATGATGAGCACGGTGCGGCCGCGCGTGATCGCCTTCATGTTTTGCTGGATGATGCGCTCGCTCTCGTAGTCGAGCGCCGAGGTCGCCTCGTCGAAGATGAGAATGCGCGGGTTGGTGACCAGCGCCCGGGCGATGGCGATGCGTTGCCGCTGGCCGCCGGAGAGATTGGCCCCGCGCTCCTCGATGACCGTGTCGTAGCCTTGCGGCAATTGGGCGATGAACTCGTCGGCGCCGGCGAGCCGGGCCGCCTGCATGACGACGATGCGCGGCATCGCCGGATCGGCGAGCGCGATGTTTTCGTGGATGGTGCGGTTGAACAGGATGTTCTCCTGCAACACCACGCCGATCTGGCGGCGCAGCCAGCCGGGATCGAGTTGCGCGATGTCGACGCCGTCGAGCATCACCTGCCCCGTCTGTGGGCTGTAAAGTCGCTGGATCACTTTGGCGAGGCTCGACTTGCCGGAGCCGGAATGGCCGACAAAGCCGATCACTTCGCCGGCGGCGATCTGCAGATTGATGTTCTTCAACGCCTCGGGCGCGTCGGGGCGGTAGCGCATGGTCACGCCGCGAAGGTCGATCGCGCCGCGCGGCGGCGGCAGGGTGAGCAGGTTTTGCGGCGTCGGCTCGGTCGGCGCGTTGAGAATATCGCCGAGACGGGCGACCGACACCTGCACCTGCTGGAAGTCCTGCCAGAGTTGCGACAACCGCAGGATCGGCTGCACGACCTGGCTGGCGATCATGTTGAAGGCGATCAACTCGCCGACCGTCATGTCGCCGGCGATGACCGATTCGGCGCCGACGAACAGGATCAGCGCCGTCGTCACCTTCGACACATATTGGATGGCGTTCTGGCCGACCGCGCCGAGTATGCCCGAATCGAACGAGGTGCGGACGTAGGCCGCGAGCCGCTCCTCCCATTGCGCCTGCATGACCGGCTCGACGCTCGCCGCTTTCAGGGTCTGCGCGCCGACGATCGATTCGACGAGGAACTGCTGCGAGCGCGCGCCGCGGTTGAACTTCTCGTTGATGAGCTCGCGCAGGCCCGGCCGAATCAGCGCCGCGATGACCACATAGACGGGGATGGAGCCGAGCACGACCAGCGTCAGCTTCGGCGAGTAGATGAACATGACGACGAAGAACACAAGCGTAAAGAACAGGTCGAGGACGGAGGTCAGGCCCTGGCCGGTGAGGAAGCTGCGGATCGTCTCCAACTCACGGACGCGCGCGACCGTCTGGCCGGCGGCGCGCGTCTCGAAATAGGCGAGCGGCAGGCGAAACAGATGATGGAACAGCCGCCGGCCGAGCTCGACGTCGATCCGGTTGGTGGTGTGGCTCAGCGTATAGGTGCGCAGGAATTGCAGCACGGTCTCGAAGAAACCCATCGTGACCATGCCGAGAATCAGCACCAGCAGCGTCGAATAGCCCTTGTGGACGAGCACCTTGTCTACGATCAACTGGAAGAATATCGGCGTCGCCAGCGCGAACAGCTGCACGAACAGCGACCCGATCGCCACCTGCATCAGCGGCTTGCGGTAGCGCAGGATCGACGGCAGGAACCAGCGGAAGCCGAACGTGGCGGGGTCGAATCCGGCCCCGGCGAGCCGCCGGGTGATGAGCACAACTTCGCCGGAACTCGCGCTCCACGCCTCGTCGAGTGAAACGTCGCTGGCGACGCGGCTGACCGGATCGACGAGCCGCACCCGGCCCTTGGCGGAGCCGACGCCGAGGGCCGCGAAGCCGCCGTCCTTCATCCGCAGCAGCGCGGGATAGGGGATCGCGCCAAGCCGCGCGGCCCCGATGCGACGCAGGATGCGCGATTTGAGGCCGAGGATGTTGGCGCCGCGGACCAGATCGTCGCATTGCGCGAAGCGTCCGATCATCGCGAGCTGATGCTTCAACTGCGCCGGATCGGCGGCGATGCGATAATAGCCGGCGATCAGGGCGAGACCCATCAACCCGGAATCGATCGCCGGCGCCGGCGGCGTCGCCGCGGGACCGGAGGGCATTTCCTTGAGGGCGATCTCAGCCATTTCGGTCAAACTTTCTCACCCGGATGCGCAATCTGTCGCAAGTCTGCCTCCGTTGGCTGTGGCGTAGCACACACAAGTTTTCATTTCCCCAAGACGGCGAGCCCGGCGTGCCGCTAAAGTGGCTCAAACTGGCCCTTGAATGCGGCCTCATGCTCCCACTCGCGCTTGACGATAGCGGCGCGATCTTTGGCGAGGCTGGCGATGCGCTCGGCGGGCATCGCATCGTCGAACAGAAATCCCGAACTCATCTCGAATATTGTGGTCATCGTCTTGGCGGCGATCTTGGACACGAGCGGCGAACCGGCCATGGCGGGCTTGCGCTGCGCCTCGATAAGCCAGGGCTTGGCGTCCGCGTCGATCAACACGTCGAGCCCGAACAGCTTGGCTGGGAACGAACGGCGGGGAAATTTGGCTTGCGCGGAGAACACGCCCTCCGCGTGAACCATGCGCAGAAAGCCGCGCGCCAGCGCCTTGAGGTCTTCGCGCAGCGCGGCGACGTCGACCCCGTCGGTCTTGAGACGTTCGAGATAGGCGGAGAGCGACCAGACCGCGCCGACGTTCTCCTCCTCGGCGCTTTGGCTGACCACCAACTTCGGATGGTCCTTGTGCAGGGCCGTGTTGGTGATGTGGGCGTGGACGTCGGCAAGCCCGGCGTCGCTGACGTCGTAGGGCACCGGGGCGAAACGCACGACGCCTTCCGTGTGCAGATAGGCGCGGAACGGGTCGAGCGAGGCGACGAGCCCATGCAGCCGGACATGGCCCTTCCGCCCATCGACGAGATAGGGCCGGTCGACGTAGCGCTGCACGACGACGTCCAGCTGCGCCGCGAGCGCCGCGGCGTCGCGCGAAATTGTCATGTTTTGCCCGCCGGTGCCGCGCCGGGGCTTGGCGATATAAAGCGCGTCAGGCGCGCTCGCGGCGTAGGCGGTCAGCGCTTCGCGATCCTCGGGCATGATGAACGAGGGCGGGAAGCGAGGCGCCCACGGCTTGTCGGCCGCGCGGCGCAGCGCCTGGGCGAGTTCGGATTTGCTGGCGAACTGGGTCCAGCCGGGATGGTCGATCGAGTTGTCGCGCTCGGCGATCAGCCCGGCGATGCGCGGGGGATCGAGCCGATAGAGCGCGACGAGTTCGGAGAGACTGCGGTCGGCGGCGAGCGGGGCGCCGGCGTCGCGCAACGCCATCGCCATGCCGCGCAAGGCGTGCGGCGTCTCCAGACTCTCCCGCTTGAGCTTTCCGAGCAACTCCCCATAGGCCTTGATCGCCTCGCCGACCCGTCCCAGCCGGTGCAGCAGCAGGGCGGCCATGGATTGCGAATGTTCGTTGGCGGTGATGGCGTTGGCGTCACGGAACGTCGTCAGCGCCGCCTCGTAGTCGCCGAGCGCGGTCGCGCACAGCCCCATCTGGTGCAGCACGGCGATGTTTTTCGGGTCGAGCTCGTGCGCGCGCCGGTAATGTTCGAGCGCCGGCCGCGCCTCCAGGCTGCGCAAGTAGGAGTGCGCGAGCAGCGAGCGCGCTTCGAGCGATTTCGGCAGCCTTTCGACGAGATCGTGCAGCAACGGCCGCGCGGCCCACTGATCGCGCTCGATGACTTGCCGTAGATCGTCAATCAGGGTGGCCATCAACTTCCCGCAGAATCCCCGCGTTGCTTGCGATCTTGCCGAAGTCCGACGCAAAAAGCGTCGGGATTTTCGGCCCAAGCCGCCGCGGGCTTGTTAAAATTTGTGCCGCCGGCCCGCCGCTAGCTCGCGAGATGCCGGAACATCACCGCGCGCGCCTCGTCGTCCATCGTCGGCTTGAAGCTGAACTTGTCCTTCAGCGCCACCGCCCGCGCCGCCGCCGGCCGCGCGGTGATTTCGTCATGCCAGCGCTTGACGTTGGGGAAACGCTCCCATGCGTCGGCGCCCAGGATGAACGGAACCATGCGCGCCCAGCCCCAGCCGGCCATATCGACGATCGTGTAGGGGTCGCCGAGGATATGCCGGCGGCTCGCCAGCCGGGCGTTGAGGATTTCAAAATGCCGCCCGCATTCAAAGCGATAACGCTTGTAGGCGTAGTCGACCTTTTCCGGCGCGAAATGGGTGAAATGCACGGCCTGGCCGGAGAACGGCCCGACGCCGGTGGCGACGAACATCAGCCACGACAGCAACTCGCCGCGCTGCGCGTCGCCGGGGGGCGGGAGGAACTTGCCGGTCTTCTCCGCGAGATAGAGCAGGATTGCGTTGGAATCGAACACCACGACGTCGCCGTCGACGATCGCCGGCACCTTGCCGTTGGGGTTGATCGCCAGGAAATCCGGCTTGAACTGGTCGCCGGTGCGGGTGTCGACCGCGATCGGGTCGTAGGCGAGGCCGGCCTCCTCGAGGAACAACGCGACCTTGGTCGGATTCGGCGAACCGTTGAAGTAGAATTTCATATGCGCCTCCCGGGTCGGCCCGACCCTCTTTCCCTGGGGCTGCGATAGGCTTAGATGGGCTCCCGTTGCAAGAAGCAAGCGCCGAAACGCGGCGCCGGAGCCGGATATGAGCACGCTGCGCACCCTTTATGACAAGATCTGGGACGACCACGTCATCGAGACGCAAGGCGGCGCGAGCCTCATTTACATCGACCGCCACCTCGTCCACGAGGTGACGAGCCCGCAGGCGTTCGAGGGCCTGCGGATGAGCGGCCGCAAGGTGCGCGCCCCGGAAAAGACCCTCGCCGTCGTCGACCACAACATCCAGACCACCGACCGGCGCGGCGGCATCAGCGACCCCGAGAGCCGGCTGCAAGTCGAGCAACTCGCTGAGAACGCGCGCGAATTCGGCATCGAGTATTATAACGAATTCGATCCCCGCCAGGGCATCGTCCACATCATCGGGCCTGAGCAAGGGTTCACCCTGCCGGGGACGACGATCGTCTGCGGCGACAGCCATACCTCCACGCACGGCGCGTTCGGGGCCTTGGCCCACGGCATCGGCACCTCGGAAGTCGAGCACGTGCTCGCCACGCAGACGCTGATCCAGGCGAAAGCCAAGAACATGCGGGTGCAGGTCGACGGCGAGCTGCCGCCGGGCGTCACCGCCAAGGACATCATCCTGTCGATCATTGGCAAGATCGGCACGGCGGGCGGCACCGGCCACGTCATCGAATACGCCGGCGCCGCGATCGAGGCGCTGTCGATGGAAGGCCGCATGACGGTCTGCAACATGAGCATCGAGGGCGGCGCGCGCGCCGGCATGATCGCGCCCGACGAGAAGACTTACGCCTACCTGAAGGACCGGCCGAAATCGCCGAAAGGCGCCCTGTGGGATCAGGCGCGGCGCTATTGGGAGACGCTGCGCACAGACGAGGGCGCGACGTTCGACGAGATCGTCAAACTCGACGCGGCGCTGCTGCCGCCGATCGTCTCCTGGGGCACCAGCCCGCAGGACGTCGCCACGATCGAAGGCTTCGTGCCGCGCATCGAGGACGGCGCGACCGAGGCCAAGCGCGCCTCGATCAAGCGCGCACTGGAGTACATGGGCCTGCACGGCGGCGAGAAGATCGCCGAGCTCGCCATCGACCGCGTGTTCATCGGCTCCTGCACCAACGGCCGCATCGAAGACCTGCGCGCCGCCGCCAAGATCGTCGAGGGCCGCAAGGTCAACGCGGCGGTCAACGCGATGGTGGTGCCGGGCTCCGGCCTAGTGAAGGAGCAGGCGGAGGCGGAAGGGCTCGACAAGATCTTCCTCGCCGCCGGCTTCGAGTGGCGCGAGCCCGGCTGCTCGATGTGCCTAGCGATGAACCCAGACAAGCTCTCGCCCGGCGAGCGCTGCGCCTCGAACGTCGAACCGCAACTTCGAGGGGCGGCAGGGGTATAAGGGCCGCACGCACCTGGTGTCGCCGACGATGGCGGCGGCGGCGGCGATCGCCGGCCGGTTTGTCGATGTGAGGGCGTGGAGCGGTTGAGAGGCCGCGATTTCTGGCTTCGGACGGCTCTGGAGTGGGGGAGGACGCGGTACGATTATGCCGGTGTCCCCCGCAGCCCGGGGCGTGAAGGGGCGGACGGCGGACCTTCGCTCGCGTCGCATCGTAGTTCACAGTACCTGCAGCGATGCGCGTACCGCCAAGCCTTCCCCACCTTGTCCCCGGCCATCAGGCGCGACTAGCCGACGACGTGGACTTCCATGATCGCAGCGAGGCGGCGGGTCGCGGTTAATGCTCGGGGACTCCAGCCATGCGCATGCCTTCATAAAGGCGCTCGATTGCGGCCAGATAAATTGGGTCGTCGCTCTGCGAGCCATAAAGTGCGCGGTGGCTGCAGATGGAGAATGCTGGGTTGAGCGCGAGCCCGGTCCCAACGGCGGTGCGCGCCTCGCTCAATTGGCCGAGCCAAGCGAAAGCTACACCCAACATAAAATGAGAAAGTGGATTGTTTCGTTCGGCTTCTATCGACCGCTGCAGCCAAGGAATCGCCTGATCCCAGAGGCCGAGAAAGTTTTTCGCGATCCCGACGGTGCCGATCCAGGTAGAGACAAATGCATCGCGTGGGCTGAGGCGCAATGCCTCGGCGATGTGAGCCTCCGCATCTTCGAAGCGACAAGTCATAATTTTGCCAGTGCTTATGAAGGCGTGCGCTTGAGCGAGATTTCTATCCAGCACTAACGAATATTCGCATTCGGCGAGGCCCCGCGCGGCGCGTTTGGTGACCATGTATACCCAACCCAAAACCAAATGGCCGCGCGCATGGTCAGAGACCAAGGACAGCGCTTTGTTCAACTTCGCTTCCGCCGCCGCCAGGGCCGCTTTGGGATCGCCGACATACAGAAGTGAGCCCGAGATCGCGTCCGCCCGCGCCGACCCAACGAGCGCCTCGACGTTGTTGGCGTCACATAGTAGCGCGCGGTCAAAATGACCTCGCGCCTGCGCGGTATTGTGCGGAGTATAACCCTTGTTGAGCCAAGCCATGCCCTGAAAGTGGAGATCCATCGCGTCGGGATTGAGAACCTTTTCTGCACGCCGAGCCTCGGCGGCAACCAATTCGGTGTTCAACGCACCAGCCAGTCGCGCGACAATTTCATCCTGCATATCGAATAGATCGCCGAGCGGCTTGTCGAACCGCTCGGCCCACAGGTGGTGTCCTGTCTCGGCGTCGATCAGCTGCACATTGACGCGCATGCGATTGCCGCCGCGCTGCACACTGCCCTCGAGGACATAGCGCACATTCAACTCGCGCCCGATCTGCTTCAGATCGACCGCCTTGCCTTTGTAAGTGAAGGCCGTGTTCCGCCCGATCACTAACGCTCCGCTTATGCGCGAGAGGTCGGTGGTCAGGCTCTCGGTGACGCCATCGACGAAATAGTCCTGCTCCGCGCCGCCGCCGATATTGGCCAAGGGCAGAACGACGAGCGAGAGGCGCGGCGGACTTTGACGCTGTAACGCTGCGGCGGCTGAAGGCGGGGGCGCCGACGGGACGGGCTTGCCGATTTCTAGCGAGTAGACGCGAATCGCGTGGGCGATGTTCTTGAGCTGGGTCGGTCCGAGATCGGTCGCGGGAAAGTCGAGCCGCGCTCTCACCTGCCGGTAGGCGTCCTCGGAAAGACAGATCGCGCCCGGTTCGGCGATGCCTTCCAGCCTCGCCGCGATATTGACGCCGTCGCCCATCAGGTCGCCGTCGCTCTCCTCGACTACGTCGCCGAGGTGAATGCCGATGCGGAAAACAATACGCTGATCTTCCGGCGTGCCCACATTTCGTTCGGCCATCGCGTTCTGAACCGAGACCGCACAGCGCACCGCTTCAACGACGCTGCGGAACTCCACCAGGCTGCCGTCTCCCGTGCGCTTGAACACCCTTCCGTTCTGGCTCGCGATGATGGGGTCGATCAGGTCGGTGCGGAGCGCGCGCAAACGCGCGAGCGTCCGGTCCTCGTCCGAGCATGTCATGCGGCTGAAGCCGACACCGTCGGCAGCCAGGATCGCTGCGATCTTGCGGGTCTCGGCCATCGTGCCCCTCACGCGCGACGAACAATAGCACAACGACCGACCGGTCACGAATGACGCAATGGGGCCGGACTCGGTCTGCGTATGATGTGCCGGCGGGCGCCAAATGTAAGGTTTGAAACACTGGGGTCGCCTCCAGCGAAGACGATAAACCAGCCCCACGCCAGTTTTCTTATCCACACCCGTCGCAAGCGGCGGCTCGGGTTTGTTAACATTTGGTTAATGATCTGCGGGCGCGTTGCGCAGAAATACTTTCGGCGGGCGCAAATGAAAGACATGAGCCGCATCATCGCTATGATAAAACTTATGGCGGAGGAGAACCGCGATTCCTATCGTCTGGCCGAAACAAACGCCAATCCTGAAGACGATATAGATTCACCAATTCAAGACAATGATATTCTTGATTTACTGGAATTTGAACCAGATCAATACCAGGAATGGTTTGAGCCACCTGCCCGAGCGGCCTGATCCAGTGCAATGCGCCGAATGAGTTTGCCGGGTCGGCCAATCGCCGCAGTTCCTTTGTAAGCGTCCGCAACCGACCGACGGCGCTTACCCCGTCTTCCCCGCCCACGGGCATAGATCGTTCACCACGCATCGCCCGCACTCCGGCGCCCGCGCCTTGCACGTATAGCGCCCGTGCAGGATCAGCCAGTGATGCGCGTGCGGCAGGTATCGCGCCGGCACGACCTTCATCAGCCCGTCCTCAACGTCGCGCGGCGTCTTCCCCGGCGCGATCGCCAGCCGGTTGGCTACGCGAAACACATGGGTATCGACGGCGATCGTGGGTTCGCCGAAGGCGACGTTGAGCACCACATTCGCGGTCTTGCGCCCGACGCCCGGCAGCGCCTCGAGCGCCTCGCGGTCGCGCGGGACGGCGCCGGCGTGGCGCTCGATCAGCGCCTCAGACAGCGCGATCACGTTCTTCGCCTTGTTGCGGAACAGGCCGATCGTCTTGATCCTCTCGATCAGCGCGGCCTCGCCGAGCGCCGCCATTTTCTGCGGCGTGTCGGCGATGGCGAACAGCGGCTTGGTCGCCTTGTTGACGCCGGCGTCCGTCGCCTGCGCGGACAGCACGACGGCGACCAGCAAGGTGAAGGGGTTGACGTAGGCGAGTTCGGTTTGCGGCTCGGGCATGGCGGCGGCGAGCCGCGCGAAAATCACCGCCGTGCGCTCGGCGATTTTTGCGGCGCCGCGGGCCGGTCGTTTCTCTTGCCCCATGCGCTCCCTATATGACAGGCTCGGGCGATCCGCCACACGGGAGCCGGCATGACAGGCGAGGTGCCGCTGTTCGAAGACACCCTGACCCCGCATCGCTCGCTGGGGCGCAGGGGGTTCCGCGTGCTGATGCTGGCGACCTGCGCCGCCACCACGGCGCTCAGTGTGCCGTTCTATCTGATGGGCGCGTGGCCGATCGTCGGCTTTTTCGGGCTCGACGTGCTCGCCGTCTATCTCGCCTTCCGCCTCAATTTCCGCGCCGCCCGCGCGTTCGAGCACTTCTATCTGACCTATTTCGAACTGAAATTCGCGCGCGTCACCGCCAACGGGGCGCGGCGGGAATGGCGGCTGACGCCGGCTTGGGTCCGGCTCGAACGGGTCGACGACGAGGATTACGGCCCGCAACGCCTGACGCTGGTCAGCCGCGGCCAAAGCTGGCAGATCGCCCGCGGCGTCGGGCCCGAGCGCAAGGCGCAATTCGCCGGCGCTCTCACCCGCGCGCTCGCCGAGGCGCGGCGCGGGCCGCGATATTCCTGACCGGCGTCGATCAGGGCGTCAGCACCGCCAGGCCGAGCCGGCGAGTGTCCGGCGAACCGTTGTCGGCGGGACAAATCAGGGCGTCTTGCGTGAGGACGGCGGTGACGACGCCGGGCGATTCCATGACGACGTCAACCGTCGCGCCCGGCGCGATCGGCAGGGGCTGACCTTGCACGGTGAGTCGGCATCGTTGCGCGTATCCGGGGACGGGCTCCATTTTGTACAACAGTTTGACGCGGACGATCGTCGGCGTCTGATCGACCTGGCGACGCCAGACGATCGTTTCGGCGCCGCTCCAGCGGAATGTCGTCTCCAGGCCGTGCCAGTCGGGATGATCGTGTTTCGGGGCGCCGAGATACATGAATTCGAACGTCGAGCCCATTCGGCTGGCGATTTCGGACGGTGCGTCGGCGAAGCGCCATGCTAGCCAGTGGGTTCGGTCGCTGGCGTGCAGCGTCAGCCCCCATCGCTCGCCGAGTCGCGACAGGGTCGCCAATGAATACGTCGAGCAGTGTCCGTTGCGCGGCGCGCAATACCACCAGGTCGGACCGAGCTCTGCGATGTTGGCGGGTTGCAGGGTGATCCCGAGCAGGATGCAGCCGCCCGGCGCCAGCAGGGAGGCGACGTCGCCGAGCGTCGCGACGGGGTCGGGAGAATGCTCCATCACCTCGATACAGGTGATGATGTCGAACTTGCCGCCGGGACGTTCCGGGCGCGAGAACGGATCGTAGCTCGTCGCGTCGATTCCGCGTTCGCGCAGCAGCGCGGCGAGCCCGCCTGCGCCGCCGCCGTAGTCGAGCACGCGCGCCGGCGAGCCCTCCGGGATCAGACCGCTCAGCGCCTGGAATTCGCGCCGCGACCGCGCGCCGGTGTATTCTGGGTCTACCTTGACGTAGTCGTCGTTGTACAGGAACCGCGCGAACTCCGCCGCGGTCCAGTCGTCGAAAAAATCGGTGAACAGATAGTCGCAATTGACGCAGGCGAACCACGGCGCCGTTACCCCGGAGGCGCCGAAGGCGTATCCGCCCGCGCATTTCAGGAAATCCGTGACCCCCGACAGGTAGGCCGGCGTCTGGCAGATTTTGCAGCGTCGCGCCTGGGCCTGCGCGGTTCCGGGATCGAGCGGGGGCAGGGCGGCGAGGCGCCGCGCAACGTCCGCATCCATGTGTCCGGCTCCAGAAATGGGGGAGGACCGCGAGCGTAAGGCAAGATCCCCAGTCCGTCACCCCTGGACCCGGCGCGGCCCGGCTCGTATGGGGGTGCGACCACCGGAGAACGAGGATGAACCCACGCACGCGAAAACTTTTTGGCGGCGCCGTCATGCTCGGCTTCGTCCTGGTCTACGCGCTGGTCGCGATGGCGCTGGCGGATTCGCGGCCGGTCAGCCAGGCGCCGGAGATTCTGCGTACGACGATCTATGTCGTGCTCGGGCTCGCCTGGGTGCTGCCGATGATGCCGCTGATCGTCTGGATGGAGCGCGGACGCCTCACGCGACGTTGAGCCGCCGGCCGCGGTTCCACAGCCGGAACGGCGCGCCCGACAGGAGCACGTCGAGATAGCCGAGATCCTGCCACAACCCGTTGAGCGATATGCGCGGCAAGGCGTGCAGATGGGCGGCGTGGTCAGAAAAAAGCATCCCCGGACGGGTGGTCACGGCGAGCGCGTAGCCGGCCTCGCGGGCGAGCGCGAACTCGCGGGCCCCGGCGCTGGTCGGATCGCCGACCGGGTAGCAGAAGCTGGTCACCGGGCCGCCGAGCCGCGCCTCCAGCGTCGCCTTGCAGCCAAAAATCTCCTCGCGGGCGACCTCGGCCGGCCAATGTGCGAGCCGGCGATGGGTCAAGCTATGCGCGCCGATACCGATGAGCGGATGCCGCGATAGCGCTGTAGCCTCGTTCCAATCGAGGAATTCCGGCTCGGCGAGCGCCGCGCTGGTGACGCCGGCGGCTTCGGCGAGACGGGCGATGGCGTCGAGCAACTCCGCCTCGGGCCGCGCCCGCAGCGCCCAATAGACGCGCTCGAAGGCCGCCGATTTTTCGCGCGCGTCGCGGGCGGGCAGGCGCAGCGGCGGCAGCTCGACCGCATCGAGCCGGCGGATCGCCTCTTCGAGCTCAAGCCACCACAGCCGCGCCGTGCGCTCGATCAGGCCCGGGGCGAAGAACACGGTCGCCGGGGCGGCGTGGCGCTCCAGAAGGGGGAGTGCGAAATCGCGGGTGTCGCGATAGCCGTCGTCGAAGGTCAGCGCGACGAACGGCGCGCCGCCTTGTCCGAGCCGTCGCGCCGCCTCATCGAGGCTGACGAACGTAAAGCCCCGCGCGGTGATAAGCGACAATGCTTCGTCGAGGAACGCCGGAGTCACTTCGAGCAGCCGGTTCGGCGCATAGCCGGGCGTCGCCGGCCGCCAGGGGCGGACGCGATGCAAGGTGAGAATCAGCCCGCAACCTGGCGCGGCGAGGGCGCGGTGCAGGCCGGTCGCGTGCATCGCCGCGAAGCCGGCGCCAATGAGGGCGCGCTTGAACGACAAGGGTCTCTCCGCCGCAAGATGGCGCGAAACTAGCGCGCGGCTCTTTACGCATTGTAATCCTCCGCCCCCTAGAGTGGGGCGATGAGCTTCGCCGTCCTGCGCGCTTTGTCCTTCGGGGGCGGCGAGTGACACTCGCCGTGTTCGCGCGCGCCGCGACGAGCGAGGTTCGCCCGTTCGCGACGGTCGAGAGCCACCGCGACCTCGCCGCGGCCGCCGGGGCGTGGCGCGAATTGGCGCCGGCCGGAAGCCCCTATCAATCGCCCGAATTCGCCCGCATCTGGGCCGAGGCCTTCAACGCCGAAACCCGCGTCGTCGTCGCCCGCGACAACGCGGGCCGGCCGGTCGCGCTGCTGGGGCTGCATCTGCGGCGCTTGGGGCCGCTCACGGTCGCCGACTTCGTCGGCGGTCCCTGGGCGAATTACCACCTGGGGCTGTTTCGGCCGGGCGTCGCCTGGCGCGAAAGCGACGTGCGGGCGCTGCTGCGGGCCGCGGGGACGCAGGCGGGCGTCGACCTGTTCGCGTTCTCCAACCAGCCGGCGCGCTGGGAAGGCCTCGACAACCCGCTCGCCCTGCTGCCGGGCCGCCCAAGCCCGAGTTCCGCCTTCGCGACCGCGCTGCCGCGGGCGCACGCCGCCTGGCTCGACGCGCATTTCTCGCGCGCTTCGCAGAAAAAGCTGCGCAAGAAGGCTCGCAAACTCGACGTCTTCGGGCCAATCGCGCACGCTCGCGCCGTGAGCGGCGACGAGGCGACGCGGTTCCTGGATGCGTTCCTGGCGCAGAAGGCGGCGCAGGCGCGGCGACGGGGCGAGCGCGACCTGTTCGCCCGCGCGCCCGTGCGCGACCTGCTGCGCCGGCTGACGCGCGGCGAGACGCCGCTGATGGAGATGCACGCGCTGCTCGCGGGCGAGCGCATCGTCGCCGTGTTCGGCGCGCTCGCCAGCGCGTCTCGGCTTTCCGGGCTGATCGTCTCCTACGACAGCGAGCCCGAGGCGGCGGCGGCGTCGCCGGGGGAGTGGCTGCTGATCGAAGTCGCGCGCGACGCCATCGCGCGCGGGCTGACCGCGCTCGACCTCGGCGTCGGCGACAGCCGCTACAAGCGCGAAATCTGCGAGATCGAGGAGGTTTTGCAGGACACCGGCGTCGGCGTCACCGCGCTCGGCCGCCTCGCCGCGCCCGGCTATCTCTGGGGCCGCGCGGCGATGGGCTGGATGAAGCGCCGCCCGCACCTCTTGCGCCGGCTTCAACGTCTGCGGCGGGCGTTCGGCTAGAGCCGAATCCAATTTAACGGGACCGGCGTCATCGGCTGGATCGCTTCGCTTCGCGCGCCATGACGGTTGGCTCAACGCGCGGCGATGAAGGCGCCGCCGACGATCGCGGCGCAGGCGAGCCCCAGCGTCGCCGTCGCCGGCGCGAAACCGGCGAGCGTCAGCAGGATCGTCGAAAGCACCGGCGCGGCGTAAGCCGCGACGCCGAGCAGGCGGATGTCGCCGCGCTTGACCCCGAAATCCCAGAGATAGAACGCAAGCCCCACCGGCCCGAGCCCGAGCCCGATGATCGCCGCGACCTCGCCGGCGTTGGCGGGCCATACGGTCGTCTCAAACGCGAAGTGGCAGAGCGCGGCGAGCGCGGCGGTGACGAGGCAGAACCCGGCCACCGCCTCGGTCGGCGCCGCCTTGAGCAGGCGCGAGGCGATCGAATAGCTCGACCACACCAAGGCGCAGCCGAACGCCAGCGCCAAGCCGAGCGTCGCGCCCGGCTTCGGCGCGCCGAGCTTGTCCGACAGCAAGAGCGCCGCGCCGCAAAAACCGACCGCCGCGCCCGCGACGTGCTTGAAGCGCAGCCGCTCGCCCGGCAGCAGCGCCGACATCAGCACGATCAGCAGCGGCCAGAGATAGGCGACGAGGCTCGCCTGCGCCGGCGGGGCCGCACGCAGCGCGGCGAAATACAGCGCGTGATAGCCGAACAGGCCGCCGACGCCGACGAGCCAGACCGGCCACGGCTGCGCCAGCGCCGCTAGCCGCCCGCGCGCGGCGGCATAGGCGAGGCCCACGCTCCCGCCGACGAGAAAGGTGAGCGCCGCCAGCTCGAACGGCGGGCTCGTCCCCGAGGCCGCCGTCATCAGCGCCAGCGCCGACCATAGCGCGATCGCGCCGAAGCCGATCAGCGTCGCTTTCTCCCGCTCCCCCATGCGCGGCGCTGTATCAGCGGGGCCGCTCCGGGGAAAGCGCCGTCAGGCGCGCAAAAACGCCTCGATCGAGGTCGCCAGCGCCACCGGCGTCTCGTTCATCGGATAGTGGCCAGCGTTGTCGATCACTTCGAGCTCGGCGTGTTTGTACCATTGCAGGAAGGTCGCGCGCATCGTCTCCTCGTTGATCGCGCCGTCGTACTGGCCGACGATCACCTTGATCGGGATTTCGCTGCCGATCACGTCCTGGTGGAAGTCGGTCTTCGCCCAGGCGAGCAGATACGCGGCGAAGGCTTGCTTCGTGCAATTGTCCCACGACGCCTGCGCCATGTGGTCCAGCCAGGCGGCGGAAAGGCGGGAGCCGGTGGTGAAATCAAGGATGGCGCGGCGATTGCCGATCGCCTCCGCCGCGCCGCTGAACAACCCCCAGCCCTGTTCGTCGAATGGCACGGCGGCGGCCGGCACCGGCGTCAGCGCGACCATGCGGCGCACGCGCCCCGGCGCGTAGACAGGCACGCGCTGAATGAACTTGCCGCCCATGGAGTGGCCGATCAGGCTGACCTTGTCGAAGCCGAGGTTGTCGATGAGCTCGCGCACGTCGGCGGCGATCTCCTCGACGGTGTAGGCGCCGGCCAAATCCCGCGAAGCGCCGTAGCCGCGATAGGCGGGAAACACATAGGTGAACTCGTCCGGGGACAGCGCGTCGTAGGTCGGCTTCATGAAGCTCTGGTCGCCGAACCAGCCGTGCAGCACGATCACTTTGTGCGCGCCGCGGCCGAATGTATCGTAGCCGATCGCCATGCTTGCCTCCCTTGTCGGCGCGAGTTTAAGGCCCCGTGCGGTGTTGGCAAGCGGCCAGGTCCAGGCGTTTGCCGTTCGTTTTTGTTCTGGCGCGCCGCGGCGGCGCCCCGTAAAAGCCCGGCTCCACGTTCCCCGCCCGAGGCCCGCTTGTCCACCGCCGCCGCGCGTTCGCACGCGCCTGTGTTCACCCAAGGCAGCCTGATGCGCCACGTCGCGGTGATGACCGCGACGGGGTCGATCGGCATCGTCGCCATCTTTGCGGTCGACGTGCTGTCGCTGTTCTGGGTGTCGCGGCTCGGGGTCGATAGCTACAAGGCGGCGATCGGCTACGCGAGCCAGCTTTTCTTCATGCTGATGTCGGTCAACATCGGCCTGACCATCTCGATCGCCGCGGTGGTTTCGCGCGCGCTCGGGGCGGGGGACCGCTCGCGCGCGCGGCGGATGGCCGCTTCGGGTCTGTTGCTGACGACGATCGTCACGCTGATCCTGTCGGCGATCCTGTGGTGGTTTCGCGATTTCGCGCTCGAGCGCTTCATGCACGCGCGCGGGCCCGCAGCGGAGGTGGCGAGCAACTTCCTGGCGATCACGATTCCCGGGAATGTCGCGATGGGTCTCGGCATGGCGATGTCGGGCGTGCTGCGCGCCTGCGGCGACGCGCGGCGGGCGATGTATGTGACGCTGTCGGGCGGGATCATCACCGCGTTCACCGATCCGCTGCTGATTTTCGGGCTCGGCCTCGGCGTCTATGGCGCGGCCTGGGCGACGCTGATCTCCCGGCTGGTGTTCCTCGCGGTCGGCTATAACGGCGCCGTCCGCGTGCATAACCTCGTCGGCCGGCCGTCGTTCGCCGGGCTCGCGCGCGATTTCCGCCCGCTGATGGGCATCGGCCTGCCGTCGATTCTCGCCAATCTGGCGACCCCGGTCTCGGCGATCTATGTCACCCGCGTCTGGTCGGATTTCGGCGAGGCGACGGTCGCCGGCGGCGCGATCGTCGATCGCGTGATCCCCCTGGCGTTCGGGGTCATTTTCGCGCTGACCGGCTCGATCGGGCCGATCCTCGGGCAGAATTACGGCGCGCGGCTGATGCCGCGGGTTCGCCGGGCGCTGACCGATTCGTTCGTGCTGGCGGTCGGCTACGCGCTCGTCGCCTGGGCGGCGCTGGCGCTGGCGGCGCCGCTGATCGTCAACGGTTTCGGCGCCCGCGACGAAAGCGCGCGCTTCGTCCTGCTGTTCTGCCACTATGGCGCGGTGGCGTGGGTGTTCATCACCTGCCTGTTCGTCGCCAATACCGCGTTCAACAACCTCGGCTTTGCGCTGATGGCGATGCTGTTCAACTGGGGCCGGGCGACGCTCGGCACCATCCCCTTTGTGACCGTCGGAGCGAAGCTCGGCGGGGTGGCAGGCGCAATGGTCGGGCTCATCCTCGGCGCCGCGATTTTCGGCTCCGCGTCGGTGGGGATCGCCTATTTGCTGGTCGCCCGTCTCGCCCGCCGCGCAAAAGTGGATTAAGCAGAACGTTGCGAGGAGGCCAACCGTTCGTCATGGCGAGCGAAGCGACGCCATCCAGCCCTTCCGTAAGCCGAGAGTTGAAGTTTCGACGCGTTCTCGCACAAGCCTACGAAATTACCGGAAGGCTGCAATGGTGGCCCCGGCGCTGGATGGCGTCGCTTCGCTAGCCATGACGGCGTTGGCGGCTCCACGAAATTCTGCTTAAGCCAGGGTTCGGCTTGGAGGCTCGACGTCATGACGCTGAACGACATCATCCAGAGTGCGCAGGGCGGCGATGCGCTCAACAATCTCGCCGGCCGTTTCGGCCTGTCGCCGGAGCAGACGCAGGCGGCGATCCAGGCGATCATCCCGGCGCTTTCGCATGGATTGCAGCGCGCGGCGCAGAATCCCGGGTCGCTGGGGGGCGTCATCTCGGAGATGGCGAGCGGCGCGCACGCCGGCCCCTACGCCGATCCCTCGCAGACCGGCGCCGCGGTGGACGCCGGCGGCGGCGCGCTCGGCCAGATCTTTGGCGGCCCCAACGTCACCGCGCAAATCGGCCAGCAGGTGTCGCGGGTGTCTGGCATTGATCCGCAGATCATCGCCAACCTGATGCCGGCGGTGACGTCGATCATCCTCGGCGGCCTCTCGCACGCGATGCAGACGCAGGGCCACGGCGGCGTGCTCGACCAGGCTGGCGGCGCGGCGGCGGCGCCTTCGGGCGGCTTGTTCGGCTCCATCGTCTCGGCGGTCGAAGGCGCGATGGGCGGCGGCCAGGGCGGCGATCTGCAATCGGGCCTGTCCGCGCTCATCAACATGTTCGCGCCCGGGGTCGCGGTCTCGCCGGGCCACGCGCAGGCGCTGAACGAGATTTTGCCGAAATAAAAGCGACTTAGCGCTTCATTGCTTTGTCGCCGCCGCCTCCCTATCTAGGGCGCGCCGCGGGGTGAGGCGGCAGGCGGGATTTTGCATGGCGCGCGATGTGACGGATGCGGAGCCGGTGACCTCGCGACGGGATCTCGTCGCGTGGTTCGAGGCGGGTTGTAAGGCGCCGGCGGATTTCAAGGTCGGCTCCGAACACGAGAAAATCCCATTCTACGTCGCCGATCGTTCGCCGGTCCCCTACGACGGCGAGCGCGGCATCGGCGCGCTGCTGGAGGCGATGCGTGTCCGGCTCGGGTGGGACGCGATCGAGGACGGCGGCCATCTGATCGGCCTCTTTGACTCCCACGGCGGCGGCGCGATTTCGCTGGAGCCGGGCGGGCAGTTTGAACTCTCGGGCGCGCAGGCCGCCGACATTCATGCGCTGGCCGCCGAACTCGCTGCCCATCTCGAAGCCGCTCACGCCGCCGCCGCGCCGCTCGACATCGGCTTTCTCGCGCTCGGCATGAGCCCGAAATGGACCCGCGCAGAAACCCCGCGGATGCCAAAGAGCCGCTACCGCATCATGACCGACTACATGCCGAGGGTCGGAACGCGCGGCCTCGACATGATGTATCGCACCGCCACCGCGCAGGCGAACCTCGACTTCGCCAGCGAGGCGGACATG
Source organism: uncultured Pseudomonadota bacterium (assembly GCA_963807735.1). Classification (GTDB taxonomy): domain Bacteria; phylum Pseudomonadota; class Alphaproteobacteria; order Rhizobiales; family Beijerinckiaceae; genus Roseiarcus. The sequence continues at coordinate 137,934 of CAWEDI010000002.1, read as the reverse complement.
GTCGCCAAGCTGCGCGTCGGCCTCGCGCTGCAACCGGTGATGACGGCGCTGTTCGCCAATTCGCCGTTCACCGAGGGCAAACCCAACGGCCTGTTGTCGGCGCGCTCGGAAATCTGGCGCGACACCGACCGCGCGCGCACCGGCATGCTGCCGTTCGCCTTCGAGCCCGGCATGGGCTTCGAGCGCTATGTCGACTTCGCGCTCGACGTGCCGATGTATTTCGTCAAACGCGGCTCGGACTATCACGACGTCGCCGGCCAGAGCTTTCGCGACCTGATGGAAGGACGGCTGCCGTCGCTGCCGGGCGAGCGCGCGACGATCTCCGACTGGGCGAACCACCTGTCGACGATTTTCCCGGAGGTGCGGCTCAAGCGCTACCTGGAGATGCGCGGCGCCGATGTCGGACCGGCGGCGCGCATCGTCGCGCAATCGGCGCTGATGGTCGGGATTTATTATGATCCGCTTGCTTTGGACGGGGCGAGCGAACTGATCCGCGGGTGGAGCGCGGCGGAACGCCAAGCGCTGCGCGACGCCGCGCCGACGCTCGGCCTCGCCGCGGAGATTGCCGGACGCACGGCGCGCGAGGTCGCCCGCGACATGCTGGCGCTGGCGCGGGGCGGCCTCGCCCGTCGCAGCCGCCGCGACGCGCGCGGACGCGACGAAACGTCGTACCTTGACGTCCTCGACGCCATCGCCGAGAGCGGCGTCGAACCGGCGCGCGCGTGGCTCCGGCGTTACGAAGGCCCCTGGGGCGGCAGCGTCGATCCGATTTTCGCCGAGGCGCGGATCTAGAACCTATTGCTTATGGCGCGAGGCGCCCGCCTGCAGGCGCGATCTCCAGATCGCGTTGCCGCTGCACCCAGCGCGATCTGGAGATCGCGCCTCCAGCACCGCACCGTCGGCCTCCGCGTCGACGTTCGTTCTTAGGCGGCGCTGGCCCGAACCGGATTTTCGTCGCATCTTCGGGCCATCGCGCCGTAGCGCCAATCTGAGGCCATCGCCATGTCCGCATCCCCTCGCGACGCCAAATATTATTTCACCGTCGAAGATTCCGTCCGCGTCGTCCAGGAGCGCGCGGGTCCGAACGCCGACCCGCGCGCAAAATTTCTCGTCGATACGCTAGTCAAACATCTGCACGCCTTCATCAAGGAGGCGAAGCCGACGATGGACGAGTGGATGTTCGGCATCGAATTCCTCACCCGCACCGGGCAGATCTCGACCGACTGGCGCCAGGAGTACATCCTGCTCTCCGACACGCTCGGCGTCTCGATGCTGGTTGAGAGCCTCAACAATCACAAGATGTCGGGCGAGACGGAATCGACGGTGCTCGGCCCGTTCTATGTGAAGAGCGCGCCGCATTACCCGAACGGCGCCAACATTTGTCTCGACCACAAGGGGCCGCCGGTGTGGGTTGAGGGTCGCGTCACCGACGCGCAGGGACGCCCGATCGCGGGGGCGACGCTCGACGTCTGGCAGGCCAACGAGGACGGTTTCTATGACGTGCAGCAGAAGGGCGTGCAGCCTGAAATGAACTTGCGCGGCGTGTTCACCTCCGACGCCGACGGCCGCTATTTCTTCCGCACGGCTTATCCCCGCTATTATCCGATTCCGTTCGACGGCCCGGTCGGCGACATGCTGGTCGCCCTCGACCGCAACCATTTTCGCCCGGCGCATCTGCATTTCATCGTCTCCGCGCCCGGTTACGAGAAGGTGACGACGCACATTTTCACGCCCGATTGCCCGTGGTTGACGGACGACGCGGTGTTCGGCGTCAAGGAAAGCCTGATCGCCGATTTCAAGGACGTCGACGACCCGGAGAAGGCGAAAGCGCTGGGGCTGCCGAACCCGTTCAAGAGCGTCGAATGGAATTTCGTGCTGGCCGAGGAGAAGTGAGGCGGCTTGGTTCAATCAAGGCGTGACGGCGACGGGCTTGGTTCATCTGCGGCCGGCGATGACGGCGTGGGGGCTTATTCCACCAGATCAGGAGGCTTATGTCTCCGACGCCGGGCGTCAGACCGAATAGCTGAGCAACTCGCCGTTCGAGCCCGTGTTCAGGTGGAAGTCGCCCTGGCTGTAGCTTCCCGCGAAATGCAGCGACGCGCTGTTGGTTCCGTCGCTGATGTTGACGATCACGCCGCCCGAGAAGCTGCCGAATGATTTGGTCGAGTTCGCGCCGAACCCGATCAGGTCGATCGCCTCCGTCGAGACAGCGCCAAAACCGACAATGCCCGATTGGAAATGGGCGGCGTCCGCCAGCCCCAACTCGGCGGCGCCGCTGCTGCTGAAGTCAATCGTCTGCGACGCCGACGATGCGCCGTTGAGTTGCAGATAGGCCGAGTTTTCGATGGTTTCGAGGCCTGTGCCGAGAACTTGGCTGTTGAACACCAGCGAGCCGGCTTCGGCAAAGATTTCGTTTGAGTTGGTGAAGCTGGCCGAGACCGTTGTTGTCCCGGATGTCGGATCGACAATGAAATGGCCGCTGTTGGCGAAGCTGCCCGAAATGGTAGTTGAGCCTGACGCTGTATCGACGGTGAAGTCGCCGGCGTTGTTGATGATCGCGGACGTCCCGGCAAGGTAGCCGGATTGCTTGATCGTATAGCTGTCGCCGCTGCCGATCTTCAGTGAGCCTCTCAGGGCGACGGAAGAGTATTGAACGATGGCGCCCGAATCGACGATATCGGTCGCCGTATTCGAACCTATGCTCAGGGTTGTCGACGCGTTGGCTGAACCGAGGCTGACGGAGTCGGTCACGCTCAACGTTCCGCCGCCGTCGAGAATCTGGCTTCCGATTGAGTTTGCGCCTGACAGCGTCAATGTTTGACCGGATGAAATGTTAAGCGTCCCGGAGCCAAATATTGCCTCGACAAGGCTCACACTTACATTGAAAGTCGTTACATCAGAAAACATCAAGAGAGGGTAAGCCTCTCCAAGGAATCCAACATTAATCGGTATTATTTCTAATCCATCGATCGTCGTTTGTCCTGCGAAGTTGGCTATGCCTACGCCGGTCACAGTGCTTCCCGCCTGTAACGTGACGTTTCCAAGGAACTTTAATTCGCCTGGGGTTCTGTTAATTTCGTAGTCGGGCTCGACGCTCAATGTGCCGGAATTTGTAAACGATCCACTTACCGCGAAAATATCTGGAAAAAGACCGCTATAGTTAATTGTCATTACAGAAAGCTCGCCGGAATTGGTGATCGCCGCATTTCCCCCAAGAGCAATCGTGTTAAAGCCATTAACATCAGAATCATCCGACATTGTATAGGAGCCAGTGATGTTCAACACGCCGTTCAAGACCGCGTTTCCGGTCTGAGTGACCGACCCTGCCTCGATCGTAACAGGAGCGCTGGCGGTTCCCAGGGTGACGCCGCCACCAAGCTCGCCCCCGTCTACCTCGCCGCCAAAGACAGTCCCGCCGAGCAGCGTGGCGCCGGTCAGCGTATGACCGCCGAGATTGAGCGTCCCGCCCTGCATCTGAAGGCCGGTCAAATCCTCCCCGAGCGTCGTCGAACCGCCCGCGATGAGAACTTCCACGCCCCCCGTCACGGCGGCGGACAGATAGGCGTTCTCGCCGGTGTTGATTTCCAAAATTCCGCCGCCTTGCAGGGTCCCCTTCAAGACGGCGGCGCCGAGGGTCAGATCGAGCTTGCCGCCGCTGCCGATGTCGATCGCGCCGGCGCTCGAGAAATGCGCCTCCAGGGTCAGCACGTCCTCGGCCCCGACCGAAAGCGTGCCGCTGTTGCCGATCGTCGCGTTGCCGGCGATGGCGTCGCCGAGCGTAGCCGTCGCGACGACATTGTAAGTCGCACCGACCCGGATGCCGAGCGTGCCCGCCGCGATCGGCCCATTGCCGATGGCGACGTTTCCGGTCTGGGTGAAGGTCGCGCCTTTGCCGTCGAACAGGGACGCGCCCTGGGTGAGCAGGAAATCATCCGACAGGGTGGCGGCGCCGGTGACGTTGACAGTTCCCGGGCCTTGAATGACGCCGTTGAGCGATGCGTTTCCCGCGAGATTGAGCGTCTCGCCGTTGAGTTGCAGCAAAGCGCCGCCGTCGAGCAGGAAATCGCCGCTGTAATCAAGGCTGGTGTTGAGCGTCGTCGAGCCGGAGGCGACCTCGAGCGTCGCGACCGAAATGCGGTTCGCGCCGATCGTGTGGCGGCCGCCGGACAGCTCAACCTTGCCGCGGCCTATCACCGTTCCCAGAAAGCTGCTCTTGTAGATGTTGAGCGTATAACCGACGCCGACGCCGAGCGTGGCGGCGCTGGCGACGTCCAACTCTAGGCCGATGGTCCCGCCGAACCGGGCGATCAGCGACCCCGATTGCATGCTCAGCGTCACGGCCGTCCCGGTCTTGATCGCCGCGATCGTGGCCGTCGAATTGTAAGCGACAGTGTAGCCCGTCGAACCGTTGTTGGCGATGCTGACGACGTCATTGACGCCGGGAAGGGAATGCGCGGGTTCGCCGGGGTCGGTCACGGTCCAGTTCGCGGCGGTCTGCCACGCGCCGGCCGTCGCAGTCCATTGCGCGATGTAGAGCGTCGCCTGCGCCGTCGCGGCCATCGAGCCGGTTGGCTCCGCATAGGCGGCCCCGGCGTCGCCCGCAGAGACGGAAAGTTCATCGGGATCGCCAATGAACTTGCCGCCCGCAAGGGTCTTGGCGGCTCGGTCTGCTGTGCTGGACGTCATATCGCACTCTCAGGAACTAGATTTTTCGCCACCGTGCAATTTTCTAGCGGCGAAATTGCGCCGCGCCGCCGCCATTTAAGGGATGCGGCCGTATTGAGGTCGGTTTGCAGCGCCGCCGCCTTCCAGCGTCCATTCCCCCGCCGCTCGTCCTGGGGTAGAGGACGCCTCGCGTAACGATGCGGGATGGCTTGTGGACTACCTCTCGACGCGCGGCCAGGCGCCGCGCCAGCCTTTTCTTGACGCCATGCTTTCGGGACTTGCCCGCGACGGCGGTCTCTACACGCCGGACGCGGTTCCGCGCCTGACGCCGGCGGCGATCGCGGCGCTGGCAGGCGTTCCTTACGCGCAGGCCGCGGCGACGCTGATGGCGCCGTTCGTCGGCGGCGCCTGGAGCGACGCCGAGCTCGGCGCGATGACCGCGGACGCCTACGGCGCGTTCCGCCACGCCGCGCGCGCGCCGCTGGTCGAGCTCGACGACAATCTGTTTTTGCTCGAACTGTTCCACGGGCCGACGCTGGCGTTCAAGGATTTCGCCATGCAGTTCCTTGGCCGCGCGATGAACCGGGCGCTGGCGGAGCGGGACGGGCGCGGGACCATCCTCGGCGCGACCTCGGGCGACACCGGCGCGGCGGCGATCGAGGCGTTCGGCGGCGGCGAGCGCACCGACGTGTTCATCCTGTTCCCGCACGGGCGCGTGTCCGACGTGCAGCGGCGGCAGATGACGACGGTCGACCGGCCGGGCGTGCATGCGCTCGCGATCGACGGCTCGTTCGACGATTGCCAGGACATCGTGAAGGCGCTGTTCGGCGATCTCGCGTTTCGCGACGAGATGGCGCTGACCGGGGTCAACTCGATCAACTGGGCGCGGATTCTCGCGCAGATCGTCTATTACTTCACCGCCGCCGTCGCGCTCGGCGCGCCGCATCGCGCGGTTTCGTTCGCCGTGCCGACGGGCAATTTCGGCGACGTGCTGGCCGGCTGGTACGCCAAGCGCATGGGCCTGCCGATCGAGCGGCTCGTCGTCGCCACCAACGAAAACGACATTCTCGCCCGCGCTTTGGCGAGCGGCGAATATCGGCTCGCCGGGGTCAAGCCGACGCAATCGCCATCGATGGATATTCAGATTTCGTCGAACTTCGAGCGGCTGCTGTTCGAGCGGCTCGGCCGCGACGCCGCGCGGGTGCGCGGGCTGATGGCCGCGCTCAAGCAATCCGGCGGCTTCGCCATTCCCGAGGACGCGCTGGCCGCGATCCGGGGGGAGTTCGACGCCGTGCGCGCCAGCGAGCAAGAGTGCGCGGCCGAGATGGCGCGGGCCTGGGAGAGCAGCGAAATCCTGATCGATCCGCACACCGCCGTCGGCGTTCACGCGGCGCGGGCGGCGCTGAAGCGCGATCCGGCGACGCCGGTGATCGCGCTCGCGACCGCCCATCCCGCGAAATTCCCCGACGCGGTCGAGACCGCGACCGGCGTCCGCCCGCCGTTGCCGCCGCATCTCGGCGATCTGCTGTCGCGGCCGGAGCGGGTCGCGCGGCTGCCGAACGATCCGCGCGCGGTCGCCGAGTATCTTCGCGCGCACGCGAGGGCGCCGCGTTGAGCGTGCAACTGACCACGCTGCCCTCGGGTCTGCGCATCGTCACCGACGCGGACACCCATTTGCGCACCGCCGCGCTCGGCTTGTTCGTCGCCGCCGGCTCGCGCCACGAGCGCGACGAGGAGCATGGGCTCTCGCATCTGCTGGAGCACATGGCGTTCAAGGGCACCGGAACCCGCAACGCGCGCGAGATCGCCGAGGCGATCGAGAATGTCGGCGGCGATCTCAACGCCGAGACCGGCGTCGAGCAGACCGGCTATTTCGCCCACGTCCTAAAGGAGGACAGCGCGCTGGCGCTCGATCTCCTCGCCGAGATTTACTGCGACAGCCGGTTCGACCGCGAGGAGCTCGAACGCGAGAAGAACGTGATCGTCCAGGAGATCGGCGCGGTCGAGGATACGCCCGACGATCTCGTGTTCGACAACCTGAGCGCCGCCGCCTGGGCGGGGCAGGCGATCGGGCGGCCGATCCTCGGCACTCGCGAGACCGTCGGGGGTTTCGACCGCGGCGCGATCGCGGCCTATCTGGCGCGCCATTACCGCGCCGGCGCGACGGTGGTCGCCGCCGCCGGCGCCGTCGATCACGATGAGATCGTCGCTTGCGCCGACGCGGCGCTCAAGGCCCTCGGCGCCGACAGCGCGCCCGCGCCGACGGCGGCGCGCTACACCGGCGGCGAACGGCTGATGAAGAAAAGCCTGGAGCAGACGCATATCGTCGTCGCCTTCGCCGGCCGCGCGATCGGCGACGCCGACCACGACGCCGCGCAGATTTTCGCCACCGCCACCGGCGGCGGCATGTCGTCGCCGCTATTCCAGGAGGTGCGCGAAAAGCGCGGGCTGGCGTACGCGATCAACGCCTTCCACTGGTCGTTCGCCGACGCCGGCCTGTTCGGCTTTTATGCGGGTTGCGCCGCAAAGGACGCGGGCGAACTGATGGCGGCCTCGCTCGATTGTCTCGCCGAGGCGACGCATCGCCTCGACGAAACCGCGATTCAGCGCGCCAAGGCGCAGATGAAAGTGGCGACGCTGAGCGTTCTGGAGCAGCCGGGCGCCCGCGCGCACCAGCTCGCCCGCCAGCTTTTCGCCTATGGCCGGACGCTGTCGATCGAGGAATCGATTGCGCGGATCGAGGCGATCGACGCGACGGCCGTGCGGCGAACGGGGGCGGCGATGCTGGCGAGCCCGCCGACGGTCGCGGCGATCGGGCGGATATCGGCAAGGTTTTTGCGGCCGAAAAGGTCGCCCGTCGGCTCACCGCGGCGTAAGAAGATCCGATGTCGCTGTTTCGACTGACCAAGACGCCGGAGACCGAGCCGCTCGTACGCGGCGACGGCCTCTATCTGCGCCCGGCGGTCGCCTCGGATTTCCAGGCGTGGGCGCATTTGCGCGCCGATAGCCGCGAGCTTCCTGACGCCGTGGGAGCCGACCTGGCCGGAGGACGACCTCACCCGCGCCGCGTTTCGCCGCCGTCTGCGCCGCCAGGTCGAGGATATGGCGCGCGACGAATCGTTCTCCTTCCTCATCTTCGATTTGGCGACCGACGCGCTGCTCGGCGGGTTGACGATCGGCGGCATCCGGCGCGGCGTCGCGCAGGCGGCGACGCTCGGCTACTGGATGGGCGAGCGCTACGCCGGCAAGGGCCGGATGACCCGCGCCGTCGCCGCGGCGACGCGTTACGGGTTCTCGACGTTGCGTCTGCATCGCATCGAGGCGGCCTGTCTGCCGGAGAACGTCGCCTCGATGACGCTGCTCGAACGCAACGGATTTCGCCGCGAGGGCATGGCCCGCGCGTATCTGAAGATCGACGGCGCCTGGCGCGACCATGTCCTCTACGCCCTGATCGAGCACGAGGCGCCGCGTGCGGTTTAGTCTGTCCTGGCGTATTGTCCGGCCTCGCGCCTTCGTACTCGCACTGACGATTTTGGCGCTCGCGCTGGCGGCGCTCTGCGGGCCGGGGGCCTTCGCGGTTTCAAAGATTGTCCGCCTCACCGTCACCGACGACGCCATCGACCTCGCCTCGGCGGTCGAATATTTCGCCGGCGCCGGCGACAAGCTGCAGGTCGCGACCGCGCCCGGCCCCGACGGCATCGTCCGCCGCATCGAAGTCGGCGCCTTGCAGGCCGGGACCAATCCGTACTGGGCGGTGTTCTCGCTGGTCAACGACACCGATGAGCAACTGACGCGCCTGCTGGTCGCGCCGCATTATCGCTTCGTCGGCTCCGGCGTGGTCTGGCCCGACCTCGGTTCGGCGCGCATCGCCACCATCACCGCGAGCCAAGGCAATCCGCCGGAGCGCGAGGACGTCGCCGAGGCCGACGCGTTCCTGCTGACCATCGATCCCGGCACGACCGTCACCTATGTCGCGGAGCTGCGCACGCCGAGACTGCCGCAGGTGTATCTGTGGGAGCCTGACGCCTACAAGGCCAACCTCGGCAGTCTGACGCTGTTTCGCGGCATCGTCATCGGCATCGCCGGGCTGCTGGCGCTGTTCATGACGATCGTGTTCGTCGTGCGCGGCGTCCTGGTGTTCCCCGCGGCGGCGGCGCTCGCCTGGGCGGTGTTCGTCTATGTCTGCATCGATTTCGGCTTCTGGCGAGAAGATTTTCGGCTTCGACGACGCCACCGAACGCATCTGGCGGGCGGGCGTCGAAGCCTCGATCGGCGCGACGCTGATCGTGTTCCTTTTCACCTACCTGAACTTGAGCCGGTGGCATGCGCGCTTCCTGCACATCGGCCTCGCCTGGATGCTGGCGATGGCGATTGTGGTCGGGCTGTCGGTCTATAATCCGCCGGTCGCGGCGGGCGTGGCGCGGATTTCGATCGCCAGCGTCGCGGTGATCGGCCTCTTGCTGATCCTGACGCTGGCGACGCGCGGCTCCGACCGCGCCGTGCTGTTGATCCCGACGTGGTTTCTGCTCGGCGTCTGGGTCGCGGCGTCGGCGGCGGCGGCGATGGGCTATGTCGCCAACGACCTCACCTCGCCCGGCCTGCTCGGCGGCCTGGTGCTGATCGTCATGCTGATCGGCTTCACCATCATGCAGACCGCCTTCGCCGGCGCCGGGTCGCTGCGGGCGCTGGGCGAGGACGCCGAGCGGCGGGCGCTGGCGATGACCGGCGCGGGCGACGCGATCTTCGACTGGGACGTCACCGCCGACCACATCTACGTCAGCGGCGACGCCGAGAGCCATCTCGGGCTCAAGCGCGGCGCGCTGGAGGGGCCGGCGGCCGGCTGGCTCGAAATCCTCCATCCGCTCGACCGCGACCGCTATTCGGCGGCGCTCGATGGGATTCTTTTGCAGCGATCCGGCCGCATCCGCCATGATCTGCGGCTGCGCGGCGCCGATGGCCACTACACCTGGTTCCTGCTGAAGGCTCGCCCGGTGCTAGACGCCAGCGGGGACGTGGTGCGGGTGATCGGCGCCTTCGAGGACGTCACCGAAAGCCGCGCCGCCGCCGAGCGCATCCTGCACGACGCGATCCACGACCACCTCACCGGCCTGCCCAATCGCGAATTGTTCTTCGACCGGCTGGAGAGCGCCGTCGTGGCGTCGCGACGGCCGGGCGGCCTCGGGCTCGTGCTTGCGCTGTTCGACATCGACCGGCTGGCGGCGATCAACGCGGCGCACGGCATGTCGTTCGGCGATTCGGCGCTGCTGACGATCGCCCGCCGGGCCGCGCGCGACCTCAAGCCCGGCGACACTCTGGCGCGGCTCGGCGGCGACCAGTTCGGCGCGATCCTGCCGCGCGAGGCCGGCTTCGACGCCGCCGGCTTCGGCGACAACCTTCGCAAGCAACTCGCCAACCCGATCAGCTTCGGCGACCGCGAAGTCTCGGTCACGGCCAGCGTCGGGCTCGCTCTGTTCGACGCCGCAAGCCCCGCCAAGGCCTCCGATCTGTTCGGCGAGGCGGAGATCGCGCTCGCCAACGCCAAGGCGGGCGGCGGCGACCGCTCCGTCATCTTCCAGCGCGCCATGCGCAACTCACGCGAATCGCGCGCAAGCCTTGGCGCCGAATTGCGCCATGCGCTGTCGCGCAACGAGATTTTCGTGCTGTTCCAGCCGGTGGTGCGGCTGGAGGATCGCACCGTCGCCGGTTTCGAGGCGACGCCGCGCTGGCGCCATCCGCGTCTCGGCGTGCTGAGCCCGGCCGAGTTCCTGCGCGATTCCGAAGGCGCGCTGGCGATGGCGGAGATCGGCGCGTTCGCGCTTGACTACGCCGCGCGCGAGCTATCGGCGTGGCAGAAGGCGCTCGAAGTCAACCCGCCGATCTTCGCGTTGCTCGGGCTGTTCTCGCGCCAGATGCTGGCGCATGACGTACTCGGCGACATTCAGGCGACGCTCGCCCGCCATCCGGTCGCGCGCGGCTCGCTCAAGCTCGGCGTCGGCGAGGCGCTGGTCATGGAGAACCCGGAATTCGCCGTGCAACTGCTGCCGCGCGCGCGCGAACTCGGGGCAGGCATCGCGCTCGACGATTTCGGCTCGGGCTACACCTCGCTCGGCGAGATCGAGCGCTATCGGTTCGACACGCTGAAGATCGGCGCCGCGCTCGCGCGGCCACGCGGCGGCACCGGCCGTTCGGTCGTGCTGCGAGCGGCGGTGGCGATGGCGCATGATCTCGGCATGGACGTCATCACCGACGGCGCCGACAACGAATCCGACGCGGTGGAGCTCGCGCAGCTCGGCTCGGAATTCGCCGAAGGGCTGGCGTTCGGCCTGCCGATGACCGCCTCGCAGGCGCGCAAACTGATGGGCGCGCCGGCGGATTGATACGATTGAGCGGCCGTTCTGCAATCGAGGCGCCCGGTCACGACGTGGATGCCCCGGACAAGCCCGGGCACGACGGCGGTGGGCCTGTTACGACCGGGTCGAATCATCAGGGCCTAGAGCGCTTACCGAACGAATTGAATCGGCTTCGTCATTGCGAGCGAAGCGAAGCAATCCAGCGCGCCGAGATCGCAGGCTAATCGGCTAGGCCTGGTTCGGCGGAAACGTGGATGGCTTCGCTTCGCTCGCCATGACAGCGGTTCAACTTGATCGGGGCTCGCTCTAGTTTGACCTAGCCGAACGTGTCCGACGCCAACTGCGTCCAGCGGTCGCCGGCGAAGCCGCCGAGCAGCGCTTCGCCGTTGTCGATGGCGCGGCGAATGTCGGGCCGGTTGGAATAGGCGAGCACGCCGCCGGCGTAGTAGAAGAACACGCCGCGCACGCCATAGGCGTGCGCCATCATCGGCTTCTTCAACGGGCCGTGGATGGCGATGCAGCCGCGCTCGCGCGCGCTCTCCCGCATCTTGTCGAACAGCCGACCCCAGGCGTGCGGCGCGGCGACGGCGTGCAGCACGCGCGCGACGTCGCCGCGGCCGCCAAACGCGGCATAGGCCGCCGCCGGCGTCCCCGCCGCGTCGTACACGACGCGCAGGTGCAGTGGCCCGGCGCTGCGCCGCCGCTGCGCCATGCCGATCAGCCACAGGAATTCGGCCCCCGAGAAATTCGGCCGCAGGCGGAACGCCTCGTAGAACCGCGGCGCGATGTCGACGAACGTCTCTGCGTCGACTTCCTCGTCGCGCCAATCCGACCGCTTCAGGCCGCCCTCCGCCGCCCGCAGCGCAGCCGCCGCGACGAGATCGGCGGCGCGGGCGATCGGCTTGAACGCGCCGAGCCAGGGCGCCCCCAGACGCTGGCGCGCCTTGTGCAGCGCCAGGCTCGCGGGATCGAACACCGACGCCCATTCGAGGCTGTCGGGCGAGACGACCTGGTAGCCCATTGCCTGACACATCGCGAGCGAGGCGCGGTTGGCGCTGTCGGTGAAAATGAGATCGTATTCGACCTTGCGGGCGTCCCTGAGAAGTTGGACCACAGCCAGCGCGTGGCCGGGCGCGGACGAGGCCATCAGCGTGCCGGTGACGCAGGCTTTGACGGGCCGGCCGTCGAACGCGAAACTCGCGCGCACGCCGCCGCAGAAGGCGCCGATCGCGCCGGCGGAATCGACCGTCACCAAGGCGTCGGCGGCGCCGCTGCGCGTCGGATAATCGAGATAGAGCGATTTCATGCAAGCCGCGATCGCGGCCCGCGCGCGGGGGTGGCGACGCGAAGCGCGGAACCTCTGCAGGAACAGATCGGCCAGCGGCTCGAGATCGCCTTCGACCAAGGGGCGCACGCACGCGCCGCCGGGATGACGCCGCGCGGTTCTTTCCCGGACGGCGTTGAGGTTCACGAGGCTGCTGCTGTTCATGCCGAAGGTCCCGCCTTGAGCCGCGAATGCGGCGTCAGGCCGCTCCGCGGAAAACGCAGTTTCGCCGACCGCCCTTTCGCCGTGAGCGGTTGCGCCGCCAGTCGCCAGGTCGCCGCCGCGACCACGGCCTCGCCGAGCACCGCGCCGAGGATCGCGTAGGCCGGCGGCGCGACGGCGAGCATGCCGGCGGTCACGGCGACGCCGACCACGGCGCCGACCGTGGTGATGAACGCAATCTGGCGGAACCGCATGCGCGCCTCCAGCAGGATGCGCGGCAGCAGATAGGCGAGCACGATCGCGTAGAGCGTCCAGGCCGAGATGGCGAGGAACAGGATCGGCTGGTGTTGCACCGAACGCAGGTGCAGGCGCGGGATCACCGCGAAGCCGATCTCGCCGTAGACAAGGGCGAGGATGCAGGCGCGCAGCGTCCAGGTGCGTCGCATGACGCGCCAGCCGGCTTCGTCGGCGGCGGCGGCCAGCCGCGAAATCTCCGGTTGCAGCATGTTGGCGAGCGACAGCGAGAAAATGCGCAGCGGCGCGAAGAACGCCATCACCGCCGCGATCGGCGCGAACGCCGCCGGCCCGGCGAACGCCACCACCAGGAAAGCCACGCCCTGTCCCTGCAGGATGACCGCCGTCACGCTGTAGAGCGACCAGACGAGGCGCCAGGCGAGGCTCGTATAAAATCGCCGCGCGCGGCTGGTGAAATCGAAGCGCGGCGACGCGCCGCGCGCCAGCGAAAGCGCCGCCGCGCCGGCGATGTTGGCGAACGCCAGCGCCAGCAGAACGCCTTCGAGACGGTCGGAGGCGAAACGCAGCGCCGCCGCGCTCGCCAGCGCGCCGGTGGCGGCGAAGGCCGCGTCGCCGATCGTCACCGCGACCGCCTGGCGGCGCGCGAAGCCGATCGTGCGCAGATGCGAACGCAGGCTCCAGAGCCCGACCACCGCCGCGCCGCTCAGGGCGGCCTTTTCGCCGAAGGTCGCGAGAATGACGTACGCCACGCCCGCCATCGCGAGGCACAGCGCCAGCGCCGCCGCGCCGAACGCGCCTTCGTAGAAATCGGCGAAAGCGGGGCTCCGCGCCCGGCCGATGTAGGTGCTGGCGGGCATCGCCGTCAGCGAGCGGACATAGGTGAGGCCGACGCCGCCGAGCACCAGCGTGAACGCGAAGGCCCCGTAGTCCTGCGCCGGCATCAGCGCGATCAGCGCGAGATTGAGCCCGAAATGCAGGCCGCTCTGCATCGCCTCGCCGCCGATGACCAGCGCGAGCCGCCGCCACTCCCCGGGAATCGTGGGAAACCTCATGGGGTCTTGGCCGCCAGCGCGCCCGTGGCCGGCGCGGCGCCCGGCGTCGGCGCCAGACATCGCGCCGCCGCCGCGGCAAGCGCATCGGTAGCGGCTTGCCGGCTGAACAGTCGCTCGTAGCGCGCCCGCGCCGCGGCGCCGAAGTCGCGCCACGCCTCCGGCCGCGTGACGAGCGCGGCGAGCCGCTCCGCCAGCGCGGCGACCTCGCCGGGCGGGGCGTGCCATCCGGCGACCCCGTCGGCGACGACTTCGGTGAGCCCGCCGATCGCCGAGACCAAAGGCGGGCGGCCAAACGCCATCGCCTCGATCGCGGTGCGGCCGAGCGATTCCGGAAGTTTCGACGGCGCGACGACGATGTCGGCCCAGCGATAGATCGGCGCGGTGTCGGCGGCGAACGGTTCAACCGAGACGACGTCGTCGAGCCCGGCCCGCCAGACCTGCTCGCGCAGTTCGGTTTCGAGCGCCGGATTCTCGAACGCGCCGCCGACCATGCGGACGGCGAGCCGCGCCCGCGTCGCCTCCGGCATCCGCGCCAAGGCCGCGATCAAAACGTCCTGGCCCTTGATCCGGTTGATGCGACCAATCAACGCCACCCGCAGCGGCCGCGAGCCGTAGTAGGTCGTCGGCTCCGCTGCGGGCGGCCCGTCGACGCCGTTGTAGATCACCTCATAAGCGCAGCCCGGCGGCGGCGCAAAGCTGTCGCGGGTGGCGCGCGAATTGAAGATCAGCCGCGCGCCGCTGCCGAGCGCGAGACAGCGCAGGACCGTGCGCACGAGGCCGGTCGGGATCTCGTGGATGTGCAGTAGAACCTTGCCGGGGAAGGCGCGCGCGGCGATCTGATAATCAATCACCACCGAGGTGTTGATATAGACGAGATCGGCTCGGCTCATGCGGCGCAGCGCGCGGGCGAGCGCCAGGGGGAGGGTGACGAGCCCGGTCAGCGCGAGCCGCGCCAGCGACTTGCGGCGCAGAACAAACAGCGGCTCGTAAGCGATGCGGCTCGCGTAGGGCGCGAGCGCCTGACTGATCGGGCCTTCGCGCGGCAGCACGACTTCGATGTCGGCTTGGGGGTAGGCCTCGTGCAACGCGGCGACGCTCTCCACGAAACAACGATCGGAGCCGTAAAGCTCGTAGCCCTGATGAACGCAGGCAATCCGCATCTTTGACATTTCTATTCCGGTGACCTCTGGGCTCGCGCAATCCCTGTGCCAGGCCCCGCGATTGCTCCTCCTACGCCGACGAAGCCGAACGCCGCCTTAAGCGGATCGAATACGGACAGCGGGCGTACCAGAATGGAACATCCTGAAAAAACCCTTCTCATCCTGGGAACGCGCGGCGTTCCGGCCAATCACGGCGGCTTCGAGACGTTCGCCGAACGCTATGCGCTGTACCTCGTCGAGCGAGGTTGGAGCGTCAGCGTCTATTGTCAGGAGGACGTCGAGACGATCACGCAGCCGGTGCGGACCGATGTGTGGCGCGGCATCACCCGGATCTTCGTGCAGACGACGCGCAAGGGCGGCTTCGGCGCGCTCGACTTCGATTTCAAATGCGTGCGCGACGCGCTGACGCGACCCGGCGTGTGTCTGGTGCTGGGCTACAACGGCGCGGCGTTCCTGCCGATCCTCAGAGTGTTTGGTCGCAAAATATTCACCAACATGGACGGAATTGAGTGGAAGCGGCCGAAATGGCCGCTACCGGTTCGCGCCTGGTTCTATGTCAACGAATGGATCGCCGCATGGACCTCGCAACGGCTCATCGCCGATCACCCTGCGATCGCCGATCATCTGGCGACGCGCCGGCCGCGTTCAGCGGCGGTGGTCATTCCCTATGGCGGCGATCCGGTCGGCGTCGCGCCGGTGGCGCCGCTGGCGAAACTTGGTCTCGAAGCCGGCAAATATCTCGTCTCGATCGCGAGGATCGAGCCTGACAACAACATCGCGACGATCGTGCGGGCGTTCTCGGCTAGGCCGCGCGGCGTAAAGCTCGTCGTGCTCGGCAAGCTCGACGACGACAACGCCTATCATCGCGAGGTGCGCGCCGCGGCGAGCGATGAGGTCGTCTTTCCCGGCGCGATCTATGACCCGGAGGTCGTCCGCGCGCTCCGCCGGCACGCCCGCGCGTATATGCACGGCCACACCGTCGGCGGCACCAACCCTTCGTTGGTTGAAGCGCTTTGGGCGGGCAACGCCGTGATCGCACACGACAACGCCTACAACCGTTGGACGGCCGGCGCCGCCGCCGTGACGTTCAGCGACGACGCAAGCTGCGAGACGGCGATCGGGCGGGTGATCGCGGACGACACCCTCGTCAAGCGCCTGGGCGTCGCCGCTCGCAAACGCGCGGCCGAGGCGTTCAACTGGCGCGACGTTCTGATGGCCTACGAACGCGAGTGCGTGGCCCTGGGTCTGCCGCGCGGCGCCCGTCCCGCCGAAGCGCTGCCGGCGACGCCGCGTTGGGTTTGATTTCGCGTCGACAAGTCATCGCCGGCGCCGCGGCGACGTTTGGCGCGGCGATGGCGCACGCGTCTCCCGCGCCGCTCGCGCTGCGGCGCGGCGTCAACGCGTTTCCCTGGTTTCAGTTGACTCGCGAGTTTCCGGCCCCGCGCAGGGACTATGATTGGCCGCCGTTCCAGCAGCAGCGTCCGGTTCCGACGGCGCGCGATTTGGCGCGTCTGCGCGAAATCGGCCTCGACTTCATCCGCTTGCCCGTCGACCCCGGCCCGTTTCTCGCGGCGGCGGCCGGCGAGCGTCGCAGGCTGATGGATCAGCTTGCCAGCGCGGTCGATCTCTGCGCCGCCAACGACCTCAAGGTCGTAGTCAACGTGCAGGCGAACGGCGGCACGCATTATTGGACGCCGGCCCGCATGACGTCGTCGACGACGGCGCCGGAGTTTCCCGCTTATCTCACCCTCGTCGGCGAGATCGCCGCGCGGCTGCCTGGGGCGCACGCCGTTCTGGAGCCGATCAACGAACCGATCGGCGCCTGCGGATCGCATGACACGGAAGAGGTCCGCACGGCGTTGCTCTCGCGTGCGCGAAAGGCCGCGCCGGGGTTGACGCTGATCGCCTCGGGCGGTTGCGGCAGTCTCATCCAAGGTCTTGCCGATTTCGATCCCGGCTCGGTCGCCGCGTTCGCGCCGCTGCTATACACGTTCCACTTCTACGAACCTTATCTGTTCACCCACCAGGGCGCGCCGTGGATGGGCGAGCGTCTCTATCACACGCTGACCGGCGTGCCGTGGCCGGGCGCGCGCGGCTCGTTCGACGCCACGATGCGCGAGACGCGCGCGCGCGCGGCGGCCGACGCGACACTGTCGGCGAGCGAGCGCGACGCGGTGCTCGCCGAGACGGAGAAGGTGATGAAAGTCTATTTCGACGCCAATCCGGCGCGGCCGTTCATCGACGGCTATCTCGGCGCGGCGGACGCCTGGGCGAAGCGGAATGGGCTCAGCAACGCTGACGTGCTGTTGGGCGAATTCGGCGCGCTGCGCAAGGACGAGCGCTATTTCGGGGCGCGCGCCGAGGACCGGGCGCGCTATATCAGGGATGTGCGTGAAAGCGCGGAGCGATACGGGTTTCCCTGGGCGTTCTGGTGTCTGTTCGACGGCATGGGTCTGATGGACGATCGCGAGCGGACGCTCGATTCCGCCATCGTCGCCGCGCTCGGGCTGCGCTGACGCGCAAGCGCCGGCGTCAGCACAGGGAACATGCAGACAAACATCAAAACAAGCTTATCCAGGAAGTTGGTCTTGGTCGCGATGCTCTCGGAGGCGTTGAGCAGCACCGCCATCGCGATCACCGGTCCGAGCACGCGCAAACCCCGGCCGCGCAAGAGTTCGCGGAAGAACCATACCAGGCTACCGAACACCAGCGCCATGACGAAGCCGCCCTGATAGAGCGTCATGCGGATGAACGGGTTCTCAACGCCCTGTTCGAGGCCGAGATGTCGGCGCAGGCTCTCGACCTCTTCGATGTCGGGGCCGACGATCAACTGGGGAATGCTGAACGGGCTCAGCATGTCGAACATAATGACGCGCGTCGCCGCGCTGCCGTTGTCGTCGACGAAGCGCATCAGCAGCCGGTCGGCGAGGCCGGAGTCGAGCGCGACGCCGACGCCGAGCGCCAGCAGCGGAACGATGGCGACCACCGCCGCCGCCACGAGCAGCGAGACCCGGCCGCGCCGCAGGCTGGCGAACACGGCGTAGATCGCGAAGAACGGCGTCAGCGTCAGCGCGACGACGATCGCGGTGCGACCGCCGAACACGACGAGCGCGGCGAATTGCAGAAGGATCATCAGCCCGCGCAGCCAGACGGGAATCTATTTCGCGCCGGCCATCAGTGAAAGCACGTAGACGCCGGTCAGCGCGGCGTTGATGAGCGGATGACCCTGCAACGCCGTCGAGCGGGTGTCCTCCAGATGCGCGACGCCGTCGAGGCGATAGGGGAAAAACAGCGTCGAACTGGCGAACTCGAACAGCGCCATCAGCGCGTTGGCGGTCATCACGACATGCAGCACAAGGATGAGCGGCCGCAAATCCGTCTCCTCGTAGTCGTCGAGCAGAAGCGCGAACACCGCGGGGCCGGTGAAGGTGTCGACGAAGCCCGCCGTGCCGGGACCGGCGCGCAGCGCGGTCGTGACGACGAGCAGCACCGAGAACGCCAGCAACCATGTCGCCGCCGGCCGTCGCGCCGACTTGGCGCGCGCGTAGGCGAGGGGATCGCCGCTTTGCCACAGGCGCCACCCCAGCGCAGCGAATATCAGATAGGTGAAGGGATGCAGCTTGGTGAGCGGAGTGCCCATGAGGCCGTCATAGTTGTAACCGATCTCCCACAGCATGCTTCCCGAGACCGCCATCAGCACGACGGCGCCGACGACGATCGCCGTTCGCAAAGCGGGCGAGGGCGGTCGCATCGCTCAAACGCCGCCGGCGTCGACGAGCGCCACCGCGTCGTATTTGGCGTTGACGCCAAGCGCGGCTTCCGCCTCTTTTTCGAGGTCGGCGCGAGGGCTGCCGATTTCGGCGACGAGCAGCCGCCGATCGGCCTGCGACGCAAGCGGCGCAAGACGAAGGTTGTCGCTCATCGAGCCGCCGTCGATGACGACGAGATCGTAGCAACGTCGCACGCGGCGCAGCCGGAACGCGTCGGCGCCCGGACGCGGGGCCCAGTCGAGCGGGTCGGCGCCGCCGCGCGCGAGACGGGCGAACGGCTCGTCCGCTTCGCGATAGGCGAGGTCGGCGATCGATTGCTCGCCGCGCAACAGATCGAGCAGGCCGACGCGCTCCGAGCCGACGTCGTCGGCGAGATTGCCGTCGATGAGCAGAACCTCGCGCCCGTCGCGCGCGGCGAGTGCGGCGATGCGTTCGGCCACGCGGGCGCGCACGGCGGCGGCGGACGGTGCGGAGGTCAGGAACAGACAACGGCCGATCGTCGGCCCGTTCGCCGCATCGCCGTCGCTCAGCGCGCGCAGCGTCAGCCGGGCGAAATGGTCGGCGCTTTGTTTGGCCGACGCGCCCGGCGGCCCCGTGAGATCGCGGGCGGCGATGACGCCGACGACCGGCGCGCCGACGAGGTCGCGCGCTTGCCCCGGCGTGAACAGCGTCGGGCGCAGATATTCGTGGGCGAGGCTCGCGCTCGCGCCAAGACTGAGGCCGAGGAAGCCGGCGCCGAGCAGCAGCAACAGAGTCGGCGGCCAGGATTTCTGTAACGGCGGCAACGCGCGCGAGATGATGCGGGCGTTGGTGGTGTCGACGTTGGACGCCTCCATCGTCTCCTTGGCGCGAACCAGGAACGCCTGATAGATCGTGCGCGCGGCATCTGCTTGGCGCTGCAATTCGCGCAAGCGAACGTCGGCCTTGTTGTCGTCGAGCGATCGCGTCTTCATCGCGTCGAGCTTGTTGGCGAGCGCCTTCGCGTCGTCGACCGCCCGCGCATAGTCCGCCTCGACCGCTTGGCGCAGGCGCTGCGTCTCCTTGGCGATCAGCGCGCGCACCTCGCTTAACGATTGTTCGAGGGCGGCCATGTCGGGATGCAGCGGCCCGAGCAGCTTGCTGGCGCTCGCCAACCGTTCGACGATCGCGCTCTCGCGGTCGCGCAGCCGCACCATGACGCCGGAGTTCATCGCCTCGGGCGTACCCTGCGCGCCGCCGTCGCGACGCAACTGGTCGAGCTGCGACCTGAGCGAGGCGACGCGGTTTTGCGCGCCCGAAAGCTGCGCGGTCGTCTGGTTGATCTCCTGATCGCTGACGAGTTGGCCCGAGGAGACGACGAAATCGTGGCTGGCGCGATATTCCTCGACCGCGGTCTCGGCGTCCTTGACTTGCGCCTGCATCTCGCCGAGCCGGCTCGTCAGCGCCTTCGAGGCGTCGCGTCCGGCGTCGGCGCGCGCAGCGGCTTGATCGGCGAGATAGGCGTCGGAGATGGCGTTGGCGAGTTCGGCGGCCCGGTCGGCGGTCTTGGCCCTGACCGAGAGATCGAGCACCAGCACCTTCTCGGCGCGCTTGACCGTCATGTGCTTGCGCAAGTTTTGCAGCGTTTCGGATTTCAGGGTCTGCGCCATTTGGTCGGGGTCGGGCGCCTTCCACAACATCGTGAACAGGCGCGAGACGGTGTTGAGCAGGCCGGCGCCGTTGAATTCGGGATCGCGCTCCAACTGGGTCGCCGCGATGGCCCGCAGCAGCACGCCGTTGGATTGCAGCACGCTGCCCTGGCTTTCGACCTGCGTGAGGCCGCCGTCGGCGGCGATCGCGCTCGGATTGACGTCGTTGCTGACCACCTGCTTGTCGCGGGGATCGACGAGGATTTGCGTGACAGCAGTGTATTGCGGAGTGGTCAGCAGGCAGTAGACGAGCGTCGCCGCGCACGCGACCCCGGCAGTCAGCCCGATCCATTTGCGCCGGCGCCACAGGATGCGACCGATCAGCGCAGTCTCGACCTCGACGCTCGCGCGTTCGACCGCCCGCTCCGCCGCGACGGGCGCGGGAAACGTCATGAGGTCCGGCGTCGCCGCGATTTCAGCCCGCATGTACCCGTCTCGTTCGCTACAGTCCCGCGCGGAGGCAGACGAATGCGCCGCGCCTTAAGGTCTTGGCAGGCTGTCATTAACAATGCATTTACACTAACGAAAAGTGGTATTTTGCCCTGGCGGCGATCTTGCGCTTTAGAGAGGAAGGCGCGGCGTTTTGGCGAGGGCACATGAAGATCGTCTTGCGTGTGGATCAGGCTTCGCTGCGGCGCTGGCATCTGCAACTGGCGGAACGGCTGACGAATCGCACCTCCGCCGGGGTGGGATTCCGCCTTGAAGCGGGCTCGGCGGCCCCGGCGAAGTCCGCCGACAGGCTGTTTCAAATTGAGACACTATTGTTCGGCCTGGGGCGGACGGGCGTATCCGAACGGATCGGGCCGGAGGCGCTCGGGCGTTTCGCCGACGACCGCAACGCTTATCTGATCGTTGATCTCGCCAGCGCGCCGCCGCGGACCTCGGAGCGGACGTGGCGGGTGGAGGCCGACGGCGTCGCGTTGGAGGCGGGACTGCTCGCGGCCTGGCTCGCCGGTCGCACGCCGACGGTTCGCATCCTCGGGCCGGGCGGGCCGATCGCCGTGGCGCGTCCGGGAACGGAGCGGCTCGGCCTCGGCAAGGCGGCGTTCGAGGAATGGTTGGAGCGCGTCGCGACTTTGATTGAAGCCGCGCTCGACGGCGCCGCGGCCGGGCCGTTGCCCGAGCTTCCCGGCGATGCGCCAGCGGCCAGCGCGGGAACTTGGGGCTCGCAGGCCGTGAAGGCCGTCAAACGGCGAATGGTCTCCGCCGCTTATTCAATGCTTTGTCACGCGCCGCACTGGCGTGTCGGTTGGCGGCGCGGCGAAGCCGGCCTCGGCGACGGGCTCGGCGGCGGCTGGACCGATCTCGCCGACGACGGCAAACGCTTCTATGCCGACCCGTTTCCGATCGTCTGGCGCGGGCGGACCTATCTGTTCGTCGAGGAATTCGCGCACCGGCTCGGCAAGGGCGTCATTTCCGTCGCCGAGTTCGGACCGAACGGCCCGATCGAGGCGCCGCGGCCGGTGCTGGAGCGGCCGGTGCATCTCTCCTATCCCAACGTGTTCGAGCGCGACGGCGAGATGTGGATGATTCCGGAAAGCGGGGCGGCGGGGACGGTCGATCTCTACCGCGCGCTCGATTTTCCGAACGTCTGGCGGCGCGAGCGCACGCTGGTCGAGGGCGTGTTCGCCAGCGACGCGACGCTGGTCGAGCGCGACGGGCGCTGGTGGATGTTCGCCACCGTGCGCGATCGCGGCGGCGCCTATTCCGACGCGTTGTGGCTGTGGTCGGCGCCCGACTTCCGCGGGCCGTGGACGGCGCATCCGCGCAATCCCGTGCTGATCGACATCGCCTCCGCCCGGCCCGCCGGCCGCATGTTCGAGCGCGGCGGCGCGCTCTATCGTCCGGTGCAGGATTGCCGCGCCGGCTATGGCGCTGCGATGGCGCTGGCGCGCGTCGATCGGCTCGACGAGACCGGCTATGCGCAGACTGTCGAGGCGGTGTTGCGCCCCGGCGCCGGCTGGCCCGGCCGGCGTCTGCACACGTTCAATGCGGCGGGCGGCTTCGAGTTCATCGACGGCTCGGCGTTCGCGCCGCGCTGGCCGGCGCTGCGCATGCCGTTGCGGCGCGTGCAACGCCGTCCGGCCCGCCTGGCGCCGGCCTGAAGCGCCGCCAAGCTGCCCCTTACGACTTGTCCGCGATGATACCCAATTTATGAATTTCCGGCGTCTTGGCGAACATATCGCCCGCCTTGATCTTCTCCATCAACGCGGCGGCGACCTTTCCGTTGAGATGCGCGTCGCGTCCCCCCTCGTCATCGAAGGTGTCGAATATCGCGAAAGACGAAGGTCCTTCTTGAATCGCATACCACGAGATCGTCCCGGGCTCGGCGTTCACCAAAGGAACCGCCGACCGCAGGAAGTCGGCGACCTCTTTCTCTTTGCCGGGTTTGGCCTCAAGCGGAACGTACAGCGCGAACTTTGTCATCCTGATCTCCTGTTCTGATCGTCGCGAGCGTCTCCGGCCACCCATCGGCTTCGTGTCATGAGCCCGCAGCCGTATAATTCCTGGCGTCGGAATGCGGAACTCTCATTAATTTCCCGTCGCGATAAATTGACGGATTCAGCGTGCGGCGGCGTTGGCGGTATGTCGCTCACCGTAGTCCGCTTTCGCTCGCCGCTGATCCACTTGGAGCGGCAAGGTTCAGTGTTGGACCACTGAGCGGAATGTCGAAGTAGTCCGACCGCTCGTCATGGCGAGCGAAGCGACGCCATCCAGCCCTTTCGTGAGCCGAAAGTTGAAGTTTCGACGCGTTCTCGCACAAAACCACGAAATTACCGGAGGCTACATTGGCGGCCCCGACGCTGGATGGCTTCGCTTCGCTCGCCATGACAGGTGGTTGGACTACTCGCAACATTCTTGAGATCAGCCGCCCTTCTTTGACGGCGCCTCCTTCGCCAACCGCTCGAGCGCCTCGATCCCGTCAGGCGGCGCTCCCGCCTCGCGGGCGGCGGCGAGGACGTCGCGCAGGTAGTCGAGCCGCGGAGCGCCCGGCCCGACGTTGGTCCCGAGATAGACCAGCGCCCGCTTCGCCCCGCTCGCCGAGATCACCGGCTGCACCGCCTTCACGTACAACCGCTCGGCGACGCCCTCGAACCGGTCGAGCGCCGGAACATCGGCCAGCGCGAGATCCCACAGCACGCCGTGCACGCGGGCGCGGGGATCGCGGACCACGGTCAGCCAGCCCTCGCGCATGACGGCGAGCCGGTGGCGCATCAACGTCGCGAGCCCGAGCGGCGTCGAGCGCGGACAGCGCGTCGCCATCGCGGCGCGGTCCATGTTGGCGCCATAGGCGAAATAGAGCGGCACACCTAGGCCCTTTGATTGCAACCGATCATCGTTTGCTGGTCAGACGGCCATCGCCCTCCGCGGTCATGGCCGGGCTTGTCCCGGCCATCTACGTCGTTGTGCACGCAAAAGAGTTTGTTTGCTTTGCCGTGGCGTCCGCGGCGGTTGGTCTCGTCGGGGCATCCAAAGAACGACAATCGCCGAACATCCTTCCGCTCTCACCCGCTGATCCGCTCGACCTTGCTGACGACCGGCCGGTCGCGCAATTGGGCGATCACGGCGTTGAGATGCTGGATGTCGGACACTTCGAGATCGAAGCGAATCTCACGGAAATCCGGACCCGTCGGGTTGAAGGTTACGGTGTCGATGTTCGCCCCGGTCTCGCCGATCGTCGTGGCGACGGCGCCCAGCGCGCCCGGCTCGTTGAGCGTCGTCACCAGGATTTGCGTCGGGAACAGTGACTTCTTCGCCTTGTCCAGGTCCCAGCGCACGTCGAGCCATTGCTCCGGCTTGTCGTCGAACGCGATCAACGCCGGCGAGTGGATCGGGTAGACCGTGATGCCTTCGCCGGGCGTGCGGATGCCGACGATGCGCTCGCCCGGCACCGCGCCGCCTTTCGGCGCGAACCGCACCGGCGTGTCGAAATCGAGCCCGCGCAGCGGGATCGTCGAATCCTGGCCCGGCGCCCGGAATACGAGCTGGTTGGCTTTGGCGAGCCCGAACCAGCCGCTCTCGTTGGGCGAGATCGCCGGCCCCGCCTTCCGCTCCTCCTGGAAATCGGGGTAGATCGCGCGCACCACGTCGGCGGAATAAATCTCGCCGCGGCCGACGCCGATGAACACGTCGTCGATCGCGTGGCGGGCGAGCCGCGGCAGCGCCGACTTCAGCTTGGCGTCGGAAAACCGCCGGCCCGCCCGCTCGAAGGCGCGCTCGACGATCTGCCGGCCGAGCCCGCCGAACTGCGCCTTCGCGGCCTCGCGGGTGGCGCGCTTGATCGCCGCGCGGGCGCGGCCGGTGACGACGATCGAATCCCACGCCGCCGGCGGCGTGCGGCTCGCCGAGCGCATGATCTGCACTTCGTCGCCGTTGCGCAGCGGCGAGATCAGCGGCGCGATGCGGCCGTTGATCTTCGCCCCGACCGCGGAATTGCCGACGTCGGTGTGGACGGCGTAGGCGAAGTCGATCGCCGTCGCGCCGCGCGGCAGCGCGATCAGCCGGCCCTTCGGGGTGAAGCAGAACACCTGATCCTGAAACAATTCGAGCTTGGTGTGCTCCAGGAATTTTTCGGAATCGTCGCTCGCCAGCGCTTCGATGATCTGGCGCAAGGACCGATAGGCGCGGCTCTCGCCGGTGTCGATGGCGCTGCGGCCGTCCTTGTAGAGCGCGTGCGCGGCGATGCCGTATTCGGCGATCTCGTGCATGTCGAAGGTGCGGATCTGCAATTCGACGCGCTGCGAGCCGGGGCCGATGACGGTCGTGTGGATCGAGCGATAGTCGTTCTGCTTCGGCGTCGAGATGTAATCCTTGAAGCGGCCCATTACGCTCGGCCAGGTGGTGTGCGCGACGCCGACCGCCTCATAGCAATCCTCGACCTTGTCGACGAGGATGCGGAAGCCGTAGATGTCGGAGAGCTGCTCGAACGAGATCGAATTGCGCTCCATCTTGCGCCAGATCGAATAGGCCTGCTTCTGCCGGCCGCGCACGTCGCATTTGATGCCGCGGCGGGCGAACTGGTCCTTCAGCTCGTCGGCGATGCGGGCGATCAGCGCGCCGTTCTTGGTCTTCAGGTCCGCCAGCCGCGCCATGATGAGCGCGTGCGCCTCGGGCATCAGATAGCGGAAGGCGAGGTCCTCCAGCTCGCTGCGCAGCCCCTGCATGCCCATGCGGCCGGCGAGCGGGGCGTAAATCTCCAGCGTGTCCTGGGCGATGCGCGCGCGTTTGGCCGGCGGCACGAAATTGAGCGTGCGCATGTTGTGCAGGCGGTCGGCGAGCTTGATGAGCAGCACGCGCGCGTCGTCGGCGATGGCGAGCAGGAGCTTGCGGAAATTCTCCGCCTGCACCGCGTGCTTTGAGGCGAAATCGAGCTTGTTGAGCTTGGTGAGGCCGTCGACCAGTCCGCCGATCTCGACGCCGAACACCTGGTCGAGCTCCTCGCGCGTGACCTGCGTATCCTCGATCGTGTCATGCAGCATGGCGGCGACGATGGTGGCGTCGTCGAGCTTGAACTCGGTGAGAATCGCGGCGACTTCGAGCGGATGCGAGAAATACGGGTCGCCGGAGGCGCGCTTCTGCGCGCCATGCGCTTTCATGGCGAACACATAGGCGCGGTTGAGCAGATCCTCGTCCGCGCGCGGATTGTAGCGCCGCACCCGCTCGACCAATTCGTACTGCCGCATCATCTCGAAGGTACGCGCCTCATCGATGAAGGAGATCAATCGCCAGTATCGGGACCGCATCCGATGTGCGCAAGGGGCCTCCGTAACGTCTGGCCCGAACCGCCTGGTTTTTGGGCGGCGCGCGGGCAAGGTTTCGCCGGCTTTCGCCGCAAGCCGCCGCCGATTTCCGCGGCGCGACGCCTTGTCGGCGGCGGAAAAACCGTTCAAGATCGACAATAAGCTCGACGAAACGGGAGGAAAGCGCGTGACGCATATCATTCGCGGCGGCGCCGCCGTCATGGCGCTGGGCGCCGCGCTCTCTGCCGCGTACGCCGATCCGGCGCCGATCAAGATCGGCGTCATCGCCGAGAATCAGGCGGTCGCCGGCTCCTCTATCCCGCTGGCGGCGCAAATCGCCGTCGACGAAATCAACACGAAGGGCGGCGTCGACGGCCGCAAGATCGAACTCGTCTCCTACGACGACCATTCCTCCTCCGCCGAGGCGGTGCGGGCGTTCCAGCGCGCGGTCAATGACGATCACGTCAACGCCGTCATCGCGAGCTACACCAGCGAGGTTGTGCTGGCGCTGGAGCCGTGGGCGGCGCGTTTGAAAACTGTGATGATTACGCCGGGCGCGGCCTCTGACGTCATTACCGCAAATATCGCCAAGGATTACGACGCCAACAAATACACGTTCCACGGCTATCTGACGTCGGGGTCGCTTTCCCGGCTGGTGTGCGACTCGGCCAAGGACATGCTGGTCGACGGCCTCAAGATGAAAACCGCGATCGTGATGAGCGAGGACGCCGCCTGGACCAAGCCGCTCGACGCCGGCTACGCCAAATGCCTGCCCGAGATTGGCCTGAAGCCGCTCGGCGAGATTCGATTCTCGCCCGACACGACCGACTTCACGCCGATCTTCAATACGATCGAGGGGCTGAAGCCCGACGTCATCATCACCGGCATCAGCCATGTCGGCACGCAGCCGACCGTGCAGTGGAAGAGCCAGCAGGTGCCGATCGCCATGTTCGGCGTTTCTTCTCAGGCGACCAACTCGACGTTCTGGAAGGACACCAACGGCGCCACCGAAGGCGTGCTGTATCAGGGCGTCTCGGGCCCAGGCGTCGCCGTCACCGAGAAGACGCTGCCGTTCGTCGACGCGTTCGTGAAGAAATTCGGCAACACACCGTCCTACGCCGGCTATACGGCTTATGACGACGTCTACATCATCGCCGAAGCGGTCAAGCGCGCCGGCTCGACGGATAGCGACAAGCTGGTCACGGCGATGGAGGCGACCGACTATATCGGCACGATCGGCCGCGTGCAGTTCCTGCCGAAGGGCGATCCGCACGTGCATGGGCTGCGCATCGGCGCGGGCTACATCACGGGGCTCTTCCTGCAATGGCAGAACGGCGCGCAGGTCAACGTCTGGCCGCAGAACCTCGCCAAGGGCAAGCTGGTGTTCCCGGCGTTCGTGAAGGTCGGGCAGGCCAATTAAGGCTGACCGAATGCGAGGGGCGCCGTCATTGCGAGCGAAGCGAAGCAAACCAGCGGTGGGACCGAGCGCTTCGCTTTCCGAATGCGTTAAGTGGCGAGAAGATACGCCATGCGGGTCGCTGGTTGCGCCTCGCGTAGGGGTTGGATTGCTTCGCTTCGCTCGCAATGGCGGCGTCGTTCCCCACCCTTGCCGCGACTAGCCTCGTGCTTTTCTGGCAAATCCTGATCGACGGCTTCGCGATCTCCTCGCTTTATGCGTTGGGCGCGACCGGGTTCACGCTGATCTTCGGCGTCACCGGCGTGCTCAATCTCTCACATGGCGGCCTGATGGTCGCCGCGGCGGTCGGCGCCTGGGCGGCGGGCAGCTACGGCGGCCTCGGCGCCTACGCGAGCGCTGCCGTCGGCGTCGCGGCCTGTCTCACTCTGGCGCTCGCGACCTACGGCCTCATCGTTCGCCGCCTTCAGCTCAGCCGGCGGATCCGCGAGGAGGAGAAGGAGATTTTCATCCTCACGGCGACCCTGTTGTGGGGCATCATGATCCAGGAGGCGATCGCCTATCTGTTCACCAACAACGCCAAGACGGTGGCGCCGATCGTCGAGGGCGTAGTGGCGCTCGCCGGCGTGCGAACGCCGAAGAACGAGCTGTTCACCGCGCTGGTGTGCTGGATCGTGATCGGCGCGCTGTGGCTCGCCGTCAACCGGTCGCGCGCCGGCAAGATCCTGTTGGCGGCGTCGATGAACCCGCGCGGCGTGACCTTGCTGGGCGTCGAATTGTCGAGCGTCTATCTCACCGTCTGGGCGATCTACGGGGCGCTGGCGGGCGTCGCCGGGGTGCTGCTCGGCATGTTTCTCGGCGTATCCTCCTACAGCGCCGGGCCGTTGACCGCGAGCGCGTTCTCGATCGTGGTGCTCGGCGGCTTGGGCTCCGTCTCCGGTTCGCTGATCGCCGCCTATGTCGTCGGCTATCTCGAAACCCTGACGGCTTATCTGATCTCGCCCGCCTATCGCGCCATTCCGGCACTCGTGCTGCTGGTCGTCGTCATGTACGTGCGGCCGCGCGGCCTGTTGGGGCGGCGCTGAGATGCGCGCGCGCCCCTCGCCCTTGCCCTCTTCCCGCAAGGGCGGCGAGAGGGGACGGCCTGACGGGATCGCGATGACATGAGCCGCGCGCTCCCGCCGCTGCTGATCGCCCTCGTCGTCTGCTTTTGCCTGGCGTTCCTGCCGCTCTGGGTCTCCGGCTACGTGCTCGGCCTGTTGACCACGGCCTATTATTTCGGCGTGTTCTCGATGGCCTGGGACCTGTTGTTCGGCTTCGCCAACGAGGTCAATTTCGGTCCGACGTTCCTGATCGGCCTCGGCGCCTACACCGCCGGCATTCTCGACAACCTCTATCAGCCGCCGCTGGCGATCTGCGTCGCCGCCGGCGCGTTCGCCGCCGTTCTCGGCGGCGTCGCGCTGGCGCTGCCGGCGTTGCGGGTGCGCGGCCCCTATTTCGGCCTGACGACGCTGGTCGCCGTCCTGATGCTGCAGAATTTCGTCGTCGTGTTCGCCGATCTCACCGGCGGCGAAATCGGCCTGACCGTTCCCGACGTCATCAGCGCGAGCGACAAAATCAACTACTGGATCGCGCTCGGCTTCATGTCGTTCAGCGGCCTCGTGCTGTATGGGCTATCGCGCTCTCCGGTCGGGCTCATCCTGCAGGCTAGCGGGCAGGACGCCGTGCAGGCGGGCGCGCTCGGCTTCAACATCGTCAAACACAAGCTCGCCAGCTTCATCGTCTCCGCGCTGTTCTCCGGTCTCGCCGGCGCATTGATGGTGTTCTATCTCGGCGCGGCGTCGGTCGGCACGTTCATTGACGTGACGGTCGGCGTTCAGGTCATCGTCGGCGCGGTGCTGGGCGGGCGGCGCACCATCCTCGGCGGCGCGGTCGGCGCGATCTTCCTCATCGGCTTCGGCGAATTGCTGCGCCCGCTCGGCGATCTCGCGACCTTCATCGTCTCCGCGGTCGCGCTCGTCGTCGTGCTGGCTTTCCCCGGCGGCTTGATCGGCCTGTTGAGCGCGAGGCGGGAAGCCGCATGAAGGCGCTCGAAGTCGAGAAGCTGACGAAGCGCTTCGGCGGTCTCACCGCCGCGCGCGACATCAGCTTCTCGGTCGCGCCCGGCGAGATTCTCGGCCTCATCGGCCCCAACGGCTCCGGCAAGTCGACGGTGATGAAGGCGATCCTCGGGATCGAGCGGCCGAGCGACGGCTCGGTCAGGATCAAGGGCGTCGAGGTCGCGGGTTGGCCGTCGCACCGCATCGCCCGGCTCGGCGTCGGCATGGTGTTTCAGCATTCGCGTCCGCTGCATCGCCAGACGGTGCTGGAGAACATCGTGCTGGCGCTGCTCCCGGACTCGCTGCTGCGCGTGTTCCCCGATCCCGCGACGATCGCGCGCGCAAAAAGCATCGCCGAGCGGGTGGGGCTCTCCGGCGTGCTCGACCGCCGGCCGGCGACGCTGCCGTTCGCCGATCTCCGCCGCATCGAACTCGCCAAGGCGATCGCCCGCGACCCCGCCGTGGTGCTGGTCGATGAGCCGTTCGCCGGGCTTACGGCGCGCGAGACGACCGGCTTCGCCGAATTGATCGGCGAGATGCGGCGCGATGGACGGGCGGTGCTGATCGTCGATCACAACGTCCGCAGTATCGCCTCGCTCGCCGATCGCGTGTTCGCCATGTACGTCGGCGAACGGATCGCCGAGGGATCGCCCGAGGCGGTGATGACCGATGCGACCGTGCGGCGCGTCTATCTCGGCGGCGCGCTCAACGTCGCGGCGCGGCCGGAAAGCGCATTCACCGACGCCGCGACGCCGTTCCTCGAAGTCGACAATGTCGATGTGTTCTACGATCGCGCGCAAGCGCTCGAAAAGGTCTCGCTGCACGTCCACCGCGGCGAATTCGTCGCCGTGGTCGGGCTCAACGGCGCCGGCAAGACGACGCTGTTCAACGCGGTGTCGGGCCTCACGCCGTTCGCCGGCGACATCCGCCGTGAAGGACGATCGCTGCGCGGCGCCTCGGCGGCGGCGATCTCGCGGGCCGGAATCGTGCAGGCGCCGGAGGGGCGCGACCTGTTTGGCGACATGACGGTGAAGGAGAATCTCGACATGGGCGGCCTGCGGCTCGGCGCGCGCGAGCGTGAGGAGCGACTCGGCTGGCTGTTCGAACTGTTCCCGCGTCTGCAAGAACGCCTCGGCCAAACCGCCGCCACCCTGTCGGGCGGCGAGCAACAGATGCTGACCATAGCCCGCGCGCTAATGACCAAGCCCGATCTGCTGATCCTCGACGAGCCGACGCTCGGCCTCGCGCCGATCGTGCTCGAACAGATTTCGCGTGCGTTGGAGCGGCTGCGGCAGACGACCGACATCACGATTCTACTCGGCGAGCAGAACGTGACCTTCGCGCTGCCGCACGCGGACCGCGTCTATGTGCTCGAACACGCGCGCATCGTGTGGGAGGGGCCGCCGAGCCGGTTCGCCGAGGAGGCCAGCGGAAGATATATTTGAAAGACGTCTTTCGATGTAATATGCGTAACTCGCAGAACTCGTATTGATGGCGTTGCGCCAAGTTCATATCAGCGAATGATGCAGATCACATCCCTAGCGCACGCCAAGCCGTTTCCTCTCCCGCGCGTCGCTCCCGCCGATTCCGCCGCCATCGCCGAAGCGGCGGTTTTGTTGCGCGCTGGCGGTCTCGTCGGCATGCCGACCGAGACGGTATACGGCCTCGCGGGCCTCGCCACTTCCGACGCCGCGGTCGCCGAGATTTACGCCGTCAAAGGCCGCCCGACCTTCAATCCGCTGATTGCGCATTTCGAGAACCGGGACGCGGCGGCGCGCGAAGCGCGGCTCGACGGGGCCGCCGAGCGGCTGGCGTCCCGCTTCTGGCCCGGCCCGCTGACCCTGGTCCTCCCCGTCGCCGCCGGCTGCCGGATCAGCCTGCTGGCGCGCGCCGGCCTCGACACGCTGGCCGTGCGGGTGCCGGGCTCGGCGGTGGCCCGGGCGCTGATTCGCGCCGCCGGGGCGCCGCTGGCGGCGCCCTCCGCCAACCGCTCCGGCGCGGTCAGCCCGACGACGGCCGAGCATGTGCGGGCCGATCTCGGCGGCCGCATCGCCCTCATTCTCGACGCCGGCCCCTGCGTCTGCGGCCTGGAATCGACGATCGTCGCCTGCCTCGACGACGGGCCCCGGCTTCTGCGGCCGGGCGCGGTCGCTCGCGAGGCGATCGAGGACGCGCTCGGCGCGCCGCTCGCCGAGCCCGCGCCCGGACAGGCGCCCGCGGCGCCGGGGGCGCTCGCCTCCCACTACGCGCCGAGCGCGCTGCTGCAACTCAACGCGACCTCCGTTCCGTCGGGCGCGGCGGCGCTCGATTTCGCCGGCCGGCTCGGAGCGGGGCTCGATCTGTCGAGCCGGGGCGATCTGCAAGAGGCGGCGGCCCATCTGTTCGCGTATCTGCGGGCGCTCGACTTGACCGGCGCGCCGACGATCGTCGTGGCGCCCGTGCCGGAAACGGGGCTCGGCGCCGCCATCAACGATCGCCTGCGCCGCGCCGCCGCGCCGCGCCCCGTTCCTTTGCGGTGAGGCGCGATGCCGGACGCGCTGAACTGGGACGAATTTCGCATTATCAAAGCGATCGCCGAGACCCAGTCGCTCGGCGGCGCGGCCGAACGGCTGGGGCTCAACCATTCGACGATGTTTCGCCGCCTGACGGCGATCGAAGCACGGCTCGGCGTGCGGCTGTTCGAACGCGAGCGCTCCGGCTACCGGCCGACCGCCGCGGGGGAGGACATGATCTCCCTCGCCACGCTGATGGGCGACACGATCGCCGAGTTCGAACGACGCGTCGCCGGCAACGACGTTCGCCTTTCCGGCCATGTCCGGCTGACGACGCTCAACTCGATCGGCACCCTCGTGCTGCCGGCGATCCTGGCGGACTTGCTGTCCACCTATCCCGGCCTGAGCGTCGATCTGGTTCTGATGGACGCCGCGCCCGACGCCTTCCTCGGCGAGGCCGACGTGGCGCTGCGCCGGCTGAGCGGGCCGCCGTCGGAGAGCTTGCACGCGCGGCGGATCGCGCGATTGCCGTGGGCGGTCTACGCCGCGCCCGCGCTGACGAATGAGGCGGGCGAGCGAAAACCCGAGGCGCCGTGGGTGGTTCCGGGCGAGGGATTCGGCTCCGCGCCGGCGCGGCGCTGGCTGGAGCGCCATGTCGAGCCGTGGCGGCGCGCCGCCACGTCGAGCGATATTATGGTGATGGCCGATCTGGCGGCGCGCGGCGTCGGCGCCGCGCTGCTGCCGTGCTATGTCGGCTGCGCCAAGCCGGAGCTGCGCCGCGTCGGCGCGGTCGTGTCCGAACTCGACGAAGTGCTCTGGCTGGTGGCGAAGCCGCAGGCGCTGCGGATTCCGCACGTGCGCGCGATGTTCGAGTTTGTCGGCGACGAGCTCGAGCGGCGGCGGCCGTGGCTCGAAGGCGGCGGGGTGATCGGCGTCTGAACTTTGAAGCTCGCCTTTCGTCGTCTTGAACGCCGGCGCTTGCCGCCGCAAATCGCCGCATAGATCGAAAGCGCCCGAACATGAATCAGTTCGAATTCGGCCAGGAGGCCCGGCGGCTGCGCGTCGGAACGCTGGTCAGGCTGCGTTGGATCGCCGCCGCCGGTCAGATCGCGGCGCTGCTGGTCGCCCGCTTCGTGCTGCACATCGCATTTCCGTTCGGCGCCGCCGCGTTGTGCGTCGCGCTGCTGCTCGCCTTCAACGCGTTCCTGCGGCTGAGATTTTCGCCCGCCACACGGCTGGAGGAAAAGGTGACGACCTACATCCTCGCCGTGGACATCGGACAGCTCGGCGTGATGCTCTATCTGACCGGCGGCGTCGCCAACCCGTTCGCCATGTTGCTGCTCGCGCCGACGATGATCTCGGCGGTGTCGCAAACCTGGCTCGAGACCGGCAAGCTGCTGGCGTTCGCGATCCTCTGCGCCTGCGCGTTGGCGATGTGGCGGATTCCGCTGCAATTGTCCGACGGAACCTTGGTCAATCCGCCGGTCATCGAGACGGTCGGCTTCCTGCTCGCGATTATCGTTAGCGCGGTGTTCGTCGCCGTCTACGGCGGGCAGGTCGCCAAGGAGGCGCGGCAGCTTGCCGACGCCCTGGCGGCGACCGAACTGATCCTCACGCGCGCCCAGCATCTTTCGCAGCTCGACGGGCTGGCGGCGGCGGCGGCGCACGAACTCGGGACGCCGCTCGCCACGCTGACCGTGGTCGTCCACGAGCTTTCGAACCAGCGCGATGTCGCCGCGCTCTGCGGCGAAGACCTCTCGCTGGCGCGCCAGGAGCTCGCCCGCTGCCGCACCATCCTCGGCCAGCTCTCGATCGCCAGCCGCATCGCCGGCGAGGCGTTCGACCGCGTCGAACTCGACGCGCTGCTGGAAGAGGTCGCGGGGCCGCATCGGTTGCAGGACATCGACATCGTCGTCTCGGCGAGCGGCCCTGAGCCGCGCCCGGCGTGCGCGCGCAACCCGGCGTTGCTCTACGGCTTGCGCAACCTCGCGGAGAACGCCATCGCGTTCGCGCGCGCGGAAGTGCGGATCGAGGCGACCTGGAGCCGCGAGAAGGTCGAAATCTCGATCGCCGACGATGGCCCCGGCTTCCCGGCCGCGGTTCTGCAACGGCTGGGCGAACCCTATATATCCGACCGCAGCGCCGCCCGGCGCGCCGATGCGGAAGCGGGCCTCGGGCTCGGACTGTTTATCGCCAAGGCGCTGCTGGAGCGGACCGGCGCCGAGCTTCGGATCGGCAATCTGGGGGCGCCGCAGCGCGGCGCGCGGGCCCTGGTGTCGTGGCCGCGCCGGCTTTTCGGCGCGGAGAGCCACCTCGCATTCGCCAGCGACTAGCCCATTTATAGATATGGCGGAATCGTCATTGCGAGCGCCGCGAAGCAATCTACGGCGCCGCCGATGCAGCCCTATCCGATTAGCAGACGATCTCTCAGAGATGGATGGCTTCGCTTCGCTAGCCGTGACGGTTTGTTTTACGGGATGGCAATTCGCTCCCGCGCGCTCGCAAGGTATATCAGACCCCATGATCGACGATCCCCTGCAAGCCGTAGCCGACCGATCGCTGCTGATCGTGGACGACGACAAGCCGTTCTGCGACCGGCTGGCGCGGGCGCTCGCCGCCCGCGGCTTCGCGCCGCGCACCGCCAACACCGTCGCCGAGGGCGCCATCGCGTTGAGCGAGGCGCCGCCGGCGTTCGCCGTCTTCGACCTCAAGCTGACCGACGGCAGCGGCCTCGACCTGATGCGCGCCCTGAAAGAGCGCCGCCCGGAGGCGCGCGCGATCATCCTGACCGGCTACGGCGCGATCGCGACGGCGGTGACGGCGGTCAAGCTCGGCGCCTTCGATTATCTCGCGAAGCCCGTTAACGCCGACGAAGTCGCCGCGGCGCTGTCCTCCGACGCCGAGGAGCGCCCGGAGCGGCTCGACCCGCCGATGTCGGCCGACCGCGCGCGCTGGGAACATATCCAACGCGTCTACGAATCCTGCGATCGCAACGTCTCCGAGACTGCGCGGCAATTGAGCATGCACCGACGCACGCTCCAGCGCATTTTGGCGAAACGCGCGCCAAAGTAGACGCCGGCGCCCAAGAATTCACCACCCCGCTGACGATGACGCGGAGTTGAAGGCGTTCGCGCCGCCCGACGCTGTGGCACGGGCTTTGCGATCCACGCCGACGGGCAGGAGCGCGAACTCGCGCCGCTCGACCATCACGGGGTGTGCAATGTCATTGACCAGGCGTATTGTAACAGGCGCGTTGGGCGCGCTTGCCGTCGGCGCGGTCGCGCTGACGAGCGTCGCGGCATGGGCCGACGACACAATCAAGGTCGGTATTCTTCATTCACTTTCGGGCACCATGGCGATCAGCGAGACGACGCTGAAAGACGTTATGCTGATGCTGATTGACGAGCAGAACAAGAAGGGCGGCGTGCTCGGCAAGAAACTCGAGGCGGTGGTGGTTGATCCGGCGTCGAACTGGCCGCTGTTCGCCGAAAAGGCGAAGGAGCTGATCGCCAAGGACAAAGTCTCCGTGGTGTTCGGTTGCTGGACTTCCGTTTCACGCAAGTCGGTGCTGCCTGTGTTCAAGGAGCTCGAACTCGATGCTGTTCTATCCCGTGCAATACGAGGGCGAGGAATCAGAACGCAACGTATTCTACACCGGCGCCGCGCCCAACCAGCAGGCGATCCCGGCCGTCGACTATCTGATGAGCGAGGACGGCGGATCTGTGAAGCGTTGGGTGCTCGAAGGCACCGATTACGTCTATCCGCGCACCACCAACAAGATCCTGGAAGCCTACCTGAAGCTGAAGGGCGTCGCGCCCGAAGACATCATGATCAATTACACGCCGTTCGGCTTCTCCGACTGGCAGACGGAAGTGTCGAAGATCAAGGCGTTCGGCGCAGCGGGCAAGAAGACGGCCGTTGTCTCGACGATCAACGGCGACGCCAACGTGCCGTTCTACAAGGAGCTCGGCAACCAGGGCATCAAGGCGACCGACATTCCCGTCGTCGCGTTCTCGGTCGGCGAAGAGGAACTCGCGGGTCTCGACACCAAGCCGCTGCTCGGCCATCTCGCCGCCTGGAACTACTTCGAATCGATCGACACGCCCGCCAACAAGGCGTTCATCGCGAAATGGCACGAGTTCACCAAGAAGCCGAACCGCACCACCAACGATCCGATGGAGGCGCACGTCATTGGCTTCAGCATGTGGGTGAAGGCGGTCGAGAAGGCGCAGAGCTTCGATCCGGACAAGGTGATCGACGCGATGATCGGCGTCTCGGTGCCGAACTTGACCGGCGGCTATTCGACGATGATGCCGAACCATCACATCACCAAGCCCGTCTACATCGGCGAGATCCAGGGCAACGGCCAGCTCAACACGGTCTGGCAGACGCCCGGCACGCTGGTTGCGCAGGAGTGGTCGCCGTATCTGGAAGGCTCGCGCGATCTGATCGCGGACTGGCGCAAGCCGATGAACTGCGGCAACTTCAACGTCAAGACCGGCAAGTGCGGCGGCTGACGCTCGGTTGAGACAGCGCCCGGGCGGCGAGACTCCGCCCGGGCGGTTCAAGGAAGCGTGTGACGCTTCGATCACGTGGGCGCATTGCAGCGCCACGAATTTGGGGTGCACTCGCGTAACATGGCGATTGATCTTCCTGAACCGGCGACGCGCCGCCGACCTTGTTGCTCATGGCGAGAGGCGCCCACTGTAGACGCGGTCTCCAGACCGCGTTATCTCCCCAACAAGCGCGATTTGGAAATCGCGCCTACAGCGCGGCGCCGCTCTAACGGCGCCCTACTATCGCTATTCCTCGGCCTTCTCGCTCTCGTGACGTTTTGCCTCTCCAGCCCCGCCAGGGCCGACGGCCTCAACGATGCGATCGGGCAACTGCTGCAAGACAAATATCCGCTGACCGAGCAGGCGATCGCCGGCATCGCCGTCGCCTCTCCTCCGCACGCCGCCGACATTCTCGACGCGCTCGGCGCCGGGCGGCTCTACCTCGATCCCGTCAACAACCGCGTCGTCTACGCGACCGCCGCCGGCGACGCCTTCGACGCCAAGACCGGCGCTAAGGTCGACACCGTCGAGGGGTTGAAGAAGGCCCGCGTCAATAACGGCGTGCGGCGCGCGCTGGAGGCCGCCAGCGGCGCGCTCAGCGTCGGCGCCGCCGATCCGCAGCTCCGCCTCAACGCAGCGCATGATCTCTTCAACAATCCGAATCCGAAGGGGCTCGCGATCGTCGACGGGCAGCTCGGCAAGGAGACTGACCCCGGCATCAAGGCGGCGCTCGAACAGGCGCGCGCCGCGATCATCGCCGCCACCCCCGAGGCCAACAACGCCGACGTGCTGCGCGCGATCGACGCGCTCGCGGCGCGCGGCGACAGCGCGGCGCAGAATTACATCACGAGCCTCGCCGCCAAGCACGACGATCCAGCGATCCACAAAGCGGCCGACGCGGCGGTGAGCAAGATCAAGACGTCGCTGTTTTTGTGGGGGCTGGCGCAGAACGGTTGGTATGGGCTGTCGGCGGCGTCGGTGCTGCTGCTGGCGGCGATCGGGCTCGCCATCACCTTCGGCGTGATGGGCGTCATCAACATGGCGCACGGCGAGATGGTGATGCTCGGCGCCTACGCGACCTATGTCGTGCAGATGCTGCTGCCGATGTCGATGGCGAACTGGTCGGTGCCGCTGGCGATTCCGATCGCGTTCGTCGTCTCCGGCGCCGCGGGCGTCATCATCGAGCGCTTCGTGGTGCGCTATCTCTACACGCGGCCGCTCGATACGCTGCTCGCCACCTGGGGCGTCTCGCTGATCCTGCAACAGACGGTGCGAACCGTGTTCGGCGCGAACAACCAGCAGGTCTATTCGCCGCCGTTCCTGTCCGGCGCCTATCACGTCGGCGGCCTCGAAATCACGCTCAACCGGCTCTGGATCATCTTGTTGTCCGCCGCCGTGTTCGCGATGCTGCTGTTCATCCTGCGCGCCACGTCGTTCGGATTGCAGATGCGCGCCGTCACGCAGAACCGGCGCATGGCTTCGGCAATGGGCATTTCGACGGCGCGCGTCGACATGCTCGCCTTCGGGCTCGGCTCCGGCGTCGCCGGCATTGCCGGCGTCGCGCTGTCGCAAATTGATAACGTGTCACCGAACCTCGGCCAGGGTTACATCATCGACAGCTTCATGGTCGTGGTGTTCGGCGGCGTCGGCAATCTCTGGGGCGCGACTCTGGGCGCGTTCACGCTCGGGCTCGCCAACAAGATTTTGGAGCCGACCATCGGCGCGGTGCAGGGGCAGATCGCCTTGCTGGTCTTCATCATATTGTTCATCCAGAAACGGCCGCGCGGCCTGTTCGCCCAAAAGGGCAGGGCGGTGGAGGCATGAGCCGACAACTCGACTTCGCCGGCTGGATCTTCGTCGCCATCGTCGCGCTCGCGGCGGTGCTGGTGCCGTTCGCGGCGCTCGGCACGCCGGAGGACTCGGCGATTCACATGCCGACCTATATCGTCCAGCTATTCGGCAAATATCTCTGCTACGCCATCCTCGCCGTCGCGCTCGATCTGGTGTGGGGCTATTGCGGCATCCTGTCGCTCGGCCATGGCGCGTTCTTCGCGCTCGGCGGCTACGCGATGGGCATGTATCTGATGCGGCAGATCGGCGCCCGCGGCGTCTACGCCAATCCGATCCTGCCGGATTTCATGGTGTTCCTGAACTGGCACGAGCTGCCCGTCGCGTGGTGGGGCTTCAACTCCTTCATCTATGCGATGCTGATGGTCGTGCTGATCCCCGGCCTGCTGGCGCTGGCGTTCGGTTGGTTCGCCTTCCGCTCGCGCGTCACCGGCGTCTATCTGTCGATCATCACCCAGGCGATGACCTTCGCGCTGTTCAAGGAGTTCTTCCGCAACGATTTCGGGTTCGGCGGCAACAATGGGCTGACCGACTTCAAGGACATTCTCGGCTTCTCGCTGCAATCGGCCAACGTCAAAGCGGGCCTGTTCTCGATCAGCGCGATCTTCCTCATCATCGCCTACCTCGTGTCGCGGGCGATCGTGCGCTCCAAATACGGCAAGGCGCTGATCGCCGTGCGCGACTCGGAAAGCCGCATGCGCTTTCTCGGTTATCGCGTCGAGAACATCAAACTGTTCGCCTTCGTTGTCTCGGCGATTATGGCGGGGATCGGCGGCGCGCTCTATGTGCCGCAGGTTGGCATCATCAACCCCAGCGAATTCGCGCCCGGCAATTCGATTGAAGCCGCGATCTGGGTGGCGGTCGGCGGTCGTGGAACCCTGGTTGGCGCGGCGATCGGGGCCATAGCGGTCAACTTCGCCAAAACCTACTTCACCGGCGCGCTGCCGGAATACTGGCTGTTCGCGCTCGGGCTGCTGTTCGTCATCGTGACGCTGTTCTTTCCGCGCGGGGTCATGGGGATGTTTTCGCGCATACGGTTCCGGCGCACGCGCGCGGTGGTGGCGACGGGAACCGCGACATGAGCGAGGAGAACGCCCGCCTCACGTCGTCGTTGCTCTATCTCGATGACGTCAAAGTCACGTTCGACGGCTATCGCGCGCTGCGTGGCCTGTCGCTCGTGCTCGCGCCTGGCGAAATGCGCGCCATCATCGGTCCCAACGGCGCCGGCAAAACGACGATGATGGACGTCATCACCGGCAAGACCCGGCCGGACACCGGTGATGTCTATTTCGAGGGCCGCCACAACCTCACCAAGCTCGACGAGGCGAACATCGCGACGCTCGGTATCGGCCGGAAATTCCAGAAGCCGACGGTGTTCGAGAACCACACCGTCAACGACAACGTGCTGCTCGCCGCCAAGGCGCCGC
Organism: uncultured Pseudomonadota bacterium; assembly: GCA_963807735.1. Classification (GTDB taxonomy): domain Bacteria; phylum Pseudomonadota; class Alphaproteobacteria; order Rhizobiales; family Beijerinckiaceae; genus Roseiarcus. The sequence continues at coordinate 97,952 of CAWEDI010000002.1, read as the reverse complement.
GCACGGTGCGCGCGACGCTCGGCGCGCGCCCGACCGACGAGAGCAATCGCGCGATCGAACGCATCCTCGAACGCATCCGGTTGACGGATGTGCGCGAGGCGCTGGCGGGCTCGCTGTCGCACGGGCAGAAGCAGTGGCTGGAGATCGGCATGTTGCTGGCCCAGGACCCCAAGCTGCTGCTGGTTGACGAGCCGGTGGCGGGCATGACGGATTCCGAGACCGCCGCGACGGCCACCATGCTGAAAGAGATCGCCAAGCACCACTCGGTGGTGGTGGTCGAGCACAACATGGCGTTTGTGCGCGAACTCGACGTCAAGGTAACGGTGCTGCACGAGGGCGCCGTGCTGGCGGAAGGCACGCTCGACCAGGTCAGCGCCGACGAGCGCGTCGTTGAAGTCTATCTCGGGCGGTAGAGCGATTCTCAATCAAGTAGAACCGTCATGGCGAGCGAAGCGAAGCCATCCATCTCTCAGAGATCGTCGGCCCTGCGGGAGAGCTGCGATCGGCGCGTTGGATGGCTTCGTCGCTTCGCTCCTCGCAATGACGGGTCCGCTCCGTCGCGGAAGGCGCTAGCTTCATGCTGAAAGTCGAGTCGGTCAACTTGTTCTACGGCGCCGCGCAGGCGTTGCGCTCGGTGTCGCTGTCGGCGGCGATCGGTCGCATCACCTGCGTGCTCGGCCGCAACGGCGTCGGCAAGACCTCGCTGATGCGCGCCATCGTCGGCCATCAGCAAATTCGCGACGGCTCGATCCGATGGCAGGACGAGGACATCGCGAGCCTCCCGGCTTACGTGCGCGCGCGAAAGGGGCTCGGCTACGTGCCGCAGGGGCGGGAAATCTTCCCGCTGCTGACCGTGCGCGAGAACCTTCAGACTGGCCTCGTGGCGAACGGTCAACCGATGGACGACGAGGTGTTCACCTTGTTCCCGGTGTTGCGCGAAATGCTCGGCCGACGCGGCGGCGATCTCTCCGGCGGCCAGCAGCAGCAGCTCGCCATCGCCCGCGCGTTGCTGACGCGGCCGAAACTGCTGATCCTCGACGAGCCGACCGAGGGCATCCAGCCCTCGATCATCCGCGACATCGGCAGGGCGATTCTTTATCTCAAGCAGCGCGGCGACCTCGCCATTCTCATCGTCGAGCAATATTTCGAGTGGGCGCGCGATCTCGCCGACGATTACGCCGTGATGGACCGCGGCGCCGTCGTGCTGTCCGGCGAGCGCAAAGACATGGTCGAAAGCGAAGTGCGCAAGCGGCTGGCGGTATAGCTTCGTCATAGCGAGCGACGCGGCGCCATCCAGCGCGCCGCAAAGGCAGCCCTATCCGGCGGACAGACGATCTCGTTGAGCTGGATGGCGTCGCTACGCTCGCCATGACGGCGGCGTCGCCGCAAGGTTCGCATAAGATGCGCTCGGCAAGCTCGCGCGTCGATGAGCGATCTCATTCATAGCGTCGCCGATCTCATCGACGAGCGCGACCGGGAGGGGCTCGAAGTCACGCTGGCGCGCGTGACGTTCGAGCTCGCGCAGGCGCGCGCGTTGACGTTCTGGCGTGTCTTGCGCCGCGCCGGCGGGATCACGCTGCGCAGGCGCGTCGCGCTTCCTCAATCGGCGACGGCGCCGCTTCGGGACGACATCCCGCTTATCGCCGCGTCGGACGCGCTGCGTCTCGCCCATGAATCAAAGAGTTTCGTCTGCTGGAGCGCAAAGAGCAGCGAGTCTGCGGGCTGCGCGCTCCCTGTGCTCGGCGCCTCCGAGGTTCTCGGACTGATGGAAATCGAGGCCGCGAACGAGTTTGATCGGGCGCAGATTTCCCTATTCGCGGCCATGTTGCGCATCTATCGCAGCCATCTCGCCGCGCTGGATTACGGGGACATCGACGAGTTGACGCGGCTCGCCAACCGGCGAACCTTCGACGAACAGTTCAGCCGGTTCGCGCGCCGCAACGGCGGCGATCGCATCGCCGACGCCGGAAGCGCCCACCTCGGCGTCGCCGACATCGATTACTTCAAACACGTCAACGACCGCTTCGGCCATCCGTTTGGCGATGAAGTGTTGGTGCTGTTCGCCGGCCTGATGCGCGATACGTTCCGCGAGTCCGACAAGCTGTTCCGGTTCGGCGGCGAGGAGTTCGTCATTCTGTTGTCGAACTGCGAGATCGAAGATGCGCGGGCGGCGTTCGAGCGGTTCCGCGCCGCGGTCGCCGCCTATCCGTTCCCGCAGGGGGGGCAGGTGACAGTCAGCATAGGCGCCACCGCGTTAAAGCGCCAAGACACCGGCTCGGCGGCGTTCGGCCGCGCCGATCAGGCGCTTTATGTCGCCAAGCGCCGTGGTCGCAATCGGGTGCTGCTGTTCGAGGCGCTGCGGCAGTCGTTGGCCCCGGCCTCGCTGCTGCGAGCCGCGCCCGACGCTGAATTATTCTAGAACCGGTTCAGCGTCGCGCCAGATAGGCGCGCCAGCCGCCGAAACCCGAAATGTCCTGCGCCCCCTCGATCGCCGCCGCCTCGACCAAGAAACCTTTCGCCGCGCCGCCGCCCGCCAGCCGCAGCGTGCCGACGCCCAGCGGCGGCGGGATCTTCGCGACAAAAGCGCCGAAACCCGCCGCATCGAGCGACCACACCTCGCACTGGATCGCCGCGCCGGCGCCGTCGGCGACGCGCAGTAGGCCCGGCTTCGGCGGCGTCGTGCCCGGCAGCGCGTAGAGCCGATAGTCGCGCGTCGTCTCGACTTCGCGAACGAACCGGCCGCCGAGTTCGGTCAGCTCGCGATTGAGCGGCAGCCCGGTGAGGTGCGCGCCGACGGCGACGATCTCGATCCGGCCGTTCGTCGCGGCCGGCGTCGGCGCCGGCCCCGGCGTCAGACCGGTGGCGCCCATCGGGGCGCCCGATTGCGCGTGAATCTGCGCTCCCATTGTGGCGAGCAGGCCGTCCGCTCCGTTGGGCCCGATCAGCGTTATGCTCGACGGCAGCCCGTCGTCGCGCATCCCGGAGGGGACGGCGATCGCGGCGAGATCGAGCAGGTTGACGAAATTGGTGAAGGCGCCGAGCTGACGGTTGAGCCGCAGCGGGTCGGCCAGCACCTCGGCGACGGTGTAATAGCGCGGCGCTGTGGGCACCAGCATCACGTCGAACCGGCGCCACGCCAATTCCGTCGTCCGCCGTAGCGCCGCGAGCTTGTAGAACGCCTCGAACGTTGCGGTCGCGTCGAACCGGCGCGCGCTCTCGATGATGGCGCGCGTCACCGGATGGAACGCCTCCGGCGCGGTCTCGATCAACGGCTTGGTCGCGGCGTAGCGTTCGGCGACCCAGGGACCCTCGTAGAGCATTTGCGCGACCTCGGCGAACGGCGCGAGATCGAATTCGACGATTTTGAAGCCGAGCTTCGCCGCCTCCGCCACGTCGCGCGCGAAGGCGGCCTCCGCCGCTGCGTCGCCGAAAAAGTCGAGCGCCTTGGGAACGCCGACGCGCAGACCCTGCGCGCCGATGAGCTCCGGGGCCGGGTACACGCGCGCAAAGGGATCGGCCTCGTCATAAGCGCTGGCGACGCGGAACGCCGCAAAGGCGTCAGCGACGTCGAGCGCGAAAATCGAGATCGTGTCCAGCGTTCGGCAAGCCGGCACGAGCCCGCGCGACGACAGCGCGCCGAGACTCGGCTTCAGGCCGACGATACCGTTGAGCGCCGCCGGCACGCGGCCGGAGCCGGCCGTGTCGGTGCCGAGCGCGAACGGCACGAGGCCGGCGCCGACCGCGGTCGCCGAGCCCGAACTGGAGCCGCCGGGGATCAGATCGGACCGCAGCGCGTTGCGCGGGATTCCGTAGGGCGAGCGCACGCCGACGAGGCCGGTGGCGAACTGGTCGAGGTTGGTCTTGCCGACGCAGATCGCGCCCGCGTCGACGAGCCGCTGCACGACATAAGCCGAGCGTTCCGGGGTGTAGGCGAAGGCAGGGCAGGCGGCGGTGGTCGGCAGGCCGGCGACGTCGATGTTGTCCTTGACCGCGAACGGGACGCCAAACAGCGGCTTGCCGCTCGCGCCCGCTGCTGCAAGCCGCTCGGCGTCCGCTAGGGCCTCGGACTTCGGCCGCAGCGTGATGAACAGCGCGGGGTCATCGTGCGCGGCGATGCGCGCGTAGGTCGCCTCGACCGTCTCGACCGGCGATTTGCCCGCGCGATGGGCCGCAACCGTCGCGGCCAAAGTGTTCCCCATCCGAATCCCCTCGCGCATTGCGCTCATCCAAACCCCGGCGGCGCCGTGATGCAAGCCGCTTGCTAGCGGACCTCCGCGCCGCTCCGGACCCCGGCGCCGCAAAATCAGGCAAATCCCGCCGGCTGGAGAGGCGCCCGATTCCCGACTCTTAGGCGCTCCGCCGCTCGGCTTGGTTGGACTGGCGCCGATTTTCGGCGTCGCGCCGGCCCTCCAAACCGAAACGGCCGACGCGGTCGTCTGTATGCGAAATGCTTGATGTGTATGCAAGAGATTGGCGTCTGCATACCTTGGAAGGGTCGCAAGCTCGCGCAGACGCCGCCCGTGGCGTGAGATCGGCACGGCTCTTGCTCACCTTGGTCTACGAGTTCGGCGCGCGAGAGATGGCGCGCAAAGGCTCCGTTCGGGGGAGAAGACATGTCGAGTTTTGCACTATCGCGGCGCGCCTTGTTGAAATCGGCGGCGTTGGGCGCCGCGAGCGCTTCGTTCGGACTGAAGCCCTGGGCGCCGGCGCGCGCGGCGGATTTGACGGTCGGCATCGTCTATGTCGGCGCGCGCGACGACTTTGGTTGGAACCAGGCGCACGCCGTCGCCATCCAGGCGCTGAAGGAAGTGCCAGGCGTCAAGGTCGCCGAGGAGGAGAACGTGCCGGAGACCGACGCGGTCTCCAAATCCATGGAGTCGATGATCAATCTCGACGGCGCCAGCCTGATCCTCGCCACCTCGTTCGGCTATTATACGCCGTTCGTCGTCGATCTCGCGAAGAAATACCCGGACGTTCAGTTCCGCCACGCCGCGCCGCTGTGGAACAAGGACAAGGACCCGAAGAACGCCGGCTCTTATTTCGGCTATCTGAACCAGGGCCATTACGTGAATGGCGTCGCCGCCGGCCTGGCGACGAAGAGCAACAAGATTGGCTTCGTCGCCGCCAAGCCGATCGCCAGCGTGCTGTCGAACATCAATTCCGTGCTGCTTGGCGCGCGCAGCGTCAACCCGAAGGTGACGGTCCAGGTGATCTTCACCGGCGACTGGTCGTTGCCGGTGCGCGAGGCGGAAGCCGCCAACGCGTTGGTCGACGCCGGCTGCGACGTCATCACCTGCCACGTCGACGGCCCCAAGGTCGTCATCGAGACCGGCGAGAAGCGCGGCGTGAAAACCTGCGGCCACAATTCCAACCAGGCGCCGCTGGCGCCCAAGGGCTTCATCACCGGCGCCGAATACAAGTGGGAGACGATCTACAAGGGCTACGCCGCCGACATCAAAGCCGGCAAGGAGTTGCCGAATTTCCTGATTGGCGGCTACGAAGTCGATTACGTGCGCAACTCGCCGTTCGGCGCCGGCTGCACGCCGGAAGGCCAGAAGGCGGCCATGGCTGCGATCGAGGGCTTGAAGAAGGGCAAGCCGATCTACGTCGGCCCGCTGAAGGACAACAAGACCGGCAAGGTCGTGATCGACAAGACCTACGGCAATCTCGACCCGTACCTCGACAAGATGGATTATCTGCTTGAGGGCGTGGTCGGCTCGGCCAGCTAATCCGGGAGTCGCCGGTGTCGGACGCAAACCTCGCCCAATCCGCCCCGCGTGTCGTCGCCGCCCCGGCGACGGCGACGGTCGGCAGTTCGCGCTGGCGCGCCGACGCCGAATATATCGTCATTCCGATCCTGGCGATCGTGGCGTCGTTCCTGCTGTTCGCGATTTTCCTGCTCGCGATCGGCAAGTCGCCGGTGGAATTCATCCAACTCGTGTGGCGCGGCGGCTTCGGCACGGAGTTTTCGTTGCAGAACACGCTGCAACGCTCCTCGCCGCTGATCCTCACCGCGCTGGCGGTGGCGATCCCGGCGCGCATCGGCCTCATCATGATCGGCGGCGAGGGCGCGCTGGTGCTCGGCGGCTTCGTCGCCGCCGCGGTGGCCATTCCGCTGATCGGCGTGGCGCCGGCGCTGCCGACTTTGCTGCTGATGTCGATCGTCGCGATGCTGACCGGCGGGTTCTGGATGGGGATCTGCGGCTTCCTGCGCTACGCGCGCGGAGTCAACGAGACGATCTCCTCGCTATTGCTGACCTACATCGGCATCGCGATCATGAACTTCTTCGTCGAAGGTCCGTTACGCGATCTCTCCAATCCCAACAAGCCGTCAACCAAGCCGATCGGCGCCGAGTATATGATCGGTCCGATGCCCGGCACCTCGGTGCATTGGGGCTTCCTGTTCGGCCTGCTGCTCTGCCTCGGCCTCTGGCTGTTGATGACGCGCACGACCTTCGGCTTCGCCGCGCGCGTCACCGGCGGCAATTTCCGCGCCGCGCTCGCGCAAGGCTTGCCGGTCGGCCGGTTGATCGTCGCCTGTTCGGCGATCGCCGGAGGGTGCGCCGGGCTCGCCGGCTTCTTCGAGGTCGCGGCGATCCAGGGCCGCGCCAACGCCTCGCTCGCCGCCGGCTACGGCTTCACCGGAATTCTCGTCGCGTTTCTGGCGCGCCACAATCCGCTGGTGATCCCGCCGGTCGCGATCCTGTTCGGCGGCATCGTCGCCGCGGGCGGCCTCGTGCAGCGGCGCATGGGCTTGCCGGACGCGACCGTGCAGGTGCTCGAGGGTTTCATCTTCATTGTGCTGCTGACCTCCGAGACGCTGTACGGCCGTTTCTCGATCTTCAAGCCGAAGGGGCGCTGATGGAATCGTCCCTGCTCATAGTCCTGGTGGCGATGCTCGGCGGCGCGATCCGCGTCTCGACGCCGTTCATGTTCGTCGCGCTTGGCGAATGTCTGACCGAGAAATCCGGCCGCGTGAACCTCGGCCTCGAAGGCACGCTGGTGATGGGCGCGATGGTCGCCTACGCGATCTCGTATCACACGGGGTCGCCGTGGCTCGGCGTGATCGCGGCGGGCGTCGCCGGGTCGTTGCTCGGCGCGATGCACGGCTCGATCTGCGGCCTGCCGCGCGTCAACGACGTGGCGGTCGGCATCGCGATGATGCTGTTCGGCGTCGGCGTCGCCTTTTTCTTCGGCAAGCCTTACATCCAGCCGCAGGCGCCGCGGCTGGGCTCGATCCCGTTCGGCTTCTGGAGCGACAGCCCGAACCTGAAGAGCGCGCTCAACGTCAACCCGCTGTTTTTCGTCGGCATCGCCGCCGCCATCGCGCTCGCCTGGGCTTTGCGCAACACGCGCTGGGGCTTGGTGGTCCGCACCGTCGGCGACTCGGCGCCGGCCGCGCGCGCGATGGGCGTCTCGGTCAACGGCGTGCGGTTGATGACGACGACGATCGGCGGTTTCTTCGCCGGCGTCGGCGGCGCGTTCCTCTCGCTGTCCTATCCGGGCTCGTGGAACCAGGGCCTCAGCTCCGGCCAGGGCCTGATGGCGGTGGCGCTGGTGATCTTCGCGCGCTGGAGCCCGCTGCGTTGCGTCGGCGCGGCGTTGTTGTTCGGCGCCGCCGGGGCGATCGGCCCGGCCTTGCAATCCATCGGCATCACGCAAGGCTATTACTTCTTCAACGCCGCGCCCTACATCCTCACCCTGGTCATCATGATCGCGACGTCGAGCGCCAAGCACTCGGCCGCGGACATGCCGGGCGAACTCACCATGGCGAGGTAATCATGGCGACCATCGAGTCCGACCCCTATCCGTGGCCTTACAACGGCGATCTGCGGCCTGAGAACACCGCGATCGTCGTCATCGACATGCAGACCGACTTCTGCGGCGAAGGCGGCTATGTCGACAAGATGGGTTACGACCTGTCGCTGACCCGCGCGCCGATCGAGCCGATCAAGGCGCTGCTCGCCGCCGTCCGCGCGCGCGGCTATCACGTCATCCACACGCGCGAGGGGCATCGGCCGGACCTCTCCGACCTGCCGCCGAACAAGCGCTGGCGCTCGCGACGCATCGGCGCGGGGATCGGCGATCCCGGTCCCTGCGGCAAGATCCTGGTGCGCGGCGAAGCGGGATGGGAGATCATCCCCGACCTTGCGCCCGCGCCCGGCGAGATCGTCATCGACAAACCCGGCAAAGGCTCGTTCTGCGCCACCGATCTCGAACTGATCCTGCGCACCAACGGCATCGAGAACATCGTGCTGACCGGCATCACCACCGACGTCTGCGTCCACACGACGATGCGCGAGGGCAACGACCGCGGCTTTGAATGTTTGCTGCTGGAGGATTGCTGCGCCGCGATCGATCCCGGCAACCACGCGGCGGCGCTCAAGATGGTCAAGATGCAGGGCGGCGTGTTCGGCGCGGTGGCGAACTCCAAGGCGTTCATCGCGGGTCTGCCGTGACGCGGCGCGCCTACGCGCACCGCCTCCCCGCCAACGCGCCCGACGACGTCGCCGCGCTGGAGGAAGCGTTCGCCTCGGGCGCCATTCAGGCAAAGTCCATCGTCGCCATCCTCGGCAAGACCGAGGGCAACGGCTGCGTCAACGATTTCTCGCGCGGGTTTGCGACGCGCGCCTTGTCGGACGCCCTGGCGCGCGCCGGCGCCGACGCGGCGAATGTTTGTCTGGTGATGTCGGGCGGGACGGAGGGCGCGCTGTCGCCGCACTTCCTCGTGCTGGAATCCCGCGAGAGTGAGCTACCGCCCCACGCGGGCGCCCTGGCGCTCGGACGCGCGCGCACGCCCGCGCTGGCCCCGGAGCAATTGGGACGGCTCGCGCAGGTCGATCTCGTCGCCGAGGGCGTGCTGAAAGCCATCGCCGACGCGGGACTCGCCTCGGCCGCCGACGTTCATTTCGTGCAGATCAAATGCCCCTTGCTGACCGCCGACCGGATCGCCGCCGCCGAACGGCGCGGGCAGGCGACGACGACGCGCGACACGCTGAAGTCGATGGGCCTTTCCCGTGCGGCTAGCGCGCTTGGCGTCGCGGTGGCGCTCGGCGAGATTTCGCGGGCAAGCCTGACGGAAGCCGCCATCGGCCGCGATGTCTCGCTTTACTCCGAGCGCGCCTCGGCCTCGGCCGGCGTCGAGTTGATTGACCACGAAATCGTCGCGCTCGGCGTCTCGTCGCGCTGGGCCGGGCCGCTCAGCATCGACCACGCGGCGATGCGCGACGCCCTCGACATCGAGCCGGTGCGCGAGGCGCTGGCGCGGCTCGGGCTCGCGACGCAGGGCCAACTCAAGCCGTCGCAGAGCGAACGCCTCGTGGCGCTGCTCGCCAAGGCCGAAGCGAGCTCCGACGGCGCGTTGCGCGGCCGTCGCCACACCATGCTGAATGACAGCGATATTTCCTCGACCCGCCACGCCCGCGCCTTTGTCGCCGGCGCGCTCGCCGGCCTCGTCGGTCACGCGGAGATCTACGTCTCCGGCGGCGCCGAGCATCAGGGGCCGGACGGCGGCGGCCCGGTCGCCCTCATCGTTGATAGGTCCTGATCCATGAGCGCTCTCGCCGTTGACGCCGCCGCAACTCCCGCGCTCCGCCGCGGCCCGTCGCTGGAGACGGTCGGCATGAGCAAGACGTTCGGCAGCTTGCGCGCGCTCGACAATGTCTCGATCAAGGTGCCGGCGGGTTCGTTCCACGCGCTGCTCGGCGAGAACGGCGCCGGCAAGTCGACGCTCGTCAAATGCATCATGGGCTTCTACATCGCCGACAAGGGGCAGATGATTCTCGACGGCGTCGACTCCCAGGTTCACAATCCGCGCGACGCTCAGGCGCTTGGCGTCGGCATGGTCTACCAGCATTTCACGCTGGCGCCGGCGCTGACGGCGGCCGAGAACCTCGTCGTCTGCCGCGCCGATGCGCCGTCCGTCATCAACTGGCGCGCCGAGCGTCGCACGCTCGAAAAGTTCCTTGAAGGCATGCCGTTCCGCGTGCCGCTCGACCGACCGGTGTCGTCGCTGGCGGCGGGCGAGAAGCAGAAGCTCGAAATCCTGAAACTGCTCTATCTCAACCAGCGCTTTCTCATTCTCGACGAGCCGACCTCGGTGCTGACGCCGGGCGAGGCCGACGAGATTCTCGGGCTGCTGCGCGGCATGACCCAGCGCGGCGAGATCACGGTGATGATGATCTCTCACAAGTTCCGCGAGGTTGAGGCATTCTGCGACGCGTTCTCGGTGCTGCGGCGCGGCGCCAAGGTCGGCGAAGGTCAGGTCGGCGTCGTCTCGACGCGCGAGATGGCGAAGATGATGATCGGCGACGCCGTCATCCGCCCCTCGGCCGCCCGCCTCCCCGCGCCGCCGAAGAGCGCGACGCTCGAAATCGCCGGCCTCAGCGTCGCCGGCGACGAGGGCCGCGACAAGGTCGTCGACTTCAACCTGAAGATCAAAGGCGGCGAGATCGTCGGCATCGCCGGGGTGTCCGGCAACGGCCAGAGCGAGCTTGTCGAGGCGCTGAGCGGGCAGCGGCCGATCGTTCGCGGCCAAGTGTTGATTGACGACAAGGATTTCGAGCCGAAGCGCGACCATTTCGCCAAGTTCAAGGTGTTCGGCCTGCCCGAGGAGCCGTTGAAGAACGCCACGGTGCCGGTGATGTCGGTCGCCGAGAACATGGCGTTCCGCGATTTCGACAAGCCGCCGATGTCGAGCCTGTCGTTCTGGCTGTCGCCCGGCCCGATGCGCGCCAAGGCGCGCGAGCTGATCGGCCGCTACAACGTCAAGACGCCCTCGACCGAAACGCCGATCCGCGATCTCTCCGGCGGCAACGTGCAGCGCGCGGTGCTGGCGCGTGAGCTTTCCCAGGAGGTCGACGTACTGATCGTCGCCAATCCCTGCTTCGGCCTGGATTTCGCCTCCGTCGCCGATATTCGCGCGCAGATCATGGAGCAGCGCAATCGCGGCGCCGCGGTGCTGCTGGTTTCCGAAGACCTCGACGAAATCCTGGAGCTCGCCGACCGCATCGCGGTGATGTCCGGCGGCCACGTCGCTTACGAGACGCCGGCCGCGGGCGCGGACCGCACCACCATCGGCCGACATATGGCGGGACATTGATATGAACGACGAGCGGCCGCGTTTCCCGAGCTTCGCGCGATCAACCATGTTCCCTCCGGTCAAATCGGACGCGCCGCCTCTGGAGAGCCCGGTCAACCGTTGGAGTTTCCTGCGCTGCCTCGCCACGTGGATGCCGGGTTCGAGCGCGGGCATGGCGGCGACGGCGACGCACGTGTGGGCGCAGCCGAGAAGCGATGATGATTGACGTCGCCGCGCAACCCTTCGTTTTCCCGCTCGATCCCGAGCACGTCGCGCTCGTCGTCATCGACATGCAGCGCGACTTTCTCGAACCCGGCGGCTTCGGCGCGACGCTCGGCAACGATCTGACGCCGGTGCGAGAAATCGTGCCGACCGTCGCGGCGCTGCTTGCGTTGTTCCGAGGCCAACATTGGCCGATTTTCCACACCCGCGAGAACCACGCGGCCGATCTCTCGGATTGCCCGCCGGCGAAGCGGCTGCGCGGCGAGCCGTCGCTGCGCATCGGCGATCTTGGCGCCATGGGACGCATCCTCATCCGTGGCGAACCCGGCGCCGACATCGTGCCGGAACTCGCGCCCGCGCCCGGCGAAATCGTCATCGACAAGCCCGGCAAGGGGATGTTCTACGCGACCGACATCGGCGAGCGATTGAAGGCGATGGGCGTCAAACAACTCGTCTTCGCCGGCGTCACCACCGAAGTCTGCGTGCAGACCTCCATGCGCGAGGCCAATGACCGCGGCTACGAGTGTCTGCTGGTCGAGGACGCCACCGCCTCTTACTTCCCCGCCTTCAAACAAGCGGCGATCGAGATGATTCGCGCACAAGGCGCGATCGTCGGATGGACGACGCCGTTCGCGGCCCTGCAGAGCGCCGTGGCGTGACGGAGACCTCGCGCTGGGGCGCGCGCAGCCCGGCCAAGGCGCCGGTGCGCGTGCGGGTCTGGGAAAGTCTGGTGCGCGAGGGCGTCAACGTCGGCCCGGCGTTCGATCGCATCCCCAATTTCGTCGGCGCGGACGCCGCCGCCAAGCAGCTTAGCGAGCTCGACGCGTGGAAGCGGGCGCGGGTGGTCAAATGCAACCCCGATCCGCCGCAAATCCCGCTGCGGCTGCGCGCGCTCTACGACGGCAAGCTCCTGTTCGCGCCGGTGCCCTATCTGACCAAAGGGTTCCCGTACCTGCGCATCGACCCGGAGAAGCTCGCGGCCCAGGGCGTCGATTTCGAGACCGCGGCGACCGCGCAGGGGTTCATGGCGCACGGTGAACCGGTCCGCTTCGAGGACATGCCGAAACTCGACTTCTGCGTCGTCGGCTGCGTAGCGGTAACGCGGGCGGGGGGACGAACGGGCAAGGGCGCAGGCTTCGCCGATCTCGAACAGGGCGTGTTTCGCGAGCTGGGCTTGGTTGACGAGACGACGCCGATAGCGACGACCGTCCATTCCCTGCAAGTGGTCGAGGCCGACGCCGTCGTCATGGAAAGCCACGACACGGCGCTGCACTTTATCGCGACCGAAGCCGAGCTGATCGAGACCCGCACGCAACATCCGCAACCGCGCGGCGTCGACTGGACGAAGGTGCGGCCGGATCAATTCGCCGACATCCCGTTTCTGTCGGCGCTGCGCGAGAAAATCGAAGCGAGGCGCTCCCGTTAGACTTCGATGAAGTCGTCCAAGCCGAAAAGTGATTTGCGGCGCCATAGTTCTACGGCTATGCGTCGAATAATGCGATCGCCGGGATAGAGGCGACGCGCCTGCGCGCCGTTGAGGCGCGTAACGACCGCGAAAGCGCGTCGGACGACGAGGGGGGTCATGGCGCTCCATTTCGTTGCTACGGGTTTCGCCGGCCTTAGCATTTGCGCCGTGGTCGCCGTGTGCGCGGTTTACATCCCCAAATCCTCCGCGCAGAGTTCGACGACGCCGCTGGCCTCTCCGATTTATGGCGTTACGATTCCGCCGGGGTTTCGCAACTGGGGTCTGATCTCCATAAACCAATTGACCGGCGCCAGCCTCACAATGTCCCCCGGCGCGCAAACGATGATGGCAGGCGGTCTCAGGCAGTTGCGGGCGCAACTCGGCAACGCCATTGCGATCAAGGCCTTCCAGGAGGGAACGCGACCCTTCCCCGATGGGGCCATCATCGCCGCGCTGCATTTCACCGAGGTCGTCTCCGACGACAACAACAAGGTTCTGGCCGGGGGCTTTCCCGAGGCGGGCCTCGATTCCTCGGTTGTCGGCGCCGCCGTCAACGTCCAGTTCATGGTCAAGGATTCGAAGAGATACGCCGCGTCGGGCGGGTGGGGCTTCGCCGACTTTAAGGACGGCAAGCCCGGAGACGAGGCGCTGCACAAGACCTGTTTTCCCTGCCACCAGCCGGCCGCCGACCGCGATTATGTCTTCGCGCGTTATGCGCCTACGCCTTGAGACTGACGAGAGCATGAGACCGATCTCGCCAGCGCTTGCGGCCGTCGCGGCGGCGTCGACCGTCGTTTGCGCGCCATGGGCGGTCGGCGAGGTCGATGAGCAAGCGGCCCCGATTTACGGCCTTAAGGTCCCGGCGGGATACCGTGAGTGGCCTTTGATCAACGTCGGTCATGAAGCCGCCGACCTCAACGACTTTCGTGTCGTTCTTGGAAACTCTCTCGCGTACAAATCTTTTCGGGACGCGACGCTACCCTTCCCGGACGGCGCGATCCTAGCGAGGTTGGCCTGGAAATTCGCGGCGTCGCCGCAGAACAACGCGGTGTTCGGCCGCGAACAGTCCTTCGTGACCGGGGCGCCGACAAATCTCGAGTTCATGGTCAAGGATTCTAGGAAGTTCGCCGCGACGGGCGGCTGGGGGTTCGCGCAGTTTACGAACGGCAAACCGGACGGCGAAGCGCTGCATAAAACCTGCTTCCCTTGTCATGGGCCGGCGAAGGACCACGACTACGTATTCGCCCGCTACGCGCAATAGCGCGGGCGCGACGCTTTGGCCTAGGCGCCGCAGCAAAAACCTGTATAAGGCCGCGTTCCCTCGGTCCGCCGGGGGACCCCGACCGACCTGGACGACATCCCGGCTCGGCCGTTTACCCTTGAACCGGAGACATCCCGATGTCGATCACCGCCGAGCGCAAAGCTCTGCTTATCCGCGACTACGCCCTCAAGCCGGGCGATACGGGCTCGCCCGAGGTGCAGGTGGCGATCCTCACCGAACGCATCACCAACCTCACCAGTCATTTCAAGACCCACGTGAAAGACAACCACTCCCGTCGCGGCCTTTTGAAGATGGTCTCGCAGCGCCGCACGCTGCTCGACTACGTCAAAAGCTCGGACGAGGGACGCTACAAGAGTCTGATCGAACGCCTCGGCATTCGCCGCTGAGCGCGTGGCCGCGCATCCCGCGCGGCCGCCAAAAAGATGCGAAAGCCGCGTCATGGCAGGATAGCCAGGGGTTCCGCCGAATGGCCGAGCCCCTCGCCGTCTTGCCGATGACGCTTTCAAGACTGTTCGTTCCGAGCTTTCGCATCCTCGCCAACACAGAAGAAGGATGCAAAGATGTTTGATATTCAACGCGAAAAACTGAACTGGGGTGGGCGCGAGCTCGTGCTGGAGACCGGCCGCATCGCCCGCCAGGCTGACGGCGCCGTGTTCGCCCAATGGGGCGAGACCACCGTGCTCGCCACCGTCGTCGCCGCCAAAACCGCCAAGCCCGGCCAGGATTTCTTCCCGCTTACGGTCGATTATATCGAAAAGGCGTATGCGGCGGGCCGCATCCCCGGCGGCTTCAAGAAGCGCGAGGGCCAGCCTTCGGAGAAGGAGACGCTGGTGTCGCGCCTGATCGACCGTCCGATCCGGCCGCTGTTCCCCGACGATTTCCGCTGCGAGACGCAGGTCATCGTCACGGTGCTGAGCCATGACATGGAGACCGATCCCGACGTTCTCGCGGTCGTGGCGACCTCGGCCGCGCTCTGCCTGTCCGGTGTGCCGTTCATGGGCCCTATCGGCGCGGCGCGCGTCGGCCACATCAAGGGCGAGATCGTCGTCAATCCGACGCTGGAGCAGATGAAGGACTCCGTGCTCGACCTCGTCGTCGCCGGCACGGCCGACGCGGTGCTGATGGTCGAGTCCGAGGCCAAGGAGCTTTCGGAAGAGACCATGCTGGGCGCCGTCATGGCGGGCCACAAGGCGTTCCAGCCGGTGATCGAGGCGATCATCCGGCTCGCCGAAAAGGCCGCCAAGGAGCCGCGCGAGCTGGCCGCCGCCGACAAGGCCGGCGTCGAGAAGGCGGTGCTGGAAGTGGGCGAGGCCGATCTGCGCGCCGCTTACTCGATCACGGTCAAGCAAGACCGTTACGCCGCCGTCGACGCGGTCAAGAAAAAAGTGTTCGAGGCGCTCGCCCCCGCCGAGGGCGAGGCGAAGTTCACCAAGGAAGAGGTCGCCGAGGCGTTCCACAACGCGCAGGCCAAGGTCGTGCGCTGGAACATTCTCGATCACGGCCGCCGCATCGACGGGCGTGACTTGACCACCGTGCGCCCGATCCTGGCGCAGGTCGGCGTGCTGCCGCGCACCCACGGCTCGGCCTTGTTCACCCGCGGCGAGACGCAGGCGCTCGTCGTCGCCACGCTCGGCACCTCCGAGGACGAGCAGTTCATCGACGCGCTGGAAGGCACCTACAAGGAGCGCTTCCTGCTGCACTACAACTTCCCTCCCTACAGCGTCGGCGAGACCGGTCGCGTCGGCTCGCCGAAGCGGCGCGAACTCGGCCACGGCAAGCTCGCCTGGCGGGCGATCCGGCCGATGCTGCCGACCCCGGCGGAGTTCCCCTACACGATCCGGGTCGTGTCGGAGATCACCGAGTCGAACGGGTCCTCGTCGATGGCGAGCGTCTGCGGCGCCTCGCTGTCGCTGATGGACGCGGGCGTGCCGCTGAAGCGGCCGACGGCCGGCATCGCCATGGGGCTGATCCTGGAGGGCGAGCGTTTCGCGGTGCTTTCCGACATTCTCGGCGACGAGGATCATCTCGGCGACATGGACTTCAAGGTGGCGGGCACCACCGAGGGCGTCACATCGTTGCAGATGGACATCAAGATCGCCGGCATCACCGAGCAGATCATGGAAAAGGCGCTCGCCCAGGCGAAGGACGGCCGGCTGCACATCCTCGGCGAGATGAGCAAGGCGATCGGCGGCGCCCGCGCCGAACTTGGCGAGTTCGCGCCGCGCATCGAGCAGATGAAGATCCCGACCGACAAGATCCGCGAAGTGATCGGCACCGGCGGCAAGGTGATCCGCGAGATCGTCGAGAAGACCGGCGCCAAGGTCAACATCGAGGACGACGGCACGGTGAAGATCGCCTCCAGCGACGCCAACAAGATCAAGGCGGCCGTCAACTGGATCAAGTCGATCGCCTCCGAGCCGGAGGTTGGCCAGATCTACGAAGGCACGGTGGTGAAGACGATGGAGTTCGGCGCGTTCGTCAACTTCTTCGGCGCCAAGGACGGGCTCGTGCATATTTCCCAGCTCGCCAAGGCCCGCGTCAACAAGACCACCGACGTCGTCAAGGAAGGCGACAAGGTCAAGGTCAAGCTGATGGGATTGGACGATCGCGGCAAGGTGAAGCTCTCAATGCGCGCCGTCGATCAGCAAACCGGCGAGGACCTTGAAAAGAAGGAAGCGGCCGCCGCGCCGGCCGCCGTCGCGAGCTGAGACTCGCCGCGCGTTGCGGCGAAGACACAGTTCGAGGGAAACGCGCGTTAACCAATTAACGCCAAGAATTCGCCAGGGCGGCGCCGTCTCAGCGCCGCCCTGTGTGTTTTATCACAGCGTCGAACCCCGAAATCATCAACTATAACGTCAGTCAACACCGGACCGTAAAAGTCCTTAACCACCCGGCAAGACGGACGGTTCAGATTTCGGGAAGGGCTTTAAGATGGGTATCGTCATGCAAGTGAGTTTCACCGCGTCGCTCGACTCCAAGCGCGCCCAACACACGATTGGCCGGGTCTCGGCGCATACGCCCTGGCGCCCCGCCGATCGCGAACTCGGCGAGTCCGACCGTGAGATCGCGACGCGCGCGTTGGTCCGCGAGGCCGAGGAATACGGCGCCGACGGCGTGGTCGAGGTCGCGTTCGCTGTGGAGGAATGCCACGGCGCCGAGTGCGAAAGCATCAAGCTCCGTCGTCTGGTCGCCACCGGCCGAGCCGTCAGGCTGGCGCTGGCGGCGTAAAGCGCGCCTGGCGGCCGGGACGGTCTCCGCGAGCGAAACCACGCAACTGCCGTCGTCATTGCGAGCAAAGCGAAGCAATCCACGGCGCCGCCGTTGCAGCCCCATCCGGCTATCAGACGATCTCTCGGAGATGGATTGCTTCGCTTTGCTCGCAATGACGGGGCCAGTGGCTGTTTTAGCGCCGTGTAGCCTACCAAAGCAGCCGCCAACCACGCCCCTAGCCGATCCTCCAATTGCGCCGCGGTCCGGGCCGGGGCACACCCGCGGCGGCTCTTTCGCCCGGACCCGCCCATGGCGCTCGGCTTCGATCCCTCCAACGCCCCGTTTGACCGCCTGACCGGCGCCGAGCTGGAGACCGTGCGCGCCGCGCTCGACATCGGCTACTTCCGCCCGGGCGAGGCGATCATCGCGCGCGGCGCGCAGGCCGACCATCTGTTCATCGTCATGAAAGGCCATGTCGAGGAGCGCGACGGCGACGATCCCGTCAGCTTGCACGGCCCCGGCGACGCCTTTGACGCGCGCGCGCTGATCCAGGGCGGCGGCGGGCTCGCGTTCGTCGCGGCCGAGGAGACGCTGTGCTACCTGCTGCCGCGCGCGACGGCGATGCGGCTCATCTCCGACAATCCGCGTTTCGCCGCGTTCTTTTATCTGGAGATTTCGCGCAAGCTCGACGCCGCGGCGGCCGACGCCGAGGAGGCCCGGTTCGGCGCGACCATGCAGGCGAAGCTGCGCGAGCTGCACCTGCATCGCGCCGTGTTCGTCGCCGCCGCCGATTCGATCGAGTCGGCGATGCGCCGGATGAGCGAGGCCGACTGCAAGGCGGTGTTCGTGCGCGACGGCGAACGCGTCGGCATCGTCACCGCGACCAATCTCGCGCAGGCGGCGATCCTGCAACGCCTGCCGCTGGAATCGCCGGTCGGGCCGGCGGCGCAATATCACGTCATCGGCTGCGACATCGACGAATTCGTCGCCGCCGCGCTGCTGAAAATGACCAAGCACGACAAGCGCCGCGTCGCCATCCGCGAGGGGGGGACGTACGTCGGCGTCCTGGAGGACATCGACCTGCTCGCCTTCGTCGCCGGCGGCTCGCAACTCGTCGGCGCCCGCATCGACCGCGCCCGCGACCTCGACGATCTCGCCCGCGCCGCCGGCGAGATTGAACGGCAGACGCGGATGCTGCGCCGGCAGGGCGTCAAGATCGGCGTCGTCTGCGAGATCGTCTCGGATCTGAACCGTCGCCTGCTCGCCCGCGCGTTCCGTCTCACCGCGCCGCGGTCGATCGCCGAAAAGGGCTGCCTCATCGTGATGGGCAGCGAGGGCCGCGGCGAGCAGACGGTGCGCACCGACCAGGACAACGGGCTCATCCTGTCCGGCGCCGTTCCCGAGGCCGATCTCGCAAAGTTTCGCGCCGCCTTCACCGGCGCGCTGGAGCGCTTCGGCTTCCCGCCATGTCCCGGCGAAGTGATGGTGCGCAATCCGCTGTGGTCGAAGACAGCCGAACTCTACCGCGCCGATATCGCCGCCTGGAGCGCCGTCCCGAGCGAGGCGTCGCACATGAACATCGCGATCCTCTACGACGCCGAAGCGGTCGCCGGCGACGCCGACCTGTTGCGCGCGGTCAAGGCGGATCTGATCGCGGCGATGCGCGGCGAGCGGGCGCGGCTCGCCCATTTCGCGCGCGCGGTCGATCAGTTTCCGATCCCGATCGGCCTGTTCAACAGCCTGCCGTCGACCCGCGAGGGCGAGGCGATCCACTTGAAGAAGGGCGGCGTCTTCCCGGTCGTCCACGGCGTGCGGTCGCTGGCGCTGGAGCGCGGGCTCGAAGAGACCAACACCGCCGAGCGGATCGTCCGGCTCGCCGAGCTCGGCGCGCTGACGCCAGACTTCGCCCGCGAGCTGACGCAGGCTTTGTTCTGGCTAATGACGCTGCGGCTCGACGCGCGGCTCGGCCTCGGACCGTCCGGCGCGCGCGTCGACCCGGGCCGGCTCACCGCAATGGACCGCGATCTGTTGCGCGACGCTTTGCGCATCGTCAAACAGTTTCGCGACCTGATGCGTCATCATTTCAATCTGGCGATGTTCTGAGGGGACAACGCGATGACCCCGCGCTGGCTCGCCCGCCGCCGGTTGAAAGACCCGGATTACGCGTTCCTGTTCGAGCCGGGACCGGCGGACGAGGTCGTCTGCATCGATTGCGAGACGACCGGGCTCGATCGGCGCAAGGACGAAATCGTCTCCGTCGCCGCGGTGCGAATTCGCGGCGCGACGGTGCTGACCAGCGAGGCGTTCTACGCCACGGTACGCGGGGCGACCGCGATCAACCCCGAGGCGATCAAGCTGCACGGGCTTCGCGAGCGCGACGTCACCCTGGGCCGCGCGATGGCGGACGTGCTGCCGCGCTTTCTGCGCTTCCTCGGCGGCCGGCCGCTTGTCGGCTACTTTCTCGAATTCGACGTGGCGATGCTCGATCGCTACGTGCGCGCGTGGCTCGGAATCGGCCTGCCGAACCGCAAGGTTGAGGTCTCCGGCCTCTACTACGACCGCAAATACGCCGACGCGCCGCCGGGGATGCACGTCGACCTGAGCTATGCGGCGCTCGCCGCCGATCTTCGGCTCGACCTGATCGACCAGCACGACGCGCTCGCCGACGCGACGATGACGGCGGTCATGTACATGATGCTGAAGGACATGCAGACGCGGCGCGTCCGCATTCCGCGCTCGCCCTATACCGCCGTCGCCGGGTTCACCGGCGGCTGAGACGGCCCGTCGGCGTGCGCCCACGGCCGCTCCGGCGATCGCAGCCCGGCGATGAACTGATCGAGCGACAGGAAATAATCGCCCCAGTTCGGGGCGGCGAACCCGGCCGCGCGCGCCCGCTGCGCCTCGACGTACTCCGCATCCGTCGCCAGGCGTTCGATCTCGCGGCGCCAGCCTTCGCCGTGGATCGGCGATAGGAGACGCGCCCGGCCCTGCGACACTTCGCGCGCCGCGGCGGTGTCGGAGGCGACGACGGGGATTCCGAGGGCCAGCGCTTCAACGATCGGCAGGCCGTAGCCTTCCTCAAACGAAGGCGCGAGCACCGCACGCGCGCCGGCGATTAGCTCGGCGAGTTGGCGCGACCCGAGGTCAGAGGCTTCCGCGACATGCGAGGTCAACGCTTCGCAGCGGTCGAGCATGTCGAGCACCTGCTCGTTCTCCCAGCCGCGCGCGCCGACGATCACCAAGCGCGGAGGGGCGGGGTCGCTGCGCGCCATGGCGCGCCAGATGTTCAGCAGCAGGAGATGGTTCTTGCGCGGCTCGATGGTGCCGATGACGACGAAATAGGGGCGCTCGGTGCGCCGCCGGGTGATCGCCGCCGTCGGATAGTCGGCGAGCGGGGAGGGAAACGGATGCGCCCAAATGGGTCGCGGCTCCAGCCCGCGCGCTGCGATTTCCTGTTGCAGCCGGCGGCGAACCGCCTCCGTCGAGACCAGGAACGCGCGCCCGAACTTCAGCGCGGTGGCGATCCGGACGCGGAACTTCTCGGATTCGCCGGGCTCGAAATATTCGGGATAGTCGAGCGGCAGCAGGTCGTGAATCATGAACACGCCGTCGACGTCGGGACGCGCGGCGAGCCAGGAGAAAAACCGGGGATGCTCGAAGCGGTGGTAGCCGACGTTGATATAGACGGCGCGCGTCGGCACGCTTCGCCGGGCGCTGCCGACGAGATAACCGGCCCAAGACAGCAGCCGGCGGCTCCAGGCCGGCGCGCTGTTGCGCGACGGGACGGAAGGCTGCGGCTTCGGCGCAGCGCCCGACGAGGCCTCGAGCCATGCCCACAACGCGTCGGCCTGCGCGTTTTGCGGCCTCGTCCAGACGTCCTGGGCGGCGCGGGTGAAATGATGGGCCCAGGGGGCGGCGATCAGTCGCGGCGTCCCCGCGCCATAGCGCACCGCTTCGCAATCGGCGGAGGTCGCAAAGAAGTGAGACGCGAAGGCGAGATCGATGCGGTCGATTCCGGTGCCGGTCTGCGCCCGCAACCGGGCGATCAGGTGGCTCATGTCATAGACGATCGGCCTGCGTTCCGGCACCGCCGATTGGGCGGCGCTCGCGCGGCGGTTGCGCATGGCGAGGATAGGGCGCAGCGCCGCCGTCCCGCTCACGACGCGCGCGCTCGGCGCGGACGAGCGATCCGGGGCTCGAACCACGCGACAACCCCTGAGCGCGGCGTGAAAAATGCGCGCACGCCCACGATCAGCCGCCGCAACGCCAGGACGGGGGCCGCGCTCCAAGACTCGACGAGAACGCCACTCGACAACGAATTCCCGTTATTTATCTCCGTCCCGCGCGCAACACGACCGCGGGATGCGCTCAGGCTCCGCGATTCCATCGCCCATCCGTTTGCGGCCGCGAGGCTGGGGGAGCGCTCGCCTCACCGACGCCAAGTCGCAATATACTTTTGCGCCACCGATTAGTCTATTAAATCATGTTTAGCAAGATTCCGTTTGCAAATTTGGGTTAAAACGTCGGCTGACCGAAATAAATCCAGCGCATCCAAGACAAAAGTGGATAGCATGTCAACATTTGGTCGTCGTTTTTAATGTTAACGCGTGTCGTATTCTGACCGAAACACCACGTAACAAACCTTCGTCTCAGGGCCGGAAGCTTACCGTAAAAATAATCTATATTTGTAGTTTAAATGTATGTTTTGCTGACTTCTGCGGAAGAGCGACCAAATCGCCGCCGGCCAGAATGTGAGCGCCAGACGGTAGGATAGGCTTTTCTGGTTTGTCGCCGCGCTGAAATGAAGGGGATCGTCGTATTTCGCGGCCTGAGATTTTCGCAGCGACCCCAAAGCAGCGACCTAGCGCTTATTTTTGCAATGTAAAGTTGACAAGCATCTCCCGGATTGCCCCGCGCGTCGCTTCGCGGCCATGCCCTTGACGGCGCCGTGGGGCGCCCCCATCCCCCTGCGGACGCGCTCCGAGGGCGCCTAGAGCCTAGGTCCATGATCGTATCGATTGAGGAAGCCAGTGTCGACGCGGACGGAATCCTCTCGGTCCGCGGCTGGGCGGCGGGGGAGACCGCCGTCGAAGCGATCGAGGTCAGGCTTGCCGGGATTCGCCTCGGCGACACGGAATACGGAATGGCGCGGCCCGACGTCGCCGCCACACATCCGGAATTCGTCAACGCCGCCGCCTGCGGCTTCGCGCTCGCGGCAAAGCTTCCCGTCGAGGCCCAGGACGCACAGGAGGCTTATGTCGTCGTCCAGGCCGAGGCTGGCGCGCTTCACGCGGCGATGCGCCACATTGCGCGCGCCGACGGCGCCGAGCCGCGCCCGCGTTCCGACAACCTTCTGTTCAACTGCGACCTGCTGGCGCTGTTCGACGACGGCTCCGTCGAAATCGTCGGCTGGGCGGCGCACGTCGACGAGATCGAGCGCATTGAGGTCAGTCTCGACGGAGTCGAGATCGGCGCCGCGCGCTCCGGTCGCGATCGCCCCGACGTCGGCCGATCCCACCCGGCGATTCCCTCGGCGGCCAAGAGCGGCTTCGAATTTCGCAAGACCCTCGATGCCCTCGCCGCGGGCGAACACGAACTCGGGCTGAGCCTCGCCACTCGCGCCGGCGATCGTTTCTTCCGAAGGCTGAAAGCCTCGACGCGGCTCGCCCGCGAATCCTCGCAAGTCGCGCAGCGCGGCGACGTCCGTTTGTTCATCGATTCGCCCGAGATCGTCGATGGCGCGCTGGTCCGCCCGGTGCGCAGCCTGTTGGCGATCGACGGCTGGGCGGTCGCGCGCAAGGGGATCGCGGCGATCGACGTGTTTCTCGACGGGACGCCGATGGGCGCGGCCTCGCGCGGCGGCCGCCGGCTCGACATCGGCGCCGCCTACCCCGGCTGGCCCGGCGCTTCCGCCAGCGGCTACGCGATCCTGCTGCCGCGCAAGGTGTTCACCCGGGAAAAGCAGACCCTGCGCATTGTCGCGCGCGACACGCACGGCGAGGACAAGGAATTGGCGGTTCAGGTCACCGTCGAAGCGCTCGATTTCGACAACGAACGCGCACAATTGCGAACCTTCGCGCCACAAGCGGAGATTGACCTCAAGGCCGCGTTGATCGCCGCCGCCGCGGCGCCTCCGCGATTTGTTGTGTTCGTCGCCCCGGGGGAGGCCGAGGGACGCCTCGAAGCCACTTTGGAGTCGCTGCGCGCGCAGGCTTACCGCGATTTTCGCGTCGCCCTTGTCGCACCGTCGCCCGCGGCCATGGCCGCCGCGGAGCAGACCGACATCGCCGTTGAGATTTTCCCCGACGACATTGCGGTGGCCGAGGCGATGGCTCGCGGCGGCTCGCACTTCTTCCTATGCCTCCGCAGCGGCGACCGGCTCGGCGTCGATGCGTTGCTGGAGTTCGCGCTCGGGATCGCCACGCGCCCGGAGGAGGATTTCCTCTACGCTGACGACCGGCGCCCCGACCCCGGCCGCGGTCGGACGACCGCCTTCTTGAAGCCGGAATGGTCGCCGGATCTGCTGGGGTCGATGAATTATATCGGCCGCGCCTGGTGCGCCTCGGCGGAGACGGCGCGGCGCGCCGGCGTGCGCCTTGGCGAAATCCTGGAGCGGGGCGATTACGATCTCGTGCTGCGCCTGACCGAAGCGGCGCGAGAGATCGGGCGCACTCCGCTGATCCTGGCCGAAACCGCGCCGGCGAGCGACGACGCGCCGCGCGAGACGGCGGCGCTGCAAGCGGCGCTGGCGCGGCGCGGCGTCGCCGGCGAGGTGCTGCCGGGCGGCGCGCCGGGGGTTTATCGCATGCGCAGGAAGATCGCCGGCGAAGGGCTGGTGTCGATCATCATTCCGACGGTGGCGAGCGGCGGCCTCATCGAAACCTGCCTGCAGTCGATCCGCAAGCTGACCCGCTACGCGCGCTTCGAGATCGTCTGCGTCGACAACATCGAGGATGAGGCTTCGCCCTGGAAGGAATGGTTGAAACAGAACGCCGATTGCGTCGTCGAATACGCCGCGCCGTTCAATTGGTCGAAGCTCAACAACCTCGGCGCCGAAGCGGCTTTCGGCGAATATCTGTTGTTCCTCAACGATGACGTCGAAGCGGTCGATCCGCAGTGGCTCGATGCGCTGATGGAGCACGCCGAGCGCAAGGAGGTCGGCGTCGTGGGCGCGCGGCTGCTTTATCCCGATCGGCGCGTGCAGCACGCCGGCATGTTTCTGGTCGATCGCAACGCCCGCCACGCGTTCCGCTTCGCCGACGAGGACGACGGCGGTCCATTCGGACTCGCCGCCTGCGAGCGCAATGTCGCCGCGGTAACCGGCGCCTGCATGCTGATGCGCCGCGACGCGTTCAACGCCGTCGGCGGGTTCGACGAGGGCCACGCCATCGTCAACAACGACGTCGACTTGTGCCTGCGGATGTGGCGGGCCGGCCTGCGCGTCGTCTACACGCCGCACGCGACGCTGGTTCACCACGAGATGGCGAGTCGCTCAGAGTTGCACGACGACTTCGACGAAACTGGCTTCGACGCCGCCTGGCGCAATACCTTCGCCCTCGGCGATCCGTTCTTTCATCCCCGCCTGTCGCGCGAAGAGGTCGATTATGCGCCCGAGTTGGAGCCGGCGCGCGTCATCGTCGCCGGGCGGCCGTTGCTGGCCCGCGACAGCGTGCGCCGCATCCTCGTGCAGAAGCTCGACCACGTCGGCGATTTCATCACCGGGCTGCCGGCGATCCAACGGCTGAAGCTGCGCTTTCCCGACGCGGAGATTCACGTGCTGGCGCCGTCCGCTTCGATCCCGCTCGCGCGTTTCGAGCCGGCGATCGACAACGTCATCGAGTTCAATTTCTTCCACAAGGTGTCGCAGCAGGGCCTGCTCGACATCGACGACGCCGCGTGGCGCGACCTGGAAGCGCGGCTCAGACCCTATCGCTTCGACATCGCCATCGACATGCGCAAACACACCGAGACGCGCGACGTCCTCAAACACAGCGGCGCGCGGCTGTTGGCGGGTTTCGACGTGCGCGGCGCCTATCCCTGGCTCGACATCGCGCTCGAATGGGACACCGACCTGCAATATTTGCCGAAGCGGTCGCAGGTCGCCGACGACTATGTCGCGCTGGCCGAAGCGGTGTCGATGGCCTGCGAGCGCGAGCGCGCGTTCCTCGCCGGGCCGACACGCGACGAGGCGATCGCCGGCTTGCGCGCGCTGCCGGGCCTCGCCGATCTGCGCCCTGGGCTGTTCGATCGCCCGGTCGTCGGTGTCCATCCCGCCGCCGGCAATGTGCTGCGGCAATGGCCGGCGGAGCATTTTGCGCAGTTGATTGATCTCATCGCCGAAACGTTCGACGTGCATGTCGCGCTGATGGGCGCGCCGAACGAAATGGCGATCGCCGAGGACGTGCTCGCGGGCGCGCGCGCCAAGACGCGCGTCTGGTCGCTAGTCGGTCGGACGACGCTCGGCGATTTGCCGGCGTTGCTGCGCGCGGTGCGGCTGTTCGTCGGTAACAACAGCGGTCCGCACCATATCGCCGCGGCGTTGGGGACGCCGACCGTCGGCGTGCATTCCGGGGTGGTCTCCGCCCGGGAATGGGGGCCGATCGGACCGATGGCGGTCGCCGTGCAGCGCGATATGAGCTGCGGGCCGTGTTATCTCGATAAGCCGGCGCGTTGCCCGCGCGGCCTCGCCTGCCTGCACGGGCTGCGCCCCGCCGACGTGTTCCGCATCTGCGAGCAGATGCTCGGCGCGGGGTTGCGCTATGGCGGCGGGGCGCGCGAGACTTGATGGGGCGGGTTGCGGCGCCGCTGCTCGCTTCGAGAAGCGGTCCCGCCTTTGCGGGGCGAGGGGTGGTTCATCAGGCGGCGCCAAGGCTTGCAAGGCTCGCCTAGCCTCCGCAACGCTCCAAATCTTTCCCCCATTATTCACCGCCCGGCAGCAGCGCCACCCGGTCGCCGCCGCTGTGCTCGATCCGGCCGGCGAGCGCCAGCATCGTCACCGCCATGCGGATTTGGCGCAGCGGCAGGCCGGAGACCTCGGCGAGATCGTCGAGCGTGATCGGCGCGGGGCCGAGCAGGCGCTCGACTTCGGCGATCGCTTGATCCTCGCTGGGAGCGAACGGCGCCGCGGTCGCCTCGTCGAAAGCCTGCGCCGGCTTGGCGCGCGGCGCCGCCTCGGGATCGACGCCGAGCAGCGGCAGCTCCCCCCACAGGGGCTCGCTGGCGTCGGGCGCGTCCTCGCGAAACATCGCGAACGGGTCTTGCACGCGCACCGGGTCGAGCACGGCGAGCACGTCGTCGACGCGCGCGCAAAGGCGGGCGCCGTCGCGCAGCAGATCGTTGGCCCCCTCGGCGCGGGGGTCGAGCGGCGAGCCGGGAACGGCGAACACTTCGCGGTTCTGCTCCAGCCCGAATTTCGCGGTGATCAGAGAGCCCGAACCCCGCGCGGCCTCGACGACGATCACGCCGAGCGAAAGGCCGGAAACGATGCGGTTGCGGCGCGGGAAATCGCGGCCGCGCGGCTCCCATTCGATCGGCATTTCGGAGAGGATCGCGCCGTGCTCGGCGATCCGTGGCGCGATCGGGACTGCCTCGGGCGGATAAATGCGCGCGTGGCCGCCGGCGAGCACGCCGATCGTGCCGGTCTCCAACGACGCGACGTGGGCGCGCAGGTCGATGCCGCGCGCCAGCCCCGAAACGACGACGTAGCCGGCTTGGCCTAACCCGCGCGCCAGCCGATCGGCCATGGTGAGCCCGGCGGCCGAGGCGTTGCGCGAGCCGACGATGGCGATCGCCGGCTGTTGCAACGCCTCCTCGGCGCCGCGCAGCGCCAGGATCGGCGGCGGCGCCTCGTCGCTGGCGCGCAGCGCCGGCGGATATTCGGGCTCGCCGAGCGCGACGAAGCGCACGCCGAGCTGGCGCGCCAGCGTCAGTTCGCGCTCGACCTCCTCAGCGGTGGCGATGCGAATGTTGCGCCGGGCCCCGCCGCGGCGCGCCAGTTCCGGCAACGCCTCCAGCGCCGCGCCGGCGCCGCCGGCGTGATTGATGAGCGCGCGAAACGTGCGCGGGCCGACGTTCTCCGAGCGGATCAGGCGCAGCCAATCGAAGCGCTGCGCGTCGGTCAGCCGCGTCTTGGCGGGCGGTTTCAAGCTTTCGCGCCGATGCGCGGCTCGGCGCCGCGCGCCAGGCGCTGGATGTTGGGCGCGTGTTTCACCCAGACCAGCGCGGCGAGGATCGCGAATACGAACGCCGTCTCGCGGTCGCCCAGCGCAAAGGCGACGAGCGGCGCGGCGACGCAGGCGACCAGCGCCGAGGCCGAGGAATAGCGCGTCGTCGCGGCGACGAGCAGCCAAACGACGGCGAAGGCGAGCGCCGCCGGCCAGGAGGCCGCGATGAGCCCGCCGAGGAAGGTCGCCACGCCCTTGCCGCCCTTGAACTTGAGCCAGACGGGATAGAGATGGCCGAGGAAAGCGCCCGCGGCCGCGGCGAGGCCCGCCGCGTCGTCGTGGAACAGCAGCGCCGCCAGGATATAGGCCACGCCGGCCTTGCAGGCGTCGAGCAGCAGGGTCGCGGCGGCGAGGTCCTTGCGGCCGGTGCGCAGCACATTGGTCGCGCCGATATTGCCGGAGCCGATGGTGCGCAAGTCCGCCGTGCCGGCCGCCCGCGTCAGCAGGAAGCCGAACGGGATCGAACCCAGCAGATAGCCGAGCGCCAGACACAACCCGGCGACCGCCGGCGAAATCGAAAACAACATGAGGCGAGCCTACTGAGGCGCGACCTCGCCCGCAACTAGCGTCAGCTTGACCACGCCCTCCATGCGCGCCTCGTCGAATGGCGTGTTGCGGCAACGCGAGCGCAAGCGCGCGGGGTCGAGCACGTAAGGCTCGTCGGGATCGAAGCGGATGAGATCGGCCGGCGCGCCGACCGCCAGCCGGCCCACTTCGAGGCCGAGGATTTCCGCCGGCCGGGTCGACATCGCTCGCAAAAGCTTCGGCAGCGTAATCTGCCCCGCCGTGACCAGCCGCAGCGCGGCGGACAGCCAGGTCTCCAGGCCGATCGCGCCGGGCGCGGCTTCGGCGAACGGCAGCCGCTTGGTCTCGACGTCCTGCGGATCGTGATCGCTGACTACAACGTCGATGACGCCGTCGGCGAGGCCCTCGACCAGCGCCAGCCGCTCCGCCTCGCTGCGCAGCGGCGGGTTGAACTTGAGGAAGGTGCGGTAATCGCCGATGTCGTTCTCGTTGAGGGCCAGATGATTGATCGAGACGCCGCAGGTCACGGCGAGCCCGTCCGATTTCGCGCGCGCCATCGCCGCCAACGACAGCGCGTTGGAGACGAACACCGCGTGGTAGCGCGCCCGGGTGAGCGCGGCGAGCCGCAAGTCGCGGTCGAGCGCGACCGTCTCGGCCTCGCGCGGCACGCCGGAGAGGCCGAGCCGGCTCGCCAGTCCGCCTTCCGCCGCCACGCCGCCGGCGAGGCCGCGGTCCTCGCAATAGTGCATGATGAGCGCATCGAGATCGCGCGCGTAGGTCATCGCGCGGCGCAGCACGCCGGAATTGGCGATCGAATGCGGTCCGTCGGAGAACGCGACGGCGCCGGCCTCGCGCAGCAGCCCGATCTCCGCCATTTCCGCGCCGGCCAGCCCCTTGGTGATGGCGGCGCAGGGGAGGATTCGGACGCGGGCGTCTCGCGCGCGGCGTTTCAGGAAGTCGACGACGGCGGGATCGTCGACCGGCGGCGAGGTGTCCGGCCGCGCCAGCAGCGTGGTGACGCCGCCCGCCGCCGCGGCGGCGCCGGCGCTGGCGATGGTCTCGCGATGCTCGGCGCCGGGCTCGCCGACGAAGGCGCGCAAGTCCACCAGCCCCGGCGCGACGACGTCGCCGCCGCAATCAACGATGGCCGCGCCCTCGGGCGCCGAGTCGGCGGTGACGGACGGCCCAAGCCCGGCGATGCGACCGTCGATGATGAGGGCGCCGCCGGCGAACTCACGGCCGCTCGCGGGATCGACGAGACGCGCTTTGACGAAGGCGAGGGGACGCGACATCGAGGCGGCTGTAGCGCCGAAGCCGCTACGAGGCAATGCGGCGAGCCGCGGCCGGCGCGAACGCCTGCTCCGCGATCCGCCGATAGATCTTGAACAGCGCGCTGCGCTGAAAATGCAGCCGATCGTCGATCTCGCGATCCTCCAGGAGATCGTCGAGCTCGATGACAAACACCCGGGGATGCGAAGCCGCGACGGCGCGCATCGCGGCGTTGAAGGCGACCCAGCGCGGCGGGACGGTCCGCTTGACGCCGTCCTTATGGATGTAATCGCGGCTCAGCAGCGCCAACAGACAAATCCTCGCGCTCGTGGGAATCTGCGACACTGCGAAGCGCAGCAGCGCCTCGAAATCCGACGGCTTGGTCGGGCCGAGCAGGTCCCACTCGGCGCGCACGAAACGCACCGCCTCGCGCGCCCAGGCGGGGTATCGCTCGGGAACGTCCGCCTCGGCGATTTCGGTGGGCGCGCGGCCAGCCCATTCCGGCGGGAACAGCGTGAACGGCACGATGAGACCGGAGCCGCGATGGCGGATCAACGGATACATGAGATCCGCGCCGAAGCCGAGAATGACCAGATGGCCGCGTTCGTCATAGAGCGTAGCGTCGAACAGGCGGGTCGCGAAGTCGCTTTCGACGTAGCCGATGCGCCTCGCCGCCTCTAGCTGCGCCGGGCCGAGCCCGCGCGCGCCATGATAGAGGAACACGCTGTGTCCGATGCGGAACACGCCGCTATCGCGGAAGATGTGGTATTCGCCGACGGTGTCGTCGCAATGGTAGCGGAAGTAGTGCACGACGGCGCCGATCTCGCACGATCCGCGCGCGGTGATGCGGCCGATCCGGGGCGCCTCGCCATCGTCTTTCGTCGCCTCCTGCGCGCCTAGTTGGACCCAATCGACGGGTGCGGGATCAAACAAGTCCGCGAGCACCTCGCCTTCGACGTCGATCGCCGGGCGGCCGAGCTTCTGATACAGCCAGCGTTCGACGCCCAACCCAAGAACGCGGCACGAAAACGCGAACTGCTCCAGCCGCCGGCCTTCGCTGTTGTGAACGTAGGCGCCGCAAATCCCGTGATCGCCATATTTGTCGCGGACGCGAACGAGAGCGGCCTGATTCTGATAGCCCTTGAGGATATTGCGCACGTCGGCGCGCGCGGCGTCGACGTCTTCGGGCAGGCGTTTCTTGGTGAAGTTCAGTTGGTTGGTGCGATTGATGAGCTCGATGAAGCGGTCGATGTTGGCCTCGACGTCGGTGTCGACGGCGACCTCGATCCGGCTGTCGCGCAGGAACTGCGTGACGTCGGCGCCGGCCTCGCTTTGCTCGGCGCGGCGCTGCTCCAGCAGCTTGTACTGCTTGAGCCGCGTCAACTCGCGATCATCCTTGCCGGCGAAAAGCGGGTCGGTCAGCAACTCGGGTAGATACGCGACGTCGCGCACCTGGAGCTCCGGGCAGAAGCGCCGCGCCTCTTGGAGATTGAGCGGATTGTCGTCGATGAACATCACCGTGGCGGACCGCAGGCCGATCGCTTCGATCAGCGTCCGGATGCGCGGCCCCTTCGCCTCCCACGAGATGCTGGGCAGCACGAAATAATCCCAGACGCCGTGCGCGACGAGCAGGGTCTTCACGCTTTCGGGCTCGTTCTTCGAGCAAATCGAGCTGACGATTCCGCGCCGGGCGAGTTCGACGACGATCGCCTTGTGACGCTCTACGAAGGTCGCGCCGCCTTCGCTGAGCACGCCGCGCCAAAAGGTTTCGTCGAGATCCCAGATCAGCAGCCGGACCCGTTCCGTCATTCAACACCCCATCGCGCGCCGCCGCACCATAGGGCCGCGAGGCGAAAATTGCATGCTCGCCGCCGGGCAGGCGCGCACTTCGCCTTCGCCGGGATTGCCGCTAAAACGGGCTTCGGCCCCTTCCGCCAGCCAGCGAGGACTTGCGATTTTGCCTCATGACGAATTCGACGTGATCGTCGTCGGCGCCGGCGCGGCGGGACTTGCCGCCGCGTCGCGGCTGGCGCAGACCGGGCTCACTTTCCTGGTCCTGGAGGCCCGCGACCGCGTCGGAGGGCGCGCCTGGACGGCCGAACTCGCCAACGGCGAGACCGTCGATCTCGGCTGCGGCTGGCTGCATTCGGCCGAGTCCAACCCGTTCGTCGGGATCGCCGAGGCGCAGGGACGCGAAATCGACAAATCGCCGCCGCCTTGGGGACGCGCGGCCTCGCAGGTCGGTCCGAACAAACCGCGCATGGCCGAATTCGCCGAGGCGCTGGGGCGCTTCCGCGAGCGCGTCGACAAGTGGGAGGGGCCCGACGTCGCTTGCGACGCGCTGCTGGCGCCCGGCGATCCTTTCAACCCGATGATCGACGCGGTCAGCACCTACTACAGCGGCGCCGAGCTCGCCAAAGTGTCGGTCGTCGATCTCGCCCGCTATGAGGATTCCGGGGTCAACTGGCGCGTGCGCGAAGGGTACGGCGCCGTGGTCGCCGGCCTCGCGGCGGGGGCGCCGATCCGGACCCGCTGCCCCGTCCGCGCCATCGACCGCAGCGGCCGCTCGCTGCTCGTTTCGACCGATGCGGGACAGCTGCGCTGCACGGCGGCGATCGTCACGCTGCCGACCAATATCCTCGCCGAGACGCCGGATCTGTTCCGCCCCGCGCTGCCGGCGAAGACCGGCGCCGCGCACGATCTTCCGCTAGGGCTCGCCAACAAGCTGTACATGGCTTTGCTCGAACCGCACGATTTCGGCCCCGACTCGCGCGCCTTCGGCGACGTCGGGCGGCGCGCTACGGGAGCCTATCACCTGCGCCCGCTCGGCCGCCCGCTCATCGAAGCCTTCTTCGGCGGCGAACTCGCCGAGGCGCTGGAGCGCGAGGGCGAGGCGGCGGCTTGGGATTTCGCGCAAAACGAGCTCGTCGGCGTGTTCGGCGCGAACTTCCGCGCCGCGATCCGCCCGTTGCGGTTCTATGGCTGGCGAACCGACCCTTTCGCGCGCGGCGCCTATTCCTACGCGCGCCCGGGCGGGGCCGACAGCCGGGACGCGCTGGCGCTTCCCGTCGAAGATCGCCTCTTTTTCGCCGGCGAAGCCTGTTCGGCCGCGTCCTATTCCACCGCCCACGGCGCCTACGAGACCGGATTGCGCGCCGCCGACGCGGCGATCGCGACGCTGCGGGCGCATCGACTGTAAGGGTAGGCAGACGGGCGCGTCGAGCGCGCTATCGTCGCGGCGCGCCCACCCTGGCGTTGGTCTCCGCCTCGACGCGCGCCATCGACAAGAGATAGGCCAGCAAGTTGAGGTCGGTGTGCCGGGCGATGCTTTCGAGTTGCTCGATCATATCGCTGAGATATTCTGCGACCGCGCGGGAATGGCCTTCCTGGTCAAGGGGCTCCAAGTCCCTCGACGGGCCTTCGATCCCTTGACCCGCACGTCGGGACAGCGGCTCGGCCACGCGCCTGGCTCCATAATTCTGCAAGACTATGGCGCGGAAAAGCGTCGCGCCGCAAGTCCAAAGAAAAGCCGCTTGGCGTCAATTCGCCGCGGCGCACCGTAAGTCAGGTCGTCTTGACAAGGCGCGCCAGCCGGTCGAGCGCGCCTTGCAGGATGTAAGCGGCGGCCATTTGGTCGACGACTTCGGCGCGTTTGGCGCGCGAGACGTCGTTGGCGATGAGATCGCGGGTGACGGCGGCGGTCGACAGGCGCTCGTCCCAGAACGCTACCGGCGTTGGGAACAGGCGCTGATATTCGCGCGCGAAGGCGCGCGTCGCCTGGGCGCGCGGGCTGTCCTTGCCGTCAAGCCCGAGCGGCAGGCCGAACACCAGCGCCTCGGCCTCGAACTCGCGCGCCTTCGCGGCCAAAGCCTCGGCGTCGCGGCCGAATTTGACGCGCTTCAGGGTGGTGAGCGGCGTCGCGATGCGCCGCTCGACGTCGGACAGCGCCAAGCCGATCGTCTTGGACCCGAGGTCGACGCCGAGGAGCCGCGCCTTCGGCGGCAGGACAAGCGCTTCGACAGTCATGGCGGCGGCGGACATCGACGCGTCCTATAGGGCGCGCTCGGCGAACGCCACAGTTCGTTGGCCATGGGAGCGCCTTCTGGTATGAGCCGGCGCAAAAAGGACCCCGCCATGATCTATTGCGATTTCGAGGCGCTGGAGCGCACCCCGCTGGAGCGCGAGCCGTATGAATATGTCGTCGTGCCGAATTTCCTGCGCCGCGACCGGTTCGCCGAGGTGATCGCCGATTACCCGGAAGTGCCGGGACCGGGCTCGCATCCGCCGGCCGAGCTCGACATCCGTGGCCATTTCGCCGGCCTCATCGACGAGTTGCGCGGCCCGACCTTTCAATCCGCCGTTGAGGCCAAGTTCGGGGTCGATCTGAGCGGCCGGCCGACGATGTACACGGTTCGCGGCTTCGTGCGCGAGAAGGACGGCTCGATCCACACTGATTCGGAGACCAAGATCATCACCGTGCTGCTCTACATGAACGAGGACTGGCGCGAGGACGCCGGGCGGTTGCGCCTGCTGCGTTCGGCGACCGATCTCGAGGACTACGCCGCCGAGGTGCCGCCGAACGGCGGGACGCTGCTCATTTTCAAGCGCTCCGACCGATCCTGGCACGGCCATAAGCCGACCTCGGGGCCGCGCCGGGCGATCCAGTTGAACTGGGTGACGAGCCAGGCGGTGGTTGATCACGAACAGGGCCGTCATCGCATCTCGACAAAGCTCAAGAAATTCCGCAATTTGTTCATGCCGAATTCAGCGGCGTGAAGGCAGGGAGGCCGCGGGCGGCTATCAAGGTCGCGCGCGGGCCAGTCCAATTGGGGGAAAGCCGATGACAAATTATTCGATCGCAACGGGTCTCGCCGTCGTTCTCGTCGCCGCCATCGCGGCGAGCGCGCCGGTTCGCGCCGAGAGCGTTATGAAGGCGTGCGGCGCGGAGTGGAAAACCGCCAAAGCCAACAACACGACCAATGGCCAGACCTGGCCCGAGTTCCTCAAGGATTGCAAGGGTCGCCACGCCTCCGACGCTTCGGCGTCGCCCGCGCCAGCCCCGACGCCGACACAGGCCGCAGCGCCCGCGCCGACCCCGACGCCGACCAAGATGGCGAAGGTAACCCCCGCCGCCACCGGCGCCGGCGAGTTCGCCAGCGAAGGCGACGCCAAAGGCCATTGCCCGAGCGACACGGTGGTCTGGGTGAACACGAAGTCGCACAAGTATCACTACGCCGGCCATCGCAGCTACGGGACGACCAAGAAGGGCGCCTACATGTGCGAAGCCGACGCCAAGGGCGCCGGCGACGTCGCCGCCAAGGGCGAGAAGCCGAAGGGCTGACCGCGAATTGAAGCAAAGAGGGCGGCCGGCCGCCCTCGCCG
Organism: uncultured Pseudomonadota bacterium; assembly: GCA_963807735.1. Classification (GTDB taxonomy): domain Bacteria; phylum Pseudomonadota; class Alphaproteobacteria; order Rhizobiales; family Beijerinckiaceae; genus Roseiarcus. Next base: position 63,294 of record CAWEDI010000002.1, on the reverse strand, counting down.
CTCAGTCGCCAAGCAGCGTCTTGAGGTCGACCGCCTCCGCCATCGCCTTGTAGCCGGCGTCGTTGGGATGCAGGTGGTCGCCGGAGTCGAACTGCCCCTGGATGTGCTTGGGATTGGCGGGATCGCGGGTCAGCTTGTCGAAGTCGATCACGCCGTCGAAGGCGCCCGAGCGGATGAAGGCGTTGACCGCCTCGCGCTTCTTCTCTTTGTCCTCGCTATAGTAGCCTTCGAGCGGCGCGCCCTTGAACGTGTCCTCGAACGGCGTCAGCGTCGCCGCGATGATGCGCAGGCCGTTGAGATGCGCGCGATCAATCAATTGCTGATAGCCTGCGATGATGTCATCGGCGGAGGGCGCCGCCTGAGTCGGCGCCAGCGGGCTTCCAGGCCAACCAATGTCGTTAATGCCCATCATCAGGACGACTGTCTTGGCGTGCGGCTGGGCGATCACGTCGCGATCGAAATGCGATAGCGCGTTCGCGCCCATGCGATCAGTGAGCACGCGCTCGCCGGAAATCGCCTCGTCGAGCACCGCGACCTTATCGCCCTGCTCCTTGTGCAGGCGCTCGGCGAGAATGTCGGGCCAGCGATGGTTGGCGTCAGGCGTCGAGTTGGCGCCGTCGGTGATTGAGTCGCCATAGGTGATAACAGCCTGCGCGCCGGGCGTCGCGTCAACCAGCACTTCCGAGATGAAGGCGCGCGCGTGCGAGGTGGAATCGGGCTTGATGTCGGCGTCCGCGGTATGATCGCCGGAAGCGATGTAGGCCGTCTGCACGCCCTCCCAGTGAACGGTCGTCACCGGCGCGGGCTCGCCAAAATAAAGGCTGATGCTGAGGCTTGAAAGCGCCGGCGCTTCGAGATCGGCGGGATCGCTTATCATGCGCGCGCCGGGCGGAATCGACACACGCGGCTTCCCGGCGAATGTCAGCGTACGGTCGCTGCCGGCCTTGATCCTGGCGCCGCCATCGCTGAGCGCGACGTGCGCGGCGGAGACGACCAGGGGCGCATCGCCGTATTCGTTCGACAGCACGACCCTGACCCTATGACCGCCGACGGAGGTGCGGACGGTCTGACGGATCGTCTGCAACCAGAACGAGCGGGGCAGGCCAATCGGGAACGGGAAATCCGGCGTCCACACGGGCTGAACGCTCGCCGACCAGGCGCCGATCCAGTCCGACGTCGGCGCCGCCGCAGACGTCGTCGCGACCAGCGCGGCGAACGACGCTGCGGTCAAGGCGCGCAAAAGCAAGGCTTGCTTGAGCATGTTTCCTCCTTTAGCCCCGGTTGCTCCTCAGTCAGGGTAGCCCGAAGCAGACATATTTTGTCGTCACAGCGACGCCGTCGCAACGGCCGGGAGGGGAAATCTTAACGGTGAAAACTACACGAAGCCGTGAGCCCTCACCCCAGCAGATCAACCAAGTGCGGGATCATAGGCGCGTCGGCCGGCGGCATCGGGTAATCGCGAAGCAACTTCGGCTTGACCCATTTCAACGCCTGCCCCTCGCGGGCTTGCACGAAGCCCTGCCATTTGCGGCAGACGTAGAGCGGCATCAGCAGATGGAACTCGTCGTAAGCGTGGCTCGCGAAGGTGAGCGGCGCGAGACAGGGCGCCAACACCTCGATCCCCAACTCCTCGCGCAGTTCGCGAATCAGCGCCGCCTCCGGCCGCTCGCCCGGCTCGATCTTGCCGCCGGGAAACTCCCACAGGCCCGCCAACGCCTTGCCCTCGGGGCGCTGCGCAATCAGCACGCGGTCGTCCGCATCAACCAGCGCGACGGCGACGACGAGGGTCAGCTTCACGAGCGGTAGTCGCCGTTGATGGCGACATATTCCTTGGTCAGGTCGCAGGTCCAAACACGAGATTTCGCCGTGCCGAGCCCGAGCTTCACGGTGATGACGATGTCCTGGTTTTTCATATAGGCCGAGGTGTTAGCCTCGTCGTAATCGGGATCGCGCAGTCCTTCGCGCGCGACGCGGATGTCGCCGAAGAAGATTTCGAGCTTGTCGCGTTCGGCCTTCTCGCCCGCCTTGCCGACGGCGGCCACGACGCGCCCCCAATTGGCGTCCTCGCCGGCGACCGCCGTCTTGACCAGCGGCGAATTGGCGATCGACAGCGCAATGCGCTTGGCGCCCTTGCGCGAGGCGGCGCCTTCGACGCGCACCTCGACAAAATGCCGCGCGCCCTCTCCGTCGCGCACGACCTGATGGGCGAGATCAAGCAGCACCTTATCGAGCGCGCGCTTGAACGGGCCGAGGCGCGGATCGGCGGCGTCGGCGATCTCAGGCGCGCCGCGCTTCGCCGCCGCGCCCGTGGCGAACAGCAGCAGCGTGTCGGAGGTGGAGGTGTCGCTATCGACGGTGATCGCGTTGAAGCTTGTTTGCACTGATTTGGACAGCAGCGTCTGCAACACGGGCGCGGCGACGGGGGCGTCGGTGAACACGAACGACAGCATGGTCGCCATGTCGGGCGCAATCATGCCGGCGCCCTTGGCCATGCCGTTGATGGTCACGTCGGTCTCGCCGAGTTTGACGGTGCGGGTGGAGACCTTGGGATAGGTGTCCGTGGTCATGATGGCGCGCGCGGCGTCCATCATCCCCTCGGGCTTGGCTGCCGCCTTCAGGGCGTCGAGCGCGAGGGTGATGCGGCTCGCCTCCAGCGGCTCGCCGATGACGCCTGTCGAGCACATGAACACCTGATCCGCCGCGGCGCCGGTCGCCTTGGCGACGGCGGCGCCGATCTCCTCGACCGCGCTTAAGCCGCGATGGCCGGTGAAGGCGTTGGCGTTGCCCGAGTTGACGACCAGCGCGCGGGCGAGGCCTCCCGGGAGTTTCGCGCGGCACCAGTCGACGGGCGCCGACGGGCATTTGGAGCGGGTGAACACGCCGGCGACGGCGGCCGGCGCGTCGAACAGCGCCATCATGACGTCGGTGCGGCCGGCGTAACGCACGCCCGCCGCGACGCTCGCGAACGAAACGCCTTCGATGATCGGCAGTTTGGGGTATTTCTTGGGAGCGAGCGGGGAGAGCGGGGCGGGCGCGGCCATGCGTCGATCCTCGTGGACGGGAGCGGCGGGGTCTTAGACGGGGATGGGGCGCTTGGGAAGGCAGGCGCCTTTCCTCGGCGTCGGAAAACGCAAGCGCCGCAGGTTCACTCGAACAGCTCGGAATGCGTGCCGGCCCGAACGAAGTTCACCCGGTTTCCCTCGATCTGATAGATCAAGAGAAAATCCCCGCCGATATGGCATTCGCGATGATCCGCCCAATCGCCCCTGAGCGGGTGGTCCGACCACTCCGCCCCTAAGGGCGCGTCGTTGGCGATCAACGGCAACATGGCCTCCTTCAGGCGCGGCATGTCGTAACGCCCGGATCGGGAAAGTCGCTCCCAATCCCTTTCGAATTGCCGGGTGTAATCGGACGATCTCGGCAGGGGCGCCCGCTTTTTGTCAGCGGACCTTTTTGTCGAGGGCATCGATCAAGTCCCGCCGCTTGTCAAAGCGCGCTTTGCCTGCGGCCATCATAGCGCGGGATTCGGCCATCGCGGCCTGCGTGTCGGCGTTCGGCATCTTCAACTCGAAAGGCAACGCCTTGTCTCTGGCGACGCGCGTCAAAGTGATGCGAACGGCGTCCGAAATCGTCAAACCGAAATAATTCAAAACGGCTTCGGCTTCCTCCTTCACGCGCTCGTCGACTCGGGCGCGCACAAATGCGGTCGCGGGCATGGACGCCTCCTCTCTCAGCAGCTATGTAGCTCGATTGAGCTACAGGCGCAAGGCGCCGCCCGTCGCAACGCAACGCAAGGCGGCGCCCGGCAGGCCGTTGCAAAACTCGCCAAAATGAGGCAACTCTGGGAAGTTAGAGCGCTTACCGAACGAATTGAATCGGCTTCGTCATTGCGAGCGAAGCGAAGCAATCCAGCGCGCCGAGATCGCAGGCTAATCGGCTAGGCCTGGTTCGGCGGAAACGTGGATGGCTTCGCTTCGCTCGCCATGACAGCGGTTCAACTTGATCGGGGCTCGCTCTAGATTCGAGAGTGCGTTTTGAGAGGGCTTTGCTTCATGCCCCGGCGATCAATGCTTGCACCTGCCGTTCCCTCTCAAAAACGATTTGAGTGCGCAGCTAGGGGTGTGCACAGTGACCGAACCTGAGAAAAGCGCACACGAACAGCTACCGTGTTTGGAAGCTTCAAGCGGACGGTACCCTTTTCTGTCGCTTCGGCTTTTTCATCTATCCCCCTACCCTCCCAAAATTGCATGACGATTTGACTTCGACGGCGCGGTGCAGATTATCGGGAGAGTACCGCGTACTAGACTAGCCCAGCATTGTTGCATTCGTTGAGCGCGTGACCGGAATGTCAGAGGGATAGCCGAATCTGCGCAGCAGTCCGGTCACCATTACCTCCGCGTCAGCGGGGGCGTTCGGCCCGACGATGATCTCGGCGATATTCCCGGGTGCCGCCAGAGGCAGTGGCGTTTCAACGTAATTGCGTCCGTTGTGCTGCTTCCGAATGCCGTCGAACAGGGCACATACGCCCATGATGATGTATCGGGTTTCCTGCTCGTCCCGGTAGGCTTCGGACTTGGCTGTCAGGCAGTTCCATACTAGCAACATGGCGATGAATGCCTTGTTCATCTCATCGAACCACGTTTGCAGGTTTTGGCCACGGACGAGGTGCGGGTTCGCCTTCTGCACGCGCGCGACGATCTCTGCCAACTTGCGAATGCCACGGCGATGCCGGTCGGCTGTCGCGCCATTGCCGTAGATGACCTGACTGACAAAGACGTTCTCGTTAGGAACTGGCGTTAACTCCGTTCGGTCAGGCTGAAACAGCGTCGGAGCGAAGCCTAGGGCGAATCCCCGTCGGCAATCGCCGTATTCTGCCCATTGCCTTGCATGGTCGCGGTGGCCGCTGAGGCTGAAGAAGTAGAAGTCGAACGTCTCGCCCATCGGGTTGCTAGCGAGAATGCCGTCCAACCCGGTCAGGATGGATTTGACGGCCGGGTTGCCGCACGCCGCTTCATCCCGGATTATCTCGCGTGCTATCTCGAATGAATATCTGACCTCAGTGTCGTCGGATTGCTGGCTGTGGCTGAAGCACCATGGCTTGCGATGCTCAAGGATGCCACGCAATGCGGCCTCGCCGGTATAGTGGTAGAGTGGAGCCTCGGGCGTGCTGCGGGCCTGATCTGCGAAGAGTTCGCCCTGCATCCATGCCTCGAACTCAGTGAGGGCGTCGCGCAATGAGATGGGTAGAATTGGATCACACGATCCGTCGGTCACTGATGCGGCCTCCGTAGCAGTAATAGTTTCGCCTGCATTTTATCCGGGCAAACCAGCGCGCCCAGAGTGGGATGACGCCTGCGTCGCATGTAACATCCTACCGCTTCGGCCAATCTCTCATCAAAAGCCCCGCGTTTTCGGCCAAAATCCGCTTCGTCAGATTTCTTGAATTTTGAGACAAGCATCTCTCGGAGGTATTCGATCTGACTATTACACCGCGCCTCTCGGTGTATATTCCACGCCGACGCCATCTCTATTGCATCACGCCGTTTATTCCGAACCTTGTACCCAGCAGCCCCTGTTCCGCCCCGACCCTCAACCCCCTGCCTTCACCCCGGCGCCCGCCCAATATCCTCCATCGGATCCTCGACATCCTCGCGCCCCACGGAAAGCCGGAATCCCCGGCTCCCCGCGATCTGCAGATCGCGTCCCACCCACGTCGACGCCGCTGGAAAGTGCTATTCTCGCGCCATGGACTATCGCAGCATCATCACCCTTGAGCCCGGCAAGCGTGGCGGGCGGCCTTGCATCCGCCATATGCGCATCGCGGTCGCCGATGTGCTGGGCTGGCTCGCTTCCGGCATGACGCCGCAACAGATCGTCGCCGACTTTCCCGAACTCTCAGAGGAAGACATTCGCGCCGCCCTCGCTTACGCGGCCGATCGCGAGCGGCGGCTGTTCACGGCGGCGGAATGAAACTCCTGTTCGACCAGAATCTCAGTCATCGACTTTGGGTCGGGAATTGTACTGAGTCGACGTTCAGGCCCTTCAGCCCAACGCGACCGCGATATCCTCGATCAGGTCCTCCACATCCTCCAGTCCCACCGACAGCCGCAGCAGCCCTGGCCCGATCCCCAGCGCCGCTCGCTGCTCGGGCTTCAGCCGCTGGTGTGTCGTCGTCTCGGGATGGGTGATGAGGCTCTTCGCGTCGCCGAGGTTGTTGGAGATGCCGATGATCGACAGCGCGTTGGCGAAGGCGAACGCCTCGCGCTTGCCGCCGTCGATCTCGAACGCGACCAACGTGCCGCCGCCCGACATCTGCTTGCGCGCGACCTGATATTGCGGATGATCGGGCCGGCCCGGATAGAACACACGGCGGATGCGGGGGTGGCCGGATAGAAACTCCGCAATGCGCTCGGCGCCGCGGGTTTGCGCCGCGACGCGGACGGGGAGCGTCTCCAGCGACTTCAGCATCACCCAGGCGTTGAATGGCGACAGGCTCGGGCCGGTCTGGCGCAGGAAATTGTGGATGTGGGCGGCGACGAACGTCTCGCTCGCCAGGATGACGCCGCCGAGCGTCCGCCCTTGTCCGTCGATGTGTTTGGTGGCGGAATAGACGACGCAGTCGGCGCCGAGCTCCAAAGGCTTCTGTAGCAGCGGCGTGGCGAACACGTTGTCGACCACCAGGGTCGCGCCGGCCGCGTGGGCGATCTCGGCGACAGCGGCGATGTCGATCACCTCCAGCGTCGGGTTGGTCGGGCTTTCCAGAAACGCGGTCTTGGTGTTCGGCCGCATCGCCGCGCGCCAGGCGTCGAGGTCGGTTCCCTCGACCAGCGTCGATTCGACGCCGAAGCGGGGCAGCAGCTCCTCGACGACGTAGAGACAGGAGCCGAACAGCGCCTTCGCCGCGACGACGTGGTCGCCGGCCTTCACCTGCCCCATTAGCGACGCCGTCACCGCCGCCATGCCGCTGGCGGTCGCCCGCGCCGCCTCGGCGCCTTCGAGCAGCGCCATGCGCTTCTCGAACATCGCCACCGTCGGGTTGGAGAAGCGCGAATAGATGAAGCCCGGCTCGTCGCCCTTGAAGCGCGCCTCGGCGCTCTCCATCGTGTCGTAGAGATAGCCTTGCGTCAGGAACAGCGCCTCGGACGTCTCCTCGAACTGCGAACGCACCGAGGCGCCATGCACGAGCAGCGTGGCGGGCCTCAGCGTCTTCGGGTCGCGAGATTTCCGGGGACTGACCATGGCGGGCTCCTGGCGGGCCAACAAATCCGGATTTTCAGAAAATCCCGATCTTTTAGCCCTTTGTTTAACGTGGCGGCAAGCCGACCGGCTCAAATGACCACGGATATGTCGAGTCTGTTAAGGCGGCCCGAAGCGCGCGTCAACGGCCAATTTGGCGCGGACATTCGACTGGCGCGCGAGTGTCTACTCGCTCTCGGAGGGAAGTCTAGCAAGCAACTCTGGTATCGAGGTTTGGACGGTGTCCCACACGACCTCGAAGTCCAGGCCAAAATAGCCATGCGCGATCCGATTTCGCATACCGACAATAGAAGTCCAGGGGACTTCGGGGTGTGCGGCGACGAAATCGGGCGCAACTTGCACGAGGCGCGCGCTATATTCGCCAATGGCGACGAGGCTCATAGAAACCGCGTGCTGAAGGAGCGAGTTCATAAGAAAATTCGCGCGATCGACGCCCTCCACGAACGCCAGCGCTGCCTCGCATTCACGGCGAATCTGCTTCAGCAGCGATTTGGCTCGCTCCATTTTCAAATCGGCCGCGCTTCCGATAGGACGCGCGCGCGAATTTCTGGGGGAAGCTCGCGGATCGTGACAAGATCGACGCCCACCCCCAACTGGGCCTTCAGGGCCTCGAATAGCGCGCCCAGATCGAATAACGTCGTTCCCGCAAGCGTATCGACGAGGATGTCGAGATCAGATCCCTCCGCGTCTTCACCCCGCGCCGTCGAGCCGAAAACGCAAGGGTTGACGGCGCCGTGGCGTCGCGCCAGTCGATGAATGTCGTCGCGATGTTTTTCAAGCGCTTCGGAGGGTTTCATGCTCTTTAGCTCCAAACGGACACGGACCGAATTGTATCTCGGCGGTATAGCAACACGAAATCAAATATCGTCTTATAGGTTGTCGCTCGCGGGAGCGGCAACCGAAGAGTGTTGATGAATATGCTTTGCCGGGGAAGACAAAGCGGACCAGTGCGCTATAGATTTGCAACCGCTTCCTAAAATGCGAGAAGCGGGCCGGGGAGGAAAGATTGAACCTGAATTCGCAGCAAACCAAGGCGGTGGTCGCCGCCTATCTCGGCTGGACGCTCGATGCGTTCGATTTCTTCCTGCTCACGTTCCTCATCAAAGACATCGCCAAGGAGTTCGGCGTCACGATCCCCGAGGTCGCCTACGCGCTGTTCCTGACGCTCGCCTTCCGTTTCGTCGGCGCCTTCATCTTTGGGCGCATCGGCGACGCCATCGGCCGCAAGCCGGCGCTGATGATCGACATTCTCTCCTATTCCGTCATCGGCGCGGCGGCGGCGTTCTCGCCGAACTTGACGGTGTTTCTGATCCTGCGCGCGTTGTTCGGCGTCGCCATGGGCGGCGAATGGGGGCTTGGCAGCTCGCTGGTGATGGAGTTGATTCCGCCGACCGCGCGCGGCGTCGTCTCCGGGTTGTTGCAGGCCGGCTATCCCAGCGGCTTCCTGCTCGCCTCGGTGGTCTACGGCCTGTTTTACAACGTGTCGATCGGCGGATTCACGATCGGCTGGCGGGCAATGTTCCTGTTCAGCGTGCTGCCGGCGTTCGTGGTGCTGTTCATCCGCTCCGGCGTCGAGGAATTGCCGGCCTTCGTCGAGGCGCAAAAGACGGTCAAGCCCGGCCTGTGGCAGTCGATCACCGACAATGGCCAACTTGTCGTCTATTCCGTCGTGATGATGATGCTGTTCAACTTTTTCAGCCACGGCACGCAGGACCTTTACCCGACCTTCCTGCAAAAGCAGCATGGCTTCCCGCCCTCGACGGTGAGCTGGATCAACATCGTCGGCAATATCGGCGCGATGGCCGGCGGCATTCTGTTCGGCACGCTCTCCGAGAAAATTGGCCGCGTCAACGCGATCACCATCGCGGCCTTTCTGGCGCTGCCGGCGCTGCCGCTTTGGGCCTATTCCTCGACGCCGCTACTGCTTGCCGCCGGCGCCTTCGTCATGCAGATCGCCGTGCAGGGCGCCTGGGGCGTCGTGCCGGCGCATCTCAACGAGTTGTCGCCCGGCGCCGTGCGGGCGACGTTGCCCGCGTTCGTCTATCAGGCTGGCAATTTCCTGGCGTCCTTCAACGGCCCGTTCCAGGCGAAACTCGCCGAAAGCCGGGGCGGCGACTATTCGTTCGCGCTGGCCACGGTCGGCGGCATTGTGGCGGTGGCGCTGATGATCGTCATCCGCTTCAGTCCGGAGAAGCGCGGCGAAACGTTGCGGGCGGTGTGAGTGGACGCCGGTTTCGCGGCGCGGAAAAGCCGGTATAGGGTTTCGCCCATGACCGCCCCCTCCTTCGGCCTGCTCGCGCGGCCCGGCGTCGTCGCGCTCGTCGAGGCCGGCGCGATTTCCGCGTCGCCGGCGATCGAGGCGTCGCAGATCCAGCCGGCGAGCCTCGACCTCCGGCTCGGCCGCGAGGCGTATCGGCTCCGCGCCAGTTTCCTGCCCGGCCGCGCCGCGAGCGTGCGCGAGCGGTTGGAAAGCCTGGCGCCCGAGCGCATCTCGTTGGAGGGCGAAGGCGCGGTGCTCGAGAAAGGCATCGTCTATCTCGCGCCTTTGAGCGAACGGCTCGCCTTGCCCGACACGCTCGCCGGGGTCGCCAATCCGAAAAGCTCGACGGGGCGGCTCGATATTTTCGTGCGCCTGATCGTCGATCGCGGCGTCGCTTTCGACGAGGCGCCGGCGGGCTACCACGGGCCGCTGTGGGTCGAAATCTCGCCGCGCAGCTTTTCCGTGCGCGTGCGCGAGGGATCGCGGCTCAACCAGCTGCGCTTTCGCAGCCGCGGCGCCCGCGCCGCGCTCTCCGACGAGGCGCTGCGCGAGCGCCACGCGCGCTCGGCGCTGGTCGACGGCGCGCTGGCGCTGCGCGACGGGTTGCTGCTGCATGTCGGCCTCGCCGGGCCGGCGATCGTCGGCTTTCGCGCCTTGAAGAACAGCGGCGTGATCGACGTCGACAGGCCCGGCGCCTACGCCGCCGAGGATTTCTGGGAGCCGATCCGGTCGGAAGGCCGGCTGATCCTCGACCCCGACGAGTTCTACATCCTCGCCTCGCGCGAGAAGATGCAAGTTCCCGCCGATCTCGCCGCCGAGATGGGGGCGATCGACCCCGCGCTCGGCGAGTTCCGCGTGCATTACGCCGGGTTTTTCGATCCCGGCTTCGGCGCGACGGCCTCGGGAGCGCCGGGGGCGAACGCGGTGATGGAGGTGCGCGGCCGCGACGTGCCGTTTCTGCTCGAGGACGGCCAGCCGGTCGGCCGGCTGGTCTTTGAGCCGCTGTCCTCGGCGGCGGACGCGCTTTACGGCGAGATCGGCGGGTCGAACTACCAGGGCCAGGGGCTGAAGTTGTCGAAGCATTTTCGCGCCTGGGCCGACGCGCGATGAAGCCCGCCGCGGCGCCGTCGGCGCTCAAGGTGCAAGCCGTGCTGGGCGATCGCTACACGGTGTTGGAGTTCGACGCCGGCACCCGCACGGCGGCGGACGCGGCGGCGGCGATCGGCTGCGCGGTGGCGGAGATCGCCAAATCGCTGCTGTTCCGGGCGAAGGACAGCGGCCGGCCGGTGCTGGTGGTGGCGAGCGGGACCAACCGGGTCGACGAGAAGAAGGTGGCTGCGCTGATCGGCGAGAAGATCGCCCGCGCCGAGGCCGAATACGTCCGCGAGATGACCGGCTTCGCCATAGGCGGCGTGCCGCCGGTTGGTCATGCCGTTGCGCCGGTGGCGTTGATCGACGCGGACCTGCTGAAGTTCGAGACGATCTGGGCGGCGGCGGGGACGCCGAACGCTGTGTTCCGGCTGACGCCGGCGGAGTTAGTTGAGCTGACCGGCGGGCGGGTGGCGGCGGTGCGGGCGTGACGGAATGAGTGGACGCGGCTTGCTTCCTATTTGCTCCGAGCAAAGTGTGGACGTGGGCATCTCGCGCATCGTCGCCCGTTTCGCGCCTTGATCGCAGGAAGGGAGCTCGGCTTGCGCCTTAACGCTCGCGGCTCTATCTTACTGCTTGTCTTACCGAGGGGGGGTGACTATGTCGGCGCGGACGACGAGCCAATTGTCCACCAAAGGTCAGATTGTGTTGCCTAAAGCCGTGCGAGAGCGCCACGGCTGGAAGGCTGGGGACAAATTCGTAGTCGAGGACCAACCTAACGGCGTTTTCCTACGTCGGACGGAAGAGCCGACGCATAGCCGTTTTGAGGACGTCGCGGGATGTCTCGGCCCAGCGAAGCGCAAGGTCGGCATCGAAGAGATCCGTCGCGTCTCGGCTGACTACGTTCGCAAGCGTTGGGGCCACGAGTACGATGATCTCGATTGATACGAATGTCGTCGTCCGCTTCCTGGTAGGCGACGACGCCGATCAATTTCGTCGGGCGGATCGCCTGATCCGCGATAACGAAGTGATTGTCCCGTTGACGGTGCTGCTCGAATCCGAATGGGTCTTAAGCGACACCTATGAGAAACCGCGATCGGAAGTTGTGCGGGCGTTGCGGGCTTTCGCCCTTTTGCCATCAGTCGTTCTGGAGGACGCCTCGCGCGCCCTACGGGCGCTAGACTGGAGCGAGCAGGGCATGGATTTCGCCGATGCTCTGCATCTGGCCGGTTGCGAGCGAGGCGGCGTCTTCATCAGCTTCGACCGCAAGTTGGCGAAGTCCGCCCGGCGGCTGGGCGCGCCCGAGGTTCGCGAGCCCTAACTCCCCTTGCGCTCGCACTCCCTTTCCCGTATGCACCCGCGCACCCAAAGAACCGCCCGGCTGGGCTGCCGTGGCGGTTCTTTTTCGCGTCAACCGACGCGAGCGGCGCGCGAGCGCCGTCAAGCCATAAGGGCCGCAAGGTCCAGGAGAGCCAAATGCCCAAGTTGAAGACCAAATCCGGCGCGAAAAAGCGCTTCAAAATCACCGGGACCGGCAAGGTCGTCTATGCCCAGTCGGGCAAGCGCCACGGCATGATCAAACGCACCACCAAGCAGATCCGCAACCTGCGCGGCACGGCCGTTCTGTTCAAGACCGACGGCGACAACATCAAGAAATACTTCCTGCCGAACGGCTGACCCGGAGATTTAGAGCATGGCCCGCGTAAAACGTGGCGTAACCGCCCACGCCAAGCACAAGAAGGTTCTGAAGGCCGCCAAAGGCTTCTTCGGCCGCCGCAAGAACACGATCCGCGCCGCCAAGGCCGCGGTCGACAAGTCGCTGCAATACGCCTACCGCGACCGCAAGAACCGCAAGCGCGAGTTCCGCGCGCTGTGGATCCAGCGCATCAACGCGGCGGTGCGCGAGCACGGGCTGACCTATTCGCGCTTCATCGCCGGCCTCGCCGGCGCCGGGATCGAGGTCGACCGCAAGGTGTTGTCCGATCTCGCCATCACCGAGCCGGCGGCGTTCGCGGCGATCGTCGAGCAGGCCAAGGGGCATCTGCCGAAGGCGGCGTAGTTCATTACTCGCGTTGCGGGCAATTACTAGAGAGGGGCTCGTAATGAGCCCCTTCGCGTTAGGGAGCATCGAGTTGAGCACGATCGACCTCTCTGCGTTGATGAATAATTTGCTCTCCGCAAATTCGACAGCTCGAACACTGCCTGAGCTGGAGTCGGTTCGTATCCGCGCGCTCGGAAAGAAAGGCGAAATTACTCAGCTTCTGGCCACACTGGGCAACATGTCGTCGGAAGAGCGTAAATTTTGGGGTGGAACTTATAACGAGTTGAAAACCGAATATTCGGAAAATTACAAATCGAATTACGAAAGGCTGAAAGCCGCCGACTTAGAAGCGAGACTTAGGTCGGAGAGCGTCGACGTGACCCTGCCCGTCCGCCCCGCGGGGATCGAAACCGGGCGCATCCATCCGATCAGCCAGGTGTTCGACGAAGTGACGGCGATCTTCGCCGACATGGGCTTCGCCGTCGCCGAAGGGCCGGACATCGAGACCGACGATTACAATTTCACCAAGCTCAACTTCCCGCCCGGCCATCCCGCGCGCGAAATGCACGACACGTTCTTCTTCGCCCCCGACGCCAACGGGGAGCGCAAACTTTTGCGCACCCACACCAGCCCCGTGCAGGTGCGCACGATGCTGACGCAGAAGCCGCCGATCCGCGTCATCTGCCCCGGCCGCACCTATCGCACCGACTTCGACCAGACCCATACGCCGCAGTTCCATCAGGTCGAGGGGCTCGTCATCGACAAGTCGGCCAATCTCGGCAACCTGAAGTGGCTGCTGGAGGAGTTCTGCAAGGCGTTCTTCGAAGTGCGCGACGTCAAGATGCGCTTCCGGCCGAGCTTCTTCCCGTTCACCTCGCCCTCGGTCGAGGTCGACATTCAGTGCCGGCGCTCGGGCGGAGAAATCCGCTTCGGCGAGGGCGAGGATTGGCTGGAAATTCTCGGCTGCGGCATGGTGCACGCCAACGTGCTGCGCAACTGCGGCATCGACCCCGACGAATACCAGGGCTTCGCCTGGGGCATGGGGCTCGACCGCATCGCCATGCTCAAATACGGCCTGCCGGACCTGCGCGACCTGTTCGACGCCGATCTGCGCTGGATCAGGCACTACGGGTTCAGGCCGCTGGAGATTCCGTCGCTGGCGGGGGGATTGAGCGGGTAGCATGCGAGCCGTCGAAGCCGCGCGCGATGAGGCCAACCTGATCGTCAGGTTGCACGACGGGCGCGTCCTGCGCGCGCCGCTCTGGTGGTATCCGCGCTTGGCGAAAGCAACCCCCGAAGCGCGCGCCCGGGTCGAACTGTCGCCGATGGGCGTTCACTGGCCCGACATCGACGAAGACATAAGCATAGCCAGCATCTTGCGCGGTCAGAAGGCGCCGGGCGCGCAGGCGCCGTGACCGGGGAGCGCCGGCGAGGACTGGCTGCGAAATCTCGACTGCGGAGTCGGCTACCGCGCGTCGCGCAATTGCCGCATACTGCGGCTGCGCCTACGGGAGCGTGTTCGACATGACCCGCCGTTTTTCGCTCGCCTACCTCTTCGCCGTCTGCCTGCTTCCGCCGACGGCCCAGGCCGACGTGCATTTCGGCAGCCATGTCTACATCGGCGGGCACGACGTTTCTCACCAGACTTTTAATCGTCATCGGCGAGCGGTGTACTATCTTTACAACCGGCGTCCGCATCCCGAGGGGTGCGCTTGGCGCCGAAACGGGGATGGCTCACAGACCAAAGTGTGCCGGCTCCAAACGTTGCGCTGATCGCGGCGCTACGCCCGAAACGCCACCGCGAACCTCGTCAGCGCGGCGAGCGCCAGCTCGCAATCCTCGCCGGTGATGGACTCCGCGGGATTGTGGCTGATCCCGCCGGCGCAGCGCACGAACAGCATGCCCGCCGGCGCGAGCTGCCCCATCACCATCGTGTCGTGTCCGGCGCCCGACGGCAGATGGAACGCCGGCAGGCCCATGCCCTTCAGCGCGCTGTCGAAGCCGGCGACAATGCGGGGATCGCAGACATAGGCCGGCGCCTCGTGCACCGGCTGCATCACCGTCTCGACGTTGCGCCGCTCCGCGACCGCGACCGCGGCGGCGTGAATATCGCTGACCGCGCGGCGGCGCCATTCGTCGCGCGGGGCGCGCACGTCGAGTGAGAAACGCGCGAGCCCGGGAATTACGTTGACCGCCCCCGGCTCCACTTCGAGCCGCCCGACGGTGGCGACGAGATCGCTCTCCGCCCGCGCCCGCGCCTCCACCGCCAGGATCATTTCGGCCGCCGCCGCCACCGCGTCGCGACGCAGCTCCATCGGCACGCAGCCGGCGTGACCGGCGAGGCCGCGCACCGTCACCAGCATGCGGGTCGCGCCGTTGATCGCGCCGACAACGCCGAGGGCGAGGTTCTTGGCCTCCAGCACCGGCCCCTGCTCGATGTGCAATTCGACGAACGCCGCGACGCCGCGCGCCCGCGCGGTGTAGGCGCGCTCGGGGTCGCCGCCGAACGTGGTCAGCGCCTGCCCCAGCGTCACGCCGTCGCGGTCCCTGGCCTCCATGGCGGTCGCCGAGAGCTGGCCGGCGAGCGCGCGCGATCCCGTCATCGCGGTCGAGAATCGTACGCCCTCCTCGTCGCCGAACGCGACGACCTCGATCGCGTGGTCGAGCCGCACGCCCTTCGCCGCGAGTTGCTCGACCACGGCGAGCGCCGCGAGCGCGCCGAGGTTGCCGTCGTAGCGGCCGGCGTCGCGCACCGTGTCGATGTGCGAACCGATCATCAGGGCGGGCGCGTCGGACCGCGCGCCCTCATAGCGGGCGCGCACGTTGCCGGCGGCGTCGATGCGCGCGCTCATCCCGGCTTCTTGCGCCCATTGCGCGAACTGCTCGCAGGCGGCGCGGTACGAAGGGGCCAGATACAGCCGCGTCAGCTTGCCGGGTTCGTCGGTGAAGGCGGTGAAGGCGTCCAGGCGCGCCATCAGCCGGCGCGCAGCGCCGGCAGCGTCGAAATCCATCTGACAGTCTTTCAGTTTACGGTTGCAACGCCCAGCCAATGCGCGAGAATCGCCCGTTCGCCGGCCGTCATCTCGGTCAGGTTGTTCGGCGGCATAGCATGGGTCAGCACCGCCTGCATGCGGATCCCGGGCGCGAAGCGGGCGATGTGCTCCGGCGTGTCGAGCATCACCCCCTTCGGCGCCTCGCCGATCCCCTCCCAAACCGGCGTCGGGGCGTGACACATCGAACAGCGAGTCGTCACGACCTCGACGACGTCGGCCGGCGCCTTCGGCTCGTCCACGGAGGCGGCCTTTTCGAGCGGCGGCGCCAAGCCGAGCGTCGGCTGCACGCCGGGGGAGCCGGAAGTCGCGATCCAGAACGCCCCCCACAACGCCACCGCCGCCGCCAGCCACGCCCACCAGGGTCCGCGCCCGTGATCGGCGTGCCAACTGTTGTAGAAATAGCGAATCAGCGCGCCGGCGACGATCACGCACACCACCAGCGCCGGGATTGTCCGCGAATTGGCGTAGAGCGCCGGATAGTGATTCGACAGCATCATGAACAGCACAGGCAGCGTAATGTAATTGTTGTGCGTCGAGCGCTGCTTGGCCTCCTTGGCCCATTTCGGATCAGGCTTTTCGCCTTTGACCAGCCGCGCGATCGACTTGCGCTGATTGGGCATGATGACCATCGCCACATTGGCGGTCATCATCGTCGCCATCAGCGCGCCGGTGTGGATCAGCGCGCCGCGCGGCGAAAACAGCAGCGAATAGACATAGCTCGTCAGCACGACGTAGCCGAAGCCGGCCGCGCCCAGGGTCACGTCATTGTTGGCGAGCGGCGATTTGCAGATGAGGTCGTAGACCACCCAGCCGAGGATCAGCGAGACGATGCCGATAAGCGCCGCCTGCCACGGCTGCAACGGCAGCACGGCGGGGTCGATCAGGAAGAAGCTCGACTGCCCGTAATAGACCCAGCACAGCAGGCAGAACCCGGAGATCCACGTCCAGTACGATTGCCATTTGTGCCAGATCAGGTCGTCGGGCAGCGACGGCGGGGCGAGCGTATATTTGCTCATCTCGTAGAAGCCGCCGCCGTGCACCTGCCAGGATATGCCGGACACCCCCGTCGCCATCCCTGAGCGTTTTCGCAGAGACGCGTCGAGGTGCATGAAGAAGAACGAGCCGCCGATCCAGGCGATCGCCGCCGTCACATGCAGCCAGCGCAACAGGATCGAACCCCATTCCCAGACATACGGCCCCCACGCGCCCATGCGAATCCCCTTGCCGCCCCGCGAGAGCGAAGCATAACGGGCGCCGCGGCGCGAGCGGAAGCGCTTTCTCCGTGGGCAAGTTGTCTTCGGACCCCGATATGTGCAATTTGCGCCGCCTTCGCTGGCGCAACGCCAGCAGTCAGAAAGAACCGCCCCCATGACCCTATCCGTCTATCAGTCGAGCGTCGGCGTCTTTCAAACGGGCCTGACCGCCTTCATCGGCGTGCTCGCCAAAGCCGCCGCGCACGCCGAGCAGGCCAAGTTTGATCCCGCGATCTATGCGACGCTGCGATTGCGCCCCAACATGCTCGCGTTCCCGCGCCAGGTGCAGGCGTTCTGCGATCAGGCCAAGAACAGCTCGGCCCGGCTCGCCGCCGTAGAGCCGCCGCGCTACGAGGACACCGAGACGACGCTTGACGAATTGAAGGCGCGGATCGAAAAAACCTTCGCCTTCCTGGGCACGCTCGACGCCGCCGCCGTCGAGGCCGGCGCGGAGCGCGAGATCGTCCTGCCGCTCGGCCCCAACAAGGCGAAAATGCTCGGCCGCGACTATCTTCTGCATTTCGTGCTGCCGAACTATTATTTCCACATGACGACAGCCTACGATCTGCTGCGTTACGCGGGCGTCGACATCGGCAAGCGCGATTTCCTCGGCAATGTGCCGGGATTCACCATGATCTAAGGAGTTTTCGATGACCATCCGCCGCATCCGCCCGGGGCCGCGCATGTCGGCGGCCGTCGTCCACGGCGACACGATCTATGTCGCCGGCCAAGTCGCCGACAAGGCGGCGGGGGCCGGCGTCGCCGAGCAGACCCGCGAGATTCTTGGCATCATCGACGGCATCCTGGCCGAGGCCGGCTCGGACAAGACGCATCTGTTGTCCGCGACGATCTACCTGCCTGACATCGCGACCTTCGCCGAGATGAATGCGGTCTGGGACGATTGGGTCGCCAAGGGCCATGCGCCGGCCCGCGCCACCGTCGAAGCCAAGCTCGCCGCGCCCAAATATGCGGTCGAGATCGCCTGCATCGCCGCGAAACCTTAAGGAGAACGCCTTTTGTCCGGCGCCGAGACGCCGCTGACGCCGCAAGCCGCGGTCGATCAGCTCGTGCATCGTTACGACGAGGCGGTCCGCGCGCTGCGCGGCGCGGTCGAACGCTTCCTGCGCACAGGCGTGCCGCCGTCGGACGAAGAGCGGGCGAAATTCCGCTATCCACGCCTGCGCGTCAGCTATCGCCCCGACGGGCCGCCGCCGAGCAACCCGCGCGCCTTCGCGAAATTCGCAGCGCCCGGCGTCTATTCGACGACGGTGACGCAGCCCGCCGACTTCCGCGCCTATCTGCTCGAACAGTTGGAGCCGCTGGTCGAGGAATACGGCGCCGAACTCGAAGTCGGCGCGGGCGCCCAGGAGATCGCGTACCCTTATGTGTTCGAGAGCGGCGACGAACTCGGCCGCGGCGGCGCCTCCGCCGCAGACCTCGCGCGCTATTTCCCGACGCCGTCGCTCGCGGTGATCGGCGACGAAATCGCCGACGGCCAGTTCGACATCCGCCCCGGCGTCGAGCGGCCGCTTGCCCTGTTCGACGCGGCGCGCGTCGACTACTCGCTGCGCCGGCTGGTGCACTACACCGGGTCCGACTGGCGCGCGATGCAGCCGTGGGTGCTGCTGACCAACTATCACCGCTACGTCGATCAGTTCGTGCGCTGGGGCCTGGAGCAATTGCGCAACGACGAGGGCGTCGCCAAACTGGTGCTGCCCGGCCAGGTCGAGATCGACGCGACCGCGACGCCGGAGGAGGCGGAGGCGAAGCTCGCCGGCGTGGTCTGGCACCGTTTCCAGATGCCGGCCTATCATGTGGTGCGCAAGGACGGGAACGGCGTCAGCCTGGTCAATATCGGCGTCGGCCCGGCGAACGCCAAGAACATCACCGACCACATCGCGGTGCTGCGGCCGCATTGCTGGCTGATGGTCGGCCATTGCGCCGGGCTTCGCCAATCGCAGATGATCGGCGATTACGTGCTCGCCCACGCCTATCTGCGCCAGGATCACGTGCTCGACGAAGCCGTGCCGCCGGACGTGCCGATCCCCGCGCTCGCCGAGGTGCAGGTGGCGCTGCAGGAGGCGGTCGCCAGCGTCACCGGCGACCGCGGCGAGGCGCTCAAGCGGCGCGTCCGCACCGGCACCGTCGTCACTTACGATGACCGCAACTGGGAGCTGCGTTGGACGCAGGAACGGCGGCGGTTCAACCTCTCCCGCGCGATCGCGGTCGACATGGAGTCGGCGACGATCGCCACCCAGGGGTTCCGCATGCGTGTGCCGTACGGCACGATGCTGTGCATCTCCGACAAGCCGCTGCACGGCGAGATCAAGTTGCCGGGCGCGGCCAACGCCTTCTACGAACGGGCGATCGGCGAGCATCTGCGCATCGGCCTGGCGGCGTTGCAGCACTTGCAGCGCAGCGACGCAGCGCTGCATTCGCGAAAACTCCGCAGCTTCGACGAGCCGCCGTTCCGGTGATGACGGGCTTGCCGGATGATGGCGCGCCTTTGTTGTCTGACCAGGATAGCGGGTTCCTCGGGAGCTTGCCGGTCGGATCGTACACCATGACCCTGTGAGGCGGAGCAGGCCCCCAGCGCCACAGCACGAGGTTCCGATCGTCGGCGGTTGCGCCGTTGGCGAAGCTTGGAACCAAAGCCCCAGCATAGCCGTCTGCGATCAGGCGCCTGACCACGCCCCACGAAGCCGGTTCGCGCCCGACGATCAGCGCGTCGCCCCATGCGCAGGCGAGGTCGCTCAACTCGACGCGCAGCGCGGCGCGATCCGCATCGGTCCGCAAGTCGGCGATGTCCTCGCAGTCCACATCGTAGCTGCACAACACGTAAGGCGTCAGGCGATGCGCGAAGCCGCCGGACACCTCGCGGAAAACGGTGGTGAAACTGAGCGAGAGATAGAGCGTATCCAGGCCGGGCCAGTTGAACCGTCGCCCTTTGAGCGCGGCTCCGGCGCCGGACAGCGGGCTCCAGGCCCAATTGGGATCACGCGCCCGGAAGCACTCGCCCGAAAATTTCAAGCATATCCGCCGGTCGCCAGGTGATCGACGTAGTCGCGAACCGCCGTGGCGTTACCGGATTTGACCAGGGCTTCCGCCGTGCGGCCGCCGAACGCCGGGATGGGTTCGGCCCGATACCAGGCCATCGCCTGCGCCGCGCCGCCCGCCCAGCCCTGGACGAGATTGATGATCTCCAGCATCTCGCGGACCCGGCTCTGCGCCTTGGGGCCGTCGCGACGGCTGGCCTTCTGGAACACCTCACGCGCGAGGCCGGCGGTGTCCGCCAACTGCGCCTTGGACATGTTGAAAGCCTCGGCCACGTCATCGACCCTTACGGCGCCGCGCTCGTCCATCAGGCTCGTCATGAAGAAAGCGCCCGTGGCGGCATGACGAACACGCTTCGGCGCTGCTCGCGTCATGTGCCGCTCCATTGCCCTATATCACGGTCAATATGTGGGCAGATGACCTCGATTGCAAGTCGCGCCTCCCGCCGCCCTTGCTGCGCTAACGGCGCCGAAGCCGGAATTGTTGTTCGCGTCGCGGGAACGGCGTACACGAGGCTTCTCGAACGGATTGAAGTTACGGTAAGAGTGCAGGAATATCAAAAACATAGGCTGTCCATCGCCCCGATGATGGACTGGACCGACCGGCATTGCCGGGCGTTCCATCGCACGCTGACGCGCCGCGCGCGGCTCTACACTGAGATGGTGACGGCGGACGCGGTGATTCACGGCCCGCGCGAGCGGTTGCTCGGGTTCGATGCGGCCGAACATCCCGTCGCGCTGCAACTTGGCGGGGCGGAGCCTGGGAAGCTGGCGGAAGCCGCGCGGATCGGCGCGGAGTTCGGCTACGACGAGATCAACCTGAATTGCGGCTGCCCGTCCGACCGCGTGCAGAGCGGCCGCTTCGGCGCCTGCCTGATGCGCGAACCGGCGCTGGTCGCGGAATGCGTGGCGGCGATGCGGGCGGCGGTCGCGGTCCCCGTCACGGTCAAATGCCGGATCGGGGTCGACGAGCAGGAGCCGCGCGAGGCGCTGTTCGCGCTGGTCGAGCGGGTCGCGGCGGCTGACGTCGCGGGCGTGATCGTCCATGCGCGCAAGGCGTGGCTGGAGGGCCTCAGTCCCAAGGACAACCGCACCATCCCGCCGCTCGACTATCCCCTGGTCTATGCGCTGAAGCGCTCGTGGCCGGAACTGCCGATAGCGCTCAACGGCGGGCTCGCCGATCTCGATGCGGCGGAAGATGCGCTGGCGTATGTCGACGGCGTGATGTTCGGCCGCGCGGCGTACCAGGACCCGGAGTTGCTGCTCGACGTCGACCCGCGCTTGTTCGGCGACGAGGCGCCCCATGCCGACGCTTTCGCGGCGGTGGAGGCTTACGAGCCTTACATCGCGCGGCAGTTGCAAAACGGCGCGCGGCTGCACGACATGACGCGGCATATGCTCGGCCTGTTCGCGGGCCGGCCGGGCGCGCGGCTCTATCGGCGTTGCCTCGCCACCGAGGCTGTGCGACGCGACGCCGGGCTCGCCGTGCTACGCAAGGCGGTAAGCTTCATCGGGCGCGAGGCGCTCGCCGAAGCGGGCTGAGGCGCGCGAAACCGAGGGAGGAAGCAGCCATGCCGACAAGAGGACGCCTCCGCTGGGCCACGGCCCTTCTGGCGCTGACCGTGGCGCAGTCTGTCGGCGCCCAAACGCCCCAGCCCTCCGTCGGGCAGTTGTTGACCGATGGCTGGGAGATCGCGGGTTACGCGGCCGCGTTGACCACGTTCGGCTCGATCATCCTGTTCAAGCACAAGGACAAGAATTACCTGATCCAATGCTCCGCGGTGTACGACGCCACGCGCGGCCCGAAGACGGTGGAGCGAGTCGTGACCAATTGCTACGAGATCCGGTAGGGGCCTCACTTCATCAGCCACTCGTGCGCGGGGTCGTTGTGGAAGCGCCAGACGCGCTTCGGGCCGGCCATCACGTTGAGATAGTAAAGCTCGTAGCCATGCGCGGCGGCGCAGGGGTGATAGCCCTTTGGCACCAGCACGACGTCGCGATCGGTCACTGTCATCGTCTCGTCGAGCGAGCGGTCGTCGGTGTAGACGCGCTGCATCGCGTAGCCCTGCGGCGGGTTGAGGCGGTGATAGTAGGTCTCCTCGAGCAGCGACTCGTGCGGCAGGTTGTCCTGATCGTGCTTGTGCGGGGGATAGCTCGACCAGTGGCCGGACGGCGTGATGACCTCGACCACCAGCAGGCTCTCGGCCTCCGCCGTCTCCGACAGGATGTTGCGGACATGGCGCAGGTTCGAGCCCTTGCCGCGCGTCATCGTTTCGACGGCGCTCGGCGGGATCACGCGCGGCTTCAGCTTGCCGGTCGCGGGCGCCGTGCAGATCGCAATTTCCGCGTCGCCTTCCGCTGCGACATGCGCGCTGACATGAGGCGGCAGGTAGACCGACCACGGCAGGCCGGAGAACACGTCGGCGCGTTCGCCGACGAGGCCGGAGTCGAACCCCTCCGCCGTCACCCGCACTCGGCCGGCCAGCACGACGAGGCAGACTTCCTTGTCGCCGGTCTCGAACGCCGCCTTGGCTCCCGCCGCAAGCTTGCGGGTAGAGAAGCCGACATAGGTCCAGCCCGCGCTCTCCGGCGTGATGTCGTGCAGAACGCCGTCAGCGGCGGCTTTGGCGGGAACGAGAAGATGCGGCATGGGACCTCTTTGAAAGAACTTACTCGCCGTAAGGCGTCCAGATCGTCTTAATCTCGCAGGCGCGGCGCAGGAACTCGCGCCCCTCCGCCGTCGCCCAGTCGACATTCGCGCCGAGCATCCAGGTCGGCTTGAGATTGCCGGCGGAAGCATCCTCTGCGCGCTTGTCGCCGTCGCCGCCGCGAGCGCGCCAAAGCGCGTCGACGCCGTCGTGCTCGGCGAGCGTCTGTGTCAGCGCGTCGGCGTCGCCGGTGACGATGTTGACCACGCCGCCCGGCAGGTCCGAGGTGTCGAGCACGGAGTAGAAATCGGTGGCGGCCAGGGGATACGCGGCGCTGGGGACGGCGACGACAGCGTTGCCCACCGCGATCGCCGGCGCGACCAGCGAGACCAAGGCGAGCAGCGGCGCTTCGTCGGGACAGACGATCCCCATCACCCCGAACGGCTCGTTCATAGCCAGGGTGACGAACATCTTCTGCGTCGCCCGCACGGCGCCGTCGTATTTGTCGGCGAAGCCGGCGTAGAAGAACAGGCGGCGGATCGCCGCCTCGACCTCGGCCCGCCCGTCCGCTCCGGTCATCGCCTGCAATCGCCCTGCAAACTCCGCCGCTCGCGCGGCAAGATTTTCGGCGATGTAGTAGAGGACTTGCGCGCGATTATGCGCCGTCGCGCCCGCCCAGCCGGTCGCTTTCTACGCGGCTTCGACGGCGTTGCGGATGTCCTTGCGATTGCCGAGGCCCGCCTGACCGACCGCTCGGCCCTGTGGGTCGGGCACGGCGTAGACGGCGCCGCCGTCGGGGCGCGCCTGCTTGCCGCCGATGTACATTTTCGGCGTGCGATCGATCCCCGGCGCCGCCGGCGCCGGGCCGGGGGCGGCGCTGAGCGGGCGCGGCGCGCGGCTCTCGTCCGTCCTTCGCGGCAAATCGGCGAGCACAAGGTATTCGGCGAGGCCCTCGCGGCCGCCTTCGCGGCCGAAGCCGCTCTCGCGATAGCCGCCGAACGCCGCGCCGGCGTCGAACAGGTTCGTCGAGTTGAGCCAGACGACGCCGGCCTTCAGCCGCGCCGCGATGTCGTAGGCGCGGTTGACGTTCTCGGTCCAGATCGAGGCGGCGAGGCCGTAGCGGGTGTTGTTGGCGAGCGCGACCGCCTCGTCGGGCGTGCGGAATGTCATCGCCGCCAGCACCGGGCCAAACACTTCCTCCCGCGCGAGGATGTTGGCGGGCTCGACGCCGCAGGCGAGCGTCGGCGGGTAGAACGAGCCGGCCGCCGGCAGCTTCGTCGCCGGCTGGAAAATCTCGGCGCCCTCGGCGCGGCCGGCCTCCACGAGCCCGCGAATACGCTCAAGCTGCGTCGGATGCACGATCGCGCCGATGTCGGTCGATTTGTCGAGCGGGCTGCCGACGGTCAGCGTCGCCATGCGCGCCTTCAGCCGGGCGACAAAACGCGCCTCGACGCTCTCGGCGATCAGCAGCCGCGAACCGGCGCAGCAGACCTGTCCCTGGTTGAAGAAGATGCCGTCGACCACGCCTTCGACCGCGCTGTCGAGATCGGCGTCGTCAAACACGAGGAACGGCGACTTGCCGCCAAGCTCCAGCGACAGCCGCTTGCCCGAGCCGGCGGTGGCGCGGCGGATGAGGCGGCCGACCTCGGTCGAGCCGGTGAAGGCGATCTTGTCGACTTGCCTGTGCGCGACCAGCGCCGCGCCGGTCGCGCCGTCGCCGGTGACGATATTGACGACACCGGCCGGCAATCCCGCCTCGACGCAGATTTCCGCGAAGGCGAGCGCGGTCAGCGGCGTGAACTCCGCCGGCTTCAGAACCACGGTGTTGCCGCAGGCGAGCGCCGGGGCGACCTTCCAGGCGAGCATCAAGAGCGGGAAGTTCCAGGGAATGATCTGCCCGCAGACGCCGACCGCGCGGGCGTCGGGGAATTCGCTGGCGATCAGGCTGGCCCAGCCGGCGTGATGGTAGAAATGGCGGGCGACGAGCGGAATGTCGATGTCGCGCGTCTCGCGGATCGGCTTGCCGTTGTCGAGGCTCTCCAACACGGCGAGGAAGCGCTCGCGCTTCTGCGTGAGACGGGCGAGCGCGTAGAGGGCGCGGGCGCGCTCGTGGCCCGGCCGCGCGGCCCAGTCGGCTTGCGCCGCGCGCGCGGCGGCGACGGCGGAGTCAATGTCCGCGGCCGCGCCTTGCGTGACGCGAGCGATGACCGCGCCGGTCGAGGGGTCGTGGACCTCGAACAACTCGCCGGGAGCGGTGAACTTGCCGTTGATGAAATGACCGAAGCCGGCCTTATGACCGTCGAGCCAGGCGCGCACGGCGTCGGAGGCCTCAGGCGCCGGGCCGTAGTCCATGGTCTTGAGGATGTCGGTGATCTTGCCCATCAATCAGACCTGGTTGTGCGCGAACAAGGCGCCGGCGGCGGACAAGGGCGCTTGAGGTCGCGCTTCAAGTTAAAAGCCGGAGTCGCCGTCATTGCGAGCGAAGCGAAGCAATCCAGCCGCTCCGTGCGGCCTGGGCGCGGTAGGCGCCCCGCGCTGGCTGTTGTCTGGCCCCGCGCTGGATTGCTTCGCTTCGCTCGCAATGACAAAACTCCTGCTCAACCCATCGCATGGCGATAGTTCGCGGAATAGCGGCCCGTGGCGTAGTGCTCCAACTGCCGCTCGATGTCGGTCAGCAGCGAGCTCGCGCCGATGCGGAACAGATCGTTGCGGGTGTAGGCGACGCCGACCTCTTCACGCATCAGGATCAGCCAGTTCAGCGCGTCCTTGGCCGTGCGCAATCCGCCGGCCGGCTTGAAGCCGATCGCGGCGCCCGTCCGCTCGCCGTAGTCGCGCAACGCGCGCAGCATGACGAGGCTCACCGGCAGCGTCGCGTTGACGTCCTCCTTGCCGGTGGAG
The DNA here is from genome assembly GCA_963807735.1 of uncultured Pseudomonadota bacterium. Taxonomy (GTDB): domain Bacteria; phylum Pseudomonadota; class Alphaproteobacteria; order Rhizobiales; family Beijerinckiaceae; genus Roseiarcus. Next base: position 37,742 of record CAWEDI010000002.1, on the reverse strand, counting down.
GTCTTGATGAAATCGGCGCCGGCCTGCATCGCCACCATGCTGGCGGCGTAGACGTTGCGCAGCGTCTTCAGGTCGCCGGTGGCGAGGATCGCCTTGAGATGCGCCGCCCTGCAGGCCTCGCGCATCGCCCGCACCTCGTCGTAGAGCGCCGGCCAGTCGCGGTTCAGCACATGGGCGCGGGTGATGACGATGTCGATCTCCTCGGCGCCTTCCTCGACCGCGTATTTGATCTCGGCGAGCCGCAGCGGCAGCGGCGTCAGGCCGGCGGGGAAGCCGGTCGCCACCGAGGCAACGGGGATGCCCGAGCCCTCCAGGGCCTTGACGGCCGGCGCCACCATCGTCGGATAGACGCAAACCGCGCCGACCGTCGGCGGGGCGTCGGTCAGCTCCAACGCCGCGAGCAGGTCGTCGCTGAGCGGCCGCCGCGCCTTGGCGCAGAGCCGGCGCACCCGGCCGGGGGTGTCGTCGCCGGCGAGCGTGGTCAGGTCGATGCACGTCAGCGCCTGCACGAGCCACGCGGCCTGGTACTCCTTCTTGACCGAACGCCGCGCCGTCAGGCTCGCCGCCCGGCGCTCGACGGCGCTGGCGTTGACGCCGACGCTCTCGAACCACGAGGGATCGAGCGGCGCGCCGGGGTTGCGCGGGCGATTGTGGCCGGCGGTCGCGGCTTCGGCAACGGGGGCGTGCAAGGGGCGGCTCCGCTATTCGGCGCCTTAGATAGCGCCAAAGGCGCCGCGTGGGTAGGCGGGTAACGCGTCTTCGGCCGGAGGGTCGACCTCCAGGTCGACCTGGAGGTCGACCCTCCGCGGCGGCAAGCGCTATCGAGCGTGAACCGGTTGGGTGAGGAAGCGTTCGCGCGAAACCGGAGCAGGCGGTTCCCCGGCGGCCTCCGACGCCGCCGCCTGCTCCTCCAGCATGGCGCGCACGATCTCCAGGCCGGCTTCGAAGTTGCTCTGCACCGTCGGCCAGACTTGCTCGAAGAAGGCCAGGTCCTTCGGCTTCGGCTTGGCGAAGCGAAGCTCCCAATGCGTCCCGCCGTCCGCCCGCGCCTCGAACGCATGCGTCATCAGGATTTTCGCGGCGCCCGGGATCGGCAACAGCGCCGCCAAGGTCACGTAGTCGAATGGGCGCCAGTCGATGATATCCTCGATGATGGCGTCCTTGCCGTGCATGCAGTGGTTCTGCGTGCCGGCGCCGCGCCGGCCTTTGACCGTCGCTTCGACGAAACTATCGGCCCGCTGCCACCGCGTGTGATGCGCGGGCGACGTCACGATCTCCCAAACGAGAGGCGGCGGCGCCGCAAAATCGCGCTCGATCAGTCGGAACGCGTCGGCGCGACTGACGAGGGTCCGCGCGGTTTCCTTTTCGCGGCTCCAAGCCTGTTCGAGATCGCGAATCCAGCACTTTGTTTCGCCGATGCCGTCCAGGGTTTCGACATGCTCGGCGAGGCCTTGGCCGGCGGGGTCGATCGCCATCGCCCGCACGCAGGCGTCGGAGTAGAGCGCATAGGCGTGTCCGCCGAGCTTTTTGTGGACGTCGTTTTTGAGCAGGCGATGCACGAGAATCACGTCGCGCCCCGCGAGTTCCTCCTGGCCCGCCATCTTCTGTTTGATGAACTCGCCATAGTGAACAACGAACTTCACGTCGAGGCTTTGCATGTGGCTGCACGCCTGGCACTCGCAGCTGTTGGCCTGTTTGATGCTGCGCAGCCGCTTGCGGAACCCGAAATACGCCGCCTCGATCGCATCCTGAAGCAGCGATCCGTCGACCTTGTTGGCGACCGCGTAGACGAACGCCGCATCGCCCTCGAATTTGGCGAGGCGGAACGTCGGCCGCAGCGCTCGCAACAGCGTATCCATGATGTCGGCGATGATGTCCTGCGCGTGGTCGAGTTCGACGCCCGAAATGAAGTGGGTGTAGCCCGATATGTCAGCGATCACGAAACAGGCTGATTCCGTCTTCGGAAGCATCGCATCTCTCCCCGGGGCGACCCCTTGAAGGAGAGGGGCGCAGCCCAACGTCGTCATGCCCGCGCTTGTCGCGGGCATCCACGTCGGGACAGGGCGCTACGGTTTCAGAACGTCAACACTGTCCGCGACGATCGCGGCCATAGTTACAGTTTTGCCGCGGCTTTGTAACGGCGCCACGTGGATGGCCGGGACAAGCCCGGCCAAGACGGAGCCGACCGCTGACGAAACCAAGCGCGTCAGATGGCGGCGCCTAAAAAGCCCCGCTTACTTGTTGTCGCAAACCTCACTCCGCTGCGGCCAGCCGGCGTTCTTCTCGGCGTAGGACTTGGCCGCCGCGTCGATCAGCGGCTGCACCTTGTCGGTCGCCGAGGCGATGGCGTCGGTCGCCTTGCTCCAGTGCGTCCCGTCCCATTCCTGCACGAAGGTCGCGCTGTGGCTGTTGTGATCGGCGCAGGTGAGTTTCAGCGGGCTCGCGAAACCTTCGAGGCCGATTGCCTTCAGTCGCGCGGCGTCGAGGTTGATGTTCTCGAACCCGCGACGCACGTCCTCGCCGGTGACGACCTTCTTGCCGGTGGTCTTCTGCGCTTGCGCGATCGCCTCGGCGATCAGCATCGAATTGTAAACGCCGTGATCGTAGAGCGTGCCGCCGAACTCGCCCGGCTGCGCCTGGCTCTTACCGGCGTCGACGATCAGCTTCTTGATGTCGGCGAAGGCCGGATATTCCGCGCCGGGCCCATGCCAGTTGAGCTCCTTGAAGCCCTTGGCCGCCTCGCCCGAGGCCGAGGCGTCGGCGTCGCCCGGCCACCAGACCGAGACGAACTTGTCCATCGGGAAATGCGCCTTCACCGCCTCCTTGATCGCGGCGGCGTTCATCGCGCCCCAGCCGTACATGACTAGGAAATCGGGCTTGTCGCGCCGCACGTCGAGCCATTTCGCCGACTGGTTCTGCATGTCGGCGGGCGCGACGGGGTAGAGCTTCAGGTCGAAGTCGGCGTTCTTCGCCTCGGCCTGGAAGAACGGCAGCGCCTCGCGCCCGAAGGCGGCGTCGAAATAGAGATAGCCGACCTTCTTGCCCTTCAGCCCGTCAATCGAACCGCCGCCGACATATTTGAGGATCTCCGAGGCGCCGTCCCAATAGGTCACAGGCGGGTTGAAGATCCACGGGAACACATCGCCGCGCGCCGCCGCCGACAGACCGTACGCCATCGACAGGATCGGGATCTTGTCGACGCTCGCCTTCGGGATCAGCGCCAGCGTGATGCCGGTCGACCACGGATTGACGATGACCGGGTTCTTCGGCTTGACCGAGTCGTAGCACTCCAAGCCTTTCTTGGTGTCATAGCCGGTCTCGCATTCGTCGACGACAAGCTTGACCCCGCCGATGCCGCCGTCGCGTTCGTTCAGCATGTTGAGATAGTCGTGCATGCCGTCGGCGATCGGCGTGCCCGAGCCGGCGAACGGCCCGGTGCGATAGGTGAACAGCGGCACATAGATCGAATCCTCGGCGAACGCGGGCGCGACGAGCGCCAACGCCGTCGCGGCGCCGAGCGCCCATTGCAAAACCTTGACCATGCGTTTCCTCCTTTGGTTGTTAGGTCGACGCCCGATTCGTCATGGCGAGCGAAGCGAAGCCATCCAGCCTCTCCGTGATCGTCGGTTTACGGGAGAGCACGCATCAACTGAACCCTGGATGGCTTCGCTTCGCTCGCCATGACGGCTCCGCAAAAATGTCTAGTAGGGGAAAGGCCAGACGCGCAGCTTCTGCTTCGCGGTCTTCCATAACGCGGCCAAGCCTTGCGGCTCGACGACGAGCACGGCGATGATGAGCGCGCCCGTCACCATGAACGTCAGTTGCTCGACCGTCGCCGCCTTCACCTCGACGCCGATCAACCCAGGCAGCGCGCGCAAAATGATCGGCAGCAGATGCAGAACCGCCGCGCCGAAAAAGGCGCCGACGATAGAGCCGAGGCCGCCGATGATGATGATGAACAAGAGTTGGAACGACAGATCGATGTTGAACGCCTCCGGCTCCGCCGAGCCGAACCACAGGAACACCATCAGCGCCCCGGCGACGCCGATGTAGAACGACGACACCGCGAAGGCGAGCAGCTTCGCGCGCAGCAGCCGGATGCCGATCAACTCGGCGGCGATGTCCATGTCGCGCACCGCCATCCACATGCGCCCGATCCGGCCGTGCGTGATGTTGGAGGCGACCCAGGCGAGCGCGGTGACAAAGCCCAGCACGACGACATAGCGCGTCGCCGGCGTCGCGTTCGGGCCGGTGATCGGCAGACCGAACAGCGTGTGGGCGCCGACCTCGATCGCCCCGGACGCATTGTTATTGTAGAGCCACGGCACGCGCGCGAACGCCCATTCCAAAAAGAACTGCGCCGCCAGCGTCGCCACGACCAGATAGAAGCCCTTGATGCGCAGGCTCGGCAGACCGAACAGCACGCCGACGGCGCTCGCCAACAGGCCGGAGACGAGTATCCAGACGAGAATGTTCACCTGCGGGAAATAAGTGTCGAGCTTGTAGCAGGCGTAGGCGCCGACCCCCATGAACCCGGCCGAGCCGAGCGACAGCAGGCCGGTGTAGCCGGTCAGCAGATTGAGCCCGATCGCGCCGAGCGACAGCACGAGGAACGGGATCAGCATCGTCTCGATCAGGAACGCGCCGCCGAAAGCGGGGATGACCAGAAACGCGAAGCCGAGAATGAGGGCGAGCCCGATGCGGTCCTGGCGAATCGGAAACACCGCCATATCGGCGGCGTAGGTGGTCTTGAACTGCCCAGCCTCGCGATAGAACACGCGCAGCGTCTCCCCGGCGGCGTTCGCCCGCCTGATCCCGCCTTTGGCTCGCACAGCGGCCGGCGGCTGGCAAGTCGGCCGAAGGGATAGGCCGCCGTTTTGGATTAAGCTGGAACCGTCGTCATCGCGAGCGAAGCGACCCAGCCGCGCCGCTGACGATGACCCATCCGGCTGACCAACGATCTCGGAAAGCTGGATGGCTTCGCTTCGCTCGCCATGACGGGGCCGGGGTCGCCGACGATTTCGCGCCGCCGCGGGGAATAAACCGGCCCGCCGACGAGTCTCCTCCCCGCAAGCGGCGCTTTCGCCGCGGACGCGGAGACGAGCCATGGACGAGATACGGGCCAAACTGGACCGACGGCAGGTTCTCGAATGTATGGTGTGGGCGGGGACCGGCGTCGTCTGGACGCTGAGCGGCGGGGTGCCGACGTCGCGGCTGATCGGCGAGGCCAAGGCGGACGAGACCGGCTTCTCGTTCGTGCAGATTTCCGACAGCCACATCGGGTTCGCGAAACCCGCCAACCCGGACGCGCGCGCGACGCTGAAAGAGGCGATCGCCAAGGTCAAGGCGATGCCGCAGCAGCCGGCCTTCATGCTGCACACGGGCGACGTCTCGCACCTCGCCAAACCGCAGGAGTTTGATGACGCGCACCAGATCATCGGCGAGGCGGGGCTCGACGTCCACTACGCGCCGGGCGAGCACGACATCGTCGATCCCGCCACCCGCGACGCCTATCTCGCCCGCTTCGGCAAAGGCGCGACCGGCGGCGGCTGGTATGCGTTCGATCACAACGGGGTCCACTTCGTCTCGCTGGTCAACGTTGTCGATCTGAAGAAGAACGGCCTCGGATCGCTGGGCGCCGAGCAGCTCGCCTGGCTCGAAAACGACCTCAAGGGCCGCTCGGCTTCGACGCCGATCGTGCTGTTCGCCCATATCCCGCTGTGGATGGTCGCCCCGGACTGGGGATGGGGCACCGAGGACGGCGCGCAGGCGCTGGGGATGCTGGCGCGCTTCAGCTCCGCGACGGTGCTGAACGGCCACATCCATCAGCTGATGCAGAAGATCGAGGGCAGCGTCACCTTCCACACCGCGCGCTCGACCGCGTTCCCGCAGCCGGTTCCGGGCACGGCGCCGGGACCGGGTCCGAAGCTCGTGCCGGCCGGCGAATTGCGCAAATACCTCGGCGTCGCCGAGGTGGTTTATGCGCCCAAGAACGCGCCGCTCGCCATCACCGACGAGGCGTTGCAGGGATGAGCGCTCGGCTTTCGCGCGAAATGCGGCTTGCCGTCCCCTCGCCCCGCTCGCGGGTAGAGGGCCAGGGTGAGGGGAGGCGCCGCTTCGCCGACGCTCCCGGAAGCCTCGCGGCGCCGGCCTTCATCGCCCTTCTCGCCTTCACGGCGTCGCCCGCGATCGCGGCGGGCGACGCCGAGCGGGGCGCGCATGTCTACGAGGGTTGCCAGGACTGCCACTCGATCGACCAGAACGACGTCGGCCCGCGGCATCGCGGCGTGTTTGGGCGCAAGGCGGGGTCGCTGACCGACTTCGACTACTCGCCGGCGCTGAAGAACGCCGGCTTCGTCTGGGACGAGCAGACCCTCGACCAATGGCTGACCGACCCGCAGGCCTTCCGGCCGGGCGTGCGGATGTTCTATCATCTCGCCGACCCCAAGGATCGCGCCGACGTCATCGCGTTTCTGCGCGAACGGGCAAAATAGGGGGCGAGAGAGTATCGGGGCGCATGACCGGCGAGACCGCCAAACGACGATTCCGCGAGATCGTGGTCCCCCATCTCGACGACGCCTATGGGCTCGCCAAGTGGCTCAGCGGCAACGGCGCCGACGCGGAGGACATCGTGCAGGACGCGGCGTTGCGCGCGCTCGCCGCGCTGGAGGCGATGACGCCGCTGAAACCCCGCGCCTGGTGGCTCGGCGTCGTGCGCAACACGGCGCTGACCTGGCTCGGCAAGCATCGTTCGAAGGCGCTCGCTTTCGTCGGCGATTTCGACGACGCCGCCCTCGAACGTCGCCGAGACGGCGCCGAACCCGGAGGCGGCGCTGATCGCGCAGGACGAAGGCGAACGGGTGCGGCAAGCGATCGCCAGTCTGCCCTCGCCGCTGCGCGAGACGTTGGTGCTGCGGGAGATCGACGAACTCGACTATCGCGAGATCGCCGTGGCGACCGAGGCGCCGATCGGCACCGTCATGTCCCGCCTGGCGCGCGCCCGCGCCGCGCTCGCCAAAATTCTGGGAACACAGCGATGAGCGAAGATTCCTTGCCGACGCGCGCCCAGTTGGCGCTGGACGGCGAACTCGACGCCGCCAACCAGCTCGCTTTTGAGCGCGAGCTGGCGGGTTCGCCGGAGCTCGCGGCGGAATATGCGCGGCTGCTGGCGCTGAGGGAGACCCTTCGCCGGCACGCGCCGCGCGAGGCGGCGCCGGATCGGCTGCGCGCCCGCATCGAAGCGCTCGCCGCCCCCGCCGCCCCCGTCCGCGCGCCCGCCGTATCGCGCGCGCGGGCGGCGATGGCGGCGATGGCGGCGGGGCTCGCCGTGGTTTCGGCCTTCGCCGGCTATCAGGCGGGCCGGACGACGGGAAACCCGGAACTCGCGGCGCTGGTGGCCGGCTATCAGCGCGCCGCGCTGTCCGGCCAGGAGGTCGACATCGTCTCCTCGGACCGCCATACGGTCAAGCCGTGGCTCGCGACGCGCGCGCCGCTCGGAGCGCAGGCGCCCGACCTCGCCGACAAGGGCTATCCGCTGCTCGGCGGCCGCATCGAGATCGTCGATCGCCGCCCGGTTCCGACGCTGGTTTATCGCCGGCGCGAGCATGTCATCTCCGTCAGCGAGCTCGCGCTCTCCGAGGCCGGCGGCGGCGCGACAACGGTCGACGGCTATCACGTGGAGCGGTGGAGCGACGGCGAGCGCGCCTATGTCGCCGTCTCCGACATCGACGCGCCGGAGCTTGCGGCTTTCGTCGAAATATTCCGCAAGCAGGCGACGCCGGAGTGAGGCGCGTTGGTTGTGAACTGACCAACTTGGCGCGGGCTATGCCCGCGCGAGGCGCAGACGTCCGGAATGCGCTCCGGGAGAGGGCAAGTGCGGGACGGCCAGCCGTCGATCGCCCCTCGCAGATCCTGGGCCTTCTCCCCGCTTGCGGGGAGAAGGTGGCCGAAGGCCGGATGAGGGGCGCCCGGCTTGGCCGACATCAATCAGCCAGCGGTCTACCCCGCCTCCGAAATCGCGACGCCGTTGAGATAGGGCTGCACGATGAACTTGACCCCCGCATAGTTGGCCGTGGGGTCGAGTTGCAGATCGACAAGGTTGTACTGCGCGTCGGAAAATTGCAGCACATTGTGCTGTTGCGCATCGTTAACGAGGATTGGCGCGGGGGCGCCCAGAGCGTAGGGCACGTCAAACACATCGACCTGCGCGAGCGGGCTGAGCCCGTCCACCTGCAGCGACGACAACGAGGAGCGGAACAGCGCGATCGATCCGCCGGAGGGGGTGAACGACACGGGGCTGGAAAGCGTCGCGCCTTGCCCGAGCAGGAGATTGCCGACGGCGATCGAAGGCCCTTGAACAAGGCCTGAAGACACGATTTCCGTCCCGCCGTCGAGCAGCGTCGTCGATACGGCGTCGAACGTCCCAGATTGAACCAAGGCGACGGTGCTGCCTTCCGCCACGACCGCGCCCGAAACGGCGCCGCCGGTGACGTCGAGGTCGGCTGTGCCCGTCATCACCAGCGAGGCGGCTAGGCTCGCGTTGGCGCCGATCTGCATCACGTCATGATCGGCCGTGGCGGCGCCGGTGACCCGCACCGTGTCTTTCGCGTAGCCGCCGCCGATTTGAAACACGCCCGAATTCTGCAACGAGCCGATCGTCGCGTAGGTCTCGGCGGCGGTATTGGCGGCGGTATTGTCAAGGAGAAACGAGCCTTGATTGTTGAGGGCGTAGAAATTGAGGCCCAGGTATTCGGGAGAGTCGTTGTTGACGTAGAATTCGCCATTGTTGGTCAGATTGAGTTGCAAGGTGCTGTCGACAATGGCGTCACTGGCGTCGTTCACCACGGAGATCACCCCGTCGTTAGCGCCATCGAAACCGCAGACGCCGCCATTATCCACGGAGATCAGCCCTGTGTTCCCGGCGATGCTCCCGAAGCTGGCGCCATTTTCGACCGTGACCGTTCCTTGGTTGAGCCCCGCACTCCCCGATATTGTCGCGGCTCCGTTCAATAAAATAACGCCCGTCGGTCCGATGCGCGCGAGGTCAAGGCCGTAGAGCACGGCGTTGCCGGTAAGGACAACAGCGTCGTCGACGGACGATAGCGAACCGCCATAGTAGACCGTCGCTTGAGGGCCCCCAGCCTGCATGGAGCCCGTCACGAAGATGCCGGAGGCGCCTGTAACGCCGCCGCCAGAGACCGTTGTATCTGCGCTTAAATCCGCGTTGCCGACCACAAGCGCGCCACCGAGCGTTATCTCGAACAGGGCGCCTACGCCGGCTCCGCCCGACCCGTCATACGCGTCCACGGACAACGACCCGGCGATTTCCATCGCCCTGGCCCCAAGCGCGGCGCCGTGATAAGGGCCATTGTCGAGGACGACCGAGCCCATGGTAATTAGCCCATCGTCCATATAGAGCCCGCCCCCGTTTATGGCGAGCGTGGCGTCGGCGTTGCTGATCGTCAGACCGCCAACAAACGCTGATTCCCCCGGGCTGACGGTGACGGTGTAGGTTCCGGCGACGGCCACATAAGCGTAGTCATATTCCTGCGGGACGCCGCTTGGGAGCCAAGCGTCGGAATTTAGGAAATCGTCGTCGGCGCCATCTTTCCAATAATAATTGGCCATGTTCGCCCCGAGCCACGAGGAAAACATGGACGTTTGTCCAACCTCGCGGCGACGTCAAGTCGATTCTGAGATCGCGACGCCGTTGAGATAGGGCTGCACGATGAACTTGACCCCCGCATAGTTGGCGGTGGGGTCGAGTTGCAGATCGACAAGGTTGTACTGCGCGTCGGAAAATTGCAGCACGTTGTGCTGTTGCGCATCGTTGACGAGGATCGGCGCAGGAGCGCCCAGAGCGTAGGGCACGTCAAACACATCAACCTGCGCAAGCGGACTGAGCCCGTCCACCTGCAGCGACGACAACGAGGAGCGGAACAGCGCGATCGATCCGCCGGAGGGGGTGAACGACACGGGGCTGGAAAGCGTCGCGCCCTGCCCAAGATAGAGATTGCCGGCCGCGATCGAAGGCCCCTCGACGACGCCGGACGAAATGATCTCAGTCCCGCCGCTGATCAGCGTGGTTGAAACATCGCTGAACGTTCCGGCTTGGACGAGCGCGACGGAGCTGTCCTCCGCAACCACAGCCCCCGAAACGGCGCCGCCGGCGACGTCAAGGTCCGCTGTGCCGGTCATGACCAACGAGGCGGTTAGGCTCGCGTTGGCGCCGATCTGCATCACGTCATGATCGGCCGTGGCCGTGCCTGACACCAGCACGCTATCGTGCGCGAGGCCGCCGCCGATCTCAAACAGGCCCGAGTTCTGCAGCGACCCGAACCTCGCGTAGGTCGCGGCGGCGGGGTTGGTGACGTTAGCGTCGAGAATGAACGACCCCTGATTGTCAAAGGCGCCGAACACGTCGAACTCCACGTCTCCGACCGACGCGTCGGCGCCATCGTTGTTGACGTAGATCCCACCGTTGTTGGTCAGGTCGCCAAAGAAAAGCAGCCCGCCGTCGGAGCCGACGTCTTCCGAGTCGTCGAGCAACGATATTGTCCCGGAGTTGACGACACTGCCGAACGAAATCATGCCGCCGTTGTCCGCGGAAATTAAGCCGGTGTTATCGAGGTTGCCGGACAGGGCGAGTTTGGCGCCATTGTCGGCCAGGATCGAACCTTGGTTGAGATCAGGGGTGATTGCTCCGAGAATTTCCGCTTCCGCCCCGTCCACCGAAATGACGCCGGTCGGCCCGATGCTAGCAATGTTGACGCCTTGAAGCTCCGCGTCGCCGGTGACTGAAATCGTGTCGTCGAGGACGGGTGGCAACGTGCTATACTGGAAGGAGACCGAGGCCTCGGCGCCGCCCGGCTGCATGGCGCCTGTCACCGAGATATCGCAATCGCCGAAAAAATATCCGGCGTCGACCACCTGCGTATCCGCGCTCAAATCCGCGTTGCCGACGACGAGCGGGCCGCCGAGCGTTACGCTTTCCACGACATAAATACGGGCGCCGCCTGACCCGTCATAGGCGTCGACGTCCAACGAGCCGGCGCATGTGAGGCCGTAGGCCAGAAGCGACGCGCCCTGATAGGGGCCATTGTCGAGCACGATCGAGCCCGCCGTATTCAACCCGTCGTCCACATAGAGCTCGCCGCCGTTGATGGCGAGCGTGGCGTCGGCGTTGCTGATCGTCAAATCGCCAACTTCTGCCGATTCACCAGCGCTCACGGTTACCGTGTAGGTCCCGGCGATGGCGACATAGGCGGAGTCAAACTCCTGCGGTACGCCGCTGGGGAGCCAGGCGTCGGAGTTCAGGAAATCGTCGTCGGCGCCGTCTTTCCAATAATAATTCGTCATGTTCGCCCCGAACGACGAGGAAAACACGAATGTTCGTCTAATCGCGCAGCGGCGTCAACCGGCCGCCGCGAAGGAAATTTCGCGGCGGCGGATGTGCTTCTACAAATATCGATTGATCAAGTTCTCCACCCATTCCTGCCGCCCGGAGCGCGGCTTCGGGTCGATCCCTTCGGTCAGCACCCGCGCGGCGACGCCGTCGAGCGTGGCGTCGGGGGCCAGCATCGCCTGCGCCTTGGGGTTGGCCCAGCCGGCGTAGCGCTCGCTCAGGAATGCGTCGAACTTGCCGTCCTCGATCAACCGCGCGGCCGCGAGCAGCGCATGCGCGCAGACGTCGAGACCGCCGATATGGCCATAGAGCAGGTCGGCGGGGTCGATCGACTGCCGGCGCACCTTGGCGTCGAAGTTGAAGCCGCCGTGGCCGAGCCCGCCCGAGCGCAGGATCGCGTACATCGCCGGGATCAACTCGGCGGCGTTGTTGGGGAACTGGTCGGTGTCCCAGCCGGATTGATAGTCGTTGCGGTTGGCGTCGAGCGAGCCGAGGATGCCGAGCGAGGCGGCGGTGGCGACCTCGTGCTCGAACGTATGGTTGGCGAGCACGGCGTGGCCGACCTCGATGTTGACCTTGAACTCCTTCTCCAGGCCGAAGCGCTGTAGGAAGCCGTAAACCGTGGAGACGTCGTAGTCGTATTGATGTTTGGTCGGCTCCTGCGGCTTCGGCTCAATCAACAATGTGCCCTTGAAGCCGGAGCGGTGCTTGTACTCCACCACCATCGTCAGGAATTGTCCGAGCTGGTTGAGCTCGCGCTTCATGTCAGTGTTGAGCAGCGTCTCATAGCCTTCGCGGCCGCCCCACAGCACGTAGTTGGCGCCGTCGAGCTTGCGCGTCGCGTCGATCGCGTTCTTCACCTGCGCCGCGGCGAAGGCGAACACGTCGGGGTCGGGATTGGTCGCCGCGCCCGCCATGTAGCGCGGATGGCTGAACAGATTGGCGGTGCCCCACAACAGCTTGACGCCGGTCTCGCGCATCTTCTCCTGGAAGTAATCGGTGATCTCTTCGAGGTGGCGGCCGAAATCGGCAAGGCCGGCGCCCTCCGGGACCACGTCGCGATCGTGGAAGGTGAAGAACGGGACGCCGAGCGTCGTGAACATCTCAAACGCGACATCGGCCTTGTGGCGCGCGGCGGCCATGGTGTCGGCGAACCACGGGCGCTCGAACGTGCCGACGCCGAACATATCCGAGCCGGCCCAGGCGAAGTTGTGCCAGTAGCAGACGGCCGGGCGCAGGTGCTCGGCGATGGTCTTGCCCATCACCACCCGCGTGGCGTCGTAATAGCGGTAGGCGAGCGGATTCTCGCTGGTCGCGCCCTCATAGGCAATCGGCGCGATATCGCCGAAGAATCCCGTCGTCATGTCTTTCCTCCTCGCCCCGCCGCTCCATAGCACGCCGAGCCGCTCGCGCGCGAGGCGGCCCAGAGTCGCGGCTTGACCCGCCGCCCCCGCTCGGGGCAGTTTCCGCCCGCCGAAAGGGGCTGATTTTGCATATTGCGCCGGACTTTATCGTTTGCGTCGATCCCGCCGCGCCGCCGCCGACCTTGCGTCGCGGCGTCTACGCGATCGGCAATTTCGACGGCGTCCACCTTGGCCACCGCGCGGTGCTCGCGCGGGCGTGCGACGTCGCGCGAGCCGCCGGCGCGCCGAGCGCGGCGCTGACCTTCGAGCCGCATCCCGCCGATTTCTTCGCCGGCCGTCCCGTCGTGTTCCGACTGACGCCCTTCGCCGAGAAAACGGCGGCGCTCGCCGAATCAGGGCTGACCGGCGTCGTGGCGCTGACGTTCGACGCCGGGCTCGCCTCGCTGACCGCGGAGGCGTTCGTCGAGGAGGTGCTGTTGCGCCGGCTCGACATCGCGGCGGTCATCGTCGGCGCCGACTTTCATTTCGGCAAGGGCCGCGGCGGCTCGCCGCAATTCCTGCAAAGCGCCGGCGAACGCTACGGCTTTACCGTCATTGTCGCCGACAAGGTCGAAGAGGGCGGCGAGATCATCTCGTCTTCGGCGATTCGCAAGGCGCTTGAATGCGGCGACGTCGCCGCCGCCACGCGCATGCTCGGGCGTCCCTATCGCGTCTCCAGCGAGGTGATCTCGGGGCAAAGATTGGGCCGCACGCTCGGCGTGCCGACCGCCAATCTCGCGCTCGCGCAGACCAATCGGCTGGCGTTCGGCGTCTACGCCGTCCGGGTCTGGCTCGGCGAGCGCCGGCTCGACGGCGTCGCGAGTTTCGGCGTGCGGCCGACCGTCGACAACGGCCCGCCTTTGCTGGAGACCTATATCTTCGACTTCGCCGAGGATATCTATGGACGCGAACTCACCGTCGACATCGTCGCGCATATCCGACCCGAACTGAAGTTCGGAAGTCTCGACGAACTCAAGGCGGCGATGCAGGCGGATATGGCGGCGGCGAGGGCAATCCTGCGCGGCGTCCCAGGACTAACGGGGGAGTGAACGATACAATACGGCGTGTTGCAATCGGTCCATAGTGTCGGCACATTCGCCGCCGGTCAGGCGACAACGGGAGCGAGGCCATGCAAGCGAACGTATCAGAGGCTTTTGCCGCGTTGCGCGCCGGTCGAGACAAGGCGCTGGCGCAACCGGTGCACGCCGTTTTCGAAGCGGACCCGCACAGGTTCGAGCAATTCCACGCCACCCTGGAAGACCTGCTGTTCGACTATTCCAAGCAGCGCGTGCTGCCGGAGACCCTGACCAACCTGTTCGCGCTGGCGACGGCGGCGCAGGTCGAGGCCAAACGCGACGCGATGTTCGCCGGCGCCATCGTCAATCCGACGGAGCGGCGCGCCGCGCTGCACACGGCGCTGCGTAACTTGTCCGGCGCGCCGGTCGTGGTCGACGGCCATGACTTTTCCGGCGAGATCGCCGAGGAGCGCAACCGGATGCTCGCCTTCGCCGCCGACATTCGGGAGGGTCGCGCCCGGGGGGCGCTGGGGCAGCCGTTCACCGACGTCGTCAACATCGGCATCGGCGGCTCCGATCTCGGCCCGGCGATGGCCGCCCGCGCCCTGGCGCCTTACGGCCAGCCGCAGCTCACCTGCCATTTCGTCTCCAACGTCGACGGCGCCGATCTCTACGACACGCTGAAGGGCCTCGACGCCGCGCGGACGCTGTTCATCGTCTCGTCGAAGACCTTCACCACGCTCGAGACGATGACCAACGCGCGCTCGGCGCGGCAATGGTTGGTCGCCACGCTCGGCGAGGCCGCGGTCGGCGATCATTTCGCGGCGGTGTCGACCAATCTGGAAAAGGTCAAAGCGTTCGGCGTCGACGGCGCGAAAGTTTTTGGCTTCTGGGATTGGGTCGGCGGGCGCTATTCGGTGTGGTCGAGCATCGGTTTGCCGGTCGCCATCGAGATCGGGCCGGAGAATTTTCTGAGCTTTCTGCAAGGCGGCCACGACGTCGACGCGCATTTCCGCTCCGCGCCGATGCGCGAAAACATCCCGATGCTGATGGGCTTGCTATCGGTCTGGAACCGCAACGTGCTCGGCTACGCCACGCAAGCCGTCATCCCCTACGACCAGCGGCTCGGCCGCTTCCCCGCCTATCTCCAGCAGCTGCAAATGGAGAGCAACGGCAAAGGCGTCGAGCTTGACGGCTCCCCGGCCAAGGAGTCGACGGGTCCGGTGGTCTGGGGCGAGCCCGGCACCAACGGGCAGCATGCCTTCTTCCAGTTGATCCACCAGGGCACCGAGATCGTGCCGGTCGATTTCCTCGTCGCCGCCAACCCGACCCACGCCGACAAGGCCCATCACGAATTGCTGGTCGCCAATTGTCTCGCGCAGGGTCAGGCGTTGATGCGCGGCCGCACCGCCGACGAGGCGAAGGCGTTGCTGATCGCGCACGGCACAGCGCCCGCCGAGGCCGAGCGGCTCGGCCCGCACAAGCGCTTCTCCGGCAGCCGGCCGTCGTCGACCTTCATGTACCGCGAGTTGAACCCGCGCACGCTCGGCCGGCTCATCGCGCTCTACGAGCACAAGGTGTTCACGGAGGCGGCGATCTGGAACATCAATCCGTTCGATCAATGGGGCGTGGAGCTCGGCAAGGAGCTCGCCTCCAGTCTTGCGCCCGTCGTGACGAATTCGTCGGCGAGCACGGCGAAGCTCGACGGCTCGACCGCGGGGCTGATTGCGCATCTGCGCCAGTTGGCCTCGTGAGATACACGGGATCGGGGACGAAGCTGGGCGTCGTTGCGAGCGAAGCGAAGCAATTCAGCGCGGAGAGATCGTTCGCCAGCCGGAGGGCACGCATCTGCGGCGCCGTGGATTGCTTCGCTTTGCTCGCAATGACGAATACGCTCAGCCCTGCTTTTGCGCGGTCGGCTGCAACAAGGCGCTCAGCAGCAGGCAGGCGTAGGCGCCGGCCGCCGCGGCGAGGAAGCCGTCGATGAACGAGAGCACCGCCGCCTGTTTGGCGACGGCGGCGGAAAGCAGATTGGTCGCGCGCGCCGTCGCCGCGGCGAGATCGGTTCCGTGCGAAGCCAGGACGCCGCGATAAAGCGCCAGCCGATCCGTCGTGATCCCGGAGAGCGGATCGATATGCAACCCGATCAGATTGGAATGCGTCTGCTCGCGCACGCGCACGAATGTCTGCATGAACGCGGTTCCGATCTCGCCGCCGAAAAGCCGGCTCAGTTGAAGCAGCGCGCCGATCGTCAGCGCGTCGGCCGGATTGATGGATTGCACCGCCAGCACCACGACGGCCGTCAACGCGAAAGATTGACCAAGCGCCTGGAGGACTTGTGAGGCCAGGAAATCATCGGTCGCCCACTCGGCGGTCAGATTGGTCGCCATCAGACAGGCGACGCCGACCATAGTCGCGCCTAACCCGAGCACCCACCGAGCGTCGATGCGATTGAGCAGCGCGCCGAGCGGCAGAACGATCAAGAATTGCGGCAACGCTATCCACAGCAGCACCGAGCCAACCTGCAATTCGCGAAAGTTCTGCACCGACTGGAGATAGGTCGGAATGATGTAGGCGGTCGACAGGATGATGAAGCGGAAGCCGGCGAGCGTCAGCATGATCAAGAGGATCTGTCGCCGCATCAGGGAGCGCAGATTCAAGAACGGTTTTACCGCGAACAATTCGCGGATGATGAAGGCGGCCGTCACCAGGGCGCCGCCGATCAACAAGCCGGTGACGAGGCCATTCTGCACCCAATCCAGCCGATTACCCTGGTCGAGGCCGGCGTAGAGCAAGCCAAAGCCGACCCCGGCGTAGGCGACTCCCGGCCAATCGAGACCTTTCAGCAAGTCGACATTGATCTTCTCGCGCGGCGTCCCGTACCAGATGCAGACAAGCATCAGCGGGAGCGCGAGACAATATTGCCAGTCGATCCACCGCCACGACCAATGATCGGCGTACCAGCCCTCCAGCGAGGCGCCGATATTCTGCGAAAGCTCGGAATTCATGGCGTAGACGGCGAGCCCATAAATCACCAGGCGTGGCGGCAGGCTGCGCGCGACGAAGCTGATGGTGAGCGGAATGAACGTACCGCTGCCGACGCCGCCCAGGAATTTGGCGGCGAGATAGGCTTCCTGGTTGGGGGAGAACGGAGCGAGCAGGCTCGCGACGAAAAATAGTATTACGCCCCAGAGCAAAACCCGGCGCACCCCGAATATCGCGCCGAGATAAGGGCAGGAAACGCCAACCAGCATCTGGCCGACGCCGAAGCTGGTGGTGATCCACGCGCCTTCGTCGAAGCCGAGGTGCAGACCGCCGCGCAGATCGGCGATGCCGAAGGTCGTCACCCGGCTTCCCAGGGTTGACATGACCGAACCCAGCAACACGCCGAGGATGCCGACATAGGGACGCAGCGTATCGCTGCGCAATCGGGGATAGACCTCGACGATCCCGTGCAGCGCGGCGCCGGCCGCCGTGATCGGGGCCAGGCGCGGGCTCACGGTTGTCGCGCCTCCGGCGCCGAGGGCGCGCCGGTGTCGATCGTCGCCACGACCGACATGCCGGGCCGCACCAACGAACCGATGATCGGGTTGTAGTCGAGCACAATCTTCACCGGAATGCGTTGCACAACCTTGGTGAAATTGCCCGTGGCGTTGTCGGGCGGCAGCAACGCGAAGGTGCTGCCGGTGCCGGGCGACCAACTGTCCACGGCGCCGCTGAACACGAGGTCGGGAAACGCATCGACGGTGACATGAGCGGGTTGGCCGATGCGAACCTCGGTCATCTGCGTCTCTTTGTAGTTGGCGATCACCCAGAGTTTGGGCAGCGGAACGACGGCGATGATCTGCGAGCCGACGTTGACGAATTGGCCGGGCCGCACCTGGCGCTGGCCGACCAGCCCATTGGCGGGCGATACGATGCGCGTGTAGCGCACGTTGTCGGTCGCCAAGGTGACTTGCGCCTCGGCGGCGCGAACTTGCGCCCGGATCTGCTTTTCCTGGACGTCCAGCCCGATCAGCAGCGCCTTTTGCTGATCGAGTTGCGCCTCGTTCAACTTCAGTTGCGCATTGGAGCGCCGATCGTTGTCGTCCGCCTGTTCGACCAGTTGCGGCGTGCCGGCGGTGCTCAATCGCAGGAGATCGTGCTGGCGCTTGGCTTCGAGATCATAGCGGGTCACATCCGCCTTGGTGGCGTCGATCGTCGCCTGCGCCTGCCGGATCAAAGCGCTTTGCACGTCGCGCTGGACGGCGAGTTGGGCGAGCGAGGCTTGCGCGGCGGCGAGATTGGCCTCGGCCAGCGCGAGCTGCGCCGTGTAGTCGGACGGGTCGATCGTCGCGATGAGGTCGCCCGTGTGCACCGTCTGATAATCGTTGACCGCGACGCTCTCGATGTAGCCCGAGACCCGCGCGGAAAGCGGGGTGACGTCGCCGGCGATATAGGCGTCGTCGGTCGTCTCGAGCCGCGCCGCGCCGGTCCACCGGTTGTAGTTTCCGGCGATGTACCAGACCAACCACGCCGCCGCGATCAGAAAGCTCAACCGCAGCAACGCGAACAGCCAGCGCCAGGACCTCCGAGGCGGGGGGCTTGGCGTCGCTACGGTCTCCGTCATGCGTCGACTCACCGGCGGTTGGCGTGGACGTTCGTCCGAGGACAAGGTTGATAGGGAATATCACGACCGCGCTCTTGTAGAAAACCGTCGCCGATGCTCGGCCGCTTCGGTCGCCCGTCGCGACGCGCTTGCGGGCCGGCGCGAGGCTTGGCAAGAAAGGCTATGCCGCCGCCCCGCATTCTTGATCCGGTCGTCCACGCCGACGGTCTCTGCCGCTGCCCCTGGCCGGGGGCCGATCCGCTCTACGTCGCCTACCACGACGAGGAATGGGGCGCGCCGGAGTGGGACGATCGGGCCTTGTTCGAGAAACTGATCCTCGACGGTTTCCAGGCCGGCCTCTCCTGGATCACGATCCTGCGCAAGCGCGAGGCGTTCCGCGCCGCGTTCGACGGCTTCAATCCCGAAAAGATCGCCCGCTACGGCGACAAGAAAATCGCCGCGCTGATGGCCGATCCCGGCATCGTGCGCAATGGCGCGAAGATCAGGTCGGCGCCCGCGCTCGCCCGCGCCTGGCTCGACATCCAGGGCAAGGGCGGCTTCGCGCGCCATGTCTGGGGCTTCGTCGACGGCCGCCCGATCGTTCGTCCCCGCAAGACGCTCGCCGACATTCCCGTCGCCACCCCGGAAGCCGAGGCGCTGTCCAAGGACCTGAAGCAGCGCGGCGCCAATTTCGTCGGCCCGACGATCGTCTACGCGTTCATGCAGGCGGTCGGCATGGTCAACGACCATCTTGGCCGCTGCCATCGCCACGCCGCTTGCGTCGAACTCGGCCGGCGCCGTCCGTGGTGACGTCGCCGCCTCACGCCCGCGCGTGGCAGCGTATGCTGTCGGGACGGCGGCTCGACCTGATCGACCCCTCGCCGCTCGACGTCGAAATCGCCGACATCGCCCACGGCCTCGCCCGTGTGGCGCGCTGGAACGGGCAGACGCGCGGCGCGGAGATTTTCTCGGTCGCCCAGCACTCATTGTTGGTCGAGGCGATCTTCTCCGCACTGACGCCGGCCGCACCTCGCGAAGAGAAACTCGCCGCGCTGCTGCACGACGCGCCGGAATATGTGATCGGCGACATGATTTCCCCGTTCAAGGCCGCGATCGGCGGCGACTACAAGGAGATCGAACGTCGATTGCTCGCGGCGATCCTTATGCGCTTCGGGTTGAAGCCGGTCATGCCGGGCGAACTCGTCAAGGCGATCAAGGCGGCCGATCGCGACGCCGCCTTCTACGAAGCGACCGAGCTCGCCGGCTTCGCTTTAAGCGAAGCGCGGAAATTCTTCCGCGCGCCCCGCATTGCCCTCGCCGATTTTGCGACGTATCTGGCGCCGTGGCGGCCGGAGGAGGCGCAGGCGCGGTTCCTCGCCCGTTTCGCCGAGTTGGACGCCTGAAGAGGAAGCCATGCCGCGCTTGCACGTCTGTTCGCTCGCCCGCATCGAGGCGGAGGTCGCCCGCACCGGCGCTCGCTCGCTGGTGACGCTGCTGAGCCCCGGCACGGCGGTGACCCGGCCGGCCGACATTCACGAAGACTTCCATCACAACGTCGCGATGTCTGACATTCTCGATCACATGCCGGGGCAGGTGCGGCCCGAGATGCATCATCTCGACGGATTTCTCGATTTCGTCGGCCGCTGGGATCGGCGCGAGCCGATGCTGATCCATTGCTTCGCCGGCGTGTCGCGCTCCACCGCCTCGGCCTATATCGCCGTCTGCCGGCTGTCGCCGCATCGCGACGAGCATGAGGTGGCGCGCGCGTTGCGCGCCGCCTCGCCGACGGCGACGCCGAACCTGCGCTTCGTCGCGCTGGCCGACGAGCGCCTGGGCCGCGGCGGCCGGATGGTGGCGGCGATCGAGGCGATCGGGCGCGGGCGCGAGTGTTTGGAGGGCGATCCGTTCACGCTGGAGCTGTGAGGGCGAGGCCGTCATTGCGAGCGAAGCGAAGCAATCTAGGGCGCCGCTGATGCCGCTCTATCAAGCATGCGGACGATCTCGTCGCGCTGGATTGCTTCGCTTCGCTCGCAATGACGGCACTGCTTGATCTCAACTTGCCTTAGCTCCGCCGCCGCCGCCTTGGCCCCTCCGCCGCCTTGCGCTCCGGAAGTTTGATAGCCCGCGCGAGATTCTCGAACGAATCGCGCGCGTGCGGGAACGCCATCGCGGCGACGAACTCGGCCTGGAAGTTTGGCTCGATCGCCGTCTCGATCTTCTCGATCCGCCGCACGACGTCCTCGATCTCCGCCCGCGAGGCGAGGTTGAGCAAGGCGATGCGCGCGCCGGTGCCGGCCGAGTTGCCGCCGTTGACGACGCGGGCGAGATCGCAATCGGGGATCAACCCGAGGGCCATCGCATAGGTGGTGTCGATATGGCTGCCGAACGCGCCGACCAGCGTCACCCGCTTCGGCGCGCCGGCGCCGCGCTTGTCGATCAGCAACTTCGCGCCGGCGTAGAGCGCCGCCTTGGCGAGCTGGATGGCGCGAACGTCGGTCTGATAGATCAGCAGACGCGGTTCGCCTTCGTTCAACACGTAGGCGAAGGAGCGGCCGACGACCTCGATGCGCTTGGTCTTCTCGGCCAGCGAGCCGTCAAACAAACCATCCTGCCCGATGATCCCGGACAGGAACATCTCGGCGATCACCTCGATGATGCCGGAGCCGCAAACGCCGGTGACGCCGGACGAAGCGGTCGCCTCGGCAAAGCCCGCCTCGTTCGACCAAAGGTCGCAGCCGATCACTTTGTAGCGCGGCTCCAAGGTTTCGCGGTCGATCCGCACGCGCTCGATCGCGCCGGGGGCGGCGCGCTGGCCGCAGGAAATCTGAGCGCCCTCGAACGCCGGCCCGGTCGGCGAGGAGCAGGCGAGAATGCCGTCCTTGTTCCCAAACAGGATTTCCGCGTTGGTGCCGACGTCGGCGATCAGCGTCAGTTCGTCGCTGAGATAGGGCGCCTCCGCGAGCGCAACGCCGGCCGCGTCGGCGCCGACATGGCCGGCGATGCAGGGCAGGGCGTAGACATAGCCGCCCGGCGCGATGCTGAGGCCGAGCTCGCTGGCGCGCGCCTCATAGCCGCCGTCGAGCGTCAGCGCGAACGGCGCGCCGCCGAGCTCGGTCGGATCGAGGCCGAGGAACAGATGGTGCATGATCGGATTGCCGGCGATCGTAACTTCGAGGATCGACGGGCGTTCGACGCCCGCGTCCTTAGCGGCGTCGCCAATCAACGAATCCACCGCCGAGCGCACCGTGCTGATTAGCTCCTTCTCGCCGCCGGGGTTCATCATCACGTAGGAGACGCGGCTCATCAGATCCTCGCCGAAGCGGATCTGCGGGTTCATCAACCCATGCGAAGCAAGCACCTCGCCGGTTTCGAGATCGCAGAGATGCGCGGCGATCGTCGTCGAGCCGATGTCGAAGGCGACGCCATAGGCGCGATCGACGAAGCCGGGATAGATCGCGACGATCTCCTCGCCCTTGCGGACGGCGACGGTGACCTTCCACTCGCCGGCGCGCAGAACCTTTTGCAGGCCCGCGAGCACCGGAAGGCTGGCGCGCGTGTCGTTCAACGACCATTGCTCGCCGAGCGCCAGTTGCAGGCGCCGGAGATCGCTGGAGGGATCGTGCATGTCGGGCTCGGCGACCTCGACATAGTGCAGCCGCACGACGGGATCGATGTCGATCGGATGGGTCTCAGCGCGCTTGCGCACGACCTGACGATGAACCTGGCTTTCCGGCGGCACGTCGACGACGAGGTCGCCGCAGAGTTTTGCTTGACAACCGAGACGACGGCCCGGCCCAAGCGGGCCGCGCTTGTCGACATAGCGTTGCTCGACGGCGTTCCACGGCGTCGCGTGATCCTGCGACGAGAGGATTGCATGTTTGGCGAATTCGCCTTCGGCGATCTCGATCTGACAGCGTGAGCAAATGCCGCGGCCGCCGCAGACGGAATCAAGATCGACGCCGAGCTTTCGCGCCGCCTCCAACACGGAGACGCCGTCATCGAACTCGCCGCGCTTGCCTGAGGGCGTGAAAACGATTCTATGCTGGGTCAATATCTATCAGCCCCGAGCCCGCCGCCGTCCCTCGCGACGACCGCCGCCGCCGTCGCCCTCAGGCGGCGGTTCGCGATAGGCTTTGATCCACGCCGCGCAGTTGGGATCGTGTCCCATCACGACGTCGGCGCCGAGGATCGCCTGCCGGTCTTCGGGGTGCAGCGGGTTCATGATCGCCGAGGTGAGGCCGGCGCCGATCATCATTGGCAGGAAGCCGGCGTTGAGCCCGCGCCGGTTCGGCAGTCCGAATGAGAAGTTGGAGGCGCCGCAGCTGGTGTTGACCTTCAACTCATCGCGCAGGCGTCGGATCAGCGACATCAGCTTGGCGCCGGCGTCGTTGATCGCCCCGACCGGCATGACGAGGGGATCAACAACGATGTCTTCGCGCTTGATGCCGAAATCGGCGGCGCGCTCGACGATTTTCTTGGCGACGGCGTAGCGCACGTCGGGGTCTTCGGAGATACCGGTCTCGTCGTTGGAGATGGCGATGACGGCGGCGTTGTATTTCTTGATCAGCGGCAGCACGACTTCGAGACGCTCCTCCTCGCCCGTCACCGAATTGACCAGCGGCTTGCCCTTGTAGACCGCAAGCCCCGCCTCCAAAGCCGCGACGATCGAAGAGTTGATCGACAACGGCACGTCAACCGTGTCCTGCACCAGCTTCACGCATTCGGCGAGGATTTTCGGTTCGTCGGCAAGCGGAATGCCGGCGTTGACGTCGAGCATATGCGCGCCCGCCTGCACCTGCGCGAGCGCGTCGGCGACGACGCCGGAATAATCGCCCGCCGCCATTGCGGCGGCAAGAATCTTGCGCCCCGTCGGGTTGATGCGCTCGCCGATGATGACGAACGGTCGGTCGAAGCCGAGGATGACTTCGCGTTTGTCGGAGGAGACGCGGGTTTCGGTCATGGGAGTTCCGATGGGGAAGTGAGGCGCGGATGCGATAGATTTGCGAGGCGTTCGCGCTCGGCGTATATGCACGTTGCATGGAGCATTCGCCTTTTCCTCGCGCGGTATCCGTCGTCCTCAATGTCACGGAGGACGGCCGGGTCATCATCCCCGCTGCGGCGGTCGCCGAATTGGGAATCGACGCCCATGAAAGCGTCAGCGCCTCGGTCGTGGACGGCGACATCGTGGTTGACACGCTGCACGCCGTAATCAAGCGCGTGCAAGCTGAGGTGCGCCGTCATGTTCCCGAGGGCGTCTCTCTGGTCGATGAATTGATTGCCGAGCGGCGCGCCGAAGCCGCGCGTGAGTAGCCTCGCGCTCGACAGTTCCGCTCTCATTGCGCTTATCAATCGAGAACCCGGCGCCGACTTGGTCGAGTCATTGCTTGGCGTTTCCGTTGTCTCCACAGTGAACATTGCCGAGGTGACGACCAAGCTTGTCGATTGGAATATCGACATCGGGGAACTGACGAAAATTTTGACGGAAGGCAAGGTCGAAATCACCCCCTTCACCGAGTCCCAAGCCCGCCTCTGCGGCGAACTCCGCCGCGCAACCCGCTCCCGCGGCCTCTCGCTCGGCGACCGCGCCTGCCTCGCGCTCGCGCAGGAGCGCGGCCTCACGGCGGTCACGGCCGACGCCGCCTGGGTCGGCGCAACATCTGTGCCCGTCCTCATGATCCGCCCTAAGGCGTAAGCCGCCCTCACGCGAGATGCTCCACCGCCTGCATCTTTGGCACGAAATCGCGTCGCCACGGCGAGCGACCGCTCAGCACGCCGGATTCATGCACGATGTCGGAGACGTACTCTTCCTGGCGGTAGGCCATCACATGCACGCCGGCGACGCCCGTCACCTCGCGCAATTGCTGGATCATCTCGACGCAGATCTTCTTGCCCTCGGCCTTCTGGTTCTTCGCGCCCTCAAGCCGCTTGATGACCTCGTCGGGGATATGCACGCCGGCGACATGGGCGCGCATCCAGCGCGCGGTCTTGGCCGAGGCCAGCGGGCCGACGCCGACGAGGATGAAACACCTTTCGGTCAGGCCCAGGTCCCGCGCGACCGCCATGAAACTCTGCAAGCGCGGCAAGTCGAAGCAATATTGCGTCTGGCAGAACTGCGCCCCCGCCGCGACCTTCTTGGCGAGCCGGAACGGCCGGAATTCGTACGGCGGCGCGAACGGGTTCTCCGCGGCGCCGATGAACACCCGCGGCGGCGTGGTGATCTTGCGGCCCGACAGGAACACGCCGTCGTCGCGCATCCGCTTGATGATCGCGAGCAGCGACGTCGAGTCGAGATCGAACACCGGCTTGGCTTCGGGCTGATCGCCGCATTGCACGCCATCACCCGTCAGACACAAGATGTTTCCGACCTCCAGCGCCGCCGCGCCCAGCACGTTGCCCTGGATGGCGATGCGGTTGTAGTCGCGGCAGGAGATTTGCAGCACCGGCGAATAGCCGACCCGCGTCAGCAGCGCGCAGATCGCGACGCTCGACATGTGGCAGTGCGCGCCGGAGCCGTCAGTGGCGTTGATGCCGTCGACCCAGCCCTCGAAGATTTTCGCGCGTTCGTAGACGTCGTCGGCGTTGGCGCTGTCGGGCGGGTTGAGTTCGGCGGTGATGGCGAATTCGCCGCGCCGCAGCACCCGCTCCAGCCGCCCGCGCGAGGAATGGCCGGGCAAGTCGACCAGCGGCGCGCCGGGATCGGGGCCGATGTTGTGCGGATGCGGGTCGTACAGGGTCACGCCGCGCCCCCCGTCCGTTCGCGCACGATGCGAAGCCACGACGACGAGCCTTTCAGCCGATGGTCGATCGCCGGCTGCGCCGCCTTGATCTGCTCGCCGCGCTGCATCCGGCGGCTGCCCTCGTAGGCTTGCACCCAGACGCACGGCATATCCGGATAGACCTCGCAATTGCCGTCGCCGCGCACGCCGCCGCAGGGGCCGTTGCGCAGGTTTTTCGGGCAGTTCATCGGGCAGGACATACCGGTCGAGGACAGCACGCATTGGCCGCACATACGGCAATCGAACAGCGCGCCTTTGACCGCGCTCTCCAGCGCTGCGACGGGCCGCTCCAGCCGCGCGAAGCCGATCCGCGCCATCGCCGGCCCGAGCGCGACGAGGATCGACTCCAGCGCGTAGTAGATGCGCTCCATCAGCGCCGATTGGCGGATGCTCCACAGCCTCAGCCACGGCCAGCGGTCCGGCGGCGGGCGTTTGCCGCGCGGTTCGAACGCGCTCGGCGTCAGGGCGGCGCTCATGCGGGCGCCCGGCCCTCGTTCGCGGCGAGATCGGCGAGTCGCTTGTTGTCGAACTCCGCCTCCAGCTTCGCCGCGGCCGCGTCCGCCTCGGCTTCGAGATCGTCGCCGCACGCGACCGGGTCGGCGCGGCGCCAATCGGCGAGATAGGCGTCGGTCGAACTCGGCGCCGGAACGCATCGCCGCCGCGTCGATGGCGCGGATGAAGCGCTCGGTGAGCTCGCGCTTGGCGTTCTTGCGGCCGGCCTTGACGATCACTTGGCTCGGAATGTCGCGCCAATAGACGACGATCAAGCTGGCCATGCTTGCGCCCGCTCGCTGAGGAAACCCGTGAGCCCGCCAAGCCCGGTGAAACGCCGCTCGAAGGCGAGACCGAGCCGCACCGCCGCCGCCTCGGCCTTGGTCGTGGCCTCGGCATCGTCGGTCTGCGCGAGATAGACGAGCTTGCGGTAGTTGCTGAAATAGACGTCGCGCAGCTCGGGATGGCGATCGAGGCCGAGGCCCTTGTGGACCAGCGTTTCGAAGTGGCGGGCGAGGAAGTCGGTGAGGAAGAAGGTGCCGATTTCCTCCTGCATCATGGCGTCGAAGGCCGCTTCGCCGGCGAAAAACGCGTAGCAATGCGGGCCGTCGATGCGCACGACCTGCTCTTCGGCCAGCACGCGGTCGAGCTCGCCGCCGGTGCCGCAATCGCCGTAGAGGCAGAGAATCTCATCGTACTCGGCGCGATGACGGCGGATCTTCGTCCGCACCGCTTCGGGGATGCGCGAGGGAAAATTGTGCAGCTTGGCCGGCAGACAGGTGACGTCGAAGGCGCCGAACGGGCCGTCGCGCAGCGACAGGATTTCGCGGGCGAGCGCCCCGCAGGCGATCACCAGCACGCGCCGGCCGCCCGCGACGCCGCGGCCGGGAAAGTGCCGCTCGGCTTCGGTTTCGTCGGACGGCGCCTCCATTTCGCCCTCCTGGCGCGCGGCCTCAGACGGCGTGCGCCGAGCCCTGGCGGCGCGCCATCATCGCCTTCGCCGTCTCCACCGCCACGGCGGCGTCGCGGCAATAGGCGTCGGCGCCGATCGCGTCGGCGAACGCTTCGTTCAGCGGGGCGCCGCCGACCAGCACGATGTAGTCGTTGCGGATGCCCTTCTCCTTCAGCGTGTCGATGACGACCTTCATGTAGGGCATCGTCGTCGTCAGCAGCGCCGACATGCCGAGGATTTCCGGCTGGTGCTCCTCGATCGCCGCCAGATATTTCTCGACGCCGTTGTTGATGCCGAGGTCGATCACCTCGAAGCCGGCGCCCTCCATCATCATGCTGACGAGGTTCTTGCCGATGTCGTGGATGTCGCCCTTGACGGTGCCGATCACCATCTTGCCCATCTTCGGCGCGCCGGTGGCGGCCAGCAGCGGGCGCAGGATCGCCATGCCGGCCTTCATGGCGTTGGCCGACATCAGCACTTCCGGCACGAACAGGATGCCGTCGCGGAAGTCGACGCCGACGATCCGCATGCCCTCGACGAGGGCGTCGGTCAGCACCTTGTAGGGCGTCCAGCCGCGGCCGAGGAGGAGGTTGACGCCCTCCTCGATCTCCTCCTTGAGGCCATCGTAGAGGTCGTCGTGCATCTGGGCGACGAGGTCGTCGTCGGAAAGGCTGGAGAGGTCGAGTTCGTCGTCGGCCATGGCTCGTCTCGTTGGGATGCGCGCAGGCGGGGGCTATGTCTCTATATCCCGCCGAGGGCGTTTAAAACAAAGCGCAATTATCGCGAGGCCGCGACGATTTTTGCGGTGTCGCGCGGTCAGAGCGCCCGTTTGTGCTCCGCGACCGGGATCATCCGCCGCACCCGCTGGACATTGGCCATGTCGAGCCGCGTCGAAACCACGCCGACGCCGTCCGACGCCTTGGCGACGACGAGCCCCCAGGGATCGACGACCAACGAGTGCCCGTAGGTCTGGCGGGTCTCGCTGTTGACCTTGAACGAGCCGGTCTGCGCCGCGGCCAGCACATAGGTCTGCGTCTCGATGGCGCGGGCCCGCAGCAGCGTTTCCCAGTGATCCTTGCCGGTCTGCATCGTGAACGCGGCGGGCAGCGCGATCACATCGACGCCGCGCTCCGCCAAGGCCTGGAACAGCGCGGGAAACCGCAGGTCGTAGCAGATCGTGCAGCCGATCTTGACGCCCTCGCAGTCATAGGCGACGACGGCGTCGCCCGCCTTCACCGTCGCGCTCTCGCGGTAGGCGAGGCCGTCCGGCGTCGTCACGTCGAACAGGTGGATCTTGCGGTAGCGGGCGATCTCGTCGCCCCTGCGGTCGAACACGACGGTCGTGTTGTGGATGCGCTCGTCGCCCTCGATGCGCTCCATCAGCGAGCCGGCGTGGATGAAGACGCGATGCTTGGCGGCGAGCTCCTGCGCCATCGAGTAGGCGGGGCCGCCGGGAAGCGGCTCGGCGTGGCGCGCCTTGTCGCCCTTGACGCCGCCCGCCCAGTCGAACTGCTCTGGCAGCAGGATCAGGTCCGGCTGCTCCTCGGCGGCGGCTTTTTCGATCAGCGTGCGGGCGGCGGCGATATTGGCCGCCTTGTCGTTGATCGAGTTCATCTGGATGAGCGAGATTTTCATAGGAAGCGGGCCTCGGTAGGGTTGGGCGGATTGTCCGCGCACCGGGGTGGGCCGTCAAGGTTCGGCGCGCTTGGGGGCGGAGGCGAGCGGGATGCCGTCATAAAAGCGGTCCATCTCCACGTTTGCCGCTATGACCTCGGGCGCCAGCGAGCCAAATAGGTCGACCAATTCCTCAAATGTCGCGGCTTCGACGACGAGACCGGGTATATCGGACTTCGTCGTGAACACCTCGGCCTCCGGATCCCAAACGGCGGTCACGGTGAATGCTTTCGCCATACGAGAATCCTATCCGTGCGCCGGGCGGCGCGCAAATGTTTGTGCGCCTGCGACGTCCCACTCCGCCAACCGAATGCCGCCGACCGCATCGACGGCCATGATCGCGGCGAGGCGGCGGGCGGCGGTCATTGCTCGGGGACTCCGGCCATGCGCAGACCTTCGAGAAGGCGCTTCCATTGGGCCAAATGGATCGGGTTGTCTGTTTGCGACGTCACGTTGGTGTGGTGGCGGGAGATGGTGTAGGAGGGGTTGAGCGCGAGCCCCGCCGTGACCGCGGAACGCGCCTCGTCCAATCGACCAAGCCGCGCGAGCGCGGCGCCCAAATTAAAATATGGAAACGGATAATTTCGGTTGGCCTCAATCGCCCGTCGAGACCACGCGACCGCTTCCTCGTGGAGGCCGAGGAGGTTCTTGGCCAAGCCTGCGATGTTCATCCAGAGGTAAGCCCACGTATCGTGCGGGCTCAGGCGCAGGGCCTCGACGATGTGAGCCTCTGTCTCCTCGGCGCGACCGATATAGACCTTACCCACTCCGACATAGGAATGCGCGTGGGCGAGATTTCGATCCAGCGACAACGCATGTTCGCATTCGGCGATGCCCTGCGCGGCGCGCTTGGTCAATATGTAGACCCATCCCAGCGTCATGTGGCCGCGCGCATGGTCTGAGACCAAGGACAAGGCTTTGATCAGCTTCGCTTCGGCCGAAGATAAGGCTGCCGCAGGATCGGCTACAAAAAGACCTGCTCCCGCAGCCGTATCCACGCGCGCCGATGCAACGAGCGCATCGACGTTGTCGGGATCGGCGGTGAGCGCGCGATCAAACAAGCTTCGCGCCTGCGCCAGGTTGTCGGGGGTTATGCCCCTGTTGAACGAAGCCGTTCCTTGAAAATAGAAGTCCATCGAGTTCGGGCTTCGAGGATTTTTCGGCCCTGCGGGCCTCGGCCGCGACGAGTTCGGTATTTAGCGCGCCGGCTAGTCGCGCGACGACCTCGTCCTGCATGTCGAAGAGATCAGCGAGGGGCTTGTCGAACCGCTCGGCCCAGAGATGATGGCCGGTTTCGGCGTCGATGAGCTGCACGTTGACGCGCATGCGATTGCCGCCGCGCTGAACGCTGCCCTCCAGCACGTAGCGGACGTTCAACTCGCGGCCGATCTGCTTCAGATCGACCGCCTTGCCCTTGTAGGTGAACGCGGTGTTGCACCCGATCACGAACGCGCCTCGTATTCGCGAAAGATCGGTGGTCAGGCTCTCCGTGACTCCATCGACGAAATGCTCCTGCTCCGCCCCGCCTCCCATATTTGCGAAGGGCAACACAACCAACGAAAGGCGCGGCGGACCCCGAGGGTTCGGCCCGGCGGCGGACCGTGCAGGCGCGGCGCTTTCCGGACCGGTTTTCAGCGCGTAGACCCGCACCGGTCGCGCAATGTTCTTGAGCGCCGTCTCGCCGAGATCGACGAATTCCGCGTCGACCTTGCCGCGCACGTGCTCATAGGCCGTGCTTGAGATGAGCACCCCGCCCGGCTCGCAAATGCCCTCCAGCCGCGCCGCGATGTTGACGCCCTCGCCCAAAATGTCGTCGCCCTCGATCAGCACGTCGCCGAGATTGACGCCGATGCGGTAGACGATGCGCTTGTCCTCAGGCGCGTCGGCGTTTCGCTCGGCCATCAGCTTTTGGATCGCGACGGCGCATTCCACGGCGGCGACGACAGACGGGAATTCCAGCAGCAGCCCGTCGCCCATGGTCTTGACGATACGCCCGCCGCGCACCGCGACCAGAGGCCGCGCCGCCTGGCGATGCTCGCGCACGGCGCGCGCCGTTCCGGCCTCGTCCTCGCCCATCAGGCGCGAGTAGCCGACGACGTCGACGGCCATGATGGCGGCGAGTTTTCGGGATTCAGCCATTACGCGCACCAAGGGATAGCGAGCGTATCACAAGTCGAGGTAGGGCGAACGTCGGCTTTCGGCCGATCCCCGATCACACCCGAACGATCGCCGCCGAATAGCTCGCCACTACGGGATCGGTGGTCAGCAGCGTCAGCCCCTCCTCGAGCGCCTGCGCGACCAGCAAGCGGTCGAACGGATCCCAGTGGATCGCCGGCAATCGCGAGGTGAACAGCACGTGCGCCCCTCGTATCGGCGCCTCGACATAGGCATTGGCGAGGAGCCCGGCGCGCAGATCGGCCGCGTCGATCTTGAAATCCTCGCGTCCGCGCGCGGTCTTGATCGCAACTTCCCACAAACTCGCTACGCTGAACAATATTTCATTCGCAGGGTCGGCGATCCAAGCGCGCGCCTTCGCCGACAAGCGGGGCGACCCGCCGGCCGCCCACAACAGGACGTGCGTATCCAGAAGAAACCGCATTATTTGGCGCCGAACATCTCCGCAATCTCCTCTTCGAACATCCGATCGAAGTCGTCGGGCACGTGAATTTGTCCGTTCAAGAAGCCTATGCGCTCCGGCCTCCGAGTCGGCGGAGCATCGAGAGGAACGACCTTGACGAGCGGACGCCCCGCTTTGGCGATCACGAACGCCTCCCCTTTCGCGGCCCGGTCGACGAGCCGAGACAAGTGGGTTTTGGCGTGATGGATGTTGAATGTTTCCATGGCGCTGTCCGACTAAGTCCGGTTAGTTTAACCCACCTGGTCGCACTCCACAATCCATATTCCTGGCGCCCCTCTCGGCCTCAAGACGCAGGGACACAAATCGGCGCCTAACCGGCTGAAAGATGCTAGTCGAGGACTGTCCGCACGGATCCAGAACCCCCCTGAGCTTCGAGACGTCGCCCTCCCAGACCCCACCCTGCTATAGCGGATCAACCGAACGAAGGACCGCCCGACATGTTCTCACTCCCCGACCTGTTCTCCGTCAAAGGCCGCGTCGCGCTGGTGACTGGCGGCGGTTCGGGGCTCGGGCGCGTCTGCGCCGAGGCGCTGCTGTCGGCCGGGGCGCGGGTGCTGATCGCCTCGCGTAAGGCGGAGGTCTGCGAGGCGGCGGCGAAGGAGCTGTCCGAGATCGGCCCTTGCGAGGGTTTCGGCGGCACGGTGCAGAGCGAGGCCGGCGTCGCGGCGCTCGCTGAGGAAGTGCGCAGGCGGACAGGAGAATTGCATATTCTCGTCAACAACGCCGGCGTCAGTTGGGGCGAGCCCTACGAAGTCTATCCGTGGAAGGCGTTCGACCGGGTGCTGTCGATCAACGTCACCGGCCTGTTCGAGCTGACCCGCGAACTGACGCCGCTGCTCAAGCAAGCCGCGACCGCGGAGCGGCCGGCGAGCATCGTCAACCTCGGCTCGGTGATGGGGATCGTCACCCAGGCCGAGAACGCCTACGCCTATTCCGCCTCGAAGGCGGCGGTGCACCATCTGACCCGCATCTTCGCCGCGGAGCTGGCGGCCGCCCACATCACCGTCAACGCGATCGCCCCGGGACCCTTCCCCAGCAACATGACGAAATACGCGATCGGCTCCGAAGAAGGCCGCGCCCATGCCGCCGGCGCGGTGCCGATCGGCAGGGTCGGCCATCCCGCCGATCTCGCCGGAACGCTGCTGTATTTGACCGGTCGCTCCGGCGCCTATACGACCGGCGTCGTCGTGCCGCTCGACGGCGGCCTGCATTGCGCGGCGGCGCCGGCGATGTTCTCGGGCGGGCGCTGAACGCCGCGTCACGCATCCGCCAAACTCTCCAACTACCCCGCAGTTAGCTCGTATTGGTTTTGCCGACGCTTTGCGAAACTTCCTGACTTTTGTCGCCGTCGCGCTGGTGACCGCGCTGACGACGGCGCTGGTCGCGCCGCCCTTGATCGACTGGTCGGCGCGGCGGGAGATGGTGGCGCGCGCCATCGCCGTCCGCATTGGCGCTCCGGTCCAGATTTCCGGGCCGATCACGCTGCGCGTCTTGCCGACGCCGTTCCTCGAAATCGCCGATGTCGCGATCGGGCCGCCCGGCGCGCCGTGGCTGAAGGGGCCGTCGATGCGCTTCGAGTTCGGCCTGACGAGCCTGATTGGCGGCAAGCTGCGGCTCGACGATGTTCTGTTCGATTCCCCTGTGGTCGAGGTCGGACCGCGCCTCGCCCCGCCCGCCGACAGCCGGCTGGAGTTCGCGCACATGCGCGCCCGCCACGCCGAGGTTCGCGTCGCGCGCCCCGGCGGAAGTCCGATCGTCGTCAAGGACATCGCTTTCGACGGCTCGGCTTTGTCGCCGCGCGGACCCTGGCGAGGCGGCGGCGATTTCGCCTCGCCCACGGGCGGGCGCGCCAACTTTGACTTCGCCTCGGAGGTATTCGACGCCGATGCGCTGCCGATCAAGGCCGAGATCGATTCGGGAGCGACGCGCGTCGATTTCGACGGCCGTCTCGTGCTCGCCGCGGCCCCGCGACTGGAGGGAACGGCGACGTTCGCCGGCGAGGCGCCGGCGCCCGACGGCGGCGTCTGGCCGTGGCGGATCGCCGGCGCGCTTTCGGCGAGCGAGGACGACGGGGCGATCGATCAGGCCGAGGTCCGGCTCGGCGCCGATGCGCGCTCGCTCGAAGCCGAGGGGCGGCTGGCGCTGCGATTCGGCGATAAGCCGGCGCTCGAGGCCGACCTCAAGGCGAAGACGCTCAATATCGACGCCTTGCTGCGGAGGGACAAGGAGACGTTCGCGCCGCCCGCCCGCGCGGCCGACGCGTTCGCGGAGATCGCGAGGCGGGCGCTGCGTCGCGACGCGCCGCTGGCGAGCTTCTCGCTCAAACTTGCGAGCGGCTCGGCGTTTCTCGGCGCGCGAACGCTCGACAAGCCGGCGCTGACGCTGTCCGGCGCGCCGGGCGGGGCGATGCGGCTGACGCTCGACAGCGGCCTGCCCGGGAGCGGCCGCTTGCGGCTCGACGGCGATTGCGAACTCGGCGCGTCGCCGATCTTCCGCGGGCGGGCCGAGGGCGAGGTCGGCGAATTCGAGCCGCTCGCCGCCTGGATCGCCGAAGGTCAGCCGGAACTCGCCGAGCGGCTCGACAGTCTCGGCGCGGCGCTTCCGGGCGGGGCAATATCCGCCTCCGGCGATGTCGAGTTTTCGGCGTCGGGCTATTCGGTGCGCGGGCTCAACCTCGGCGTGGCGGCGTCGCGTTTCGACGGCGGAATCATCTATCAGCACGCCGCCGCCGATCGGCCGGGGCGCCTCTATCTCGATCTCGCCAGCGATGCGCTCGACATTGAGGCGGCGCCCAATATCGAGGCGGGTCTGGCTTGGCTCGGCGACACCGATCTCGATTTCAGCCTCAAGGCCAACACGCTGCGCGTCGCGAGGGTCGGCCTCGCGTCGATGCAGGGCGGTTCGCTGGTGATCCGCGCGACGAAGATCGGGTCGAAATTCGCGCTCGAACGCTTGTCGCTCGCCGATCTCGGCGGCGCGTCGATCGAGGCGCAGGGCGAGACCTCGCCGTCGGGCCGCTGGACGATCCTCAAGCTCGACGCCGGGCGGCTCGGCGATTTCGCCGCGCTGCTGGCGCGCGCCGCGCCCGGCGCGTTGACGCGCTGGTTCCTGCAACACGCCGACGACCTCGGCTCGGCCAAGGCGACGTTCGAGGCGCGGCGCGACGGGCCGCCGATCGCCGCGGCGTTCCCGCTCGATTTTCTCAAAGCCGACGGGGAAATCGCCGGCTCGCGCTTCGCCCTGACGTTGAGCCGGGCGCCGGCGCCGGTCGACGCGATCGCGGCGCAGGCGACGCTCGACGCGCCCGACGCCGGCGCGCTGTTGCGAAAGCTCGGCGCAAAGATTTCGCCAGGGGCCGCCGGACGCGCCGTGCTCTCCCTGAATGGGTCCGGCCAATGGGAGAGCGGGTTCGAGGGCGGGGCGCGACTCGACTTCGCCGGCGCCGATCTGAACTGGACCGGCGCGCTGCGTCCCGAAGCGACCGGCGACGCGCCGTGGATCACCGGGCCGCTGACGCTCAAAAGCGCCGACATTTTCCCGGCGCTCGCCGCTCTCGGCGCCGGCGTGACGGGGACCGGCGCGACGGCGCCGGCCGATCTTGCCGCCGATTTCACGGCCTCGACCGGGCAGGCTCGCGTCTCCAGACTGGCTGGGACGCTCGCGGGCGCGCATGTCAATGGCGAACTCGCCTGGGCGCAGCCTCGCGAAGCGGCCTCGCTCGGCGAACTCATCGCCATGGCCCAATCGTCGACGATCGACGCCGGCGGCGCGCCGCCGCCGCCGCTCACCGGCGATCTGGAATTCGATCACGCCTCGCTCGGCGCTCTGCTGTCGCTCGTTCTGGGCCGACCGGGCCCGACGCGGCCCGGCGGCCTTTGGTCGCCGTCGAAGTTCGGCCCCGCGCTGTTGCGCCCGCCGAGCGCCGATATCGCCCTGAAGGTCGGCGCGCTCGACCTCGGCTACGGCGTCGGCCGGTCGATGACGTCACGGCTGCGCTTGGACCGGGACCAACTCGCGCTCGACGACGTCGCGTTGGCGCTGAACGGCGGCCAGGTCGGCGGCCGCGTGACCTTGCGCCGCGACAAGGCGCAAACGACGGCGAACGGCGCCCTGACGGCGACCGGCGTCGGCGTCGAGAAGGCGGGGGTGCGCGGCCGGCTCGACCTCGCCGTCGATTTCGCCGGCGCCGGCGACACCGCGGCGGCCTTGGTCGGCGGATTGGCGGGCGTCGGACGGCTCAAGATCGTCGACGCCAAATGGCCGCGCCTCGATCCCGAAGCGCTCGTCCGCGTGATGGAGAAGATCGAGCAGGCCGCCGGACCTCCGCCGGAGGAGAAGCGGTTGGAGGGCCAGATTGCGACCGAGCTAGATCGCGGGCCGCTGGCGCTCGAAGGCGCCGAAGGTTCGCTCGACATGAGCTCGGGGGCGCTGCGTTTCGGTCCGCTGGCGACGCCGGTTCGCGACGGCGCCGCGACTGTCTCCGGCGCGTTCGATCTCGGCGATCTCACGTTGAGCCTCGAAGCGAAGCTCGTCGACAACAAGGTCGGCGCGTTCTGGAGCGGGCCGCCGCCGAGCGTCGAAATCGCCGTCCGCGACGCCGGCGACCCGCCGCAGCGCAGGATCGACGCCGCGTCGCTCGTCGCCGGATTGGCCGCCGAGGCGCTGGCGCGCGAGACCGACCGCATCGCCAATTTCGAGGCCGACCTGCGCGAGCGCGCCGCGTTCAACCGGCAGCTGAAAGCGGAGCGGTTCCTTGCCCGGCGCGACGAGGAGATCGCCGAGTTCGAGGCGGAGCAGGAGCGGCGGCGGCTGATGGCCTATTATCTCGGCCCCTATACCGCCTGGGCCGCGTCGCGCCGCGAGGCGCAGCCTTCGGCGCGCAGCGACGGGCGCTCCGCGGCGAAAGATCCGACGTCGAACGGGCTTTACTGAGCCGGCGCGGTTTCGAGCGCGTAGACGCGCAGCGCGGAAGACAGGTTCGCCTCGCCGCGCTCCGCATCGATCTCGGCGACCAGGGCGGTGAGCGAAAGGCCGCGCGCCGCCGCCAGCGCTTCGAGCCGGCGCCAGAACGCGGGTTCGAGCGCCAGGCTCGTGCGATGCCCGGCGATCGTCAGCGAGCGTTTGACGAAACGTTCACGGCTCATCCGCGCCGTCGCGGCGATGGCCGTCGAGCGTGCGCGCGTCGCGGGCGCGGCGCTCGGTCTCGACGCGAAGCTCGGCTTTCGTGCGTCCGAACTGCGCGCGACGCGCTGCGGACTCGCGCTCCGCGTCGGCGCGCGCCTTCCTTTTGCGGGCGAGCCGCAGATTGACGATCTCGCTCACTTCTTACGGAAGGAATCGATGGAGACGACCTTGGCGGCGTCGCCCTCGGCCGCCTTGTCCTGCGCCTTCGGGGCCTCGACCAGCTTCGGCTTGCCTTCCGACTTGGCGGGCGTGGCTTTGGCGGGCTTCGGCTCACGCGCCGCGAGGGCGGGCGTCGCGGCGGGGCGGGCGGCCTCCGTCGCGCGCGGCTCCAGCTTGAAGCCGAACGGCACGGAGGGATCGCTGAACCCGGTGATCGCGTCGAACGGAATCGTCAGCCGCTCGGGCCGGCGCGAAAAGTTCAGGCTCACTTCGAACTGCTCGGCGCCGACCGCGAGATCCCAGAACTCGTGCTGCAAGATGATCGCCATCTCGTCGGGATAGCGCTGCTTGATGGTCGCCGGCAGGTTGACGCCCGGCGCATGCGTCTTGAACGAAATGTTGAAATGATGATCGCCGCGCAAGCCTTCACGCGCGGCGTCGCTGAGGACTTTCTTGACGACCGAGCGCAGCGCGTCCTGAACCAGGAGGTCGTACCGGATGAAGTCCGCGCCCATGAATCTCGCTCTGGCTGAACGGCGTCTTATATAGCGACGGCGTCGCGCGACGCAATTGCGATGCGCGCCGCGCGCTCAGGCGAAACGTCGCGCGGCCTCGCGATGTTCGGCGAGCAGCGCGGCCAAATCGAGGCCAACGACCGCGCCGTCGATCACCCGCCATTCGCCGTTGACCATCACTCGGTCGGCGCGATGCGCGCCGCACAGCACGAGCGCCGCAAGCGGATCGTGCGCGCCGGAGAAGCGTGGGGCGTCGAGGGTGAACAGCGCCAGATCGGCCATTGCGCCCGGCGCGATGCGGCCGATGTCGTCGCGTCCGAGGCACTTGGCGCCGCCCTGCGTCGCCCAGCGCAGCGCATCGAAATGGGTGACGGCGGCGGCGCCGTATCTGAGCCGTTGCAGCATCAGCGAGTGGCGCACCGCCTCCATCATGTTGGAGGAATCGTTCGACGACGACCCGTCGACCCCAAGCCCGACCGGCGATCCCGCCGCCTCGAAATCCTGGACTCGACAGATTCCCGCCGCCAGCAGCATGTCGGCCGCCGCGAGATGGCAGATCCCGACGCGCGCCGCGCCGAGCCTGACCATGTCGTCGGCGCTGAAATGCACGGCGTGGGCGATCCAGACGCGCGCGCTGAGCCAGCCGACGCTCTCCAGGAAATCAATCGGACGGAGCCCATGCGCTTCGAGCGAGAAATGCTCCTCGTCTTCGATTTGCAGAAGATGCGTGTGCAGCCGGACGTCGAGCTCTCCGGCCAGCCGCGCCAGATCCGGCATCAGCGGCTTGTGGACCGCGAACGGCGAGCATGGCGCGAAGGCGATCTGCGTCATCGAGCCCGGCGCGGGGTCATGATAAAGTTTGGTCACGCGCTCGCAATCGGCGAGCACGACGTCGTCGTCCTGAACGACGCCGTCCGGCGGCAGGCCGCCGTCCTTGGTCT
>CAWEDI010000001.1:0-64013 GCA_963807735.1 uncultured Pseudomonadota bacterium | reverse complement strand
GCCGCCATCCTCATCAACGAAGATCGACCCAGGACCGCGAACAAGTACTACGGGTCCGTGTTGCTGAAGATAAGTCATGCGTACCGCCCAAAATACGTCTATATCAACGAGCTATTTGGGGCGTCTAGCAGATTAGCGCTGGTGAGGTCTTGGTTCTCGAGCGGGGATCGAACTCCTAAGCTCGCCAGCCGCTGGGCCTTGTTCTCTATAAAAAAAACCTGATAGCTTGTGCGAGTTCTCGAAGTCGACGACTTCTATAAATCGTAGAAGACGTCCCTCTCAAATGCACCGATGACCGAACATGTTCACGCAAATGCGTAAAGTGCTGACGATGTAGCGCATGCCATGGATAGATGCGAATGAGCCCCACGTGACGGCGCTCAACAAGCCTCGAAAGCCTGTATCAAATCTGGCCTGTTCAACGCGTGAGGTCAATTATGCAGAACGTCCGCATACTCGTCGTTGGTCTTGGCAACATGGGGCTCAGCCACGCGCGCGCCTATAAGGAAATCGAGGGTTTCGAAATCGTCGGCTTGTGCAGCCGCGACATTTACCGACGGCCCGACGTTGAGGCTGAGTTTCGGGGCGTGCCGCGCTTCGACGACTTCGCAGCGGCTTTAGCGGCGACAAAGCCCGAAGCCGTCTCCATCAACACGTGGCCTGACACACATGCTTCGTTCGCGCGAGCCGCCCTAGAGGCGGACGCTCATGTCTTTATCGAAAAGCCGCTCGCCCAAACGGTGGCGGAAGCGGAGTCTATCGCGGCGCTCGCGATCGCGAGGAGCCGAAGTTTGACGATCGGCTATATCCTCCGCGTGCACCCTTCCTGGAAGAAATTCGTAGAGATCGGCCGTACGCTCGGGAAGCCGCTGGTGTTGCGGATGAACCTTAATCAACAGTCGCTCGGAGCAGAATGGACGACTCACAAGAAGCTCATGGAAACGGTCAGTCCGATCGTCGACTGTGGCGTCCATTACGTCGACGTGATGTGTCAAGTGACGGGCGCGCGGCCATTGCGGGTCCATGCGCTCGGCGCGCGGTTATCGGACGAAGTGTCGCCCGCAATGTACAATTATGGTTGTCTCCAAGTCGCTTTCGATGACGACTCCATCGGCTGGTACGAGGCCGGCTGGGGACCGATGATGAGCCAAACTGCCTTCTTCGTGAAAGACATGATTGGCCCCAAGGGTGCCGTTTCGATCGCCGTCGACGAGAGCAAGACGGAATCTTCCGACATTGACTCGCACACAAAAACCAGCGCTCTACGATTGCACCACGCCGCTGTCGGGCCGGATGGGCGCTTTGCAAAGCGCGACGAGATTCTACGCATGGATGACGAGCCGGGGCATCAGGAGCTTTGCAATCGCGAGCAGCGAGCCTTTCTAAAAGCCATCCGCGAGAAAGAGGATACAACCGAACATGTCCGGGCGGCGATTGATTCGCTTCGGATCGTCCTCGCGGCGGACGAAAGCATCCGAACGGGGCGCGTTGTCACGCTAGGATGAACGAGAAAATTTGACTGAAAATAAAAGGAGGCCGCTATCGTAAGACAGCGGCCCCGAGTTAAGGGAGGAAACGCCCAAGGAGGGCATATGCGGCGACTGGCGCCGCACAGCAATAAGATACATTGCGTTGCAAAAAACGCAAGCCGCTTTAAGAAAAAAAGTTCAGCTGGGAACTTTTTTTGCCCGGCCGCCCGTCCCAAGCCCGCCCGTCCCTCGGTATGGGAGTGATCGCATCCCGTCGCGCGAGTTCGTGCGTGTAGACGCCCAGATAGGCGTCATCATTTAACTCTCCTGCACTGAGCGCAACGCCGATCTCGTGGTAGTAGCCGATATTGATTAGATTAGGGATCGGAAGTCGGCCGACCTTATAGTCCTCGTGCATACCGCGGTAGGCTTCCTCCAATTCTCGGACCAACGTCGGCGTATCGAACAACCGGCACTTGTCACGATTCTCGACAAGCCGTTGTCTCAGAAGCTTAAGGGCGTGGCGATCTTTCGCTAGGGCGACAGCAGTTTCAACGTATTGTTCGCGCGACGCGCATGCCAACTCTCCAATTCCAGCGGCATGCAAAAGACTTGCACAGACCCGCGAGGCAAAGGTGCGGCCAGAGAACGTGACGACCGGCAGGCCCATCCAGAGCGAATCGGCGGCTGTCGTGTGCGAGCCATAAGGAAACGTATCGAGGAACAAATCCGCCAGCGCGTAGCGCGCCACGTGATGCGGGTTAGCCTTCTTCTCTGCAAAAATGAGTCGCTCCGACGCAACGTTGGCTGCGCGCGCAAATGCCCGCAAGCGGTCGTTGGTGTCGCCCGCGCCGCCGAACAACCACATGACGCTGTTGGGCACCGCACTGAGTATCCCCATCCAGCTTGAAAAAATGCTCGGTGTAAACTTTTGCGGACCGTTGAGCGAGCAGAACACAAATGCGTCGTCTGGCAATCCCTCGCCCGCGCGACTAGACGGGGCGGCGACGATGCGTTTACGGTCGTTCGGTTGGTAACAAGAGAGCCGCACAACCTTCTCTGTGTAAAAGCGCTCGGCTTCAGGCGGAATGACCCGGGAGTCGGCGATCAGATAGTGATGATCCGGCGAACCCATAGTACCGGGAAAACCAAACCAATTGACGATCACGGGCGCCGGGCGAAATGAGAGGACCTTTGTCCGCGCGCTCTTGGTAAAGCCGTTTAAATCGACGAGAATATCAACATCGTCGGCCCGTATTCGCCGAGCCGCCTCCTCATCGCTAAGTTCGTTGATGTCGATCCATTGATCTGCAGCGCTTCGGCACCGCTGTTTGATACCGTCATCACGAGCGATCCCGCAGTAATACGCGAAGATCTCGAAATTGTTTTTGTCGTGTGTCTCCAGCACGTCAGTCATTGCAAAGCCGACGGCGTGCTCCCGAAGATCGGAAGATACGTATCCGATGCGCAAGCGCCCCGGCTTGCGATCCATCGCCGCGGGCGGCGCTGGGATCTCGACTTGGCTCGGTCTCGGACCGACAAGCTCTCGATAATAGGTCGCTGAGCGCGCGAACTGGAATAGCGGGTCGTTGGACAAATTGGCAATCGAAAGCGGCGAAATGTCCGACATCAGGGCTTCCGTCTTGACGCCATCCCACCCCTGAACAACGGGCCATTTGCATTGGCGTTGCCGCAATGCAATGTAATGCTGGATCACAGCGGGTTGATGAATGGAAATATCGAGCGAAAGCCGCAACGCCTCCTCGCCCGGCCCGTCGATGTCGTGCGCCTCAAGAACGCGCGCCATTTGTTCAAGCGCAGTGAGTTTGTTCCGTATCGTCTCGCCACGAATTTGAGGCAGATGTTCGATCATCGACCGCCATTGTTCGATCGCTTCGGCGAGTTGGCCGGCGTCTTCGAGAAGCCGTCCGAGATTGACATAAATGGGGAAGAAATCCGGCTTCAGCCGCTGGCACTCACGAGCGGCGGCGATCGCTCCAAGTCGATCGCCCGCCTTCGCCAGCGAAAAACTGTAGTTAAAGTAGGCGGCATGCAAAAAATCGTGACGAGGGTTGGCGGCGATCCAATTCTTATACAGCGCGGCGGCGACGTTCGAGGCGCCGTCAGCGTTGAAACGTTCGGCGTGCGTAAGGAGATCGCCGGCGCTCCAGCTCTGGTAGAAGCCGTAACTCTCCAACTCGGCGGGAGAAACGAGGGACTGCCCTTCGAATTGGCTTTGCCGCAGCATCTAGTCTCTCCACCATCGTCTCGCATAGACATTACTAGGCTCGGAGCTCGAACTTAACTTGCCAAGCCTTTACTTGCAGTGGCGCACCTGTCGCGCGCCACTGATTCTAACATAAGCCGCTAACCGACTAGCGTCTGCAGAGCGGTGAGTTGCGCGCTGTTCATGGCTTGCACTTGCGTGTTAGTCAGGGCGTTGCCTTGAGTTGATGTCATGTTTCCAATCGTCGTGGTCGTTAAGCCAGAGATTTGCGAGGTCGAAAGCTGCGTTACGTCCAGCTGTTGCAGCACTGTCGAGGTGATAGAGTTGAGTTGGCTTGCACCAAAGGATTGAATCTGCGCTCCTGATAGGGCGTTGACCTGTACGGCGTTGAAGTTGCCCAGAGACGTCGTCGTCAGGCTGCTGATTATGCTCGTCGCAAGGCCCGATATTGCGGCCGTCGCCAAGGCATGCAGGTTCGTCGACGTCAGGGCGTTGACGTCCGCCGCGCTTAAACCAGACAGCTGAGAGGACACGAGGCCGCTCAGCTGTGTCGCACTAAGGTTGTTGATCGCAGTCGTGGTCAGTGAGCCAAGCTGTGTGCTCGACAGGCTTGCGGCGTTCAAAGCGTTGAGCGCAGTCGTTGTTACCGCACCGAGCTGACTCGCGCCAAGCGACTGGACCTGTGCGTTCGAAAGCGAGGCGAGCTGAGTGGTCGTGAAGTTGCTGAGCGCCGTGGTGGTCGCCCCCGACAACG
The DNA here is from genome assembly GCA_963807735.1 of uncultured Pseudomonadota bacterium. Lineage (GTDB taxonomy): Bacteria > Pseudomonadota > Alphaproteobacteria > Rhizobiales > Beijerinckiaceae > Roseiarcus. The sequence goes on along the minus strand of CAWEDI010000001.1, from coordinate 59,563 downwards.
CCGCGGTTGTCAAACCATCAAGCGCCGAGGTGCTCAACGTCTGTAAGTTGGTCGATGTCATCGCGTTAACAGCCGCTGCAGACAAGGCCGACGATTCCGCTGACGTAAAGCCCGCAAGATTCGTTGTCGTCAGAGCGTTGAGCGCCGTCGTCGTCAGACCGCCGACCTGGGTCGTGCTGAACTGCGCTGCATTCACGGCGTTAAGCACCGTGGTCGTCGCGGAATTGAGCTGGTTCGCAGAAAGGCTTTGGATCTGCGCCGACGACAGCGCGCCCAACTGCGTCGTTGTGAAATTGCTGAGCGCCGTCGTGGTGAGCTGCGCAACCGTCGTCGGCGCCAAGCCTCCAATCGCCGTCGTCGACAACGCCTGCAAGTTGGTCGAGGTAAGAGCTCCGATCGACGCCGAGCTCATAAGTGGAACTTGCGAGTTGGACAGGCCGGAGACTTGCGTAGTCGAAAGTGCATTAAGCGCGGTGGTCGATAGACCACCAATCTGCGTGCTCGTGAGCCTTGCGGCGTTGAGCGCCTCGAGCGCCGTCGAAGCAATGAGGTCAAGCTGAGAAGTCGTCAGGCTTTGCACCTGCGTGGCCGTCAGCGCATTAAGCTGAGTTGTGGTGAAGTTGGTCAGCGCAGTGGTCGTGGCGCCGGAAAGCGCGGCTGTCGTTAGGCCCGACGCGCCCGTGCTCGATAACGCCTGCAGGTCCGTCGAGGTCATCGCATTGAGATCGGTGGCGCTCAATGCGGCAACCTCGGTCCCCGATAGTGCGTTCAATTGGCTTGACGTGAAGGACTGCAGTGTTGTCGTCGTCAAACCGCTGACTTGCGTCGAAGACAACTTCGAGGCGGTGATAGCGCCCAGCTGCGTCGTCGTGATGAGGCCAAGCTGCGTCGTCGCGAGCGCCTGAACCTGCGTAGTGTTCAGTAGGCCCAGTTGCGTCGTCGTCAGATTGTTCAGCGTGGTTGTCGTCAAGCCAGATACCGCTGTGGAGGTGATACCACCAAGCGCGGTAGACGTCAGAGTCTGCAAATCGGTCGAACTCAGGGCATTGAGGTCCGTAGTCGTGAGCGCGCCCACCTCTGTGCTCGTCAGCGTCCCAAGCTGCGTTGTCGTCATCGCCAGCGCCGCTGTCGTCGTCAAACCCGACACTTGTGTGGTCGACAACCTCGCGACCTCGAGCGCATTGAGCACGGTAGAAGTCACCGTGTTGAGTTGCGATGTCGTCAGACTCTGGATTTGGCTTGTTGTCAGCGCACCGAGCTGCGTCGTTGTGAATACCGCGAGCGCCGTCGTAGTGGCGCCGACAAGAGCGTTCGACGATAGACCGGTCAGCGCGGACGTGGTGAGGGACTGCAAATTGGTCGACGTCAACGCATTAAGCTCAACCGAAGTCATACCCGAGATCTCGCCGCTCGTCAGCGCCGCAACCTGTGTTGTTGTCAGAGCATTGAGCGTAGTGGATGTCAAAGAATTGATCTGTGTCGAGGTCAGCTTCGCCGCCGCCAAGGAGTCCAGGTTCGTCGTAGTAAGACCGCTGAATTGGGTCGACGAAAGAGCGTTGAGCTGCGTTGCGTTCAACGTTGCGAGTTGCGTCGTCGCAAGAGCGTTGAGCGAGGTTGACGTAAGCGCCCCGGCGACGGTGCTCGTAAGCCCGGCAAGCGCCGAGGTGTTGAGCGCTTGAAGATTCGTCGAGGTCAAGGCGTTTGCGACGGTGGATGTGAGCCCTGCAACCTGGCCGCTGCTTAGTGCCGCGATCTGCGTCGTCGTCAGGGCATTCGCCGCCGTTGTAGTGAATCCTGACAGCTGAGTGCTTGACAATCGCGCTGCGTTCAAAGCGTTCAGCGCAGTCGAGGTCACGGTGGTAAGCTGGCCCGTCGACAGGGCTTGGATCTGCGACGTGGTCAACGCGCCGAGCTGCGTCGTCGTGAACAGACCAAGCGCAGTGGTCGTCGCCCCAGAGATCGCCGTCGTGGAAAGATTGGCAAGCGCCGTCGTCGCCAGCACCTGCAAATTGGTCGAGGTAAGGGCGTTGAGCTCGCTCGAGGTGAGGCCGCCTAACTCCGCACTGGTCAAGGACCCTGCCTGCGTCGTCGTCAGCGCATTAAGCGTGGTTGAGGTCAGCGCGCCTACTTGCGTTGACGTCAGCTTCGCGGCGCCGACAGCACCGAGATTGGTCGTGGTCAACCCGCTGAGCTGCGTGGACGAAAGAGCATCCAGCTGGGTGGAATTTAGCGACGCAATTTGGATCGTAGTCAACGCATTGAGCGCGGTCGAGGCGAGCGCGCCGATAACCGTGCTTGCTAGACCGACCACCGAAGTCGTTGTAAGCGCCTGAAGGTTTGTCGAAGTCAGCGCGTTAAGCACGGTCGAAGTCAAACCGACGGTCTGTTTGCTCGTCAGCGCAGCCATCTGCGTAGTAGTGAGGGCATTCGCGGTCGTCGTCGTGAGTCCGCCAAGCTGCGTTGAAGATAACTTGGCCGCAGCAAGCGCGTTGAGGGCGGTGCTGGTTCCCGTCGTCAACTGCGTTGTGGTTAGAGCCTCTACTTGGGTTGTGCTGAGCGACGCCAGTTGAGTCGTGGAGAAGACGGCAAGCGCCGTCGTCGTCGCACCGGCGACAGCCGTGGTGCTCAAGCCAGCGAGGGCGCTAGTAGTGAGCGCCTGCAGGTTCGTCGAGCTCAACGCATTGAGATCAGTCGAGGCAAGGCCGGCGATTTCTGCGCTGGTCAGCGACCCCATTTGCGTCGTCGTCAAAGCATTAAATGTCGTGGTCGTCAGGGTGCCGATCTGCGCCGAGGTCAACTTCGACGCACTTATTGCGGCAAGATTTGTTGTCGTCACGCCAGCAAGCTGCGTCGTGGAAAGCGCGTCAAGTTGCGAGGTCGTCAACGCGGCTACCTGCGTCGTCGTTAGACCGTTAAGCGCCGTGGAGGCCAACGCGGCCACCGCGCTAGTGGTGAAGCCGACGATCGCAGAGGTTGTGATCGCTTGCAGGTTGGTGGAGGTCAATGCATTCAAATCGGTAGACGTTAGTCCAGAGGTCTGTTTGCTCGTTAGGACGCCGAGCTGCGAAGTTGTGAGAGCGTTTGCAGCAGTTGTAGTAAAGCCGGATAGTTGCGTCGCGGATAGATAGGCGGCGTTTAGAGCGTTAAGCGACGTAGTCGTCGCCGCAGTCAGCTGCGTTGTCGTCAGGCTCTGCACCTGCGTACTATTGAGCGCCGCCAATTGAGAAGTGCTGAAATTCGAGAGAGTTGTCGTCGTGGCGCCCGCAAGGGCTGTCGAAGTAATACCGGGTAGGGACGTATTGGTGAGCGCTCGCAGATTCGTCGAGGTGAGCGCGTTCAGCTCGGTTGAAGTCAGACCCGCTACGCCACTGCTCGCCAACGAACTGAGCTGCGTTGTTGTGAGCGCGTTAAGGGTGGTGGTCGTGAGCGCGCCGAATTGCGTCGACGTGAATTTCGCGGCGTTGAGCGCTCCGAGCTGCGTTGTGGTTAGACCCGAGAGTTGCGTTCGAGGATAGCGCATCAGCTTGTGTCGCCGTTAGCGCCGCAACCTGAGTCGTCGTAATCGCGTTGAGCGTCGTTGTGCTCAACGCGGCCACGACCGTCGAGGTTATACCGGCAATCGCCGAGGACGTTAGCGCTTGCGCGTTCGTTGAGGTCAGAGCATTGAGACTTGTTGAAGTAAGCCCGGATGTCTGTTTGCTCGTAAGCGAACCAATCTGCGCAGTCGTCAAGAGATTGGTGGCCGTCGTCGAAAGATTCGCGATCTGCGCCGCCGACAGGTTCGCCGCGTTGAGAGCGTTGAGCGAAGTCGACGTGACCGTATTCAACTGCGTTGAGGTGAGACCCTGTACCTGAGACGACGTAAGTGCGCCTAGTTGCGTGGTCGAGAAGTTCGCGACTGCGGTTGTAGTCGCGGCAGCGAGCGTGGACGTCGTGATGCCGCCGAGGGCGGTCACGGCAAGGGCGCGTATGTTAGTCGAGGTTACCGCGTTGAGCTCCGTCGAAGTCAATGCGTTTAACTGCCGGCTGGCAAGCGAGCTAAACTGTGTCGACGTCAAATTGTTGAACGTCGTCGTGGCCAATCCGCCGATTTGTGTGCTCGACAAATTGGAGGCGTTGAACTCGCCAAGTACGGTGGTCGTCGCTGCGTTGAGTTGCGTAGTTGTCAGACTCTGAATTTGCGACGAAGTCAGTGTGGCTACCTGCGACGAAGTCAGGTTCGATAGCGCCGTGGTCGTCACGCCGCTGAGGCTCGCTGTCGCCAAGCCAGCAACCGCAGTCGTGCTAAGAGCTTGGACGTCGGTCGACGTAAGGGCGTTAAGACCGGTCGATGCGAGCGCCGAGGCTTGAGTTGCGGTCAACGCATTGAATTGCGCGGTCGTCACGTTTAGCAGCGTCGTTGTTGTGAGTCCGGCGATCTGGGTGCTGGACAGGCTCGCCGCGTTGAGCGCGTTGAGCACGGTCGTCGTCGCGGAGTTCAACTGTGTTGTTGATAGGCCCTTCACCTGTGCAGTAGAGAGCAGCGAAAATTGCGTCGTCGCGAAATTGCTGAGCGCTGTCGTCGTTAGACCGGACAGTGCCGTCGTGGTAAGGCCCGCAAGTCCCGTCGCCGACAGCGCATGAACGTTGGTCGAGCTCAGAGCGTTGAGTTCCGAGGAGGTCAACGAGGCGGATTGTTTACTGGTCAACACGCCGATTTGCGTCGTTGATATGTTGTTTAGTGTCGTTGTCGTCAGGCCCGTGATTTGCGTGCTCGACAAAGTTGCGACGTTGAGTGCGGCGAGCGTCGTCGTACTGATCGAATTTAGCTGCGTGGACGTTAGTCCCTGCACCTGGGTGCTTGTGAGCAGGCTAAGTTCGGTGCTGGAGAAATTTCCAAGCGCGGTCGTCGTCATGCCGGACAAAGTCGTCGAGGTTAAGCCCAGGTCCGCTGTCGTGGTGAGCGCCTGCAAATTGGTCGAAGTGAGCGCGTTGGCGTCCGTGCCGTTGAGAGCGCTAACCGCCGCACTCGTCAGTGCGGCGAGCTGCGAAGTCGTGAAGTTATTGAGCGCGGTCGTTGTAAGACCAGCAATCTGCGAGGATGATATATACGCTGCATTGAGCGCATTGAGAACGGTCGTGGGACTGGCATTGATTTGATTTGTCGTCAATCCCCTGACCTGCAACGTCGTCAATCCGGCGAGCTGGGTAGTTGATAAGTTGCTCAGCGTCGTCGTCGTTAGTTGACTTATGTTGGTGGGCGAGATGCCGGTAATCGCGGAATTGCTAAGCGCACGCAGATTGGTGGAAGTCAACGCGGTCAGGTCGGCTGTCGAGAGCGCCGACGCCTGCGCGCTGGTTAGCGCCGAGGCCTGGGACGTAGACAGGTTGTTAAGGGTGGTCGTCGATAGGCCGGCGATTTGCGTGGACGAGAAGTTCACAGCGTTGATTGCGTTGAGGGCCGTTGTCGTGGTCGTGTTGATCTGCGTTGTCGTCAGGCCTTTGACTTGACCAGCGTTGAGGTCGCCAAGCAGCGTCGTCCCCAAATTGCCGAGGGTCGTCGTCGTCATTCCGGCGATCTGTGTCGAGTTGAAGCCGTTAACCTGCGCGGACGTAAGACCCTGCAACTCCGTACTCGTCAGGGCGTTGATGTTGGTCGTGCTTAACGCGCCGAGCACTGTCGCCGTCATTGCGTCGGCCTGCGTATTGGCGAGCGCTAAGATCATCGCCATGGAGAGCGAAGGCGCCGCCTGCGTCGAGAAGCCGGTAATCTGCGACGTAGTCAAAGCAGCTTCGGCAGTTGTTGTCAGCGCGCTAAGCTGGGTGCCGCTCAACGCCCCGACCTGACCGGCCGTCAACGCAGTGATGTCAGTAGTTTTTAGACTCGCCATTGTCGTGGTCGACAGGTTGGCGATCTGCGCATTCGACAGCGAACTAATGAAAGACGTCATCGCGAACCCCCAGGGCGCTCACATCCAAGACGGCGCAGCCGCGCGCGAATCACTTCGATGCTTCGCCGCCGATCGCTCGGGGATACAGATTTATTTTGGATAGGCAAGATTACGTTACGTCCATCACGAATTGTACATTGGTCAAATTGTCGATTCTGTATTACGTAACGTATTATAATATTGTTAACAGCGATATCAGTTGCATATAATCTATTTACGTTGATGTATATTGAATTTTTTGTAAAACAACTTTACGCCATCTCGATATTTTAGATCGTCGATCAATCACAATATTATCGTCACGAGATATGCAACGAATCGAATTGGGGCTTAAAGTCGCAAAAATATCGGACTCTAAGATTAGGCCGGCGCACAACTGCCTGAAGCCGGTGCGACGAAACTCACGGCTACGCCTTGTCCCGAAATTGAAATTTGCGCGACGGTTGCCTATCGCTTAACGAATAATGACCATTTTAAAAGGCAGGGCGTTGCAATGGTCCCGCACACAGAAATGTATTCGCGACCCTCAAATCCCATGGACCGATGGTGCATCTCGTACACCGAGGTCGAATTGCCTACGTTTGGCGTCCGGCTTTCCGTATCGTTCCTGAGTCCCCAACGCGACCAAGGTAACTCGAGTCTAGTGGCGTGAGGCCTATTTGATTGACGCCGAAGCGCTGGGACTCGCCGCAATCGGAGAGGCGACTCGCTTGGCGATTCAAATACCGCATTGCACCAATGGCCGCTCGCCGGAGCGTCTAAGGGCGACGCTTGTCGACGCTGGGTCGCCGTGTTACCGGCGACCGCCAAACGCGAAGCAGGGGAGTAGGGCATGGCGGAACAAGACGGTAACGGCGGCGCCAGCGCGGCCAATACACCGCGATTTTCTGTGCTCACCCAGTTCACGCGCGACTTTTCCTTCGAAAACCCGAACGCGCCTCGCAGTTTGGCCCCGCAATCGCAGGCGCCACGTATCAATCTGCAGATCAACGTCAACGCGCGCCAGCTTTCGCCTACCGACTATGAGGTGAGTCTCCTGCTTGAAGGGGGCGCGGGTGAGGGTCCGGACTCTCTGTTTAAATTTGAGCTTAATTATTCCGGGGTTTTCCGGCTAGAAAATATCCCGAATGAACAAGTTCAACCTGTTATTATGATTGAAGGGCCACGTATCCTGTTTCCATTCGCGCGTCAGATCGTCGCCGAGGCGGTGCGGGGCGGCGGCTTTCCGCCGCTTTATGTCGACCCGATCGATTTCCAGGGCCTTTATTTGCAGCGCTTGGCGTCCGCCCAGGCCCAGCCCAACCGAGCGTGATGAGCATCACAAACGTGCGATCTTGCATCACTTCATAAATTTAAGCCAAATGGCCGTGGTTTCGTGAGCCTCGATGTACGCGCGATGCGCGATCGCGGCCGCCGTGCTGAGCCGGGAAGCCAGTGGCATCGCGCGAATTGTCACGGTGGTGGATTTAAAAGGTCTCGCCTCTTTCACTGCGCGCGCGGTTAGGCCTAGAGTGCGCTGCCTTCCGCCGCTGAGTTCGCAATAAATCTCGACCAGGATCTGCGCATCGACGAGGGCTCCATGCTTGACGCGGCGCGAGCGGTCGATGCGGTAGCGGTCGCACAAAGCGTCGAGACTATTGGCGCCGCCGCCATGCTTGCGGCGAGCTAACGCTAAGGTGTCGACAACCCGACTTGTCTCCAGGGGTTTTCTGCCGATCACCCCCAGTTCGGCGTTGAGAAAGCGCACGTCAAACTCGGCGTTGTGGATAACAAGTGGGTCGTCGCCAATGAAAATCAGGAACTCCTCGGCGATACTACCAAACTTCGGCTTGTCCTTAAGCGAATCCGTCGAATGCCCGTGTACGCGGAACGCGTCCTGGGGTACTTCGCGCTCCGGGTTGATCAGCACATGAAAGGTGCGGCCGGTCGCCACCTTATCGACGATTTCGACGGCGCCGATTTCCACGATTCGGTCGCCTTTGGCCGGATCGAGACCGGTCGTCTCGGTGTCGAGCACGATTTCACGCATGATTGTGGGTTGCTCTCTCCGTCCCAATAATCGCTCGCAAGAAATCCTCGGCCTCGCGGACGGAGTCGTTTAGCGAACCGCTGGTCTCGATGACGAAATGCGCGAGTTGTCGTTTTTGCGAATCGGCCACCTGCCGCGAGAGCAGCGCCTCGAAGCGCTCCGCGTTAAGGCCAGGACGCGCGAGTGCTCTTGTACGCTGAACCTCGGGCCGCGCGCTCACGACCAGAACCACATCCACGCCACGGTCGCCGCCGGTTTCAAACAACAAAGGCACGTCCAGAATGGCGACACGGGCCGGGATGCGAGTCGCGCGCTCAAGAAACACCCTTCTAAGTGCGGCCACAGCAGGGTGCACGATGGCCTCGAGTCGCTTCATCGCCGCGCCGTCGCCCACCACATAGCCGCTAAGTCGTTCGCGATCGACAGCCCCATCAATCGTTACGCCTGGAAACGTCGCCTCAACCTCTCGAGCGCTCTCGCCGCGATAGACCTCGCGCACCGCCTCGTCTGCATCGAACACCGGGACGCCAAGATCACGAAAAATGGCGGCAAGCGTCGACTTGCCCATCGCGATAGACCCCGTAAGGCCAACAATGATCATCTGCCGGCGTCACTCAGATCCGGAGCGCGCCGAGCGTGCGCAGAGCAGCCAAAAGCTTGAGCATCGGCATTCCCAGCACTGTCGAGTGATTCCCGGTCGCACGGGTGAACAAATGCACGCCGAGTCCCTCCCACTGATAGGCCCCGACGCTACGCAAAACACTTTCACCAACCGCATCAAGATAAATGCACAACGCATCTTCGTCCAGCACTCGCATCGTCATATCAGCGATTTCGACATCGGCCTCGAGCACCCGACCGCCCCGGGCGAGCGCAAAGGCGGAAGTCAGGCGATGAGTTCGGCCCGATAGATCCAGAAGGACCTTGAGCGCCTCCTGGCGCGTCGACGACTTGTGAAAAATGCGCCGCTCCAAAGAGAGCACCTGGTCGGCGCCGATGACCAACGCCTGCGGAAATTCAGCGCTTATCGCCAGCGCCTTCGCGCGAGCGAGCGCAAGCGCCAGATCGCAAGGAGCAACATCGGGCGCTGAGACCTCGATCGCGCGCTCATCGACGTTCGGCGGAACTACGGTGAAGGGCAATCCCGCCGCCTCGAGCAACTGGCGACGTATGTCGCTGCCCGAAGCGAGCACTAGGTCGAAGATGCAAGTCCAAAATTGCGACATCGGCGGCGTAGTCGTCATGGAAGCGTCAAGCTCAAGCCTGCGCAATGAATTTAAGCCGGTGCTCGCGATAAAGATCGAGAATCGCAGCCGCAGTCTCCTCGATTGATCGCCGCGTTACATCGATCATGGGCCAGCGCCGTTCGGCGAAAAAACGTCGCGAACCCGCTATCTCCTCTGCAACCGCCACCCGGTCGATATATTCACTCTGCGTATCAGCGTTAAGTGACAACAAGCGATTCTGCCGTATTTGGATGATGCGTTCTGGCGAGGCGATAAGGCCAACGATCAATGGTCGACGCAGCTCGGTCAATCCTCTTGGCAACGGGGCTTGCGGGACAAATGGAACATTGGCTGTCTTGTAACCGCGATTGGCGAGATAGATGCTGGTCGGCGTCTTGGATGTGCGACTAACGCCCACCAGCACAATGTCAGCCTGTTCAAGATTCTCGGGCATCTGCCCGTCGTCATTCAGCATGGTGTAATTTAGCGCGTCGATACGTTTAAAATATTCAGCGTTGAGCATGTGCTGCGCGCCAGCACGCGACGTTGCATTTTGGCCAAGATAGGACTGAAAGAGCGTGAGAATCGGACCGAGAACGGAAAGGCAGGGCGAACCGGACAGGTCGCAGCTTGCCTCGAGACGCCTCGAAAGTTCAGGATCAACTAAAGTGAAAAGTACTATGCCCGGCGCATCCTCGATCTCGGCGATGACCCGATCAAGTTGAGCTGTTGAGCGCACCAGCGGGTATACGTGCTCGATAGACGCTACCCCCTGATATTGAGCGGCAGCCGCCCGGGATGCGGCGATCAGGGTTTCGCCGGTCGAATCCGAGACCAAATGCAGGTGAAAATAGCTGCGTCCCATGCAAGCCCCCTCGCAGCCCTATCCCCTACAATTTCAACTAAGCGGGGAACTATGTGGATAACCGCCGCTCCGCACACGCACCTGCCCGAAGCCCTGAATTCGTCCACAGTTTAACGCCGGTTCCCCGCCTACGCCACTACGCCTGTGGACTGTGTGGAAAACGACCGCCCGGCTCCCTCACTGTGTTTTCCTGTTAACGAAGCCTTTAAGATCATTAAGATTCCATTAATAACCTCGCAGCCCTGTGAAAGCCTGCGCCCTGGCTCACCGGCTAGCCCGTCTGGGGAAAATCCAATTCAAAGGCCCCATGAGTCTTTTCCACAGCCTATTAATAAAACCTCATCTTAAAAATCTCTTTATATTGTCCAATGCCCATGCTATATGATTAAATATCATAGGCAATTAGATATACCCAAAGGCAAAGACGGATAAAGTTCATGGAAAGCTTGGCGATTTGGATTAAAGCTCTCCACGTTATTGCCGTGATCTCTTGGATGGCAGGTATGCTATATCTACCACGTTTGTTTGTTTATCACGCGGACGCCGAAAGAAGCTCTCAATCTTCCGAAACCTTCAAAGTCATGGAACGACGACTCCTAAAAGGAATTATGAATCCTGCTTTTATTATTGTTTGGCTAACTGGACTATATATAGCCTATGCTTTCAAGTACTATCTCGCGCCCTGGCTCCACGCCAAGCTGACTCTCGCGCTTGTCTTGTCCGCTTTTCACGGCTATCTTGCCGGGCGGGTGCGCGCTTTCGCGGAAGACCGCAACACCGCGTCGCCCCGCTTCTACCGAATTCTCAACGAGATACCGACGCTTCTGATGATCGGCATTGTTGTTCTTGTCATCGTTAAGCCATTCTGAAATTAAGGCTGGCCGATAAGACGCTCAAGGTAGTCGCGCTCGTCAACTGAGCGATTCGGATCAGCGAGGCGACGGCGGAGCTCCTCCAGCACGCGACGAGCTCGCTCAGCACGATCTGCACCTCCCGCAAGCTCCCCTACGGCCGCTCCCTTCCGGCCATCCTGGCCGCGACCTAGCGGATCATCATTGTCACCGCGTTTGGTTCCCGACATCCCGACGTAACCACCTTTTCCCTTGCCCTGCCCCCGCATCTTTTGTTGCATCGACTGCCGACCCTGACGCAGGGCCTCGATCGCTCTTCCCTGAGCGTCAACTGCGTCGCCTTTGGCGGAGTGTCCGAAACGGCGCTGGGGCTTACCCTTTCCCTCAGCGCCATCGCCTTGCAGGTTCCGCTCAGCGTCCTGCATGTCCTTTGCAGCGTCATCAAGGTTGTTCGGCGCTTCGGCGCCCAAGCTTCGTAGTTGCTTTTCAAAGCGCTCCAGTCGGTCCCGCAACGCCTTTTGCTGATCCTGCAGTGAAGAGGGTCCTTTGCCATCGTCCGGCGGCGCGCCGCCTGATCGCTCTCTCTGATCCTGACGGAAAGTGTCGTCCCGCAGGGCTTGTTGATCCTTCAAGAGCTGGCCAAGATTGCGAAGGGACTCGCGCATCTGCTTCGCGGCCGGGTTAGATTGGCTCGATTCCGCGCTGCGCAGATTCTCCGTCATTTCTTGAAGCTCATCGAGCATCGCCTGCGCATCCTCTTTGGCGCCGGACCGCGTATCTTGCTCGAGGCGGTCTAGCATCGCGTCGAGATCCTTGGAATCCGTCGGCGCGTCGTTTTCCAACGCTTGTTTGTCTGCGTTACGCATCTGCTCGGCGAGGTAACGCTCGGCCGCCTCTCGCAGCCGCTCAGTCAACGCCTTGAGCTCAGAGGGGCTGGCGCCTTTGCGCAACGCCTCGCGCAGCTTGTCCTCGGCCGCGCGCAGATTCTTGAGTGCCTCCGGAGCATCGCCATTTTCAATGCTGAGCGCCAGCGCCCAAAGCCACGCGGCGACCTCACGAAGATCGTCGTCATTGTGCGCATCGTTGAGGCGACGTTCGATTCCGCCAAGATCGAGATAGACGCGCGGACTGGTATCGAAAACGTCCGGACCAAGACGAAACGCTGCCAGCGCGCGCGAGACGCGCATATTGCTGCGATCTGGATCGAGCACAAGGTCACGGCGCAACTCGACCAACGCCTTCGCCAATGGATTCGCGAAGTGTCGCTGCGGCAACGTAACCTCGACAGTCGGGCTTGTCGCGCTCGACCGTGACACGCTCGTCGCTTTCAGAGTCATATTTACGCGCGCGCCAGCCCAAGGGTGGTCCGAAAGATCGAAAGTGGTACGAGCCTCACCAATTCCGTTGGCGCCTTCGGGGAGTGACAGCGTCGCCACTGGCGGCCCGAACAGAGTGTGGGACGCCGTTTTGCCGTCTGGCTTGACAAGCGAAAATACGCTGTTTGCTTCGCGTACGCCATAGGCATCCTCGATCGCATAATGCAAGGACAAAGAACCCGAAATGTTGCTCTGCGGCGGATCGAGCAATCGGATCGATGGAGCCGTTCTGGGCGACACCTTGATCGCAACCTCGGCCAATAACGCCGTGCCTTGAATAATTTTTGCCGTCCCGTCAGTGCGAATTTCAAATCGACGCTCCTGTGATGAAGAGGAGCCCGGCTTCGCAAGCATGCCGGTTACCGTAATGCTGAAGACCTTCGGATCGGCCCGCACGACGAAAACAGAATCCTCCGGCACAACGACGCTCCTCATGCGCTCGGCGTCTGAAACCTTCAAAAAGATAGGCGGTTTGCCTGTGTATGCGGGTGGATCAATCCAGGCATCCACGCGCATGCTTTCCGCGCTCGATAGCTCCGGCAGCCCCCCGAAGGCGGCGGCAAGTCTGGCGAAGCGTTCTGGTCCTGCGGCGAACGCCGCGATCAATGCCAATAGAACCGCCACGAAACGCAGGGCATAGGGGTCGCGCGCCGCCAGATTCGGAGCAGGGGGCGCAACCCGCAACTGGGCGACATTTCGAGCCAACCGTTCCTTATGGAGGGCCCAGAGCGCTTGCGTCGCCGGATCGTCACCCGCATTGGCGAGAGCATCTTCCAATCCCGTGGCGGGGCTGTGACCGAAGGGCGCGTCTCGATCGAGACGCGCCAGCAGTTGCCTTTGCCCGGGCCACCTGACCCTAACCAGTGGCGCCAGCGCTAGGACCAAAGCCAACGCGAAGAGTCCGAGGACGAATGGACGCGCATAACGGGGCGCTTCGATCCAAAGCCCCGACCAGGAGGCAGCCGCGAACAAAAGCACGACCGCCCCGGCGAAAGCCAGCGGTGGCCAGAGACGCTCCCACACGAGCGTCAGAGCGGCCCGGCGTCGAAGGACGGTAAGTTTGGGGTCTTGGTTTTGAGAATTAGGCGACAAACGGGACACTCCGGTCGCTCAGCGCTAATCGCCCTGACAGCGTGGTCTAAGCCTCACGCCAACCAGGGCGGAAGTTTGTCCAGGCCGATCAATTCCTCATATGTCGGCCGCGGGCGGACAATCGCGTAAGCGTCAACATTTACGAGAACTTCCGGCACAAGCCGCCTGGTGTTGTAAGTACCCGCCTGTACGGCGCCGTATGCGCCTGCGGTCATCACCGCAAGAAGATCGCCGGCTCGAGGCGCAAACATTTCGCGATTGAGCGCCAGAAAATCGCCACTCTCACACACGGGCCCGACGACGTCAGCCACGAAACGGGGATCATCGAGCCGCCCTGCGTTAATGGGAAGAATTTCGTGGTACGCTTCATATAGAGTGGGCCGGATGAGATCGTTCATCGCTGCATCAACGATCACGAAATTCCTGTCCTCACCGCGTTTGACGTAAATGACGCTGGTAACCAGGATGCCGGCGTTGCCCACGATAAGGCGCCCGGGCTCCAGGAAAATTTGACATCCCAGGCTCCGGGTCCGGCGAGCGACGATTTCTGCATAGTTTCGCGGATGCGGCGGTGGCGCTTTGTCGAAATGGTAAGGAATTCCCAGGCCGCCGCCGAGATCGACATGGTGAATCGTGTGTCCGTCGGCGCGCAGCGCGCCGACAAACTCAGCCAAGAGAGCGAAGGCGTTATCGAACGGAGCTAGATCGGTGATTTGCGAGCCAATATGCATGTCGACGCCATCGACCCTGATTCCCGGCAAAAGCCTCGCGTGCGCATAAACATCACGGGCGCGTGAAATCGGAACACCGAATTTATTTTCCGATCTGCCGGTGGAAATTTTGACGTGCGTGCGGGCATCGACGTCCGGGTTGACTCGGATCGCAATGGGGGCTTGCTGGTTTCGAGACGCGGCGACCTCGGAGAGGGCCTCAAGCTCCGGTTCGGATTCGATATTGAAGCAGCGAATGCCGACCTCGAGCCCCAATGCCATTTCTGCCTTAGACTTTCCGACCCCAGAGAATATGATTTTCGATGGGCTTGTTCCGGCGACAAGCGCACGACGCAACTCGCCCTCCGAAACGACGTCCATGCCCGCGCCGAGATCGGCCAGTGTCTTCAGAACCGCCTGATTGGAATTCGCTTTCATCGCGTAGTAGACGAGTGCGTCCTGGCCTGCGAAAGCGTCCGTGAATATCCGAAAGTGACGGCTCAATGTGGCCGTCGAGTAGCAATAGAACGGCGTTCCGACCCTCGCTGCGATTTCAGCCAGGTCAACGTGTTCGGCGTATAGCCGGCTATCGCGGTACTCGAAATTCTGCATAGGGGGTCCGACTAACTTAAAAAACGTTTATTGCAGCAGCGGGTCGAGCATGAAGTCCTTTTTCGGCGGCGTGATCGGCTGGTTCGCGCGGTGCAGATCGAGATCATGGCGGTTCTCGGGATTGTTGGCGTTTGCAGCCGTCTCGGGAGGTTCGAGCGGGCCGTAACGGCCGCAACTCTGCAAAGCTAGCATGACTAACGCCGCCGCGGCCAACTTGACCGAGCGCGATATAGGCCAGAACAACGGCGAAGGGAGCAAACCAGAACTCCGGAACGATTGCGGCTGAGTATACGCCAATTCCGGCAAAGGGCGAGCGCTAGCCCCGCCGGCGCTGTTCACTCTGAGAGCCACGGATTCTCGGGGTTCAACCAAATCGAGACAGTGCGGTCTCGGAGGACCTTCCGCGCCGCCTCTCCATCCGGGCGCGCGGAAACTTCGAAGCGACCACGTCCAACCAGAGCCGTATTGACGCCTGCGGCGATAGTCTCGTTCGGCTACACCGAAATGAAACGAAAATTCTATTTAAAATTCTTGATGGATCATATATTCTTCTGTTTGAACCATAAGGCAGGGAGGTTTAGATGCGATTCGGGGTGATCGGAGCAGGGCGTATTGGTAAGATCCACGGCAGCAATATCGCGAAGCATGTGGACTGTTCTGTGCTGCTTGTGGCCGACGCCGACGCTGGCGCGTCAACGGCGTTGGCGGCTGCGACGGGCGGCAAAGTTGGCTCTATCGAAGACATCATAGCAGCAAAAGACATTGACGCTGTGGCGATCTGCTCTCCGACGGACACCCACGCCGACCTGATCGAGCGCTGCGCCAAGGCTGGCAAAGCGATATTTTGCGAGAAGCCTGTCGACCTCTCGACTGACCGGGTACGCGCGTGCCTCGAAGTGGTAAGGGCGCACAAGGCTAAGCTGATGATCGGCTTCAACCGTCGTTTCGACCCAAATTTCGCGAGTTTGCAAAAGCGGATCGCGCAGGGAGCCGTTGGCGAAGTGGAGATCGTCCAGATTACTTCTCGCGACCCTTCGCCGCCGCCGGTCTCCTATATCGAACGATCGGGCGGCCTGTTCCGCGACATGATGATCCACGATTTCGACATGGCGCGGTTTCTGCTTGGCGAGGAACCGGTCGCCGTGTCCGCTTTTGGCGCCTCTCTGGTGGACCCCGCCATTGGCGAGGCGGGCGATGTCGATACGGCGGTAGTGCTCCTGCAAACCAAATCGGGTAAGGTATGCGAGATCTCCAACTCCCGCCGAGCCAGCTATGGCTATGACCAGCGAGCCGAGGTGCATGGCTCGACGGGCATGGTCGCCGCCGGAAACGTGCGCGAGACGACCGTTGAGCACGCCGGTGCTCAAGGCTATACTGCGGACAAAGCCCTCAATTTCTTCCTCGAGCGTTATGACGCGGCGTACCGAAGTGAACTGAACGCGTTCGTAATGGCCGTGAAGTCGGGACAAGAAACAAAGCCGAGCGGTCATGACGGCCTTCAGGCGCTGCTCCTCGCCGACGCGGCCTATCAATCATGGAAGACCGGACGGACCGTCAAAGTCGGCTGACAAAAGCTGGTCCAGCGAACCGCAGCGAATCTCCGACCCGCCGCGCGATTCGGCTTTTAGAACTGCGCGGACATGGTGCTTTGATCTCACTCCAATGTGCCCACGGGCAGGTCGTTTATCTTCTTGTGCGCGGGATCGACCTTCGGTTTCTCTGGGGCCGGCGCTCGCTCTGCTTCGCTAACGGTATGCTTTTCCGTCTCAGGCTTGCTCTGACCCGGCTTAGGCGAAGCCGCTGGCGTGGGCGCAAGCTCGGCTGCAGGCTTCGCTGCGACCGTTGGGGCCGGTCTCGCGGCCTCCTCGGTGGACTTCTTCACGTCCCCGGCTCCGTTGGGCGCAACGGCGGCAACGGACGAGGGCGCCACTGCCGCGGGCGTCGGGACTTCCGGGCTCGGGGTGGTTTCAGGAACGACAGGAATTGCCTTGGCTACGCTGGACGGTCGATGCTTCTTTACTGCGCTATGTTTCGGCTTGGGTGCGGCGGATTCATCTGGAACAATCGAGGGTGACGGCGGTTTCTGGGACAGCAAATTATCATTACCATAGACCCGCGTCTGCGGACCGAGAACATCGCCAAGCGTCAGATCGCTACGGTGGGGTGCAGAACGTTCGTCTTGGTCTGCTTGTCTGTCATCGCCTCCGCCAATATTGCGGGGCGGACGGAGCGATTCATCCTCCGTCGAATAACGCCAACGTGGCGCTGACGCGAAGCGCTCGACGACATGACCATCATGAGCGTCCACGATCAATCGCGCCGGCCGCCCCGAAACAGAGATCACATCACAAATATAAACGTCGCCACGCCGGTACATCGGGCCGCGAATCTCATAACCGTCGTCGGCAAGCATCCCGGCGATTTGCCTTGGCGACATTTCATAATACGAGAAGAAGCTTTGGGCCGCCGCAGGGGTAGCGACGACCAGCGCAACCGCGAGCGCCAGCCTCGACGTCGCCGCGAAGCGGATAATCATGACGGGCTCTCCTAAAAATCGCGACCAGGGGACAGCTAGACCTTCCCCCGAAATTAAGGCTTCGTTAGGACAATATATTACGACGAGCGCGATAGGGCGAGAAACGATTCGATTTCTCGTTCGGATGTGTCGAACGAGGTTACCAAGCGGATCATCGTTTCGCCCGTACGCGGGGCGCGATCCTCAGGGACGCCTCGGGTCGGCCAATCGTGAAAGTCCGCTCCGGCTGCGCGCCACCTCTCGACTTGAGCCGAAGGCGCGATCACGAAGACCTCATTGGCCTCAGTAGGCCACGGCGCGCGAATGCCAGGCGTCGCGACCAAGCTCTCGACGAGACGCTGCGCCGCCGCGTTGGCGCGGCCGGCGAGAGCGAGCCAAAGGCCACGTTCGAGATACGCCGACATCTGGGCGCCGAGAACGCGCCCTTTGGAAAGCGTGTGGCCGCCGCGCTTTCGCAAAAAAGGAAGCC
This sequence comes from uncultured Pseudomonadota bacterium, assembly GCA_963807735.1. GTDB lineage: Bacteria > Pseudomonadota > Alphaproteobacteria > Rhizobiales > Beijerinckiaceae > Roseiarcus. The sequence continues at coordinate 41,867 of CAWEDI010000001.1, read as the reverse complement.
CCTCACCGTACTCTTTGCCGAAGAACACAACCGCCTCGCATGCGAGTGCCCCGTTCTTAGTGGCCCCGAAAGAAAGTGCGTCGACGCCGATGCGCCACGACATCTCTGCGGGTGAACATTTCAGAGAAACAAGTGCGTTAGCGAACCGCGCGCCGTCCATGTGGACGGAAAGGCCCTCGGAATGGGCCGTTCCCGCAAGCGCGCGCAATTCGTCGAGCGTGTAGACCGTGCCGGCTTCGGTGACTTGGCTTAAGGTCAGGCAAGCCGGCTGATTGGATTTGACAAGGCCGCGGGGAAACCGCGCGAGGGTCTCTTTAAGCGCTGCGGGAGTCAGCTTGCCACAAAACCCCGGAATGCCGACAATTTTGGCGCCGCTCGTAAAAAATTCAGGCGCCCCGCATTCGTCGTCATGGATGTGGGCCTCTTCGTGACAGAAGACCGCCTCCCAGGGCTTAGTCAGCGCCGCAAGAGCCAAGGAATTGGCGGCGGTCCCGGTCGCAACAAGGTAGGCGGTTAGGTCTGTCTCGAATATCTCGGTGAGCTGCGCAACTGCGCGTTGCGTCCACACATCCGCCCCATAAGCTGGGGTAGCCCCATCGTTTGCGGACACGACGGCTGCAAGAACTTCCGGTGCGGCGCCCGACGCATTGTCGCTTGCGAAATTCAAGTCTTTACACTCCCTTTGGCCCGACCCATGCAAGACCTATTCGACGACACGAATAATGTAACGCGGCATCCCCGACTAAAAAAGTTCGCAAGAAGTGGGTGCATGTCCTTGTGCAGAGGAAACCTTTCTGGCACAGTCGCAGGAAATAGGACAGCCTTGCTGACCTATTTGGATGGCCCGCACCCAATGTGGGCCCTGAGGGACGTGAAGATGGCGAACGCCGCACACGATGAGAAATCTCGGAAACGATCCGCCTGAGTTGGCGAGCACCTTCGTCAACTTCGGCAATTTGTCCTTACTTGTTGAATTAGCGATCGACAAATTTGTGCTAGCGCATCCGACGCCTGTGCGTCGGGGCTAAAGGAGTGGAGAGATGAACGAGAAGCTTGCCCCGGCTCGGCTCGGCTCCGACCCGTTCTTCCCCCGTGCGGTCGGTCTTTATGACCCTGCGAGAGAACATGATTCGTGCGGCGTCGGCTTCGTGGCCGATCTACACAATCGGAAATCGCACGCGATCCTCGAGAAAGGCCTGCAGATTCTACTCAACCTCGACCACCGCGGGGCGACCGGCGCGGATGCGACGCTCGGCGACGGTTGCGGCGTGCTGACGCAGATTCCCCACGGCTTCTTCGCGGAAGAGTGCGCCAAACTCGGATTCACGCTTCCTGGGCCGGGCCACTACGCTATCGGACAGTTTTTCATGCCGCGCGACGCGGACGCGCGCGCGCGGGTCGAAAAGATCGTCGAGCAAGCGATTTCAGCGGAAGGGCAGAAATTGCTCGGCTGGCGTGACGTACCTGTTGACAATGCGACCCTCGGCCCGCGCGTTAAGGCCGTCGAACCCGTCCACCGTCAAGTGTTCGTCGGTCGCGGCGCTGGCGTCGAAGACGAAGACACTTTCGAACGACGCGTCTTTCTCGTCCGCAAGGTTGTGTCCAATCGCACTTATGAATTGGGTAGCCCCGCAATCGCCGAATATTACCCGGTCTCAATGTCGTGTCGAACGATTGTATATAAGGGCATGGTGCTCGTGCAGCAACTTGGCCCGTACTACAAGGATCTGCTAGATCCTCAATTCGAGACGGCTCTCGCGCTTGTACATCAGCGCTTCGCCACCAACACGTTTCCGTCTTGGCGGCTCGCCCACCCTTATCGCTTGGTCGCGCACAATGGCGAGATCAACACATTGCGCGGGAACGTTAATTGGATGGCGGCGCGACAGGCGAATGTCGATTCCGAACTGTTCGGCAATGACATTTCGAAGCTTTGGCCGATCTCCTACGAGGGGCAATCTGACACCGCTTGTTTCGACAATGCGCTCGAGTTCCTCGTGCGCGGAGGTTATTCGCTGACCCATGCAATGATGATGCTGATCCCGGAAGCTTGGAGTGGCAATCCTCTCATGGGTGATGAACGTCGCGCGTTCTACGAATATCACGCGGCAATAATGGAGCCTTGGGACGGCCCCGCAGCGATGGCCTTTACCGACGGGCGACAAATCGGGGCCACTCTCGACCGGAATGGCTTGCGGCCTGCCCGTTACTTCGTGACCGACGACGGCCTTGTCGTGCTCGCGTCCGAAATGGGCGTGCTGCCTGTGTCGGAAGAATCGATTGTGCAGAAGTGGCGATTGCAGCCGGGCAAGATGCTGCTCGTCGATCTGCAAGAACACCGCATCATCTCCGATGATGAGCTCAAAGCATCGTTGTCGAAGGCGCACCCTTACAAGGACTGGCTTGATCGTACGCAGATCGTGCTCGAGGAACTGAACCCCGTCGAGCCGCGCGCGTCGCGCACCGATGTTTCATTGCTCGACCGTCAGCAGGCGTTTGGCTACAGCCAGGAAGACCTCGCAATCCTCATGGCGCCGATGGCGGCCACGGGTCAGGAGGCGGTCGGGTCGATGGGTACCGACACGCCAATCTCGGCTTTGTCCGATAAGTCGAAGCTCCTCTACACTTATTTCAAGCAGAACTTTGCGCAGGTGACGAACCCGCCCATCGACCCGATCCGCGAGGAGCTCGTGATGAGTCTCGTCTCGTTCATCGGCCCGCGGCCAAATATTCTCGACCTCGAAGGCAACGCACGTCGCAAGCGCCTGGAGGTGCGCCAACCTATCCTCACCAATGAAGACCTTGAGAAGATTCGCTGCATTGGCCATTTCGAGGATTCCTTCGACACCAAAACGATCGACATCACTTACGACGTCGGCCGCGGCGCGGCGGGCATGGAGGATGCGCTCCTGCGCATCTGCGAGCGCGCAGAATCCGCTGTCGTCGGTCGCTACAACATCATCATCTTGAGCGATCGCATGGTTGGCCCGGACCGTATCCCGATCCCGTCGCTGCTTGCGACCGCCGCCGTGCATCATCATCTGATCCGCAAGGGCCTGCGCACGTCGGTCGGCCTTGTCGTCGAAACGGGCGACGCGCGTGAGGTGCATCATTTCTGCTGCCTTGCCGGCTATGGCGCGGAGGCGATCAATCCATATCTCGCGTTCGAGACGCTGGCGGCGATGGCGGGAGATTTGCCCGAGAAGATCTCGGCTCACGAGGTCGTCAAGCGCTTCATAAAGTCTATCGACAAGGGGCTGCTGAAGGTGATGTCCAAGATGGGCATCTCGACGTATCAGTCCTATTGCGGCGCGCAGATTTTCGATGCAATCGGGCTGTCGAAGGCGTTTGTCGACAAGTTCTTCTTCGGCACAGCGACAACCATAGAAGGCGTCGGCTTGCTAGATGTCGCGGGCGAGACGACGCGGCGTCATCGTGATGCGTTCGGAGACTCCCCAGTTCTGCGAGGCGCCCTGGAGGTTGGTGGCGAATACGCTTACCGCCTGCGAGGTGAAGCGCATAATTGGTCGCCGCAAACTGTCGCGTTGTTGCAGCACGCGGTGCGCGGCAATGCACGGGATAAATATGACGCATACGTCAAGCTGCTGAACGACCAGTCGGAGCAGCTCTTGACCATCCGAGGGCTTTTCCGGATCAAATCGGCGGATGAGGACGGTCGCAAGCCCGTGCCGATCAATGAGGTCGAGTCTGCAGTCGATATCGTCAAGCGCTTTTCGACCGGGGCCATGTCTTACGGCTCGATCTCCCGCGAGGCGCACACAACGCTGGCGATTGCGATGAACCGCATCGGCGGCAAATCGAACACCGGCGAAGGCGGCGAGGAGAGCGACCGCTACAAGCGGATGGCGAATGGCGATTCTATGCGTAGCGCCATCAAGCAGGTGGCGTCGGGTCGGTTCGGTGTGACGGCGGAATATCTCGTCAACTCCGATATGATGCAGATCAAGATGGCGCAGGGCGCAAAGCCCGGTGAAGGCGGCCAATTGCCTGGTCACAAGGTCGACGCGGTTATCGCCAAGGTGCGCCACTCGACGCAGGGCGTCGGCCTCATCTCACCGCCCCCGCATCACGACATCTATTCAATCGAGGACTTGAAGCAGCTGGTCTACGATCTGAAGAACGTGAACCCGCAGGCGCTAGTGTCAGTCAAACTGGTCTCCGAGGTTGGGGTCGGCACGGTCGCAGCGGGCGTCGCCAAGTGCAAGTCCGACCACGTAACGATCTCCGGTTACGAGGGGGGGACGGGCGCCTCGCCGTTGACCTCGATCAAACACGCTGGTTCGCCGTGGGAGATCGGCCTTGCCGAGACGCATCAGACGTTGGTCATGAATGGTCTTCGCGCGCGAATCGCCGTTCAGGTCGATGGCGGCGTGCGGACGGGCCGAGATGTTGTGATCGGAGCGCTGCTCGGCGCCGACGAGTTCGGGTTCGCCACGGCGCCGCTGATCGCCGCCGGCTGCATCATGATGCGCAAGTGTCATCTCAACACTTGCCCCGTAGGCGTCGCCACGCAGGATCCGGTTCTGCGCAAGCGTTTTGTCGGCCAGCCCGAACATGTCATCAACTTCTTCTTTTTCGTCGCCGAAGAAGTGCGCGAGTTAATGGCTTTGCTTGGATATCGCTCGTTTAATGAAATAGTCGGGCAACGCCAAATGCTCGACAAAACAAACCTGATCGAGCGGGCCAAGGCGAAGGGTCTCGATTTCTCCAAACTTTTCTATAAGCCTGAGCCCTGGCCAAGCGACGGGATCTATCACGCGACCAGCCAGGACCATCAGCTCGAAAACGTGCTGGACCGGAAGTTCATCGCGCAGGCCAAGGATGCGCTGGAGTCGGGCAAGCACATACGACTCGATATGCGCATCGCCAACTCCGACCGCTCCGCGGGGGCTATGCTGTCCGGCGAGATTGCCCGCCGCTATGGCCATACCGGACTGCGCGACGGGATGATTCACATCAAGCTCAGAGGCACCGCTGGGCAGAGTTTTGGCGCCTTCCTGGCGAAGGGCGTGACTCTAGAGCTCGAAGGAGACGGAAATGATTACGTCGGCAAGGGCCTGTCAGGCGGTCGCATCATTGTCTATCCTCCGAAAGAGGCGGTGAGGCTAACGCCCGACCGGTCAATCATTGTTGGCAACACGGTGCTCTACGGCGCTATCTCCGGCGAATGTTATTTCCGCGGCGTGGCTGGCGAGCGATTCGCAGTGCGCAACTCGGGCGCCATTGCGGTGGTGGAAGGCGCAGGCGATCACGGTTGCGAATACATGACCGGCGGGGTGATCGTAGTGATCGGCGAGACCGGTCGCAATTTTGCGGCGGGAATGTCCGGCGGCATAGCTTATGTGCTCGACGAAACCGGCAACTTCTCAGAGCGCTGCAATATGTCGATGGTTGAGCTGGAGCCTGTCGCGGCTGAGGAGGAGGTCATGCAACGCCATCTCCATTCTGGCGGCGACCTGCTTTCGCACGGCAGGGTTGATGTGATGGGCGACATGAGTCGCCACGACGCCGAGCGACTGCATCAGCTCATCGGCAATCATGCGCGCTTTACAGAATCCACGCGTGCACGGCATATTTTGGAGAACTGGGAAGTCTATTTGCCCAAGTTCAGAAAAGTTATGCCGGTCGAATACCGCCGGGCGCTGGCGGAGCTCGCGGCACAGGGCGGCGCCGCCGTGGCGGCCGAGTAACCGCGCGTCTGACTTGAGCATCGGCGCCGCCACGGGTTGGCGCGGCGCTGGCGGTCCGTAGGTCGGTCAGGCCAACGCGGTCTTTTGCAATTTGATGAGGTCCGCAACGGCGCGTCTCGCCAACGCTAACATATCCAGGAGTTGCGCCTCGGAAAACGGCGCGCCTTCCGCGGAACCTTGCACTTCGACCAATCCGCCCGTGCCGGTAATGACGAAGTTGGCGTCCGTCTCCGCGGCAGAATCTTCCGCGTAGTCAAGATCCAAGACGGTCTCGCCCTGGTAGACGCCACACGAAACAGCGGCTACGTGATCCTTGAGGGGAATGTCCCGAAGAATAGAACGGTCGGCCATCCAGGACATGCAATCGCGCATCGCCACATAGGCTCCGGTGATCGAGGCCGTACGCGTGCCGCCATCGGCCTGAAGTACGTCGCAGTCGATTGTTATCTGACGTTCGCCGAGCTTCGGCAGGTCGACTACAGCGCGTAGGCTGCGACCGATGAGGCGCTGGATTTCCTGCGTGCGGCCCGAAACCTTGCCCGTCGCGGATTCACGCCGGGTGCGCGTCGAAGTCGCGCGCGGCAGCATGGCGTATTCCGCCGTTACCCAGCCCCGACCCTGCCCTCTCAGCCACGGCGGAGGTTTGTCCTCGAGGGAAGCCGCGCACAACACGTGGGTTTCCCCAAATCGGACCAGACAAGATCCCTCCGCATAGCGGGCGACGCCGCGCTCGAAACTGACCTTCCGCATCTCGTCGGCGGCGCGCTTGGAAGGACGCATCGGGCGCCTCATTTGGTGAAAGTTTCCGCCCGTTTAGCCCCCGCGGGGCAGTCTGTCCACGTCGTCAGGCGCGCTTGAGCGAAATTCCGCGCCCAACCTGCGGCGGAATGGGCAGCGCTGCGTGTTCATGCATCATCGTCTGCAACAGCGAATAGGATTCGTCTCTCCACGGGGCCGCTCGAGACGCCTCGGCCTGCCGGACGGAAAGGTAGAGCTGCTCGGTGGCGGCGACGAGTGCGTCGTCTGCCGGCGAACGCATCTCCATCCAAACGCGAGCCCGCTTGGCGTCAAACTCCAAAAGCTGGCAGAACACCCGCAGCGGCGCGCCGGATTTGGCCTCGCGAAAGTAATGCAACATAATTTGCAAAGTATAAAGTGTATAGCCCGTCGCCTTCCGTACCTCGGCGCCCAAGCCGATACGCTCCATCCAACGATCGCCGGCGCGACTGAACACCAGCGCGTACGCCGAGTTGTTCATGTGGCCATTGTAGTCGACCCAGTCGGGCGCGACGGAGATGTCCCATAAGGCAAGCGGCCCCGCCACGTCGCCCTCACCAGCGATGGTAGTAGCCAAAGCCGAACACCGGCCCAAATATAACGGGACCGCCGTATACAGGAGGGTAGGGAGGCGGCGGTGCGCCTTCTAGCGGCGCGTCGTTGGCGGCGATGGTCTCGACGCGGACCCAGCCGTCGATGTTGCGCCAGGAGGCCGCGCACCAACGATCGCCACATTGTCCGACGTCGATCTGAGCGTGAGCCGGAATAGCCTGCACCGTGCGCGCGTGTACGCTTGGGGCGGCGTGCATGGTTGTTTCGGTGGCGGTCATGGCGGGATGAGCCGCGGCCGCGCCAGCGACGACGCAAATTGTGAATGCAAGTCCGGAGCGAATCATGGGCGGATGTTCCTATCAACATTTTAATTTTCGCTTAGTCGCGAATCGAGACGCTCTCGTGGCGATGCGCTCTTGCGCTGCGCGTCGCGAGGCTTGCTGCGGCGCCAACGCGCTCTACAATTGAGGGTTTCATGCCCCGCGCCGACCGATTGCTCGAACTTCTGGAAATTTTTCGCCGCCATCGCGGACCGGTTACGGGGGCGAAACTTGCGGAAGAGTTGGGCGTCAGCCTTCGGTCTCTATATCGCGACGTCGACGCTCTGCGCGCTCGCGGCGCTGAAATCGAGGGCGAAGCAGGCTTCGGCTATGTGCTCAAGCCGGGGTTTCTGCTCCCGCCGCTCATGTTCTCGCGTGGAGAAATCGAAGCGCTCGTTTTGGGCTCACGCTGGGTCGCCAAACGCGGCGACCCCGAGCTTTCCGCGTCGGCCGCCAAGGCGCTCGCGAAAATCAAGAGCGTGCTGCCGGAGGAACTTCGCACAGAAGCCGAGGCAACCGGCCTGATCGTCGGCCCCAGCGAAACCGTCGCCACTCGCATCGATCTCGGTTCGGTGCGCGAGGCGATCCGGCGCGAAAAAAAGGTCACGATTGCTTATGAGGACAAAACAGGCGCCGCGAGCCGGCGCACGGTATGGCCCTTTGCGCTGGCCTATTTCGATCGTCTGCACGTTTTGGCCGCCTGGTGTGAATTGCGTCAGGATTTCCGACATTTTCGGATTGATAGGATTGCCTTGCTGGAACTAGAGGAAGTTCGTTATCCGCGGCGTCGGGCGAATCTGATTAAAGAGTGGCGCGAGGGGAAAGGCTTGCCTTCTCAGTGAGACGCTCGGCGCTCGGCTTCCGCAAGGTCATCCGGCTTCAATTCCGCCTTTAGCAGCGACAGCGCTTTTTCGGCTTGCAATTTCGTGTCGGGATCATCACCGGATACTGCGGCTTTGTACCATGCGTAAGCTTCGATCGGGTCCTTGGGCGCGCCGAGTCCCAACGCATACATTGCCCCAATATTATACTTAGCTGCCGCGACGCCGTGGTCCGCGGCGCGGTGTAGCCAACCGAATGCGCGCTCGTAATCCACCGGGCCCCCCGCCCCGAGCCGATACATCATTCCCAGATTGTTTTCTGCCGCCGCGTAACCCTGCTCAGCCGCCTTGCGATACCACTCGCGGGCGCGGGCGAGGTCGGGCTCCACTCCCTGACCCAATCGGAACAGGGAGCCAAGGGCGTCCTCAGCTTCCGGATCTCCGGCATTAGCCGCCTTTTCGGTCCAACGCGCCGTCGACTCCAGATCGCGGGCGACCCCATCGCCGTCGCGATAGAGGCGCGCTAGCGAAAGCATGGCCGGGATATTGCCGGAATCCGCGGCCTTGGCGTACCAGCCCATCGCTTGCGTCGTCGATTTCGGTTCGCCTTTCCCATATTCCGACGCGACTCCAAGGTTAAATTGAGCTGCAGCATCGCCCTTCGCCGCGGAAAGTTTGAACCAGAACAGCGCTTGCTTGAAATCCTGGGGCACGCCCTGTCCATTGAAGTAGAGGTCGCCGAGAAAGGCTTGCGCGGCGGCGTTTCCGTTTTCTGCGTAGGGGCGCCACACTGACAAAGCCTTTGCATAGTCGCCTCTGCGATACGCGGCGAAGCCGTCCTCTGCCGGTCCCGCCGCTGCCGCGCACGCGAAAGCGAGGCCAACAAAGGCGCAGAGGGCGCTTTTGCAAAGATTGCGCACGATCCGGTTTCTATAGGATGCGCGGGTTAACGCTTGGGTGATTTGTGAAAGTTGCTGGCAAGGCAGTTATTGCGCCGCAAGTAGGCCGCGGCGCCTGCGAGATGGCCACCACAGCACGCCTATGGGACATCAGCGGGCGCTCCAGGGCGACGGTTCGAGCAATCGATGCCTTAGTGAGACATCAAAACTGGCAACACCGGTTGACGGAGCAAGTCGAGGCTGACGCTGCCGAACAGACCTTCAAACACGCGCGAGTGTCCGAACGCGCCCGCGACGAGCAGGTCGGCCGTCTGAGTGTCGAGACTCGCGAACAGCGCCTCAACTGCGGTCACGTCACCCGTGTGGGTCCAGTCGGAGACCTGTGCGATAACGCCGTGACGGGAAAGGTGCGTGACGAGCCGGTCGGCGGAGCCTCGCAATTCGCTTTCGGCGCTGGAAAACACGAAAATCGTCGTCTTTTCGGCGCGTTTCAAGATCGGTAGGGCGTTGTGCACCGCCCGTTTCGCCTCACGGCTACCATTCCAAGCGATCACAACGCTCTTCCCCCAGACGCCGGCCGGCCATTCGGTAGGCGCCACGAGCACTGGTGCGCCAGACTGCTTGATTGCCTCGTCCGGCAGCGCCGCATTTATAAGTTTGCGATGGTCTGGCGCCGGCGAGGGCGCAATCACGAGATCTACGGGGATGACGAAATCCTGCGGCGCCAATTTTCCCCGTTCGCCCACGACGTAAAACTCGCCGGCGACGTTCGCCGCCTGCAAAGCTGCCTGAAAGGCGCTTTCAATGTTGGTCGCGGCATCACGCCAGTCGTCGAGAAACGCCTCGTCGGTCGAAGCGTCGACGCCAGTCACATGCGCGCCGTCCACGACAGCGATTTGCAATGCAATGTCGAGTTGGCTCGCCGAGGCCGGCGTCGGATCAAGATAGACAAGAATATCTTTGTAGCTCATCGGTCTCGCACTCCCTTGGTCGTCTCTGAGCCCGGACCTGTTTCTCGCGTGAACGTTAGCGGCGTCAGGATGCGGTGAGAAATTACAACGGGCAAGAGGATGTTCCATAAGCCCGCCGTGTCCTTGACCATCAAGCCCCTCTTGCCGCCCAGTCGCTGAAAACCGCCTGCGCTTCGCGCCAGAAACGCCGCGTCGCCTCTCCGGCGTCCTCGGCGCGTGCGAGTGCGGCGGCTTCGCCGGCCCAGAGCGGCGAAAAGTCGGCCCGGCCGCCTTTTTCCGCCGCAGCGCGAAGTGGCGCGACTGCAGCGGCGGCAAGCGGAAAGGCTGGTGTGTCGGCGCACAACGGTCCCATTTCGCGCATGAACCGGTTGAGAAGTCCGCGCGCGGGCCTGCCAGTGAATAGATTCGTCAGGCGCGTGGCGTCATCGCAGGCCTCTTCGAGAACCGCGCGGTGCAGCGCGGATGTTTTCGCTTGATCCGTCCGCAAATAGGCCGTCCCAATCTGCGCCGCCGCCGCGCCGAGCGCCAGGCTCGCCGCCACCCCACGGCCGTCGCCGATGGCCCCGGCGGCCACAACGGGAAGGCGAACCGCGTCGACCACCTGTGGCAGTAGCGCCATCAATCCGGGCTGCGCATCGAGATCATCGGTCAGAAAGAGGCCGCGATGTCCTCCCGCCTCTCGCCCCTGCGCGATGACGACATCGACGCCGAGCGCTTCCAGCCAACGTGCTTCCGCGACCGTGGTGGCGTTAGCCAGAATCTTTGCCCCGCATGCCTTTACCCTCGCGAGCAGGTCCGGCTCCGGCAGTCCGAAATGGAAACTGACGATAGGCGGTTGCAACGCTTCAACGACCTCGCAAAGGGAGCTGTTGAACGGCGCACGCGTCGCGCCTGAGGCTGCGTCCGACGACAAGCCAAATTCTGCGTAGTAACGGGCAAGTCGCGCACGCCAGCGCGTCAGCGACTGTGGGTCGGGATCGGGGTCTCTGTGGGCGAAAAAGTTGACATTGAAAGGAGCTTTCGTGCGAGCGCGCACGCGCGTAATCTGTTCGGAAAGCGCGGCGGGCGCCAGCATAGCGGCGGGGATCGAGCCGAGGCCACCCGCTTCACAGACGGCGACGCAAAGGTCGTCGTCCTGAACGCCCGCCATAGGGGCCTGAATAATCGGCAGAGCGGAGAGAGCCCACATCGTAGTTTTCTCCCTATGCGAACACGCTTATTGGCCGTTGTAGTCCACCGCTTGACCCCTGGCTGGCGCCACGTCAAGTTTTTGGAAGCGAATCGGCTGGGAGTCGCCTCATGAAGCGCTTTGCGCCGTTGGCGCTTGTTGTCATTTCGTGCGCCGCCGGGTACGCACAATCTCCGGTCACGCCTCCAAGTTTCCAAATGCCGGGAGGCGTTGGCTGCGCAGGCGAGATCGCGCGTTACCGGGCGGTTCAAGACAACGATCTGGCTATGGGGCATGTCGCAAGATCGGTCTACGCGCAGATCAAACGCGAGATCGAGGCGGCGGAGAAAGTCTGCTCGGCCGGAAATGATGCGAAAGCCACCGCGATGATTCACGCCTCCGAGGCGCGCCACGGCTATCCGACGCATATCTGACCGCTCTCAGGCGAGCCGCGCCGGCAGCTTGAGGAAGCCACGGAAACGTGCACGACCGCCGTACGTCGGTTCGCGGGTTAGCCGGTAACCCGGATGACGCCGTAGAAGCCGCCCGATCGCCGTACGGCCCTCAAGTCGCGCCAACGCGAGCCCTGCGCATTGATGGGGACCGACGGCAAAAGCGAGATGGCGATTGGGACTCCGGGCGACGGCGAATTGCTCCGGATCCGGAAATTGCCGTGGGTCGCGGTTCGCTGCGCCGATCCCGAGCGTCAGAAGTTGGCCGGCCGCGATCCTTACGCCACCGATTTCCGTTTCGCGTGTCACTCGGCGGTTGCCGAGTTGGTTAGAGCTCTCGAAGCGCAAAACCTCTTCGACGGTCGAAGCGATAAGCTCGGGCGAATCGATCAGCCGCCGCTTTTCCTCCTGCCAGGCGCAAAGCGTCGCGAGCGCGTTGCCGATCAAATTGGTCGTCGTCTCGTGGCCGGCATTGAGTAAGAAAATGCAATTGTGGATCAGCTCTTTGACGCTAAGCCGTTCGTCGTCCTCGCCGGCGAGCAGCCGGGTCAAAACGTCTCGCGCAGGATCGCCCGGTTTCGCGCGACGTTGCGCAACGAGTCGTTCAAGGTAGACCGACATCTCCACCACGGCGCGGTTTCCGGCTTCCAGCACAGTCGGCGCCGGCGCGGGTTCCAACGCCCCCAGAATCGCCAATGACCAACTGCGTAACGGCCCACGTTCGTCGCGAGGCACCGCGAGCAGATTGCCGATGACTTCGACGGGGATTTTCGCGGCGAAGTCCTCGATCAAATCGACGTCCTCCCGCCCCTCCATGACCTCGATGAGGTCGTCGACGAGCGCTTCGAGATCGGCCGCAAGATCGGCGATGGCGCGCGGCGTCAGCGCGCCGGCGATGAGTCTTCGAACTCTAGAATGCAACGGAGGATCGTTGAACACGAGACTCGTCGTATGATGCTCGTAAAGTGGACTGTCGCCGTATTTCGGGAGAAACTCCTCGCGCTTGTCGGATGAGAAAGTTTCGCAGTCCTTGTAGACAGCGACCAGGTCCGCATAGCGCGATAGGAACAAAGCGCCGTCGGGAAGCTGCTTGACAGGGGAGCGTTCGCGTAGCGCTTGGTACACCGGGTAGGGGTCGAGATAGAATTTTGCCGGCAGCCGACGCAGGTCGAAACTTTCCGCCGCCACTTCCGCCTCGTCCTGGCCCCAGATCATGGCGGCAATTATCCTTCCCGATGCCGGGTCGCCTCGAATGCCGGAACCGCGGCGGAAAAGGCGTCGAGCCAGGCGACGAGCTGTGGTCGCTCGGCGCGCCAGGCGCCGGCGAACCGCAAATCGAGGTAGCCAAGCGCCGAGGCCATCGCGATGGCGGCGACGTCGGCTCGGCTGGGATCGGGCCGCGTAGCCTCCAGTGCGGAGAGGCCGCGATTGATCTTACCGGTCTGGTGGTCGAGCCAACGCGCGCTGCGCGCGCTGTCTTCGCGCCAGCGCTGCTCGTAGACCTTGAGAATGGCGGCGTCGATGACGCCGTCGGCCAGTGCAGCGCGGGTCAACACATCGAAGCGCCCGCGGCCTGAAGGAATGATTTTGCCGCCCCCAGCAAGAAAATCGAGATATTCGAGGATAACAGCGCTGTCGTAGATCGCCCGACCGTCCTCCAAGACCAGCGTCGGAATCTTGCCGATCGGGTTTTGTGCGCGCAAGTTGTCAACCGGATCCGACGTGTCGGCGGGCACGATCTCGATCTGATCGGAAATACCGAGCAGTGTCGCCGCAATGCGGACTTTTCGGGCGAAGGGCGAGGCGGACGAAGACCGCAGGATCATCATGGGAAGCGTCCTTCTGCGCGCCCGTTGAATGCGCGACCGCAGCGCCGATATAAGGCGGCGCGTGCATTTTCGTCCAGTTCGCCCCGTAGGTCTCCCTTGCCCGATTCCCCCGAACGTCTTGTCATCATCGGCGCCGGCCCTGCCGGTTATACGGCTGCAATCTATGCTGCGCGTGCGATGCTGAAGCCGTTGCTGCTCTCCGGGTTCGAACCGGGCGGTCAGTTGATGATTACCACCGACGTGGAAAACTATCCGGGCTTCGCAGATCCTGTACAGGGTCCGTGGCTAATGGAGCAGTTTCGCGCCCAGGCCGAACATGTCGGCGCGCGCCTGGAAAACGAACATGTCGTCGGACTCGATCTGGCGCAGCGTCCTTTCCGTATCACTTGCGATTCCGGTCGCCGTATCGAAGCTCATTCGGTCGTTCTGGCCACCGGCGCCAAGGCGAAATGGCTGGGGCTGCCCGGCGAGGAGGCGCTCAAGGGGTTCGGCGTGTCCGCATGTGCGACCTGCGACGGTTTTTTCTTCCGTGGCAAAAATGTGGTTGTCGTCGGCGGCGGCAATTCGGCGGTCGAAGAGGCGCTTTATCTCGCGGGGATCGCGGCGTCCGTCACTGTCATTCACCGACGCGATTCCTTCCGCGCCGAGCGAATCCTCATCGATCGGCTGCTCGCGCGGCCGAACGTCTCGGTCAAGTGGAATCGAAAGGTCGAAGACATTGTCGGCGGAGGGAGCCCCAAAGGTGTGACGCACGTTCTGCTTCGCGACGTCCGCTCGGACGCGATTGAGGAGCTTGCAACCGACGGAGTGTTTGTCGCCATTGGCCACGCGCCGCAGACGGACTTGGTGCGCGGACAGGTCGAACTGAAGCCTAACGGCTACGTCCTCACTGCGCCGAACTCGACCGCCACCAATGTCGAAGGTCTGTTCGCCGCGGGCGATGTCGCTGACGACGTCTACCGGCAAGCGGTCACCGCTGCGGGGCTTGGCTGCATGGCCGCGCTGGAGGCTGACCGCTGGCTTGTGGCCAACGGTCTCTGAGCGCCTTTCTTCCCCCGCAATAATCGCGTAATCGCTGGGACCAATGGGGGGAGCGTCCGGGGCGATGGACTGGGACAAGCTCAGAATATTTCAGGCCGCCGCTGAGGCCGGCTCGTTTACGCATGCCGGCGAGACGCTGGGATTGAGCCAATCCGCCGTCAGCCGACAGGTCAGCGCCCTAGAAAGCGATCTTTCCGCGCCGCTGTTCCACCGCCATGCGCGGGGGCTCATACTCACCGAGCAGGGCGAGACCCTGCTGAAGGCTGTCCACGACGTCTCCATGAAGCTCGAAGCGGTGCGGAGTCGATTGATTGACAGCCGCGACAAGCCGAGCGGTGATCTCCGCGTGACGACGACGCTGGCGCTGGGCTCCAACTGGCTGGCGTTGAGGCTTGGGGAGTTCACGGACCTTTTTCCCGAGGTCAAGCTGCAGCTACTCCTGTCCGACGACGATCTCGACCTCGGCATGCGCGAGGCGGATGTCGCGCTGCGTCTTCGTGAGCCGATGCAGCCTGATCTCATCCGGCGGCGTTTGTTTACCGTACATTTTCACGCCTATGCGTCGGCGGAATACCTCAAGAAGGCAGGGCAGCCGCGCACCATCGAAGACCTAGACCAGCATCGGCTGGTGGCCTTCGGCGCGCCGACGGCGACCCATTTCCTCTATGATTTGAACTCGCTGCTGACGATCGGGCGCGAGCCGAAAAACTCGCGCACGCCCCACCTGTCCATCAACAATCTCGGAGCCATCATACGCGCTGTAGAGCACGGCGTCGGCATCGCCGTCCTGCCGGACTATTGCGTGGCGCCGAATTCCGGACTCGTGCGGCTGTTGCCACAAGCGGATATGCCGGAGATGGATTGCTTTCTCGTCTACGCCGAGGAGATGAAGAACGTCGCGCGGGTGCAGGCGTTCCGCGACTTTCTGGTCTCCAAGGCGCAGCGTTGGCGGTACTGAGCCGCCTCAGACTTTCTCCACCTGACCATACTCGAGATCAACTGGCGTGGCGCGGCCGAAGATCGACACGGCGACCTTGACGCGGCTCCGACCCTCGTCGACCTCCTCGACAACGCCGTTGAAGGAGGCGAAGGGTCCGTCGGCGACACGCACTGTCTCACCGACCTCGAAGCGAATGGAAGCCTTCGGTCTTTCGACGCCTTCGGCGACCTGTCCCTTGATGCGGTCGGCTTCGGCATCAGAAATTGGAGTCGGTTTGTTGTCGGCGCCGAGAAAGCCCGTAACCTTCGGGGTATTCTTGATGAGGTGATAGACCTGATCGGTCAGCTCACATTTGACCAGGACGTAACCTGGAAAAAACTTGCGTTCAGAATTGAACTTCCGACCGCGCCGAACCTCGACGACGTTTTCGGTCGGCACGAGAATGTCCTCGAACTTGTCGGAGAGGCCACGCTGGGCGGCGCCTTCTTTTATGGAGTCAGCGACTTTCTTCTCGAAATTCGAATAGGCGTGGACGATATACCAGCGCTTGCTCATAGGACCCGCTCGTAATGTGGCTGACGCGCTCATCCGTGGCGTCCGAAGCCAAGCACAAGGCTGACGAGAATACGCAGCCCTTCGTCGACGACCATGAGAAACAGTGAGGCGGCGATCGCCAGCAGGACCACCATCGCCGTCGTGATCAGGGTCTCCCGCCGAGTCGGCCATACGACCCGCGCGGCCTCCGCTCGCACCTGCTGGATGAATTCGAATGCGTTCGCCATGTTTCGACTTCCCGGGCCGATTTTCTTATCCGCCCAAAACATCAGCGGCGCGCAACCTCTCGGTTACGCGCCACGATTTACTCCATATAGGATTTTTCGCGCCGCCGCCAAGCAAAATGTGACGATACGCCTACGGCGCGTCCTTTGGCGGCAGCCGAGGCGGCGGAAGCGGCGAAAACACGACGCCGTGCGCCTCGTCGCGCGGCATCTGTGGATCCGAGGGTCCGCCCGACATGGGATCGCCGCCGCTGGTCACGCTCACGGAGGAGGGCGTGATCTCGCGGTTGGTCGGCTCCGCCGCGCCGCCGCTTCCGGCGCCAAAATCGGCGGTGCGTCCCCCCTGTGGAGTCCCTTCAGCGCTCGCCCGCGCCGCCGCCTCCGCTCGCTCAGCGAGCTTCGCGCTATAAGGCAATCGGAACAGGCGCGGATCGCCGGAAGGGAAATTGTCGTCGTCAACCTCCTCTACCCAGAGATAGATGGCGCCGGCGTCGCCTGCGAGCGAATGCGGTTCGACGATGCGCGCGCCCAGCAGCTTAAACTTGGGCGGCAGCGCCTCGGGCGAGGCCCAGCCGAGCAACGAGTAGGCGGCGCGGAAATCGACGGCGTAGAAGCCGCTAACGATCACGATGAGCGCCGCCTTTAGACGCCAGTCGAACCGAGCAAACACGAGAATAGCCAGCAACACGACGCCGAGCAGCGCATAGCCAAGCCCCATCGCCAGAACGATCTGATCGTGCCCGTTCATCGGATCCTGACCATCGTCTTGGGATCGAGGTCCGAACCGTTGCGGTTGGCGGCGCGAAACGTCTCCATCAGCGATTTTGAACGACGGTTGACGTCGATCACCTTGCCTTGCGCGTCGAGCGTGAAGCGGACCGCGGTTTTCTCATCGCCGGTGTGATCGACCGTGACCTTATCGTCGAAAATCACTTGAGCCATTGGGTTGAGCTTTTGCACTTTCACCGTTGCCGGCACGGGCAAGCCCGTCGTCGCGGCGAAGTGGCTCACGTTGACCGTATATTCACCTGGCAGGAGGCCGCGAATGGTCACGATCTCTTCGCGGATCGGAGAAGGGATTTTCTTGCCGTTGACCACGATGAAGTCATTAGCGCCGCCGCGATCATCGCGGTCGAGCACCATGAAGCCGGCTTCACGGTGGCGATACCATGCAATATTGCCGACCGGATCTTGCACGTAGAGGTCGAGGTCGTCAGGATGATTGTCCGGCCAGTCCATCGTGATGAGGAACTCGGCCTTGGAGTCGATCTTGCCGTCTTTGTTGTCGGGGGACACGGCGAGCAGGGCGAGGAAGAATAGAAAAGCGATGACTTGCAGCGCCTTGAAAAGCATGACGCTGAACGGATCGAACGGCTCGTCACGGGGATAGAGCCCGAACTCATCGATCATATCGGCGCTCCAGCGCCGGGACTACGCGTGTCTCCGTGAGGCGCACAACGCGGGCGAACAGACTGGAGGTCGCGCCGTCGAGCATGTAGTACTGTAGCTTGAGCAGGATCGAACCAACAAGACCTGCAAGCGTCGTATACATCGCCACCGCCATACCGTCGCTCATAACGCCCATTGAAGATTTGAGAACGGATTTATCGCTGACGTCGAGCCCGGCGATGGGCGCCAACATAATGATGAAGCCGATTATGGTGCCGAGTAGGCCAAGCTTCATGAGGGAATCGGCGGCGAAATTTCCAAAGCCGTTGGAGCCGCGCATGCGGTCGGCGAGGCCGCGCATCAGGAGTGTCTGATCGAGCCGGCGCGCCCCTTGCGCACGCGCTTTCTCAGCGAGATCGCGGATATGGTCGCCAGTCAGGCCCTCGGGGAGCGCTCCGTCAGTAAAGATCGCGTCCGGGCTCGCCAGGGCGGCCACAGCGCGTCTTTCGCGTTCGCCCTCCTTCGAAACCGAGAGTGTCCGATAGAAGCAGTGGGCCGAGGCGCCGACATAGAGCACGCAAATGATTGAGGAGATATAAGTGCGGTCGGACTGCACCATCAACCGGAATAAGCCATATCGCCACAGTAACAATCCGGCGAAGGCGGTGAAGCCGGTAAACACGAGCCAGCGCAGCAGCGGCGCCCAATCCGTGGGAGCGTTTGAAGGCTCGGGGCTGTTTAGGACCGTGGCGCTCATGACGTCTACCCTCGTGATGTTTGCTCTGACCTAGCCACCTTGCTAGGTTCACTAGCAAGGCGGCCGTCATAATTTGGGCGCGGCGTTCGTTGTTTCCTCGACAATAAATTGTTCGGCGCGCCGCCACGCTTCGTCGGTGTCGCCGCGAAACGTGAACAGTTTGCTTTCGATCAGCTTGTCTGCAGCCAGATCGACGATTTCGGTGTTGGCCCATTCAATCAACGTGCTCATCTTGTGCACTTGGCCGAACAGCATCAGCCTTGCACCCGCCTGCTTGGCGCGGGCAATCAGATCGGCGGGCGGCGTGCCGCCCGCGGTGCAAGGCGGTTGCTCGCAGGCGATCGCCACGACCCGGAAGCGTCCTTCATTGGCCAAATCGGCGCGTAGCGAACGCATGAATTCTTGCAACCTCGCCGTATGCTGCCCTTGCTGATCCGAGGGTTCGCCGGAGGTGTCGAGGTAATCGAAGTCGATCACTGCGATCGCTGCGTCGACGTCTTCGGCATGGGTCCAAGAGACGGAGCCGACTAGACCAATCAGCGCTGCCGCGACGACTCCAACTTTCCCGTGCTTCAAGTTACCGTACCTCCCAACGACGAAAGTGCTGCGTCGATTGCTTCACTCATTCCGTCCTCAGAAAAATCTCGCCTTTGCCAAGCGCAGCCATATCCCCGGCATAGCGCCGCAACGGCCCGCGAAACGCCGCGCCCAGGCGGACGCTGGTCGTCGAGATGAAGGTCGCGAGCAATTGCGCTGCGACCAGTTCGAAAACCCCGCAATCAACGAAGGTCGGCGTAATCTCCTTAGTTCCGCCGACCATCAGAATCGTGCCCCGATTCATCAGATATCCGGGGAGTGCGCCGGAGCGGCCGCCGACCGCAAGGGTGCCGGCGATCATGCGGCTCCCCGCGTAGTCGCCGGCATCTCCCTCGATCAAAATGAATCCGCGACGCAGTCGGTCGCCTGCGCGTGCGCCCGCACCGCCGCGGACGTGGATCACTCCGCCATTCACGCCTTCCGTCTCGCCCGCGAGCGGGCCGCCGAGTCGCTCGCCTGCTTCGCCGCCAATCGTCAGACGGCCGCCGCGCATCCCCGAGCCCGCGAATGGCCCTGCTGCGCCTTCGATCGTCACAACGCCGCCCGTCATGCCGCGCCCGGCTTCGACGCCAACGTCGCCGAGTACGCGGATCAATCCTTGGCCAAGCCCTCCGCCTACGCGATCGAAACGCTCCGCCCCCCCTTCGAATACGATCTCTTCGCGGTCGCCGTCCCTCAGATCAAACAAGTCACCGACCTCTAGCGGGGCGCGAGTCGTGCCAATCTTCAGCGCAGCGATCTCGGGAAGGCTCTTCCCTGTCAGCTTCGCGGGCGTGAGCACGGAGAGATCGACGCGTTGCGCCGGGGCGTTGCGCAGGTTGAAAGTCAGCCGGCTCATAGCGCCAGCTCCTTCAGTCGGTAGTGATGCCGGCCGAGCTTGCCGCCGTAGTTTCCGGCACCCACGCGTAAGACGCCTCGCGCGGCGCCGAGTTCGGCGATCGCCTTGAGTCCGGCCCGCATGGCGGCGGCGACCGCCTCGCCGGTGAGTCCGTCGATGACGATTTCCAGCACCGAAGCGATCTCGGGGCCTATCGCGCTGTCGACGGCGCCCTTCAGCGTCGGGCAGTAGAAATGGTTGGTGGAGGCGATGGCGCCTTTGTACTTGGAGCCGATTTTCGAGCCGGAGCGTACGATTCCGCCAGGGAATGGCAGGATCACGTCGGACACGGCGCGCATCGCAACGGCGGCAGTTTCGGTCGCCGCAAGCGTGGTTTGCGGCGTCGCGCCCATAATAAGCAGATTGCCGCCGCCGACTGCGCGCTTGGTCATAAAGGTCGTCGACTCGCAGACGAATTCACCATCCATAACCGGTAGGCGCCAATAGCGTCGTTCGCCGATCTTCTTGGCGATCTGCCAACCGTCGCCGAAAAAGCGAATCGCCGCGCCGAGCTTCAGCTTCTCCTCGCCGGCGTCGAGGCCAGCGTAGCACGCCGAACCCGGACTGGTGAGGACGCATTGACCGACCCGGTTCTGCAATTGCTTTTGCAACTCCGCCGTCGAAGTCGCAAACAGCAGCGCCCGTACACCCGGCCGTCCGTCCGGCGTTTCGTCCGGTGCGAGTGTCCGATCAATGCCCGCCTCGCAGCCGCAGGCAATCACGGAGGTCGCGAACCCAGTCATCGTCGCCGCGGCCTGCAGCGCCCACTTCGCGCTGTCGGCGGTGATGACGATCGCGGTGGCGCGCATGTCGAAGGCTTCCGCGAAAGTGTCGTCGATGACGACGCCGTTGACCGTCAATTCAGACATGCGACAGTCTCGAATGGCTCGCGCGGAAGAGCCGCTTCGGGAACGCTGAGAAGATCTGCGTCAAGCCCATATCGCCGATCGTAATATTCGCCGATGCGTTTGCGCATCGCCGAATCTGGTTCGGGCGCAACCCGTAAAGCGCGACCGAAGCGGTAATGTGTCAGTTCGCCGTCGCGCACCACACAGTCGCCGTCCTTGTAAACGCGCGCGGCGTGGCGGAAAGTTTCGGCAAGATCAGGGCCGGGGCGATAGATCGCCACGTCGGCGCGCGCACCCACTCCAATGTGGCCCCGATCCCTGAGGCCGAGCAGACGGGCTGGCGCGGCGCGCGTCATGACGGCGATCTCACTCCAACTATATTCGCGGGTCAACGAACCAAGTATCGTGACGGCGAGCGCCTCCGCTGGCAACCTAGCGAGCCATTGCGCGCGCAAGTCGCGGCTCATCAGCAGCGCGAACAGATCAGGATAAGCGGTGAACGGGGCGCCATTGGGATGATCGGTGGTGAAGAATACGCGCCACGGATCTTCGATCAGCAGAAACAGTTCGAGCCCGACTGCGAATTGCACCGCGTTGGCGAAACTACCCGCCTTATAAATATAAGGCAACACGCCGCCGCCGTTCGCATCGCCATCGATGATGACATATTTGTTCGGCCGCGCTTGACCTCGCGCGGAAAATTGCCTCAGAACGTCTGAGGAAATCGTCACTGTCTGACCAAACATCGCCTGGCCGACGTCGACGGTGACGTTCTTCGCCGCGTTGACGGCTTCGGCGAGTTTTGGCGCGGCGGAGGAGAAGCCGAGTTTGCCTTCCTGACCGTAGCCATAGAATTGCAAATGGGCGAGATGTAGCGGCATATCCTCCGCTGCTTCTATAGTGGCGAGCGCTGTTTCGTAATTCCCCGGCAGGCCGAGATTGTTGCAGTGAACGTGAAGAGGATGTGGCACCCCGAGTTCGGCGACCGCCCGCTGCAGCGCTTTGACAATCTGCCGGCTGGACACCCCGTAGTGCGGCACGATGTCGTCGAACGAGAAACTCCTGACATTATCCTTGAACGCCGCAACGCCGCCGGCGTTGATAACTTTTAGGCCAAGCGCCTTCGACGATTGAAGCGTCCAGGCAACGTGTTCACGAATGGCGTCAGGACCGGCGCCGTCGCGCATCAGCGAAAGACCAAAGTCGTCGTTGCCGAGGATGGCGAGGATTGCTTTGTCTATGACCGGCGTGTCGGCGAGTTCTAGATGCGCATGCAGCGCATGATGCGGCGAGACGGCGGGTTCGACGACGGTGGTGAATCCCATTTGGGCGTAGAGTTTACCTGTCTCGAATGTCGACCAGCCGGCATTGGACAGCGGCGTCGCTTCGGGACGGGCGGCGCGCGCGCGATGTTGCTCGGGCAGCAGCAAACGGGCAGTGTTTACGTTGGCGCCGGCGATGTGGGAATGAATATCGATAGCGCCCGCCATAACGATCAGGCCCGTCGCGTCGAAAGTCTCGCCGGCCTGACCAGAGGCAGGGGCCGCGACAACTCGGTCGCCTTGTAGCCAAAGATCGCCTATTTCGTCGCGATGCTGACTGGGGTCGAGTATTCGTCCGCCGGCGATCCTGGTCAGCATGGCGGGAAGTCAATTTGGGCGCGAATTGCTGCGAGGGTCGCGGCGACGCTAGGCGCCGCGGGCGCCGTCGCGGAGCAAGCCACCAACCCTCCGACGCGCGGATCGTAAAGCACGGCGCCGTGATCGACGCCGGGCCTCCCCACGTCCAAGCGAACTCTGGGAACCGTCGGAAATCGCACATGCGCATCGCAGATGGCGATAGCGACCCCTTCGCAAGGCGACGCGCCGCCATCGAGCGACGAGACCCAAATGATGCAATCCGTTTCGCCAGAGGCGAGGAGCCGCCGCGAATCGAAGCGCCAAGGATCGTGCTCGGGGTAACCGTGCGAGAACCCCGTGCGCAGCGGAAACCCGGTCATCCATCCGCAAACAATCTGCACGCCGAGTCCGTTGTCCGGAGCGGCCATCGCCAGAGTTGAAAAGCGCGTCGTCTCGTTGAGGTCGCGCACTAGACCGTGGATCGCCTCGATAGCGAGCGGATCGAGATCGCTTGCGCTCCAACTCGCGACGCCAAACTTTGCATTGCGCAAGACGTCAGCGAGTGCCTGAACCGATGCCGACGGCTCGATGCGCCTCCGCTTGGCGCACGCTCTGAGCTTGGCCAGAAATTTCAACAGTTCGGCGTCGGCGCCCGCTTCCACCAGCTCCGCACCAGGAACCTCAACAACGTCGCCCGCCAAGCCGCGCAGCCAGATCGTGCGTCGCGCCGCGTCTCCACCATGCGGACGAGCGGGGCGGTCGAACCAACGCCATCCAGTATCCGGGCAAGACTCCGGCAACGAACCGCCTATCAGCAGCACGACATCGGCGCGCGTCGCCGCCTCCAGGGGCGTTGTAAGCATCGCGCCGGTCTCGCGGATCGCGTCGAGATCGGCGAGGAGCGCTCCGGACGCGGCGTGATCCAAGACGCCGCCGATACCTTCCGCTAGCAGCACTGCTTCGCGTACGCCTTCGACGTCGGCGCCCAGATGCGCGAACACAGGCGCCGTCGCCGCGCGCAGCAAACGCGCGGCTTCCGACACGGCGGCCTCGTAACTCGCTGGCGCTCCGTTAACCCAGGCCTGCGTGGGCGGCTCCGAGATTTCCTCCAATTCGCTGTCCTTTCGAGCCCCCCGCAGCGAAGACGGGACGGCCGCGCTCGCGGCAATCTGATACAGGTTCGCCTGAATTGTCTATCCGTTCGCCGAGGAAATTGTCCTGATCGACACCCTCGTCCTCGCCACGCATCGACTCAAATCTTCGACTTTTCTGTGTGATTGTGCGGTCGCACCGGCTTCCCCAAAGGCGCGCATCCGCGTTGCGAGCGACTGGACAGATCGCCCGCCGACGTCTTGAATAGCGAAGACTTTTGGTGGGGCCGCCGCTGGCGCCGATTCCCAAGCGGCGGGAATCGCCGGGAGCGGTTCCCAGTTGGACGAAGAGATATGTGGAGACACGCGGAGCGCGACCGGGCCCGCGACGCGTGACTGAGGCGCACGCTTTACTTATTGTCGCCATTTCGGCGCGCGCCCTCGTCGCATCCGCGCGGCGGGCCGGTTATGCGTCGGTTGCGATCGACGCCTTCGGCGATGAGGATACGTGCTCAGCGTGTCGAGCGACGAGCATAATGGAGAACGCCTTGGGAGGATTCGCTGAGGTCGACCTCGCACCTGTCGTCGCGAGTCTGAACCGCGATCACGCTCTCCTAGGACTCGTTTACGGATCGGGCTTCGATGATTGCCCACAGCGCCTTGCTCAACTCGGCGCGGTCTTGCCGTTGTTCGGATCGACGCCGGAGGCGCTGGCGCGGACGAAGAATCCGCGAATCTTCTCTGAGGCTTGCGCGAGGGCTGGAATTTCGCATCCCGAGATACGTTTCGCCTCGCCAGAATCGCCTGTAGATTGGGTCGTTAAACGGAGCGGCGGCTCCGGCGGCCTGCATATCGCCGAAGGCTCGCCGGAACGGTCGCTCGGCGCCCGCGAATATTGGCAGCGGCGGAAGCGCGGCCGCGCAGTCTCGTTACTATTCGCTCGCGATTCCCGGGAACTGACGCCTATCGCGTGGAGCGAACAATGGACTTCGCCCTGCGCAAGTACCCCTTTCCGTTACGGCGGCGCGGCCGGTCCGGTGGACCCGTCTCCACCGGATCGCCTTATGCAGGAGCTTGCGGCGCTCACGGAATCGCTCGGTGTCCGGGGTCTGGCGAGCGCGGATTTTATCGATGACGGCGAGACTTGGTGGCTGTTAGAGGTCAATCCGCGCCCCGGCGCCACCTTGGATCTATTCGACGACGCAGCGGACCCGTTGCTGACACGACACATCGATGCGCTCGCACATCGCGCCGCGGCGCCGCCAAAACCGCGGCGGCCAAAGGCTGCGGAGATCGTCTACGCTTCGGTTGACGCCATCGCGCCGCCTGCGGATTGGCCGGATTGGGTCGCCGACCGCCCCGCGCGCGGCTCACGTATCCAAGCGGGCGCGCCGATCTGCACGGTTTCGGCGAGCGGCGCCACGGTCACGGAAGCGAAAGCGACCATGAAAGAGCGATCCACGCGCATCCAATCCTGGCTACGGGGGGACGCCCTATGAGCGGCGCGTCACAAATCAGTGTCAACACCAGCTCAGCGCCTTGGGCAGAGCTGTTGCGCGCCGAGGCTGCGCGGATGGAGGTCAGTATCGAGACCGGCAAGCTCGGCGAAACCCTGATCGACGCCGGCGCCAAGCGCCGCGGCGGCGTCGAGGCCGGCCTAACGATTGCAAAAATTTGCCTCGGCGGGCTGGGCGAAGTTTCGCTGACGTCCGACGGCACTATTCGGCGTTGGCCGTGGACGATTGGCGTGCGCTCTTCGCAGCCAGTGATTGCCTGCTTGGCAAGTCAATACGCCGGCTGGAGTCTTTCACATGGCGAGGGACGCGGCGCCTTTTTCGCCTTGGGGTCGGGGCCGGCGCGGTCGTTGGCGCGAAAGGAGCCGCTGTTCGAAGAGATCGGCTATCGCGACGCCGCCGCGCAGACGACGCTGGTCATCGAGAGCGGACGGGCGCCGCCGGCGGAGGTCGTGGCCAAGATCGCCGCCGAATGTGGTTTGCCGCCGTCTGCTCTCACCGTAATCTTCGCGCCGACGCAGAGCATTGCCGGCAGCGTGCAGGTTGTCGCGCGCGTCTTGGAAGTCGCACTGCACAAGGCTCACGCCCTGAAGTTTCCACTGGCGCGAATCGTCGACGGCTTCGGCGCCGCGCCACTCTCGCCTCCGCATCCCGATTTCATGACCGCGATGGGCCGCACCAACGACGCAATTATTTATGGCGGCCGGGTGCATTTGTTCGTCACCGGGCCTGCCGACGAGGCAAGGGAGCTGGCCGAAGCCTTGCCGAGCCGCGCCTCCCGCGACTATGGCTCGCCGTTCCGCGAAATCTTCAAGCGGTTCAACGGGGATTTCTACGCCATTGATCCGATGCTGTTCAGCCCGGCGCAGACCCTGGTAACCGCAGTCGAATCGGGCGCGACCTTCCGCTCCGGAGCTATCGACGAGGCGTTGCTCGACGCCTCCTTGGGCTGAGCCCGTGGCGAAACGAATCTTGCTCGTCAGCGAGACGCGCGACTGGCATGCGCGGCGCATGGAGGAGGCTTACGCCGCGAAGGGCGCGGTCGTCATCCGACTCGATCTTGCGGTGTGCGACTTTGCGACCGCGAGTCCGACCGGGCTTGCGCTGCCGGGGTTCGCCGCGTTGCCCGACGCCGTGCACGTTCGCACCATGTCGGCGGGAAGTTTCGAGGCGATTACGCGTCGGCTTGGGATACTCCATGCACTAGACCGCCTCGGCGTGCGTGTCGTCAACGCGCCCCGCGGAATTGAGGCCTGCGTCGACAAGTCGATGACGAGCTTTCTCGTCGCACGCGCCGGGATTCCGACGCCCGACACCTGGACGCTGGAATCCTTTGACGCAGCGCATGCGCTCGTGCGTCGGGAAATTGAGCGCGGACCCTTGGTTCTGAAGCCATTGTTCGGCGCACAGGGCAAGGGATTGCGCCTCCTGCGCGCCGTCGACGATTTGCCGCGCCCGGATGCGGTCGCGGGTGTTTATTACTTGCAAAGGTTCGAGCCGGTCGAGGGCGAGGATTTCCGCGATTTCCGGCTGCTCATCTCTGGCGGGCGGGTCGTCGCGGCGATGATGCGGCGCGCGCCGACATGGATCACTAATGTCAAACAAGGCGGCGAGCCGTTCCCGGTGGCGCGCGACGGGCGGCTCGAGGCGATGGCGCTCGCCGCCGCGCGCGCTGTCGGCGTCGAAATCGCCGGGGTCGACATCATCGTCGGCCGCGAAGGTCCGCGCGTGCTGGAGGTCAACAGCATGCCGGCGTGGCGCGGGCTACAGAGAGTTGCGGACGCTTGTATCGCCGAGGCGATTGCCGCCGACGTGTTGCGCGGGGCGGGATCGTGAATCGAATCGCGAAAGCCTATGTCGCCGCCTGCTCGACGGAACTCGACGCGCTCAAGCCCGGCAACGTCCATCGCTTTGGCGAGGGCCACGGGATGACGGTGGCGGACTTCGAAGCCAGCGCGCGGGTGAGCGCGCCGGAGCTCGCGCGTCTTGGCGCCCGTTTCGGCGCGCGTGTCTGGGGCGCGGTCGCCGCCACCCGCGCGGCGGTCGGCCAGAATACCAATCTAGGCGTCGTGTTGCTGTGCGCGCCGCTCGCCGCCGCCGCGGAGCGCCCCGCGCCCGACCTGCGCGCCAGCGTTTCCCGTGTGCTAAGCGAACTCGACGCCGCCGACGCGCGCGCGGTGTTCGACGCGATCGTGCTGGCCGCTCCCGGCGGTCTCGGATCGACGGACGAACATGATGTGCGCCGCCCGCCCGCGGTGACCCTGCGCGAAGCGATGGCCGCGGCCGCCGATCGCGACCTCGTGGCGCGGCAATACGCCAACGACTTCGCCGACGTGCTAGGCCTCGGCGCGACCGCTCACGCGCATGCAATCGCCCGCGGGTTGGACCCGGCCGACGCCGCGCTGGCGGTTTATCTTGCGTTTTTGGCGGAGCACCCCGATTCGCACGTCGGGCGCAAGTTTGGCCGCGAAGTCGCTGAGACAGTGCAGAAGGATGCCGCACTGCGCCGCTCGCGTCTGGCTGAAATTGTCGATCGCGAGCAACGCGTCGCGGCGCTTGCCGACTGGGACGCCGATCTCAAGGCGCGCGGCTTGAACCCCGGGACTTCCGCCGACCTGACCGTGGCGACCCTTTTCGCCGCTTACCTCACGACGGACCGCCACGAATGACTTGCGGGTCCCGCGCAACAATGATTGAGTGGCGCGCGCGATCCACGAGGTTGCGCCTATCCGGCCAACCGGTTCCGCGTTTCGCGGGACGCTGACAACAAGGATAGCCGGTTCGGGGTCGCAAAGATCTGCCGAGCCGGAAGGCCCGTCTGATTGCAGGGAGGAATGGCATGCCTAAGATCACGAAGATGTGTGTCGGCGAGTCGTTGGTTGGCGAAGGCAACGAAGTCGCGCACATCGATCTACTCATCGGCCCGCGCGGCAGCGCGGTCGAAACCGCGTTCGCGAATGCGTTGTGCAACAACAAAGACGGCTTCACGGCGTTGCTCGCCGTGGTGGCGCCGAACCTTCTCGCCAAGCCGGCCACCGTCATGTTCAACAAAGTGACGATCAAGGGCGCGAAACAGGCGGTGCAGATGTTCGGGCCGGCCCAGCACGCGGTCGCCAAGGCGGTCGCCGATTCGGTCGCCGACGGCACCATTCCCGCCTGGGAGGCCGACGACATCTTCATTTGCGTCGGCGTGTTCATTCATTGGGAAGCCGCTGACGACAAGAAGATTCAGGATTTCAACTACCGCGCGACGAAGGAGGCGATTGAGCGCGCCGTCGCCGGGCATCCGACGCCACAAGAGGTTGTGTCCAAGCGCGACACCGCCAAGCACCCCTTCGGCGCGAACTAAGACGCATGCGCCGGGAGCGCGTGGCGCTCCCGGTCTCTCGCGCTAAGGTGGGGAGCCAACGGCGATTTCGTGAGCTCGCGTCCCGATCAACGCTGACAGCGATGTAAGGCCGCGGCGCTCGACCTCAGAGGTCAGGCCGCGCAAAATCTCGCCGATTAATCCGGGCCCACGGTAGATCAACGCCGTGTAGATTTGCACCAACCTCGCCCCCGCTTCGAACTTCGTGATCGCGGTCGGCGCATCCTCGACGCCGCCCACGCCGACGATCGGCAAGGCGTCGCCGCATCGCAGAAAACATTGCGCGAGTAGGCGCGTCGACAGAGAAAATATCGGTCGGCCTGACAAGCCTCCGCTCTCGCGCGCCAGTCTGGAAGTGAGCGTTCGCGGCCGATGGATGGAGGTGTTGGCGACGACCAATCCATCGATGCGACGGTCAAGCGCTATGTCGAGCACGTCTTCGAGTTGATCGTCACTGAGATCCGGCGCGATTTTCAGCAAGATCGGGCGCCACGCGGCCGCGTTCGCTCGCGCGGCGAGCACGCCGTCGAGTAGCCTCGCAAGTTCGGCGCGCGCCTGAAGATTCCGCAAACCTGGCGTATTCGGCGAGGAAATATTGATGGTGAAGTAGTCGACGACGGGTGCGAATGTTTCGACGCCGTTGACGAAATCGGCGATCCGATCCGGCGAGTCTTTGTTGGGGCCGATGTTGACGCCCACAATGCCTCGGCGGGTCGCATCGGCGAGACGTTCCCGTCCATGCGCGTAGCCATCATTGTTGAAACCCATGCGGTTAACGATGGCGAAATCAGACGGTAGCCGAAACAGCCGAGGTTTCGGATTCCCGATCTGCGGTCTCGGGGTCAGTGTCCCCACCTCGATAAAGCCGAATCCCAGCCGGCCGAGCCCTTCAACAGCTTCGGCGCTCTTATCGAATCCCGCGGCGAGCCCAAGCGGATTCGCAAAGTTCATCCCGAACGCTTGCAGGCGCAAGCGCGCATCCGGTTCCGGGGATAGCCTGAGCGGAAATGCGTTGATCGCGCGTATCGCCGTGCGATGGGCGACCTCCGGCGGAAGCGAGCCGAGCAGGGAGGCGACGACCCGCATCGGGCGTCACGGTCCGCCCGAAAGAAGTGCGCGGAGTTCGTCGGGGCGCTGCGAAGAAAAATGCTTGGTCCACGCCACGCGTTCGAGCGGGAGCTTCGCGTAAAGGTGGGGGAACAGATCACCGCCGCGCGACGGTTCCCACTTGAGCGCTTCCCCAAGATGCTCACTGTCAATCGCGACAAGAACGAGATCGTCGCGGCCACCGAAATAGAGCGCGACCGTCCTCTCCGCTTGCTCGCCGCTGGAGAGATGGATGTAGCCGTCGCGATGGTCAATTTCCGCGCCCGAGAATACGCCCATCTCAAGCGCCGCCGACCATTGCGCTTGCGAGACAACTTTATAGACGAGCGTCATGATCTCATTCCTGCAGCATACGCTTCAGCAGTTCTAGCTCCTCGCGCAAAGTCGCGTCCTTATTGTAGAGATTGTCGATCTTGCGTACCGCGTGCAGCACCGTTGTGTGATCCCGGCCGCCGAACCGTCGGCCGATCTCCGGGAGAGAACGCAAGGTCAGGGTCTTCGCCAGAAACATTGCGATTTGACGGGGCATCACGACGGCCGCGGTCCGACGCGACGACAACAGATCGGCGCGGGAGACATTGTAGTGGTGCGCGACGCGTTTTTGGATCTCCTCGATCTTGACCCGTTTGGGCTCGCGCGTGCGGATCAGGTCTCGCACCGCGACTTCCGCAGCCGCCAGCGTCATCGGCGCGCCGCCGAGTTGGGCGTGTGCGGCGAGCCGGTTGATCGCGCCTTCAAGGTCGCGACCGTTGGAGACAATGGAGCTTGCGATAAAGACCAACACATCGCGCGGCACCTCTAGCGCGGGATGCGATTGCTTGGCGACGGCCAGTCGCGTCTCCAAGATTCGTAGGCGCAGAGCTTCGTCGAAACCTAGCATTTCCACGCAAATGCCGCCGGCCAAGCGCGAGCGCACCCGCTCGTCGACCGAACTCGAGGTCCGACGGCGGACGATCGGCCGCGATAACGACCTGTCGGCCCGCGTCGATCAACGAGTTGAGGACATGACCAAACTCGCTCTGAATCACTCGCCCCTGCAGAAACTGGGCGTCGTCGAAAATCAGCAGATCAATCGTGCGTAGCGATTCCTTGAACGCGATGGCGGAATGGTTGCGCAGCGCATTGACGAAGCCATACATAAAAGCTTCGGCTGTGAGATAGACGACCGATTGATGCCGCGCTAACGCAGAATGCGCGATCGCCTGCAAAAGATGGGTCTTGCCGAGTCCGACCGCGGCATGAATGTACAGGGGCGTCATGCTCGCGCCGGCGTCTCGGCCTTCCGACAGTTTGCGGGCAAGCGACAGCGCAAGTTGGTTGGCGCGCCCTCCGATGAAGGTCGCGAAAGTCAACCGACGATCAAGTGGTGATCCCAGGGGCGATTTCACCACGCTTTCGGCTTTGCGAGCGGCGACGGGGCTCGCCGGCGCCGTCGCACCGACGTCGTTGGCAAGGATCTCTGGTCCCTTCCGCCCGGTATCGGCGCCCCCGTTAGCAGGACGTCCCGCGTTGGGATGCATCGTCCGCGCGAAAACCTCGACGGCAGTCACGTCCTTTAGCTCCGCGGAAAGCGCCGCTAGCAATCTTTCCTGATAGTGGTTCTCGATCCAGCTCTTCAGGAAGCGGGTCGACACCGACAGACGAACCCGTCCGGCGACGAACTCTTCGACCCTGACGCTGCCAAACCAGCTATTGAACACGCTGTCGCCCAACGCCAGGCGCAGCCGCTCGGCGGTCCGGCGCCAGACATCGTCAAACCCCGAAGACTCGGATTTCAAAGGCGCTCGCAACTGTCCTTTCGCGCTCACGAGTTTACGCCTCCGCGCGATCTGTAAAGATTGGACGGCATGAAAGAGTCCCTGGCTGCAACTTGTTGGAGAAGGAGGGTGAAGGCCCCTTCTGTCGGCCTCTGCGCGGCGGCTCCCGCTGCCTAAAGGCGACTTCCTCTCCCGTAGCAAACCCTCCCGTACATTGTCTCGACCCAAAGTCGCTCGTGAACAGAGGGCGCCAATCCGGATATTGATATGCAGAACACTGTTTGATGTCGCATCACAATCTCATGAAGGTTCATATCCGGAAGTACCCGACGAATAATATTCGGCGCAGCCAAGGACTTCTGTTTACGGTCAAAACGTCCCCTGATCCGGGATCAACCTACCGCAGTCAACACGCCTGCCGAGAGAAGATGATTTATCACCGGCTCGGCTAACTAAATCGGCAGAGTAGTCACTACAATTTCAAGGATCGGAAAATCTTCGACTTGAACTCCTGGCGCTAAATTCCCTTTGTTCCAATTTTGATATTTAGAGAACTGCGCCATGATCGGCCCCGCCCGCCGAGTTTCCTGTCACTCTCTATGCCATGGGCGAGCCATAGGGGCAATCGAAATGCCTCCTTCGAGGTTGGCGACTCTCGCTGCGCGGGCCCGCCGGGAAAACGCGCCTCGCTGCTGGATTTCTCCAAGGCCTTGATAATGGAATGGGCTCCGCCTCGGAAGCGCCATTTCGAGCTCACAAACTTTCGCATTTGCAATGGTTGATCGGAAGCTTTCGAAACGCCCTCGCGCGCGACCGTTCTCCGCTGAGCGCGTCGCCTTTGACTCTAACCCTTTGAGCCCGCGAAACCTTTGCTGTCTGCCCAAGTTTGCTTGTGCGTCATTCGGGTGTCGCCTAAATGTCACAGCCTTTGATTGAATTGAACGCGCCCGAATTCCTGGGGTCTGGCGCAGCCGGACGCCTTCTCGCTCGAGCCGACGCCAACGGAGCTTGTCAGCGCCCGCAATCGCGAGAAGCCGCGCGTCTGAGCCAGGCGCGCTCGTAGCCTGCGGCTTTTGTGAGATTGACGTTGAAACGGTCGCGTTTCAAGGCGCTGGACGAGCCGCCAGCCGAGAAGCCCGCGCCGGTCAATGTCGTTCGCAATATGCCCGATCGGCCTTTGAGACACGACTTGCGCTTGGCGCCACGTCTCTGGCTGCGCGCGAGTGATGAGGTCCTGCTTGGTTTGACTCAATCCGTGCGAACGGTCGACCGGCGAGCTGCGCCCGTGGTCGCGAATCATCGTGCTGCCGCCACAATATATGGCGGCGAGCCTTGCCAATGGTCAGATCGACGGGTTCTGCTCGGGGGCACCGTGGAATGCAGCGCGGTGGCGCCGGGGCAGGGGTGATCGCCGCTTTGGGCGTCGATCTCATGCCCGATGCGCCGGAAAAACTGATGGTGATGCGCGCCAGACGACGTCGAACGGCGAACCGAGGTGGCGCTCTCGCTGCCGCGCTCGGTGGTCGCTGCAGCGCATTGGGCGGACATGCCCGAACACCGCGAGCGCCTGGCGTGGCATCTCGCGCGCCCCGACTATGTCGACGCGCCGGCTCCGATGATCGAAGCTGTACTTGCGAGCAACATCGAGGTCGGCGGCCAGCGGCCGCGGCGCCACGCGGCAGGTTATCTTCGCCTGGATCGTGACGCGCTTCTTCCCAGCGTCGCCGCCGCCAATCGTCTGTTCGCCGCGATGCTGGCGGCTGGACAAGTCGTCGATAGCGAAGGAGCGCGAGCTGCCGCGCGCGGGGCATTTCGCGGCGACCTGTTCGAACGCTCGCCGAAGACCCGTTGAGCCGCCCGCGCCTGGCCGCGCTCGCGGTTTGTGCATTGCACAATTGATAGACACGCCCTTTTGCCGCCATTCGTATTGTAAACCATTGAAAAAAAGACGACATGGCGTAACGGATGAGGTGGCACAGACCTTGCGTTCGCGCTTGTTCAAAGGGCAGCGTCGCCCGGTTTCGCCGCTCCAGCGACGGACGACATTGAGCAAAGCCGCTGACGATTTTGCGCCCTGATCCGGCGGAAAACCGCGAGCGGCTTTTTCGTTTGGGCGCAGTCGCGAGGATGACGGACGATGACCAGCAAGGACTTCTTGAAGGCGGCCCGTTGGCCAACGCTGTTTGCGGCCTTCCTATATTTCGACATCAGCTTCATGGTATGGATTCTGCCTGGGTCGCTCGGCATGCCGATGGGCGCCGATCTGAAGCTCGATCCTGCCAGCAAAGGCTTTATGGTAGCGCTTCCGGTGCTCGCCGGCGCGCTGTTCCGCGTCTTCAACGGCGCCCTGGTTGATCGCATCGGACCCAAGCGCACGGGACGGATCGGCCAGACCCTCGTCATTGCCGGCCTCATCGCCACGGTCGGCCCTAACCATTCGCTGTGTCCCAACGTTTCCACGCTGAGATCGGCATGATGACTGGTCTGGTTGGCATGACTGGAGGCGTCGGCGGCTTCTCTCTCGCCTGCAGCCCGGGCGTCTCCAGACAGTTGACCGGGTCCCATCAAGTCGGTTTGCTCGTCTTCGCCACGCTCGGCTTTAGCGCACTCACGCTACTGACGCGGGTCAATCGACGGTAGCGCGCGGACTGGTCCCTCGACAACTAGGCCGCCGCCCGATCTGACTGCATCGCTCATAAGGAGACGACTGATGACCCCGCGTGAAATCGACCTCGTCCAATCGTCGTTCGGCAAAGTAGTTCCCATCGCCGACACGGCGGCGCAGTTGTTCTACGCGCGGCTGTTTGAGATCGCGCCGCACGTCAAGCCGCTCTTCCGTGGCGATATGGCTGAGCAGCGGCGCAAGTTGATGACGACGCTGGGCGTCGTCGTCAACGGCCTGAAGAGCCTCGATACCGTCGTCCCGGCCGCACAAGCGCTCGCCGTCAGGCACGTTGGCTACGGGGTCAAGGCGGCTGACTACACGCCGGTCGGCGAGGCGCTGATGTGGACGTTAAGCCAAGGGCTCGGAGAGGCTTACACGGCCGAGGTCGCCGCCGCCTGGACAACCGCCTACCAAACCTTGTCGGGCGTGATGATCGCCGCCGCCAATCGGGAAGAGGCGACTGCGTGACAACCCGCGAACGCCTCCTTTTGGCCGGCGCCGGCATGGCCGCCGAGCGGTTCTGGGACCAGCTGACGCGCCGCGCGACGGGTCGCGACCTGATCCGCGACGCCGCCGACGTCGCCGCGTTTCGCGACGACGTGCTCTTCGGTCCCGCGTTCTGCCGCCCCGACGCCCAAAGGGAGGCGGCTTGATGAGCAACGATTTCACCTTGGATCAAAAGCGTTATCTCGAGGGCTTCGTCGCCGGCGCGCAGGCGATACGCGGCGCGCGCCCGGCGTCCGCCGCACCCGCGCCGATGGGTCCCGACGCCCCGCATTTCGCCGCCCAGGACGCGCTGACCGCCGCCGGGAAGAAGCTCGCCGACCAGGAAAAATGGAAGCGCGCCGAACACCCGTTCGACGCCTACCCAAGGCTGAAAGCGCAGGCGAAGGCGGGCGTATTCCCTAAGCCCGACGATAATTTCCGCTGGCGTTATTTCGGCCTTTTCTACGTCGCGCCAGCGCAATCGAGCTACATGCTGCGGTTGCGCATCCCCAACGGAATTCTTAGCTTTCAACAATTCGCCGGCCTCGCCGATCTGAGCGAGCGGTATGGCGGCGGCTACGCGCACACGACGACACGCGCCAATCTCCAAGTCCGCGAGGTCGCCGCGGCGAATGCGACGGCGGTCGTCGAGGCGGTGCAGGACCTCGGTCTCTGTTCGCGCGGCTCCGGCGCGGACAACATTCGCAACGTCACCGGCGGCGCGACGGCGGGGATTGATCCGCAAGAGTTGATTGACACCCGGCCGCTGGCGCGCGACTGGCACTTCCATATCCTCAACGACCGATCGCTGACCGGCCTACCGCGTAAGTTCAATGTCGCCTTCGACGGCGGCGGTTGCATCGCGACGCTGGAGGAGACCAACGACATCGGGTTCCAGGCCGTGCTGGTCGGCGACGGCGCTGGCGTTGAGCCCGGCGTTTGGTTCCGCGTCGTCATTGGCGGGATCACGGGCCATCGCGATCTTGCGCGCGACGCTGGCGTGTTCTGCCGCGCCGACGAATGCGTAGACGTCGCCGACGCGATCGTGCGCGTCTTCATCGAAAGCGGTGACCGCACAGACCGCAACAAGGCGCGGCTCAAATATGTGCTCGACAACTGGGGCATGGACAAATTCCTCGCCGCCGTCGAAGCGAAGCTGGGGCGGCCGCTAACGCGCGTCGCGACGGTGGTGATTGCACCGCGGCCGCCAATCGATCGCATGGCCCACATCGGCGTCCACGCCCAAGCGCAAGCGGGGCTGAACTGGATCGGCGTTGCGTTGAAGGTCGGGCGGATGAGCGCCGACGAGATGCGCGGAATCGCCGCCGTCGCCCGCGAGTTCGGTGATGGCGACCTACGTCTCACGGTGTGGCAGAATCTTCTCATTTCCGGCGTCGCCGATAAGGACGTTGCCTCCGCGAAGGCGGCGATCGAAGCCCTCGGCTTAGACTGGCGCGCCAATGCGATCCGGGCCGGTCTCATCGCCTGCACCGGAGCGACCGGGTGTAAGTTCGCCGCCGCTCACACCAAGGAGCACGCACTCGATTTCGCCGCGCGGCTGGAAACGCGTGTCGCGCTCGACGCGCCGATCAATATTCACCTGACCGGCTGCCACCACTCCTGCGCGCAGCACTACATCGGCGACATCGGCCTGATCGCGGTCAAGATCGCCCGCGGCGAAGACGAGGAGCCGGTCGAAGGCTACACGATCGTCGTCGGCGGCGGCTTCGCCGATTGCGCGCGTATCGGTCGCGAGCTTTGGCGCGATGTGCCCGCTGACGGCTGCGCCGACAAGGTCGAGAGCCTGCTGCGCGCCTATCTCGCCCGCCGTTCGGCGCCGGACGAAAGCTTTCGGGCATTCGCCGCTCGCCACGACACGGAATCGCTCAAGTCCCTCGCGGAGACGCCATGACAGCCCGAGTTTCGCCGCCCCGCATGCTGATCCCGCCGAGCGCGCCGTTCTCGCCGGAGCAGCGGTCCTGGCTTGACGGCTTCTTCGCCGCGATTCTCGCGGCCGACGGCGCGCCCGCGCCGCTTTCGGCCGCCGACAACGCCGCGCTTACTCCGGGCCCCGAGGCAACGCTCGCCGACAACGATTCCGCGCCATGGCACGACCCGTCGCTGTCGCTCGGCGAGCGTATGACCATGGCCGAGAGCAAACCGCCGGCGCTGCGGCTGATGGCCGCGATGGCGCAGCAGGATTGCGGGCAATGCGGCTACAATTGCGCCGACTACGCCAACGCGTTGTTCCTGAAGAAGGAGGAGCGGCTGACCCTTTGCTCCCCGGGCGGCAAGGAAACGGCGCGTATGTTGAAGCAATTGGCCGCCGAGATCGGCCCGAGCGTCGCCGCACCCGCCGTTGTCGCCGAACGGCCGAGTGAACCCGCGCCCGCGCCCGCGACGGCCCGCGCTTCGCGCGATAACCCGGGCGAAGCCGAGTTCCTGTCGCGCCGGCGGCTGAATGGCGCCGGCTCGTCGAAGACGACATGGCATATCGAGTTCGATCTCAGCAACAGCGGGCTCGATTATGCCGTCGGCGACAGCTTTGGCGTTTTCCCAAGGAATCACACGGCGCTCGCCGATCAAATCATCGGCGCGCTCGGCGCCAATCCGCGTCGCGACGTCGGCGGTAAGAGCCTGCGGCAGGCATTGATCGCCGACGTCTCGCTCGGCGCGGCGCCCGACAATCTGTTCCAGCTGCTCTCCTATATGCTCGGCGGCGATCGCCGCGCCAAGGCGCGCGCGCTGGCGAGCGGCGAGGACCCCGACGGCGACGCGTCTAGCCTCGACGTGCTGGCGACGCTGCGCAAATTTGAAGGGGCGCGCCCGGACTCAGAAGCGTTCCTTGAGGCGCTCGATCCGTTGGCGCCGCGGCTCTATTCGATCTCCTCGTCGCCGAAGGCTGTCCCTGGTCGGGTGACGCTGACGGTGGACACCGTTCGTTATCAGATAGGACCGCGTGATCGCCTTGGCGTCGCCTCAACCTTTCTCGGCGAGCGAATCGCGCCGGGCGAACGCGTCAAAGCCTATGTGCAGAAGGCGCACGGCTTCCGGCTGCCGGACAATCCCGAAACGCCGATCGTGATGATCGGTCCCGGGACCGGCGTCGCGCCGTTCCGCGCCTTCCTCCAGGAGCGACAGGCGCTTGGCGCCCGCGGGCCGAACTGGCTCTTCTTCGGCCATCAGCGCCGTCAGCACGATTTCTTCTACGAGGACGAATTCGAGGCGATGCGCAAGGCGGGTCACCTCACTCGCATGTCGCTTGCCTGGTCGCGCGTCGGCGATCAGAAATTCTACGTTCAGGATCGTATGCGCGAGGTCGGCCCGGAGCTGTGGCGATGGCTCGCCGAGGGCGCGCATGTCTATGTCTGCGGCGACGCCACCCGCATGGCGAAAGACGTCGAGCGGGCGCTGGTCGATATTGCGGCGACCTGTGGCGCGCGCTCGACCGAGGAGGCTGTGAGCTTCGTTGCGGGACTGAAGAAAGCCGGACGCTATCAGGAGGACGTCTACTGATGAACGCGCCGTGCCCGCCGTCGCGACGACCCGCCTGAATCCGGCGTCGGACGCGGAGTCCTCGCGACCCCGGACAGGGACAGCGGTGCGGTTGCTGCATCCAACGATAGACGGCGGGCCGCGTGCGTTCGCCGCGTTCGCCGCCGCGACCGTCGCCGAATAGGGAGACCGAAATGTTCACCAAGACGCTCGACGATTTTGCCGCCATCGCCGCCGCCAAGGCTGCGTATAGTCGGGACGCGCCGCTCGCGTTCTTTGTGTCCTCAATGCTGGCGGGCGCCTATGTCGGCATCGGCATCATTCTGATCTTCACCCTCGGCCAACAGATCGAACCGGCCTTCCGCAGCCTCGTCATGGGGTCGGCCTTCGGCATCGCGCTGACTTTGGTTGTCTTCGCCGGGTCGGACCTGTTTACCGGCCACACGATGTTCATGACGATCGGTCTCGCACGCGGGACGATCGACGCGGCCGCGTTGATCCGCGCCTGGGTCTTGTGCTGGATCGGCAATCTCGCCGGCGCGGTCCTGCTCGCGCTCGTCTTCTGGCTCGGTGGCGGCGGGCAGATCCTCAAGGAGGGCGCCGACCTCATCTTCGCCGCCTCCGCGGCGAAGATGAGCGCTTCGGCGACGGCGCTCATCGCGCGCGGCGCCTTGTGCAACTGGCTCGTCTGCCTGGCGCTGTGGACCAGCCAGAGGGCGACCAGCGACGCGGCGAAATGTATCCTGATCTGGTGGTGTCTGTTCGCCTTTATCGCCGCGGGCTTCGAACACTCGGTCGCCAACATGACGGTGTTCTCGATCGCTCTGCTCGGCCATCATCCCGCTAGCGTGTCGCTCGCCGGCATGGCCTACAACTTGTTCTGGGTGACGATCGGCAACGTGATCGGCGGCGCCGTGTTTGTCGCCGGCGGCTATCTCGCCGCCAGCCCGGCCGCCGGGCGCAAGGCGCTCGTCGAAGCGGCCGCCGAATGAGCCGCTGAGGCGCCACAGGGGTTATCGACGCAGCGTCGCGCCGAGTGTAAGGGGAATCTGATCGGGAGGACCGACATGATTATCCGGACATTGGACGACGTGACGTCCGACGCGCTGGTCGCGATGCAGCGCACGGAAAACCCGCGCCTGCGGGAAATCATGACGTCCCTTGTCGCCCATTTGCACGCCTTCGTGCGCGAAGTGCGGTTGACCGAGGTCGAGTTTCGCGACGCCGCCGCGATCCTCAACGAGATGGGCAAGCTGTCCTCGGATACGCACAACGAGCCGGTGCTGATGGCCGGTTCCCTCGGCGTCTCCTCGCTCGTCTGTCTGCTCAACAATGGCGAGGGCGGCAACACCGAAACATCGCAATCGCTGCTGGGTCCGTTCTGGCGATTGAATTCACCGCGCGTCGCCAACGGAGGAACGATTGTTCGCTCCGACACGCCCGGCCATGCGCTGCTGGTGACGGCCCGCGTCGTAGACAGGGCGGGCGCGCCGATCGCCGGCGCTGAGGTCGACATTTGGCACGCCTCTCCGCTCGGTCTCTACGAAAACCAGGACCCCGAACAGGCCGATATGAATTTGCGCGGCAAATTCACGACGGATGAAGCCGGCAGGTTCTGGTTCACCACGGTCAAGATGGTCGGCTACCCCATTCCGACGGACGGCGTCGTCGGACTGATGCTGAAGACCCAAAACCGCCAGCCGAAACGGCCGGCGCATCTGCATGCGCTGATCTTCAAGCCGGGTTACAAAGTGCTGATCTCGCAGGTCTACGATCCCGACGACCCCAACATCAACCGGGACCCCCAATTCGGCGTCACCCGGGCCTTGCTCGGCGACTATGTCCGCCATGCGGAGCCGCATCCTTCGGACCCGTCGATCCGTGCACCCTGGTATTCGCTCGATTATACCTACGTCATGGAGCCGGGCGAGGCCCAACTGCCTCGACCGCCGATCAAGTGACCCGCCAGGCTTGGCCTTGCAAGCCCGCTATGTCGTTGCCTCGCGCAGCGAGGCCGGCGTAAACATGTGATCGGAATTGGCGGTCGGAGAATCGCATGAGCGGAAAATTGCGCATCGGCGTGGTGGGCGCCGGTTGGTGGGCGGTGGCCAACCATATGCCGATTCTGAAAGCGCGTTCCGACGTGGAGCTGGTCGCGGTCTGCCGGCTTGGCCGGGCTGAACTCCACAAAGTGCAGACGACCTTCGGCATCCCCTATGGCTCTGAGGATTTTGGGACGATGTTGAGCGAGGCGCCGATGGACGCGCTCGTCGTCGCCTCACCGCACAATCTGCACGGCGCCCATGCGATCGCGGCGATGGAAAGAGGCATCCACGTCCTGATCGAAAAGCCTATGACGGTCTCGGCGGTTGAGGCGCGCGCGATCGCCGCTTTGGCGCGGGCCAAAGCTCTTCATGTGCTGGTTCCCTACGGGTGGAACTTCAAACCCTATTTCGCCGAGGCGCGCGCGCTCGTCCGCGCCGGACGCATTGGCCGCATCCGCCACGTTAGCGCGCAGATGGCGACGCCGGTCGGGGACCTCATGTCGGGATCGGACCTCGCCGGAACCGAACGGGAGATGTTCCGCCCGGACCCGCAAACCTGGGCGAATTCCGCGACCGGTGGGTATGCCTGGGGACAGCTCATCCACATGCTGGGAGGATTGTTCTACCTCGCCGATCTCACGCCGAAGGACGTGTTCGCGATGGTTGGCCGGTCGGAGCTCGGCGGCGATCTCTATGACGCGGCCGTCGTGCGTTTTGCTGACGGGGTGACGGCGGCGCTGTCCGGCGCCGCCACAGTCCCGCCCGGCTCGCCGTTCCAGGTCGACATTCGCATCTTCGGCGACGCCGGAATGCTGTTGCTGGACGTCGAACGGGAGCGCCTCAGCCTTCGTCGGTTCGACGGAGAAAACGCGGACGTCGCCATCTCGTCCGGCGACGGGGCCTACGCCTGCGCCGAGCCAATCCACCGCTTCGTCGATCTCTGCCTTGGCAAGGCGGTCGAGAACTGCGCGGACGCCGTCGTCGGCTTGCGCTCGGTTGAGGTGGTTGAGGCGATGTTGCGTTCGTCGAAGATTGGCCGTGTCGTCTCGACGGGGGAGCTACAAGCGAAGTAGAACCCCGAAGCTGAATAACGCTGAATCACAAAAATGAGAGACGGAGGAAACCATGCTGACCCCATCGCAGATCGAGTTCTATCGCGAGAACGGCTACATCGTCGTTCCCGACGTCATCCCCCAGGTCTGGTTGACTCAGGCGCGGGAGACGCTTGCCGAGCTTATCGAAAAATCGCGCGATGTTTCGGCGAGCGACAGCGTCTACGATCTCGAAGATGCGCATTCTCGCTCGAATCCGAGGGTTCGCAGGATCAAGGACCCGCATATCAACGGCGCCATCTACAGCGAGATGCTGACCTCGCCGCGGATCATGGATCTCGTCGTTCAACTCATAGGTCCGAATTTGCGCATGGACCACAGCAAGCTCAACATCAAGCCGGCGCGGGGCGGCGAGCCGGTGGAATGGCATCAGGATTGGGCCTTCTATCCGCACACCAACGACGACATTCTCGAAGTCGGCGTGATGATCGAAGACTGCACTTTGGAGAACGGGCCGATGCTGATGATACCCGGTTCACACCGGGGCCCCGTCTACGATCATCATTACGAGGGCCATTTCGCGGGGGCGATGGATCCTGTCGCGGCGGGGCTCGACGTCCGCAACGCTACGCCGGTGATCGGCAAGGCGGGCGCCATCTCCCTGCACCACGTGCGCACGGTGCATGGTTCGAGAGCTAACCTTTCGGACCGCGACCGGCCGCTGCTGCTGTTCGGCTATCGCGCCGCCGACGCCTGGCCGCTGCGCTCCGACTGGTTCAAGGATCTCGAAAGCTTCAACGCGCAAATGGTGCGCGGCGAACCGACGCTGCAGCCGCAGGTTGCGCGACGTGCCGGTGCGCATGCCTTATCCGCCGGCGCCGCATCAGGGCTCGATCTTCGAGAACCAGAGGCTCGTTCAGGGTCGCTCGTTCGCGATGGCG